>NZ_JBVIED010000002.1:0-736880 GCF_055572035.1 Streptomyces sp. NPDC030838 | reverse complement strand
GTTGATAGGCCGGATATGGAAGCACGGTAACGTGTGGAGTTGACCGGTACTAATAGGCCGAGGGCTTGTCCTCAGTTGCTCGCGTCCACTGTGTTGGTTCTGAAACCACGAACAACCCCATGTGCCACGCATGGTGCGGTTGTCAGTTTCATAGTGTTTCGGTGGTCATAGCGTGAGGGAAACGCCCGGTTACATTCCGAACCCGGAAGCTAAGCCTCACAGCGCCGATGGTACTGCAGGGGGGACCCTGTGGGAGAGTAGGACGCCGCCGAACAATTCTTGGGGAAACCCCCGCATCACACGATGCGGGGGTTTTCTGCGTTTAGGGTCTAGGGCATGCGCTATGACCTGATCATCTTCGACAATGACGGTGTGCTCGTCGACAGTGAGCCGATCTCCAACCGGCATCTCGCGGCCTATCTCACCGAGTTGGGGCATCCGACGACGTATGAGGACTCCATTCGGGACTTCATGGGGTCCGCGATGCATCGGATCCATGAGCTGATCGAGGAACGGACCGGGCAGCGGTTGCCGGCGGAGTTCGACGATGTCTTTCATGCTCGCGTGTTCGCGGCGTTCGAGCGGGAGTTGAAGCCGGTCGGCGGGGCCGGTGAGGTGCTGGAGAAGCTTGCCGCGGACGGGGTGCCGTACTGTGTGGCCTCCTCGGGGAGTCATGAGCGGATCCGGGTGGGGCACCGGGTGGCCGGGCTGGACCGGTGGTTCGACGACGGGCGGATCTTCAGTTCGCAGGATGTCGGGCGGGGGAAGCCGGCGCCGGATCTGTTCCTGTACGCGGCCGAGCGGATGGGGGTCGCGCCGGAGCGGTGTGTGGTCGTCGAGGACAGTCCGCTGGGGGTGCAGGCGGCTGTGGCGGCGGGGATGGACGTGTACGGGTTCACGGCGATGACGCCGGCCGCGAAGCTGGCGGGGGCCACCGGGCTGTTCTCCGACATGGGCGAGCTGGTCGCGCTGCTCAGCTCAAGCTGAGGGAAATTCATCTTTGGCTGGATATACCCAGCGGTACGCCGGAGCCCTACGCTCGCCGCCATGACGGATGTGCTGCGGCGCGGCAGGGCCTCGTTGGCGTTCGGCTTCTTCGCTCAGGGCGTCGCGTTCGCGTTGCTCGTGACGCGGATTCCGGCGATCCAGGACCGGTACGGGGTGTCGGACGCGCTGCTGCCGGCGTTCCTGGCGGCCGTGCCGGTGCTGGCCGGTGTCGGGAGTGTGGTCACCGAGTGGCTGGTGCGGCGGGTGGCGCCCAGTGCGGTGCTGCGGTGGTCCCAACCCGTCGTGCTCCTGGCGCTCCTCGGGGTGGGGGCGGGGGAGCGGATGGCCGAACTGGCGGTGGCGCTGGGCGTGTTCGGGCTGGCCGTGGGGGCGTTGGACGCCTCGATGAACATGCTCGGGGTGAGCCTTCAGCGGTCGTACGGGCGCAGCATCATGCTCGGCTTTCATGCCGCGTACAGCCTGGGCGGGATTCTCGGGGCCTCGCTGGCCTGGGTGGGGGCGCACTGGGAGCTGGCGCTGGTCGTGTCGTATCTGCCGGTCGTGGGTGTGCTGGTGCCGCTGTGTCTGGTGGGGAGTCGGTGGTACGTCGACGGGGGCGAGGGCGGCGGTGAGGAGAGCAGCGGGGGTGAAGGGGACGGTGTCGTCGTCTTCAAGGTGCTGTTGCCGCTGTGTCTGGTGATGACCTTCGCGTATATCGGGGACTCCACGGTCTCCAACTGGAGCGCGAAGTATCTCCAGGACGTGCTGGGGAGTTCGGAGCAGCTGGCGACGGTTCCGTACAACGTCTACATGGTGACCACGCTGGTGGGGCGGGCCGTCGGGGACTTCGGGGTGCGGCGGTTCGGGGCCGTGGCGGTCGTACGGGGTGGGGCGTTGGTGGCGGCGGCCGGGTTCGCGGTGGTGGCCGGGGCACCTGGGGCGTGGGTGGGGATGCTCGGGTTCACGCTGCTGGGGCTCGGGTTGTGTGTGCTGGTGCCGCAGACGTTCGCGGCGGCGGGGCGGCTGTTCCCGGGGGCGTCCGATGCGGCGGTCGCGCGGTTGAACGTATTCAACTATGTGGGGTTCTTGATCGGTTCGCCGTTGGTCGGGGCGTTGGGGGACGCGTGGAGCTATCGCGGGGCGATGCTCGTGCCGATGGTGTTGGTCCTGGTGACGCTGGTGTACGCCCGGTCGTTCGCCGCTGAGCCGGACCGATACGGTGGCGGGCATGAGCGGCCGCGCACAGCTGATGTGGGACGAGGCAGTAACAGGGTATGACTTCGGGCCCGGGCATCCGATGGATCCGGTCCGGCTGGCCCTGACCCGGCGATTGATCTCGGCGTTCGGACTCGACCGTGAGATGGAGGTCGTGGCGGCGAAGCCGGCCGGGGAGTCGACGCTGCGGCTCGTCCATCGCGAGGACTACATCGAGGCCGTGAAGGCGGCTTCGGCGGATCCGCGGTCGGCGGACGGGGCGTATGGGATCGGGACGTTGGACGATCCGGCGTTCGCCGGGATGCACGAGGTCTCGTCGCTGATCGCCGGGTTGTCCGTGGGGGCGGCGGAGGCGGTGTGGCGGGGGGAGGCGCTGCACGCGGTGAACTTCGCGGGCGGGCTGCATCATGCGATGCCCGGGGGTGCGGCGGGGTTCTGTATCTACAACGACGCGTCGCTGGCGATCGCGCGGTTGCTGGAGCTGGGGGCGGAGCGGGTCGCGTATGTGGATGTCGATGTGCATCACGGGGACGGGGTGCAGGCGGCGTTCTGGGAGGATCCGCGGGTTCTGACGATCTCGCTGCACGAGCATCCGCGGACGTTGTTTCCGCAGACCGGGTGGCCGGAGGAGACCGGGGGCGGGGCGGGCGAGGGGTCCGCGGTGAATGTGGCGTTGCCGGCGGGGACCGGGGACGCGGGGTGGTTGCGGGCGTTTCACGCGGTGGTGCCGGAGCTGATCGCGGATTTCCGGCCGCAGGTGCTGGTGACGCAGCACGGGGCGGATACGCACTTCGAGGATCCGTTGGCGCATCTGGCGGTGTCGCTGGACGCGCAGCGGGCGGTGCAGATGGTGTGTCATTCGCTGGCGCACGAGTACGCCGAGGGGCGGTGGGTGGCGCTCGGTGGGGGCGGGTACGCCGTGGTGGATGTGGTGCCGCGGTCGTGGACGCATCTGGTGGGGATCGCGGCGGGGCGGGAGATCGCGCCCGAGACGGTGATTCCGGAGGGCTGGCGGCAGGAGGTCTTCGCTCGGACTCGGGAGTTGGGGCCGGGGCGGATGACTGATGGGCGGTGGCCGGTGGTCTTTCGGGAGTGGGAGGACGGGTACGACCCCGCGGACCGGTTGGACCAGGCCGTGTTGGCTGCGCGGCGGGCGGTGTTTCCGTTGCGGGGGTTGTTGGCGTAGGGGTTCTTGGTGCGGCGGCCGGTTTGTGCGGTGCTCGGCGTGGGGCTGGGCGGGGGGTAGGTCCGCAGCCCGGCGGAACGGGGTGCCGCCGCGCCCACCCTCCCCCAAGCTCTCGGCTTCGCTCGAGCAGGGGGGACCCCCATCGCCCCAGGCGGCACGCATGCCCGCGGCTTCACATGCGCCAGGCCGGTTACGCCAACCGCGCGGTCCTCGGGGATTTGGGGGGCGGAGAATCGGTTCCTCCGGCAGCATCGGTGCATGGTGAGTGCCGGGGTTCTGCGGGAGCATCTGGTGGCGGCCGGGCTGGCCGGGCGGGTGGCTACGGGGCGGGAGGAGAGCCTGCGGAGCTATCGGTTGTTCGCGGCTCGGGATCCTCGGGTGGTGATCGGAGTTGATCCGGTGGGGGCCTGGCGGGTGCCGGATTTGGTCGGGTTGATGGCTGAAAGGTGCGGGGTTTCTGGGGATTTGGGGTGCGTTTCCGGGTCGGATGTGATTGATCCGGAGCTGACGCTCGCCGCCCTGGACGCCTTCGCCGAGCGGATCGGGGCCGCCGCCCGGCGGCGGGCGCCGGTGCTGCTCGGCACCGGGCACCCGCATCGGCTGCTCGGGTTCTACGCCGCCCTGGCGGACGCCCTGTCGGCGGCGGGATGTGCTGTCCTCACCCCGGCGAAGGGTCGCTGTGTCGACATATTGACCCGGTTCGGCCTACGCACGCACAACCTGGACTACGTACGAGGAGTCGCGCTGGTGCGGGAACCCGGCGCCTCCGGCCGCGGTTGTGCGACCGGCGCGCACACCCACTCCCCGCTCCCGGTTCGTACCGCGCTGGCCGCTGCCGCCGAGGCCGGCGGGCCGCTTCCGGAGCTGGTGATCGGGGACCACGGGTGGGTCTGCGGAGCAGGTCAGCTGGGGTTTGAGGCCATTGGTCTCGCTGACACCGACGACCCCGCGCTCTTCGTGGGGCAGGCGGAGGGGTGCGTGGCCGTCGTCGTTCCGGTTGATGACGCTGTGCGGTCTGATTACTACCGCCCGCTTACCCGCTACGTACTCAATCGAGCGTGTCTGTCACAGTAGGCCGCCGATGGGTGCACCTCTTCCCCACTTGCATCACCCGCCCCTACATTGGGGAGTGAGCACGCAGCGACGAAGAGTCACCGGAAGGGGAAGCCGGTGGCCGTCGAGTGCGGAAGGTTCAGGTGTGTCATGGCTGCAGCTGGCGAGAGGCCTCTGAGCGAGGTTCAGTTCCTTACCGTGGCGGAAGTCGCCTCGGTGATGCGAGTGTCGAAGATGACCGTGTACCGGCTGGTGCACAGCGGTCATCTGCCCGCGATCCGGGTCGGAAGGTCCTTCCGGGTCCCGGAGAACGCGGTTCACGAGTACCTCCGCGACAGCTACGTGGGGGTGGAATCGGCCTGACGGCGGTCCGGGGGGATCACTACAGGGCACTTTTCGATCTCCCCGGTCACCTCGATTACGACCTCAGCGCTCGGGCGGGTAGGCTAGCCCCTCGTAGGTCGTGTGGGCCCATGGCGCCCAAACACCGAGTGATGAGAAGTGAGCGAGGGTAGTCGTGGGCTCTGTTATCAAGAAGCGGCGCAAGCGGATGGCCAAGAAGAAGCACCGCAAGCTGCTCAAGCGCACGCGCGTTCAGCGTCGTAACAAGAAGTAAGGCGACGCACCACAACGGCGCGGAAGCGTATGTGTGGCCCCCCACCACATCCGGTGGGGGGCCACACGCATTTCTCTCACGTTTTTCCGCCGCGTCACGCTTCAGGCGGTCATCACAGGGCAACACGGACCCGCTAAGTTGGCCGACAGCGGGGAACGCGGGCAGGGTACGGCAGGTACGGCAGTACGAGGGAAGGCGCTGATCTTGGGCAAGGTCGTGCTCGTGACCGGAGTGGCCCGCCAGCTGGGGGGCCGGTTCGTACGGCGTATCCAGCGTGATCCCGAGGTGGACCGGGTCGTCGCCGTGGACGCGGTGCCGCCCGAGCACCATCTGGGCGGGGCCGACTTCGTCCAGGCGGACATCCGGCAGCCCACGATCGCCCGGGTGCTCGCGGAGACCGGCGCCGACACCGTGGTCCACATGGATGTCACGGCGACGGGGCTGGCGGGCGGCAGCCGGGCCACGGTCAAGGAGACCAACGTCATCGGGACGATGCAGCTGCTCGGCGCCTGCCAGAAGTCCCCGGCGGTGAAGCGGCTGGTGGTGAAGTCCAGCACGAACGTGTACGGGTCGGCGCCGCGCGATCCGGCCGTGTTCACCGAGACCACCCCGCCGAAGTCACTGCCCAGCGGCGGCTTCGCCAAGGACACGGTCGAGGTCGAGGGGTACGTCCGCGGGTTCGCCCGGCGCCGGCCGGACGTGGCCGTGTGCGTGCTGCGGTTCGCCAACATCCTGGGGAAGAGCGCCGACTCGCCGCTCGCCTCGTACTTCGCGCTGCCGGTGCTGCCGACGGTGTTCGGCTACGACCCACGGCTGCAGTTCGTGCACGAGGACGACGTCATCGAGGTGCTGCGGCTCGCCTCGCACGAGCCGGCCAGGGGCACCCTGAACAGCGGCACCTTCAACATCGCCGGCGACGGCGTCCTGCTGCTCTCCCAGTGTTCGCGGCGGCTCGGCCGGCCCACGGTGCCGCTGCTGCTGCCCGCGGTCACCTGGGCCGGGTCCCTGGTGCGGACGCTGGGCATGACGGACTTCTCGCCCGAGCAGATCCGGCTGCTCACCCACGGCCGGGTGGTGGACACCGCCCAGATGCGGGAGACGCTGGGGTTCCGGCCGAAGTACACCACCGCGGAGACGTTCGCCGACTTCGTCCGCGGCCACGGGCCCGGGCTGCTGCCGCCGGAGGCCCTGGCGGGCGCCGTCGACCGGCTCGCCGCCGCGCTGCCCGCCGCCCCCGGCGGCACCCACCCCCCGACGCAGAGCGCCTACTGAGGAGCGCAGCAACGATGGCGGACGCCAAGGTCATTCCGTTCGACGACGACCGGTCCCGCGGGAGCGCCGTACAGCGGCCGTCGCGGCGCCGGAGTGCGGGGATCCGGCGCGGCGGCGGGGATCCGGCGCGGGGGCACGAGGTCGGTGAGGTCCAGGCCCTGCCCACCCGGGCGGCGGCGCGGGAGGATGTCCCCGTGACCCGTGCGGAGCAGCCACCGGAGCCCGCGGACACGGGCGGTCTGGAGCGGCGGATCGCGGGCGGGCTGGCCTTCCTGCGCCGCCGGCTCACCGGGGACTACGAGGTGGACGACTTCGGCTATGACGAGGAGCTGACCGACCAGGTTCTGATGTCACTGCTGCGGCCGGTGTACGAGAAGTACTTCCGGGTCGAGGTGAAGGGCATCGAGAACGTCCCGGCGGAGGGCGGGGCGCTGATCGTCGCCAACCACTCCGGGACGCTGCCGCTGGACGGCCTGATGATGCAGGTCGCCGTGCACGACCACCATCCGGCCGGGCGGCATCTGCGGTTGCTCGCCGCCGACCTGGTCTTCGTGCTGCCGGTCGTCAACGAGCTGGCCCGCAAGCTGGGGCACACCCTGGCGTGCGCGGAGGACGCCGAGCGGCTGCTGTCGCAGGGCGAGCTGGTCGGGGTGATGCCGGAGGGCTTCAAGGGCATCGGGAAGCCCTTCAGCGAGCGCTACAAGCTTCAGCGCTTCGGCCGGGGCGGTTTCGTCTCCACGGCGCTGCGGCAGGGCGCTCCGATCGTGCCCTGCTCGATCGTCGGGGCGGAGGAGATCTACCCGATGATCGGCAACGCCAAGACCCTGGCCCGGCTGCTGGGTTTCCCGTACTTCCCGATCACTCCGACCTTCCCGTGGCTCGGCCCGCTCGGCGCGATCCCGCTGCCGACGAAGTGGACGATCCAGTTCGGCGAGCCGATCCCGACGGACGGCTATCCGCCGGAGGCGGCGGAGGACCCGATGCTGATGTTCAACCTGACGGACCAGGTCAGGGAGCAGATCCAGCACACGCTGTACAAGTTGCTGGTGCAGCGGCGGTCGGTCTTCTTCTAGTAGCTCTCGGGGTACGACGACCAGTAGCTCTCGACGTACGACGACGGGGGCGCCCTGGTGGAGGGGCGCCCCCGTCGTCGTACTGCCTGATACGGCGGCCTGGTTCGGCCTACTCCGCCTCCTCCGCCTCGATCCCCAGGCCCGGCAGGAGGTCGGGGAGGAGGGGCTTGAGCGTGACGTCGGGCTCGGGGGTCGGTGTCCTGCTCTGGGACGGGGAGGCGCTGCCGGTGTTCGCCGGCGGGTCGAGCAGGCCGCCGGTGTTGCCGCCGAGCAGGCCGTCGCCGTCGATGCCGGAGTCCGCCGACTGGCTGGGCAGGCCGGTGCTGCCCGAGTGGCCGGTGTCGGTGGCGCCGCTGCCGGTGCTGGGCGCGGAGGAACTGCCGGTGCCGGAGGATCCGGTGGACTCGCCGGCACCCGGGCCCCGCTGTCCGCTGTCCGTGCCGCCGCCCTGGGACGGGGGCTGGGGGAGCAGCGACTGCAGCGGGGCGACGTCCTGGTCTATGGCGTCGAAGACCGACGACACCTGTTCGCTGACGTCTCCGAGCTGGAGCGGCAGCCTCTCGCGCAGGGCGCCCCAGGCCTCGCGATGCGAGCGGGAGAAGGCGGAGAGCGCCTGGATGGGGCCGAGCGAGTCGGGGTCGCGCTCGAAGGCCGCGCTGAGCAGCCGGTGGCCTTCGGAGGCGTCGTGGCGCATGCCGGACAGGGCGCGGCGGATCTCGCCGAGGGACTCGTGGTCGAGGTGGCCGCCGCGACCGCGTTCCATCAGCCGACGGGCTTCGCTCAGGCGGGTGGAGGCCTGGTCGAGATACATCTGACCGCGCTCGTCGTCCTCGTCGGCGAGGCCCAGCTTGAAGTCCTCGATGCCGCGCTTGAGGCCGTAGAGCGAATCACCGGGCAGGGCGTCCGAGCTGGCAGCGGCGACTCCGCCGAAGGCCCCGGCGGCCACACCGACGCTGAGGCCGCCGGCGGTGAGGCCCTTGGCCAGCCGGGTGCGCGGCCGGAGCCTTCCCAGCGGGGTCGCCCGGTGAGCGCCTCGGGCGCGACGCTGCTCGGGCACCGAAGGGTCCGCCTCGCCGCCCTCCTGCAGCATGGCCTCCATCGCGGCCACCAACTGGGCCCGCTGGACGACCTTGACCTCGGGGTCCAGCTTCGGTTTGGGCAGCTCGCCGAGACTGGTCGCGAGGGCCAACAGGCGGCCCTGCTCGGTCGGTTCCGCGGCAGCCGGTGCCGGTGCCTCCGGCTGCTCGTCCGCCGTGTCCCGGTCGGGCTGCTCCTCCAGAGCCTGGGCGAAGGCGTTCGCCCGCCGGTGCGCCGATACGTTCGCGATCACTGGCGGCACCTCCTCTCGTCATGACGGTCGACTCCCCAGGGGGTCCTGAGGGTTGCACACCCCGGTCACATCCACACGATCGAGTGATCGGAGACGGCCGGGGAGTGACCACAGGGAGCCTGCATCCCGCACAACGAGCGGCGCGGCACTTGGGTTACGGACGGCGGACGAGGGGACCGCGAAGTCAACGGACTTTCACCGACGGTGAGTTGGAGGCAGCGGAGGGTGCTCGCGCGGGGCGGCTCAGCGCGCGTCGTCCGGGAGGAGCCGGGCGAGGGTGCGTACGGCGCGGTACTGGAGGGTCTTGATGGCGCCCTCGTTCTTGCCCATGACACGGGCGGTCTCGGCGACCGAGAGGCCCTGGAGGAAGCGGAGCGTCACGCACTCCTGCTGCTGGGGGTTGAGCCGCCGTACGGCGTCGAGGAGGGCGGCGTTGGAGAGGGACTCGAGGACGGACTCCTCGGGGGAGCGCTCGACCTCGTTGGCGTCGAGCATTTCGCCGGTGGTCACTTCGAGGCGGAAACGGCTCGACTTGAAGTGGTCGGCGACCAGGTTGCGGGCGATGGTGACGAGCCAGGCGCCGAAGTCCCGGCCCTGCCAGGTGAAGGTGCCGATGCGGCGCAGGGCGCGCAGAAAGGTCTCGCTGGTCAGGTCCTCGGCGGTGGCCTTGCCTCCCACGCGGTAGTAGATGTATCGGTACACGGTGTCGCTGTACTGGTCGTAGAGGCGGCCGAACGCCTCGGCCTCGCCGGACTGGGCGCGCTCCACGAGGTCCATCATCCGGGCGCTGTCGCTGTCGGCGGCCGGGCGGCGCGCGGTGGCGGCGCCGGTGGACCGTCCTCGTCTGCCGACCGCGGCGCTGCCGTCGGCCAGTGCGTAGCACGGGCCCACGGGCGCGGCGGAGGCGAAGGCGGGGACGGCGTACGCGGTGGGGACGAAGTCGCGCAACAGTTCTTGGACCGTTGCGCGCAGCGTAGCCAGGCCCGAGGCGTCAACCCCGACGTGTGGGTACACGAGACTCCCAGAGGCAGAGCTTCCATCACGTGCAGTGCGGAACCTTTCACCCGTCGTAGCGACGGAGGGGTACCGGTTTGCGTCTGAGGAGAATAACGCTTCGTGCAGGCGCTGCTACGCCCAGTTGCTCAAATCATCGATTACGTCGCTTCTGTAACCGATTGACGCCCGATCAAGTTCCGCAGAGTGACCGGTTGTTGACCGGAATGATTCGAGTTCCGGGTGGGTCCGAGGCGTGTTGTGGCCGGGTGCGGTAAGGAGGGACTGGCCGGGCGTCCGGGTGGGTACGACTGGTGGATTGGCCCGCTCGGCGTGGCGTGTCGGCCGACTGCTCCGGAAGGGGAGGGTCCTCCCGGAGGGAAGAAGAGGGGGAGGTCTCCCCAGAAGGAAAGGGAAGCCTCAGCGCCGGCGGCGGTGCATCGCGATCGCCGCGGCCGTGCCGCCGGCCACCGCGCCGACGCCCGCCGCGGCCGGGATGCCGACCTTCGCGGCCTTGCGGCCGGTGCGGTAGTCGCGCAGCCGCCAGTCCATCCGCCGGGCGTGCTTGCGCAGTTTGCTGTCGGGGTTGATCGCGTACGGATGGCCGACCAGCGAGAGCATCGGGATGTCGTTGTGCGAGTCGCTGTAGGCGGCGCAGCGGGTCAGGTCCAGGCCCTCCGCGGCGGCCAGCGCGCGCACCGCCTCGGCCTTCGCAGGGCCGTGCAGGGGCTCGCCGACCAGCTTGCCGGTGTAGACGCCGTCGACGGACTCGGCGACCGTGCCGAGCGCGCCGGTGAGGCCGAGGCGGCGGGCGATCACCGTGGCGATCTCCACCGGCGCCGCCGTGACCAGCCACACCCGCTGGCCGGCGTCCAGATGGGCCTGGGCCAGCGCCCGGGTGCCCGGCCAGATCCGCTCGGCCATGTACTCGTCGTAGATCTCCTCGCCGATCGACCTCAGCTCGGCGACGCGGTGGCCCTTGACGATGGACAGCGCGGAGTCGCGGGCGTCCTGCATGTGCTCGGGGTCCTCGACGCCGGCCAGCCGGAACCAGGCCTGCTGCCAGGCGAACCGGGCCAGGTCGCGGGTCTCGAAGAACTTGCGCTTGTACAGGCCCCGCCCGAAGTGGAACAGGGCGGCGCCCTGCATGACGGTGTTGTCCAGGTCGAAGAAGGCGGCGGCCTTCTCGTCGCCGGGCACCGGGAACTCCGGCTCCTTGCCGGAGACCTCGGAGACCTCGGTGGACTTGCGCGCGGCCTCCGCCGAGGCCTCGCCTGCCAATACGCTCCGCGCCGTGGCGGAGCGCCTACGGGGAGTGAGCCATCCGAGAGCGGCCATGGCGTGAGCATAGCCAGTTTGTTCGGAGGTTCCGTCCGGCGTGAGGTTTGGAGGCTGTGAACTCTCCGCGACCGAGCCGTTAAGCGTGGGCCAGAGGAGCGGGACAATGGCCGGTATGAGTCCCATCTTCCGGCGCAGGGCCGAACCCGCCCCCCAGGACCGTCTCGTCACCCTGATCCGCAAGCCCGGCTGCCATCTGTGTGATGACGCACAGATCGTGATCGAGAAGGTCTGCGGGGAGCTGGGGGTGCCGTGGGAGCAGAAGGACATCACGCACAACCCTGACCTGCACGATCGCTACTGGGAGCAGATCCCGGTGGTGCTCGTGGACGGCGAGCAGCACACCTTCTGGCGCGTGAACGAGGAGCGGCTTCGCAAGGCGCTCACGGCTTAGGATCGATGGCTGTTGTGGTCTCGGGGGCGTGGATCGTGAGGAAGGTAATCGGTCGTGACCCCCGTCACGTTGGCCGGGCAAATCGGACACCATCTTTGTGCACGCGTTCACAAAGACATAGCCTGCTGTCGACGGGGCGGTCTGGGGACGTATGACCGCCTGCAGCCCCGCTCTACCCGCAGGAGCACCGTGGCAACTGGCCGAACTCACCGACCGGCGACCCGTAGCCGAGGGATTCCCGAGGCCACCGTCGCCCGGCTTCCGCTGTACCTCCGCGCCCTGACCGCGCTCTCCGAGCGCTCGGTGCCGACGGTCTCCTCCGAGGAACTGGCGGCCGCGGCGGGGGTCAACTCCGCGAAGCTGCGCAAGGACTTCTCGTACCTGGGCTCCTACGGGACGCGTGGCGTGGGCTACGACGTCGAGTATCTCGTGTACCAGATCTCCCGCGAACTCGGCCTCACCCAGGACTGGCCGGTCGTGATCGTCGGTATCGGTAACCTCGGCGCCGCGCTCGCCAACTACGGCGGGTTCGCCTCCCGAGGCTTCCGGGTCGCCGCGCTGATCGACGCCGACCCGAACATGGCCGGCAAGCCCGTCGCCGGGATCCCGGTGCAGCACACCGACGACCTGGAGAAGATCATCCAGGACAACGGCGTGTCGATCGGTGTCATCGCCACCCCCGCCGGTGCCGCCCAGCAGGTCTGCGACCGGCTCGTGGCCGCCGGGGTCACCTCCATCCTGAACTTCGCGCCGACCGTGCTGTCCGTCCCGGACGGCGTCGACGTGCGCAAGGTCGACCTCTCGATCGAACTCCAGATCCTCGCCTTCCACGAGCAGCGCAAGGCCGGTGAGGAGGCCGCGGGCGAGACCGCCGTACCGGCCGCCGCGAACCGCGGTGACTCCGCCGACCAGGGACCCGACGGGGACATGCCCGCCGTGATGCCGGCATGAGCCTCCTCGTCGTCGGACTGAGCCACCGCAGCGCCCCGGTCAGCGTGCTGGAGCGGGCGGCGCTGAGCACGGACGCCCAGATCAAGCTGGCGCAGGACACCGTCGCCGCCGAACCGGCCGCCGAGGCCGCCGTGCTGGCCACCTGCAACCGCATCGAGCTCTACGCCGACGTGGACAAGTTCCACGCCGGTGTCGCCGAGCTGTCCACGCTGCTCGCCCAGCACAGCGGGGTCGGGCTCGACGAGCTCACTCCCTACCTCTATGTGCACTACGAGGACCGGGCCGTCCACCACCTGTTCTCGGTGGCCTGCGGACTGGACTCCATGGTCGTCGGCGAGGGCCAGATCCTCGGCCAGATCAAGGACTCCCTGGCCCGCGCCCAGGAGCTGCACACCGCGGGCCGGCTGATCAACGACCTGTTCCAGCAGGCCCTCCGGGTCGGCAAGCGCGCGCACTCCGAGACCGGGATCGACCGCGCCGGACAGTCCCTGGTCACCTTCGGCCTGGAGCAGCTGGCCGTGGGCGCGCCGGTCGAGGACTGGGCGCGCGGCAAGAAGGCGCTGGTGATCGGCGCCGGTTCGATGTCCTCGCTGGCCGCCGCGACGCTCGCGCGCGCCGGGGTCGCCGAGGTCGTCATCGCCAACCGCACCCAGGAGCGCGCCGAGCGCCTGGCCCAGATCCTCACCGAGGCCGAGGACGCGCACGTGCTCGCCCGCGCGGTACCGATGGACGCGGTGCCGGCCGAGCTGACACGTGCCGACGTCGCCGTCTCCTGCACCGGCGCGACCGGTCTGGTGCTCGGCGCGGAGGCGGTCGCCGCCGCGGTGCGCGGTCGCACCGGCGAGCCGGTCGCCGAGGCCGCCGAGGGCCGTCGTACGACCGAGAAGGGGGCGGACGTACGCCCCACCCCGCTGCCGCCGACCAGCGTCGGCACCGAGGACGGCTGCCCGCTGGACCTCTCCGCGGCGCCCGGGTTCTCCGTGATGGGCGAGGCCGCCGTGGCCGGGATGGACGCGGCGACGCTGGAGCAGCACGCCGCCTGGGTCGTGGGCGGCGCGGCCGGCCGGCGGGAGACCGCCCGGCGCGGGCCCGACGCGGACGCGGAGCTGATCGGCGCGCTCGCCGCGACGGCGTCGGCCGTCGGCCGGATCCCGGAGCGGCGCAAGCCCGAACCCGTGGCCGCCGAGCGCCCCGAGCCCGTGCTCTTCCTGCTCGACCTCGCCATGCCGCGCGACATCGACGCGGCCGTGCACCGGCTCGCCGGGGTGCGGCTGGTCGACATCGAGTCGCTGGCGGAAGCCTCCGCCGACGCCCCGATGGCGGCCGACGTCGACCAGGTCCGCCGTATCGTTTCCGACGAGGTGGCGGCCTTCGGCGCGGCGCAGCGGGCCGCGCACATCACGCCGACCGTCGTCGCGCTGCGCACCATGGCCGCCGATGTCGTCGCCGCGGAGATCGCCCGGCTGGACGGGCGGCTGCCCGGCCTGGACGACAAGCTGCGCGGCGAGATCCGGCAGACCGTGCACCGGGTCGTCGACAAGCTGCTGCACGCCCCGACCGTTCGGGTCAAGCAGCTCGCGGCCGAGCCCGGCGGCGCCGGGTACGCGGACGCGCTGCGCACCCTGTTCGACCTCGACCCGGAGACGGTGGCCTCCGTCTCCCGCGCCGAGGACAGCACCGAGAAGAACCGAGGGCCACGATGAGTGAGAAGGCGCTGAGGCTCGGGACCAGGCGGAGCAAGCTCGCCATGGCCCAGTCCGGGCAGGTGGCGGAGGCCGTCAGTCAGGTGACCGGGCGCCCCGTCGAGCTGGTCGAGATCACCACCTACGGCGATGTCTCCCGCGAGGCGCTGGCGCAGATCGGCGGCACGGGTGTGTTCGTGACCGCGCTGCGCGACGCGCTGCTCAAGGGCGAGGTCGACTTCGCGGTGCACTCGCTGAAGGACCTGCCGACCGCGCAGCCCGAGGAGCTGGTCCTGGCCGCCGTACCGGTGCGCGAGGACCCGCGGGACGTGATCGTCGCCAGGGACGCGCTGAAGTTGACCGACCTGCCGCGCGGGGCGCGCATCGGCACCGGTTCGCCGCGCCGCATGGCGCAGCTGAACGCGTACGCCCGCGCCCACGGACTCGACATCGAGTGCGTGGCGATCCGCGGCAACGTCGACACCCGGATCGGATACGTCCGCGCCGGTGAGCTGGATGCCGTGGTGCTGGCCGCCGCCGGGCTGAACCGGATCGGCCGCAGCGAGGAAGTGACCGACTTCCTGTCGGTCGACACCGTTTTGCCCGCCCCCGGCCAGGGGGCCCTGGCGATCGAGTGCACCGCGGACAACGCGGATCTCATCGCCGCGCTCGCCGAGCTCGACGACCCGTTCACGCGGGCCGCCGTGACCGCCGAGCGGTCACTGCTCGCCGCCCTGGAGGCCGGCTGCTCCGCCCCCGTGGGCGCGCTGGCCGACCTGTTGGCCGACGGGCAGATTGTCAAGGAAATGCGCCTGCGGGGCGTCGTCGGCACGACCGACGGCACCACGCTGGTGCAGCTGTCCACCACCGGTCCCGTGCCCCAGACGCACGACCAGGCAGTGGCACTCGGCCGCGAACTCGCTGCCGAGATGCTCGCCGCGGGCGCGGCCGGTCTGATGGGGGAGCGAGCACATTGAGCCCCACCACCCTTCCCGCCGGTCCGGAACACGGGCACGTCACCTTCCTGGGTGCCGGACCCGGAGATCCGGGACTGCTCACACTGCGCGCCGTCGAGGCGCTGGCGAACGCGGACGTCCTCGTCGCCGGGCACGAGGTGCTCGACGTCGTACGCGTCCACGCCAGGCCGGGCGTCGCCGTGGTGAACACGGACACGGACTCCACGGATCCTTCCGCGGACCGGCATCCGGGCACAGGCACGCCTCAGCTGACGGTTGTTGACGGCACGTCAACAACCGCTGGGGTCCCCGCAGAACGGGATGCCGCACATCTTGTCATGGAGGCCGCGCGGGGCGGCAGGCGGGTCGTGCGTGCGGTGTCCGGCGACCCCGGACTCGACGCGTACGCCGCCGAGGAGATGCTCGCCTGCGCCGCCGCCGGGGTGCCCTTCGAGGTGGTGCCCGGTGTCGCCGCCGCGGTCGGCGTGCCCGCGTACGCCGGTGTGCCGCTGCGCGACGCCGAGGGCGCGGACGTGCGGTTCGTGGACGCGCGCACGGCGTCGGACCGGTGCTGGACGGAGGTGGGGGCGTCGGACGGGACGGTCGTCGTGTCGACGACGCTCGACTCCGTGGCGGCGGCCGCGGGGGAACTGGTCGCCGCCGGCCGCAAGCCGGACACCCCGATGACCGTCACGATCGCCGGTACGACGACGCGGCAGCGGACCTGGACCGCGACCCTCGGCACGATCGCCCAGACCCTGAAGCAGGCCAAGGTGCTGCCCTCGCCGGAGGGCGGGCAGCCGGTGATAGCCGTGGTCGGTGAGCGTTCCGCCGCCGCCCAGCGCGACCAGCTGTCGTGGTTCGAGTCCAAGCCGCTGTTCGGCTGGAAGGTGCTCGTGCCGCGTACGAAGGAGCAGGCGGCGTCGCTCTCCGACCAGCTGCGGTCCTACGGTGCCGTGCCGCACGAGGTGCCGACCATCGCCGTCGAGCCGCCGCGTACGCCCCAGCAGATGGAGCGCGCGGTCAAGGGACTGGTGACAGGCCGCTACGAGTGGATCGCCTTCACCTCGGTGAACGCGGTCAAGGCCGTGCGGGAGAAGTTCGAGGAGTACGGGCTCGACGCCCGTGCCTTCGCCGGGATCAAGGTCGCCGCGGTGGGCGAGCAGACCGCCAAGGCGCTGATCGCCTTCGGCGTGAAGCCGGACCTGGTGCCGAGCGGCGAGCAGTCGGCCGCCGGGCTGCTGGAGGACTGGCCGCCGTACGACCCCGTCTTCGACCCGATCGACCGCGTCTTCCTGCCGCGCGCCGACATCGCGACCGAGACCCTGGTCGCCGGGCTCATCGAGCTGGGCTGGGAGGTCGACGACGTCACCGCCTACCGGACCGTGCGCGCCTCGCCGCCGCCCGCCGAGACGCGGGAGGCGATCAAGGGCGGTGGCTTCGACGCGGTGCTGTTCACGTCGTCGTCGACGGTGCGGAACCTGGTGGGTATCGCCGGCAAGCCGCACAACGTGACGGTGATCGCCTGTATCGGCCCCGCCACGGCGAAGACCGCCGAGGAGCACGGGCTGCGGGTGGACGTCATGGCCCCCGAGCCGTCCGTGCACAAGCTGGCCGAGGCGCTGGCCGAGTTCGGGATGCGGCGCCGGGCCGCCGCGCTGGAGGCCGGGGATCCGGTGACGCGGCCGAGCGAGCGGCGGCCGGGGGCGCGCAGGCGTCGTACGACGACCTGACCCTCAGGGTCACGGCCGCGTGAGTGTCCCCACCGTGTGGCCGAAGCGGAGCAGGTTGTGGGGGTCGTAGGTCGCCTTCGTCCGGCGGAGGCGGTCGTAGACCTCCGGGGTCCAGGCGCGGGCGCGGTCGGCCTCGTCGCCCGGGGTGCCGTGGATGTTGACCATGGTGCGGCCGGTGCCGTACGGGGCCATGACGGCCTGGATCGCGGCGGTGGCCGACTCGATGGTCTCCGCCGCCTCCGGGCTGATCAGGACGCCCACCGTCTCCAGGAGGAAGTCGGAGTCACGGGCGCAGATCGCGTCCTCGAACGCGCAGGGGCGGGCCAGTGCGCCGCCCATGTGGCGCAGCTCCACCATCAGCAGCGGATAGTCCGGGGGTGCCGCCGGGCCGCACGCCTGGAGGAACGTCGTGATCGCCTCCGGGGTCATGGCGTGCATCAGGGCGCAGGACTCCCGGGCCGGGAGCGGGTTCCGCGGTTCCATGTGGATGGCGTCGATCTCCGTGTAGGGAATGACGGAGACCGTGTCGACCGCCACCGGGGCCGCCGCGCGCAGCGGGGCGATCAGGTTCTCGCCCTCCTCCGGGTCGCCCGGCCAGGCGATCGCCACACGCGCCCAGAAGCCGCCGCGCAGGGGCTCCGGGATGTCCGGGAGCGGCGGGAGGCGCAGCAGCGTGTACGCGCTGCACATCTCGTCCGGGACCGTCGTCGTCCAGTCCACCCAGGCGCGCAGCAGGGGCTCGGCGTGCTCGCCGGCGCAGTAGATGCCGCCGCCGAGGATGTGTGAGAGCGGGAGGAGGTCGGTGACCAGCTGGGTCACCACTCCCACGTTGCCCTTGCCGCCACGCAGCGCCCAGAACAGGTCCGGTTCCTCGTCGGGGCTCGCCGTGCGGAGGGTGCCGTCCGCCGTGACGACCTGGAAGGAGCGGACCAGGTCCGCCGCGTAGCCGTACGCCCGGCCGAGGACCGGCAGGCCGCCGCCGACGGTGTAGCCGACCGCGCCCGCGTCGGTGGAGGTGCCGGTGAGGGCGGCGAGGCCGTGCGGGGCGGCGGCCTCCAGGACGTGGCGCCACCTGGCGCCCGGGGCGATCGTCGCCGTGCGGGTCGTCTCGTCTATGTGTACGTCCGTCAGCCGGGCGGTGTTGATCAAGAGGCCGCTGTCGACGGGGGAGTTGGCGCCGTGGCCGGTGGCCTGGACGGCGACGGGGGTGGTGGTCGCGGCGGCCCAGCGCATCGCGGCGACGATGTCGTCCGTGCCGGTGGCTCCGACGACCACCTCCGGGCTGTGCTGGACGGCGAGGTTGAAGCCGGCGAGTTCGGCGGCGTAGCCGTTGTCCGGGGGGCGGAGGACGGGGCCGTGGATGTCGGAGAGGGCGAAGAGGTCGGGGGTGGGGTGGGGGGTTGTGGGGTGGGGAGCGGTCATGGGGGGCTCCGCGGGCTGCGTGAGTGCGGTGCAGGTTCCTTTTTCAGGATGGACCTGGGGGGTGGGGGGTGCATGCGGGCTGGGTTCGTGGGTGCGGGGTGTTGCGGCCGGCCGGGGTGGGTGCCGCAGCCCGGCGGAACGGGGTGCCTCCCCCAAGCTCTTCGAGCAGGGGGTACCCCCAGCGCCCACCCGTGCCGCCCCAGGCGGCACGCATGCCCGCAGGCTACGCGGCTGTGTGTGCTCGCAGGGCCCGCAGGCTAGGCGGAGGGCGCCGACATCGCGTCGGCATAGGTGCTCTTGGGGCGGGCGTAGCGTAGGTGCATGACGAAGTACGGATCCTTTCCCGGGACGCGTCCGCGGCGGCTGCGTACGAGTGCTGTCATGCGGCGGATGGTCGCCGAGACCCGGCTGCATCCGGCCGACCTCATCCTGCCCGCGTTCGTGCGGGAGGGTGTGAGCGAGCCGGTGCCGATCGCCGCGATGCCGGGGGTCGTGCAGCACACGCGGGACAGTCTCAAGAAGGCCGCTGCCGAGGCGGTGGAGGCCGGAGTCTCCGGGATCATGCTGTTCGGCGTTCCGGAGGAATCCAAGAAGGACGCCCAGGGGACGCCCGGGACCGATCCCGACGGGATTCTCCAGGTCGCCATTCGGGACGTGCGGGCCGAGGTGGGCGACGAGCTGCTCGTCATGTCCGATCTCTGTCTCGACGAGACGACCGATCACGGGCACTGCGGGGTGCTGGACGAGCACGGGCGGGTCGACAACGACGCCACGCTCGAGCGGTACGCCGAGATGGCGCAGGTGCAGGCCGACGCCGGGGCCCATGTCGTGGGACCCAGCGGGATGATGGACGGGCAGATCGGGGTCGTCCGGGACGCCCTCGACCAGATCGGGCGGGAGGACGTGGCGATCCTCGCGTACACCGCGAAGTACGCCTCCGCCTTCTACGGGCCCTTCCGGGAGGCCGTCGCCTCGTCGCTTCAGGGCGACCGCAAGACCTACCAGCAGGACCCGGCCAATGTGCGGGAGTCGCTGCGCGAGCTGGCCCTCGACCTGGAGGAGGGGGCCGACATGGTGATGGTCAAGCCGGCCGGGCCCTACCTCGACATCCTCGCGCGGGTCGCGGACGCGGTGGACGTGCCGGTCGCCGCCTATCAGATCTCCGGTGAGTACTCGATGATCGAGGCCGCCGCCGAGAAGGGCTGGATCGACCGGGACCGGGCCATCCTGGAGACGCTGACCGGCATCAAGCGGGCCGGAGCCCGCAACATCCTCACTTACTGGGCCACCGAGGTGGCCCGGAAGCTGGACTGAGACCCTCGGTTCAGGGTCAGTTCAGGGCGTCCTCCATCGAGGACTGCCAGTACGTCACCGACAGCGAGCTGTCGTAGTGGACGCCCTCGGCGGGCAGCGGCGGGGTCGCGGAGGCGCCGCCGCCGCTGTTCGGCGTACCGCCCTGGAAGGCGACGGTCAGCTTGCGGCCCGTCGTGCCGCCGTCGCCGCTGCCGTCCGCCGCGGAGAGCAGCACGCCCGCGTAGCCGGACTCGCCCGGGGCCAGCGTCGGCACCGCCTGCGGCTTGGTCTCCGGCCGGGCCTGCGGCACCCACTGCATCTCGTCGAAGCGGAGCACCGGGTAGTACATCAGGCTGCACGGCTTCGAGCCGGTGTTCGTGACCGTGAGCAGCATGTGGTTCAGGGGGCGGGGGACGGGCTGCGCGGTGACCTTGGTGTTGGAGCCGTTGCAGTAGGTGCGGACCGGTTCGTCGTCATCGGCGGCGGGTG
Source organism: Streptomyces sp. NPDC030838 (assembly GCF_055572035.1). Lineage (NCBI taxonomy): Bacteria > Bacillati > Actinomycetota > Actinomycetes > Kitasatosporales > Streptomycetaceae > Streptomyces > Streptomyces sp. NPDC030838. The sequence goes on along the minus strand of NZ_JBVIED010000002.1, from coordinate 716,897 downwards.
TGGGGGTGGAGGCCGCCGGCGTCTGCTTCGGGCTGTTCTCCGGCTGTGCGGTGTTCGTCGTGTCCGGAGCCGCCCCCGTCGCCCCCGGCGTGTCCGACGGTCCCGACGGGCTCGCCGCCGTGGCCGGCGCGGACGCGCCCTCGTTCCTCGCGCCCGTGCCGTCCTCGCACGCGGTGAGGGCGAGTGCGGTGAGGGCGGCGCCGGTGGCGGCCAGCAGACGGGTACGGCGGAAGGTGCGCATGGCTGATTCCTTTGCTCGTCGGTGAGTTGAAGCGGGCCGCTCGACCGAGTGCCGGGAGCGGCGTGCTTGGATGACCGAAGCCTGCGGGGCGATCCGTCCCGGTTGCCAGACCCGGCGGAGAATCAGGGACGATGGAACGCTCGCACGGCTCTGACCTGGGGGAACGGCCATTCCCTGGAACGCGGGGATGGGACATGGGGGGAGCGGAGGAACGGTGTCGGAGGACTTCGCGGCGCTGCTGCGGGAGTTGAAGGAGCGCTCCGGGCTCAGCTACGGGACGCTCGCCAAACGGCTTCACATGAGCACGTCGACACTGCACCGGTACTGCAACGGGGATGCCGTGCCGACCGAGTACGCGCCCGTGGAGCGGCTGGCCCGCGTCTGCAAGGCGTCGCCGGAAGAGCTGGTCGAGCTGCATCGGCGGTGGGTGGTGGCGGACGCGGGGCGGCGGCGCAAAGCGGCACCCTCCATGGAGGAACAGAGCGCTGAGGAATCGGCAGAGGCGAACGCCGAGGAACCGGCAGAGGCGAACGCCGAGGAACCGGCGGAGCCGAACGCCGCGCAGCCCCGCCGTCCGCGCCGTACCGCCCTCCTCGGCGGTGTGTCCGCGGTCGCCGTGCTCGGGGCCGTCGCGCTCGCCGTGAGTCTGCCGTCCGCGGGAGATCCGGACGAGGGGCGGCGTGGTTCGGTCGGTGCCGCCTCGTCCGGTGGCGGGCCGCGGGTGTCCGCGACGCCGACGCCGACTCCGTCCACGGCCGTCTCGCCGTCGGTGTCCGACTCCCGGGAGGAGAAGGGCGGCGGCCCCTCCGCCTCCGGTACCTCCTCCCCCTCCGGGAGCGCCGGTGCCGCGCCCGCGAAGGACGACGAGCCCGCGTCCGGCGTCCCGTTCACCGTCACCACCCGCCCGTACGCCTGGGAGGACCCCTGCTCCCAGCACTATCTGATCGACAGCCCGCCGGACGAGGTGCCTCCGCCGCCGGTGGAACAGGACGCGCCCGCCTGGGTGGCGGCGGAGAGGGCGGTGTCGTCGGGGGAGCAGTACGTGACGCTCGCCGTGCAGGGCACCGGCGAGGAGACCGTGCTCGTCCAGAGCCTGAAGGTGCGGGTGGTGGGCCGGAGCGCGCCGCTGCCCTGGAACGACTACGCGATGGGCGTCGGCTGCGGCGGCGATGTGCCCAAGCGGCCGTTCACCATCGCGCTGGACGCGGCACGGCCCACGGTCCAGGCGGCGGCGGGCGGCCGGGACTTCCCGTTCACGGTGAGCGAGTCGGACCCGGAGTTCTTCCAGATCACGGCCGACGCCTCGGCGTACGACGTGCGCTGGTATCTGGAGCTGACCTGGTCCAGCGGCTCCCGGGGCGGCAAGCTGCTGATCGGCGACGGCGACAAGCCGTTCCGCACCAGCGGCAACAACGGCCGTCCCGCGTACGACTTCCCGCTGGGCGGATCCGGTTGGAGCGAGGCGGCGGTGGAGAACGGCGGGTAGGCGTCCGGATCACGGAATTTTGGTTGTAGGCGGCAGGTAGTTCTCTAGGGTGCGGTCAGGATCCGATCCGACTTGAGGAGCCGCACCGTGACACTCGCTGCCGCGTCCCCGTCCGCCGCGCCCGTCCCGCCGCTCGCCGCACGCGTCGGCGCGATCGGCGGTTCGCCGGTCCGGGACATCCTGGCCGTCACCGCCCGTCCCGAAGTGATCAACTTCGCGGGCGGGCTGCCGGCCCCGGAGCTGTTCGACGCGGAGGGCGTCGCCGCGGCCTACCGGGACGTCCTCGCCGAGACGCCCGCGCAGGCGCTGCAGTACTCCACGACCGAGGGCGAGCCGGCGCTGCGGGCCGCGCTCGCCGCCCGGACCGGCGTGCGCGGGCTGGCCACCGACGCCGACGACCTGCTCGTCACCACCGGATCGCAGCAGGCACTGTCCCTGCTCGCCACCGCGCTGCTCGAGCCGGGGGATGTCGTCCTCGTCGAGAACCCCTGCTATCTGGCGGCGCTTCAGGCCTTCGGCCTCGCGGGCGCGCGGATCGTGGCGGTGCCCGGTGACGCGGACGGGATGGACCCCGAGGCGCTGGAGGAGCTGGTGGTGCGGGAGCGGCCCAAGCTGCTCTACACCGTGCCCACCTTCCAGAACCCGACCGGCCGCACCCTGCCCGCCGACCGCCGCTCCGCGATCGCCGCCGTCGCCGCCCGCCGGGGACTGTGGATCATCGAGGACGACCCGTACGGGGAGCTGCGGTTCGAGGGCGAGCGGGTGCCGTGGATCGCCTCCTACGAGGACGCCCGCGACCGGACCGTGCTGCTCGGCTCCTTCTCCAAGGTCATGGCGCCCGGGCTGCGGCTCGGCTGGCTGCGGGCGCCCGCCGGGCTGCGCCGGGCCTGCGCGGTCGCCAAGCAGGCCGCCGATCTGCACACCCCGACCGTCAACCAGCTCGCCGCGGCCCGGTACCTGGCCGACCGCGACCTGGACGCCCATGTGGCGCGCGTGGCCCGCGTCTACGGCGAGCGCCGCGACGCTCTGCTCGCCGGGCTGCCGGACGCCCTGCCCGAGGGATCGGCCTGGACCCGGCCCGAGGGCGGCATGTTCGTCTGGGCCCGGCTGCCGGAGTCGTACGACACCACCGCTCTGCTGCCGCGGGTGGTCGAGCACAACGTCGCCTACGTGCCCGGCGCCCCCTTCCACGCCGGCGAGCCCGACCGCTCGACCCTCCGGCTGTGCTTCGTGACGCAGACGCCGGAGGAGATCGGGGAGGGGCTGCGCAGGCTTGCGCGGGGGCTCGGAGCGGCGTAGGCCCCGGGCCCCCGGGGTGTTACAGGCGCTCCGGCGTGCGGATGCCCAGCAGGGCCATGCCCCGGTGGAGGGTGCGGGCCGTGAGGTCGCACAGGAACAGGCGGTTCTCGACCTGCTCGGGGCTCTCGGCCTTCAGCACCGGGCACTTGTCGTAGAAGGAGGTGTAGAGCGAGGCGAGCTGGTAGAGGTACGCCGCCAGCTTGTGCGGGGCGTACTCCGTCGCCGCCTCGTCCACCGTCTCCGCGAACGCGTCCAGGTGCAGGCCCAGCGCCCGCTCCGCCGCGTGCAGCTCCAGCTCCGGGCGGGCGGCGGGGCGGACCTCGCCGGCCTTGCGGAGGATGGACTGGATCCGGGCGTACGCGTACTGGAGGTAGACGGACGTGTCGCCGTTCAGCGAGACCATCTGGTCCAGGTCGAACTTGTAGTCCCGGTTCGCCGACGTCGACAGGTCCGCGTACTTCACCGCGCCGATGCCCACCTGGGCGCCCCGCTCGGCGATCTCCTCCTCGGACAGGTCCTGCGCCTTCTCCCGTACGACGGTCGACGCGCGGTCGACCGCCTCGTCCAGGAGGTCCACCAGCCGGACCGTCTCGCCCTCACGCGTCTTGAACGGCTTGCCGTCCTTGCCGAGGACCGTGCCGAAGGCCAGCTGGTACGCCTTCACGTCGTCGTTCAGCCAGCCGGCCCGGCGGGCGGTCTCGAAGACCATCTTGAAGTGCAGGGACTGCCGGGCGTCGACGACGTAGACGAGGGAGGTCGCCTTCAGGTTGAAGACGCGGTCCCGGATGGCGGACAGGTCGGTCGCCGCGTAGCCGTAGCCGCCGTCCGACTTCTGGACGATCAGCGGGACCGGGTTGCCGTCCGGGCCCTTGATGTCGTCGAAGAAGACGCAGAGGGCACCCTCGGAGCGGACGGCCACGCCCGACTCCTCCAGGAGCCGGCAGGTCTCCGCGAGCATGTCGTTGTACCCGGACTCGCCGACGATGTCGGGGTCGCGGATCTCCATGTCCAGCTTGTCGAAGACGGAGAAGAAGTAGATCTTCGACTCGTCGACGAACTTCTGCCACATGGCGAGCGTGTGCGGGTCCCCGGCCTGGAGGTCGACCACCCGGCGCCGGGCGCGCGTCTTGAACTCCTCGTCGGAGTCGAACTTCTTCCGCGCCGCCTTGTAGAGCCGGTCGAGGTTCGACATGGCCTCCTCGCCGGAGGCCTGGAGGTCGTCGCTCGCCTTGTGGTCCAGCTCGTGCGGGTGCTCGTCCAGGTACTGGATCAGCATGCCGAACTGGGTGCCCCAGTCGCCGATGTGGTGGCGCCGGACCACGTTCTCGCCGGTGAACTCCAGCAGCTGCACCACCGAGTCGCCGATCACCGCGGAACGCAGGTGGCCGACGTGCATCTCCTTCGCCACGTTCGGCTGGGCGTAGTCGACCACCGTGGTGCCGGGGGTGTCGGCGTACGGCACACCGAGGCGGCCCGTCTCGTCCGCGTACCGCGCGGCCAGGTTCTCCGTGATCGCCTTGTCGGCGATCGTGATGTTGAGGAAGCCGGGGCCGGAGACCTCGACGTCCTGGATCACGTCACCGGTGGCGACCTGGGAGACGACCTGCGTCGCCAGCTCCCGCGGGTTCGCCTTCGCCTTCTTGGCCAGGGCCAGGATGCCGTTGGCCTGGAAGTCGGCCCGGTCGCTTCGTCGCAGCAGCGGGTCGACTCCGTCGGCTTCCGGGAGGGCGGAAGCGAGAGCGTCGGCGAGGTGCTGCTGGACGGAGTCGCTGAGGGACGTGACCGAGGCCATAGGTAAGGGTGCCGTTCTCCTCGTGGGGATGGATAGACACGGCCAGTATCCCATGGGGGTAAAGCGGTTTTCCCGGGCACGAGGGGGTCTGGGAGAATGGGTTCACCATCAAGCCTTCAGCAAAAGAGGACGTGCCGATCGTGGCTCAGAGCACCGAGACCACCGACTGGGTCTCCCGTTTCGCGGATGAGGTCATCGAGGAGTCGGAGCGTCGGGCCCCGGGCAAACCGGTCGTCGTCGCGTCCGGGCTGTCGCCCTCCGGCCCGATCCACCTGGGGAACCTGCGCGAGGTCATGACCCCGCACCTGGTCGCCGACGAGATCCGGCGGCGCGGGTACCAGGTCCGGCATCTGATCTCCTGGGACGACTACGACCGGTACCGCAAGGTGCCCGCCGGCGTCACCGGCATCGACGAGTCCTGGGCGGAGCACATCGGCAAGCCGCTGACCTCGGTCCCGGCGCCGAAGGGCTCGCCGTACCCGAACTGGGCCGAGCACTTCAAGGCGGCCATGATCGAGGCGCTGGGCGAGCTGGGCGTCGAGTTCGACGGGATCAGCCAGACCGAGCAGTACACCTCGGGGGCGTACCGGGAGCAGATCCTGCACGCCATGAAGCACCGCGGTGACATCGACGCGGTCCTCGCGCAGTACCGGACCAAGCCCAAGGCCGCGAAGAAGCAGGGGCAGAAGCCGGTCGACGAGGCCGAGCTGGAGGCCGCCGAGGGCTCCGGCGCCGCGTCCGAGGACGACGGCAGCTCCGGCTCCGCCGGGTACTTCCCGTACAAGCCGTACTGCGGCAACTGCGAGAAGGACTTCACCACCGTCGCCTCCTACGACGACATCACCACCGAGCTGACGTACGCCTGCACCACGTGCGGCTTCTCCGAGACCGTCCGGCTGAACGAGTTCAACCGCGGCAAGCTGGTCTGGAAGGTCGACTGGCCGATGCGCTGGGCGTATGAGGGCGTCATTTTCGAGCCCTCCGGCGTCGACCACTCGTCGCCCGGGTCGTCGTTCCAGGTCGGCGGGCAGATCGTCGGGATCTTCGGCGGCAAGCAGCCGATCGGCCCGATGTACGCCTTCGTCGGTATCTCCGGCATGGCCAAGATGTCGTCGTCCAAGGGTGGCGTGCCCACCCCGTCCGACGCGCTGAAGATCATGGAGCCGCAGCTGCTGCGCTGGCTGTACGCCCGGCGCAAGCCGAACCAGTCCTTCAAGATCGCCTTCGACCAGGAGATCCAGCGGCTCTACGACGAGTGGGACAAGCTCGACGCCAAGGTCGCCGACGGCACCGCGCTGCCCGCCGACGTCGCCGCGCACTCCCGCGCGGTGCGCACCGCCGCCGGTGAGCTGCCGACGACGCCGCGGCCGATGCCGTACCGGACCCTCGCGTCCGTCGCCGACATCACCGCCGGCCACGAGGACCAGGCGCTGCGCATCCTCAGCGAGCTGGACCCGTCCCGGCCGCTCGGCTCGCTGGACGAGGCCCGGCCCCGGTACGACAAGGCCGAGGCGTGGATCAACACCCACGTCCCCGCCGACCAGCGGACCATCGTGCGGGACGAGCCCGACGCCGAGCTGCTGAAGTCGCTCGACGAGCAGGCGCAGCAGTCCATCCGGCTGCTGCTCGACGGGCTCGCCGACCACTGGTCGCTGGACGGGCTCACCCACCTCGTCTACGGCGTGCCGAAGGTCCAGGCCGGGTTCTCCGCCGACGCGACGCCGAAGGAGCTGCCGCCGGAGATCAAGACCGCTCAGCGGTCGTTCTTCGCGCTGCTCTACCACCTGCTGGTGGGCCGGGACACCGGTCCGCGGCTGCCCACGCTGCTGCTGGCGGTGGGGCAGGAGCGGGTGCGGCGCTTGCTCGGCGAGTAACGGCAACAAAAGGGGCCCTCTGGCGAGGGCCCCTTTTTTTCGTGCGTTGCTAGGCGATGTGGTCCTCTTCCAGTTCCGCGTTGAAGCGCTTCTGGAAGCGGTCCGAGAGGGCCTTCAGGGCACTCGGGGAGAGTTTCGTGCCGTACGTCGCCTCGATGTTGTCGCCGAGGACGCCGGGGGTGGGGAAGCTGCCGTCTATCGACTGACGGAAGACCTGGTAGTACGCCTCCTCGTCCGGCTCCGGGGTGCCGCCGCCCTCGCCCAGCTCGCGGGTGCGGTTCGGGCCGACCGGGATGGGGAAGCTGCCGGTGTCCTCCGGGGAGGGCAGGGGTTCCGGCTCCTCCTGGTACTGGTCCTCGTACTCCTCGGCCTGGCGCTGCTCCTCGTACCACTGGGCGTAGGCGGCGTCCGGGTCGTAGTTGGGGTCGTAGCCGCCGTGGTACTGGACGGCTTGCGGGTCTCGGGCGTGTAGCCAGGGGTTCTGGTCGGGTACAGGCGCGTCGGGGTTGCTGACCAGCTCGGGGCGCTGCCCGCTGAGGGGTGCGGCTGCGCTCACCCGTGCCGCCCCAGCGGCACGACTGCCCGCAGCTACGTCGGCATGGCTGCCCGCTGCTACGTCGGTGCCGCCGCCGGCGGCTTCGAGTTGCGGGGCTGGCGGGATCAGCGCCGGTTCTATGCCTGCCGCTGCCAGGCCCGCGGGAGCCGTTTCCGCCAGCGGGACGCCGTAGCGGGCCAGGCGGAGGGGCATCAGGGACTCCACCGGGGCCTTGCGGCGCCAGCTGCGGCCGAAGCGGGAGCGGAGGCGGGCCTGGTAGACGAGGCGTTCCTGCTCCAGCTTGATGACCTGGTCGTAGGAGCGCAGTTCCCAGAGCTTCATGCGGCGCCACAGCAAGAAGGTCGGGACGGGGGAGAGCAGCCAGCGGGTGAGGCGGACGCCCTCCATGTGTTTGTCGGCCGTGATGTCGGCGATGCGGCCGATCGCGTGGCGGGCGGCCTCGACCGCCACCACGAACAGGACCGGGATCACCGCGTGCATGCCCACACCCAGCGGGTCCGGCCAGGCCGCCGCGCCGTTGAAGGCGATCGTCGCGGCCGTCAGGAGCCAGGCCGTCTGCCGGAGCAGCGGGAACGGGATGCGGATCCACGTCAGGAGCAGATCCAGGGCGAGCAGGACACAGATGCCCGCGTCGATACCGATGGGGAAGACGTAACTGAAGTCCCCGAAGCCCTTCTTGAGGGCGAGCTCGCGCACGGCGGCGTACGAACCGGCGAAACCGATGCCCGCGATGATCACGGCACCGGTCACGACCACGCCGATGAGAACGCGGTGCATCCGTGTCAGCTGTATGGGCGCGGCCACCCGTACTCCCCTCCCACTGCGTGTTGTTGCGCGCAACAGAGTGGCACACGTGTGTGGAGAACGGGTGGCCGGTCCGGGTGGGGCTGCGCTTTCGTGACCCGCCGGGTCAGCTCTTCCTGGCCGGAGTCTTCGACGAAGTGGACGACTTGGAGGGCGACTTGGTCGTCTTCGGGGGCGTGGAGGAACCCGTGGACGAACCCGTGCCCGGAGCCTTCGCCGAGGTGTCCTCCTCGTTCGCCTCGGCCACCGCGGCGACCACCTCCTTGGCGGCCTTCCGCGCGTCCTTCATCAGGTCGTCGGAGTCCGGGGACTTCTCGCCGGCCAGGCCCGCCCCGTTGTAGTCGAGGGTGACGACCACGTTCTCGACGCGCGCCACGATCGTCTGCTGCCTGAAGGAGCCCTCCTTCTTCTTCAGGTCGTAGCGCACCGCGGTCGCCTGGTCGCCCGTGCCGGTCAGCGGCTCGGACTTGGTGTTCTTCGCACCGGTGACCGAGCGGGCGTCGGTGACCTGCTTCTCGTAGTACTCCTGGGCCAGCTCCTCGCCCGAACCGCGCGTCACGTCGGACTCGAAGCGGAGCAGGGAGACGTTCAGCCAGCGGAACTGGGAGCCGTCCACACCGTTGTTGTCGAGGCTGTTCCAGGAGCAGCTGCCGCGCGACGCGGTGTCGTCGGAGTTGCCTTCCTTGCCCGACTTCGTGCCCTTCGGCACGAGTTCGCCCAGCGTCTTCTTCGACAGCACGTCACACGGCTCCGGGAGCGTCCGGTACGCCGCCGCCTGCACCGTCGGCGACGGGCTCGCGGTCGCGCTCGGGCTCGCGGACGCCTTGGCCTCGTCGTCGGAGCCGGAGTCCGAGGAACAGCCGGCGGCGAGCAGGATCACGGGGACGGCGGCCGCGGAGACAAGGACGCGGCCGCGCCGCCCGGCTCGCCCATCACGCTGCTCACGCTGGTCACTCCGGTCGGCTCGCTGTGCTCGTAGCTGCATGGTTCCTTCACTCATGACGCTCGTGTTCCTGCGGTCGGATCGGGTCCGAGGGGCCACGGTACGCGGTGAAGGAACCGTGCGGTTCCGGTTCGGCGGATGTGCCGATGGGCGGGACGGGGCGTCAACCGGCCAGCGAGTCGGCCAGTTGGGAGGCCAGTTTCCGGGCCCTGTCCTGCATTTCCTCGCTGTCCGGGACCATGCCGACGGTGGCCGCCTGCTCCTCGTACTGGATGGTGACGATGACGTTCGACGTGCGGAACGCCACAGTCACCGTGCGCTGCTTGGCCGTCGAACCGCTGCTGCTCAGCTCGTCGTCGAGGAACGCCTCGTCACCGAGGTCGTCGAGGGTGCGGGGCTGGAGGCCGGTGGGGGTGGCGCTGGGGGAGCCGGACGCGGAGGCGGAGGGGGAACCGCTCGGAGCGCGTGACGCACCCTGGGAAGGGCTGCCGGACGGACCGCCGGAGGGACGGCCCGACGGACTGCCCGAGGCCTTGGACGCCCCGGAGTCCTCGGAGCCCTCGGAGTCCCCGGATGCCCCGGACGCGCCGGATGTCCCGGAAGCCTCCGACACGGACGCCGCCGGCTCCGGCAGATCCGCCTCCACCTGCTGCGCGGCGAACAGCTGCTGCGCCTGGGTGTCGTCGCTGACCGTGGTGTCGTACGACACCACCCGCTCCAGGTCCACGAACAGATGGTTCGTGGCCGTCGCGGAGGACACCTTCCAGCGGCAGCCGACCTTGCGGTCGTTGTCGAAGGTGGGCATGGCCTCGCCCTCGTAGGCCTTCTCGCGCTGCTCCTCGTCGGCGAGTTGCGGGATGCCGGGCAGCAGGGAGTCGAGGGTGTCCTGGCTGACCGCGCCGCAGGCGTCCGGCAGGGAGCGGTAGCGGCCGGGCTCGGCGGCCGCCGTGGCGGTGCCGCCGCCGTCGGGGTTGGTGCCGTCCGTGGTGCCGCCGCCGTCGGAGCCGCCGGTGCAGCCGGCCAGCAGGGCCGCGAGGAGCGCGGCGGTGCCGGGTACGTACGCCTTCCGCTGCACGGTCAGGCTCCTCTCGACGGTGGTAAATCGGTTGGCGGGCCGATGACTGCCCTGGACACAATGTGTATCGCACGCGCAGCCGTGGATGCCGGTTCGTTGCCCTGTTCATCAACCTTGGCACCGGTTTTTGCGATTCGAGAATTCCGTTGTGTTCGTTCCGTTTTACGGGGGATGAGGCGTATGTCGTACGTGGAGATGCCGGGCGCGAAGGTGCCGATCCGGATGTGGACCGACCCGGCGACGGTCGAGGAGGGCGCCCTCCAGCAGCTCCGCAACGTCGCGACCCTGCCGTGGATCAAGGGCCTGGCGGTCATGCCGGACGTCCACTACGGCAAGGGCGCGACCGTCGGCTCCGTCATCGCCATGCGGGGCGCGGTGTGCCCGGCGGCGGTCGGGGTCGACATCGGGTGCGGCATGTCGGCGGTGAAGACGTCGCTGACCGCCAACGACCTCCCGGGGGACCTGTCCCGGCTGCGCTCGAAGATCGAGCAGGCGATTCCGGTGGGGCGGGGCATGCATGACGATCCGGTCGATCCGGGGCGGCTGCATGGGTTCGGCACGGCCGGGTGGTCCGACTTCTGGGGGCGGTTCGACGGTGTCGCGGACGCGGTGAAGTTCCGTGAGGAGCGGGCCGCCAAGCAGATGGGAACGCTTGGAAGCGGCAACCACTTTGTCGAAGTCTGTCTCGATTCGACCGGCGCTCTCTGGCTCATGCTGCACTCCGGATCCCGCAACATCGGCAAGGAACTCGCCGAGCACCACATCGGCATAGCCCAGAAGCTCCCGCACAACCAGGGCCTGGTCGACCGCGACCTGGCGGTCTTCATCGCGGACACCCCGCAGATGGCCGCCTACCACAACGACCTGTTCTGGGCGCAGGAGTACGCGAAGTACAACCGCTCGATCATGATGGCGCTCCTGAAGGACGTGATCCGCAAGGAGTTCAAGAAGGCCAAGCCGACCTTCGAGCAGGAGATCAGCTGCCACCACAACTACGTGGCGGAGGAGCGGTACGAGGGCATGGACCTGCTCGTGACCCGCAAGGGCGCGATCCGGGCCGGCTCCGGCGAGTACGGGATCATCCCGGGCTCGATGGGCACGGGCTCGTACATCGTGAAGGGCCTCGGCAACGAGATGTCCTTCAACTCCGCGTCCCACGGCGCGGGCCGGCGCATGAGCCGCAACGCGGCCAAGCGCCGGTTCACCACGAAGGACCTGGAGGAGCAGACACGGGGCGTGGAGTGCCGTAAGGACTCCGGCGTCGTGGACGAGATCCCGGGTGCCTACAAGCCGATCGAGCAGGTCATCGACCAGCAGCGGGACCTCGTCGAGGTCGTCGCGAAGCTCAAGCAGGTCGTCTGCGTGAAGGGCTAGCCGAGCCGCTTCTCCAGGAGCGTCACCGCGTACGGGCTGCCCGAGCCGTCCGTCTTGGCCTGTTGTTCGCCGACGACCGTGTAGCCCGCCGACTCGTAGTACGCGCGCAGGCGGGGGTTGGTGGTCAGGCAGTCCAGGCGGCTGTATGGGCGGGTGGACGCCTCGATGCGGGACTCGGCGTGGGTGAGGAGGGCGCGGCCGGTGCCGGGTGGGGCGGTGTGGGGGACCGTCATCAGGCGGTGGATGTAGCCCGCGTCCGGGGGGCGGGGGCCCCAGGCCGCCGGGTCGGTCCACCACAGTTCGTAGGCGCCCGCCAGGTGGCCGTCGGCGTACGCCAGCCAGACCTCGCCCTCGCGGATGCGGGTGCGGAAGTGGGCCTCGTCCTTCTCGCCGGGCTTCCACTGGTCGATGCCCCGGGCCAGTTGCCAGAGGGCCGCCGTGTCGCGGAGGCGGACGAGGGCGGGGGCGTCCGTCTCGGTGGCCTGGTGGTAGGTGAGGGGCGGGCTGGTGGTCGGGCGGTTGTCGAGGAGGTGGGTGCGGAGGGTCGCCGCCAGTTCCTTCGCGTTCATCTCGAGGGCTTGCTCGACGTAGCCCTCGACCGAGCCGTAGCGGGCCTTCAGGGCCGTCAGGAACAGGCGCATCACCGATTCCGGGGCGCGGCCGAAGGCCGGCCAGGTCGGGGTGCGGCCGTCGTTGCGGGCCGACCACTCCCGCAGCAGGGCGGGGGTCGCCAGCTCCGTGAGGCTGAAGTCCTCGACGATCGTCGGTTCGTCGACGCCGAGCAGGCCGAGGACCAGCGCCGCCAGTTCGCCCGTGCGGTCCTTGCCCGAGGCGCAGTGGAAGACCAGGGGGGTGCCGGAGCGGGCCGCTTCGGTGATCAGTTCCAGCGCTTGGCGGATCTCCTTCGTGCCGTCCTCGGCGACCTCCATGAAGCGCTCGGCGAGATAGGGGCCGGGGTCGATGTCCGGGGTCAACGCGGCCTGGTTGTACGGGCGGTGCTCGATGCTGAGGTTGTGGTACGTGACGGACGGGTGCTCGGGGACACGGCCGCGGGCGTCGATCTCCCAGGGGTGGCGCAGGTCGATCACCGTGCCGATGCCCAGGGACAGGAAGCGGTCCCAGTCGGGGGTGCCGGGTGCGAGCTTGCCGAGGGAGTCCGAGCGGTACAGGCGTCCCGGGCGGACGCGGAGGCCGTCGGTGGTCGGATAGCCGCCCAGGTCGCGGAAGTTGTGCAGACCGGCGAAGGGTATGTGTCTGTCCACGGTCGTCGAGCCTACGGGTCGGCCTATTTGTTCGGGGCGTGCGTCACCGCGTAGATCATGACGAAGGCGATGAAGTGGATGCCGAAGAGGAAGTAGGCGAGCCACATCCACATGTGGCGCTCGCCGTACTTCTCGCGGGCCCGGCGGGCCGCCCGCTGCTGCTCCGACTCGGGTGCCGGACCCGTGTCCGTCACGGTGTTTCCCGGTGCAGCTTGGTGTTGGAGGCCTGGGCGCGCGGGCGCACCACCAGCAGGTCGATGTTGACGTGGCTGGGGCGGGTCACCGCCCAGGTGATGGTGTCGGCCACGTCGTCGGCGGTCAGCGGGTCCGGCACGCCCTCGTACACCTTCGCCGCCCGCTCGGCGTCGCCGCCGAACCGGGTCAGCGCGAACTCGTCGGTCTTCACCAGGCCGGGCGCGACCTCGATCACCCGCACCGGACGGCCGACGATCTCCAGGCGGAGCGTCTCGGCGAGGACGTGGGCGCCGTGCTTGGCGGCGACATAGCCCGCGCCGCCCTCGTAGGTGCCGTGCCCGGCGGTGGAGGAGACGACGACCACCGTGCCGTCGCCGCTCGCCTCCAGCTTGGGCAGCAGGGCCTGGGTGAGGTTGAGGGTGCCGATGACGTTGGTCTCGTACATCTGCCGCCAGTCGGCGGGGTCGCCGCTCTCCACCGGGTCGAGGCCGAGGGCGCCGCCCGCGTTGTTGACCAGCACGCCGACGGTCTTGAAGGCGGTGGCGAACTCGTCGACCGCCGCGCGGTCGGTGACGTCCAGCGGGTAGGCGGCCGCGGAGTGGCCCGCCGCGTTGATCTCCTCGGCCAGCGCCTCGATCCGGTCCTTGCGGCGGGCGGTGAGGACGACGCGGTACCCGGCCGCGGCGAGCCGGCGGGCGGTGGCGGCGCCGATTCCGCTGCTCGCACCGGTGACGACGGCGATGCGGGACGCGGCGGACGGGGCGGCGGTGGCCATGGGGCTGCTCCTCGGTCTGGCGTTCGTGCGGTCGGGCTCCCGTCAGGGTACGTGGCGGGGGTGCGCCCGCGGCGTGGAGTTCCGTGGCGTGGACGGGGCGGCGGTGCGGGTGTGGGCGGTCAGTTGCCGCGCGGCGCCCACATGATCACCGCCATGCCGGCGAGGCAGATCAGCGCGCCGGTGATGTCCCAGCGGTCGGGCCGGTACCCGTCCGCGATCACGCCCCAGAGGATCGACCCGGCGACGAAGATCCCGCCGTACGCGGCGAGGACGCGGCCGAAGTGGGCGTCCGGCTGGAACGTGGCGACGAAGCCGTAGGCGCCCAGGGCCAGCACGCCGCCGGTCACCCACAGCCAGCCGCGGTGTTCCCGCAGTCCCTGCCAGACCAGCCAGGCGCCGCCGATCTCGAAGAGGGCGGCGACGACGAACAGGGCGGCGGAGCGGAGGATCGTCATGCCGGTCAGCCTCGCACGCGGGCATCGGTGCGCTGTCACCTGATGGACGGCGCCTGCCGGGCGGGCTTCGGGGGATACATGCGCTGGGGGACGCGCAGGGCGGTGTGTGAGGAGTGGTGGCGTGCGCAGGCGAGGGTTCGTGACGGGTACGGCGGTGCTGGCGCTGCTGTTCGGTGCGGCGCCGGGCGCGGCCGGGGCGCACAAGGGCGAGGCTCGGGCGCACAAGGGCGAGGCCGATCTGGCGTATCACGGTGCGGCCGAGCTGACGGGCGGGCGGCTCGATGTGCGGTTCGTGCCGCGCAACCACGGGCCGTCCGCCGTACCGGAGGCGACCGTACGGCTGCGCTGGTCGGCGGCGCTGGAGGACCGGCAGGAGCTGCCGGAGGGGTGTGCGCGGTCGGGGCCGCGGGGGGTGATGTGCGAGGTCGCCGCGCTGGCGGCGGATGAGCTGGGGGAGCAGGTGCGGCTGCGGGTGCGGCTGAGCGGGGCGCCGGCCGAGGTGCTGATGGAGTTCGACACGGTGTGGGGTGGCGGCACGGTGGACCGGAACCGGGAGAACGACCGGCAGCGGGTGCTGGTGCTGGATACGGGGGATGCGTACTACTTCTGACGTTCGTTGCCGGGTGCGGGTGGTCGGGGGCTGGTCGGGCCCACGCGGCGGAGCCGCATATCGACACAGCCCCGCGCCCCTCTGCCGGAGCCCCTCGACGTGGGGAATAGGGGGCCCTCCGTTGCCGTTCTGTGCGTATAGTTGAACGGTCAACCACTTGGAGGGTGAGCGGCCATGCAGTTCGGGATCTTCAGTGTCGGGGATGTCACGCCGGACCCGACCACCGGGCGTACGCCGACCGAGCGCGAGCGGATCAAGGCCATGGTCGCCATCGCGTTGAAGGCGGAGGAGGCCGGGCTCGACGTCTTCGCGACCGGTGAGCACCACAACCCGCCGTTCGTGCCGTCGTCGCCGACGACCATGCTCGGCTACATAGCGGCCCGTACCGAGCGGCTGATCCTGTCCACGTCCACGACGCTGATCACCACCAACGACCCGGTGAAGATCGCCGAGGACTTCGCGATGCTCCAGCACCTGGCCGACGGGCGCGTGGACCTGATGATGGGGCGCGGGAACACCGGACCCGTCTATCCGTGGTTCGGGCAGGACATCCGGCAGGGCATCAACCTCGCCATCGAGAACTACGCCCTGCTGCACCGCCTGTGGCGCGAGGACGTCGTGAACTGGGAGGGGAAGTTCCGTACGCCCCTGCAGGGCTTCACGTCCACGCCCCGCCCGCTGGACGGCGTACCGCCCTTCGTCTGGCACGGCTCGATCCGCTCGCCGGAGATCGCCGAGCAGGCCGCGTACTACGGCGACGGCTTCTTCCACAACAACATCTTCTGGCCGGCCGACCACACCAAGCGGATGGTCGAGCTGTACCGGGAGCGGTACGCCCACTACGGGCACGGCACCCCCGAGCAGGCGATCGTCGGCCTCGGCGGCCAGGTGTTCATGCGGCGCAACTCGCAGGACGCGGTGCGCGAGTTCCGGCCGTACTTCGACAACGCGCCGGTCTACGGGCACGGGCCCTCCCTGGAGGACTTCACCGACCAGACCCCGCTGACCGTCGGCACGCCGGAGCAGGTGATCGAGAAGACGCTGACCTTCCGCGAGTACGCCGGCGACTACCAGCGCCAGCTGTTCCTGGTCGACCACGCGGGGCTGCCGCTGAAGACCGTGCTGGAGCAGATCGACATGCTGGGCGAGGAGGTCGTGCCCGTGCTGCGCAAGGAGTTCGCCGCCCGGCGGCCGGCGGGCGTGCCGGAGGCGCCGACCCACCAGTCCCTGCTCGCCGCCGCCAAGAAGGAGGTCCTGGCATGAAGCTCGTCATCGTCTCGGCGGGGCTGAGCGTCCCGTCGTCCACCCGGCTGCTGGCCGACCGGCTGGCGGCGGCCACCGCCGAGCGGACCTCGGCGGAGGTGGAGGTCGTGGAGCTGCGCGATCTCGCCGTGGAGATCGCGCACCACTTCACCAACGGCTTCCCGGGGCGGAAGCTGGCCGCCGCGATCGACGCCGTGACCGGGGCGGACGGACTGATCGTGGTCACGCCCGTCTTCTCCGCCTCGTACAGCGGACTGTTCAAGTCGTTCTTCGACGTGATCGACAAGGACGCGCTGGCCGGGAAGCCGGTGCTGATCGCCGCGACCGGCGGCACCGCCCGGCACTCGCTGGTGCTGGAGCACGCCCTGCGTCCGCTCTTCGCCTACCTGCGGGCCGTGGTCGTCCCGACCGGGGTCTACGCCGCCTCGGAGGACTGGGGAGCGGAAGGCCTGGACGGGCGGATCGAGCGGGCCGCGGGGGAGCTGGCGGCGCTGATGGGCGCGGTGGGCGCCGGGGCTCCGGCGGTGCCGAGGCAGCAGGGCGGTGACGGGCTGACCGTCGTGCCGTTCGAGGAGCAGCTGGCCGCGCTGCGGCGGGCCGGGTGAGAGGGCGGTAAGAAGCGGGGCCGGGCGTCGGCCGTCCGGTCGTACGGCCGTACGGCTTTGCCACACTGGGACGCGTGGCCCCGACTGTTCTGCTCGCCGAAGACGACCGCGCGATCCGGCACGCCCTGGAGCGGGCCCTGACCCTGGAGGGGTACCGGGTCACCGCGGTCGCCGACGGCGTCGAGGCACTGGCGCAGGCGCACCGCACCCCGCCGGACGTGCTGGTCCTGGACGTGATGATGCCGGGGATCGACGGACTCCAGGTGTGCCGGGTGCTGCGCGCCGAGGGCGACCGGACGCCGATCCTGATGCTGACGGCGCTGGTGGAGACCGCGGACCGGATCGCGGGCCTGGACGCCGGCGCCGACGACTACGTGGTGAAGCCCTTCGACGTCGAGGAGGTCTTCGCCCGGCTGCGCGCCCTGCTGCGCCGCACCGCCCCGCAGACCGACGGGCCGGCCGATCCGCCTCCCCCGCCGGTGAAGGCCCCCGAGGCGGGTCGGCTGATCGAGGGCGCCGGGCTGCGGATGGACCCGCGGGCGCGGCGCGCCTGGCGGGGCGAGCGCGAACTGGAGCTGACCCGCACCGAGTTCGAGCTGCTGGAACTGCTGGTGCGCAACGCGGGGGTCGTCCTCGACCACGCCACGATCTACGACCGCATCTGGGGCTACGACTTCGGGCCCGGCTCGAAGAACCTCGCCGTCTACGTCGGCTATCTGCGCCGCAAGCTCGACCAGCCCGGCGCGCCGCAGCTGATCCACACGGTGCGCGGCGTGGGTTACGTGCTGCGGGAGGACTGAGTGGGGTGGCGGCCGCGGCTGGTGTCGCTGCGCACCACGTTCGCGGTGTCCTTCGCGACGGTCACGGCCGTGGTGACCGTCCTGGTCGGGTTCCTCTCCTACACCGCCGCCGCCCGGCTGGTCCGGGTCGACCAGGTGTCGGTGTTCGACGAGGTCGTGCGGGATCTGCGGGGCGAGGTGCGGCAGTACCGGATGAGCCCGGCGGACTTCTCCTCCTCGGCGCCGGGCCATGACCTCGTACGCCCTGCCCGTACGGACGTACAGGTGCTGGGCCCGGACGGCGGCATCGTCGACAAGGGCAACCCGGGGCTGCCGGTGACGGGCTCCGACCGGGAGGTCGCCGCCGCGCGCACCGCCGGGCAGCTCGTCGTGCACGAGGACGTCGACGTCGGCGACGACGTGTACCGCGTCGCCACCGTCGCGCTCGGGGGCGGGCGGGGCGCGGTGCAGGTGGCGCAGGAGTTCAGTGACACCGAGGATCTGCTGCGGGCGCTCCAGCAGCGGACGGTGCTGCTGATGGCGGCCGTGGTCGTCGGGGCCGGGCTGTTCGGGTGGTGGCTGGCCCGGCGGATCACCCGGCGCCTGGTCATCCTCACCGACGCCGCCGAGGCCGTCGCCCGCACCCGGCGGCTCGGCATCGAGGTGCCCGTCACCGGGCACGACGAGGTGGGGCGGCTCGGCCGCGCCTTCGACCGGATGCTCGGCCGGCTCGCCCAGTCCGAGGAGGACCAGCGCCGCCTGGTCCAGGACGCGGGCCACGAACTCCGTACGCCCCTCACGTCCCTGCGGACGAACATCTCCCTGCTCCGCCGGATCGACGAACTCCCGCCCGCCACCCGCGCCGAACTGGTCGCCGACCTCGGCCAGGAGGCCCGGGAACTGACCGACCTGGTCAACGAGCTGGTCGATCTCGCGGCCGGCCAGTCCGACACCGAGCCGCCGCAGCGGGTGGACCTGGCCGACCTCGCCGAGGACGTGGTGGGGCTGGCCCGGCGCCGTACCGGCCGGGAGATCACGCTGCGGGTCGGCGGTGACACGACGGTGGAGGGGCGGCCGGGGATGCTGACCCGGGCCATGTCCAACCTGGTGGAGAACGCGGCGAAGTTCGACCGGGCGGGGACGGCCCCCATCGAGCTGGTGCTGTCCGGCCCCGGTCAGGGCTGTGCCGGCCCGGTCCGGGTCGAGGTTCTCGACCGCGGCCCCGGCATCAGCGACACCGACCTCGACCGCATCTTCGACCGCTTCTACCGCGCGGCCGACGCGCGGTCGCTGCCCGGCTCCGGGCTGGGCCTGTCCATCGTCCGCGAGGTGGCGATGGCGCACGGGGGCACGCCGTTCGCGCGAGCGCGGGACGGGGGCGGGTCGGTGATCGGCTTCACGGTGGTCGCCGCGGGCGGTGCCTGAACGCTCAGTCGACCAGGGGGCTGCGGCGCTCCAGGAGGACGACGTCGCGCCAGCGGCCGTGGTGGCGGCCGATGCGCTCGCGGGTGCCGATGACGCGGAAGCCGGCGCGTTCGTGGAGGGCGAGGCTGGCGGTGTTCTCCGGGAAGACGCCGGACTGGATGGTCCAGACGCCGGCCGCCTCGGTGGAGTCGACGAGGGCCTTCAGCAGCGTGGAGGCGACTCCGCGCCCCCGGGCGCCGGGGTCGACGTACACCGAATGCTCCACGACCCCGGCGTACGCGCACCGGTCGGAGACGCGGGTGGCGGCGACCCAGCCGAGCACCGCGCCGCGCTCGTCGAGGGCGACGAAGCGGTGCTCGGGCAGCTTCGCGCTGTCGAACTCCTGCCAGGTCGGCGCGGTGGTCTCGAAGGTGGCGTTCCCCTCGTCGATCCCGGCCTGGTAGATGGCGAGGACGGCGTCGGCGTGTGCGTCGGTCATGGGCGCGACCGTGACGCTGCTCGGGCGGGGCATCAGGCGGCGACGGGCGCGACGACGAGCAGCTTGCCCATGGCCGCGAGGACGGACGGCTCGACCCGGTAGTAGACCCAGGTGCCGCGCCGCTCGGAGGTGAGCAGGCCGGCCTCCTTCAGCTTCTTCAGGTGGTGCGAGACGGTCGGCTGGGAGACGCCGACGTCGGAGATGTCGCACACGCACGCCTCGCCGCCGGGGTGCGAGGCGACCGAGGAGAACAGCCGCAGCCGCACCGGGTCACCGAGGGCCTTGAACATCCGCGCGGCGGTCTCGGCCTCCTCGGCGGTGAAGGGGCGCTCGGTGAGGGGCGGGCAGCACGGGGCGACGGGGATCGGCGCTGCGGGAACTTCCGTGGACGACATGCGTCCATATTCACACTCGTCGAAGCAGGTGCCAAGGTGGCGACTGCGGGATATCGACGAACGGTGAAACAGGCGCTCCTGCTGACGCGCGCGGCGGGCCGGGTCCCGGGGGCTCTACGGCGCCTCGAGGTCCCTTGTCTGGGTGGTACCCGTGCCCTTCGGGCGCTTGATCGTGAACTCGTCCGTGTAGGTGCCGCCGCCCTTGCACGTGACGGTGGCCACCGCCGCGTCGCCCTTCTTGGAGATCTTCGTGAACTTGACCGAGTACTCGTTCGTCTCGGCTACGCCGCTCTTGTCCGTGCGGGTTTCGTCGCCGTCCTCCGTCTCGATCGTCACCCGGTTCGGGGAGTTGCCGTTAGCGCAGTCTTCGACCTCTCCCGTGACCGTGACTGTCGCCTTGGCCGGGTCGGCCGCGGCCGGGCCCGCCCCCGCGAGAGCGCTGCCGACTGTCAGGGGGAATGCCGCTGCGATGGCGATGATGGTGGCGCGCTTGCGCATGATGTCTCCAGCTTTCGGTCCCGCGCCGCACGCCGCGATCGGAATGCGGAGGGACGCGGTGGTGTGACTTACCTCACCAACCTGTGGCTTTGACGTGCGTGGGTCAAGGGGGACACCTACCCACGCCAGGGTGGGTAGGACTACCCACAAAGCAGCACGTCAGCGCAGGTCTACGCCCTCTCGGTGAGGCCCTGCTCCAGGGCGAGCCGGGTGAGGTCGGACCGGCGTCGGGTGCCCGTCTTCTCGCCGATCCGGTCGAGATGCGAATGCACGGTGTGCTTGCTGATACGGAGTTCCGCGGCGATCTCCTGATCGGTCCAGCCCCGCGCGAGCAGCCGCAGCACTTCCTGCTCGCGGTCGGTGAGACGAGGGGTCTCTTTCAGCAGGGCGTCGACCCCGGCGGACACGTATGTACGGCCCGACCCCACGACCCGGATCGCGGTCAGCAACTCGTCCCCCTCGGCCTGCCGGCCCAGACATCCGCCGGCACCGGCCCGGATGATCTCCACCGCGTCGATCTCCGCGGAGGACGACGCGACGATGACCGCGTGCCCCCGCTTCCGCAGCTCCGCCACGGTCGCGGCGAGCCGCCTCCGCGGTTGCAGAAGGTCCATGAGGACCACGTCGGCGCCCGTCAGACTGCCGTCCGCGTCCTGGACCGACGACGCGGTGGCGACCAGCTGGAGGTCGGGAGCGGTGTCGATCAGATGCGAGATGCCGTGCCGGACGAGGGGGCAGTCGCCGACGACCGCGATGCGCAGGACTGCGGTACTCACAGGCACGGACTCCGATCTCGCGCGGGGACCTGGGCCCTGTCGTTCGGATCGGCCCGGCGTCGCGGGCCCTAGGGCCTGTCTTCCGGATCAGACCGGCGTCGCGGGCCCTGGCACGTGCATCTGCCGCGTTGTCGTCGGTCGCCGACGCTCCGCGTCGACTCCCTCCTCCGCCTTGCAGCTGCACGCACCAGACCCCGCTCGGGTCGGCCAAGACGCACCGCTTCTTGCAGCCGGCCTGATCCGGAAGACAGGCCCTAGCCCTCAGCCTCTGCGGCAGCGGCGGTTCCGGCGCGCCGGATTAGCCCGTCCGAAGAACGCCGCCTGCGCGGCGCGACGAAGCGTGCACCCGGCTCAGGGCCACACCAGGCAGTACGGCTGATGCCCCGCCTCATGCAGCCGGTGCGAGAAGTCCTGCCACTCGTGCAGCGAGTGGGACGGGCGAGGTGCTGACCTGGGGTTTCTCGGGTGGAACGGCGTTGACCTGCCGAAACTCCTCTCGGTGGTTCTCACCGGTCAACGCAGTTTCCCGGGCTCATGTGCCCTGGATGTGCCCTCGGGACACGTGCCGGGGCAGGTATTCATGCCCGGATTTGGCGCCCATGGGGCCTTGATGAGCCGGCAGAAGGCTGTGATGTCCCTGCCGATTGGAGGGAGCTGCCCCGCCGGGTGGCTGGGGCTGCCGTCTGTCTGGCTGTCGGGTCTGTGCAGTGGCTTTAGGGTCGAGTCGGCATGGGCCGGGCAGCATGGACGAAGATGAGGCGGAGCGCGTGATCCGGGTAGTGGTGGTGGACGACGAGGCACTGGTCCGTTCCGGCTTCGAACTCATTCTGGGCGCGGCCGAGGACATCGAGGTCGTCGCGACCGCCGGCGGGGGCGGTGCCGTGGAAACCGTGCGCCGGGAGCGGCCCGACGTGGTCCTGCTGGACATCCGGATGCCGGACGTCGACGGGCTCACCGTCCTGCGCGAGCTGCGCGCGATGCCGGATCCGCCGGTGGTGGCGATGCTGACCACGTTCGACGCCGACGAGTACATCCTGACCGCGCTGCACTCCGGGGCAGCCGGTTTCCTCCTCAAGGACACCGAGCCGGAGCAGCTCGCCCACCTGGTGCGCACCCTTGCCGCGGGCGGCATCGTGCTGTCCCCCAAGGCGTCGCGGACACTGCTGCGCAACCACCCCGGCGGGGCGGCCGTCGACGAGGAGGCGGCCCGCGTCCGGCTGCTCACCGCCCGGGAACGCGATGTCCTTGTCCTGGTGGCTGAGGGCCTGTCGAACGCGGACATCGGGGCGCGCATCCACTTGAGCGCCGGTACGGTCAAGGACCACGTCAGCGCGATCCTCACGAAGCTGCGGGTGACGAGCCGGGTGCAGGCCGCGCTGCTGGCGCAGCGGGCCGGACTGCTCGACGACCGCCCGCAGTCGCAGGCCGGACTGCTCGACGAGCGCCCGCAGTCGCAGGCCGGACGATGAGCCGCGCCGCAGCTGCTGGGAAGCGGGTTCCCACTCCGGTCGTCGACGTCCTTCTGGTGGCGGTGGCGGCCGTGGACGTATGGCTGAACATGTGGGAGCACACGGGCCTCGGGGTCTCGCTGGCCGCGGTCGGCTGCGCAGCGTTGGCTTTCCGGCGCCGGTTCCCGCTCGCCGTGTTCCTGCTCACCCTGCCCATCGCGCTGATGCAGGATGTCGCCGTCGCTGTGCTCGTGGCGCTGTTCACCCTGGCCGAGCGCTCCCGCAACCGCCGTCTCCTCGCGGTGTGCGTCGCCCTGGCCGCCGTCGCGGGCAGTACCCCGTGGCCCTTGGCCGAGGCCGACCGGACCATGACGCTGGTCTTCTTCGTGTACGGCCTGGCGACCTCCGCCGCCCCGGTCCTCTTCGGCCAGCTCCTCCAGGCACAACGGGACCTGGCGCGGCGGCTGGACGAGATCGAGGAGGCCAGGGAACACGAGCGGGCCCTGCACGCCCAGGCCGTGCTCGCCCGTGAACGCGCCCAGCTGGCCCGGGAGATGCACGACGTGGTCTCCCACCAGGTCAGCCTGATCGCCGTACGGGCCGGAGCCCTCCAGGTCGCCACCAAGGACGCGGACGCCAAGGAGGCCGCCCGCACGATCCGTTCGCTGAGCGTCACCACGCTCGACGAACTGCGCACCATGGTCACGCTGTTGCGCGCCTCCGGCGGTCGCGCCACCGAGCTGACGCCTCAGCCCACTCTCGCCGACCTCCACAAACTGGTGGAATCAAGCGGCACTCACGCGGAACTGACCGGCGAGCTCCCGCCCGCCGTGGGCACCCCCGCCCAACGAGCCATCTACCGCACGGTCCAGGAGGCGCTGACCAACGTACGCAAGCACGCCCCCGGCGCCGCGGCCCGCGTCGAACTGTGGCAGGACGGCGACGACGTCGGGGTGACTGTCACCAACACCGCGCCCACGCGTCCCTCCCTGTCCCTGCCCGGCTCGCAGCAGGGCCTGATCGGCCTGCGGGAACGGGCCGACATCCTGCACGGAACCCTGGAGTCGGGCGCGACAGCCGAGGGCGGCTACCGGGTGCGGCTGCGGATCCCGCTCGGCGCGGACTGACCGACCGGAACTTCCTGCTGTTCTGGTGGGTCATCGCGCGGGGGTCAGGAGCTGGGTGGCCGCCAGCCGCGCGTACAGCCGGTCCTGGGCCACCAGTTCCTCATGGGTGCCCACCGAGCGGACCCGGCCGGATTCCATGACGACGATCCGGTCGGCGCCGGTCACCGTCGACAGGCGGTGGGCCACCACCAGCACGGTGGTCTCCCGGGCCACCTCCGTGACGACGTCCCGCAGCGCGAGCTCGTTGACGGCGTCCAGCTGCGAGGTCGCCTCGTCCAGGAGCAGCAGCCGGGGCCTCCGCAGCAGGGCGCGGGCGATGGCGACGCGCTGCCGCTCGCCACCCGACAGCTTCGAGCCGCGGTGCCCGACCGGGGTGTCCAGGCCGTGGGGCAGGCGCTCGACGAGGGCGTCGAGCTTCGTCCGGGCCAGGACGTCGCGGATGTCGTCGTCCGTCGCGGCGGGCGCGGCGAAGACCAGGTTCTCCCTGAGTGTGCCGGCCAGCACCGGGGCGTCCTGTTCCACGTACCCGATGGCGGACCGCAGCTCGGCCAGGGACCAGTCCCGCACGTCCTTTCCGTCGACCAGGATTCGGCCGCCGGTGGCCTCGTGGAACCGCTCGATGAGCGCGAACACCGTCGACTTACCCGCGCCCGAGGGGCCGACGAAGGCCGTCATCCCGGTGCGCGGCACATCGAAGCTCACCTGCCGATGGGTGTACGGCAGGCCCGGACGGTAGCGGAAGGACACGTCCTCGAAGCGGACCGACGCCGGACCCGACACCGTTGCCATCTGCCGGGGCAGGGTGCCCGTCCGGCGGCCGGCCGGCTCTGTCGACAGGTGTTCCACCTGCGCGATCCGGGAGATCGCGGCGGCCCCCTCCTGATAGTGGGACACGGCGTCGACCAGCTTGGACACCGGCTCGATCAGGTAGAAGAGGTACAGCAGGAAGGCGATGAGGGTGGACACGGGAATCTCCCCGGACGCCACCCGCGCCCCGCCGACCCCGAGCACTGCCAGGAAGGCCAGCTGGACGGCGAGTTCGTCCGCCGAGCCCGCCACGGCCTCCCACTTCGCGCTCTTCACGCCGTGCCGCCACGCCCGCCGCGCCGCCGCCTCCACCCGGGCGGTCTCCCGCTCCTCGGCACCGGACGCCTTCACCGTGCGGAACGCCCCGAGGGACCGCTCCAGCGCGACGGAGATCTCCCCGACCGCCTCCTGCGCCCGCTCGGTGGCGCGTGCGATGTGTGGCATCACCAGCGCGGTGGCCCCGCCGACCAGCACGACCACACCGAGCGTCACAACCAGGAGTACGACGTCCAGGAACGCCATCATCACGATCGCCGCCACGAAGGCCACCGCGCCGGTGGCCGCGGAGACGACCGCCTGGGTGCTGACCGCCCGCAGCAACGTCGTGTCCGAGGTGACCCGGGACATCAGATCACCCGGCGGGACCCGCTCCCACTCCGCGATCCGCAACCGCAGCAACCGCCCCACCAGGGTGCGCCGCGCGGCCAGGACCACCGACTCCGCCGTCCGCTCCAGCACGTACGCGCCGAACGCCTCGACCGCCGTGCCCAGGAGGACCAGGACGGTGAGCGCGATCAGTATTCCGGTGATGGTCTCACCGGAGGCGAGCCGGTCCACCAGTGTCTTCGTGGCCAGCGGCTGCAGCAGCCCCCCGGCGGCCCCGACGAGGGCGCACAGCAGGCCGAGGGCGACGGCCCACCGGTGCGGCCGGACGTACGCGTACAGGGCCTTGATCGTCTCTCGGGTGGACAGGGGAGTTCCATCCGTCGTCGGGGCGGATGCGGTGTTCACGACATTCCTTTCTTCTGCAGTGTGCCGGGCACCACATCAGCGGTCCCGCAGGGGCGGCGTCACGGTCCGTCACGTCGGCCGATGATCCGAGGACGTCCTCGCGCTCGTTGCGTCGCGCACGGTGTGCCATGCCTCCAGCCTGGAAGCCCGTCCGCCCCGCGCCCATCCGGCAACCGTCGGGTCCATCCCCGCCGAGTGGCTGAAGAAGACAGCCGTCCGGTCGTACCGGACCGGCCGGGGACCGAGACTCCGCCGGTCGGCAGGGCGGTACCCGCCGATCGGCGGGGGCCTCACCGAAGACCGCCGGATGGTCCGCCCCCTGACGTGCACGCGAAGTTCTCCGTATGACACAGACACAGCCGCCGCACGAGACATCAGCGCCGCAGGAGACATCAGCTCCGCAGGAGAACTCGCCTCCGCCGTCCCGAACCTCCCTCGAGTCCGCCGCGCCGGCCTCGCCCGGTGCCTCCATGGGACGCCTCGTCGGGGTGGACCTGGCCCGCGCGCTGGCGGTGTTCGGCATGTACGTCGTGCACATCGGCCCCCCGCTGTCGGCCACGGACGGCGTCGCCAGCTGGATCCGGTACCTGGCGGACGGTCACTCGTCGGTCCTGTTCGCCACCCTCGCCGGGTTCTCACTGATGCTGCTCGCCGGCCGCCTCGAGCCCAAGACCGGTCTGGCCGGCCGGCAGGCGAAAGCCCGGATCGCGATCCGCGCCGTCGTCCTGCTGGCGCTGGGCACCGTGATGGCGATGGAGTACGGGGGAGTGATCATCCTCGGCTTCTACGGCGTCTACTTCCTCCTCGCCCTGCCCCTGGTGCGACTGCGCGCCAGGACCCTCGCGATCATCGCGGCTGCGTTCGCCCTCGTCACACCGCAGCTGGCTTTCGCCCTGACCTCGCTGCTGAGCGAGTCGGTCCAGCAGAGCATCAACGCCTACGACCCGCTCCGCCGCCTCAGCGAGGTGGGAGTGCTCGATCTGCTGCTCACCGGCTTCTACCCGGCGCTCACGTGGATGTCGTTCGTGACCGCGGGCATGGCACTGGGCCGCCTCGACCTGTCCTCCGGCACTGTCCAGCGCCGCCTGGCCGCGCTCGGTGCCACCCTCACCGTCACCGCGTACGGCATGTCCTTGCTGCTCGCCGGCAAGGACGCGTTGCGGAGCACGGCCGAAGACGGGTCATCATCCGGCGGCTCCGGTTCCATGCCCCTCGACAGCGGATCGGTACCCCTCGACAGCGGGTCGTTCCCCGACATGCCGGCGTCGATGCTCCTGACGGCCGGGCCGCACAGCGGCACCACGTTCGACATCATCGGCAGCGTCGGGGTCGCGATCCTCGTGATCGTCGGGGCAACGGTGGCGATGGACCGCCTGCCGCGACTGCGCCGGCTGGCCAAACCGGTCATCGCCGTGGGCACCATGTCCCTGACCGCCTACGTCGGCCACTTCCTCGCACAGTCCGCGCTGTCCGTGCCCGCCGGGACCAGCACCCAGCAGTCCTGGGTGCCGCTGCTCATGTTCATCCTCGGGGCGATCGTGTTCGCCGCGATCTGGTCCCGCTTCTTCCGCCGCGGCCCCCTGGAGTACCTGCTCAACGCCGGCACCAAGCCGGCGAAGCACATCCGGTGAGACCCGACCAGGGTGGCCTGGCGGACCGGTTCACCAGAGGGCGCCCTGCTCTGCTGTCTTGCCGGCCTTTGGCGGGTTCACCGCCGCTGACACCCGTGTCTTGGCGCTTATGGAACGGGGTTCGGTCGTCACAGTGCCTGCATCCCGCAGCTGGCGCACGACCCTGATCACCTGCGTCGGGCGGTAGACGGTCTCCAGCAGGGTGTAGCGCTGAAGCTCCTGCACGGTTCGACCCGTGCCCTCAATGTGCCCTGGCGGCCTGACGGCCCCTCCCGGCACATGACGAAGGCGGGGTCCGGAAACCCCGCCCGCCGACCGAGAAAACCGCAGGTCAGGGCCACACCAGGCAGTACGGCTGATGCCCCGCCTCGTGCAGCCGGTGTGAGAAGTCCTGCCACTCGTGCAGCAGCTGGTACACGTTGAACGCGTCCCGCGGTCCGCCCCGGTCCGGGACCGTCGACCAGATGAAGGCCGCCGCGCCGACCGCCTCCTCGCCGATGCCGCGCAGCGGGTCGACGACCGTCATGGGGAGTTTCACGACCGCGTAGTCGGGGTGGAGGACCACCAGTTCCAGGGGCGGGACCTTGTGGAGCGGGACGCCTTCGATGCCCGTGAGGAC
This sequence comes from Streptomyces sp. NPDC030838, assembly GCF_055572035.1. Classification (NCBI taxonomy): domain Bacteria; kingdom Bacillati; phylum Actinomycetota; class Actinomycetes; order Kitasatosporales; family Streptomycetaceae; genus Streptomyces; species Streptomyces sp. NPDC030838. The sequence continues at coordinate 689,294 of NZ_JBVIED010000002.1, read as the reverse complement.
CATCGCGGCCATGGTCTCCGGCTTGATCTTGGTGAACATGCCGTTCATGCCGAGCTCGTCGCCGCCGAGTTCCTCGGGGCGCATCGAGATCGGGACGCGGGCCGCGGTCGCGCCGTCCGGCGCGCCGAAGTACTTGTACGTCACCCCCACCCGACCACCATTCCTGCTCCCCGCCCGGAGGCGGTCGATCCGTCCGTCCATACGGCGGTCGACCCGCTCTGGTTCACTCGGTAGATCCCGCGCCTGCTGACGTGCTTCGGTCGTGTCCTCCGCGTCGCGTCGGTGCCTTCCCCGCCGGGCACGTCGAGGACCCAGGTCATCAGTCCCCTCGCCCAGTCCGCCACCGCGATGCATATCTCCACCCGACTGCTTTTCTAGGACGCGTGGCCCCCGCCGCGCAACCCGATCATCGTGTCAGTGACCTCCCCCACGGCCGCGCGCCGAAACGTGCGGGGAAACACCAGTCCCCAGGTTCCTCGCGGCGGGAGTCGGCCCCTCTGACCAAGCCATGCCCAGTCTCGCAGATGGGTGGGGCGGACGCTCGGTTCTCCCGCCGCCTACCCTGAGGAGGTCACCCAGCAACCGGAGACCGAGAAGTCGGGGAAGTCGCAGGTCATGAGCGAACTGCCTTATTCATACGAAGCGCCTGTCTCGCAGGCCCTGTTCGACCGTGCGGCGGCCGTCACGCCCGGCGGCGTGAACTCCCCGGTGCGCGCCTTCCGGGCCGTGGGCGGGACGCCCCGGTTCATGGTGTCCGGCAGGGGGCCGTATCTGACGGACGCGGACGGGCGCGAGTACGTGGACCTCGTGTGCTCCTGGGGGCCGATGATCCTCGGGCACTCGCACCCCGAGGTCATCGCCGCCGTGCAGGAGGCCGTCGCCCGCGGTACCTCCTTCGGTACGCCGGGTGAGGGCGAGGTCGCGCTCGCCGAGGAGATCGTCGCACGGGTCGCTCCCGTCGAGCAGGTGCGGCTCGTTTCCAGTGGGACCGAGGCGACCATGTCGGCCATCCGGCTCGCCCGTGGGTTCACCGGGCGGTCCAAGGTGATCAAGTTCGCCGGGTGCTACCACGGGCACGTCGACGCGCTGCTCGCCTCCGCCGGGTCCGGGCTCGCCACCTTCGCGCTGCCCGACACGCCCGGGGTCACCGGTGCGCAGGCCGGGGACACCATCGTGCTGCCGTACAACGATCTCGACGCCGTACGGGAGGCCTTCCGCGCCCACCCCGGTGAGATCGCCTGCGTCATCACCGAGGCCTCGCCCGGCAACATGGGCGTCGTGCCGCCCATGCCCGGGTTCAACCAGGGCCTCAAGGACGTCTGTGCCGAGAACGGTGCTCTCTACATCTCCGACGAGGTCATGACCGGGTTCCGGACCAGCCGCGCCGGCTGGTTCGGGGTCGACGGGGTGGTCCCCGACCTCATGACCTTCGGGAAGGTCATGGGCGGTGGGTTCCCCGCCGCCGCCTTCGGCGGCCGAGCCGACGTCATGGCGCATCTCGCGCCCGCCGGGCCCGTCTACCAGGCCGGCACCCTCTCCGGGAACCCGGTCGCCACCGCCGCGGGCCTCGCCCAGCTGCGGCTGCTCGACGACGCGGCGTACGCCAAGGTCGACGCCGTCTCGCAGCACATCCAGGCGCTGGTGAGCGAGGCGCTGACGAAGGAGGGCGTCGCGCACACGCTGCAGAACGCCTCCAACATGTTCTCCGTCTTCTTCACCGACCGCCCGGTGCGCAACTACGACGACGCCAAGGCGCAGGAGTCGTTCCGCTTCACCGCGTTCTTCCACGCGATGCTGGCGAACGGCGTCTACCTGCCGCCGTCCTCCTTCGAGTCCTGGTTCGTGTCCACGGCCCACGACGAGCGGGCCGTCCAGCGGATCGCCGACGCCCTTCCGGCGGCGGCCCGAGCGGCGGCGGAGGCGACCGAGCGATGAGTGAGATCACCGTCGTCCATCTGATGCGCCACGGCGAGGTCGCCAATCCGGACGGGATCCTGTACGGGCGGCTGCCCGGGTACCACCTGTCCGACCTCGGGCGGCGGATGGCCGACCGGGTCGCGGAGCACCTGGCCTCCCGGGACATCACCTACGTCTGCTCCTCGCCGCTGGAGCGGGCGCAGGAGACCGCGCAGCCGATCGCCAAGGCGCACGGACTGGACATCGCCACCGACGCGCGGCTGATCGAGGCCGACAACGTCTTCCAGGGCAAGACCTTCGGTGTCGGGGACGGCGCCCTCAAGCGGCCCGAGAACTGGAAGCACCTGGTCAACCCGTTCAAGCCGTCGTGGGGCGAGCCGTACATCGACCAGGTCGTGCGGATGATGGGCGCGCTGGACGCCGCCAAGGACGCCGCCCGCGGGCACGAGGCCGTGCTGGTCAGCCATCAGCTGCCGATCTGGATCGTGCGATCGTACGTCGAGCGGCGGCGGCTGTGGCACGACCCGCGCCGCCGGCAGTGCACCCTCGCCTCGCTGACGTCCTTCACCTACGAGGGCGACCGGATCGTCTCCGTCGGGTACTCCGAGCCCGCCCGCGATCTCGTGCCCGCCCATCTCCTCGCCGGTGCCAAGCCGGTGAAGGGGAAGGACAAGGCTTTCGGGGCGTAGGTCTTCGGGGCGTATGGCCTCTTGTCGGCAGACTCCCTGTGACGGAAAGCGTTACGAAAAGCGGATAATCCGGGGCAACCTCCCCGTTCGTCATGCCCTCTGAGTGGGTGACCACCACAGCGCACGACGGACGGGGATGGCATGCGTCACATCAGCCGCAGGGGAGCGATCGGACTCGGGGCGGGGGCCGCCGCCGCGCTCGGCATCGCCGGATGCGGGATCAACCACACCCCCTCAGAGGGGGTCGGGCATGCCGGGGGTTCCGGCAAGGGCGGAAACAAGCCGAGTTCCCCGCCCGTCCGCCCCATCGGCGACGGCTCCACCGCCTACACCGGCAAGCAGCCCCACCAGCCCCCGGCCCCGGAGCCCCTGGAGCCGGGGCAGACCCCGCCGCAGTTCGTCGTCTTCTCCTGGGACGGGGCCGGCGAGGTCGGCAACGGGCTCTTCCCGCGCTTCCTCGACCTGGCGAAGGAGCACGGCGCGCACATGACCTTCTTCCTCTCCGGGCTGTATCTGCTGCCCGAGTCGAAGAAGCGGCTCTACGACCCGCCGAACAACCCGCGCGGCGCCTCCGACATCGGCTATCTCACCGACGACCACATCAAGGACACGCTGAAGAACGTCCGCCGCGCCTGGCTCGAGGGGCACGAGATCGGCACCCACTTCAACGGCCACTTCTGCGGTGAGGGCCACGGCTCGGTCGCCCACTGGACGTCGCAACAGTGGCGCAGCGAGATCGACCAGGCGAAGGCGTTCGTGAAGGAGTGGAAGACCAACAGCGGGTGGACCGATCTGCCGCCGCTGCCCTTCGACTACGACAAGGAGCTGGTCGGCGGCCGTACGCCCTGTCTGCTGGGGCAGGAGCGGCTGCTGCCGGTCGCGCGGGAGCTGGGCTGGCGCTATGACGCCTCCTCGCCCGGCGGGCGTCAGGTCTGGCCGGTGAAGAAGCAGGGCATCTGGGACCTTCCGCTCCAGCAGATACCTTTCCCCGGGCGCTCGTTCGAGGTCCTGTCCATGGACTACAACATGCTCGCCAACCAGTCCCTGAACTCCACGAACGCGCCCGCCCACAACTACCCGGGCTGGCGGGAGCAGTCGGCGCAGGCGTACATACAGGGATTCAAGCGGGCGTACGAGACAAATCGCGCACCCTTCTTCATCGGCAACCACTTCGAGCAGTGGAACGGCGGCATCTACATGGACGCCGTCGAGGAGGCGCTGAAGCACATCGCCCGGGAGAAGGAGAAGGGCGAGGACGTACGGCTGGTCTCCTTCCGGCAGTTCACGGACTGGCTGGACGTGCAGCGGCCCGAGGTGCTGGCCAAGCTGCGCACGCTGGAGGTGGGGCAGGCGCCGGCCGGGGGCTGGAAGCGGTTCTGAAATGGGGGTTTGCGTCAGTAAGGGGGGTGCCCAAGATCCCCTGAACGGGCATGCGAAACTTTTCACATGAGTGCCGTCAGCCGTACCACCCTGCTCGCCGCCGGTGCCGTCGTCACCGCGCTGACGCTGTCCGCCTGTACGTCCGGGGGAACCTCGGGCGGCGGCGGCAACACCAACTTCGTCACCGGGAACGACGGCATCGCCAAGGCCGCGAAGGGCGAGCGCGGCCAGGCGCCCGAGCTGTCCGGCAAGACCATCCACGGTGACCCGCTCAGCACCGCCGACTTCAAGGGCAAGGTGCTCGTGCTGAACGTGTGGGGCTCCTGGTGCGGGCCCTGCCGGGTCGAGGCCAAGCACTTCGAGAAGGTCTACAAGGACGTCAAGGACCAGGGCGTCGAGTTCGTCGGCATCAACACCCGCGACACCAGCACCACCCCCGCGGTCGCCTTCGAGAAGGAGCAGGGGATCACCTACCCCAGCCTCTACGACCCCACGGGCAAGCTGCTGCTGCGCTTCGAGAAGGGCACGCTCAACCCGCAGCTCGTCCCCTCCACGCTGGTCGTCGACCGCGAGGGGAAGATCGCGGCGCGGGCTCTGCAGGCGCTGAGCGAAGAGAAGCTGCGCAGCATGATCGAGCCGGTCCTGGCGGAGAAGTGACGTGACCGCCACTCTCGCCGCGGTCACCGACCCGAACCAGACCGTGCTGAACGGGGCGCTGCTGCTCGCCCTGCCGATCGCCGTCCTCGGCGGACTCGTCTCCTTCTTCTCCCCGTGCGTCCTGCCGCTCGTCCCCGGCTATCTGTCGTACGTCACCGGAGTCACCGGCACCGATCTCGCCGAGGCCCGGCGCGGCCGGATGGTCGCCGGTGCCTCGCTGTTCGTGCTGGGCTTCACCGCCGTCTTCGTCTCCGGCGGGGCGCTGTTCGGCTACTTCGGCGAGAGCCTGCGGGAGCAGCAGACCGTCCTGACCCGGGTGCTCGGCGTCCTCATGATCGTCCTGGGTGTCTTCTTCATGGGCCTGATGCCCTGGCTCACCCAGCGCGAGTTCCGCTTCCACAAGCGGCCGGTGACCGGGCTCGCGGGGGCGCCCGTGCTGGGCGCGCTGTTCGGCATCGGCTGGACGCCGTGCATCGGCCCGACCCTCGCCTCGGCGCAGGCGCTGGCGATGCAGCAGGCGAGCGCGGGCCGCGGCGCCCTGCTGACCGTCGCCTACTGCCTCGGTCTCGGCCTGCCCTTCGTGCTCGCCGCGGTCGCCTTCCGCAAGGCCCTCGGCGCCTTCGGCTGGATCAAGCGCCACTATGTCTGGGTGATGCGCATCGGCGGCACCATGATGATCGCGACCGGTGTGCTGCTGCTGACCGGCGCGTGGGACCGCATCGTCCAGGAGATGCAGGTCTGGTCCGACGGCTTCGTTGTGGGGATCTGATCCATGAGCAAGACGACAACCAGCGCCCCCGAGGGCCAGGACAAGGGCCGGGACAAAGGCCAGGACGACCAGGTCCAGGACCACGGTGCCGCCGGTGCCCGGCTGTCCACCGCGCCCCGCGAGGAGGCCCCGAACCTGCCCGCGCTGGGCGTGATCGGCTGGTTCCGCTGGTTCTGGCGGCAGCTCACCTCGATGCGGGTGGCGCTTCTGCTGCTTCTGCTGCTGTCGCTCGCGGCGATCCCCGGCTCGCTGATCCCGCAGACCGGCATCGACGCCACCAAGGTCGAGGACTTCCGCGAGCAGCACACCACCCTCGCGCCGCTCTACGACAAGCTCGGCCTCTTCAACGTCTACAGCTCGGTGTGGTTCTCCGCGATCTACATCCTGCTGTTCGTCTCCCTCATCGGCTGTATCGTCCCGCGCACCTGGCAGTTCGTCGGCCAGCTGCGCAGCCGCCCGCCGGCCGCCCCCAAGCGGCTGACCCGGCTGCCCGCCCACACCACCTGGCGTACGGAGGCGAAGCCGGAGGAGGTCCGCGAGGCCGCGCTCGCGCTGCTCAAGGGCCGCCGCTTCCGCGCCCATGTCGCCGGTGACGCGGTCGCCGCCGAGAAGGGCTATCTGCGCGAGGCCGGCAACCTCGCCTTCCACATCGCGCTGATCGTGCTGCTCATCGCCTTCGGCTGGGGCCAGCTGTTCAAGTCCGAGGGCAACAGGCTGATGGTGGAGGGGGACGGGTTCTCCAACGCGCTCCCCATGTACGACGACTTCAAGTCCGGCAGCCTCTTCAGCAACGACGACCTGGAGCCGTTCAGCTTCGACCTGAAGAACTTCACCGGCACCTACGAGACCTCCGGCCCCAACCGGGGCACCCCGCGCACCTACCAGGCCGACCTGACCTACAGCATCGGCGCCTACGGCAAGGAGCGCCGGACCACCGTCGAGGTCAACGAGCCGCTGGAGATCGGCGACGCCAAGGTCTACCTGGTCAGCCACGGCTACGCACCCGTCGTCACCGTCCGGGACGGCAAGGGCGAGATCGTCTACCAGGACGCCGTGCCCCTCCTGCCGCTCGACGGCAACGTCACCTCCTCCGGTGTGGTCAAGGTGATGGACGGCTACAAGAACGCCAAGGGCAAGAGCGAGCAGCTCGGCTTCAACCTGTTCTTCCTGCCGACCTACGGCGGCGGCACGATGCTGTCGCAGTTCCCCGCGCTGGTGAACCCGGTGCTCGCGGTCTCCGCCTACCACGGCGACCTCGGCGTGAACTCCGGACTCCCGCAGAGCGTGTACCAGCTGGACAAGACCCACCTCAAGGAGTTCAAGAACGCCAAGGGCGAGCTGCTGAAGAAGCAGCTGAGGCCCGGCGACACCCTGACGCTGCCGAACGGCGCCGGCTCGATCACCTTCGAGCGGGAGGTCAGGGAGTGGGCCGGATTCCAGGTCGTGCAGGAGCCGGGCGGCCTGTGGGCGCTCGCCGGTTCCGTCGTGGCGATCCTGGGTCTGTCCGCCTCCCTGTTCGTGCAGCGCCGACGGGTGTGGGTGCGGGCCACCGAGGGCCCGGACGGCGTCACCGTGGTGGAGATGGCCGGGCTCGGCCGCAGCGAGTCCGCCAAGGTGCCCGAGGAGCTGGGCGACCTCGCCGCGATCCTCTACGAGAAGGCACCGGGTGCGCCCGATGCCGACGACCCCTCAGAATCCCCCGTACCTGCCGAAGGGTCTGACCCGAAGTGACTCTCGCCGCCGCGACGAACGAAAGCCTCGCGAATCTCAGCAACACGCTGATCTACTCCGCGATGGCCGTCTACACCCTGGCCTTCTTCGCGTACATCGCCGAATGGCTCTTCGGCAGCCGCAGCAAGGTCGCCCGCACCGCCGCCGCGCTCACCCCCGCCAAGACGGCGGCGGCCAAGGCGGGCGGCCCGGCCGTGACCGTCAAGAAGGCCGGCGGCACCGCCGTCCTCGAGCGGCCGCAGGTCACGGTGCGGGCGCAGGCCGGGGCGCGGGACGTGCCGGACGGTCCCGGGGCGCACGGGGGGACCGAGAAGGGCGACCTCTACGGCCGTATCGCCATCTCCCTCACCGTGCTCGCCTTTCTGCTCGAGTTCGGCGGGGTGCTCTCGCGGGCCCTCTCGGTGGAGCGGGCGCCGTGGGGCAACATGTACGAGTTCAACATCACCTTCTCCACCGTCGCCGTCGGTGTGTACCTCCTGCTGCTGGCGCTGAAGAAGAACGTCCGCTGGATCGGGCTGTTCCTGATCACCACGGTCCTCCTCGACCTCGGTCTCGCCGTCACCGTCTTGTACACCGCCAGCGACCAGTTGGTTCCCGCCCTCCACTCGTACTGGCTGTACATCCACGTCTCCACCGCGATCTTCTGCGGCGCGGTGTTCTACCTGGCCGCGGTCAGCACGGTCCTCTATCTCTTCCGCGACTCCTACGAGAACAAGCTGGCCCGCGGCGGCAAGCCCGGCCGCTTCGCGACCTCCGTCCTGGAGCGGATGCCCGCCGCGGCCTCGCTGGACAAGTTCTCCTACCGCATCAACGCGGCCGCCTTCCCGCTGTGGACGTTCACCATCGTCGCGGGCGCCATCTGGGCGGGCGACGCATGGGGCCGCTACTGGGGCTGGGACCCCAAGGAGGTCTGGTCCTTCATCACCTGGGTCGCCTACGCCGGCTACCTGCACGCCCGCGCCACCGCCGGCTGGAAGGGCCGCAAGGCCGCCTACCTGGCCCTGCTCGCCTTCGGCTGCTGGCTGTTCAACTACTACGGCGTGAACATCTTCGTCTCCGGCAAGCACTCCTACGCCGACGTCGGCCTGGGCGTCCTGCGGTCCGCCGGGTTCTGAACTCCCGTACGGTGAAAGGCCGGTTCCTGTGACCTGAGTCACGGGAACCGGCCTTCGTCGTACGGACAGGCACAGAGACGTGGACACGAATCTGCGGAAACGCATCCGCGCGGGGGACCACGACGCCTTCGGCGAACTCTTCGACGCATACGCACGCTCCGTCTACAACCACGCCTACCGGCTCACGGCGGACTGGACGGTCGCCGAGGACGTCGTCTCGCTGACCTTCCTGGACGCCTGGCGGCTGCGGGAGCGGTTGGACGAGGACGGCGGTTCGCCACGTCCCTGGCTGCTGGGCATCGCCACCAACGTGGCCCGCAACACCCGCCGTGCCGCGCGACGACACGCGGCGGCGATGGCGCGGCTGCCGCGCGAGGAGGCGGTGCGGGACTTCGCCGACGAGGTCGCCGGGCGACTGGACGACGCCGTACAGCTGGCCGCCGTACGCACAGCCTTGTCGAAGCTGCGGCGGGCCGAGCGGGAGGTGCTGGCGCTGTGCGTGTGGGCGGGGCTGGATTACCGGGCGGCGGCGGAGGCGCTGGGGGTGCCGGTGGGGACCGTACGGTCGCGGCTCTCCCGTGCCCGAACAAAGCTCGCGAAACATATGGAACCGCCTTCGGGGCGCGGACAGATGAAGGGTGACCGCACCACCGCGGTCAGGCCCATCAGGGAGGGAAACCGATGAACCAGCTTCCCGAACGAGACCTTCCGCCGGGCCGTCACCGACTGCTCAAGGAGCATCTGATGACCGAGATCCGGCAGGAACGATCCGTTCGCAGGCCATGGCTGCGCCCCGCACTGATCGCCGGGACCGTGGCAGCCGTCACCGCGGTCACCCTCACCCTCGCCACGCCGTCCGGCGAGTCCGCCCCACCCCCGTCGAAGGAGGCGGTGGCGCTGCTGGAGGACATCGCGCTGGCGGCGGAGCATCAGGACGGGCGGTACGGCGAGATCCGGGACGACCAGTTCGTGTACACCGACAGCAAGGTCTCCTACTCCCAGACCGGGGAGGGTATGAAGACGAAGATCCAGCCGCTGCACCGGCTGGAGGTATGGCATTCCGCGGACGGCACGCGCGAGGGGCTGATGCGGGAGACGGGCCGCGGCGAGTGGCCGCGGGACCCCGACGCCCAGCCCGGCGAGCGGGGTTACGAGTACGCCCCCAACTACAAGCACCTGGCGACCCTGCCCACCGACCCCGACGAGATGTACGACTGGCTGCGCGAGGTCAGTTCCCGCGACAGCGATCAGGAGCCCTACCAGGCCATGTTCGTGTTCGTCGGCGACCTGATCCGGCATGCGATCGTCCCGCCGGAGCAGAGCGCGGCGCTCTACCGCGCGGTTGCCAGGATCCCCGGCGTGACGGTGATCGAGAACGCGGTCGACGCCGCCGGCCGCAAGGGCGTCGCGATCGCCCGGGAGGACCCCGACAACCCCAGCCGGGACGAGTGGATCTTCGACAAGGAGACCCACGAGTTCCTGGGTGAGCGGAGCGTGGCCAGCGAGGACTTCTCGGACGTGAAGAAGGGCACGGTCCTCAGTGATACGGCCGTGCTGCGTCGCGCCGTCGTCGACGAGCCGGGGCAACGCCCCTGACCACGTGCACATCCCCCCGCCAGGGGCCACGCTGGTGTCATGACCGGAAAGACCGGATCCATCGAACAGGGCACCAGCCAGACCCACGGGAACACGCACATCCTGCATTTCCTGGTGCGGCTCCCGATGGCCATGGAGTCGGTCTGGGCCGCGTTCTCCACCCCGGAGGGGCTCGCGGCCTGGTTCACCCCCGCCGACGAGCTGGAACACCGGCTCGGCGGGGCGGTCACCCTCCGTGAGCTGGGGTCCGGGAGGGTGACCGCGTGGGACGTGGACCGGGTCGCCGAGTACACGGTGGAGGGCGCCGGCCGGATCCGTTTCCATCTGGAGCGGGACGGCGACGAGGCCAGCGTGCTCCGCTTCACCCACGAGTTCGAGGGCGAGGGGGAGTCGGAGTCACGCTGGCGGGTCCGCTTCGAACGGCTGATCGAATATCTGCAGTCGTCCCCGTGACTACGACGGCGGCAGACACTCCTTCCCCGGCGGCTTCCCCTCCGGCCACGCGATCTTCACGAACTCCGCCTGCCCCTGCGGCGTCAGCTCGACGATCGGTACGGCCTTGTCGTACGGGTTGCCGTGCACGTCCAGGCAGATCCACCCGCTGGCCCCGTTCACCCGCAGTGAGCCCTTCACCTGCGGCCACTGGAGCCCCACGTCCGTCAGGGGAGGGTCGGTGCGTCCGTCCGGCGTGGCCTCGCGGATGCCGTGGATCGCGAGCCGCATCGCGTCGTAGGCGATGATCAGCTGACCGTCCTCCAGCGTGATCGGACCGATCGGCCCGACGGGCTCCCGCTTGCTGCTCGCGAGCAGCCCGTTCAGCGCTTTCGTGTCGGCCGCCGAGCCGCCGCTCTTCACCGGGTCCTCGGTGAAGGCGTCCGGGTGGGCGAGGGCGGTGTAGCGCACGGAGAGGTTGCGCAGGGCGCCGCGGTCGAGGTCGTGGTCGCCGGTGAGGTAGGAGCCCTCGTCGCCGGTGAGGACGGTGAACTTCCGGTCCTGGCAGCCGCGCTGGCCGAGCGCGTTGACGAACTGCCGCAGCTGGGTGTGGCGGCCGGCGAACAGGATGGTGTCGGTCTCCCGGGAGGTGTCGCACACCAGGTGGGTGATCTGCCGGAAGGTGTTGGCCGTGGTGCCTTCCTGGCTGCGGTCGGCGGGCGGGGTGAACGGCTGCGGCTCGTACGGCGAGCCCTCGATGAGCCGCGCGAACGACTCCTGGAGCGTGCGCGTGTACGGGTCGCCCGGCTTGTCGTAGACCAGCAGCGCCCGCCCCGCCGTCACCTTGGCGAAGGAGGCGAGCGCACGGGCCTCGTCGGTGTTGGTGGGGGCGACCCGGGCCAGGCCGGGGAACGGGTCGGTGCCGTGCTTCCCGTTGGCGAGGTCGTCGGCGGTGATGGACGAGCCGATCACGGGGATTCCGCGCTGGGTCAGTTCCAGTACGGCCTTCTTGGTGTTGTCGGTGCTCTGCCCGATCCCCGTCACCGCCCGCAGCCGCTCCGGGCCCTTCGCCAGGCGCTCCAGCTCGTCGACGGTGTGATCCCAGTGCTCCCCGGTCGCCCCCGGATTGGCGAGCACCAGCCGGATCGCCGGGGTCTGCCCGTTGGCCGAGTGGTTGGCCTGGTACTGCGCGAGATACGACCCCTGGAGCTGGTGGAGGACGTGGTTGACGGTGTCGCGGTCGGTCGCGGTGAACGGCTCGAAGAGGGCGACGGTGACGTAGGTGCCCGCCTTGAGGGAACGGTTCTCCCGTTCGATGGCCCGCAGCGTCTCGCGCAGCCGCGGCTGCCCGAAGTCGTACGCCGTCGTCGACACGCCCACGCACTCGTCGCTGTCTTCGAGGCGTTCGACCCCGGGCGCGCAGGACCTGTCCTCGCGCATGGCCGTGCGGATGCCGACGGTCAGCCCGGCCACCAGCGCGGCGGCGAGCAGCAGGGCGAGATACCGGCGCAGCGGGATCTCCCAGACGTGCTCCCGCAGCCAGACCCAGAATCCGCGTCGCATCACGCACCCCCAGCGTTCTGGTCGTCGTCGTCCACCGGCAGCCGCAGCGGCCGTCCGGCGAGGGCGTCCTTGGGCCACTCCCGGGAAGCCCGCCACAGCAGCTCGTTGGCCGCCGGCCGCAGATTGGACAGCTGCTCCAGCTCGAACCGCAGCCGGTCGCAGACCGTGGCGTCGGGCAGCACCAGCGGGTCGGACAGCTGCCACACCGCGTGCAGCAGCCGCCGTACCCGCAGATGCAGCGCCGGGTCCGCTCCGTCCGGCACGGTGTGCGCCGCGTCGGTCCGCCCGAGCGCGACCGCCGCCCGTCGGTCGCCCTGCCCGGTGAAGTCGCGGCCCTGGGCGTCGTGGGCGTGGAAGTAGGGCGCGGATGCGACGAAGCGGAGGGTGGCGAGCCACGTCCGGGTGTCCAGGACCGGGAACGCGTCGCGGAGATAACCGATCGCCGACGCGTCGGCCCCGAGGGCGAGCTGGTGGTGCAGCCGGTAACCGGCCCGCACGGCATCGTCGCGGTCGGGCGCGTAGTGCCGGATCAGCGTCTCGTGCGCGTGCCGCCAGCGGGCGTGGTCGGCGTCCAGGTGGTGCAGCCGGAGCAGCAGCAGGGTCCGTACGAACGGGTCCCCGACGAACTGCCCGGCCACGACCGGCAGCCCCTCCTCCGCGAGCCGGGTCTGCAGGGCCCGTACGTCCGCCGGACCGAAGTCGTCCGAGAGCAGGACGTCGGCGAGGGCGCACGCGGAGTCGTAGTCGTGGGCGGCGGCGAGGACGGTGAGTTCGCCGAGGCGGTCGGCGGGGACGAGCCGGTCGAGGAGCTCCCGGTAGGCGGGGGCACCCGGCTGGTCCTGCGCCAGCCGTACCTCGCCGGTGAGCAGCTCGGCCGGTGAGGCGGGTCCGGGCAGCCGCTGGGCGGCGGCCTCGGCGAGGACGGTGATGCCGAGAGGGTTCCCGCCGGTCAACCGGTGGGTCGCGTGCGGCAGTTGGGGCGGCACGGGCAGCTCGCCGCAGGCCGCGCCGACAATGTGCAGGGTGTCGTCCGGGCTGAGCGGCGACAGCGACACCAGCAGGGCCCGCGAGGAGGGCGCCCCCGCGTCCGGCCTCCAGTCGGTGCGCCGCGCCAGCTCGGACAGCTCCCGCCGGACCGCGCTGCGCAGGAACTCGCCGGTGCCGCGCAGCCCGGCGACGAACACCACCTGGTCGGCGAAGCCCTCGGCGCGGTCGCGCAGTACGGCGTCCAGCAGACCCGGCCCGGGCGGGTGCTGTGCGTTGTCGACGAGGACGATCGGCCGCCCGATGCGCTGCATCCGCGGCAGCACCCCCGCGTAGGCGTCGGTGAGGTCGGCGAGCAGGGCCCGGACCAGGTACCGCTCGGCGTGCTGCCGGGAGGTGCCGCCGGCCCGGAAGTGGCCGGAGAGCAGCATCAGCCCGCGCCGCGCGTGCCCGCCCGCGTTGGGATAGTCCTGGTACCAGAGGGAGGCCCGCTGGTGCCGCCGGTTGCCGAACCCCTCGGACAGCGAGTCGAGGGTGGCCTCGATGGCGGCGGTCAGCAGCTGCCCGGTGCCGGACACCGCCGTCACCACGTTGGCGGCGACCCGCCCGGCCCACCGCCCGGCGAGGCCCGACAGCCACGACCCGCTCTCGTTCAGCAGCAGGATGCGCTCCACCTCGCTGCGGATGCGCTCGGAGTCGGCGTCGCCCCAGCCGCCGGCCGCGACCGCGACCAGCCCCGACATCAGCCGCGGGAACTGGATCCGCCCGGCTCCGGTGACCGGCGCGGCCAGCTGTTCGGCGACGACGAGCAGCGCCTGCGCGAGCGGCGACCAGGCGTCGGCGGGCCGCCCCGAGGGCGGTGCGGCGAACTCGGGGGCGGCGCAGTCGACCAGCGCGACGGGCGTGTGCCCCCGGTAGGCGTCGCGTAACTCCTCCAGTACGGCGCTCTTGCCGAGCCCGCGTGCGCCGGTGAGCACGACGAACGGCACCTCGCGCGGATGCTCGACGGACACCGCACGGTGCTGGTGCGGGCGCAGCCCCACCAGCCGGGGAACGAGACCGGGCGGATCCGTCCCGAACAGCGCCCCGCGCCCGTGCAACCGTCTGTGCACCGCCGCACCTCCCCCGTCCGACGCGGTCCCCAACTTCAGGTTAAGGAGAGGGAGTTGGTTCGGACTAGGTCGCGTGGTGTCCGTTGGGTTACGAAATTGTCGGAACGTCAGCTACCGGGGGGCGCGGGCGCGGTTCCCCGCACCCAGGCGTCGAGGTACTCGTACAGTCGGCCCGCACCCCCGAGCATCGCCCGGGTACGGGCCGTCAGCGTCTCGCCGCGCGCCGCGACCGCCGCCCGCAGGGCCTCGCTGCTGCCCTCCCGGCGGAGCCCTTCCAGCACCGGGCGGATCTGGTCCAGCGGGTAGTGGCTGCGGCGCAGCGTGTGGATCAGCCGGGCGTCCCGGACGTCGACGGGCCGGTACACCCGGTATCCCGTGCCGCGCTCACGCTCCGGCGTGATCAGCCCGGCCGCCTCCCACACCCGCAGCGCCGACGTCCGTACGCCGATCAGAGCGGCGACCTCGCCGATGCGCAGCCCCGCTCGCGGCAGTTCCGCCGGTTCCTGCCCCGCCAGCGTCTCCAGGGCATGGCGGGCGGCCTCCAGCGTGACGCGTTCCGCGTGCAGCGCGGCGTGCGCGGCGTCGACGAGCGCGAGAGCGCCCGGCACATCACCGGCGTGCACGGTCTGCATGATCCTGGCCGCCCCCGTCGTCCCGTACCCCTTCGACAGCGCCCGGTAGGTCAGCAGAGCCTGCCGGTGGACGGGCCCGAAGGCGCGGTAGCCGGACTCGGTGCGGGCGGCCGGCGGCAGCACCCCGGCATCCTCGTAGTTGCGGACCTGCTGGGTCGAGACACCGGCGAGGCGGGCCAGGTCGACCGGGCGCAGCCGCTTGCTTTCACTCACGGATTTGAAGGTTACGCGCACCCAGGATGGGCTTTCCGGCGGAAAGTCCCAACAGGAACTTCAATGGAAGACTTGAAGCCATGGACGACTTCATCCGCGTCAACGGCGCCCGTCTCCACAACCTCCAGAACGTCTCCCTCTCCCTCCCCAAGAACAAGCTGGTCGTCCTGACCGGCCTGTCCGGCTCCGGAAAGTCCACGCTCGCCTTCGACACCCTCCACCGGGAGGGCCAGCGGCAGTACATGGAGTCGCTGGGCATGGTCACCGGCTTCGTCAGCCGTCCCTCCGTGGACTCGATCAGCGGTCTGTCCCCGTCCATCAGCGTCGACCAGCACCACACCAACCGCAGCCCGCGCTCCACGGTCGGCACGGTCACCGAGGTCTTCACCTATCTCCGCCTGCTGTGGTCGAGGATCGGCGTCCGCCCGTGCCCGTCCTGCGGGAAGCGCATCCCACCCGCGCACGCGTACGCCTTCTCCCACGACGAGGACGCCGAGCCGGAGTCGGTGCCCTGCCCGCACTGCGGCACCCCGGTCCCCGAGCTGGTGATGGGCACGTTCTCCTTCAACAAGCCGGCCGGGGCCTGCCCCGAGTGCACCGGCCTGGGCGAGGTGATCCGCGCGGACGTACGGCAGCTGGTGGACGAGAACCGGTCGGTGGCGGACGGAGCGGTGCTGGGCTGGCACCCCAGGGCGACCGAGCGGAACGTGGCGCTGCTGCGGGCGGCGGCGGAGCACTACGGCCTCGCCTTCTCCGCGAACACCCCGATCCGCCAACTGGCCCCGTTCACCAGGACCCTGCTGCTCCACGGCGTGGAATCCGAGGAGTTCCGCACCCACTTCCCGGACACCGAACCGCCCGCCACCGTCACCGCCGGCCGCTTCGAAGGCGTGGTCACGGCGCTGATGCGGCGGTACGCCGAGCGGATCGACGACGTCGAGTACCGGGAGAAGACCGAACGCCTGATGGTGAAGGAGCCGTGCGGGTCGTGCGCGGGAGCGCGGCTGCGGCCCGAGAGCCGGGCGGTGACCGTGCACGGGTTGGGCATCGTGGACGCGACCCGCCTGCCGCTGACGGAACTGGCCGCCTGGCTGGCCGGGCTGGAGGACCGCTCCACGCGGGACGAGTGGCTGTTCGTGGAGCCCGTCGTCGCGGACCTCACCGAGCGGGTGCGCCGCCTGGTGGACGTCGGAGTCGGCTACCTCACCCTGGACCAGCCCACCCCCAGCCTGTCGGCGGGCGAGACCCAGCGCCTGCGCCTCGCCGCACTGCTCGGCTCCGGACTGACGGGCGTGCTCTACGTCCTCGACGAGCCGACCATCGGCCTGCACCCGGCGGACACCGCCCGCCTGATCGACGTCCTGCGCAGGCTGCGCGACCTCGGCAACACGGTCCTCGTCATCGAGCACGACCTGGAGGTGCTGCGCGCCGCCGACCACGTCGTGGACATCGGACCGGGCGCGGGCCGGGACGGCGGCCGGGTGGTCGCCGAGGGCACGCCGGAGCAGGTGGGGCGGACGGAGGGCTCGGTGACCGGGGCGTACCTGTCCGGCCGGCTGCCCGCGCCGGCGTCGAAGGGGCGGGGAGACGCGGAACGGGCCCTCCTCGTCCGGGGCGCGCGCGAGCACAACCTGAAGGACATCACCGTACGGATCCCCCTGGGCCGTCTCGTGACGTTGACCGGCCCGTCCGGCTCCGGCAAGTCGACCCTCCTGCTGGACATCGTCGATCGCGCCGCCCGCCGCCACTTCTACGGCGCCGGCGACCTGCCCGGCGTGCACGACGGCATCGACGGCTGGCAGCACCTGGGCAAGGTCGTCACCATCGACCAGGAGCCGATCAGCCGCGTACCGCGCTCGAACGCGGCGACGTACTCGGAGGCCTTCACTCCGATCCGCGAGGCGTTCGCGGCGCGCTCGAACGGCCGCCTGACCGCCGGCCACTTCTCCTTCAATGTGCCGGGCGGCCGCTGCGAGCGCTGCGAGGGGGCCGGGGTGCTCACCGTGCACATGCACTTCCTGCCCGCGGTGGAGGTCCGCTGCCCCGCCTGCCAGGGCCGCCGCTTCCGCGGCGAGGTGCTGTCCGTCCGCTACGACGGCCATGACATC
This sequence comes from Streptomyces sp. NPDC030838, assembly GCF_055572035.1. Taxonomy (NCBI): domain Bacteria; kingdom Bacillati; phylum Actinomycetota; class Actinomycetes; order Kitasatosporales; family Streptomycetaceae; genus Streptomyces; species Streptomyces sp. NPDC030838. The sequence goes on along the minus strand of NZ_JBVIED010000002.1, from coordinate 672,396 downwards.
TCGGAGGTCCTGGAGGCGACGGTCGACGAGGCACTGCGGCTCTTCGCGGACATCCCGTCGATCGCGACGCGCCTGCGCCGCATGTCGGACGTGGGCCTCGGCTACCTGCCCCTGGGCCAGCCCGCGACGACCCTGTCGGGCGGCGAGGCCCAACGCATCAAACTGGCGAAGGAACTGGGCCGCCGGGCGACGGCCCGCACCCTCTACCTCCTCGACGAACCGACGACCGGCCTCCACGCCGCCGACACCGCCCGCCTGCTGGACGTCCTCCAACGGCTCGTCGACGCGGGGCACTCCGTGGTGACGATCGAGCACAACGAGGAGGTGATACGCGCCTCCGACTGGCTGATCGACCTCGGGCCGGAGGGCGGGGCGGGAGGCGGACAGCTCACACGGCAAGGGCCGCCGGGACAAGGGGCAAGGTAGTGACTGGTTTCACCACGACGCGATTGCTCAGCCGGTGCAGCCGGGGACGCGGCCGGGCGGGGCGCAGTTGTTCGGGTGATTGCGCTGTACCCAGGTGTCGTTCAGCGTGACCGTGCCGGACTCTTCGAAGATGCCGCCCCCGTCCTCGGCTCTGTTCCCGGTGACGGAGCTGTTGTTCAGGGTCGTGGAGCCGACGGCGTTGAACACACCTCCGCCGCGGGCGGTGCCGGCGCCGGGGGCGCGGACCGCGCTCTCCCTGATCTTCGAGTGATCGATCTCCACGGTGCCGCCGGCCGCGTTGTTGATGCCGCCGCCCTGAGCGCTGCCGCCGCCGGAGGCCTCGGCGGTGTTGCCGCGCACCGTACTGCTGCGCAGGGTGACGTCGCCGTTGGCGCCGACCTGGATTCCGCCTCCCCACGCGGTGCCGCCGTTCGGGGCGGTGGCGTGGTTGCCGGTGACGCGGGTGCCGGTCATCGACAGAAGGGCGTTGCTCGCGACTCCGCCGCCCTGGGCGAAGCCGCCCGGGGCACTTGACCTGTTGCCGCGGATGACACTGTCGATCACGGTCATCGTGTCCGGTGGCACGGCGCCGGTGGTCAGAGCGGCGCGTGCGAAGCCGCCCGGGGCGCTGGACTGGTTGCGAGCGACCGTGGTCTTCTCGATCGTTGCCTGGGCGAAGCCGGCGATGCCGGAGCCGAACGCGAAGCTGTCGGTGTTCTCTGTGACCCGAACGGTGTTGCCGGTCGAGCGGCTGTGCTTCACCCTCAGCGGTCCGTTGCTGAGGATCCCGCCCCCTGCGGCGCTGCTCTGCACGGTGCCGTTGTAGACCGCGGCGTTCCCGCTGAGCTCGGTGTCGTTCAAGGTCGCCGTGCCGGTGCCTTCTGCGGTACCGCTTTCGATGCCGCCGCCCTCGGCGAAGACGTCGGACTCCGCGGTGTTGTGGATCACCCGGCTGTGGTTCACCGTCAGCGGGCCGAGGCTGGAAATGCCGCCACCACAGACGCCGCCTCCCGGGAAGTTGGGGCAGTCGGTCGCCTTGCCACCGCTGATGGTGGTCCTGTTGAGCGTCAGGTTGCCCGTGTCGTCCACGAAGAGGATTCGGAAGGCGGGGGCGGACCGCACGCGTGTGATCGTCGCACCGTTGCCGTCGATGGTGATCTCACTGGTGATGGCCGGCAGGCCGTTGGCGGCGTTGTCCGGGGCGGGGGCCGTCAGCCTGTAGGTGCACTTGCGGGCCAGGCGGAGGGTGTCGGCGCCCGGTGAACCATTGGCTTCCTCGATCGCCTCGACGAGAGACCGGACCGAGCATCGCACGTGCACGGCATCGGTGGCGTGGGCGAACGGGGACGGAAGCGCCATCGCGGTGAGGGCCGCCAGCCCGGCCACGGCCGGCAGTCGGCCCGGGGACCAGCCCTGGCCACCGGGGACCGGATCCTTCGCTCGAAAGTTCTGCCAGGACATAGGGAGACTCCTCTTTGGGCCGTCGACCTGGGGCACTGGAGCCAGCCGATCACGCGCTCCTGCCGTCGGCTGTCTGGCCTGGCCCGTTCGAGCGACCTGCCGATGGCCCAAAGGTTCCCCTCACCGCCCGACGGCTACTGCCTCTCGAGTACGGCGTAGTCCGCGAAGCTGCGCCGGTAGCGGGTGTGGCGGGTCTCCTGGGTGTGCTTGCGCTGCCACTCCTCGACGTCCGCCGGGTGCGGGCACGGCCCCGATGTCGCCCCGCAGTCCGCGTCCTCGCCGGACACGCAGTACGCCTCGTACTCCGGCTGCGCGGAGGGGTCCTGGACGATCGAGTACGGCACGTACCGGAAGATGCGGCGCCCGATGGACCGCTCGTTCGCCGCCCTTACGCCGGCGCTGAGCCGTTCCTCCTGCGTCGCGGGCCTGATTCTCGCCGGGTCCGCCTCCCACTCCCGGCCGCCGCCGACGGGGCGCAGCAGGGCGTAGGGGCCCTGCCTGGCCTGGAATTCACCAACTTTGCGCGTCTGGGGGTCGTAGACGAGCGTTCCCGGTTCCATCCCTGCACCTTTCGTAACTCTGGGTGTATCGAGCGTTGCGCAGGGGAACAGCCCGTATCAATGCCGGGCGCGTGCGACTGGCTGTTTGTCACGAGGGGGAAGCTGTGACCAGGCGGAATGCGGAGGGGGCCTCCGGCGCTACGAGTGCCGAGATGTTCGGCGAAGTCCTGCGCCACTTCCGGGAGATGGCGGGGCTGACGCAGGAAGGGCTGGCGAGGGAGATCCCGTGCGATCGGTCCCATGTGGCGCGGGTGGAGGCGGGGACGCGGGTCCCGACGGACACGTTCGCGAAGAAGTGTGATGAAGTCCTCCGGACCGGTGGGGTGTTGGTGCGGTTGTGGGGGAAGGTGGACTGGTATCCGCAGGTGGAGCATCCGGATTGGTTCGCGCGCAGGGTCGATATGGAGCGGAAGGCTGCCGCGCTGTACGAGTACCAGGACATGGTCGTGCCGGGTCTGTTGCAGACACCGGAGTACGCCCGGGCGCTACTCGCCCAAAGGGCCAGCGGGGATCTGCTGGAAGACCGGGTTCGGGCCCGCCTGAGTCGGCAACAGCCTTTCCTCGCCGAGGGCGGACCGATGTACGTCGCCGTACTGGACGAGAGCTGTGTGCGGCGCACGGTGGGCAACCCTGCCGTGATGCGTGATCAGTGCGCGCACCTGCTGAGCGTGGGCCAGCGTCCGAACATCCGTATCCAGGTGGTCCCGATCAACAGCTACCGGGTGCGCCGCCCCAACGGCCCCATGTTGCTGATCACCCTGCCCAGTAGCGAGCGGTGGCTCTATTCGGAGTCGCTGAGCCATGGCTACTTCAACAACGACCCAAACAGTGTCGCTGAGTTGAGCCGAATCTATGATGCTCTCAGGGCTGATGCTCCGTCCGCTCCGGAGTCTGCCGCCCTGATCAGAGAGGCGATGGAAGGGTATGGGCGCGACCATGAACAGTCACAACTTCAGCACAGCCTCCTGGATCAAGAGCAGCTACAGCGGCGACGACGCCGGCAACTGCGTCGAAGTGGCCCCCGAGTTTCCCAGCGACGCCGTCCCCGTCCGCGACAGCAAGAACCCTGACGGCCCGGTGCTGTTGATAACCCGGGCCGCCTGGGCGGACTTCACCGCGTCGCTCGGATAAGCGGAGGCGCAACCGTCACCAACCCGGCGACGGCCATCGCCGCCCCCAGCCACAACGGTGCCCGCAAGCCCCACCCGTCGATCGCCACGGCCCCCAGGGAAGAGCCCAGGATGACGCCGAGGGTGATGAAGGACGAGTGGACGGTGTTCACCAGTGGGCCCGCGTTGCCCGCGCGCTGGACGCGGGTGACCATCGCGGGGTTCATGGTGACACCCACCAGCCCGATGCCGAGCATGCAGACGACCGCCGGGACGGGCACGTCGGCCAGGACGGCGAAACCGGTGAGGAAGGCCAGGTTGAGCAGCAGGCCGACGGCGAGGACGGGCAGGGTGTGGCGGTCGGCGAGCCGGCCGACGACGGTGTTGCCGACGACGGTCGCCGCGCCGTAGGCGATGAGCAGCACGGGAACGGTTCCCGTGGAGAACCCGGTGACCTCGGTGAGGATCGGGTTGAAGTAGCTGAACGCGGAGAAGGTCGCGCCGATGATGAGCGTGCTGGTGGACAGGGCGAGCAGCAGTCGCGGTCGCCGGAAGACGCGGACCTCCTTGCGGAAGCCGCCGCCGGCCTCCGTGCGGTCGAGGCGGGGTACGCCGAACAGCGTCGCCGCCGCCGCGACCACGGCGATGACGGTGATCGCCCAGAACGCCGCGCGCCAGCCGTAGTGGTCGCCGACGAGGGTGGACAGGGGCAGGCCGAGGAGCGTGCCGAGCATGAGGCCGTTCATGGCGACGGCGATCGCACGGCCTCGGACCTCGGGTCGGGTGAGCTGCACGCACAGCGATATGGCGACGCCGAAGAAGGCCTGTGAGGCGATGCCGGTGATGATGCGCGCGGCGAGCATGACGCCGTAGCCGGTGGCCGTCGCGGCCAGGACGTTGCCCGCGAGGAAGACGGCGAACAGGGTCATGAGGGCCGTTCGGGGCGGGAGTTTCATTACGGCGACGGTCAGGAAGGGGCCGCCCGCCGCCATGGCGACCGCGAACGCGGTGATGAGGTAGCCGATCTGCGGGACGGTCGCGTCCAGTCCGTCCGCCATCTGCGGCATCAGCCCTGCGACCACGAACTCACTGGTCACCATGGCGAAGATGCCGAGCGCCAGGACGTAAACGGCACGAGGCACGGGTCGGTCTCCTTCAGGGGGCGTAGCTGGTTATGGATGGGTTATGGATAGGTCAGTACAAAACTCGGGCATGAGAAGGTGCCGCCGGTGGGCGGCGTGCTTCTCAGGGGGTCAGCGCGTCCATCGTGACGTCGGCGATCGACTCCAGCGTGGCCCGGTCGGCGCCGCCCTGGCTGGAGATTCGCATGCCGCCGATCGCCGCGTTGACGAAGCGGGCGAGGGCCCCGGGGTCTCGGGAGGATGTGATGCTGCCGTCCCGGCGGCCCTGTTCGAGAACCGTGCGGAGGGCCGCCAGGCGGCGGGCGGTGTCCCGTTCGAGTAGTTCCGCCGCCCGGGGGTCACGTCCGGCCAGTTCCACCGTGGTGTTCACGGTGAGGCAGCCGAGGCTCCTGCCGCCCGCCTTGTGTTCCGTCTCGCTGTCGACGATCACCGCGAGCAGGGTGCGGATGCGGTCAGCGGCGCTGCGGCCGGTGTCCTCCAGGATGCCCAGCTGGGTGGCTGTCGTGGTGTCGATGTAGTGGGCCAGCGCACGCTCGAACAGGTCGTGCTTGCTCTTGAACGTGTTGTAGATGCTGCTGCGGCCCAGTCCGGTGGCGTCGCACAGGTCCTGGGTCGACGTGGCCTCGTAGCCCTTCTCCCAGAATGTGCGCATCGCCGCGTCCAGGGCCCGTCCCTCGTCGAAGTTCCGTGGTCGGGCCATACGGTGAAGGCTACTGTTTTGGATCAGGCGTTTCAATACATGGTTCAGTCGACCGCCACCCGCAGCAGCAGCTTGCCCGTGCTGGACCGGCTGCCCATCAGGCGGTGCGCCTCCGCCGCCTGGTCCAGTGGGAACTCCGCGGTGACCGGCAGGGAGACCGTCCCGGCGGCCACGGCGGCGAACGCCTTCGCGGCGAGGGAGCGCAGCTCGGCGGGGGCGGTGCGGGCCAGGCTGAGGACCGAGAAGCCGGAGACGGTCAGGCCCGTCCCGGCGAGGTCCGCCTGGCCGACCGCCCAGGGCTCGGCGCCGCTCGCGTTGCCGAAGGAGACGAGCCGTCCGAAGGGGGCGAGCGAGGCGAGGGAGGCCTTCAGGGTCTCCCCGCCCACCGGGTCGAGGGCCAGGTCCACGCCCCGCCCGCCGGTCGCCTCCCGCACCGCCTGCGCGAACTCGCCGACGAACACCTCGTCGTAGCCGTACTCACGCGCGTACGCCGCCTTCGCCGCCGACGACACCACGCCGCACACCGCGCCCGCGCCCGCCGCCCGCGCCAACTGCCCCACCACCGTGCCGATGCCGCCCGCCGCGCCCTGCACGAGCAGTGTCTCGCCGGGCTGGAGCCGGCCCACGGTGTGGACGAGGGCGTACGCCGTCGGCAGGACCGTCGGGAGGGTGGCGGCGGTGCGCAGGCCGACGCCCTCGGGGAGCGGGAAGACGGCTGCCGCCTCGGCGACCGCCACCTCGGCGTAGGCGCCGCTCTGGGTCAGGGCGGTGACCTCCTGGCCGACGGACAGATCGGTGACCCCCGCGCCGACCGCCCGGATCCGGCCCGAGACCTCCAGGCCCGGGACGTAGGGCAGGCTCGGCACGCGGTAGCCGTCCGCGCGGGCCTTGAGGTCGGCGAAGTTCACCCCGGCGTACGCCACATCGATGGTCACCTGCCCAGGGCCGGGTTCGGGTGCGGCGGCCTCCACCGTCTTCAGGACCTCCGGACCGCCGTACTCCTGGAACTCGACCGCACGCATGGCACACTCCCGCCGACTGTTCAATCAAAAGCGAACAGTCGCTGAGTGTATGGTTCTGATCGAACACTCGGCAAGGGGCGGACGGGAGACGGGAGAAACGGCATGGCGCAGCGCACCACCAGCACCAGTCATCGGGCCGCTCCCGAGCACACCCACCCCGACGACGTGCCGGTCCTCACCGCGCTCGCCGCCCTCGCCGACCCCGTACGCCTCACCCTCGTCCGGGAACTGGCGGGCTCCCCGGAGTGGAGCCGGGCCTGCGGCAGCTTCGACGTGCCCGTCGGCAAGGCGGCCCTCAGCCACCACTTCTCCGTGCTGCGCGGCGCCGGGCTCGTCGAGCAGCGCGACGAGGGACCGCGCCGGGTCAACCGGCTGCGGCGGGCCGAGTTCGACGCCCGCTTCCCGGGACTGCTGGAGCTGGTCCTGCGGGACGAGACGGCCACGACCTGAGGTCATCGCCGCGGCCGATGGGCCCATCGGCAGGACGCCCCACTGGCGCGTGGACCAGGGCGGATGCCCGCTCGTAGCTTCATGGGCATGACCTCACAGACCCCCTCGCAGCGCAAGGGCACGGCCCAGCTGACCGCCGCCATGGTGCTCTCCGGCACCCTCGGCGTCTTCGTCGTCGAGTCCGGCGCCTCGCCGTTCAACGTCGTCTTCTTCCGCGTCCTGTTCGGCGCCCTCGCCCTCGGCGGCTACGTCCTCGCCCGCGGCTGGCTCCGGGACCACGGCTTCACTCCGCGCACTCTCGGACTCGCGGTGCTCGGCGGCGTGTTCATCGTCTTCAACTGGGTGTTCCTCTTCCAGTCGTACGAGACCACGTCCATCTCCGTCGCGACGGTCGTCTACCACACGCAGCCGTTCTACGTGGTGCTGCTCGGCGCCCTGTTCTTCCGGGAGCGGCTCACCGCCGCCAAGGTCGGCTGGATCGCCCTCGCCTTCGCCGGGCTGATCCTCGTCTCCGGCGTCACCCCGGGCGACTTCACGAGCGGCGGCGGATATCTGCTCGGCCTCGGGCAGGCGCTGCTCGCCGCGCTGCTGTACGGCCTGTCCACCGTGGTGACCAAGCGCATCACCGGGGTTCGCCCGCACCTCATCGCCCTGGTCCAGGTCCTCGTCGGCATCCCGCTGCTGCTGCCCTTCGCCAACTTCGGCGCGATGAGCGGCACCGGCGCCGACTGGGGCTGGCTGGTCGGACTCGGGGTCATCCACACCGGGCTGATGTACGTGCTGATGTACGCCGCGTACGCCCAGCTGCCCACCGCGAAGATCGCCGTCCTGGCCTTCGTCTACCCGGCGGTCGCGATGGTGATGGACTGGGCGGTGTACGGCCACCACATCGGGCTGGTGCAGGCGCTGGGCGTGCCGCTGATCGTGCTGGCGAGCCTCAAGGTCACGCTGGGGAAGGGCGCCGCTCCTGCTCGCCCTGCTCGGACACCAGCGTCCGCGCCTGCTCGAGGAACAGCCGGGCGTGCGCCGGAAGCCGCTTCCCGGACCGCCACGCCAGTTGCGTCCGAAGCGTGAACGGCGGCTCCCAGTCCAGCCGCACCAGCGAGCCCCCGGCGAGTTCGGCGGCGACCGTGATCTCGGGCAGCAGACAGATCCCGAGACCGGCCGCCGCCGCCCGCTTGGTCGCCTCGATGGTGCCGAACTCCATGAAGGTCACGGGAGCCAGTGAGGTCAGCTCCCGCTCGAAGAGGTCGCGGTAGGCGCAGCCGGGCTCGGTGGCGAGCAGGGACTGGGCGGTGAGGTCGGCGGTGGTCAGCGGGCGGCCGGCGAGCGGATGACCGGGCGCGGCGACCAGGGCGAGCGGCTCCACCGCCAGCACCTCGGTCTCCAGGCCGGGGTGCTCGGTCTCCCGCTCCATCAGGAAGCCCAGGTCGTAGGTGCCCTGGCGGAGGGCCTGCCGGGTCTCGTCGCCGATCGTCGTGCGGAGGGAGAGGCGGACCTTCGGATAGCGGTGGTGGAAGAACTCCAGGAGCGGGGGCAGGCGATGGTTCGTCAGGGACTCCATTGTGCCGACCACCAGCGAACCCGACGGCTCCTCGGCGCCCGCGACCGCCGCCCGCGCCTCCTCCGTCAGCTCCAGGATCTGCCGGGCGTACGGCAGCAGCCGCTCACCCGCCTCCGTCAGCCGGATCCGGCTGCCCAGCCGGTCGAACAGCTCCGTGCCCAGCGAGGACTCCAGGGCACGGATCTGGCTGGTCACGCTGGACTGGGCGTACGTCAGCTCGGCCGCCGCCTGGGTGAAGCTCAGGACGGTCGCGACCTTCTCGAAGGTGACCAGCAGCCGCAGCTCCACGTCAGGGCTCGTCCCGCTTCCGCTTCCCGCCGTCCTCGTCGGGGTCGTCCTTGTCGAGGGACTTCAGGAACTCGGGGTTGTCGTCGGGGGCGACCCACTGCCGGGAGCGGTTGGTCCGGACCCCGGACCAGCCGTCGGCGGCGAGCGCCCGCTTCTTGCCCGCGATCAGCCAGGAGATCGACCCGACCAGGGGGAACAGCAGGACGAGGATCGCCCACAGCGGCTTCGGCATGTGGCGGATGTCCTGCTCGTCCGTGCTGATGCAGTCGATGAACGCGTACACGCTCAGCGCCAGTGGCACGACGAACATCAGAACCCGGAGCATCGGTGCACCCCCAGTGGTACGGCGGTCGGGAATCGCGCGCGCGGCCCCCGTGACGGGGCCAGGGTAGCCCCTCGGGGATACTTGACCCCATGGCTTATGACGATCTTCGCTCCCTGCTCAGGGCACTGGAGCGCGAGGGAGACCTGAAGCGCATCAAGGTGGAGGTCGACCCCCATCTGGAGGTCGGGGAGATCGTCGACCGGGTGAACAAAGCCGGTGGCCCCGCTCTCCTCTTCGAGAACGTGAAGGGCTCGTCGATGCCCCTCGCCATGAACGTCTTCGGAACCGACCGGCGGCTGCTGAAGGCGCTCGGGCTGAAGTCGTACGGCGAGATCAGCGACAAGATCGGCGGGCTGCTCAAGCCGGAGCTGCCGCACGGGTTCGTGGGCGTGCGGGAGGCCTTCGGCAAGCTCGGGGCGATGACGCACGTACCGCCGAAGAAGGTGAAGTCCGACAACGCGCCCGTCCAGGAAGTGGTCCTGCACGGTGACGACGTCGACCTCGACCGGCTCCCCGCCCTCTTCACCTGGCCCAAGGACGGCGGCTCCTTCTTCAACCTGGGGCTGACGCACACGAAGGACCCGGAGACGGGCATCCGCAACCTCGGCCTGTACCGCCTCCAGCGCCACGACAAGCGCACCATCGGCATGCACTGGCAGATCCACAAGGACAGCCGGAACCACTACCAGGTGGCGGCGCGGCGCGGGGAGCGCCTCCCGGTCGCCATCGCCTTCGGCTGCCCGCCGGCCGTGACGTACGCGTCCACGGCCCCCCTCCCCGGCGACATCGACGAGTACCTCTTCGCCGGCTTCGTCGCGGGCAAGCGGATCGAGATGGTGGACTGCAAGACGGTCCCGCTCCAGGTGCCGGCGCAGGCGGAGGTGGTCCTGGAGGGCTGGCTGGAGCCGGGCGAGATGCTGCCCGAGGGGCCCTTCGGCGACCACACCGGCTTCTACACCCCGCAGGAGCCCTTCCCGGCCCTCAGGATCGACTGCGTGACGATGCGGAAGCGCCCGCTGCTGCAATCGATCGTGGTGGGCCGCCCCCCGACGGAGGACGGCCCTCTGGGCCGCGCGACGGAGCGCTTCTTCCTCCCCCTGCTGAAGATCATCGTCCCGGACATCGTGGACTACCACCTGCCGGAGGCGGGCGGCTTCCACAACTGCGCGATCGTCTCGATCGACAAGAAGTACCCGAAGCACGCGCAGAAGGTCATGCACGCCATCTGGGGCGCGCACATGATGTCCCTGACGAAGCTGATCGTGGTCGTCGACGCGGACTGCGACGTCCACGACCTGCACGAGGTCGCCTGGCGGGCGCTGGGGAACACGGACTACGCCCGTGACCTGACGGTCGTGGAAGGCCCCGTCGACCACCTGGACCACGCCTCCTACCAGCAGTTCTGGGGCGGCAAGGCGGGCATCGACGCGACGAGGAAGTGGCCCGAGGAGGGCTATACGCGCGACGGCGGCTGGCCGGACATGGTGGAGTCCGACCCGGAGACCGCGGCGCTGGTCGACCGCCGGTGGAAGGAGTACGGCCTGTGAGCACCGCGTCGGCAGCGATGCCCCAGCCGGGCCGCACGAAGGCGTTTCTGCGCCTGGTGATGATCGAACACTCGATCTTCGCGCTCCCCTTCGCCTACATCGCCTCGCTGACGGCGATGTTCCAGCTGGACGGGAACATCCACTGGGGCCGGCTGCTGCTGGTCACGATCTGCATGGTCGGCCTGCGCACCTTCGCGATGGCGGTGAACCGGATCATCGACCGCGAGATCGACGCCCGGAACCCGCGCACGGCGCACCGCGAACTGGTGACGGGCGCGATGTCGGTGAAGCACGCGTGGACCGGCGCCCTGATCGCGGTGGTGATCTTCCTCGGCTCGGCGGCGCTCCTGAACCCCCTCTGCCTGGCCCTGGCCCCGGTGGCGGTCGTCCCGATGGTCGTCTACCCCTACGGCAAACGCTTCACCAACTACCCCCAGGCCATCCTCGGCCTCGCCCAGGCCATCGGCCCGGTCGGCGGCTGGCTGGCGATCACCGGGGAGTGGTCCTGGGACGCGGTGATCCTGGGCCTGGCGGTCGGCATCTGGATCGGCGGCTTCGACCTGATCTACGCCTGCCAGGACGTCGACACCGACCGCGAGATCGGCGTCCGCTCGGTCCCGGCCCGCTTCGGCATCCCGGCGGCTATCTGGGCCGCGCGGGTGTGCCACGCGGTGACAACGGCCCTGTTCGCCTGGTACGCCCTCGCCACCGACGCCGGCCCCTTCTTCTGGCTGGGCCTGCTGATCGTCGCGGGAGCGTTCGTCTACGAGCACACGATCGTCCGCCCCCATGACCTGTCCCGCCTGAACAGGGCGTTCTTCAGCGTCAACGGCTTCATCGGCATTGCCCTGTTCGTGTGTGCGCTGCTGGATCTTCTGGTTCGGGGTCTGACGGTCTGACTACGGGCTTCCTGTGGACCGCATGGCCTCCCACCCGGCCTGAGCCCCGGCGGACGCACCGGTACGCTCAAGATGTGAACGCAGGAGAATCGCAGCGCACGCCTTGGATCGTGGGGGTGTCCGGGGCGTCCGGGACGCCGTACGCGGCGGCTGTGCTGCGGGGGCTGCTGGATGCCGGGGAGAGCGTCGATCTGGTGGTCAGCCGGGCTTCGCGGCTCACGCTGCTCGACGAGACCGGGATTTCCTTCCGGGACGCGCGGTGGCGGGATGACCTGGGGGAATGGCTGGCTCGGGGGGCGGACGGGAAGCCGGATGCCTTCGAGGTCGAGCTCGATCGGGTGCGCTACTGGAGCGCCGGGGATCTGGCCGCCGGGCCGTCCTCGGGGTCGTATCCGGCCAAGGGCATGATCATCGTGCCGGCGTCGACCGCCTGCGTGGCCGGGGTCGCGCTCGGGCTGTCCAAGGATCTGCTGCAGCGGGCGGCGAGTGTCGTGCTGAAGGAGCGCCGGCCCCTCGTGGTCGCCGTGCGCGAGGCGCCGCTCAACGGGCAGACCCTGCGGCATCTCGTCGCACTCGATGACGCCGGCGCCGTCGTCGTGCCCGCCTCGCCCGCCTTCTACGCGGGCGCGACCCACATCCAGGACCTGGTCGACTTCGTCGCGGGCCGGGTCCTCGACGCGGCCGGTGTCCGCCACACGCTCTACCGCCGCTGGGAGGGGGAACTCGGCGGCGGCTCCCGTGACGACTGACCCCCCACACGCTCTCATTTCTCAGATTTCTTCAGCGGAAGGCTTCGAATCGCATGGACGCGGTGGACAGGCAGCTCATCCAGGCCCTGAGGGAGAACGGCCGGGCCTCCTACGCGGAGCTGGGACGCCTCGTCGGCCTGTCGGGCCCCAGCGTCACGGACCGTATCAACCGGCTGGAGGCGGCCGGTGTCATCACCGGCTACCGCGCCACCGTGAACGCCGCCTCGCTCGGCCTCGGCGTCACCGCCCTGATCGGCATCTCGCTCTCCGACGCCGCCGACCACGAGGACGTGGCACGCCGGCTGAAGGACCTGCCGGAGATCGAGGACTGCTGGTTCATCGCCGGTGACGACTCGTTCATGCTCAAGGTGCGGGCGACCGACGTGGACGGGCTGGAGAAGATCATCCGGCGGCTCAGCGGGACCAAGGGCGTCTCCCGGACCCGTACCACCATCGTGCTCTCCACCAAGTGGGAGAACCGGGTGGGTGAATTGCCGGAAGAGGTATAGGCGTACGGTTTCGGTGCCGGGTCGGTTTCCGGCAGCTGTCGGTCGTAGAAAGGCGAATCGCATGGACGTCGGGCTCAAGCGCGAGCTGGAGGAGAAGGTCCGCTCCGGTGAGCGGCTGACCCGCGAGGACGGCATCGCGCTGTACGAGTCGGACGACCTGGCCTGGCTCGGCGGACTCGCGCACGAGGTGCGGACGCGGAAGAACGGCGACGTCGTGCACTTCAACGTCAACCGGCACCTCAACATGACCAACGTCTGTACGGCCTCCTGCGCGTACTGCTCCTTCCAGCGCAAGCCCGGTGAGAAGGACGCGTACACCATGCGCATCGAGGAGGCCGTCAAGCTGGCCAAGGCGATGGAGTCGGAGAACCTCACCGAGCTGCACATCGTCAACGGGCTGCACCCGAACCTGCCGTGGCGGTACTACCCGCGCTCGCTGCGCGAGCTGAAGGCCGCCCTGCCGAACGTCTCGCTCAAGGCCTTCACCGCGACCGAGATTCATCACTTCGAGACCATTTCCGGGCTCAGCGCGTCGGAGATCCTCGACGAGCTGATCGACGCCGGTCTGGAGTCCCTCACCGGCGGCGGCGCCGAGATCTTCGACTGGGAGGTCCGGCAACACATCGTGGACCACCGGACGCACTGGGAGGACTGGTCCCGCATCCACCGGCTCGCGCACGAGAAGGGTCTCAAGACCCCGTGCACCATGCTCTACGGCCACATCGAGGAGCCCCGCCACCGGGTCGACCATGTTCTGCGGCTGCGTGAGCTCCAGGACGAGACCGGCGGCTTCCAGGTCTTCATCCCGCTGCGCTACCAGCACGACTTCGTGGACATGAAGGACGGGAAGGTCCGCAACCGGCTCCAGGCGCGGACCACCATGGCCACGCCGGCCGAGGCGCTGAAGACCTTCGCCGTCTCCCGGCTGCTCTTCGACAACATCCAGCACGTCAAGGTGTTCTGGGTGATGCACGGGGTGCAGACGGCGCAGCTCGCGCTGCAGCACGGGGCCGATGACATGGACGGGTCGGTGGTCGAGTACAAGATCACGCACGACGCGGACAACTACGGCACGCCGAACAAGCTGACCCGGGATGATCTGCTGGATCTCATTCGGGACGCGGGGTTCCGGCCGGTGGAGCGGAACACTCGGTACGAGGTCATTCGGGAGTTCGACGGGCCCGACGCGGGGCGCCGGGAGGCGCCTCAGCCGATGCGGGTCTGACAGGTAGGCGCACCGGCCCTGGGTACTCGGCTCGCGTGAGTCCCCGCACCGCCTCCCCCGAAGACCAGTACACCGCCGAACCCTTCGTCCCCGGCGGCGCCCGGAGCCTCGACGCCCTGCGTCGTGCCGCCGCCGGGTGTCAGGGCTGCCCGCTGCATCGCAACGCCACGCAGACCGTCTTCGGGGCGGGCAACGAGCACGCCCGGGTGATGCTCGTCGGGGAGCAGCCGGGGGACCAGGAGGACCGGAAGGGGCGGCCCTTCGTCGGGCCGGCCGGGAGGCTGCTGGACCGGGCGCTCGCCGAGGCCGGGATCGATCCCGGTGACGCCTATGTCACCAATGCGGTGAAGCACTTCAAGTTCACCCAGGCCGAGCCGCGCAAGCGGCGGATCCACAAGGCGCCGAGCCTGCGGGAGATGACCGCCTGCGGGCCGTGGCTCGCCGCCGAGCTGGCACTGGTGGAGCCCGAGCTGATCGTCGTCCTCGGCGCCACCGCGGGCAAGGCGCTGCTGGGGTCCTCGTTCCGGGTCGGCGAGGTGCGCGGGACGGTGCTGGAGCGGGAGATCCACGGGCACGCGGAGCGGCTGGTGCCGACCGTGCATCCGTCGTCGGTGCTGCGCGCGGACGACCGGGAGGGCGCGTACGCGGGGCTGGTGGCGGATCTCAAGGTGGCGGCGCGGGTGCTGGCGTAGAGTCCATATGGGTAACAGCTAATATTGCCGAATGCCCCTTACCTTTACGCTCGATCCCGCCGTCACCCCGGACCTGCGTGACGGCATCCTCGATCTGTGGACCGATGTCTCCAACGCGGGCGGAGCCGTCGGCTTCGTGCCGCCGGTGGAGCGGGAGACGGTCCGGCCCGAGCTGGTCAGGCATCTGGTGGCGATGGCGGAGGGACGGGCCCGGCTGCTCGTCGGGCACGACGAGGACGGGCGGGTCGCCGCCACCGCCTTCTTCCACTTCAACACCCACCGGCTGATGACCCACTGGGTGTGGCTGTACACGGTGATGCTCCATCCCCGGCATCAGGGGAAGGGGTACGGCCGTGACCTGCTCGGCGCCGCCGAGGAGGCCGCGCGGGCCTTCGACGGGATCGAGGCGATACGGCTGACCTGCCGGGGCGGGCTCGGCCTGGAGCGCTTCTACGGCTCCTGCGGCTACAAGGAGGTCGGCCGGGTCCCCGCCGGCATCCGGGTGGCCCCGGGCGACGACCGGGACGACGTCATCATGCTGCTGCCGCTCGGCTGAGCCCCGCCTGCAAGATCGGGGCGGCGTCGTGCTTCACTGGACGGTGGCCCTGTTCGTAGTCGAAAGAGTGGATTGAGATGCTCCGATACACGCTGATGCGCCTCGGCATCTTCGCGGGCTGCCTGGTGGTCGTCTGGGGCCTCGTCTACTCGGGCATCGCCCCCCGCGGTCTCGGTGACTCCAACGGCCTGTGGATCGTCCTCCTCGCCCTGGTGATCTCCGCGCCGATCAGTTTCGTGGTGCTGCGCGGCGAGCGGGACCGGGCGTCCGAGCGGATCGTGCGCAAGGTCGACGAGGTGAAGGCCAACCTGGAGGCCAACCGCAGCCAGGAGGACCGCGCCGACGACGCGGCCCGCGCGCAGGGTCAGACCTCCTGACAGGAGTAAGACGCGTCACACAGCTGTCGCGCCCCGGTGTCCGAATCCCCTGGACACCGGGGCACTTTGCGTTTCGTGGGTCATTTCGCCTCCCCGCCTCTCAAAGGCAGGCTTTGAGGTTCCCAAAGTTTAAGTGTTAACGTCGCAGGCATGTCCCCGTCCGTGTCCCCCAAGTCCTTCAAGGTGCCCTTCTGGGCCCAGATACTCGCCGGCCTCGCCCTGGGCGTCGCGCTCGGCTGGATAGCCCGCAGCCAGGACGTGTCCTGGCTGGTCACCACCCTGGAGAAGGTCGGTGACATCTTCATCGGGCTGCTGAAGCTCGCTGTCGCCCCGCTCGTCTTCTTCGCGATCCTCGTCTCGATCACCAACCTGCGGAAGGTCAACAACGCGGCCCGCCTGGCCGGCCGCACCCTCCTCTGGTTCATGATCACCTCGCTGATCGCGGTGGCCATCGGTCTCGCCATCGGCCTGGTCACCAACCCCGGCGCCGGCACCGGCCTCACCCCGAAGGACGGTGAGCTGCCCGAGAAGACCGGCTCCTGGATCGACTTCCTCACCGGCATCGTCCCGACCGACGTGATCACGCCGTTCACCGAGCTGAACGTGCTCCAGATCGTCTTCATGGCCGCCGTCGCCGGTGTCGCCGCCCTCCAGCTCGGCGACCGGGCCCAGCCGATCCTGGCCCTGAGCGAGTCCGTCCTGGAGCTGCTGCAGAAGGCCCTGTGGTGGGTCATCCGGCTCGCCCCGCTCGGCACCGTCGGCCTCATCGGCCACGCCATCGCCACCTACGGCTGGGACCTGATCGGCAAGTACGCCACCTTCACCGCCGACATCTACATCGGCTGCGCGATCGTCCTCTTCGGCGTCTACCCGGCGCTCCTCGCGACCGCCGCCAAGGCCAACCCGGTCCAGTTCTTCAAGGGCGCCTGGCCCGCCATCCAGCTGGCCTTCGTCTCCCGCTCCTCCGTCGGCACCATGCCGCTGACGCAGAAGGTCACCGAGCGGCTGGGCGTGCCGAAGGAGTACGCCTCCTTCGCGGTGCCGTTCGGCGCCACCACGAAGATGGACGGCTGCGCCGCCATCTACCCGGCGATCGCCGCGATCTTCGTCGCGCAGATCTTCGACATCCAGCTGGGCGTCGGCGACTACCTGCTGATCGCGTTCGTCTCCGTGGTCGGATCCGCCGCCACCGCCGGCCTCACCGGCGCCACGGTCATGCTGACCCTCACCCTCTCGACGCTGGGCCTGCCCATGGAGGGCGTGGGTCTGCTGCTCGCCATCGACCCGATCCTCGACATGATGCGCACCGCCACCAACGTGGCCGGCCAGGCGCTCGTCCCGGTCGTCGTCTCCGCCCGGGAGGGCCTGCTCGACCGCGCGGCGTACGACTCGGTGGGCGGCGGCTCTCCGGTCGACGAGCCGGCCGACGCGTCGCAGGCCGTCAAGGCCGCGGCCTGAACGAAGGGTCAGTAACGCGGCGGCACGGACCGTACGCTGTCCGCATGGGTTCCGTGAAGACCAGGCGGATGCCGCGTGCGGTCCGTGAGCGGCAGATGCTGGACGCCGCCGTACAGATCTTCGGCCGACGCGGGTACATGGCGGCCTCCATGGACGACATCGCGGAACTCGCGGGCGTGTCCAAGCCGTTGGTGTATCTGTATCTGAACTCCAAGGACGAGCTGTTCAGCGCCTGTGTCCGCCGTGAGGCCCGGGCGCTGATCGCGGCCGTCCGGGCCGGCATCGACCCGGCGCTGCCGCCCGACCGCCAACTGTGGGACGGGCTGCTGGCGTTCTTCACGCACACCGCGGACCACCCCGACGGCTGGTCCGTGCTGCATGTCCAGGCCCGCACCCACGGGGACGCGTTCGCCGCCGAGGTCACCGCGATGCGTGCGGAGGCGGTGGCGTTCGTGACCCGGCTGATCGCCGAGGCTGCCCCCGAGGCGCATCCCGAGCGGGAGATCACCGGGCTCGCCGAGTCCCTGGTGGGCGCCGCCGAGTCGCTCGCCGCCTGGGCCAACGCCACCCCCGGCGTCACCGCCCGGCAGGCGGCGGCGACGCTGATGAACTTCGCGTGGGCGGGGTTGGGCGGGCTGCTGGAGGGGCGGGTGTGGTCACCGCCGCGGTCCGCTTGAGGCGAGGCGGTCCACTGCCCCGGTGAGGTGGACCCGGCCGCCGCCGCGCAGCTCGAACCGCCCGCCGCGCGCCGCGTATTCCACCGTGCCCGGCAGTGGTACGGGCGCCAGGAACCGTGCCCGCACCAGCACCGCCTCCGGTGTGCCGTGCGCGGCGAGGCAGCGGGCCACGCTCCACATGCCGTGCGCGATCGGCCGGGGAAAGCCGAAGAGGCGGGCGGTGAGCGGGTGGAGGTGGATGGGGTTGCGGTCGCCGGAGACGGCGGCGTACCGGCGGCCGAGGTCGGCGCCGAGACGCCACTCGGCGAGCGCGGGCGGCGGGGCGTCGTCCGGAGCGGTCGCCTTGCCGGCAGGGTGGTCGGTGCGGTGCCGGGCGAGATAGGTGCTGCGTGACTCCCACACGACGTCCTCGCCCGCCCGGAGGACGGTGAGCACGGTCGCTTCCGTGCCCCGCCGGTGGGGCGCCAATCCCTCGACGTGGACGGTGAGTCCGTACTCGCCAGTGGCCGGGAGGGCGGCGTACCGGGTGAGGTCGAGGGACGTGTGGACGAGGCCGAGCAGCGGGAGCGGGAAGTCCCGGCGGCTCATCAGCCGCAGGGCGAGCGGGAAGCCCAGGACGTGCGGATACGTCGGCGGCAGGGCGTCGTCGCCGGTCGGGAAGCCGCAGATCCGCTCGTAGGCCGCGAGCCTGGCCAGGTCGATGCGGATCCGGGGGAGGGCGAGCGGGGTGCGGGGGAAGTCGGCGTCGGGGCGGGGGCGTTTGAAGGGGGACAGCAGGGCGCCGCGGGCGAGGGAACCGGCGAGTGTGGGCATGGGCGGGGCTCCCTGAGGCGGGTGCGCAGTGCTTACTTTCGAGTAAGGTTACCGCAGGTAAGGCGTTACACGCCCGGCCCGGGATCGTCGCCGAACCACCCGACAACCCGCACAGGCCCCTCACGCGGGCGCCGTAGGATCCCCGTCCTACCGGCGGTAACGCCACGAGCCGCCCGGAGGAGCCGCATGCCCATCTCGTACTCGTCCCAGCCGCTGCCGCCCGCCTCGAACGCGTCGGCCCTCGACTACGACCCGGACGGCGGCCCCGTCCTCGTCGAACCCGAGCTACGGCGGCTGGACGGCGAGGTGCGCGAGGTGGCCGTACCGCCGCTGGTGCCGCCCGTGACGCACGGCTCGCTCGCCGACCTGCCGTTCGAGAACGCGGCGGCGGTGCCCGCGCAGGCGGTGCTCAGCCGACGTACCGCGGACGGCGGTTGGGCGGATGTGACGGCGGCCGGATTCGCCGCCGAGGTGCTCGCCGTGGCGAAGGGGCTCATCGCCGAGGGGCTCGCGCCGGGCGACCGGATCGCCGTCATGGCGCGGACGACCTACGAGTGGACTCTGCTCGACTTCGCCGCCTGGGCCGCCGGGCTGGTCACCGTGCCGGTGTACCCGACCTCCTCCGTCTTCCAGACCCACTGGATCCTCCAGGACTCCGGTGCCGTCGCCCTCGTCACCGAGACGGCCGCGCAGGCCGCCGCGCTCGGGCCCGAACGGGAGCGGCTGCCCGGTCTGCGGCACCTGTGGGTCATGGAGCAGGGGCATGTGGCGGGTCTGGCCGAGCGGGGCGCGGCCGTCCCGGACCAGGAAGTCGACGTACGACGGGGCGTGTTGAGCCCCGACACCCTCGCCACCCTCGTCTACACCTCCGGCACCACCGGCCGCCCCAAGGGCTGCGCGCTCACCCACGGCAACTTCCTCGCCGAGGTCGACAACGCGATCGAACTCCTCTACCCCGTCTTCAAGGCGCGCACCGACGAGGAGCCCGCCACTCTGCTGTTCCTGCCGCTGTCGCACGTCTTCGGCCGGATGGTCGCGGTGGCCTGCGTGCGTGCCCGGGTACGGCTCGGGCACGCGCCCAGCCTCAAGGCCGAGGACCTGCTGGCGGACCTCGCCGCGTTCCGGCCGACCTTCCTGCTGGCCATCCCGTACATGCTGGAGAAGGTCTTCAACAGCGCGCGCGCCACCGCCGAACGGGGCGGCAAGGTGGGCGCGTTCGACCGTGCGGTGAACGTGGCCCGCCGGTACGGGGAAGCCGTCGAGGCCCGCCGGCACGGCACCGGTCCGGGACCCGGCGCCTCCCTGAAGGCGGCCCGCGCGCTCAACGACCCGCTGCTCTACCGCCGTATCCGCAACGCGCTCGGCGGCCGGCTCCGCTACCTGATCTGCGGCGGCTCACCGCTGGGCCGGGACCTCGCCGCGTTCTTCCTGGGCGCGGGCATCGAGGTCTACGAGGGCTACGGCCTGACGGAGACGACCGGCGCCGCGACTGTCACCCCGCCGCTCAAGCCCCGCCTCGGCACCGTCGGCTGGCCGCTGCCCGGCACCCGGGTGCGGATCGCCGCCGACGGCGAGGTGCTGCTCTCCGGCGGGCAGGTGTTCCGCGGCTACTGGGACCCGCACGCGGGCGGGGTCGTCCCGGCGACGCCGGACGGCTGGTTCCCGACCGGCGACCTCGGCCGCCTCGACGACGAGGGCTATCTGACCATCACCGGCCGCAAGAAGGAGATCCTGATCACCGCCGGCGGCAAGCAGGTGGCCCCGGCGCCGCTGGAGAACTGGCTCCGGCGGCACCCCCTGATCTCCCACTGCGTCGTGGTCGGCGACCGCCGCCCCTACGTCACCGCGCTGATCACCCTCGACATGGACGGCGTCACGCACTGGCGCCGGATGAACGGCAGGCACCCGGTGCCGGCCGAACTCCTCACCCGTGACGAGGAGTTGCGGGCGGTCCTGCAACGGGCGGTCGACGAGGCCAACAAGCTGGTCTCCCGCCCGGAGTCCATCCGCCGGTTCGCGATCCTCCCCGTCGACTTCTCGGAGGAGGCCGGCCATGTGACCCCCTCGATGAAGCTGCGGCGGGCGGTGATCCTGCGCGACTTCGCGGGTGAGGTGGAGGCGCTGTACGGCTCCTGACCGAGGGGCCCCGGGCTCCGCGCGGGCCGGGGCTCAGGCGCCCGGTGGCATGGTTGCCCGGCACCGCGCGGCGACCGTGTCGGCGAAGGCTCTGGCCTGGGGGGTGAGCGCGTCCCACTGGCGCACTGCCCAGCCCACGGTCAGCGGGCGCAGGGCGGGGACGGGGACCAGGCGCAGGCCCGTGCCGCCGGTGGTGCCCCGGGGCCCCGGCAGGGCGGGGACCAGCGCGCGGCCCAGGCCCAGTTCCGCCAGGAGCAGGGCCGTGTCCCAGTCGGCGACGCTGGTGTCGTAGCCGCAGCGGACGCCCAGGTCGGCGCAGGCGGCGTCCAGGTGGGCCGCCGAGGTGGAGTTCGGGGGGAGGCGGATCAGGCGGAGGTCCGTCAGGTCCTCCGGGGGGAGGGCGGGTCGGTCGGCGAGGGGATCGTCGGCGTTCACCGCCAGCACCCAGGGCAGGTCGGCCACCGGGCGCTGTTCGATGCCGCGCACCGGCGGGCCGAGGGTGATCCAGGCGAGGTCGAGGTCGCTGTCGGTGAGCGCGTCGAAGCAGGCGCGGCTGGAGCTCTCGGTGCGGAACTCCAGGCTGACGCCGGCGTGCCGGCGCCGGAAGTCGACGATGGCGTCCGCCATGAAGTGCCGTACGGTCGTCGCCCCGGTCGCCACCCGCACGGAGCCGGTCTCCCCGTCGGCCAGGTCCCGCAGCCGCCGCAGCGCCAGGTCGAGCCCGGCGATGCCCTCCGTCGCGGCGGCCTCCAGCACCCGGCCCGCCGCCGTCGGCACCACCCCGCGCGGGCGCCGCTCCAGCAGGCTCACTCCCGTCTCCCGCTCCAGCCGTCTGACGTGCTGGCTCACCGCCGACTGCGTACACCCCAGATCGCGGGCCACGGCACTGAGGTTCCCGGCGCGGCACACGGCCACGAACACACGGAGGTCGTCGAGCGTCATGACACCCAAGGTATCGCTTGGATATGGGCAGTATTCCTTAGGATTGACTAGGCGTCAGGGGGTGTACGACGATCTCCGCAGGGCCCGGGCGGCAACCCGCTCCAGGCCCCGCCGGGGTCCGGACCGAAGGCGGGGCGGGGGCGGGTGCCGACCCACACCACCTGCCGACAAGGGGACTTGGCTCGTGTCGCACGCCGTCCAGGACGCTCGTGAACTGCTGCGCCGCTCCGGCGCCGACGCCGTCGGCCACCCCGGCGGCGGCACCCTCCTCGCCCACCTCGACCGCGTCCGCGACCGGCTCGCCGGCTGGGGCGCCCGCCCCGCCCTCCAGCTCGCCGGCCTCTGCCACGCCTGCTACGGCACCGACGGCTACGCCGTGGCGCTGCTGCCGCTGGACCGGCGTACCGAACTCGCCGAGGTGATCGGCGTGGAGGCGGAAGCGATCGTGTACGGATACGCGAGCCTCGACCGGAGCGCCAGTTATCCGCGCTTCGCCGAGCCCGGCGCCCCCGTGCGCGACCGCTTCACCGGCACCGCGCATCCCCCGGACGCCCGGCTGCGCCGGGACATCGCCGAACTCACCGCCGCCAACGAACTCGACCTCGCCGCCCTCGGCCCCGCCTTCCGCGCCCGGTGGGGCGCTGAGCTGCTGGAGCTGTTCACCCGGCTGCGTCCGCTGCTCAGCGAGGCGGCCTGGAAGGACTGCTGGGCCGTGCTGGGCGACGCGTGATCACGGGTCACTTTTCGCGTGATCACGGGTCACTTTCTTACGGCCGTCAGGAACGCCTGCGGCGTCGACTCGCCCGACTCCTCGTCCGCCTCCCGCACGGTCCGCGACCGCACGGCGAACCCGGCCCCCTCCAGCAGCTCGGCCATCCGCTCGGGCCGCCGCCGCTCGAAGTCCAGGGTGACCGGGTGGCCGAAGGGCCGGTCGAGGCGGCGGGGTTCGTCACCGGCCTGGAAGGCGAGGAGAAGGTGCCCGCCGGGCGCCAGGACGCGGGCGAACTCGGCGAAGAGGGCGGGGAGCCGGTCCGCCGGCGTGTGGATGGAGGAGTACCAGGAGACGATCCCGGCCAGCTGCCCGTCGGCGAGGTCCAGCTCCAGCATGGAGCCCTGCTCGAACCGCAGCCCCGGGTTCTCCCGCCGGGCGACGGCCAGCATCGACGCCGACAGGTCCAGGCCGAACACCGGCAGCCCGAGCGAGGCGAGATACGCCGTGACCCGCCCCGGCCCGCAGCCCAGGTCCGCCACTTCCCCGGCACCGCCCACGAGTTCGGCGAACGCGGCCAGCACCGCGCGGTCCAGCGGATCGTTGGCGATCACACCGGCGAAGTGGGCGGCGTAGTCCTCGGCGATGGCGTCGTAGAAGGTGCGGGTGGTGGCGAGGAAGTCCGTGTCGGTCGTGTCGGTGTCCGTCATGGGACGGACCTTAGGCGCCGGCACTGACATCACCGCCCGGTTCACGCCACGCCCAGCGCTCGCAACACCGCCGTCACACCGGCCGCTCCCAGCACCATCACCACGAACGGCGCACGCCTCCACGCCAGGACCACGGCCACCAGCACTCCCGCGGGCCGCGCCCACCCGGCGAACCCGTCGCCCTCGGTGAGCGCACCGGTGGCCAGCAGGGCGACGAGCAGCACCACCGCGCCCGCCGACAGCAGCTCCTGCACCCGCACGGGCACCTCGACCCGCCCGTGCAGCACCGGACCGACCAGCCGGAGGGCGTACGTCCCGACGGCGAGCGCCAGGATCATCGCGACCGTCGCGCTCATGCCGCCACCGCCTCCCTGCGGGCGCCGCCGTACAGTGCCAGCCCGGTGAGGGCCAGCAGGACCGGCACCCCCGCCGGGACGGCCGGCGTCACCGCGAGCGCCACACAGGCGCCGAGCAGCGCGCAGCGGCGGATCCGGGCGTCGTCGCGCAGAGCGGGCAGCACCAGGGCGGCGAGGACGGCGGGGAAGGCCGCGTCCAGCCCGTAGGCGGCGGTGTCGCCGAGCGCGCTGCCGGCGAGCGCCCCGGCCAGGACGGAGACGTTCCACACGGCGAACAGGCCGAGCCCCGAGACCCAGAACGCGGTGCGCCGCCGCTCCGGGTCGGTCTGGGCGAGCGCGAACGCCACGGTCTCGTCGGTGACCAGATGCGCGCCGAGGAGGCGGGCGGTGCGGCCCCGGCCGACGACGTCGGCGACGGCCAGGCCGTAGGCCGCCAGCCGGGTGTTGAGCAGCAGGCCGGTGGCCGCCGCGGCGAACGGCGCGCTCCCGGCGAGCAGCAGCCCGACCGCGCTGAACTGGGCGGAGCCCGCGTACACCACCAGCGACATCACCACCGGGGCCCACACGGGCAGTCCGCCGGCGACGGAGACCGCGCCGAAGGAGATCCCGACGATGCCGCTGGCCACCCAGACGAGGGACGCGTCGCGGACCAGGGAGCGGACCGTGGGGGTTCGGTCTGTTCGGCCTGTTCGGTCTACTCGGCCTGTCCGGCCTGTTCGGAGAAACGAACGCATGTTTTCTACAATGAACAGACAGCCCAGCGTTCGTCAAGCCGAACGATCGTACTTCTGGAGCGAACGACATGACCGACGGCACCCCGCCCCGCCTCCCCCTCGACTGGATCGCCGCCTCCCTGCGCCGCGAACGCACCCGCGCCGGGCTGTCCCTGTCCGAGCTGGCCAAACGGGCGGGGATCGCCAAGTCGACGCTGTCCCAGCTGGAGGCGGCGAGCGGGAATCCGAGTGTGGAGACGCTCTGGGCGCTCGGCGTGGCGCTGGGTGTGCCGTTCAGCGCACTCGTCGAGCCGCCGGTGCCGGCCGTGCAGGTGATCCGCGCGGGGCAGGGGCCGGCGGTCGCCTCCGAACAGGCGAACTACGTGGCGGCCCTGCTGTCGGCGTGTCCGCCCGGCGCCCGCCGGGACATCTACCACCTGCGGGCCGAACCGGGCGCGGCGCGGGAATCCGAGCCGCATATTCCGGGCACGGTCGAGCACCTGATCGTGAGCACCGGACGGGTGAAGGCGGGGCCGCGAGGGGAGGGCGTGGAACTGGGGCCGGGCGACTACATGACGTATCGCGGGGACGTGCCGCACGCGTACGAGGCGCTGGTGCCGGGCACCACCTTCGTGCTGATCATGCAGCACATCTGAGAATTCGCGCGGCGTTCACCGAATGGACGCCGAAGAAAAGGGCAGGAGCCCCGTCGCCGAAAGGCGCGGGGCTCCTTGGGTACTGCACTCGATCCGGATCGGAGGATCAGATCAGACCGGGGTGACGTTCTCAGCCTGCGGGCCCTTCGGACCCTGCGTGACGTCGAAGGACACCTGCTGGTTCTCCTCAAGGGACCGGAAACCGGTCGCGTTGATCGCGGAGTAGTGGACGAAGACGTCGGGGCCGCCGCCTTCCTGGGCGATGAAGCCAAAGCCCTTTTCGGCGTTGAACCACTTAACGGTTCCGGTAGCCATAAGCCCTCCTTGGGCTCAAAGGGTTGCCCTGCTCCAGAACCAGCAAGTGTGAAGACGAGTTCTGCACAACTGCATCCGCCTGAAAACGACGAGAGCCCGCGGTCACATGCTCCGCAGGCTCTGTACTGCAAGGGAAACCAAACTGCAACTTGCGGCGAGCCTAGCACGCGGGCACCCGAAAGCAATAGAGGTCAAGATCACGTCACCCGGACGTTTGAAGATCGCGACGCCTGCCTGACGCCGGGGGTCGAGGGCTGAAGCCTACTCCCCAGGGTCTAGCCTCGCGATGTGGACATTTCTCGCACCCGGCCGCGCGTCGGCCACATCCAGTTCCTGAACTGCCTGCCCCTGTACTGGGGGCTCGCGAGAACGGGCACGCTCCTCGACTTCGAGCTGACGAAGGACACCCCGGAGAAGCTCAGCGAGAAGCTGGTGCAGGGAGACCTCGACATCGGACCGGTCACCCTGGTCGAGTTCCTCAAGCACGCGGACGACCTCGTCGCCTTCCCCGACATCGCGGTCGGCTGCGACGGACCGGTCATGTCCTGCGTGATCGTCTCGCAGGTCCCGCTGGACCGGCTCGACGGCGCCCGGGTCGCCCTCGGCTCGACCTCGCGCACCTCCGTCCGGCTGGCCCAGCTGCTGCTGGCGGAACGCTTCGGCGTCCGGCCCGACTACTACAGCTGCCCGCCCGACCTCAGCCTGATGATGCAGGAGGCCGAGGCGGCGGTGCTGATCGGGGACGCCGCCCTGCGGGCCAACCTGCTCGACGGGCCCCGCTTCGGCCTCGCCGTGCATGACCTGGGTGCGCTGTGGAAGGAGTGGACGGGCCTGCCGTTCGTCTTCGCGGTCTGGGCGGCGCGCCGGGACTACCTGGAGCGCGAACCGCTGATCACCCGCCAGGTCCACGAGGCGTTCCTCGCCTCCCGCAACCTCTCCCTGGAGGAGGTCGGCAAGGTCGCCGAGCAGGCGGCCCGCTGGGAGGCCTTCGACGAGGCGGTCCTGGAGCGCTACTTCACCACCCTGGACTTCCGCTTCGGCGAGCCGCAGCTCGCGGCCGTCGCCGAGTTCGCCCGGCGGGTCGGCCCGACGACGGGCTTCCCGGCGGATGTGAAGGTGGATCTGCTCCAGCCGTAGCACGGGTCGGCGCACCGCGCCCGAACCTGCGTAATCTGCTGGGAGATTGACAGGTCCACGGGGGAACAGGTCCACGGGGGAAGGGGCGCGCCATGCAGCCGCTCGGAGTCGACGAACCCACCAGTGTGGGGCCGTACCGGCTGCTCGGCCGGCTCGGCTCCGGCGGCATGGGGCGGGTGTACCTCGGCCGCAGCGCCGGCGGGCGCACGGTCGCCGTGAAGATCGTGCACCCGCACTTCGCGCTCGACGAGGAGTTCCGGGCCCGCTTCCGCCGCGAGGTCGCCGCCGCCCGGCGGGTCGGCGGCGCCTGGACCGCGCCGGTCCTGGACGCGGACCCGGAGGCCCCGGTGCCCTGGGTCGCCACGGCCTACGCCGCCGGGCCGTCCCTGGCCGCGGCGGTCGCGGACAACGGCCCGCTGCCGGACCACACCGTACGGGTGCTGGGGGCCGGGCTCGGCGAGGCGCTGGCCGCGGTGCACGAGCTGGGCCTGGTGCACCGGGACGTGAAACCGTCCAACGTCCTGCTCACCCTGGACGGCCCGCTGCTGATCGACTTCGGCATCGCCCGGGCCACGGACGGCACGGCCTCCCTCACCTCCACCGGCGTCTCGGTCGGCTCGCCCGGCTACATGTCCCCGGAACAGATTCTCGGCAAGGGCGTCACGGGCGCGGCGGACGTCTTCTCGCTGGGCTCGGTCCTCGCCTACGCGGCGACCGGCGAGCCCCCGTTCCCCGGCGACTCCTCCGCCGCGCTGCTCTACAAGGTCGTCCACGAGGAACCCCGGCTCACCGGCCTCGACGGCGAGCTGCGGGACCTGGTCGCCGCCTGCCTGGCGAAGGAGCCGGGCGCGCGTCCGGCCCCCGCCGAGGTGGCCGCCCGGCTGGCTCCCGACGGCGCGGCCCGGCTGGTCGCGGGCGGCTGGCTGCCGGGGCCGGTCGTGGAGGGCGTGAGCCGGAGCGCCGTCCAGCTCCTGAACCTGGAGCCCGCCGCCCCGGCACCGGAGACACCGTCCGGGCCGGTCGGCTTCAGCACCCCCGCGCTGAGCGTCCCCCCGACGTCCGGCTCCTTCGGCCCCCCACCGACCATGCCACCGGCCACCGCGAAGCCCGCACAGGCGGCGCCGTACGAGGCGTCGGGGCCGCTTGGCGCCGCCGCCGGACCGCAGGACACGGGTGGGCCGGGCACCGCCGGGCCCTACGCCCCCGTCCGGCCGCCGCACGACACCCCCGCTCCCCACGACGCCGTCACCGCCTCCGGAGGGCGGCCCGGCAAGGTCTCCGTCACCGTCGCGGCGTCGGCGGTGCCGGGGGAGGGCGGGCGGGGGCGGCGGTTGAGCTGTTCGGTGGCGCTCGCGGTCGCGGGGGCGCTGGCCGCGGTGACCGTGGGGTCCGTCTTCCTGTTCGATCTGCTGCCCGGGAGCCGCCGGGACACCGCGGACGGCGGTGCCGGGGCCTACTCCCCGGCGCCCACCGAGGTGGAGCCCGCCAACCCCGCCAACCCCGGGGACGCCGCGGACCCCGGGGACGGAACCGCGCCCGAGCCCGTGCCCGGGGTGCCCGAGCGCTACCTCGGCACCTGGGAGGGCCAGGGCACCGCCCTCGACGGCAAGCTGCCCGTCGGCACCTTCCGGGTCACCGTCCGGCAGGCGCGGGTCGGCGAGGAGCTGGGCCGGGTGCGCCAGACGGACGCGCTGGGCGGCGTCTGCACGGACATCCTCACCCTGAAGCAGGTGACCGAGAAGCGGCTCGTCGCCACGTCCGTGGGTGCCGAGTCCAACCACGGCGGGTGCAGCCAGGCGAAGACGACCGTGCGGCTCGTCCCGGTGGGGGACGACCTGACGTACGAGTCGGACAGCGAGGAGTCGGGCAGGCCGAAGGCCCGCCTCTCCAAGGTCGAGTGAGCCGCCCCTCCAGGGTCGAGAGGGTCGAGAGGTCGAGTGATCAGACTGGCTGCCGCACCCGGCCGATCAGTTGTCGAATCCCCTCCCGTACGGCCGGCAGCGGGCCCTCCGACTCGTCGTAGGGGATCCGGCCGCCGCTGCCGTCCGGCAGGGTCAGGCGCATTCCGGGCAGCGCGCCCGGCTCGGCCGTCGCCGTGTCCAGGCAGAGCGGGCACACCGGCGTCCAGCGTCTGCGGTTCGGCTCGGTCGCCGAGACACGGACGTCACGGCGGTTGCGGGCGGGGCCGTGCAGCGGGTTCACGCCGCACACCCGGTCCTCGGGCTCTCCGTCGCCGGACAGCGCCGCCCGGCCCGCGCGGGCGAGCACGATCAGCGCGACGAGGGTCGCCGGGTCGTCGCCCCGAGCGGCCAGCGCGCGGGTCGCCTCCCGGCAGTCCCGGGCGCGGGAGCCGCCACCGCCCGCCTCCCCGGAAAGGCGGGTGAAGGCGCGGAGTTCGGCACGCGCCGTGCGCCGCAGAAACGCCTCCGACGGCTCGGTCGGCTGGGTGTACGGCAGGGTCTCCGCCGGTTGCGGACCGCGCCGCCGCAGCAGCCTCCCGACCACTGCCAGCACCGCCGCCACCAGCGTGAACAGCAGCCCTGCCAGCACGGCGCCGCTGGCCAGTCCGGGCCAAAACTCCCCGGAGAACAGCGGCTGGAGGGTGTCCTCCTCGCGTGGGTTCGGCGCCCGGGCGGGGTCGGTGAGGGACTCCGGTTCCTCGGTGCGCGGGACCTCGTCCAGGTAGGTCATCAGCCGGTCGAGGCGTTCCGCCATGAGGTGGTCGCCGGCCTGGGCCGCCGCGTCGTCGCCGTACGCGACGGCCTCCGGCAGGTCGAACGTGAGGCTCAGGCTGTCCAGGCGCAGGCCGTGGTTGTAGGCGCCGATCGTGCCGTCGGCCGGGTCGGCGACGACGTACACGCCGTCCTTGCCCACCCGGTGGTGGACGGCGGCGGCGAACAGCTCGTCGTCGCCCGCCGACTCGTCCTCGGGCAGCTGCGGGACCAGCGCGATGTACACCGGCCCGCCGCCCTCCGAGCGGGCGAAGGCGCGGATCCGCTCGTGCAGCCGGGCCCGCTGCCGGGCGGTCAGCAGCTGCGGACTCTCCGGGTCCGCGTACACCGGGTCCTGTGCCAGCCCCGCGGCGACGCGTTCGACGCGCGCCGACATGTCGGCCGGGGTGGGCGGGGGAGCGGCGCCGGTGCGAGTCTGGTCGAAGCGGGCGTGCGCGGCGGCGGCGATCGCGACGGCCGTGGCGACGGCGATCGCCGGAAGCATCCAGCGCCGTGCCCGCACAGGCCGCTCGGCGCGCCGCGCGCCCGGC
The DNA here is from genome assembly GCF_055572035.1 of Streptomyces sp. NPDC030838. Lineage (NCBI taxonomy): Bacteria > Bacillati > Actinomycetota > Actinomycetes > Kitasatosporales > Streptomycetaceae > Streptomyces > Streptomyces sp. NPDC030838. The sequence continues at coordinate 642,911 of NZ_JBVIED010000002.1, read as the reverse complement.
AGCCGCCGCCACCAGCGTCGTGCGTACGGCACCAGGAACAGCAGCGACAGCGGTACGCCGGACAGCGCGGCCCCGGTCTTGAGCGACTGGTCGTCGCGGTCGGAGGGGCCTATGTAGAGCGGCTCCGGTTCGTCGCCGGCCTCGTACCTCTCGCGCGCGGCCTCCGCCCGCGCCGCGGCCCGCTCGGCGCCCTGCGCGACGGTGTCCGCGAAGCGCCGGAGGCTGAGCAGCGGTCCGGCGTCGTAGGGGAGTTCGTAGAGGGACACGGTCGCGGCGTCGTCGGCGGGAGCGGTCACGCCGAACGCGGCGGCGTCCGTGACGCCCGACTCGTCGAGCAGCACGTACAGCCCGTCCCGCCCCAGCCGGTCGTGGACCGAGTCCAGCAGCGCCTCGCCGTGGGCGCTCGCCGCGGGCAGCACCAGGACGTAGGTGGGGACACCGGTCCGCTGGGCGGCCCGCGCGAAGTCGGGGGCCGTGGACCTGGGTATCTCGCGCGGGAGTTGGTCGGAGACGTACACCGGGTCCTCGCGCAGCCGCTCGGCGAGGTACGCGGCCTGCGCGGCCGGGGTCCTCTCGGCGGCGTGGACCGGCGGGGCGGCGAGGGTGAGCAGGGCGAGCAGGGCGAACAGCGCGTACAGGGCGATCGGCGCCTGGAACGCCCGTGCCGTACGCGGGGCGGTTCGCTTCATGGGTGATCCTTCGGGTGTCGCGCACACGGCAAGACACCGATCATGGCATGCCCCCTGAGAGCGACCGGTTCCGCAAAGGGGGCGCCAAGGACGAGGGGACGCTGACACACTGACGGGTCGACAGATCCGCCCGTCCGCCCCGCTTACAGGAGCGTTCTATGCCGTCGCCCCGCCTGAGTCCGTTGCTGGAGCAGTTCGACTTCGCGTGCGGGCGGCTGGTCGGGCGGCTGGCCGGACCCGTCATGGACAGCGGGGACGGATCGCGGACCGAGGTCGGTCCGATGACCGACGAGGAGTACTTCTGGGAGCCGGTGCCGGACTGCTGGTCGGTGCGGCGGCGGGCGGACGGGCCCGGCGCGCGGGCGACGTCGCTGAGCGGATCCGGGGAGTGGGGGCGCGACGCGGCGCCGTATCCGCATTCCGCGCCGCCGCCGTTCACGACGATCGCCTGGCGGCTGAGCCACCTCAGCGAGATGCTGGCCCTCCGCGCCGACCACACCCCGGCCGGCAGCCGCACCCTCACCCGGGACGGCCACCCGGTCGCCGGGGACACCGCCGCGGCGGTCGCCGCCTTCGAACAGGGCGCGGCGGCCTGGCGGAAGGCGCTGCTGAGCGCGGACGACACCGCGCTCGACACCGTCGGGTACTGCACCTATCCGCACGGCAGCGACCCCGAGAGGCCGTTCGTCGGAGTCGTGTGGTGGGTCAACCAGGAGGTGCTGCACCACGGCGCCGAGATCGCCCTGCTCCGCGATCTGTTCCGCGCGCGACGGGGCTGACCGTGGCCGGTGCCTGGCTGATCGCCGCCGCGGTGGTGTGGGGAGTGGCGGCCGGGTCGGCGCTGCCGAGGGCCGCGTACCGGCTGTCGGTGCCGCACGGAGACGCGGGGGCCGTGCGCTCCGGGGGCGTCGAGGCGCAGCGGGCACGGGAGTTCGGCTGGCGGGTGGCGTGTCCCGGCGGGCATCCGATCACGGGTCCGCTCCGGGGCTGGCTCGGCCCGGCCCGGTGCGGCACGTGCACCGGGCCGTCCTCCTCCTACGGCCCCTCCGCCCGCTCGCTCGCCACCGTCACCGCCCTCCTCTGCGCGGCCCTCGCCGCCGCCACCGGACCCCGCCCCGAGCTGGCCGTCTGGCTGCTGCTCGGGCCGGCCGGCGTGCTGCTGGCGGTGGTCGACCTGCGGGTGCACCGGCTGCCGGACGTGCTCACCCTGCCGCTGGCGGGGGCCGCGCCCGTGCTGCTCGGGCTCGCCGCACTGGCGCCCGGTCACGCCGGCCGCTGGACCGGCGCCCTGCTCGGCACACTCGCACTCGGCGGCGGCTACTACGTGCTGTGCCGGATCAACCCCGGGGGCATGGGCTTCGGCGATGTGAAACTGGCGCTGAGCATGGGCGCCGCGCTGGGCTGGTACGGCTGGTCCGCGGTGTTGCTGGGCACCTTCGCCGCGTTCCTCCTGGGGGCGCTGTACGCCGGTGTCCTGGTCGCCCTGGGGCGGGCCGGGCGCAGGACGGCGATCGCGTTCGGCCCGTTCCTGCTCGCGGGGGCCTTCCTCGGGGTGCTGTCCGGCGCGTACGCGGCCTGACGTCGGCGTGTCCAAATGGCTGGCGTACGCTGGATCGGTCCGTCCACAACCCTTGACGAAAGGGACGCCCCGGTGACCGAGAAGGCCGACCTCCAGTCTGTGCTCGACCGTGCCGCGGAGGGTGGGCGGATCACCCCCGAGGAGGCGCTGGACCTCTACCGCGACGCGCCGCTGCACGCGCTCGGCGCCGCCGCCGACGCCGTACGCCGCCGCCGGTACGCGGGCGTCGAGCACATCGCGACGTACATCATCGAGCGCAACATCAACTACACGAACGTGTGTGTCACGGCGTGCAAGTTCTGCGCCTTCTACGCCCCGCCGAAGAGCGACAAGGGCTGGACCCGCGACCTCGACGACATCCTGCGCCGGTGCGCGGAGACCGTCGAGCTGGGCGGCACGCAGATCATGTTCCAGGGCGGCCACCACCCGGACTACGGCGTGGAGTACTACGAGAAGCACTTCTCGGCCATCAAGAAGGAGTTCCCGCAGCTCGTCATCCACAGCCTGGGGGCGAGCGAGGTCGAGCACATGGCCCGGATCTCCAAGGTGTCGGTGGAGGAGGCCATCCAGCGCATCCACGCCGCCGGCCTCGACTCCTTCGCCGGCGCGGGCGCCGAACTGCTGCCGGAGCGGCCGCGCAAGGCGATCGCCCCGCTGAAGGAGAGCGGCGAGCGCTGGCTGGAGATCATGGAGACGGCGCACAACCTGGGCGTGGAGTCCACCTCCACGATGCTCATGGGCACCGGCGAGACCAACGCCGAGCGGATCGAGCACCTGCGGATGATCCGTGACGTACAGGACCGGACGGGCGGTTTCCGCGCCTTCATCCCGTACCTGTACCAGCCGCAGAACAACCACCTGAAGGGCCGCACCCAGGCCACCATCTTCGAGTACCTGCGGATGATCGCCGTCGCCCGGCTCTTCTTCGACAACATCGCCCACATCCAGGGCTCCTGGCTCACCACCGGCAAGGACGCGGGCCAGCTGACCCTGCACTACGGCGCCGACGACCTCGGTTCGATCATGCTGGAGGAGAACGTCGTCTCGGCGGCCGGTGCCAAGCACCGCTCCAACCTCATGGAGATGATCGAGATGATCCGGGGCGCGGACCGGGTGCCCGCCCAGCGCTCCACGACGTACGAGCACCTGCTCGTCCACGACGACCCGGCGAACGACCCCGTCGACGAGCGGGTCGTCTCCCACATCTCGTCGACCGCGATCGAGGGCGGCACGGCTCACCCCGAGCTGAAGATCCTCGCGTCCAACTGACCCCGCCTTGCTGACCCTTCACGTCGCCGAGGCCTCGCCCGAGGCCGCCGTCCTGGTCGACGGCGCGTACATCGCCGCCGTCGGCCCGTACGAGGAACTGGCCGCCGCCCACCCGGGGGCGCGGGTGCGGCGCTGGCCCGGCATCCTCACCCCCGGACTGCTCAACCCGTACGGCCCGGAGCTGCTGGAGCGGACGTACCACCCGGACCCGCGCGAGGCCGACACGCTGGGCACGGAGCCCATCGGCGGGCAGCGCGCGCTGGCCCTGTTCCGCGCGGACCCCGCCCGCCGCGGTGCCAGCGCCCGGCGGGGTGTGCAGCGCCTCCTCGCTCACGGCACCGTCGCCATCGCGGGCGAATTGCGCGAACGGTCCGCGCTGGACGCGGTGCGGCGCGCCGGGCTCGCCGTCGGGCAGCGACCGCCGTCGCTGCCGGGCCCGCCGTCCCTCTCCCCGGTCCCGCTGATCCTCCTGCCTCCGCTGACGCCGGGCGGGCCCGCCCGCTTCGCCGTCTTCGACGTGCCCGACCGGGCGGCGCTGGTCCGCCAGGGCGCCGCCACGTGCGTGGCGACCGTGCTGGGCGGGCGGCTGGTGCACCGGCGCCGGTGACCGTCTGCGGGGCGGGCCGTTTCCGGGATCGTTCCGGGGCCGCTTCCGGGCCGGCGTACCCCTTGCTGCCACAATGAAGCCGTGACCCGCGCATCCCTGGACAAGCAGCCGCACGAAGTCGCCTCGATGTTCGACGACGTGGCGGACCGGTACGACCTCACCAACGACGTGCTGTCCCTCGGTCAGGCCCGGGGGTGGCGCAAGGAAGTCGCCCGGGCCGTCGACGCGCGGCCCGCGCAGAAGGTGCTGGACCTGGCCGCCGGTACGGCGACCTCGTCCCTGCCCTTCACCCGCGCCGGCGCCTATGTCGTCCCCTGCGACTTCTCCCTCGGCATGCTCCAGGTGGGCAAGCGCAGGAACCCGTGGCTGCCGCTGACCGCGGGGGACGCGACCCGGCTGCCGTTCAAGGACGACGTCTTCGACGCCGTCACCATCTCCTTCGGGCTGCGCAACGTCCAGGACTTCGACGCGGCGCTGCGCGAGATGTACCGGGTGACGCGCCCCGGCGGACGGGTCGTGATCTGCGAGTTCTCGCAGCCGACCTGGGCGCCCTTCCGCACCGTCTACACCGAGTACCTGATGCGGGCGCTGCCGCCGGTGGCCCGCGCGGTGTCCTCGAACCCGGAGGCGTACGTCTATCTCGCCGAGTCCATCCGCGCCTGGCCCGACCAGGCGGGGCTGGCCGAGCGGCTGAAGGGCGCTGGCTGGTCGCGGGTGGCGTGGCGGAACCTCACCGGTGGTGTGGTGGCGCTGCACCGCGGGTTCAAGGAGAGCTGAGCGCACTCAGCTCGGGTGGAGCCTCCGGTGTGGTCAGCTCGCGGCGCATGCCGCCGTGCGGCGGGCCGGGGACGCGGGGCTCGCGGACGCCCGAACCGCCGCCGCCCTCGCCGAAGTCGAACCAGACGGTGACCACGGCGCCGCGCGGGATCTCCGCACCGGCCGGCGGGTACTGCCGTACGACGTAGTCGACGACGGTGCGGTGGAAGTCCGGCCGGTCGGGCGCGTCGAGCCGTACGCCGTGGGCCTCGGCCGCGGCGCGGGCGTCGACGGCCATGAGACCGACGAGCCGGGGCACGCGCGCTTCGGGTGTCTTGGGCGGTATGGGTGGTATGCGCACAGATGTCACCCCCAGCGGTACTCGAAGGGTAACCGCCCGGGGGTGCCGTCCGGAAGCGTCAGGTGTCTGTCCGTAGCCGAAGATGACTCTCTGTCACAGATCCAGGCGGTAGCAGTGGCCCTGCTGCTCCGACTCGGGCGTCGTGTAGGTCTCGGCGAGACGCATGCCCAGCCGCCGGGTCACCGCGATCGAGCGGGTGTTGCGGGCGTTCACCATGGCGACCACGCTCGGCACGCCCGCCGCGCGGACCCGCTCCAGCGTCATCTGCGCCGCCGCGGTCACATAGCCCCGGCCCCAGTGCTCCCGGCCCAGCCGCCAGCCGATCTCGATCTCCCCGGCCGGACCCCACTCGCGCGGCCACGGCTGGGCGCCGGTGAAGCCGATGACCCGGTCGTCCTCGTCCAGCATCGTCCACAGACAGAAGCCGAGTTCGGCGTCGTGCTTGCGCTGGCGGGCGGTCAGCTCCTCGTAGACGGACAGCTCGGCGGACCGGCCGCCGTGGAACTCCATGACGTCCGGGTGGTCGAAGACCCGGTGCCAGGCGACGGCGTCCTCGTCGGTGGGGACGCGCAGCCGTACCACGGGGAGCGTTCTGTTCACGGGGCAGCCCTTCAGCCGGTTGATCAATTCTGCTGAATAGACTGCCCATGTCCAGTGCCGGTCGGCACGCAGATTTCGAACTTGGGGAGATCCCGCCGTGACCGAGCCCCTCCTCTCCGACAACACCGCCGACGTGATCGTCGTAGGCGCGGGGCCGGCCGGCTCCACGACCGCGTACCACCTCGCCAAGGCGGGGCTCGACGTCCTGCTGCTGGAGAAGACCGAGTTCCCGCGCGAGAAGGTGTGCGGCGACGGGCTCACCCCGCGCGCGGTCAAGCAGCTCGTCGCGATGGGCATCGACATCTCGGAAGAGGCCGGCTGGCTGCGCAACAAGGGCCTGCGGATCATCGGCGGCGGCGTCCGGCTCCAGCTGGACTGGCCGGATCTCGCCTCCTTCCCCGACTACGGCCTGGTCCGCAAGCGCGACGACTTCGACGAGCAGCTGGCCCGGCAGGCGCAGAAGGCGGGCGCGCGGCTGTACGAGCGCTGCAACGTCAGCGGGCCGGTCATCGACGACCGCACCGGCCGGATCACCGGCGTCACCGCCAAGCTCGGCGAGGAGAAGCGCGAAGTCACCTTCCACGCGCCGCTGGTGGTCGCCGCCGACGGCAACTCCACCCGGCTGTCCCTGGCGATGGGCCTGCACCGCCGTGAGGACCGGCCGATGGGCGTCGCGGTCCGGACGTACTTCGAGAGCCCCCGCCACGACGACGACTACCTGGAGTCCTGGCTGGAGCTGTGGGACCGGCGCGGCCCCGGCGAGGACCGGCTCCTGCCCGGCTACGGCTGGATCTTCGGCATGGGCGACGGCACGTCGAACGTCGGCCTGGGCGTGCTCAACACCTCCGACTCCTTCAAGGAGCTGGACTGGCGGGAAGTCCTCAAGGCGTGGTGCGCGTCCATGCCCGAGGACTGGGGCTACACCCCCGAGAACATGACCGGCCCCATCCGCGGCGCCGCCCTCCCCATGGCCTTCAACCGCCAGCCGCACTACACGCGCGGCCTGCTGCTGGTCGGCGACGCCGGCGGTCTGGTGAACCCGTTCAACGGCGAGGGCATCGCCTACGCCATGGAGTCCGGGCAGATCGCCGCCGACGTCATCGTCCAGGCGCACGCGCGGGCCACGCCGGCCCAGCGGGAGATCGCGCTCCAGCGCTACCCGCGCGTGCTCAAGGACACCTACGGCGGCTACTACACCCTCGGCCGCGCCTTCGTGAAGCTCATCGGCAACCCGAAGGTCATGAAGATCGCGGCCCAGCGCGGGCTCACCCACCCGATGCTGATGAAGTTCACCCTGAAGCTGCTCGCCAACCTCACGGACCCGACGGGCGGCGACGCGATGGACCGCATCATCAACGGGCTGTCGAGGGTGGCGCCGAAGGCCTGACCCTGCCGCGCCGCCCCGTGGCGGTGATCGCGACACCGACCGCGGCGAGGGCGGCGCTGACCCAGGCGGCGGCGCGCTGCTCGCCCGTCGCCGCGGTGGCCGCCCCGGCCAGCAGGGGTCCGGCGAACGCGCCCACGTTCAGCGCGACGGTGGCGAACGAGCCGCCCAGCGCGGGCGCGTCGGAGGCCACCCGCAGCACCCGGTTCACCAGCGCCGAGCCCACCCCGAAGGACAACGCGCCCTGGACGGCGGCCAGGAGGAACAGCGGCACGGCGGCGCCGCCGGCCACGGCCAGCAGCGCCCAGCCGGCCGGCAGCGCGACCAGGGCGCGACGGACAAGTCGGCCGTCGCCCCGGCGGCCGGCCGCGGTCACCCCCAGGAAGGCACCCGCCCCGAACGCCGCCAGCAGCCCGGGCACCGCGACGTCGGGCAACCGCGCGACGTCCGTGGCGATGACGGCCAGGTAGGCGAAGGTCGCGAAGGTCGCCCCGTTGACGACGGCGGCGAGCGCCAGCGCCGACCGCACAGGGCGTTCCGCCAGCACCCGAATCTCCCGGCGGACGGAGACCTCGGCGTGGCCGGCCGCGCCGGCGGGCGCCGAACGGAACACCAGCGCCAGCGCGGGCAGACACAGCGCGGCCACCGCCCAGAAGACCGCGCGCCAGCCGGCCCGCTCCCCGAGCAGCGCCCCCGCGGGCACCCCGGCGACACACGCGAGCGTGACCCCGGACAGCAGAACGGCGGTCGCCCGGCCCTGCTTCTCCGGGACGACGAGGGAACGCGCGACGGACATCGCGACCGCGAGGAAACCGGCGTTGACGACCGCGGCGACGATCCGGGTGCCGAACAGCACCGCGAAGTCCTCCGTGACGGCGCCGACGACATGTACGGCGACGAAGGCCGCGAGGAACCCCGCCAGCGCCCGGCGGCGGGGCCAGCGCGCGCTCCAGGCGGCCATCACCGGCGCGCCGACCACCATCCCGACCGCGTACGCGGACGTCAGGCTCGCGGCGGCGGCCACCGGCACGGACAGGTCACGGGCGATGCCCGGGACGAGACCGGACAACATGAACTCGGAGGTTCCCTGGGCGAAGACGGCGAGGCCCAGGACATGGATGAACACAGGCAAGGAGTCGACTCCAGCGTGAGCGTGCGGGCAGGGGCATCCGCGCGCTGGGACCACGGCCCACACACGCGGAGCGCGTGTCCGGCCGCCGGAGGCGGGGTCGACGAAGAAGGAGAGGGGCTTGTTCAGCCCGCGGACCGCCGCCGGGCGACCGGCGGCTCCGCTCTGTCGGACTCGGGGTTCATCACGCGAGGCACGCTAGGCCATGACTGTGCCGGGCTCAACCGAATTGGCGGGACCCGTGCATGGCGCGACCGTGCGTGCCGGAAGGGCCGCTGCCCCCGAGCGGCTGCGGCCCTTCCGTACGGCGAGGGAGCCGGACTACAGGACGCGGACCGCGCCCGACGCCGGGTAGCCGGAGAGGTCCTGGATGACGACGCCCTTGGAGGGGTTCGCGGCGTCCAGGTACTGGCCGTTCCCGATGTACACACCCACGTGGTACGCGGAGCCCTTGCCGCCCCAGTAGAGGATGTCGCCGACCTGGATCTGGGACAGCGGGATGTCGGTGCCCACCATCGACTGGTCCTGCGACACGCGCGGCAGGTCCACACCGACCTGGCGGAAGGCGGCCTGGACGAGGCTGGAGCAGTCCCAGGCGTTCGGGCCGGTGGCGCCCATGACGTAGGCGTCGCCCAGCTGGGCCTTGAGGAAGGAGATGACCGTCGCGACGCTGCCGCTGGCGGGCGCGGAGACGGACGGGGCGGAGGCGTCGGCGGAGACGTCGGCGGACGCGGAGAGCGTGGCGCGCTCGGCGTCCCGCGCGGCGCGCTCGGCGGCGGCCCGGCGCGCGGCCTCCTCGGCCTTCTTCTTGGCCTCGGCCTTCTTCTTCGCCACGGCGAGGTCGGCCTTGGCCTCCTTGGCGGCCTTGGCGGCGGCCGCGTCACGCTCGGCCTGCAGCTCGTAGTTCGCGGCGGCCAGCTCCGTGGCGTCCGCGGACTCGGCGACCTGGGCGGCCAGGTCGTCCGTCAGGGTGGGCAGTTCGATGGTCTGCGTCACCGGTTCGGCGGCGTTCGCCGACCCCGAGGCACCGGCCACTGCCACGGTGCTGAGGATGCCACCGGCAACTCCGGCCCGCATCGCGATCTTCGACGCGCTGCGGCGGGGCTTCCGGTGGCTGCGTATGTGAGCGGTGTGGGACATGAGAACAACCGGTATCAGGGGCTCCTTCATACCTTCAAGAAACGTGGTCTGCGCCACAGTTGTTCAATCCGGCCTCTGAAACCCCGGCGTCACACTCCTTATTGACGCCGTAACGGACATTGCGGACCCACCCTCTCAAGCCTGTGATCATGGGCTTTCGCTGTTACGCCCGAATTGCCCGCCGCCTACCACTGGTTGGGGTGGTTGGCCAAGCCCGCTTCTCAGGACCCTCTCATGAATGTGGCGGAGGTCACGGAACGGTTACCGCTGGGGGTGCGTCTCGCGTGCGGATCGGCGGCCGGCGAGCTCGTGAACGCGTGCACGCGTCCACACCTCGCCCCGTGTCTCCTTCCGAGGTGTGAACGGCGCCCTCTATCAAGAGATCCAGTCCAGCGCCAATTTGCATGCGCGGGAAGTCTCTTGATATTGAGACGCCCCTCGCGAGCTGCGCCGACGAGCGAAAATGTCACCAGAGGTGATCAGTCTGACGCTTCGCGTACGAAGATCACCGCTCATACGACTTCATGATCCTTCGTCAGGTGGTGGAGATCACAAAGCTTGTGGAATACCCCGTGTCGCAGATCACAGAGCGGCGGGCATAAGATGCGAGGCAGTTGGGCTTGTGACCTGCTTCACATGTTCTCGATCTTCGCCGGGACCAACGGGGTTCGTGGGACTGGTGGGGCGGATGTGAGCCCGATGCACAACCGCCAGCAGTCAGTGCCGACTGAGAGGAGCGAGGAGCGGTGAACGCGTATGCGCCCATCCTCGTACTGGGAGCCCTCGGGGCAGGCTTTGCGATCTTCTCCGTGGTCATGGCCACGCTGATCGGTCCGAAGCGGTACAACCGCGCCAAGCTCGAGGCCTACGAGTGCGGTATCGAGCCGACCCCCACGCCGGCCGGCGGCGGGCGCTTCCCCATCAAGTACTACCTGACGGCGATGCTCTTCATCGTCTTCGACATCGAGATCGTCTTCCTCTACCCCTGGGCCGTCACCTTCGACGCCCTCGGGGTTTTCGGGCTCGTGGAGATGCTGCTCTTCGTGCTCACCGTCTTCGTCGCCTACGCCTACGTCTGGCGGCGCGGCGGCCTGGAATGGGACTGAGGGGCCTTTAGTCATGGGACTCGAAGAAAAGCTGCCGAGCGGCTTCCTGCTGACCACCGTCGAGCAGGCCGCCGGGTGGGTGCGCAAGGCGTCGGTCTTCCCCGCCACCTTCGGCCTCGCCTGCTGTGCCATCGAGATGATGACCACGGGCGCCGGGCGCTACGACCTGGCGCGCTTCGGCATGGAGGTCTTCCGCGGCTCCCCGCGCCAGGCCGATCTGATGATCGTCGCCGGGCGGGTCAGCCAGAAGATGGCGCCGGTGCTGCGGCAGGTCTACGACCAGATGCCGAACCCCAAGTGGGTGATCTCCATGGGGGTCTGCGCCTCCTCGGGCGGCATGTTCAACAACTACGCGATCGTCCAGGGCGTCGACCACGTCGTCCCCGTCGACATCTATCTGCCCGGCTGCCCGCCGCGGCCCGAGATGCTGATGGACGCCATCCTCAAGCTCCACCAGAAGATCCAGAGCTCCAAGCTCGGGGTGAACGCGGAGGAAGCGGCCCGCGAGGCGGAGGAAGCGGCGCTCAAGGCCCTGCCGACGATCGAGATGAAGGGGCTGCTGCGGTGAGCGACGCGAACGGCACCCACGGGGCGAACGGGGCGAACGGGGTGAACCCCGAGAAGGACCTCTCCGCCTCCAACCTCCCCGGCCAGCGCGGCCAGGGCGGCGAGGAGATCCGCGTCCAGCGCGGCATGTTCGGCGCCGAGAACGGCGGCGACACCTCCGGCTACGGCGGCCTGGTCCGCTCGGTCCGGCTCCCGGGACCGGCGAGCCGCCCCTACGGAGGCTGGTTCGACGAGGTCGCCGACGAACTCGAGGGCGCGCTGGAGGAACAGGGCCTGCTCCCCGAGAACGCCATCGAGAAGACGGTCGTCGATCGTGACGAGCTGACCTTCCACATCGAGCGCGAGCACCTGGTCCGCGTCGCCCGCACCCTGCGCGACGACCCGGCCCTGCGCTTCGAGCTGTGCACCGGCGTCAGCGGCGTCCACTACCCGAACGACAAGGGCCGCGAGCTGCACGCCGTCTACCACCTGCGCTCGATCACCCACAACCGGCTGATCCGCCTCGAAGTCAGCGCTCCCGACAGCGACCCGCACATCCCGTCGCTGGTCTCCGTCTATCCGACGAACGACTGGCACGAGCGCGAGACGTACGACTTCTTCGGCATCGTCTTCGACGGTCACCCGGCCCTGACGCGGATCATGATGCCGGACGACTGGCAGGGCCATCCGCAGCGCAAGGACTACCCCCTCGGCGGCATCCCCGTCGAGTACAAGGGCGCCCAGATCCCGGCTCCGGACCAGCGGAGGTCGTACTCATGAGCACACAGCACGCAACTCCGCGCGAGACCACCGAGGGCACCGTCTACACGGTCACCGGCGGCGACTGGGACGAGGTCGTCCAGTCCGCGGCCCGCGCGGACGACGAGCGCATCGTCGTCAACATGGGCCCGCAGCACCCCTCCACCCACGGAGTGCTCCGCCTGATCCTGGAGATCGAGGGCGAGACGGTCACCGAGGCCCGCTGCGGCATCGGCTATCTCCACACCGGCATCGAGAAGAACCTCGAGTACCGGACCTGGACGCAGGGCACCACGTTCGTGACGCGCATGGACTACCTGACGTCCTTCTTCAACGAGACCGCCTACTGTCTCGCCGTCGAGAAACTCCTCGGCATCGAGGACCAGATCACCGAGCGCGCCAAGATCATCCGAGTGCTCCTGATGGAGCTGAACCGGATGTCCTCCCACCTGGTCTGCATCGCCACCGGCGGGATGGAGCTGGGCGCTACCACGATCATGATCTACGGATTCCGTGATCGTGAAATGATTCTCGACATCTACGAGCTCATCACGGGCCTGCGGATGAACCACGCGTACATCCGCCCCGGCGGACTCGCCCAGGACCTGCCGCCCGGCGCGGTGGACCAGATCCGCGAGTTCGTGAAGAAGATGAAGAAAAACCTCCCGGAGTACGACAAGCTCGCCACCGGGAACCCCATCTTCAAGGCCCGCATGCAGGACATCGGCTACCTCGACCTGGCTGGCTGCATGGCCCTCGGTGCCACCGGCCCGATCCTGCGCTCCACCGGCCTGCCGCACGACCTGCGCAAGGCGCAGCCGTACTGCGACTACGAGACGTACGACTTCGACGTCCCGACCACCGACAGCTGCGACGCCTACGGCCGCTTCCTGATCCGCCTGGAGGAGATGCGCCAGTCGCTCAGGATCGTCGAGCAGTGCCTGGACCGGCTCCAGCCCGGCCCGGTCATGGTCGCCGACAAGAAGATCGCCTGGCCCGCCCAGCTCGCGCTCGGCCCGGACGGTCTCGGCAACTCCCTCGACCACATCAAGAAGATCATGGGCACCTCCATGGAGGCCCTGATCCACCACTTCAAGCTGGTCACCGAGGGCTTCCGCGTCCCGCCGGGACAGGCCTACGCGGCCGTCGAGTCGCCCAAGGGCGAGCTGGGAGTGCACGTCGTCTCCGACGGCGGCACCCGTCCCTACCGGGTCCACTTCCGCGACCCGTCCTTCACCAACCTGCAGGCCATGGCGGCGATGTGCGAGGGCGGCATGATCGCCGACGTCATCGTCGCCGTCGCGTCCATCGACCCCGTGATGGGAGGCGTCGACCGGTGACCACCTCTTCTTCGGAGCGAGGCGTCAGCCTGGGCATGCCCGAGCTGCCCGCGCCCGACTACCCGGACGACGTTCGAGCCCGGCTCGAACGGGATGCGCGGGAGATCATCGCCCGCTACCCGGACTCCCGGTCCGCCCTCCTGCCGCTGCTGCACCTGGTGCAGTCGGAGGAGGGCCATGTCACGCGCACCGGGATGCGGTTCTGCGCGGAGATGCTCGGCCTGACGACGGCCGAGGTCACCGCGGTCGCCACCTTCTACACCATGTACCGGCGCAAGCCCTCCGGCGACTACCAGGTGGGCGTCTGCACCAACACCATGTGCGCGGTGATGGGCGGCGACGCGATCTTCGAGGCGCTCCAGGAGCACCTCGGTGTCGGAAACGGCGAGACCACCGACGACGGCAAGGTCACCCTGGAGCACATCGAGTGCAACGCGGCCTGCGACTACGCGCCGGTCGTGATGGTCAACTGGGAGTTCTTCGACAACCAGACCCCGGACAGCGCCCGGCACCTTGTCGACGACCTGCGCGCGGGCCGGCCGGTCACGCCCACGCGCGGGGCGCCGCTGTGCACCTTCAAGGAGACCGCGCGGATCCTGGCCGGCTTCCCCGACGAGCGGCCAGGGGCCGTCGAGGCAAGCGGCAGTGCGGGACCGGCGTCGCTGGTGGGCCTCCGCCTGGCCAAGGGAGAGGCCGCACCGGCGCGCGTGGTCCATCCGCGCGGTGAGGCGCCCCGCGACGAGCCCCCGCACGAGCCGTCGCCGACGGAGCACCTGAGCTCCCACGACGCGCCGCAGTCCACATCGGCCTCCGACCCCGCCAACCCCAGCGGGCCTGTTGCCGAGGAGGGGGAGTGATGACCGTGGTACCCGAACTGAAGGACACCAGCCCCGAGAAGCTGCTCGCACCTGTGCTGTCGGCCTTCTGGGACGAGGACCGGGCCTGGACTCTGGACGTCTACCGAAGGCACGAGGGGTACGAGGGACTCCGCAAGGCGCTCGCCATGACGCCGGACGACGTGATCGCGTACGTCAAGGACTCCGGTCTGCGCGGGCGCGGCGGCGCGGGATTCCCGACGGGGATGAAGTGGCAGTTCATTCCCCAGGGTGATGGAAAACCGCACTATCTAGTTGTCAACGCCGACGAATCGGAGCCCGGGACGTGCAAGGACATCCCGCTCCTGTTCGCGAACCCGCACAGCCTCATCGAGGGCATCGTCATCGCGTGCTATGCCATCAGGTCGTCGCATGCCTTCATCTATCTGCGTGGTGAAGTCGTCCCCGTTCTGCGGCGGTTGCACGAGGCCGTGCGCGAGGCCTACGCGGCGGGCTACCTCGGCGAGAACATCCTGGGCAGCGGACTCGACCTCGAACTCACCGTGCACGCCGGCGCCGGCGCGTACATCTGCGGTGAGGAGACCGCGCTCCTCGACTCGCTCGAAGGCCGCCGTGGTCAACCGCGGCTGCGTCCCCCCTTCCCTGCCGTCGCGGGCCTCTACGCGTGCCCGACTGTCGTGAACAACGTCGAGTCGATCGCGTCGGTTCCCGCCATCCTGAAAAACGGCAAGGACTGGTTCAGGTCGATGGGCAGCGAGAAGTCCCCGGGCTTCACGCTCTACTCGCTCAGCGGCCACGTGGCGAACCCCGGCCAGTACGAGGCCCCGCTCGGCATCACCCTGCGCCAGCTGCTCGACATGAGCGGCGGGATGCGGCCCGGGCACCGGCTGAAGTTCTGGACGCCCGGCGGCTCCTCGACGCCGATGTTCACCGACGAGCACCTCGACGTCCCGCTCGACTACGAAGGCGTCGGCGCCGCCGGTTCCATGCTCGGCACCAAGGCCCTGCAGTGCTTCGACGAGACGACCTGCGTCGTCCGCGCCGTCACCCGCTGGACCGAGTTCTACGCCCACGAGTCCTGCGGCAAGTGCACCCCGTGCCGCGAAGGCACCTACTGGCTGGTGCAGTTGCTGCGGGACATCGAGGCCGGCAAGGGCGCGATGAGCGACCTCGACAAGCTGGCCGACATCGCCGACAACATCAACGGCAAGTCCTTCTGCGCCCTCGGTGACGGTGCCGCCTCGCCGATCTTCTCCTCGCTGAAGTACTTCCGCGAGGAGTACGAGCAGCACATCACGGGCCGCGGCTGCCCCTTCGACCCGGCCAAGTCGACGGCCTGGGCCGATCACCGCACGGAGGTGAACGCATGACCGTGACCACCAGCGCTCCCACCGACGGGGGAGAGGCGGCGGTCCCGCCGGAAGAGCTCGTGACGCTGACCATCGACGGCGTCGAGATCAGCGTGCCCAAGGGCACCCTGGTCATCCGCGCCGCCGAGCAGCTCGGCATCGAGATCCCGCGGTTCTGCGACCATCCCCTCCTCGACCCGGCCGGCGCCTGCCGCCAGTGCATCGTCGAGGTCGAGGGCCAGCGCAAGCCGATGGCGTCCTGCACCATCACCTGCACCGACGGCATGGTGGTGAAGACCCAGCTGACCTCGCCGGTCGCCGAGAAGGCCCAGTACGGTGTGATGGAGCTGCTGCTCATCAACCACCCGCTGGACTGCCCGGTCTGCGACAAGGGCGGCGAGTGCCCGCTGCAGAACCAGGCCATGTCGCACGGGCAGGCCGACTCCCGTTTCGAGGGCAAGAAGCGGACGTACGAGAAGCCGGTGCCGATCTCCACACAGGTGCTGCTCGACCGTGAGCGGTGCGTGCTGTGCGCGCGCTGCACCCGGTTCTCCAACCAGGTGGCGGGCGACCCGATGATCGAGCTGATCGAGCGGGGCGCCCTCCAGCAGGTCGGCACCGGCGAGGGCGACCCCTTCGAGTCGTACTTCTCCGGCAACACCATCCAGATCTGCCCGGTCGGCGCGCTCACCTCGGCGGCGTACCGGTTCCGCTCCCGCCCCTTCGACCTGGTCTCCTCGCACTCCGTGTGCGAGCACTGCGCCGGCGGTTGCGCCACCCGCACCGACCACCGGCGCGGCAAGGTCATGCGGCGGCTGGCCGCACCGGACCCCGAGGTCAACGAGGAGTGGATCTGCGACAAGGGGCGCTTCGCGTTCCGCTACGCCCAGCAGCGCGACCGCCTGGAGACGCCGCTGGTTCGCAACGCCGACGGTGTCCTCGAGCCCGCGTCCTGGCCGGAGGCCCTGGAGGCGGCGGCGCAGGGGCTGCTGGCCGCGCGCGGCCGGACCGGAGTGCTGACCGGCGGCCGGCTCACCGTCGAGGACGCGTACGCGTACAGCAAGTTCGCGCGCGTGGCGCTCGACACCAACGACATCGACTTCCGCGCGCGCGTGCACAGCGGCGAGGAGGCCGACTTCCTCGCCGCGCGGGTCGCGGGCCGCGGCCGCGACCTGGACGGTACGGGCGTCACGTACACCTCCCTGGAGAAGGCCCCGGCGGTGCTGCTGGCCGGGTTCGAGTCCGAGGAGGAGGCGCCCGGCGTCTTCCTGCGGCTGCGCAAGGCCTGGCGCAAGCACGGCCAGAAGGTGTTCTCGCTGGCCACCCACGCCACCCGGGGCCTGGAGAAGGCGGGCGGCACGCTGCTGCCGGCCGCGCCCGGCACCGAGACCGAGTGGCTGGACGCGCTCGCGAGCGGCGTCGGCCTGGAGGGCGACGGTGCCCGGGCCGCCGAGGCGCTGCGCACCGAGGGCGCGGTGATCGTCGTCGGCGAGCGGCTCGCCGGAGTCGCCGGAGGCCTCACCGCCGCCGTACGGGCCGCCTCGGCGACCGGCGCGCGGCTGGCGTGGATCCCGCGGCGGGCGGGGGAGCGCGGGGCCGTCGAGGCCGGTGCGCTGCCGTCGCTGCTGCCGGGCGGGCGTCCGGCCACCGACCCGCGCGCGCGGGAGGAGGTCGCCGCCGCCTGGGGCGTCGCCGAACTCCCGCACCGCTACGGCCGCGACACCGGCCAGATCGTGGAGGCGGCCGCCATCGGAGAGCTGGGCGCGCTGGTCGTCGCGGGCGTGGAGGTCGCGGACCTGCCGGATCCGGCACGCGCGCGTGAGGCGCTCGCCGAGGTCGGCTTCCTGGTCTCGCTCGAACTGCGGCCCAGCGAGGTGACCCGGCACGCGGACGTCGTCCTGCCGGTCGCCGCGGTCGCCGAGAAGGCGGGCACCTTCCTCAACTGGGAGGGCCGGGTGCGGTTCTTCGAGGCCGCGCTCAAACCCGACCAGATGATCCGGCGCCTCGCGCCCACCGACGCGCGCGTGCTCCAGATGCTCGCCGACGCCATGGACGTCCACCTGGGCCTGCCCGATCTGCGCACGGTCCGCGCGGAACTGGACCGGCTCGGCGCCTGGGACGGCCCGCGGGCCACCGAGCCGCTGGAGACCGCGGCCCCCCTGCCCCGGCCCGCCGCCGGGGAGGCGGTGCTCGCCGGGCACCGGCTGCTGCTCGACCAGGGCGTCCTCCAGGAGGGCGACGAGGCCCTGGCCGGTACCCGGCACGCCGCACACGCGCGCCTGTCGGCCGCCACGGCCGCCGAGGCCGGCGTCGAGAACGGCGACGCGCTCGCGGTGACCGGCCCCGCCGGAACCGTCGAACTGCCGCTGGAGATCACCGAGATGCCCGACCGCGTGGTGTGGCTGCCGCTGAACTCCACCGGCGGCGGCGTCGCCTCCGACACCGGGGCGCTGCCCGGCTCCCTCGTCCGCATCGGCCCGGCGACGATGACCGCCGACGCCCCCCAGGAGGTGGAGGCATGAGCCCGTACCTCGCCGCTGAAGACCTCTCGATGTTCGGCCACGACCCCTGGTGGCTGGTCGTCATCAAGGCGGTCTTCTGCTTCGCCTTCCTGATGGTGACCGTGCTGTTCTCCATCGTCTGGGAGCGCAAGGTCGTCGCCTGGATGCAGCTGCGCATCGGGCCCAACCGGCACGGCCCCTGGGGCATGCTCCAGTCGCTCGCCGACGGCATCAAGCTGATGCTCAAGGAGGACATCGTCGTCAAGCGCGCGGACAAGGTGGTCTACGTCCTCGCGCCGATCGTCGCGGCCATCCCGGCGTTCATGGCGATCGCGGTGATCCCCTTCGGCCCGGCCGGCAACGAGATCTCGATCTTCGGCCAGCGGACCACGATGCAGCTGACCGACCTGCCCATCGCGATGCTCTACATCCTCGCGGTCGCCTCGGTCGGCATCTACGGCATCGTGCTGGCGGGCTGGAGTTCCGGATCGACGTATCCGCTCCTCGGCGGACTGCGCTCCTGCGCGCAGATGATCTCGTACGAGATCGCCATGGGCGCCGCGTTCGCCTCGGTGTTCCTCTACTCCGGGTCGATGTCGACCTCGGCGATCGTCGAGGCCCAGCAGGACCGCTGGTACATCATCCTGCTGCCGGTCTCCTTCATCATCTACATCGTCACGATGGTCGGCGAGACCAACCGTGCCCCCTTCGACATGCCGGAGTCCGAGGGCGACCTGGTCGGCGGCTTCAACACCGAGTACTCGTCGATCAAGTTCGCGATGTTCATGCTCGCCGAGTACGTGAACATGGTGACGGTCTCGGCCGTGTCCGTGACGCTCTTCCTCGGCGGCTGGCGGGCCCCGTGGCCGGTCAGCACCTTCTGGGAGGGCGCGAACCACGGCTGGTGGCCGATGCTCTGGTTCGTCGTCAAGGTGCAGCTGCTGCTGTTCTTCTTCATCTGGCTGCGCGGCACGCTCCCACGGGTCCGCTACGACCAGCTGATGAAGCTCGGCTGGAAGGTCCTCATCCCGGTCTCCGTGGTCTGGCTGATGCTCGTCGCCACCGTGCGGACGCTGCGGAACGAGAACTACGACTTCGCCGACATCGCCCTGTACGTGGGCGGCGGCGTCCTCGCCCTGCTGCTGCTCTCCTTCGTCGCGGACTTCTTCCGCGACCGCGTCAGGCCGGCCGAGGCACCCGCCAAGGCCGCCCCCGCCTTCGACCCGATGGCGGGCGGGTTCCCCGTGCCGCCGCTGCCGGGACAGGAACTGCCGCCGGTGCCGCGGCGCCGCTCGCGCCGCGAGCGGGAGCTGATTGTCAGTGGTGGCCCCGATACTCAGAGTGACGGATCTCTGGATGGAAAGGAGGCGTCCGATGGCTGAGGAGCCGAAGGAGGCCGGGCACACGTCGCCCGGTTTCCAGAACCCCGTGGCCGGCTTCGGCGTGACCTTCAAGGCCATGTTCAAGAAGCGGCTCACCGAGCAGTACCCGGAGCAGAAGAAGACCACCGCTCCGCGCTTCCACGGACGGCACCAGCTCAACCGCCATCCGGACGGTCTGGAGAAGTGCGTCGGCTGCGAGCTGTGCGCCTGGGCCTGCCCCGCCGACGCCATCTATGTGGAGGGCGCGGACAACACCGACGAGGAGCGCTACAGCCCGGGCGAGCGGTACGGGAGGGTGTACCAGATCAACTACGCCCGCTGCATCCTGTGCGGCCTGTGCATCGAGGCGTGCCCCACCCGCGCGCTGACCATGACCAACGACTTCGACCTGGCCGACTCCAGCCGCGCCAACCTGATCTACACCAAGGAACAGCTGCTGGCCGGCCTCGAAGAGGGCATGGTCGACACCCCGCACGCCATCTACCCGGGGATGGACGAGCAGGACTACTACCGGGGCCTGGTGACGGAGGCCGCGCCCGGCACCGAGCGCCAGGTCGCCCACTCCAAGGGCGAGGTCGTCCAGGAGGCCGACTCCACCTTCGGAGGGACGGAACCGGCGTCGGAGAAGGTGATCGGGCGATGACCGAGCAGCTCGCCGCCTACTCCACCTCCACCGGAGAGGCCGTCCAGTTCTGGATCCTCGGCACGGTCGCGGTGATCGGCGCCCTGTGCACCGTCTTCATGAAGAAGGCCGTGCACAGCGCGCTCTGCCTGGCCGGCACGATGATCGTCCTGGCGGTGTTCTACCTCGCCAACGGCGCCTACTTCCTGGGCATCGTGCAGATCGTCGTCTACACCGGCGCGATCATGATGCTGTTCCTGTTCGTGGTGATGCTCGTCGGTGTCACCGCGGCGGACTCCCTGAAGGAGACCATCAAGGGCCAGCGCTGGCTGGCCCTGCTGTGCGGCCTCGGCTTCGGCATCCTGCTGATCGGCGGCATCGGCAACGCCTCGCTGCAGGAATTCAACGGCCTCGGAACGGCCAACGCGGGCGGCAACGTCGAGGGCCTGGCGGCCCTGATCTTCACCAAGTACGTCTTCGCCTTCGAACTCACCGGCGCCCTGCTGATCACGGCCGCCGTCGGCGCCATGGTGCTCACCCACCGCGAGCGCACCGAGCGCGCCAGGACCCAGCGGGAGCTGGCTGAGCAGCGCGTCCGCGAGGGCAAGCACCTCCCGCCGCTGCCCGCGCCGGGTGTCTACGCCCGGCACAACGCCGTGGACATCGCGGGTCTGCTGCCCGACGGCACCCCGTCGGAGCTCACCGTCAACAAGACGTTGCGCGAGCGCGGCCAGATCAGGGACGTCTCGGCGGAGGCGCTCAACGACCTGCGGGCGCTGGAACAGCGCGCGGAGGAGCGCCTGGAGCGGACCGGGATCGAGCCGGCGACCTTCAAGCGGACCGAGGAGGCGTCGAAGTGAACCCGGTCAACTACCTGTATCTCGCGGCTCTGTTGTTCGCGATCGGCGCCACCGGCGTGCTGATCCGGCGGAACGCGATCGTGCTGTTCATGTGCGTGGAGCTGATGCTCAACGCCTGCAACCTCGCCTTCGTCGCGTTCTCCCGGATGCACGGCAACCTCGACGGACAGATCATCGCCTTCTTCACGATGGTCGTCGCCGCCGCGGAGGTCGTGGTCGGGCTCGCGATCATCGTGTCGCTGTTCCGTGCCCGCCACTCGGCCTCGGTCGACGACGCCAGTCTGATGAAGCTCTAAGGGGTCGCTGAAGTGGAGAACCTGATTGCGCTGCTGATCGCGGCGCCCCTGCTCGGAGCGGCCGTCCTGCTGTGCGGCGGCCGGCGGCTGGACGCCGTCGGCCACTGGATCGGCACGGTGCTGGCGTTCGTCTCCTTCGCCCTCGGCGCGGTCCTCTTCGCGGACCTGCTGGGCAAGGACGCCGAGCACCGCACCCTCACCTCGCACCTGTTCAGCTGGATCCCGGTCGAGGGCTTCCAGGCGGACGTCGCCTTCCGCCTCGACCAGCTGTCCATGACGTTCGTCCTGCTGATCACCGGTGTCGGCTCGCTGATCCACCTCTACTCGGTCGGGTACATGGAGCACGACGAGCGGCGCCGCCGCTTCTTCGGCTACCTGAACCTGTTCCTCGCGGCGATGCTGCTGCTCGTCCTGGCCGACAACTACCTGCTGCTGTACGTCGGCTGGGAGGGCGTCGGTCTCGCCTCCTACCTGCTGATCGGCTTCTGGCAGCACAAGCCCAGCGCCGCGACGGCCGCGAAGAAGGCCTTCCTGGTCAACCGGGTCGGCGACATGGGCCTGTCGATCGCGATCATGCTGATGTTCACCACGTTCGGCACCTTCGCCTTCGGTCCGGTGCTCGACAGCGTGGGGGACACCTCCGAGGGCATGCTCACCGCGATCGGCCTGATGCTGCTGCTCGCCGCCTGCGGCAAGTCGGCCCAGGTGCCGCTCCAGTCCTGGCTCGGCGACGCGATGGAGGGCCCGACCCCGGTCTCCGCCCTCATCCACGCCGCGACCATGGTGACCGCGGGCGTCTATCTGATCGTCCGCTCCGGCGCCATCTTCAACGCGGCGCCCGACGCACAGTTGGTCGTCACCATCGTCGGCGCGGTCACGCTCCTCTTCGGTGCGATCGTCGGTTGCGCGAAGGACGACATCAAGAAGGCGCTGGCCGGCTCGACCATGTCGCAGATCGGCTACATGATCCTGGCCGCGGGCCTCGGCCCGATTGGCTACGTCTTCGCGATCATGCACCTGGTGACGCACGGCTTCTTCAAGGCCGGCCTGTTCCTCGGCGCCGGTTCCGTCATGCACGGCATGAACGACGAGGTCGACATGCGCAAGTACGGCGGCCTGCGCAAGTACATGCCGGTCACCTTCGTCACCTTCGGCCTCGGCTACCTCGCGATCATCGGCTTCCCGGGCCTGTCCGGCTTCTTCTCCAAGGACAAGATCATCGAGGCGGCGTTCGCCAAGGGCGGCACCGAGGGCTGGATCCTCGGCGGCTGCGCCCTGCTCGGCGCGGCCATCACGGCGTTCTACATGACGCGCGTGATGCTGATGACGTTCTTCGGCGAGGAGCGGTGGCAGCCGGCGCCCGACCCAGACAAGGCGCCCAGCGTCGAGCCCGGCATCGAGGTGCACCCCGGCGAGATGCCGCACCCGCACGAGTCGCCCAAGGTCATGACGATCCCGATGATCCTGCTGGCCGTCGGATCGGTGGCGGGCGGCGCGTTCTTCAGCATCGGCGACCGCTTCATCCACTGGCTGGAGCCCGTCACCGGGCACGAACACGGCCACCCGCCGATCAGCGCCGGAACGGTCACCGCGGCGACCGTGGCGTGCATGGTCATCGGCGTCGCCATCGCCTGGGCGCAGTACGGCCGCCGCCCGGTCCCGGCCGTCGCCCCGCGCGGGTCCCTGCTCACCCGGGCCGCCCGCCGCGACCTGCTCCAGGACGACTTCAACCACGTCGTCCTGGTCCGCGGCGGCGAGCACCTGACCCGGTCCCTGGTGTACGTCGACCACACCCTGGTCGACGGAGTCGTCAACGGCACGGCGGCCTCGGTCGGCGGCCTCTCCGGACGGCTGCGCCGGCTGCAGAACGGCTTCGCGCGGTCGTACGCGGTCTCGATGTTCGGCGGTGCGGCGATCCTGATCGCCGCGACCCTGCTGATGAGGGCGGTCTGATACCGATGTCCTTTCCCCTGCTGACAGCGACGGCGGTGCTCCCGGCCCTCGGGGCGGTCGCCACGGCCGCCGTCCCGGCCGCGCGGCGCACCGCCGCCAAGTGGCTGGCGCTGCTCGTCTCGCTCGCCACCCTCGCGCTGGCGATCGCCGTGGTGGTCCGCTTCGACCCGGACGGCGACCGCTACCAGCTCACCGAATCGCACTCCTGGATCGCGGACTTCGGAGTCCGCTACGAACTGGGCGTGGACGGCATCGCGGTCGCCCTGATCGCGCTGACCGCCCTGCTGATCCCGTTCATCATCCTCGCGGGCTGGCACGACGCCGACCCGCTGGAGACCGGGAGCAAGCGGTGGCGGCCGACGCAGGGCTTCTTCGCCCTGATCCTGGCCGTCGAGGCGATGGTGATCCTCTCCTTCGAGGCCACCGACGTCTTCCTCTTCTACATCTTCTTCGAAGCCATGCTCATCCCGATGTACTTCCTCATCGGCGGCTTCGGGGACCGTGCCCACGAGCACGGCGAGGCGGCGGCGTCCACGCAACGGTCGTACGCGGCCGTGAAGTTCCTGCTCTACAACCTGGTCGGCGGGCTGATCATGCTGGCCGCGGTGATCGGGCTGTACGTGGTCGCCGGGAACTTCTCGCTCACGGAGATCGCGCAGGCCCGCGCGAGCGGCGAGCTGGAGATGGCCACCAGCACCGAACGCTGGCTGTTCCTCGGGTTCTTCTTCGCCTTCGCGGTGAAGGCCCCACTGTGGCCGCTGCACACCTGGCTGCCCAACGCCATGCAGGAGTCCACCGCGCCGGTCGCGGTGCTGATCACCGCGGTCGTGGACAAGGTGGGCACCTTCGCGATGCTCCGCTTCTGCCTCCAGCTGTTCCCGGAGGCCAGCAAATGGGCGACGCCGGCCATCCTCGTGCTGGCGCTCATCAGCATCGTGTACGGCGCGCTGCTCGCGGTCGGCCAGCGCGACATGAAGCGCCTGATCGCGTACGCGTCGATCTCGCACTTCGGCTTCATCATCATGGGCATCTTCGCGATGACCAGCCAGGGCCAGTCCGGCGCGACCCTCTACATGGTCAACCACGGGATCTCGACGGCCGCGCTGATGCTGGTGGCCGGGTTCCTGATCTCCCGGCGCGGCTCGCGGCTCATCGCCGACTACGGCGGGGTGCAGAAGGTCGCCCCGGTGCTCGCCGGCACCTTCCTGATCGGCGGCCTCGCGACCCTGTCGCTGCCCGGACTCGCCCCGTTCGTCAGCGAGTTCCTGGTCCTGGTCGGCACCTTCGCGCGCTATCCGGTGATCGGCATCATCGCCACCTTCGGCATCGTGCTCGCCGCGCTCTACACCCTCGTCCTCTACCAGCGGACGATGACGGGCCCGGTGAGGCCGGAGGTCTCCAAGATGCCCGACCTCAGGGTGCGTGAGCTGGTGGTCGTCGCCCCGCTCGTCGCGCTGCTGATCGTGCTCGGGGTCTACCCGAAGCCGGTCACGGACATCGTCAACCCGGCGGTCGAGCAGACCATGTCGGACGTACAGAAGAAGGACCCCCAGCCCGAGGTGGAGGCGGCCAAGTGAGCGCATCAGCCGTCCACAGCCTGTGGACAACGGCGGCCACCGCGGCCGAACCGATCTCGAAGATCGACGCACCGAAGATCGAGTACGGGCAGCTGGCGCCCCTGCTGATCGTCATCGGCGCGGCGATCGCCGGGGTGCTCGTCGAGGCGTTCGTCCCGCGCAAGTCCCGGTACTACGCGCAGATGTTCGTCTCCGTCGTCGGCCTCGCCGCCGCCTTCGCCGCGGTCGTCGCGCTCGCCGCCGACGGATACGGCACGACCAAGGCGCGGATCGCGGCCATGGGCGCGATCGCGGTCGACGGTCCGGCCCTGTTCCTGCAGGGCACCATTCTGCTGGCCGCGCTGGTCAGCCTCTTCACCTTCGCCGAGCGGCGCCTGGACCCGGCGGCGCACGGCAAGCCGGTGGACTCCTTCGCCGCGCAGGCCGCCTCCGTGCCGGGCAGCGACAGCGAGAAGGCCGCGGTGAAGGCCGGGTTCACCACCACCGAGGTGTTCCCGCTGCTGCTCTTCGCGGTCAGCGGCATGCTGCTCTTCCCGGCGGCCAACGACCTGCTGACGCTGTTCGTGGCCCTGGAGGTCTTCTCGCTGCCGCTGTACCTGATGTGCGCGCTGGCCCGCCGCAAGCGGCTGATGTCGCAGGAGGCCGCGGTGAAGTACTTCCTGCTCGGAGCGTTCGCCTCCGCGTTCACCCTGTTCGGCATCGCGCTGCTGTACGGCTACGCCGGCTCGATGTCGTACGGCACGATCGCGCAGGTCGTCGACGGCACGATCACCGACGTGACCCCCGCCCTCGCGAACACCATGGGCAACGACGCGCTGCTGCTGGTCGGTGCCGCGCTGATCGTGATGGGCCTGCTGTTCAAGGTGGGCGCGGTGCCGTTCCACATGTGGACGCCGGACGTCTACCAGGGCGCGCCGACCCCGGTGACGGGCTTCATGGCGGCGGCGACGAAGGTGGCCGCGTTCGGCGCGCTGCTGCGCATCCTCTACGTCGTCCTGCCCGGCCTGCGCTGGGACTGGCGGCCGGTCATGTGGGGCGTGGCGATCGTCACCATGCTGGGCGGCGCGATCGTCGCGATCACCCAGACCGACATCAAGCGGCTGCTGGCGTACTCGTCGATCGCGCACGCGGGATTCATCCTCGCGGGTGTCATCGCGACCACGCCGGACGGTGTCTCCTCGGTCCTCTTCTACCTCGGTGCCTACTCCTTCGTGACGATCGGCGCCTTCGCGGTCGTCACCCTGGTGAGGGACGCGGGCGGCGAGGCGACGCACCTGTCGAAGTGGGCCGGGCTGGGCCGCAGGTCGCCCCTGGTCGCGGCCGTGTTCGCGGTGTTCCTGCTGGCCTTCGCGGGCATTCCGCTGACCTCCGGCTTCGCGGGCAAGTTCGCCGTGTTCAAGGCGGCGGCGGAGGGCGGCGCGGCACCGCTGGTCGTCATCGGTGTGATCTCGTCGGCGATCGCGGCCTTCTTCTACATCCGCGTGATCGTGCTGATGTTCTTCAGCGAGCCCAAGCCGGAGGGCCCGACCGTCGCCGTGCCGTCACCGCTGACGATCACGGCGATCACGGCGGGCGTGGCGGTGACGCTGGCGCTCGGTGTGGCGCCGCAGTACTTCCTGGATCTGGCGGGTCAGGCGGGCGTGTTCGTGCGCTGACGCTCCGCTCGCACATACGGCCGAGGCCCGGCATCCCCCGCGGGATGCCGGGCCTCCGTGCGAGCGGGAGCCTGTGGATAACTCCCGGGGCTGTCGGTGCGGCCCCCTATCGTGGAAGCAGTGGTCGAGGGACGACGTACGGGGGGCACGACGATGGGCGGGACGGGCGGTATCGCCGAGATGGCAGTGACGCAGAGTGAGGCGCTGGCCGCGCTGCACAGGGTCTTCGGATACGAGGCCTTCCGCGGCGAGCAGGAATCCGTCATCGAGCATGTGGTGGCCGGCGGGGACGCCGTGGTGCTCATGCCGACCGGCGGCGGCAAGTCGCTGTGCTACCAGATCCCGGCCCTGGTCAGACCCGGCACGGGCGTCGTCGTCTCCCCGCTCATCGCGCTGATGCAGGACCAGGTGGACGCGCTGCGGGCGCTCGGCGTGCGGGCCGGGTTCGTCAACTCCACGCAGGACTTCGACGAGCGGCGCGTCGTCGAGGCCGAGTTCCTGGCCGGCGAGCTGGACCTGCTCTACCTGGCGCCGGAGCGGCTCCGGCTGGACGCCACGCTGGACCTGCTCTCCCGCGGCAAGATCTCCGTCTTCGCGATCGACGAGGCCCACTGCGTCTCCCAGTGGGGCCACGACTTCCGCCCCGACTACCTGACCCTCTCGCTGCTCGGCGAGCGCTGGCCGGACGTCCCCCGGATCGCGCTCACGGCGACCGCCACGCGTGCCACGCACCAGGAGATCACCCAGCGGCTGAACATGCCGACGGCCCGGCACTTCGTGGCGAGCTTCGACCGGCCGAACATCCAGTACCGGATCGTGCCGAAGGCCGACCCCAAGAAGCAGCTGCTGAGCTTCCTGCGCGAGGAGCACGCGGGCGACGCGGGCATCGTGTACTGCCTCTCGCGCAACTCGGTCGAGAAGACCGCCGAGTTCCTCTCCCGCAACGGCATCGAGGCGGTGCCGTACCACGCGGGCCTGGACGCGGGCACCCGCGCCGCCCACCAGTCCCGCTTCCTGCGGGAGGACGGCCTGGTCGTGGTCGCGACCATCGCCTTCGGCATGGGCATCGACAAGCCGGACGTACGGTTCGTCGCCCACCTGGACCTGCCCAAGTCGGTGGAGGGGTACTACCAGGAGACGGGCCGCGCCGGCCGCGACGGACTGCCGTCCACGGCGTGGATGGCGTACGGCCTCAACGACGTCATCCAGCAGCGCAAGCTGATCCAGTCCGGCGAGGGCGACGAGGCCTTCCGACGGCGGGCGCAGGCGCACCTGGACTCGATGCTCGCGCTGTGCGAGACCGCCCAGTGCCGGCGCGGCCAGCTCCTCGCCTACTTCGGCCAGGAGCCGGACCCCGCGGGCTGCGGCAACTGCGACACCTGCCTGACGCCGCCGGAGACCTGGGACGGCACGGTCGCCGCGCAGAAGGTGCTGTCGACGGTGGTGCGGCTGCAGCGGGAGCGGGGGCAGAAGTTCGGCGCGGTGCAGATCGTCGACATCCTGCTGGGCAAGCGGACCGGCAAGGTGATCCAGTTCGACCACGACCAGCTGTCCGTGTTCGGCATCGGCGAGGAGCTGACCGAGGGCGAATGGCGGGGCGTCATCCGGCAGTTGCTGGCCCAGGGGCTGCTCGCGGTCGAGGGGGAGTACGGCACGCTGGTGCTGACCGAGGCCAGCGGGGCGGTGCTGCGGCGGGAGCGGGAGGTGCCGCTGCGCAAGGAGCCGAAGAAGCCTGCGGCGGCGAAGTCGGCGTCCTCCTCGCGGGGCGAGCGCAAGCCCAGAGCGGCCGCCGCCGAGCTGCCCGAGGAGCTGGCGCCGGCCTTCGAGGCGCTGCGCGCCTGGCGGGCCGAACAGGCACGCGAACAGGGCGTCCCGGCGTATGTGATCTTCCACGACGCGACACTCCGGGAGATCGCCACGGTGTGGCCCACCTCGGTGCGGGAGCTCGGCGGGATCAGCGGAGTCGGCGAGAAGAAGCTGGCGACGTACGGGGAGGGTGTCCTGGCGGTGCTCGCCGGGCTGGGCGGCCCGCCCGGCGCGGCACCGGCTCCGTCCGCCGGTACGGGAGCCGACGCCGGGGGCGATGCCGGGAGCGACGCCGACCCCTTCGGCCCGGACGACTGGCCCGAGCTGGAGGCGGAGCCGGAGCCGGAGCCCGACTGGGCGTAGCCGCCGAGCCACGGCCACCTGTCCCTTGGCCGCGCCCCGCGCGCCACTCGTCCCCTGGCCACACGCCGCGCGCGCCACTCGCCCCCTGGCCGCACCCCGCGCGCGTCGCTCAGCCCAGCGCCGTCAACCCCGGCGCGAAGGTGATCAGCAGCGGCAGCAGCGGCACCAGCGCCGCCACCGTCGTGGTCAGCGCCCGGTGGCGGCGGCCCAGCCGGGGCGGCGGTTCCAGCAGCCGGTCGACGCGCTCGCCGAGCAGCCGGTGGCTGGAGGCACAGGACAGCACGCCCCGGTGCTGGTTCAGCTCGATCAGGGCGAGCGCGGTGGTGAGGTGACCGCAGCGGCGGGAGGCGGTGTCGTCGGCGGCCAGTTCGACCAGACGGTGGGTCTGGTCGCAGAAGTGCGCGAACAGCGGGATGCGGGGGAAGCCGGTGGCCAGTGCGGTGGAGAGGTGCAGCAGCCAGTCGTGGTGGGCCCGGGCGTGGCCGCGCTCATGGGTCAGGACGGCGTCGAGCTGGTGGTCGGTGAGGCGGTGCAGGGCGCCGGTGGTGACGACCAGCTGCGGCGGGTGGCCCGGCAGCCACCAGGCGTCCGGGTATTCGTCCTCCAGGACCAGCAGCGGCCCACGGGCGGCCGGCAGCCCGGCCGGCAGGTCGGGGGCGCGCTCGCGCAGGTGGGCGCGGGCCTGGCCGCGCCGGCGGCGGGCCTCGACCAGTTCGCGGGCGAGCATCGCGGTGGTCCAGGCGGCGCCGCAGGCCAGCAGCAGGGTGAGCGCGGCGGCCCAGGGCGGCGCGGCGGACAGGTCGTACGCGGCGGTGACGGCCGGCGGGGCCGGGGCGAAGACATGGTCGCGGACGGTCTGGAAGACCGCCGCCGCGCCGAGCGTCAGCGCGGTCAGACAGCACAGCAGGACGGTGGCGACCAGGCACTGCCACACCCACAGCGCCACCACCGGCTCCCGTTCGGGCCAGGCGGCGCGGGTCAGCGCACGGGGGACCGGCACGGCGGCCGTCAGGCCGAGGACGCTCAGCAGGAGCAGGCAGACGGTCATGCCAAGGGCTCCGGATCCTGGAGTCGAGAGGGCGGCTTCGGGTCGTGCGGTGCGGGCGAGGGGCGCGCGCCGTCCGCATCCCGCACCCGGCATCGCGCACTCCGCCCGCCGCCAGTATGACGGCGGGCGGGGCCCGCAGTCAGCGCCGGAACCGACGCGTTACCGGAAGACACCCCTCCAGGGCCCAACCACCGTGCCCGGCACGGCGGTTCACGCGGGCACGATCGTCCCCGTCACCTCGCCGAGACCCACCCGGGCGCCGCCCGGACCCGGGGCCCAGGCCGTCAGGGTCACCGTGTCGCCGTCCTCCAGGAAGGTGCGCTTGCCGTCGGGCAGTTCGAGCGGGTCGCGGCCGTTCCAGGTCAGTTCCAGCAGGGAGCCGCGCTGGGCGGGCTCGGGGCCGCTGACCGTACCGGAGCCGTAGAGGTCGCCGGTGCGCAGGGAGGCGCCGTTCACGGTCATGTGGGCGAGCTGCTGGGCCGCGGTCCAGTACATGGTGGAGAAGGGCGGCTCGGAGACGACGTGGCCGTTGACGGCGACGGAGATGCGCAGGTCGTAGCCGCCGGGCTCCTCGTCGGCGTCGTCGAGGTAGGGAAGCAGCTCGTGGGTGCGCTCCGGGGGCGCCACCCGGGCGTCCTCCAGCGCGTCCAGCGGGGTGATCCACGCCGAGACGGAGGTGGCGAAGGACTTGCCGAGGAACGGCCCGAGGGGCACGTACTCCCAGGCCTGGATGTCCCGCGCCGACCAGTCGTTGAGCAGGCACAGCCCGAAGACGTGTTCCCGGAAGTCGCGCAGCGGCACCGGGCTGCCCATCGGTGACGGCGTCCCGACCACGAAGCCGACCTCGGCCTCGATGTCCAGCCGGACGGACGGGCCGAACACCGGCGCCGGGTCGCCGGCCGCCTTGCGCTGGCCCGCCGGGCGGACGACGTCGGTGCCGGAGACCACGACCGTGCCGGCGCGGCCGTGGTAGCCGATCGGCAGGTGCTTCCAGTTCGGGGTGAGGGAGTCGGGGGCGTCCGGGCGGAACATCCGGCCGACGTTGCGGGCGTGGTTCTCCGAGGCGTAGAAGTCGACGTAGTCGGCGACCTCGAAGGGCAGATGGAGGGTCACCGACGACAGGGGGTGCATCAGCGGGGCGACGGTCTCGCGGTGGGACGGCACGGTCACCCACGCGGTGAGCGCGCGCCGTACGTCCGACCAGGCGGTGCGGCCGGCCGCGAGCAGCGGGCCCAGCGTCGGCCGGTCGAGCAGCGAGGCGTACGGGGAACCGAGCGCCAGGGCGGCCGCGCCGGCGTCGAGCACATGGTCGCCGAGCCGGACGCCGACGGTCCGCCGGTCGGAACCGGCGGGGGAGAACACGCCGTACGGAAGGTTGTGCGGACCGAAGGGGTCGCCCTCGGGGACATCGAAGGGGGGCATGGGGTGCTGCCTCACTTTCGTACGCGCGGTCCATGCGGTCGCGCCACACGTTACGGCGGTGATCCCCGGTTTGGGAGTGCCGGCAGATCCGCGTCCCGGTCGCTCGGCACCGCGACCCGGGAGCCCGCGGGCACCACGTGGGGGTGAAAACCGGACGGCGGAAAGGAAGTTGAGGATGAGCGGGGTGGGCGCGGTGTCCGTATTCTCTGATCATGGCCGCACCCACCGCATATGCCGCGCGCACCGCGTACTCCCTCATCGCCACCGACCTCGACGGCACCTTGCTGCGCGGCGACGACACGGTCTCCGACCGGTCGCGCGCCGCGCTCGCTCGGGTGGCGGCGGCCGGCGCCCGGCACCTGGTGGTGACCGGACGGCCGGCACCACGGGTGCGCCCGCTGCTGGAGGATCTGGGCGGCACGGGCCTGGCGGTGTGCGGGCAGGGAGCGCAGCTGTACGACGTCGGCGCCGACCGGCTGCTGTGGTCGGTGACCCTGGACCGGGAGCTGGCGGAGCACGCGCTCGGCAAGATCGAGGCCGAGGTGGGGCAGGTGTACGCGGCGGTCGACCAGGACGGGGTCGACGGGCTGACCCTGATCGAGCCGGGCTACCGGATGCCGCACCCCACCCTGCCCGCGGTGCGGGTCGGGCGGCGCGACGACCTGTGGGGCGAGCCCATCAGCAAGGTGCTGCTGCGCCATCCCACGCTGTCCGACGACGAGTTGGCGGCGGTGGCCCGTTCGGTGGTCGGCTCGCTCGCGACCGTCACCATGTCGGGGCCGGGCACGGTCGAGCTGCAGCCGTGCGGCATCACCAAGGCGACCGGGCTGGCGCTGGCCGCCGAGCATCTGGGGCTGCGCCCGGAGGGGACCCTCGCCTTCGGGGACATGCCCAACGACATCCCCATGTTCGACTGGGCCGGATACGGCGTGGCCATGGCCAACGCTCATCCCGAACTCAAGGCGGTGGCCGACGAGATCACCCTGTCGAACGAGGACGACGGCATCGCCGCCGTCCTCGAACGACTTTTTGGTGAAACGGTGAGCGCGGCTCAGGCAGGGAGCCGCGCTCGGATGGAGCCCGTGGCTCAGTACGCGCCGAAGACGTTGTCGATGGAGCCGTAGCGGTCGGCCGCGTAGTTGCAGGCCGCCACGATGTTCGCGACCGGGTCGTACGGGTCGTACTTGGTGCCGGGCACGTGGTACGCGGCGAAGGTCGGGTCGATGACCTGGAGCAGGCCCTTGGACGGGGTGCCCTTGGCGGCGTTGGAGTCCCAGAGGTTGATGGCCAGCGGGTTGCCGGAGGACTCGCGCATCACGTTGCGGTGGATGCCGTCGTAGGTGCCGGGGATGCCGTGCTGGGCCATGATCGACAGGGACTGGCGGATCCAGCCGTCGAGGTTGTTGGGGTACACCGTGGCGGCGGTCGTCGCGGTCGGGGTGGCCGCCGAGGCGGTGGTCGCGCCGAGCAGCGGCAGCGCGAGCACGGCGGCACCGGTGCCGGCGACGGCGAGCGTGCGGGCGAGCCGGGCGCGGCGGCGGCCCTTGGCCGACTGGTTGTTTGCGGGCAGACCCTTTGCAGGCATGGCGAATGTCCTCTCCGTCGCCTGCGAGGTGAGCTGTCGGGTTCGGGCGGGGAGGTGCCCGGCCGCGCGCCACAGCGCACGGCTTCACCCCAAGCCGTCCCGGGGCTATGCCCGGACCGGCGACTTACCTGGGTCCCCCGCTCCTGCCATACGAATGAGTTCGAGGTTCGGTGGTGCGGGCGGTGGCAGGATTCGGCGTCCGCCCGACGGACCGGGAAGTTATGCGAGAGGCGGTGTCCGGAACAAGTAGCGGATTCACATATCGCGCCCGTTGACCATGATCAGGGCGTATGGGGTACTTGATCCTTTGCGACCGCCAAGGGTCAACTGGCAAGAGAACATGGGGATGTCGCCGAAGGTGGCGGGAAGTCTGTGGGTGCGCGGTCGTGAGTCAACTCACGTGCGAGCGCAAGAGCGGCAAATCGGGCAATAGTCCCAAGGTGTGCTCAACTGCCCGTCAGCCCGCGGTGCGTGGAATCCGCCTCTCCCAGGTCCGGTGGAAGACCACCTCTTCGCCCGCCGTGCACATCACCTCGTTGACGGACAGAAAGTGCTCCGCGTCACAGCCGATCTCCGAGCGGGTCCGCACGGTCGTGTCCCAGGCCAGCTCCGGCCGGTGCAGCCGGATCGACCAGTCCGAGCGGGTGCGCGCGGAGAGCGGGTCGTCCTCGTGGATGGTGTACGTCTCCAGCGCGTCCTCGGTGAACTCCAGCCCGTCGGGGTACATACGGGTGCCGCCGCAGCGCGGGTCGACCTCCAGGCGCCACTCGCCCGTGGCCACGTCCCGCACCACCAGCCGCTCGGGGCGGGGCTCGTCCAGCGTGACGGGGATGCCGACGCCCAGCGGCGGGGCCTGCTCGGGCTCCTCGAAGGTGATCGTCCGCTCGGCCTCACGCGCGCGGACCGGCAGTTCGAGCGTGCTGCCCGCCGGGTCCAGGGTGAACCCGGCCGCCGACTCGGGCTGGGGCCAGATCCACGGCCAGTACGCCGAGGAGACGGCGAGCCGGATGCGATGGCCGGGTGGGAAGGCGTGGCCGATGCCGCTCAGCTCGAACGTCACGTCCTCCGTCGCCCCCGGCTCCCACGGGACCGCCCGGTCCCGCCCCCGGCGCGCCGACAGGTTCAGCGCACCCCGGGTGATCAGGGTGGAGGCGCCGTCCGGCGCCACGTCGCACAGCCGGGCGATCACCTGGCCGCGCGGCACCTCACAGGTCAGCCGCAGCCGCACCCGCGGCCGGCCCAGCACCCAGGTCTCCTCCGGCACCGGGAAGTCGAAGCAGGCCGACCGCGCGTCCTCCGCCCGCTGGTCGGGCGGCAGGTCGGCGTCGCCGCCGAAGGGGCGGAAGCGGCCGGCGTCGAGGCCGGTGTGCATGGGGGACCGGACGAGGACGGGTGCGCCCTGGAGGGCGTACGTGAGCGGCGTCACGTTCGGCGACGGCCAGGCGGGCTCGCCGACCCAGCGGCCCGGCAGCGTGGCGTACGTGGTGGCCGGGCGGTGCGTGTCGGTGACGTAGGCGCGCAGCAGGGGCTCCCTCAGGACGCCGGTGTCGGTGTCCTTCAGCCAGTGGTCCCACCAGCGCAGGGTCTCCTGGAGGAAGCCGATGGCCGGGCCGGGCGGCAGACCGCGGTCGGGGTACTGGTGGGACCAGGGGCCGATCAGGCCGCGCACGCGGTCGGCGGGCAGGTGTTCGACCAGACGGAGCACGGTGTCGCGATACGGGTCGTGCCAGCCGCCCACCGCGAGCACGGCGGCCCGGATCGCGCCGTAGTCCTCGCGGACGCCGCCGCGCCGCCAGTACTCGTCCCGCTGCTGGTGGTCCAGCCAGGTGTGCAGAAAGGGTTCGACCTCCTCCAGGCGCCGCAGCCACAGCTCCCGCCAGGCCTCGCCGGCGTACCGCGGGTCCGGCGGGCGGGTGACGAAGCCGAGCAGCGTCGCCGCCCAGGCGTGCATGTCCACCGCGAGGACGGAACCTCCCAGGTAGTGCACGTCGTTGTCGTATCGGTCGTCCGTGGCGCACACCGTGACGACCGCCTTGAGCGGCTCGGGCGCGAGGGCCGCGATCCGGAGGGAGGTGAGGCCGCCCCAGGAGATGCCGAACATGCCGACCCTGCCGTCACACCAGGGCCGGTCCGCCAGCCAGTGCACCACCTCGACCCCGTCGGCCAGCTCCCGCTCCGAGTGCGCGTCCGTGGGCAGCCCCTCGCTGTTGCCGTGCCCGCGGATGTCGACCCGGACGGAGGCATAGCCGTGGCCCGCGTACCAGGGGTGGCGCTGGGCGTCGCGGGGCGCGGTCCAGTCGGTCAGGCGGTACGGCAGGTATTCGAGGAGCGCCGGTACGGGCTCGTCGGTCAGCGGGCGCCACACGCGTGCGTACAGGAGGGTGCCGTCCGACAGCGGGATGCGGAGGTCCTCGTGAGTCGTCTCGTAGGGGAAGGACGTACGGATGTGCATGCTCATCGGGGAGACCTCGGGGGCCGGGGGCCGGGGTGGCTGAGGCGAAGTCGATAGATATCCCTTCTTATCGGCTGATCAAAAACATACCGGGCGTGATCCGATACCGCCCGTGCTGTAACCGTGGGCGGCATCGGTGATCGAAACGTGACCGGATACGCTGACTTGAGTGAGGGCAGCGACGTATCGACAAACCGCGTAATCGCCAGTAGACACCAGCAGACAGGAGACCCCTCGTGACCGTCGTCGGGCCGTTCGGGCTGAGCGTGCGGGACCAGGCTCTGGAAGCCGATGTCCAGGCCGGATTGGCGGCTGTCGAGGAAGGGTTGCTCGAAGCCACCAAGAGCGAGGTCCCGTTCATCACGGAGGCCGCGCAGCATCTGGTGCGGGCCGGCGGGAAGCGGTTCCGGCCGCTGCTCGTGATGCTCGCCGCGCAGTTCGGCGACCCCTACGCGCCGGGCGTGGTGCCCTCCGCCGTCGTCGTCGAGCTGACCCACCTGGCGACGCTGTACCACGACGACGTGATGGACGAGGCCGCCGTCCGGCGCGGTGTGCCCAGCGCCAACACCCGCTGGGGCAACTCCGTCGCGGTCCTCACCGGCGACTTCCTCTTCGCCCGGGCCTCGCACATCCTCGCCGACCTGGGCCCGGAGGCGGTCCGCGTCCAGGCGGAGGCGTTCGAGCGGCTGGTCACCGGGCAGATCCTGGAGACCGCGGGCCCCCAGGACGGCCGCGACCCGGTCGACCACTACCTGGACGTGCTCGGCGGCAAGACCGGCTCGCTGGTGGCCGTGTCCTGCCGGTTCGGGGCCATGATGTCCGGCGCCGACGAGTCCGTCGTGAGCGTCCTCACGCAGTACGGCGAGCGGCTCGGCGTCGCCTTCCAGCTCGCCGACGACGTGCTGGACATCGCCTCGGACTCGCACGAGTCCGGCAAGACGCCGGGCACCGACCTGCGCGAGGGCATCGCCACGCTTCCCGTGCTGCGGCTGCGCGAGCAGGCCGCGCGCAGCGGGCTCGCCGAGGACATCGCCCTGTGCGAGCTGCTGGAGTCCGACCTCAGCGACGACGCCCGGCACGCCCGGGCGCTGGCGGCCCTGCGGGTGCACCCCGCGCTGGAGCAGGCGCGGCGGGACACCGTGCGGTACGCCGAGGAGGCGCGGGCCGCGCTGGCCCCGCTGCCCGAGTGCGACGCCAAGCGAGCGCTGCAGGAGCTGTGCGACGCGGTGGTCCACCGCGCCGGCTGAGTCCCCCGAACGCCGCCCTCTCCCGAGTGAGTTGGGTCGTCCATCCCCTACGGGTCGGGGGACATCCCGGCCCGCCGTGTCATACCGCAGCAGTACGCGGAGTTGATTCCGCGGGCTGACGAAAGCCGTGCCCGCTTTTGGTCAGATGGGAAGCACGGAAAAACATCCACTCCTCACCCGTTCGGGTGAGAATGGGCGGCGACGACGGAGGTAGGGCACACATGGCACCGTACGAATCCGACGACAGCACGACCGCACGGCGGCGCAAGGCCGTCCGGTACGTCGTTCCGGTCGCGGTGGTGGGGGTGGCGGCCGGGACCATCGGGCTCGTCCCCGCCATCGCCGACTCCGGCAGCCCCGACCTGCCGAAGATCACCGCGGAGCAGCTCATCCAGAAGATCGCCGAGTCGGACGTACAGCAGCTGTCCGGCACGGTGAAGATCACCACGGATCTGGGGCTGCCCGACCTCGGCGGCCTCGAGGGAGCCCTCGGCGGCTCCGGCGCGACCGCGCCCGGCGGCGAGGGAGACGGCTCCGCCGCCGACCCCTCGGCCAAGCTCACCGAACTGGCGACCGGCACCCACACCCTGCGCGTCGCGGCCGACGGCCCCGAGCGGCAGAAGCTGTCGGTGATGGAGAACGCCGCCGAGTACAGCCTCATCCACAACGGCAAGGACGTCTGGGGCTACGACAGCGCGTCCAACGAGGTGTTCCACGGCACCGCGGAGGACTCCGGCGAGCACACCGCGGAACCCCCCGCCACGCCGAAGGACTTCGCCGAGCAGGCGCTGAAGGCGGTCGACGAGACCACCTCGGTCACCGTCGACGGGACCGCGCAGGTCGCCGGGCGGGACGCCTACAAGCTGCTCATCGAGCCCAGGCAGTCCGGCTCCACGGTCGGCGCGATCAGCATCGCGGTGGACGCGAAGACCGGCCTGCCGCTCAAGTTCACCCTCACCCCGGCGAGCGGCGGCGCCGCCGTCGTCGACGCGGGCTTCACCCAGATCAGCTACGCCAGGCCCGCCGCCTCCACCTTCGACTTCACCCCGCCCAAGGGAGCGAAGATCACCGAGGAGGGCGAGGCCGAGCAGCCGGTCACCCGTAAGGACGAAGCGGATCTGGCCAAGGGCTTCGAAGAGGGCTTCGGCAAGGGCTCCGAGGGGCTGAAGGTGATAGGCGAGGGGTGGAACTCCGTCGCCGTGTTCGACACCGGCGGCGAGGGCCTGCCCACCGGTGAGGAGGTCGGCGGTGACCTGGGCGGCTTCCTCGGCTCCCTCGGCGACCCGGTGAAGGGCGACTTCGGCTTGGGCACGGTCTTCAAGACCCGCCTGATCAACGCCCTGATCACGGACGACGGCAAGGTCTACGCCGGTGCGGTCACCAAGGAGGCGCTGGTGAAGGCGGCCGACGCGGGGCAGTAGACCGGCACCACGGAGCAACTCGGCCTGAGTGAGGGAGTCCATGCACGAACCGCCCGCCACGGCACCGGACGGCGACGGAGACGGTGACGGCGTCATCGTCACCCGTGCGCTCACCAAGCGCTACCGCGGCGGGCAGCTCGCCGTCGACGGTCTGGATCTGACCGTCCCGGCGGGCAGCGTCTTCGGCTTCCTCGGCCCGAACGGCTCCGGCAAGACCACCACCATCCGCATGCTGATGGGCCTGATCGAGCCGACCTCCGGCACGGCGCGGGTGCTCGGCCGCCCCATGCCCCGGGCCGCCCGCGCCGTACTGCCGCAGGTCGGCGCCCTCATCGAGGGCCCGGCCCTGTACGGCTTCCTCTCCGGCCGCGACAACCTCCTGCGCTACGACGCCGCCGACCCGACCGCCGACCCGCGCACCCGGCGGACCCGGGTCGCCGCGGCGCTGGACCGGGTGGGTCTCACGGCGGCGGCCGGCAAGAAGGCGAAGGCGTACTCCCTCGGTATGAAACAGCGCCTCGGTCTCGCCGCGGCCCTGCTCCAGCCCCGCAGGCTGCTCGTCCTCGACGAGCCGACCAACGGCCTCGACCCGCAGGGCATGCGGGAGATCCGCACCCTGGTGCGGGAGCTGGCCGACGACGGCACCACCGTGTTCCTCTCCTCCCACCTGCTCGACGAGATCGAGCAGGTCTGCACCCATGCCGCGGTGATGGCCAAGGGACGTCTGATCACCCAGGGCACGGTCGCCGATCTCGCGGCGGGGCTGCGCGGCCGACTGGTCGTGACCACGCCGGACACCGGGGACGCGGCCCGGGTGCTGAAGGAGAAGGGCGTCGGTGACGTGGTCGTCGAGGAGGGCGGGGTGAGCGGGGAGGTGCCCGAGGGGGAACTCGCCGACCTCAACGCCGCGTTGGTCGGGGCAGGGGTCCGGGTACGCGGCTTCGGGGTCGAACGGGCCTCGCTGGAGGACGCGTTCGTGGCGCTGACGGGGGAGGGGTTCGATGTCGCGGGCTGAGGTCGCGGACTCGGCGTCTCGGGCTGAGGTCCCGCCCGGAGTGCGGACGCCCGGCCCGCTGTGGACCCTCGGGCTGTTCCGCAGCGAACTGCTCACCACCTTCCGGCGCTGGCGCACCCTCGCCCTGCTCGGGGTGCTGGCCGCCGTGCCCGTGCTGGTCGGGATCGCCGTGAAGATCGAGACCAGCGACGGCTCGTCGGTCGGCGGCGGAGGCGGCGAGGGCCCGGCGTTCATCACCCAGATCACCAACAACGGCCTGTTCCTGGTCTTTACCGCGCTCGCCGCGACCCTGCCGTTCTTCCTGCCGATGGCGGTGGGCGTGGTGGCGGGCGACGCGCTCGCCGGGGAGGCGAACGCGGGCACCCTGCGCTATCTGCTGGTCGCCCCGGCCGGCCGGACCCGGCTGCTGCTCACCAAGTACGCCACCACCATGGCCTTCTGCCTGGCCGCCACGCTCGTGGTCGCGCTGTCGGCGCTGACGGTCGGGGCGCTGCTCTTCCCGCTCGGCGACCTCACCACCATCTCCGGCACCCGGATCGGCTTCGCCGAGGGGCTGGGCCGGGCCCTGCTGATCGCGCTGACCGTCGCCGCCTCCCTGACCGGCATCGCGGCGCTCGGCCTGTTCGTCTCGACGCTGACCAACAGCGGCATCGCGGCCATGGCGACGACCGTCGGCCTGCTCATCACGGTGCAGATCCTCGACCAGATACCCCAGCTGGACGCCCTGCACCCGTACTTCTTCTCCCACTACTGGCTGTCCTTCGCCGACCTGATGCGCGAGCCGGTCTACTGGGACGACCTGGTGCGGAACCTCGGCCTCCAGGCGCTGTACGCGGCCGTGTTCGGCTCGGCGGCGTGGGCGCGGTTCACGGCGAAGGACATCACCGCCTGAGGCTCGGCCCCGCTGCGGGAACAGGGTGACGTTCTCGGCTGATCCACCCGCTGCTCGACGCCCAGCCGCTTCTCTTGGGACGAGGCTGTGACGCCGTGGTGACCGGAGCACCGTGGGGAAGCGGAGAGACTCGACGATAGGGTCCAGGGTCCGCCGACTCGCGGACGCGTTTCGATTGAGGGAACCGATGTCTCGACTCAGCCGCGAGAAGCAGCCGGAACCGCAGCGCCACGGCGCACCTCCGGCGATGCCGATCGACGTCCGTGTCTTCACCGGAGACGGCAGCGGTGCGGGCGCCGGCGCGGTGACGGTCGGCGGGGCGCCGCTCGTCCCCGCGCCCGGCGAGGAACCGCAGCAGGCCGTCCTCAACCACCTCCACCGCATCGCCGCCGCCACCGGCCGGCCCGTCCTCGCCACAATCCACGACGAGCGCATCGGCTACGTCGTCCCGCTCCAGGTCGACCCCGACGGCTCCAGCCACTTCACCGCCCGCCCGGCTCCGACCCACCCGGCGCAGGAGCCCGGCGGTGCCGCCCCCGCCCTGGACGGGGCGACCCAGGTGCTGCGGCTGCCGCAGGAGCGGTCGCCCCAGGCCGAGCCGACGAGGGCCCCCGAGCCACTGGACCACGCGCAGCCCGGTCCCCAGGCCGCACGGCAGCCCCGGCTCCAGGTGACGCCCCAGGTCGCGCAGGACTCCGCGCCCACCTTCCGGCTGAGCGCCGTCCCCGAGCCCACCCCTCAGCCCGCCCCCACCGTCACCCCCACCCCGGGCATGGTCATGCCCCCCACCGGTGCCTTCGGCCCGCCCCCGGTCATGGACGCCGAGCCGCAGCCGGGGCCCGGCATTCCGCCGCGCGCCGAACCGCCCGTTCCTGTCCTCGCCCCCGCCCCCCTCCCCACCCCCGCCCCCGCAGACCCCGACCCCAAGCCCACCCCTCCCCGAGGCTTCGACGCCGTGGCCGAAGCGGTGCTCGGCGACGACACTCCCGAGCCCGCCGCGCAGACCCCCCTCACCGAGCCCCTGGCCCGCATCGGTGAGGCCGTGAAGGAGGGGCGGATAGACGTCGCGTCCGCGCTCGCCGAGCAGGCCCTGGGGGATGGCGCGGCGATGCTGGGTCCGGACCACCCGGAGGTGCTGCGGCTGGGTGAACTGGCCGCTTACGTCGCCTACTTGGCCGGTGATCCGCTCCGTGCCTTCCGGCTCTCCGTCGACCTGGTGCACGCTCGGCGCCGTACGGGCGACGCGGAGGCGGCGTACGGCAACGTCCAGAGCGCGGCGACGGCCTGGCGCGCCGTACGCGACCCGCTGCTCGGCCTGGATCTCGGGCACGAGCTGATCGCCCTGTGGACGGGTCTCGCCGCCGAGCCCGGACCGGCCGCCGAGGACGCCGAGCAGCTGGAGTCGGCGCACAGCCGTATGACCCGCTTGACGGCACGCGCCCGCAAGGCGGCCGGTCAGCAGCCCGCGGAGTGATCCGAGGCCCGTCAGGTCCCGCTAGTGCACGCAGAACTCGTTGCCCTCCGGGTCCGCCATCACCACCCACTGCCCGGACGGTTCCTTCACCTCGCGCAGCACGCCCGCGCCCAGCGCTCTCAGGCGTTCCACCTCGGCCTCTCGGCGGCCCTCGCCCGGGTGCAGGTCCAGGTGGAGCCGGTTCTTGCCGGTCTTCGGCTCGGGGACGCGCTGGAACAGCAGGCGGCGGCCGAGGCCGGTGCCGCTGTCCTCGTCGTACGGGTCGTCGGGGTGCCGTACGGCGATCAGATCGCGGAAGGCGGGGCGGCCGTGGAAGTCCACCGTGGCCTCGGCGGGCAGCGCGCCGAGGTCCAGCAGCCGCCGGACGAGCGCGCTGTTGTCCTCGGCCAGGTAACCGAGCGCGGCGGCCCAGAAGTCGGCCTGGGCGTGGGGGTCGTGGGCGTCGATGACGAGCTTCCAGTGCACGGGTGCGGGCGCGGGTGCGGGCGCCTCGGCTGACTCATCTGTCATGCCCTCAGTTATAGAGCCGGGCACTGACAACGGCCCGGCCTGTCGGCTCAGGCGTCCGTGTCCGCCAGGTCGTCGGCGTGCTCCGCCGCCTCGGCCTCCTCGTCGTCGTGGTCCTCCGTGTCCTCCGAGGTCTCCGGATTGTGGTGGCGGAGCGCGGCCAGGATGTCCACCGCCGTGTCCATCAGCTTCGACCACTCCTCGGTGTCCCCGAGCAGCGGGGGGAAGGTCCGCTGGGTGCCCAGGCCCTCCAGGACCCGCAGTGATTCCAGCGCCCCGTCCAGCTGCCGGGCCAGCTGCCGCCGCTCCTCCTCGATGAGGCGTGCGGGGGACGGCGGCCGCACCGGCGCCGGCGGCGGCAGGGCCGGGCCGGCCGGCTGGGCGGGGAGCGCGGTCATCGGCGGCGGGAACGCGCCGCCCGAGCTCACCGCGCCCGACTGCCGCAGCATGTCCTGGATCTTCTGGTCCGCGCGCTCGGGATCCGCGGCGTACACCACGTCCCACGTGGTCAGCGCCCGCTCGGCGCCCCCGTCGCGGGCGATGCGGTCGGGGGCGTCGAGGTCGACGGCGACGTGCTGGTAGGGCGGGGTGACGGCGCCGGGGCCGAGCCGGGGGCGGGCGCTGGTGTTGCCCGGCATGGTCCCGGACCGGAACCGCTGGGCCGCGTGGGCGAGCAGCCACAGGCCGGCCGCGTTGTCCCGCCCGGCGAGCCCGCCGATGACGACGGAGACGTCGGCCCGGAACGGCACCTTGCCCGTCTGCCGGACGGCCGCCACCGCCGAGCCCACGTTCCGGGTGAGCAGCTTGTCCGCGATCAGGGCGATGCCCCCGGCGACGGCGAGGGTGCAGCGGGCGTCGGCGTCCCCCTTGAGCGCGGGTTCCACCAGGCTGGTGAAGTCGTCGGTCGGCACCGGATGCCAGCCGTCGGCGAGGACGTCCGCGCAGAGCACACCGCCGTTGCTCCAGGCGTTGCGGGCCTGGGCGAGCGCGGAGCCCTTCTCGGAGCGCCAGGGCAGGTCGATGACGGGGCCGAGGAGCCCGGCGTAGCCCTTGGTCGACATACGGCGGTCGTTCTTGATGTCCTTGGCGCGGGCCTTCAGCTCCTCGTGCAGCGGGGGGCGGGTGAGCGCGTGCACCAGGTAGACCGCCCGCCACAGGGCCGTGCCGGGGATGCGCGGGTCGTCGAAGACGTCGGGCACGGCGGTCTCGTGGAGTCGTCCGGTGGCCAGCGCGTGCACGTCCTGGAGCAGCTTCTCCATGCCCCATTCGGCGGACCGGGTCTGGGCGACGAGCTTGAGCGCCCGGGTGGCGACCTCGACGTTCTGGGCGGCGTCGTCCCAGGGTTTGAACTCGACGTGCACGGAGGCGAGGATCGAGCGCAGAGCGTCGTCGAAGACGTCCTCGACCCGGAGCGCGCTCAGCTCGTGTCCCTCGATGCCGACGGCGATGTGCGCGGGAACCAGGTACGTCTGGGCGATCCGGACGGTCCGGTCGGCGACCGCGCCGGTGGCCCCCGCGGCGTCGATCGCCGTGCTGAACTCCTCGTGCAGCCGCCTGCGGTACTCCTCCCGGCCGAGCGCGAGCCGCTGGGTGAGCGGCTTGCGGGGCTCGCCCGCCGACTGCCGGCGCTCGGTGAGCAGGGCGTTCGCGGCTTCCTCGGCGACCTCGTCGTTGCTCAGTCCGGCGCCGCCGAGCACCTTCCAGGCGCTCGCCAGCCGGGTGATGCCGTCGCGCGCGACCAGGGCGGTCACCGGCTCGCTGTGGTCCTCGAACTCGAACACCACCGGGTGCACGATCAGCGCCCGGGTGACCCGGCGGGCCAGGATCGACTCGGCGTAGGAGTTGCGGTGCAGGGTGACGGAGAGGGTCTGCCGGACGTGTTCCCACAGGTGGTCCCGGTTGCGGTAGCGGTAGCGCAGCAGGGCGAGCGGGCGGTCGCCGTCGGCCTCGCCGATCACCTTCGGGTCGTCGATGTCCAGCTTCTCCTGGCTGGTGCGCGGCTGGATGCCGGGGAACAGCTCGCTCAGCCACACCCGGGAGTGCACGGACCGCAGGGTGGCCCCGTCGACGTGTTCCTCCAGCAGCAGACCGGATCCGTCGCTGGTGGGCGGGCGCAGCTGGTGGGCGACGAGGGCGGGGGCGGTGCTGGCCCGGGCCACCGCGTGCCAGGCGTCCTCGGTGAGTCCGGCGAGCGGGTTGGCGGCCCCCGCGCGGACGAGTTTGGCGCGGTCGTCGACGGCGGAGGCCGCGGGCAGGATGCGCGGGAAGTCGGAGACGACGACCGTCTCCTTGCCCCACCCC
This sequence comes from Streptomyces sp. NPDC030838, assembly GCF_055572035.1. Taxonomy (NCBI): domain Bacteria; kingdom Bacillati; phylum Actinomycetota; class Actinomycetes; order Kitasatosporales; family Streptomycetaceae; genus Streptomyces; species Streptomyces sp. NPDC030838. The sequence goes on along the minus strand of NZ_JBVIED010000002.1, from coordinate 599,082 downwards.
ACTGTGATCGGGCGGCTGGTGGGCTTCGACATGGACCCTCCGTGGTGGGTGGTAGGTGTGGAAGACTGGACGTGCGGTTCTGGCCCGGGGAACCGGGTCCAGGTCCGGCCCGGCTGGACCCCGGCCGCGTGCTGGGGTCCAGCCCCTTCTTCGGGCGCGGCGCGCCGCTACAGCGCGCGCGGGCCGTCGGCGCCGGGCAGCACGGTGCCGAACCAGTCCCACATGAAGCGCCGGTTCTCCTTCTTGGCGATGTTCTGGTGGGCGGCGTAGGCCACCATGTCGGCCGCCTGGAGCAGATGGTTCTCGCGGGCGGGCAGGAACAGCGGGTCCCCGAGGACACGGCGGCCGGCGTCGGGCAGGTCCCGGTGCGCGCGGCGCAGGGAGTCCTCGGTCCCGTCGCCGTCCACGATCAGCACGCCGTGGTGGCCGGTCGCCTCCAGTTCGGCCTGGATCTGCCGCAGCAGGGCGGCGTACAGGCCGGGCCGGTCGCGGGCGTAGTCGTCGGTCTCCCGGTAGACCGCAAGGACCCGGACGCCGGTGAAGCGGGCGACGGTGTGCAGGCCGCGGAGGATCACCTCGCGGGCGTGCCGGCGGTGCTGTTCGCGGTCGCTGCTGCGGGCGCGGTGGACGTACCGGCCGCGGGCGCCGGCCAGTTCGTGGGAGTGCAGGGCTGCGGTGGCCGGTATCAACAGGCGGGCGTCGGCGGCGAGTTCGGCGCGGAAGCCGAGCCAGCCGGTCAGCGCGTCTGCACTGTGCGCGAGGTCGATCCCGAGGGCGGCGAAGGACACGAGCCGTCTGCCGTCGCCGGAATCGTCGACGTAGTAGAGCCGCAGCGGTGCCGCTGCTGCCGTGATGGTCATAGGTGCGACCAACTCCGCGGAAGCCACATTCGGGCCGCTTCCGGCGCCATCGCCGGACCCGTCCTGTACGGCGGCAGTCCGCCGGAGCAGGGCGTGGGGGACTCCTTCACCACGCGCCACGCCCCGTCCATCCCACCGCGGCGGTCACCGCTCGACGGACGATCAGGCTTCGTGGGAAGCGCCACCCCCGCCAGCGGAAGCCGGTGCCGGGGCATGCCCCGGCGATGGCCTCCGGGACTGTTCCCGGCCCCATACGACGATGTGTCTGCACAGTGCGTTCACCGCAACGATAGCGCCCTGTGAGGGCTTCGTTGCGTCAATTGGCAGGAGTGCAACGGCAGTTCGGGTGAGATCGTCAGCCGCGCCGTCCGCTGCCGCCCGCCGGGCTCCGGTTAGGACGCCCGCGCCGGTGCCGTCTCGCGGGCGTCGTAGGCGGCGCGGGCGGCGGCGATCTCCTGCTGGTGCTCCTCGGTCCAGGTCACCAGGGACCGGATGGTGGTGTGCAGGGTGGCGCCGAGCGGGGTGAGTTCGTACTCGACGCGCGGCGGCACCACCGGGTGGACGGTCCGCCGGACCAGGCCGTCGCGCTCCAGCTGGCGCAGGGTGACGGTCAGCATGCGCTGGCTCACGCCGTCGATCTCGCGGCGCAGTTCGGTGAAGCGCAGCCGCCGGTTCTCCAGCAGGGCGATGACCAGCAGGGACCACTTGTCGGCGATCCGGTCGAGGATCTGCCGGACCTCGCAGCCCTCCCGGGTGTCCCACTGGAAGGGATCGCTGTCCCCGTGGTCCACGGTGCTCGCGCAGTTACTCGGTGACTTAGAAGTGCCTACTTCCATGTTCGTCGATACTGCCGGAGGCTGGCGGTGGTTACAAGAGGGAACCGACCCTCACTCCCGTAACTCCCCCTACTCCCTGGAGTGTTGTCATGGGCACCCGCGCCTGGGCCCTGTTGCTCGTGCTGTGCGGAACGATCTTCCTGGAGGGCATCGACGTCGCGATGATGGCCGTCGCGATCCCGTCGATCAGAGCCGATCTGGCGCTGTCGACCGGAACCGCGGCCTGGGTGATGAGCGCGTACGTCCTCGGGTACGCCGGCTTCACCCTGCTCGGCGGACGCGCCGCCGACCTGCTCGGCCGCCGCCGGATGTTCCTGGCGTGGCTGGCGGTCTTCCTGCTCTTCTCCGGGCTCGGCGGATTCGCCACCGAGGGCTGGATGCTGGTCGTCGCCCGGTTCGTCACCGGCGTCGCGGCGGCCTTCATGACCCCGGCCGCGCTGTCCCTGATCACCACCTCCTACGAAGAGGGCCCGCAGCGCAACAAGGCCCTGCTGGTCTTCGCGGGCACGGCGGCCGGCGGCTTCTCGCTGGGCCTGGTCATCGGCGGACTGCTCACCGCGGGCCTCGGCTGGCGCTGGGTGTTCTTCGCGCCGGTGCTGCTGGCGGGCGCGCTGCTGGTCGCCGCGGTGCGGCTGGTCCCCCGGCAGGACGGCACGCCGAGCCGCGAGGACGGCACACCCCGCCGCGAGGGCGGCTTCGATCTGCTCGGCGCGGTCACCGCAGCGGGCGCCATGCTGCTGGCCGCCTACACGGTCGTGCGCCTGGAGCACGGGCTGCACGACTGGCCGCTGACCGCCGCAGCCGGGGCCGCCGCGCTGCTGCTGGCCGGCGTCTTCGTCGCGGTGGAGCGGCGGGCGGCCGCGCCGCTGGTCCGGCTCGGCCTGCTGCGGCAGGGCTCCGTGGTGCGCGCCGACCTCGGAGCGCTGCTCTTCGTGGGCGCGTTCTTCGGCTTCCAGTTCGTGGTGACGCTGTACCTGCAGGAGCTGCGCGGCTGGTCGGCGCTGCAGACGGCGGTCGCGCTGGTGGTGATGGGCTGCGACGCGATCCTGGCGCCGACCCTGACCCCGAGGCTGGTCGCCCGCTACGGCAACGCGCGCGTCATCCTCGGCGGCTTCGCGCTGGCGGTGCTCGCCTACGCGCTGTTCCTGCCGGTCGGCCCGGACTGGTCGTACGCCGCCATGTTCCCGACGCTGATCATCGCGGGTACGGCGTTCGCGCTGGCCTACGGGCCGCTGACGATCGCGGCGACCGACGGGGTCGCGGAGGAGGAGCAGGGCCTGGCCGGCGGGCTGCTGAACACCGCGACCCAGTTCGGGTCGGCGATCGGGATCTCGGCGGTGACCGCGGTCTACGGCTTGGCGTCGACCGGCGACGGGGACGCGCTGTCGGCGTTCCGCACGGCGCTGGTGGTGCCGGTCGTGATGGTGGTGCTGGGCACGCTGGTCGCGTTCCTGAGCGTGCGCGCCGCCCGGCGCGCGGTGCGCAGCGCGTCCCAGGTGAGCAGCGACAGCGCCAGCCAGACCAGTGCGAACCCGGCCCAGCGCTCGGGCGGCATGGCCTCGTTGAAGTAGAGGACGCCGCACAGGAACTGGAACACCGGGGCCAGGTACTGCAGCAGGCCGATGGTGGACAGGGGCACGCGGATCGCGGCCGCGCCGAAGCAGACCAGCGGCAGCGCGGTGACGATGCCGGTGGTGGCGAGCAGCGCCGCGTGCCCCGGGCCCTCGGTGGTGAAGGTGGAGTCGCCCTGCGCGGTCAGCCACAGCAGATAGCCGAGGGCGGGCAGGAACTGGATCGCGGTCTCGGCGCCCAGCGACTCCAGGCCGCCGAGGTTGACCTTCTTCTTGATCAGGCCGTAGGTGCCGAAGGAGAAGGCGAGGGCGAGCGAGATCCACGGCGGGCGGCCGTAGCCGACGGCCAGCACGAGGACCGCCACGAGGCCGATCCCCACCGCCACCCACTGCACAGGCCGCAGCCGTTCCTTCAGCAGCAGTACGCCCAGCGCGATGGTGACCAGCGGGTTGATGAAGTAGCCGAGCGAGGCCTCGACGACCCGGTCGTTGTTCACGGCCCAGATGTAGACGCCCCAGTTGACGGCGATGACGGCCGCGGCGGCCGCGATGAGCGCGAGGCGGCGCGGCTGCCGCAGCAGCTCACCGGCCCACCGGAAGCGACGCAGCACGAGCAGCACCGCGGCGACGACGACGAGGGACCACACCATCCGGTGGGCGAGCACCTCGGCCGCCCCGGCGGGCTTGAGCAGGGGGAAGAAGAGGGGGAACAGCCCCCACATCCCGTACGCCGCGAAGCCGTTCAGCAGGCCTGTCCGCTGCTCGCCCCTGGACTTCCCGGCCACGGCTCCTCCTTCGTGCATGCGCCTCGACTGCACGAAGGTAGCGCCCGGCACCCCTGCCTGTCATGCCCGTATCGCCATACGGTCATGACAGGCACGCGGGGTGAGGCCTCAGCTCTCGAGCGCGGCGGCGACGGCCTCGGCGAGCGGGGTGGTCGGGCGGCCGGTCAGCCGGGAGAGGTCGCCGGTGGTGATCTCCAGCTCGCCCTTCTCGATGGAGACGTCCACGCCGGCCAGGATGGCGGCCAGCGGCTCGGGCACGCCGGCGCCGGTCAGGATGCCCGTGAGGACGTCGGCGGAGACGGCGTTGTAGACGATCTCCTTGCCGGTCCGCCGGCTCAGCTCGGCGGCGTACTCCGCGAAGCCGAACGACGTGTCGCCGCCCAGCTCGTACGTCTGGTTCTCGTGCCCCTCACCGGTCAGCACGGCCACCGCGGCGGCCGCGTAGTCGGCGCGGGACGCCGCCGAGATGCGGCCGTCGCCCGCGGCCTGGACGACTGCGCCGTGCGCCAGCACCGGGGCCAGGTTCTCGGTGTAGTTCTCGAAGTACCAGCCGTTGCGCAGCAGCGCGTAGGGCACGCCGGAGGCCAGCAGGATCTCCTCGGTGGCGCGGTGGTCGTCGGCGAGCGCGGCGGTCAGGCTGCCGGGGGCGCTGGTGTAGGCGAGAAGCGCGACACCGGCCGCCTTGGCGGCGTCGATGACGACCTTGTGCTGGGCGGGGCGGCCCTTGTCGAACTCGTTGCCGGAGATCAGCAGCACCTTGTCGCCCGCGGCGAAGAGCCCGTCGAAGGTCTCGGGCGCGTTGTAGTCGGCGACCGCGAGGCGCACGCCGCGCGCCGCGAGGTCGGCGGCCTTCGCCTCGTCCCGCACGACCGCGGTGATCTGCTCGGCGGGGACCTTCTCCAGCAGCTGCCCGACGACGTGACGGCCGAGCTTTCCGGTGGCTCCGGTGACGACGATGCTCATGGTGCACAACTCCTTGGGGGATTGATTGCCTCTGGCACTAACCCTAGGAAGAGCGCTAACTATGCGAAAGTACCCACTTTGAAGTAAGGTACTGGCATGGCGGTAAGTGAATGGCGGAGCGACGGCGAGGCGATGTGCCCCTATCGACTGGTGCTGGAGCACGTCACCAGCCGCTGGGGCGTCCTGGTACTGATCCAGCTGCTGGAACGCCCGCACCGGTTCAGCGAGCTGCGGCGGGCGATCGGACGGGTCAGCGAGAAGATGCTCACCCAGACCCTCCAGACACTGGAGCGCGACGGCCTGGTCCATCGCGACGCCAAGCCGGTCATCCCGCCCCGCGTCGACTACTCCCTGACCGGGCTGGGCCGCGAGGCCGCCGAGCAGGTGCGCGCGCTGGCGGCATGGACCGAGCAGCGGATGGCCGAGGTCGAGCGAGCCCGCCGGGCATACGACGAGGCCCGGGCCTGAGCCCGGGCCTCACCGCGTCTCGTACGTGACTCAGCCGACGACCGTCCACGTGTCGCCGCCCGCCAGCAGCGCGGCCAGGTCGCCCTTGCCGTTCTGCTCGATGGCCGTGTCCAGCTGGTCCGCCATCTGTGTGTCGTAGACCGGCCGCTCGACCGAGCGGAAGACACCGATCGGGGTGTTGTGCAGGGTGTCCGGGTCGGCCAGCCGGGACAGCGCGAACGCGGTGGTCGGGGAGGCCGCGTGAGCGTCGTGGACCAGGATGTCCGCCTCGTTCTCCGGGGTCACGGCGACGACCTTGAGATCCGCGGTGGCCGGGTCCCGTACGACGCCCTTGGCCAGGTCGCGGCCGAACCGGATCGGCTGCCCGTGCTCCAGCCGGATCACCGCGTCCTCGGCCGTCTGCTTGTCCTTGAGGGCGTCGAAGGCGCCGTCGTTGAAGATGTTGCAGTTCTGGTAGATCTCGATCAGCGCCGTGCCCGGGTGGGCGGAGGCCTGGCGCAGCACCTCGGTGAGGTGCTTGCGGTCGGAGTCGACCGTACGGGCCACGAAGGAGGCCTCCGCGCCCAGCGCCAGCGACACCGGGTTGAAGGGCGCGTCCAGGGATCCCATCGGCGTCGACTTGGTGATCTTCCCGACCTCGGAGGTGGGGGAGTACTGGCCCTTCGTCAGACCGTAGATCCGGTTGTTGAACAGCAGGATCTTGAGGTTGACGTTGCGGCGCAGGGCGTGGATCAGATGGTTGCCGCCGATGGACAGCGCGTCGCCGTCGCCGGTGACCACCCACACGCTCAGATCGCGGCGGGAGGACGCCAGGCCGGTGGCGATGGCGGGGGCACGGCCGTGGATGGAGTGCATCCCGTAGGTGTTCATGTAGTACGGGAAGCGGGAGGAGCAGCCGATGCCGGAGACGAAGACGATGTTCTCGCGCGCCAGGCCGAGCTCCGGCATGAAGCCCTGCACGGCGGCGAGGATCGCGTAGTCACCGCACCCGGGGCACCAGCGCACTTCCTGATCGGACTTGAAGTCCTTCATGGACTGCTTGGCCTCGGCCTTGGGGACCAGCTTCAGTGCCTCAGTCATCGATGGCCTCCTTCAGGGCCGTGGCCAGCTGCTCGGCCTTGAACGGCATGCCGTTGACCTGGTTGTAGGAGCGGGCGTCGACCAGGTACTTCGCCCGGATCAGGGTGGCGAGCTGGCCGAGGTTCATCTCGGGGACGACGACCTTGTCGTAGCGCTTCAGCACCTCGCCGAGGTTGTTCGGGAAGGGGTTGAGGTGGCGCAGGTGGGCCTGGGCGATCTCGGCCCCGCCCGCGCGCAGCCGGCGGACGGCCGCGGTGATCGGCCCGTAGGTGGAACCCCAGCCGAGGACCAGCGTCCTCGCGCCGGTCGGGTCGTCGACCTCCATGTCCGGGACGTCGATCCCGTCGACCTTGGCCTGCCGGGTGCGGACCATGAAGTCGTGGTTGGCCGGGTCGTAGGAGATGTTGCCCGTGCCGTCCTGCTTCTCGATGCCGCCGATCCGGTGCTCCAGGCCCGGGGTGCCGGGGACCGCCCACGGGCGGGCGAGGGTCCGCGGGTCGCGCTTGTACGGCCAGAAGACCTCGGTGCCGTCGTCCAGGGTGTGGTTCGGGCCCTGGGCGAACTGCACCTGGAGGTCCGGCAGCTCGTCCAGCTCCGGGATCCGCCATGGCTCGGAGCCGTTGGCCAGGTAGCCGTCGGAGAGCAGGAAGACCGGAGTGCGGTACGTCAGGGCGATCCGGGCCGCCTCCAGGGCGGCGTCGAAGCAGTCCGCCGGGGTGCGCGGCGCGACCACCGGGACCGGTGCCTCGCCGTTGCGGCCGTACATCGCCTGCAGCAGGTCGGCCTGCTCGGTCTTGGTGGGCAGGCCGGTGGACGGCCCACCGCGCTGGATGTCCACGATCAGCAGCGGCAGCTCCAGCGAGACGGCGAGCCCGATCGTCTCCGACTTCAGGGCCACACCCGGGCCGCTCGTCGTCGTCACCGCCAGCGACCCGCCGAAGGCGGCGCCCAGCGCGGCACCGATGCCGGCGATCTCGTCCTCCGCCTGGAAGGTGCGGACGCCGAAGTTCTTGTGCTTGCTCAGCTCGTGCAGGATGTCGCTGGCCGGGGTGATCGGGTACGAGCCCAGGAACAGCGGCAGATCCGCCTGCCGGGAGGCGGCGATCAGGCCGTACGACAGGGCCAGGTTCCCGGAAATGTTGCGGTAGGTGCCCACCGGGAAGGCCTTCGTCGCCGGTGCCACCTCGTAGGAGACGGCGAAGTCCTCGGTCGTCTCGCCGAAGTTCCAGCCCGCCCGGAACGCGGCGATGTTGGCCTCCGCGATGTCCGGCTTCTTCGCGAACTTGCTGCGCAGGAACTTCTCGGTGCCCTCGGTCGGCCGGTGGTACATCCACGACAAGAGGCCGAGCGCGAACATGTTCTTGCTGCGCTCGGCCTCTTTACGGGTGAGGTCGAAGTCCTTCAGGGCCTCCACGGTCAGCGTGGTCAGCGGCACCGGATGCAGGCTGTAGCCGTCCAGCGACCCGTCGTCCAGCGGGCTGGTGTCGTAGCCGACCTTCTGCAGCGCCCGTTTGGTGAACTCGTCGGTGTTGACGATGATCTCCGCGCCGCGCGGCAGATCGCCCACGTTGGCCTTCAGGGCCGCCGGGTTCATCGCGACCAGCACGTTCGGCGCGTCGCCCGGGGTCAGGATGTCGTGGTCGGCGAAGTGCAGCTGGAACGACGAGACGCCCGGCAGCGTGCCGGCGGGCGCCCGGATCTCGGCCGGGAAGTTCGGCAGCGTGGACAGGTCGTTGCCGAAGGACGCGGTCTCCGAGGTGAAGCGGTCACCGGTGAGCTGCATACCGTCACCCGAGTCCCCCGCGAACCTGATGATCACTCGGTCGAGGCGGCGGACGTCCTTGGTCCCCGCCGCCGGTTTGCGCTGCTCTCCCACGACGGCTCCGTCGGCCTGCTCCGCTGGGCTACTGACCTGGCTCGTCACTGCTCTGGACCTCCCTAGAGGCGGCTGTCGGGGAGCGGCCTTCCCACAGGCGTTCCCAGGATCAACCCTACGACCGGGAGCGGCGCGTGCCGTCGGTAATTCGACCGAAGACCATCGGCGCGTACGGCCGCACGACCCCTTCGGGCGCCACCTGTCACTTGCCTGTCACCGCCCCCACCAGGCGTTTCATCGACTGCCGTGCCACGTGATCACGCTTCCCGGGCGGCTCCGGGGGCACGGGCCCCGATGACCGCCGAGTTACTGACAGGGTGTCAGATGTTCAGGAATTCAGGTACGTCAGTACGGCGAGTACCCGCCGGTGATCGCCCTCGCTCGGGGACAGGCCCAGCTTCAGGAAGATGTTGCTGACGTGCTTCTCGACGGCCCCGTCGCTGACCACCAGCTGCCGGGCGATGGCGGAGTTGGTGCGCCCCTCGGCCATCAGGCCCAGCACCTCCCGCTCCCGCGGGGTGAGCCCCGCGAGCACGTCCTGCTTGCGGCTGCGGCCGAGCAGCTGCGCCACGACCTCCGGGTCGAGCGCCGTGCCGCCCCGCGCCACCCGCACCACCGCGTCCACGAACTCGCGCACCTCGGCGACCCGGTCCTTCAGCAGATACCCCACCCCGCGGCTGGACCCGGCCAGCAGCTCCGTGGCGTAGCGCTCCTCCACGTACTGCGACAGCACGAGCACGCCGAGCCCCGGATGCGCCTTGCGCAACTGCACGGCCGCGCGCACGCCCTCGTCGGTGTGGGTCGGCGGCATCCGTACGTCGGCGACGACGACGTCGGGCAACGCCCCCTCCGCGTCCAGCTCGGCCATGGTCTTGATCAACGCGTCGGCGTCCGCGACCCCGGCGACGACCTCGTGCCCACGGTCGGTCAGCAACCGGGTCAGCCCCTCCCTGAGCAGCACCGAATCCTCGGCGATGACCACCCGCACCCTGTCCTCCACGCCCTTGGCCCCCCAGCCGACCCGCAGTGATCCCGTACGGGTCCAGCATTCCAGCAATCGGGGCGGAGTGCGGGTGGAGCGGGGAGTTTCCGGCGGCGCGGGCGGTGAGGATACGGACGTGAAGATCTCTCAGTCCCGCCAGGGCAGTTCCGCCGTCACCCGGGTCGGCCCGCCGGCCGGGGAGTCCACGACCAGGATGCCGTCCACCGCGTCGAGGCGTTCCGTGAGGCCCGCCAGGCCGGATCCGGCGGCCGCGTCCGCCCCGCCCACCCCGTCGTCGGTGACCTGGACCATCAGCCGGTTCGCCGACCGCCACACATCCACCGACGCCGACCGGGCCCCGCTGTGCTTGCCGACGTTCTGCAGCAGCTCGGAGACGGTGAAGTACGCGATCCCCTCGATCGCCGGCGAGGGGCGCGACGCCAGATCGACCTCCACCCGCACCGGCACCGCGCAGCGGGAGGCGACCGCGGAGAGCGCCGCGTCGAGGCCGCGGTCGGTGAGGATCGCCGGGTGGATGCCGCGCGCCAGGGCCCGCAGCTCCCGGAGCGCCGTCTTCACCTCGCCGTGCGCCTCGTCCACCATCCGCGCCGCCGCCTGCGGATCCCGCGCCAGCTTCTCCTTCGCCAGCCCCAGATCCATGGCCAGCGCGACCAGCCGGGCCTGTGCCCCGTCGTGCAGATCGCGTTCGATGCGCCGCAGATCGGCCGCGGCGGTGTCCACCACGACCCCCCGGTCGGACTCCAGCTCGACGACCCGCGACGCCAGCCGCGACGGCCCGAGCAACCCGCGCACCAGCAGCCGGTCGACCGTCGTCAGCCCCCGTACGATCCACGGCGTGGCCAGCGTGAACAGCAGCCCGATCAGCGCCGTCACGGTGATCTCGAACGGGTTGTCGAGATAGATCCGGTGGGTCTCGTCGCCGTACAGCTGGAGCCCGTCCTGCCCGGCGTACATCGGGAAGACCCAGAACCACAGCGGATACGTCAGCAGTGACCACCCGTACGCCCAGAAGCTCACCGCGACGACGAACGAGAACACCGCCCACGGGAAGTGCAGCACCGCGTACAGCAGGTGCCGCCAGGACGTGCCGCTCTTGAGCACCGCCCCCATCCACGCCATCAGGCCGTTCCTCCGCGCCCGCAGCGGCTCCGGGTCGGCCACCCGAACACCGAGCAGCGCCCGTGCCCGCGTCCGCTCCAGCGCTCCGAGGCCCCGGCATCCGGCCAGGCCCGCCGCCAGCACGGGAACGCCGAGGAAGGTCACCAGCAGCCCCGCGCCGAGGGAGAGCATCGTGACGGCGTAGGTGAAGAGCAGCACGCCGATCGGCAGGCCGAGCAGCACATACGCGAGCTCCCGCCAGGTGCGTGCCTCGAACGGCGCCCGGAGCCCGGCCGGCAGCCACGTCCCGCGGTGCCGCCGGTCCTCCTGTCCGTATCCGTACCCCTGCCCGTACTCCGTGGCCATCGGCGCCGTCCCGTTCTGCTCGTCCCGTAGCGGTCTTCGCGTGTCGTACCTCCACCCTGCTGGGCGGCGGCCGGGGGAACCATGGAGTCCGTCGGCGTTTTGGAACGGGGGTTTTCCCTACCTTCCTGTGGCGTGTGGCTACCTTTCTTGCGGCCGGTCCCGCCACGGCAGCTCGGCCGTGATCAGCGTCGGCCCGCCCTCCGGGGAGTCGACGACGAACAGCCCGTCCACGGCGTCCAGCCGCTCCGCCAGCCCGCGCAGACCGCTCCCGCCGTCCGGCCGCGCGCCGCCGCGGCCGTTGTCCCCGACCTGGATGAGCAGCCGGTCCGCCGACCGCCACACCTCGACGGACGCGGAGGCAGCCCCGCTGTGCTTGCTGATGTTCTGCAGCAGCTCGGAGACGGTGAAGTAGGCGATGCCCTCGATGGCCTCGGCGGGCCGCTCGGCCAGGTCGACGGTCACCTTCACGGGCACCGTGCAGCGGGAGGCGACCGCGGAGAGCGCCGCGTCGAGGCCGCGGTCGGTGAGGACCGCCGGGTGGATCCCGCGCGCGAGGTCCCGTAGCTCCTGGAGCGCCAGCTTCACCTCGCCGTGCGCCTCCTCGACCATCGCCGCCGCCGCGTCCGGGTCCTCCAGGAGCTTCTCCTTCGCCAGGCCCAGCCCCATGGCCAGCGCGACCAGCCGGGCCTGCGCGCCGTCGTGCAGATCGCGTTCGATGCGCCGCAGATCGGCCGCGGCGGTGTCCACCACGACCCCCCGGTCGGACTCCAGTTCGGCGATACGCCGCTCCAGCTCGTCGGACGGCGACAGCAGCCCGCGCACCATCGCGCGGTCGGCGTTGGCCAGCCCCCGCGCGATGAACGGCAGCACCGGCCACAGCACGAACAGCGAGGTCAGCGTGATGGTGAACGTGACGACACCCCAGGGCAGCCGGATGAAGTCGTACAGCACGGTCCGCCAGCCGACCGGGTCCTTCAGCATCATCCACAGCTGGGCGAAGAACCCGCCGCTTCCCTTGGCGCTCCGGCTGCGCAGCGGCAGCGGGCTCGGCTCGTCGATCCGCACCCCGAGTAGCGCCCGGGCCCGCGCCCGCTCCGCCTTGCCGATCTGCCGCGCACCCATCAGACCGGCCGCGAGCAGCGGGAACCCGATCACCGTGACGGTCAGGAAAGCGCTGGTGAACAGCACCGTGGCCACATAGACGAAGCCCAGCAGGGACATCGGCAGGTTGGCCAGGAGATGCGCGATCTCCTTCCAGGTGTGAACGTCGTAGGCGAGACGGGCCCGTGGCGGGCGGTGGTCGTCGTCGTGTTCGGTCATATCGGCTAGCGTGCCGGGCGGCGCCCGGTCGCGCCATGAGGTGCGCCGCCGAGCCCGGCCGGGGGAAAACCCCACCCCCGCATCTCAACGTGTGACGGGCTGCTTACCGCCCCTTTAACAGGCCCTAGACTCGCCTGCGTACAGATCGTTCAGGATCGAACACCGTTCGAACAAGGTGCAGGATTTGTTCTAGGTTGTTCGAAGAGCGTCGAGGTCGCGTCGAGGTCAGGGAGCGAGGGGACGGACGTGAGGGAACCGACCGTGGAACCGGCTGTGGTCGTCGCGGCGGACTACTTCCAGTCCTATTCCGTCGTCGGGCTGCTCGCCGCCATCGGCGTGCTGTTCGTCGCCGTGGCCTTCGGGGCGGGCCGGCTGCTGCGCCCCGTGGTGCCCACGCACGAGAAGCTGCTGACGTACGAGTGTGGCGTCGACCCCGTCGGCGAGGGCTGGGCCCACACCCAGGTCCGCTACTACGTCTACGCCTTCCTGTACGTGATCTTCGCCGTCGACTCGATCTTCCTCTTCCCCTGGGCGACCGTCTTCGCCGACCCCGGCTACGGCGCCGCCACCCTGGTGGAGATGTTCCTCTTCCTCGGCTTCCTCGCCGTGGGCCTGCTGTACGCATACAAGAAGGGCGTCCTGGCATGGACGTGACCCGAGAGCCCGCTCAGAACCCGGAGCCTGTTCCGCACCCGGAGCCCGTACTGCTCCCGGAGCCGAAGCGCCTGGGCGCCCTCGCGCGCCTCGCCCCGGAGCCGATGAAGGTGGTCCTGAACTGGGGCCGCCGCTACTCGCTGTGGGTCTTCAACTTCGGCCTCGCCTGCTGTGCGATCGAGTTCATCGCCGCGTCGATGGCCCGCCACGACTTCATCCGCCTCGGCGTGATCCCGTTCGCGCCGGGCCCGCGCCAGGCCGACCTCATGGTCGTGTCCGGCACGGTCACGGACAAGATGGCCCCCGCCGTCAAGCGGCTCTACGAGCAGATGCCCGAGCCGAAGTACGTCATCTCCTTCGGCGCGTGCAGCAACTGCGGCGGCCCCTACTGGGACTCCTACTCCGTCACCAAGGGCGTCGACCAGATCATCCCGGTCGACGTCTACGTCCCCGGCTGCCCGCCCCGCCCCGAGGCGCTGCTCCAGGGCATCCTCAAGCTCCAGGAGAAGATCGCCCGCGAGTCGCTGGGGGAGCGGTACGGCACCACGCCTGCGCGTCCGTCCACGGCTGCGCTCCAGAGCGGGTTGGTCCGGCCCCCGGCCGGCTCGGCCATCGAGGGGGAGTCCCGATGAGCGCGGTCGGCTGGTTGCCCGCCCCCGCCGAGGAACTCTTCGGAGCCGAGGCCACCGCCGAGGAGTCGTACGAGGTCCTGACCGTCGACGTCCCGCCGTCCTCCTGGACCGAGGCGCTGCGCACGGCCCGCGACGAGCTGGGCTGCACCTACTTCGACTGGCTGAGCGCGGTCGACGAACCCGGCACGGGCTTCCGCGTCTCGGCGCACGTCGTCGCGCTGTCCCCGGTACGGCGCCTGCTGCTGCGGACCACGGTGGCGCACACGGCGCCCGTGCTCGCCTCCGCCGTCGACGTCTACGCGGGCGCGGCCTGGCACGAGCGCGAGACCCACGAGATGTTCGGCGTCTCCTTCGAGGGCCACCCCGCCCTGGACCACCTCCTCCTCCCCGAGACCTTCGAGGGGCACCCCCTCCGCAAGGACTTCGTCCTCGCCGCCCGCGTCGCCAAGGCATGGCCGGGCGCCAAGGAGCCGGGGGAGTCGGAGCACGGCGGCCCGAAGCGCCGCCAGATGCTGCCACCGGGCGTCCCCGACCCCAACGAGTGGGGCCCCCTGAAGGGCCAGCTCCCGCCCGCCCCCGCCCGCCCGGCCCGCGGCGCCGCCCGCGCCGCCGCCGGGGAGCGTCCGGTACGCCGTACGCGTACGGCCGGGGAGGGCTCGGCGAGCCAGACGGCGGCAGCGGCTGGTGCCGCAGGTGCGGCTGGGGGTGCCGGGGGGCCCGGCACCGAGGCGCCGGCCGCCACCGGGCCGCGCCGGGCCCGGAGCGTGAGCCAGGGTTCGGCGTCCCAGCGCGCGGCGGCCGAGGAGTCGGCGGAGCCGACGGCACCGGAGACGCCCGCGGCACCGGAGACGCCCGCTGCTGGTCCGCGGCGCGCCCGGAGCGCTTCGGAGGGCTCGGCGAGCCAGCGCGCCACGGCGCCGGGCGCCCGGCGCGCGCGCAGCGCGAGCGAGGGCTCCGCTTCCCAGCGCGGCGAGACCCCGGCATCTGAGACCCCTGCACCTGAGAGCACCGCGCAGGAGAGCCCTGCACCGGAGGCCCCGACGCCCCGTCCCGCCGCCGCGCCCCGCAGCCCGGACGCCCCGTGGCACCACGCCCGCCCGGCGTTCGACGAGCCGCAGCCGCAGCCGCAGGACGAGCAGCAGCCCACAGAGCCCACAGAGCCCACCGAACCAGCCAAGCCGGCCAAGCCGGCCGAACCGACTGAACCGACCGACCCCCCCACCCCCGAAGACCCCTCAGGAGGCCCGCGGTGAACGACGTGCTCGACGTCGCCCTGCGACTTCTGATCGTCTTCGGCGTCTTCCTCACCTTCCCGCTGCTCATCGGCCAGACCGAGCACAAGGTGATGGCCCACATGCAGGGCCGCCTCGGACCCATGTACGCCGGCGGCTTCCACGGCTGGGCCCAGCTCGTCGCGGACGGGGTCAAGTTCGCGCAGAAGGAGGACGTGGTCCCCGCGGGCGCGGACCGCCGTATCTTCCAGCTCGCCCCCGCGGTCGCCCTCCTGCCGTACCTGCTCGTCCTGCTCGCCATCCCGATCGGCCCCAGCGAAGGCGCCGTCGGCGAGGTGATCGACGCGGGCGTCTTCTTCGTGCTCGCCGTGATGGGCGTCGGTGTCCTCGGCTCCCTCATGGCCGGCTGGGCCAGCGCCAACAAGTTCTCCCTCCTCGGCGGCCTGCGCACCGCCGCCCAGCTCCTCGCCTACGAGCTGCCGATGCTGCTCGCGGCCGCGTCCGTGGCGATGGCCGCCGGCACGGTCTCCCTGCCGGGCATCGTGAACGCGTTCGAGTGGTGGTGGCTGCCCTGGCAGATCGTCGGCGCGATCGTGTTCTTCGTGGCGGGCCTCGCGGAACTCCAGCGCCCGCCCTTCGACATGCCCGTCGCCGACTCCGAGATCATCTTCGGCGCGTACACCGAGTACACCGGCCTGCGCTTCGCCCTCTTCCTCCTCGCCGAGTACGCGGGGATCGTGGTCCTGTGCGGCCTGACCACCGTCCTCTTCCTGGGCGGCTGGCACGGCCCGTGGGGCGCCGAAGGCCTCGGCTGGGTCTGGACCCTGCTGAAGACGGCCGTCCTCGCCTTCATCGTGATCTGGCTCCGCGTCACCTACCCCCGGCTGCGCGAGGACCAGCTCCAGAAGCTCTCCTGGACCCTCCTCGTCCCCCTCTCCCTCGCCCAGATCGCCCTCACCGGCATCGTCAAGGTGGTGATCCAGTAGCTATGGCTCCCTTCCCCGGCTCCGGCCTGGCCAAGGGCCTGGCCGTCACCCTGCGCACGATGACGAGGAAGTCCGTCACCGAGCAGTACCCGGACGTCCAGCCCGACCTCCCGCCGCGCACCCGCGGCGTGATCGGCCTGTTCGAGGAGAACTGCACGGTCTGCATGCTCTGCGCCCGCGAGTGCCCGGACTGGTGCATCTACATCGACTCCCACAAGGAGACGATCCCGGCGGCGACCCCCGGCGGCCGCGAACGCAGCCGCAACGTCCTCGACCGTTTCGCCATCGACTTCTCGCTCTGCATGTACTGCGGTATCTGCATCGAGGTCTGTCCTTTCGACGCCCTGTTCTGGTCTCCGGAGTTCGAGTACGCCGAGACCGACATCCGCGACCTCACCCACGAGCGGGACAAGCTCCGCGAGTGGATGTGGACCGTCCCGGCCCCGCCCGCCCTCGACCCGGGCGCGGAGGAGCCGAAGGAGCTGGCCGCGGCCCGCAAGACGGCGGAGAAGCTGGCCGCCCAGCAGCAGCCCCCGGCCACCGAGGCCCACGCCGACGAGCAGGCCCGCGCCGCCGAGCGGCCCACTCGCCCACAGGGCGACTCGAAGCAGCAGACCGACCAGCCGAGGCCGAAGCAGGAGGGCAAGGAATGACCCTCGCAGCCGAAACCAACGGCTTCCTGTCCCCGAACGGCGTCGAGATCGCCTTCCTCCTCGTCGGCCTGGTCACCTTCGGCGCCGCCCTCGTCACCGTCACCACCCGGCAGCTGGTGCACGCCGCCCTGTGGCTGGTGGTGACCCTCGGCGGCCTCGCCGTCGAGTACCTCCTGCTCACCGCCGAGTTCATCGCCTGGGTGCAGGTCCTCATCTACGTCGGCTCCGTCGTCGTCCTCCTCCTGTTCGGTCTGATGCTCACCAAGGCCCCCATCGGCCGCTCACCGGACGCCGACTCCGGCAACCGCTGGGCCGCCCTCGTCGTGGCCGTCGCCGCGGCCGCCGCCCTGATCTGGGTCGTGGTCGACGCCTTCCGGACGACCTGGATCGACCTGGACGGCCCCGCCGCCGGATCCACCAGGGTCACCGGTGAGAGCCTGTTCCAGAACTGGGTGCTCCCCTTCGAGGCCCTGTCCGTCCTCCTCCTCGCCGCGCTGGTCGGCGCGATCGTCCTGTCCCGCAAGGCGAAGGCCGACGCCACGCCCGCGGCCGACGGGAAGGAAGGCGCCCGCTGATGCACCTCGCCTATCCCGCCGTCCTCTCCGCCCTCCTCTTCTGCACCGGCCTCTACGGCGTCCTCGCCCGCCGCAACGCGATCCTCGTGCTGATGTCGGTCGAGCTGATGCTCAACGCCGTCAACCTCAACCTGGTCGCCTTCGACGTCTGGCTCAGCCGGGCCGCCGAGGAGACCCTGCACTCCGGCCAGGCGCTGACCCTGTTCACCATCGCCATCGCCGCCGCCGAGATCGGCATCGGCCTGGCGATCGTCCTCGCCGTCTACCGCAACCGCGGCACCTCCGACATCGACAGGCTCCGCGACACCGCCGAGGGGCACGAGCCCGAGGGCCACGAGACCGACACCCCCGCGACCGAGACGGGCGCCGAGAAGGCTGAGGCCACCGCGTGACCACGACCACCCTCGCCGTACTCGTCCCCCTCCTGCCGTTCCTGGGCGCCGCCGCGGGCCTCGCGCTGGGCCGCACCGCCCCCGGCTTCGTCCGCCCGGTGGCGGTCCTGCCGACGCTCGCCGCGCTCGCCCTCGCCGTGGTCGTCGCCGTGCACCAGGGCGGCGACGACGCCATCGACGCCGCCACGGAACTGACCCCCACCGGCTCGGTGCCGATCGAGCTCGCCCTGCACATCGACGGCTTCGCCGCGCTCGTCGCCGTCCTGGTCGCCTTCGTCGCGACCTGTGTGCAGACCTACTCGACGGGCTATCTGCGCGACGACCCGCGCTACCCCTCGTACGCCGCGCTCGTCTCCCTGTTCACCTCCGCGATGCTCCTCGTCGTCTACTCGGGCGACCTGATGGTGCTGCTGGTCGGCTGGGAGATCATGGGCATCTGCTCCTACTTCCTGGTCGGCCACTACTGGGAGACCCCGGAGGCCCGCGCCGCCTCCCTCAAGGCCTTCCTGGTCACCAAGCTCGGCGACGTCCCCTTCCTGATCGGCCTGTTCGCGCTGGCCGGCGACGCCGGGTCGTTCCGGATCACCCGGATCCTCGGCGCCGTCGCGAACGGCGGGATCGACCATCCGACGCTGATCGCCCTGCTGCTCCTGGCCGGTGTGGCCGGCAAGTCGGCGCAGTTCCCGCTGCACACCTGGCTTCCCGACGCGATGGCCGGCCCGACGCCCGTCTCCGCGCTGATCCACGCCGCGACGATGGTCGCCGCCGGTGTCTACTTCATCGCCCGGCTCCTCCCGGTCTTCGAGGCCTCGCAGGCCGCGATGGTCGTCCTCGCCGTGATGGCCGCCGTCACCATGGCGGGCTCGGCGCTCGCCGCGCTCGCCCAGGACGACATCAAGCGCGTCCTCGCCTACTCGACGATCGGCCAGCTCGGCTACATGACCGGCGCCCTCGCCGTCGCCGACCGCGGCGCCGCCGTCTTCCACCTCCTGTCGCACGGTGCCTTCAAGGCGCTGCTGTTCCTCGCCGCCGGCGTGATCATCCACGCCACCGGCACCAACTCGCTGGCCGCCATGTCCCGCATGGGGAACCTGCGCGACCGCGTCCCTGACGCCTACTGGACGATGACCGTGGCGCTCCTGGCGCTCGCCGCGATCCCGCCGTTCAGCGGCTTCTTCTCCAAGGAGTCCGTCCTCGGCGCCGCCGAGCACATCACCGCCGGCCACACCGAGCACGCGCCCGCCGCCGCGGGCTGGATCGTCCTGGTCGTCGGCCTGCTGACCGCGCTGCTCACCGCCGCGTACGCGATGCGCCTGTGGCTGCTCGCCTTCCGCGGCCACGGCACCGAGGCCCCCGACCACGGCCGGCAGCCCGTCGCCATGACCGTCGTGCTGTGGGTGCTCGCCGCCCCGTCCCTCGCCCTGGGCGGACTGGCGTACCAGTCCTTCCCCGGCTGGTTCGACGGCGGCGACCTCGGCCCGACCCTGACCACCTCCGTGCTCGGCACGGGCCTGGCCCTGGTCGGCGGCATCGTCACCTACGCCGCCTGGCGGCACACCAGCGCACTCGCCACCCGCGTCCCGCTCGGTGCCGTCGCCGCCCATCCGGAGGGCGACGCCGGGCTGGTCGAGGCGGAGGCGATCGCCAGCCACGCGCCCGCTTACGGCGACGTCGCCCAGGCCCCCGACCCCGCCGACCCCGGACGGCTGCTGCTCGGTCCGCTGCACCGCCACGCGGCCGTCGGCTTCCACCTCGACGCCGTGTACTCCGCGCTGTTCGTCCGCCCGGTGCGGGCCGGCGCGAGCCTCGTACGGTTCCTCGACCGCGAGGTCGTCGAGACCTACGTACGCGGCGCGGGAGCTCTTCCCCGCTGGCTCGGCGTCGCCGTACGGCGCGCCCAGACCGGCAATGTGCAGACCTATGTGAGCGCGCTGCTCGCCGGCACCGTCGTCCTGGTGGTGGCCGCCGTCCTCGTCGCCACGGGAGCGTGAGCAGGCGTGATCGATATCAGCGAGTCCGTGATGCAGTTCCTTCTGGCGTTCGTCGTCGTCGGCCCGCTCCTCGGCGCCGCCGCCGCTCTCCTGCCCGCCCCGCCCGGACTGAAGGGGAAGTCACCCGAGCAGGCCGTGCTCCGGCACGGCGTGACGGTGACCGGTGCCGTTCTCATCGCCGCGATCGTCCTGGCGCTCGGCTTCGACCACGACCAGCCGTCGAAGATGCAGGCCGGCACCGACATCAGCTGGATCCCCGCACTCGACGTGCGCATCCACCTCGGCATCGACGGCATCTCCCTCCCCCTTCTGGTGCTGACCGCGCTGCTGACCTTCCTCTGCGCGCTCTACAGCTACTTCAAGATGCCCGCGGGCCCGTCCCCGAAGGCCTTCGTCGCCCTGCTGCTCGTCCTGGAGTCCGGCACCCTCGCCACCTTCGCCGTCCTCGACCTGCTGCTGTTCTTCCTCGCCTTCGAGATGGTCCTGATCCCGATGTACTTCCTCATCGCCCGCTGGGGCGGCGAGGGCCGGGCCGAGGCCGCCTGGAGGTTCATCCTCTACACGCTGCTCGGCTCCGTGGTCATGCTGCTCGGCCTGCTCCTGATCGGCCTGCGAGCGGGCACATTCGACATGGTGGCACTCGCCACTGACAACGGCCGGTCGCTGAGCACATCCGTGCAGGTCATCGCCGTTCTGGCGATCGGGATCGGGCTCGCCGTGAAGACGCCGATGTGGCCGCTGCACAGCTGGCTGCCCGACGCCCACACCGCCGCGCCGACCGTCGGCTCGGTGCTGCTGGCGGGCGTGCTGCTGAAGATGGGTACGTACGGTTTCGTCCGGATCCTCCTCCCGGTCGCGCCGGACGGCTTCCGCACCTTCGCGCCGTACCTCGCCGCCTTCGCCGTCGTCGGGATCATCTACGGATCGCTCGCCTGCCTGGCCCTCGCCAAGCGGGGCGCGAAGGGCGATCTGAAGCGGCTGATCGCCTACTCCTCCGTCGGCCACATGGGCTTCGTCCTGCTCGGCATCGCGACGATGACCCCGACCGGCGTGAACGGCGCCCTGTTCGCCAACATCGCCCACGGCCTCATCACCGGCCTGCTCTTCTTCCTGGTCGGCGCGCTGAAGGAGCGCACCGGCAGCACCGACCTCGACACCCTCGCCGAGGAGACCGGCGCCGCGCTGTACGGCAAGGCCCCGCGCCTGGGCGGGCTGCTCGCGTTCGGCGCGGTCGCCTCGCTCGGACTGCCGGGCCTCGCCGGGTTCTGGGGCGAGATGCTCGCGCTGTTCGGCGCGTTCGACCCCGCCGACGGACTCAGCCGCCCCGCCTTCCTCACCTTCATGGCGATCGCCGCGTTCGGCACCCTGCTCACCGCCGCGTACCTGCTGGTCGTGGTCCGCCGGGTCTGCATGGGCGCCGCACCGCAGGACGCGCCGAAGCTCGCCGACGTACAGACGTACGAATTCGCGGCCTGGACGCCGCTCGTCGCCCTCACCGTCGTCGCCGGACTCTGGCCGAAGACCCTCCTCGGCCTGACCGACCCGGCCGTGCAGCAGCTCCTCGCAGGAGGCACCCGATGAGCTCCCTGGCCCAGCCGTCGGCCGAGTCGCTGATCCAGTCCGTCGACTGGCTCGCCATCGCGCCGCCCACCATCGCGGCCGTGGTCGGCCTCGTCGTCCTCGTCGCCGACCTGTTCCTGGAGAAGCACCGCAAGCCGCTCCTCGGCTGGATCTCCGTCGCCGGCCTGGCCGCCGCCACGCTGATGCTGCTGCCCCTCCTGGACGGCGACCGCTCCACCTTCTGCGTGCCCGGCGATCCCGCCGTGTGCAGCTACATGGCGGACCGCTTCACCCTCGTCCTCCAGCTGCTGGTCCTCGGCGGCGCCCTGGTCGCCGCCCTGCTGTCCGTCACCGGCCTGAAGGACGCGCGCGGAGGACTCCCCGAAGGGGAGTTCTGGTTCCTGCTGCTGTCCTCCGCGGCCGGCGCCGCCCTCCTGCCGGCCTCCCGCGACCTGGCGACCCTGATCGTCGCCCTCGAAGTCGCCTCCCTGCCCGCCTTCGCCCTCGTGGGCCTGCGGCACGGCGACCGCAGGTCCTCCGAGGCGGCCCTGAAGTTCTTCCTGTCCTCGGTCACCGCCACCGCGGTCAGCCTGATGGGCATCAGCTTCCTCTACGCCGCCACCGGCAGCCTCTACCTCACCCAGATCGCCGAGCGCATCCAGGGCGTCGACGGACAGCTGCACACCCTCGCCCAGACCGGCGTGGTCCTCACCCTGATCGGCTTCGCCTTCAAGACGGCCGCCGTGCCCTTCCACTTCTGGGTGCCCGACACCTATGTGGGCGCCCCGCTGCCGGTCGCCGCCTATCTGTCGGTGGTCGGCAAGGCGGTCGGCTTCTCCGGGCTGATCCTCGTCACCGTCATCGCCCTCCCGTCGTACGCCGACGTCTGGGGCCCGGCGCTCGCCGCGCTCGCCGCCCTCACCATGACCGTCGGCAACGTCGGCGCCCTGAGGCAGCAGTCCACGCGCGCGTACAGCGCGGTCCGCCTGCTCGCCTGGTCCTCCGTCGGCCAGGCCGGCTACCTCCTGGTGCCGATCGCCGCGGCCGCGTGGTCCGAGGACGCCGAGCGGTCCATCGGCTCCACGATCGCCTACGCGCTCATGTACGGCGTGGTGAACCTCGGCGCCTTCGCGGTGGCCGCACTGGTGGGTCGTACGAAGAACCTGAACCGTGTGGCCGACTACCGCGGCCTGTACGCCGCGAACCCGGTGACCGCCCTCCTCCTGGCCTTCTTCCTGCTGTGCCTCGCAGGACTGCCGCCGGGCATCATCGGCCTCTTCGCGAAGGTCACCGTCTTCTCTGTGGCCGTCGACGCGGGCCTGGGCTGGCTGGCCGTGGTCATGGCCGTGAACGTCGTGATCGCGCTGTTCTACTACCTTCAGTGGACGGCCCTGCTCTTCCGCGCCCCCGAGGGGGCGCCCGCGCGGTACCGCGTCCCCGCGCCCGTCACCGCCGCGATCGCCGTCACCGCCGTCCTCGGCATCGCCCTGTCCGGCGCCCCGCAGCTGGTGCTGCGCTTCACGGACACCGGTCTCTTCTAGCAACCGGCACCCGCCTTTTCCCACGCCGTCCACCTCCAGGGCCGTCCGGGCCGCCGTCACCCGGACGGCCCCGCCGCGCCCCCGCACGCACAAGGGAACTAGTGCTCCCCGCCTGGCGTTGACCAGTACGGGAGGGTCCACTGGACGTGACACCACGACTCCGGTGAGACGAGAGATCACAGCAAGCAAAGGGTTCCCCTGCCGCACCACTTGGAGGGCGTACCGTGCACCGCCGGCACAACGGGCTCAGGACCGCAGTACTCCTCGGGGGACTGTCCGCACTCATCATCGTCATCGGCAGCTTCTTCGGCCGTACCGGGCTCGTCGTCGCCGTCCTGGTCGCGCTCGGCACCAACGCGTACGCGTACTGGAACAGCGACAAGCTGGCCCTCCGCGCGATGCGCGCCCGCCCGGTCAGCGAGTTCGAGGCGCCGGGGCTGTACCGCATGGTCCGCGAGCTCTCCACCCAGGCCCGCCAGCCCATGCCCCGCCTGTACATCTCCCCGACGGAGGCGCCCAACGCCTTCGCGACCGGCCGCAACCCGCGCAACGCCGCCGTGTGCTGCACCGAGGGCATCCTGCGCCTCCTCGACGAAAGAGAGCTGCGCGGCGTCATCGGCCACGAACTGAGCCATGTCTACAACCGCGACATCCTGATCTCGTCGGTCGCCGGCGCCCTCGCCTCGGTGATCATGTTCCTGGTCAACTTCGCCTGGCTGATCCCCATCGGCCGCTCGGACGACGACGACGGCCCCGGCCTCCTCGGCATGCTGCTGATCATGATCCTGGGACCGCTCGCGGCCTCCCTCATCCAACTGGCCATCAGCCGCTCCCGGGAGTACGAGGCGGACGCCTCCGGCGCCCAGCTCACCGGCGACCCGCAGGCCCTCGCCAACGCCCTGCGCAAGCTCGAGGCGGGCACCAAGCAGCTTCCGCTGCCCCCCGAGCCCCGGATCGAGACCGCGAGCCACATGATGATCGCGAACCCGTTCCGGCCCGGCCAGGGGTTCTCCAGGATGTTCTCGACCCACCCGCCAATGGCGGAGCGCATCCGCCGCCTCGAACAGATGGCAGGTCCCCACCGGTGAAGACGATCCTGAACGTCATCTGGCTCGTGCTGAGCGGCCTCTGGCTGTGTCTCGGCTACCTCGTGGCCGGCGTGCTGCTGTGCATCACGATCATCGGCATCCCGTTCGGCATAGCAGCCTTCCGCATCGGCATCTACGCCCTGTGGCCCTTCGGGTACACCACGGTCGAGCGCCGCGGCGCCGGCGCCCCGTCCCTCGTCGGCAACGTCCTGTGGCTGATCCTCGCGGGCTGGTGGCTGGCCCTCGCCCACATCGCCACCGGCATCATGCTCTGCCTCACGATCATCGGCATCCCGTTCGGCATCGCCAATTTCAAGCTGATACCCGTGTCGCTGGTGCCCCTGGGCCGTGAGATCGTCCGGACGGACCGTCCGTTCGCGTCGACGGGCTGGTAGCCGCCGACCGGAGACCGCCCCGGCGCGTCACCGCGCGGAGGCCCACCGCCGCCGTACGCCGTACGCGGCCACGCCCACCGCCAGCACTCCCGCGCCCACCGCGACCGACGCACCGGGCAGGGAGAACGCCAGGACGACGCACCCGAGCAGCCCCACGGCCGGCACCAGCCGGGCCTTCGCGGCGGCGTCCAGCGTCCAGGCCGAGGCGTTGGCCACGGCGTAGTACGCCAGCACGCCGAACGACGAGAAGCCGATCGCGCCCCGGACGTCCACCGTGGCGGCCAGGACGGCGACCACCGCGCCCACGGCCAGCTCGGCCCGGTGCGGCACCTGGAAGCGCGGATGGACGGCCGCCAGGACGCCCGGCAGATGCCGGTCCCGCGCCATGGCCAGCGTGGTCCGGGAGACACCCAGGATCAGGGCGAGCAGCGAGCCCAGAGCCGCCACGGCGGCCCCGACGCGCACGACCGGCACCAGCCCCGGCATCCCGGCCGCGCGGACGGCGTCGGCCAGCGGAGCGGTCGCCGCCCCCAGCCCGCCGGACCCCAGCACGGACAGCACGGCGACCGCCACGCACGCGTACACCGCGAGAGCGATGCCGAGCGCCAGGGGGATCGCGCGGGGAATGGTGCGGGCCGGATCGCGTACCTCCTCGCCGAGGGTGGCGATCCGCGCGTAGCCCGCGAAGGCAAAGAACAGCAGGCCGGCCGCCTGAAGCACCCCGCCCGCGCCGCCGGAGACGCCGATGTCCAGCCGCCCGGCATCGGACTCGGCCGACCCCAGGCACACCACCACCACGGCGGCGAGCACGGCCAGCACCACGGCCACGATCGCCCGCGTGAGCCAGGCGGACTTCTGCACGCCGCCGTAGTTCACCGCGGTCAGCGCCACCACGGCCGCCACCGCCACCGCGTGGGCCTGCCCCGGCCAGACATACGCCCCCACGGTGAGCGCCATGGCCGCGCAGGAGGCCGTCTTGCCGACCACGAAGGCCCAGCCCGCCAGATAGCCCCAGAAGGGCCCCAGCCGCTCCCGTCCGTACACGTAGGTGCCGCCGGAGGCGGGATAGCGGGCCGCCAGCCGCGCCGACGACATGGCGTTGCAGTAGGCGACCACGGCGGCCACCGCGAGCCCGAGCAGCAGCCCCGTGCCGGCCGCGCGGGCCGCCGGCGCGAGCGCGGCGAAGATCCCGGCTCCCACCATCGAGCCGAGCCCGATGACCACGGCGTCACCGACGCCGAGCGTGCGTCGCAGTGCGGAGGCGGGCGTCGTCATGGCTGCACCCTACTGACCGGGCCGGACGCCCCCGCACACGGGAGAGGGCGGGCACCGGACGCCCGCCCTCCCGACATCTGCCGGTCTCCGCGACCTACCGGTAGTTCACGAACTGCAGTGCGAAGTCGAAGTCCTTGCCCTTCAGCAGGGCGATGACGGCCTGGAGGTCGTCGCGGCTCTTCGAGCTGACCCGCAGCTCGTCACCCTGGACCTGGGCCTTCACGCCCTTCGGGCCCTCGTCGCGGATGATCTTGGCGACCTTCTTCGCGTTCTCCTGGGAGATGCCCTCCTGGATCGACGCGAAGATCTTGTACTCCTTGCCGGAGAGCTGCGGCTCACCCGCGTCCAGCGCCTTCAGCGAGATCCCGCGCTTGATCAGCTTGGACTGGAAGACGTCGAGGACAGCCTTCACCCGGTCCTCGGAGTTCGCCTCCATGAGGATCTTGTCACCGGACCACGAGATCGAGGCGCCCACGCCCTTGAAGTCGTAGCGCTGCGAGATCTCCTTGGCGGCCTGGTTGAGGGCGTTGTCGACCTCCTGCCGCTCGACCTTCGAGACGATGTCGAAACTGGAGTCGGCCATGTCCTGTGGCTCCTTGTATCGGGTGCGAATCGGGGTGCGTAGCGGCGTACGCGGGTCGGCGGCCGGGCCCCGCGAGGTGCCGGGCCGCATCCGGACAAGCCTAGCCACCCCCCGTCCCCCAGGTGCCGATCAATCGGGTGGCGAAGCACCCCCGCTCATCGGGTATTGTT
Source organism: Streptomyces sp. NPDC030838 (assembly GCF_055572035.1). NCBI lineage: Bacteria > Bacillati > Actinomycetota > Actinomycetes > Kitasatosporales > Streptomycetaceae > Streptomyces > Streptomyces sp. NPDC030838. The sequence continues at coordinate 573,129 of NZ_JBVIED010000002.1, read as the reverse complement.
TACGTCGTTGCCAGGGAGCACCGCCGAAAAGCGGTTCGAACGGCAGCAACCCCGGCGGTGTGCCCGAGCGGCCAAAGGGAGCAGACTGTAAATCTGCCGGCTCAGCCTTCCCAGGTTCGAATCCTGGCGCCGCCACACTGGGGAAGACCCCCTTCCTCTGCGGAAACGCAGAGGAAGGGGGTCTCTTCGTTTCGGCACACTGGTGCCATGTCCTCCCGTCGCAGAACCTGCCCCGAGTGCCGCCGTGAGATCGCCGTCGTCGCCGGGCGGTTCGCCCGGCATGACCCGCCCGGCGCCCGCGAGAACGGGCGACTGGTCTCCTGCCCCGGGTCGCGCAGGCATGCGCAACTGGGGGCCGTCCAGCCGTCGTTGGACGGCTACGTCGTGCCTGAGATTCCGGGCCAGCTGCCGCTGTTCTGACCAGCCGGCCCGGCGGCACGCTCACTCCCCGGCGACCGACTTCACCGCCACCGACACCGGCGTGGACCCGCTGACCAGTTCGAGCGTCAGACCGGCCGTCGCGGAGGTCTCCAGCAACTCGGCCAGCACGGCGGCCACGTCGTCGCGCGGGATCGTGCCACGGCCCGTGTGCGCCTCCAGGCGGACGAGACCGGTGCCGGCGTCGTTCGTCAGCGAACCGGGGCGCAGGATCGTCCAGTCCAGGGCGTCCAGACCCCGGACGTACGCGTCGGCCTCGCCCTTGGCGCGCAGGTAGACGTCGAAGACCTCGTTGCCCTCGTGCCGGGGATTCGCGCCCATCGAGGACACGACCAGGAAGCGCCGTACGCGCGCGCGGACCGCGGCGTCCGCGAACAGCACCGCCGCGCCCTTGTCCACGGTTTCCTTGCGGGCCGCCCCGCTGCCGGGTCCGGCACCCGCCGCGAACACCGCCGCGTCCGCGCCCTGCAGATGCGCCGCGACCTCCTCGACCGCGGCCGACTCCAGGTCCAGCAGCACCGGTTCGGCGCCTGCCTCCCGCAGGTCGTCGCCCTGTTCCTCGCGGCGGATGATGCCCGCCGCCTCGTAGCCGCGCGCGGCGAGCAGCCGCTCCAGCCGCAGCGCGATCTGTCCATGACCACCAGCGATGACAATGCGCATGCCTTCGACCGTACGCCCGAACGGCCGCCCGCGCCGCACGACCTGGCTACGCCGGATGAGGGGGGCGTGCTGTGTGCGGTGAGCGCCGGTGCGGGCGCCGCGCGCGCCGGTGCGCGCCCCGGGGTGTAAGCCGCGCGCCGCGTCGGCTCACATCCCGACCTCGGGCCCCGCAGCTCAGGAAAGCTCCCCCCGCCCCTGCCGCGGCAGCCCCAGCTCCGCGGCCGCCGCCGAGTCGCGGTACTCCCGCACCGCGCTCGTCCGCGCCACCACGCGCCCCTGGTGCACCACGATGCGGCTGTACGCCAGCGAGAGGGCGGCGGCCAGCCGTTCGCCGCGCAGCGCCAGGAGCTCCGCCGGGAAACCGGCCTCCACGCGGACCGCGGGCAGGCCCAGCGCCGCGCGCGCGGACGCGCTGACGGCGTCGTAGGCGTCCTCGGGGGTCAGGCCGTGGCGGGAGGCCAGGAGGTAGGCCGCCTCCAGGGGGTCCCCGCGGCCGACGGGGTTGGACACGTCCCGCAGCGCGCCGCTCCCGGCGGCGACCCGTACGCCGGCGGAGCGCAGCAGCCGTACCGGCGCCGTGCCGCGCCCGTCCACGCCCCCGCAGCCGCCCTGGGGCAGGCACACGACCGTCACTCCCGCCGCGGCGAGCTGGTCCGCCGTGCGGGAGGCCAGGTGGGCGGGGAGGCGCGCGAGACCGGCGCACGGCCCGATGGTCACGCCGGGGCGCAGGCCGCCCGCCATGGCGGCCAGCCGGGCCAGGCGCGCCGGGTCCGTGGCGTCGGTGTGCAGGTCGACGGGGCAGCCGTGCTCCGAGGCGACCTCCAGGACGGCCTCCACATAGCCCGTGGGGTCGGGGTCCGCGTCGGGACAGCCGCCGACCACGGAGGCGCCCATTTTCATGGCGTCGCGCAGCATGGCGAGCCCGTCCGCCCCGGCCACCCCGGTCAGCACCCGGGGCATCGCCACTGTCGTCAGCTCGGCGAATCCCCGCAGCGCACGCCGCGCGCCCAGCACCGCACCGAGCGAGCCCAGCCCCTGGACGTCCCCCACGCGGACGTGTGCCCGCAGCGCGGTCGCCCCGTGCCCGAGTTGCAGCAGAGCGGCCTCCGTGGCCCGGCGCTGGACGTCCCGGGGGTCGTGGGAGACCGGTCCGCCGCCGTCGGCGGAGAGCGCGGTGTCCGCGTGGGCGTGCGGCTCGGCGGGGGCCGGCACCAGCAGATACCCGTCCAGGTCCACGCGGGCGCCACACACGCGCGTGCCGCCCAGGCTGCCGGCCGTGCCGACCGCCTCGATACGCCCGCCGCTCAGCCGTACGTCGACCGTGCGGCCGTCGGTCAGCCGCGCCCCGCACAGCAGCAGGGCCCCGTCGGCCGGTCCCGGGGAGTCCAGGGGGGACGACGACGAACGGGGCGGCTGCGGCTGGCTGTCGGGCATCGCGCTCCAGTGGCTCGAGGGCTGTGCCCGGGGCGGCACAAGATCACACAGAGTGAGTCGAGCGTAGGACGGCGGCCCTGCTCGGGCAGGGAGGAGCGCAATAGTCGTACCGGTGTGGTCCCTCGGACGGGAGCGCCGCGCGGGGCCTCGGGGAGGCCTGCGGCATGCCCCCGGGCGGGGGTCCGGAAACGGATTTGGGCGAACGGCGGGCAACCGTGTAATGTCTTCATCGCTCGCCCCAATAGCTCAGTCGGCAGAGCGTCTCCATGGTAAGGAGAAGGTCAACGGTTCGATTCCGTTTTGGGGCTCTGATGTGAGAGGTTCCCGCCGCAAGGCGGGGCCCGATCGCATCGCAGCGGTGTAGCTCAGTCGGTAGAGCAAGCGGCTCATAATCGCTGTGTCACCGGTTCAAGTCCGGTCACCGCTACTGACAGTAGCCGATTGCGGGGTCGGTCCTTCGATCGGCTACTCTTTCTTGCGTTGAATTAGTCCACCCGTTCGTCTTAGGAGCACTCACGTGGCTGCCACCGACGTCCGCCCGAAGATCACGCTGGCCTGCGTGGAGTGCAAGGAGCGGAACTACATCACCAAGAAGAACCGGCGTAACAACCCGGATCGTCTGGAGATGAAGAAGCACTGCCCGCGTTGCAACGCGCACACCGCGCACCGCGAGACGCGATAAAAAGGCTCGTTCACGAGGCCGCCCCCGCAGTTCCGGGGGGCGGCCTCGTGGCGTTTTCGGCCGCCCGGGCCGATCCGTTTCACCGGTCAACCACAGCAGACACCAGGAGGTGCCGAGCCATGGCGCTCGACCAGTCCTTCGTGGGGCGGACCTACCCGCCCACCGAGCCCTACGAGGTGGGCCGAGAGAAGATCCGGGAGTTCGCGGAGGCGGTGGGAGACGCCAACCCGGCCTACACGGACCAGGAGGCCGCCAAGGCGCTCGGCCACCCCGATGTGATCGCCCCGCCGACCTTTGTGTTCGCCATCACTTTCAAGGCCGCGGGACAGGTCGTCGCCGACCCCCAGCTGGGCCTGGACTACAGCCGCGTGGTGCACGGCGACCAGAAGTTCGCCTACAGCCGCCCGGTGCGCGCCGGCGACCGGCTGTCCGTCACCTCGACCATCGAGTCGATCAAGTCGATGGCGGGCAACGACATCCTGGACATCCGCGGCGAGGTCCACGACGAGGCCGGTGAGCACGTCGTGACCGCCTGGACCAAGCTCGTGGCCCGCGCGGCCGAGGAGGCGTGAGCAAGATGACCGCGACCATCGCGTACGCCGACGTCGAGGTCGGCACCGAACTGCCCGCGCGGACCTTCCCGGTGACCCGCGCCACACTCGTGCAGTACGCGGGCGCCTCCGGCGACTTCAACCCGATCCACTGGAACGAGAAGTTCGCCAAGGAGGTCGGCCTGCCGGACGTGATCGCGCACGGCATGTTCACCATGGCCGAGGCGATCCGCGTGGTCACCGACTGGGTCGGCGACCCGGGCGCGGTCGTCGAGTACGGCGTCCGCTTCACCAAGCCCGTCGTCGTCCCGAACGACGACCAGGGCGCGACCATCGAGGTCAGCGGCAAGGTCGCCGCCAAGCTCGACGACAACACGGTGCGCGTCGACCTGACCGCGACCAGCGCCGGGCAGAAGGTGCTCGGCATGTCGCGCGCGGTCGTACGGCTGGCCTGACCACCCGGGTAGGCAGGTGTGACGGTGTAAGGGGCGCTCGCCAGGACGGGCGCCCCTTACCCGTGGGGCGCCCCTCACTCGTGCGCTCCTTACCCGTGCCATCCCCTTGACGAAGTTAGTGATTGGGCACTAACTTCATTGCATGGCCAGGATGAGCGCAGAAGAGCGGCGCGAAAGCGTCATCCGCGCGGCGATCACCGAGTTCGCGCGGAGCGGCTACCACGGCACCTCCACCGAGGCGATCGCCAAGCGTGTGGGTGTCTCGCAGCCGTACCTCTTCCGGCTTTTCCCCGGCAAGAAGGCGATCTTCCTCGCGGCGGCCCAGCGCTGCCTGGAGGACATGTGCCGGCTCTTCGGGGACGCTGCGGGCGACCTGAAGGGCGAAGAGGCCCTGCACGCCATGGCCGAGGCGTACACCCGGCTGCTCGCCGAGGAGCCGGAGCGGCTGCGGATGCAGTTGCAGACCTATGTCGCGGTGGCCGCCGCCGAGGCGGCCGGGGACCACGAGTTCGGCGAGATGGTCCGCCGCGGCTGGATGGAGCTGTGGGACACCGTGCATCTGCCCCTGGGGGCGGACGTCAGCGAGACCACCACCTTCCTGGCGTACGGAATGCTCGTCAACACCCTCACGGCGATGGGCTTTCCGCCCGGACACCGGGTGTGGGAGGGGTTCTACGACTCCGCCAAGGTCAAGGAAGCGACCGACTAGGGGCGTCGCCCGTCTCTGCGGTGCCGTTTCATGCCCGCGAAAGTTAGTCAGCAATAACTAACCAATGTCACAGCACATGCTCACATCACGCTTGGGGGAGCGATGTCACAGCAGACCGCACCGCGCGGGGGAGCCCTCTGGGCCCTCCTGATCACCGGGGTCGCCGGATTCATGGCGGCTCTCGACAACCTCGTCGTCACCACCGCACTGCCCTCCATCCGCCAGGACCTCGGCGGCGCGCTGCACGATCTGGAGTGGACTGTGAGCGCCTACACGCTCACCTTCGCCGTGCTCCTGATGTCCGGTGCGGCACTCGGCGACCGCTTCGGCCGCCGCCGGCTCTTCGTCGCCGGTCTCGCCGTCTTCACCGCAGCGTCCGCCGCCGCGGCCCTGGCGCCCGGCATCGACTCCCTGATCGCCGCCCGCGCGGTGCAGGGCGTCGGAGCGGCCGTCATGATGCCGCTGACGCTGACCCTGCTGACGGCCGCCGTCCCCGCCGAGAAGCGCGGGATGGCGTACGGCATCTGGGGAGCCGTCAACGGGCTCGCGGTCGCCTCCGGACCGCTGATCGGCGGCACCCTCACCGAGCACATCTCCTGGCAGTGGATCTTCTGGCTGAACGTGCCGCTCGGCATCGCGCTGATCCCGCTGGCCCGCCTGCGCCTGTCCGAGTCGTACGGCGCCGGCACCCCGCTCGACATCCCCGGCACCCTGCTGGCCAGCGGCGGACTCTTCGGGATCGTCTACGGGCTGGTGCGCGGTCCGGTCGACGGCTGGAGCGGCGCGCCCGTCCTGGCCGCCCTGGTCGGGGGCGCCGTCCTGCTCGCCGCGTTCGTCGCGCACGGCATCCGCGCCCGCAACCCCATGCTGCCGATGCGGCTGTTCCGCTCCCGCGCCTTCGCCGGCATCAACGCGGCCGGCCTGCTGATGTTCCTGGGCATGTTCGGCTCGATCTTCCTGCTCAGCCAGTACATGCAGGGCGTGCTCGGCTACTCGCCCACCGAGGCCGGGCTGCGGATGCTGCCGTGGACCGCCATGCCGATGGTGGTCGCGCCGATCGCCGGCGTCCTCTCCGACCGGATCGGCGGCCGCCCGATCGTCGCCGTCGGACTCTTCCTCCAGGCGGCCGGCCTCGGCTACCTCGCCGCCGTGGCGACCGCCGACGCGTCCTACGCCTCCCAGCTGCCCGGACTGATCCTCGGCGGCATCGGCATGGCCCTGTACTTCGCCCCCGCCTCCGCCCTGGTCATGTCCAGCGTGGCCGTCAAGGAGCAGGGCATCGCCTCCGGCGCCAACAACGCGCTGCGCGAGGTCGGCGGGGCGCTCGGCATCGCGGTCATGTCGTCCGTCTTCACCGCCCAGGGCGGCTACGAGTCCGCGCAGGCCTTCGTCGACGGACTGCGGCCCGCGGTCGCCGTCGGCGCGGGCGCGGTGGCGCTGGCCGGTGTCGCGGCGCTGCTGGTGCCGTCCCGCCGCCGGGCCGTCCCGCAGGCGGCCGCCCCGGCCGAATCCGCCCCGGCCAAGACCCTCCAGACCGCGTCCCGCTGACCCGCCGAGAGGAGTCCGGCATGCCCACCCTTCCCTGGACCGTGGCCGGCACCGCGCCGCAGGGCGCCGAGGCCCACGTCTTCGCCTCCCGCTTCGAGACCCGCACCCTGTGGGGAGCGCTCAAGTTCCTCCTCCGTACGCCGGGAGTGTGGCGGCAGGTGAGCCGCGCGCCCGGCGCCTACGGGGCCACCCTGAAGGCCGAGCCGCTGAAGCGGACCTTCTGGACGCTCTCCGCCTGGGAGTCGCCCGCCGCCCTCAAGAACTTCGCCCGCTCCGGCACCCACGGCCCGACCTCCCGGAGCCTCGCCGCCGAGATGAAGGACGTGAAGTTCGCGACTTGGGCGGTGCCCGGTGACGAACTCCCGCTCGACTGGACCGAAGCGTCCCGTCGCCTGACCTGAGACGCACGCGCGCGTACGGCCCCGCCCATCCCGGCGGGGCCGTACGCGCGCGCGTGAGGCGGATGCCGGACACGCGCCGGGGCTGTCAGTGCCGTCTCGTAGTCTTGAGCCCGTGCTGGAACTCCACGACGCCCCCCTCGCCCCGCTGACCACCTTCCGGCTGGGCGGCCCCGCCACCCGCCTGGTCACCGCGGAGACCGACGCCGAGGTGATCGCCGCCGTCCGCGAGGCCGACGCCACCGGGACGCCCCTGCTGCTGATCGGCGGCGGCTCCAACCTGGTCATCGGCGACAAGGGCTTCGACGGCACCGCCCTGCGCATCGCCACGCGCGGCCTCACACTCGACGGCACCAGCCTGGAGCTGGCCGCGGGCGAGGTCTGGACCGACGCGGTCGCCCGCACCGTGGAGGCCGGCCTCGCGGGCATCGAATGCCTCGCCGGCATCCCCGGCTCGGCGGGCGCGACGCCGATCCAGAACGTGGGGGCGTACGGCCAGGAGGTGTCCTCGACGATCACCGAGGTGATCGCCTACGACCGGCGGAACGGCGAGACGGTGACGCTGGCGAACGAGGAGTGCGCCTTCAGCTACCGCCACAGCCGCTTCAAGTCCGACCCCGAGCGCTATGTCGTGCTGCGCGTCCGCTTCCGGCTGGAGGACGCCGACGGCCTCTCCGCGCCGATCAAGTACGCCGAGACGGCCCGCGCCCTCGGCGTCGAGCCCGGCGACCGGGTGCCGCTCGCGGACGCCCGCGAGACGGTGCTGAAGCTGCGCGCGGGCAAGGGCATGGTCCTCGACCCCGAGGACCACGACACCTGGTCCGCCGGCTCGTTCTTCACCAACCCGATCCTCACGGACGCGCAGTTCGCCGCCTTCCACGCGCGCGTGCGGGAGCGGCTGGGCGACGGCGCGGAGCCGCCCGCGTACCCGGCGGGGGAGGGGCACACCAAGACCTCCGCGGCCTGGCTGATCGACAAGGCGGGCTTCACCAAGGGCTACGGCACCGGACCGGCCCGCATCTCCACCAAGCACACCCTCGCCCTCACCAACCGCGGCGACGCGACCACGGAGGACCTGCTCGCCCTCGCCCGCGAGGTGGTCGCCGGGGTCCGCGAGGCGTTCGGGATCACGCTGGTCAACGAGCCGGTGACGGTGGGCGTCAGCCTCTGACGGCCGCCCCCACGTCAGCCTCTTACGGCTGCCCCTCGCACCGCCTCCCCGACGGCCACCCCTCGGCCGCCCTCACACCGGCGCGTTCAGCCACCGGTCCACCCCCGCCAGCAGCTCCGCCTTCACCCCCTCCGGCGCCACCGAGGCCCGGATCGACTGCCGGGCCAGCTCGGCCAGCTCCGCGTCCGTGAAGCCGTGATGCTCGCGGGCGATCTCGTACTGCGCCGCCAGGCGGGAGCCGAAGAGCAACGGGTCGTCCGCGCCCAGCGCCATCGGCACCCCCGCCTCGAACAGCGTCCGCAGCGGCACGTCCTCCGGCTTCTCGTACACGCCCAGCGCCACGTTCGACGTGGGGCACACCTCGCACGTCACCTGCCGGTCCGCCAGCCGCTTCAGCAGCCGGGCGTCCTCCGCCGCTCGCACCCCGTGCCCGATCCGGTTCGCGTGCAGGTCGTCCAGACAGTCGCGCACCGACGCCGGCCCGGTCAGCTCACCGCCGTGCGGCGCCGACAGCAGCCCCCCGTCCCGTGCGATCGCGAACGCCCGGTCGAAGTCCCGGGCCATGCCCCGCCGCTCGTCGTTCGACAGACCGAACCCGACGACGCCCCGGTCGGCGTAGCGCACCGCCAGCCGCGCCAGCGTCCGCGCGTCCAGCGGATGCTTCATCCGGTTGGCGGCGACCAGCACCCGCATTCCCAGGCCCGTCTCCCGCACGGCCGCGTCCACCGCGTCCAGGATGACCTCCAGCGCCGGGATCAGCCCGCCCAGCCGCGGGGCGTACGACGTGGGATCCACCTGGATCTCCAGCCACCCGGAGCCGTCCTTCAGGTCCTCCTCCGCCGCCTCCCGCACCAGCCGCTGGATGTCCTCCGGCGCGCGCAGACACGAGCGGGCCGCGTCGTACAGCCGCTGGAACCGGAACCAGCCCCGCTCGTCGGTCGCGCGCAGTCTCGGCGGCTCCCCGCTCACCAGCGCCTCGGTCAGCGCCTCCGGCAGTCGGACGCCGTACTTGTCGGCCAGCTCCAGCAGGGTGCCCGGCCGCATCGAGCCGGTGAAGTGCAGGTGCAGATGGGCTTTCGGCAGCTCAGAGAGATCACGTACGCGCTCCATTCCCAGATCCTGCCGTACGCCCCCGGCCCCCCGGTAGCCCGTTCCCCGATCGTGGTCTTGCTCGCACAAACGAAGGGGGGCGCCCACCGAAGCCGGTGAGCGCCCCCCACAGAAGGCGGACGTCAGTCCCGCGCCTCCGCCAGCAGCTTCTGGATCCGCGACACGCCCTCGACCAAGTCCTCGTCGCCCAGCGCGTACGAAAGCCGCAGATAGCCCGGCGTACCGAACGCCTCGCCCGGCACCACGGCGACCTCGGCCTCGTCCAGGATCAGCGCGGCCAGCTCGACCGAGCTCTGCGGGCGCTTGCCGCGGATCTCCTTGCCGAGCAGGCCCTTCACCGACGGGTAGGCGTAGAAGGCGCCCTCCGGCTCCGGGCAGACCACGCCGTCGATCTCGTTCAGCATCCGCACGATGGTCTTGCGGCGGCGGTCGAAGGCCTCGCGCATCTTGGCGACCGCGTCGAGGTCACCGGAGACCGCGGCGAGGGCGGCGACCTGCGCCACGTTGGACACGTTCGACGTGGCGTGCGACTGGAGGTTCGTCGCGGCCTTGACGACGTCCTTCGGGCCGATGATCCACCCGACCCGCCAGCCGGTCATGGCGTACGTCTTGGCGACACCGTTGACGACGATGCACTTGTCGCGCAGCTCGGGCAGGAGCGCGGGCAGCGAGGTGAACGTCGCGTCGCCGTAGACCAGGTGCTCGTAGATCTCGTCGGTGAGCACCCACAGGCCGTGCTCGACGGCCCAGCGGCCGATCGCCTCGGCCTCGGCCTGGCTGTAGACCGCGCCGGTCGGGTTCGACGGGGAGACGAAGAGCACGACCTTCGTCTTCTCCGTGCGGGCCGCCTCCAGCTGCTCCACGCTCACCCGGTAGCCGGTGGTCTCGTCGGCGACGACCTCCACCGGGACACCGCCGGCCAGCCGGATCGACTCCGGGTACGTGGTCCAGTACGGGGCCGGGACGATGACCTCGTCGCCCGGGTCGAGGATCGCGGCGAACGCCTCGTAGATCGCCTGCTTGCCGCCGTTGGTGACCAGCACCTGCGACGGGTCGACCTCGTAGCCGGAGTCGCGCAGCGTCTTCTCGGCGATCGCGGCCTTCAGCTCGGGCAGGCCGCCGGCCGGGGTGTAGCGGTGGTACTTCGGGTTCTTGCAGGCCTCGATCGCGGCCTCGACGATGTAGTCCGGCGTCGGGAAGTCGGGCTCACCGGCGCCGAAGCCGATCACCGGACGCCCGGCGGCCTTGAGGGCCTTGGCCTTGGCGTCCACGGCGAGGGTGGCGGACTCGGAGATCGCGCCGACTCGGGCGGAGACCCGGCGCTCGGTGGGAGGGGTTGCAGCGCTCATGGGGCCATCGTTTCAGACCGGAAACCTGCCCGGCACACGGGTTTCACGGACTGAACATGACCGGGCAAACCTCTGAACACCCGTACGGATCCACCCGGTGGCCTGGTGATCTTCCGGCGTTTTCCCGCCGACTTCTCGGAGTTTTCCCGGCGATCTTGCGTCGCCGGCGCCCTCCACGGGCGCTTTCTGTTCGACGCCCGGCCCCGGACCACGTACACTCTCACCTCGTTGGCCCTCGCAAGCCGCCACTCGTCCGGTGCACACCGAGCACCCGGTCGGATGCGGTACGTTGGGGGACAGACAAAGGGTCGTAGCTCAATTGGTAGAGCACCGGTCTCCAAAACCGGCGGTTGGGGGTTCAAGTCCCTCCGGCCCTGCTACACACACCGCCAGGATGTGTGCGCAGGTACGTACAGCAATGCACCGCCGTGCGGCTCAGACCGGGCGCGGCACGGCCACGACCCGGGATCAGGTGAGGACTATGACGGACGCCGTGGGCTCCATCGACACGCCTGATGCCCAGGACGAGGCGCCCGAGTCGAAGAAGAAGACCCGCAAGGGCGGCAAACGCGCGAAGAAGGGCCCGCTGAAGCGGCTCGCACTCTTCTATCGCCAGATCGTCGCGGAACTCCGCAAGGTCGTCTGGCCGACGCGCGGCCAGCTGACGACGTACACGACCGTCGTGATCGTCTTCGTCGTCATCATGATCGGCCTGGTCACCGTGATTGACTATGGGCTCGACCACGCAGCCAAGTACGTCTTCGGCTGAGCCAAGAGCGAAGGGCGCCGTCACTGGCGCCCCTTTCGCGTGTTCCACCCGTATGTATCCAGGAAGAAGCAGCCACCGTGTCTGACCCGAACGTGAACGACGCCATCGAGCCGGATGCGTCCGTGGATGACGAGCTCGACATCGTCGAGGGCGCGGACGAGGACCTGGACGAGGTCGAGGCTGCCGACGCCGAGGCGGAGGAGCCGGCCGAGGAGGCCGCCCTCGAGGTGACCGACGAGGACGAGACCGCGGACGCCGGCGAGGCCGAGGAGGCCGAGGAGGAGCCCGAGCTCGACCCGGTCGAGAAGCTCCGTCAGGAGCTGCGCACCCTGCCCGGCGAGTGGTACGTGATCCACACCTACGCCGGTTACGAGAACCGCGTGAAGACCAACCTGGAGCAGCGCGCCGTCTCGCTGAACGTCGAGGACTACATCTTCCAGGCCGAGGTGCCGCAGGAAGAGGTCGTCCAGATCAAGAACGGCGACCGCAAGACCATCCGCCAGAACAAGCTCCCCGGCTACGTCCTGGTGCGCATGGACCTGACGAACGAGTCCTGGGGCGTCGTCCGCAACACCCCCGGCGTCACCGGCTTCGTGGGCAACGCCTACGACCCGTACCCGCTGACCCTGGACGAGATCGTCAAGATGCTCGCCCCGGAGGCCGAGGAGAAGGCCGCCCGCGAGGCCGCCGAGGCCGAGGGCAAGCCGGCGCCGCAGCGCAAGGTCGAGGTCCAGGTGCTGGACTTCGAGGTCGGCGACTCGGTCACCGTCACCGACGGCCCGTTCGCCACGCTCCAGGCCACCATCAACGAGATCAACCCCGACTCCAAGAAGGTCAAGGGCCTGGTCGAGATCTTCGGCCGCGAGACGCCGGTCGAGCTCTCCTTCGACCAGATCCAGAAGAACTGAGTCCTCCCGTGGCCCGGGACACCGGTGCCGCGGAGTACTGGGCGACGCCCGCGGTGTCGCCGGAGCGCGCGAGCCGTCTCGAGCCCGTCGTGTTCCGGTGGATCTGCGCGGGCGTCGCGCTGTTCTTCACGGCCCTGACGGTCTTCGTGACGCTGCCCGCCGCCCTGCACTTCCAGGACCTGGAGAAGGACGGCAGACGCGCGGTCGCGACCTACCGCGGGGGCTCACCCTGCATGCTGGGCGGCTGCCGGGTGGAGTTCACGGCCGGCGGGACGACGGTGCGGACCGAGCTGCCGGTGGGCACGAAGACCAAGAAGTACGACGACGGCGACCGGCTGGAGATCGTCTACCGGCCCGGTGATCCCCGGCAGGTCGCCCGGGCGGGCGACGTGTCCGGCGGCCAGGGGACCTTCCTGGTCGTCACCACCGCCGTACCGGCCCTGGCCGGGCTGGTCGGAGTGGTCGCCTGGACGGTGAAGCTGCGCCGGAGGAGAGCCGCCGAGCAGGCCGCGGACGGAGCCGCCGACGGAGCCGCTGACCAGGGTTGACCTGATCGATTTCAGGACTCGCACACCGAGCCGTTATCGTTGTGCGGTATGCCTCCATCCGGATGATCCGGACCGGACGGCGAAAAAAACTCTCACTAGGACCCGGAGAGAGCACATGCCTCCCAAGAAGAAGAAGGTCACGGGGCTCATCAAGCTCCAGATCCAGGCCGGTGCCGCCAACCCGGCCCCGCCGGTCGGCCCCGCGCTGGGTCAGCACGGCGTCAACATCATGGAGTTCTGCAAGGCCTACAACGCCGCGACCGAGTCGCAGCGCGGTTGGGTCATCCCGGTGGAGATCACGGTCTACGAGGACCGTTCCTTCACCTTCATCACCAAGACCCCGCCGGCCGCGAAGATGATCCTCAAGGCCGCGGGCGTGGAGAAGGGCTCCGGCGAGCCGCACAAGACCAAGGTCGCGAAGATCACCCGCGAGCAGGTCCGCGAGATCGCCACCACCAAGATGCCCGACCTCAACGCCAACGACCTGGACGCCGCCGAGAAGATCATCGCCGGCACCGCCCGTTCCATGGGCGTCACGGTCGAGGGCTGACCCTCACCTTCGTAGACCAGCAGAAGTGTGGAAGGGCCTGCTCGGCCCGGACCACGACTCCTAAGACTCAACAGGAGCTTTAAGTGAGCAAGCGCAGCAAGTCTCTCCGCGCTGCGGACGCCAAGGTCGACCGGGAGAAGCTCTACGCTCCCCTCGAGGCCGTCCGTCTCGCCAAGGAGACCTCCACGACCAAGTTCGACGGCACCGTCGAGGTCGCCTTCCGTCTGGGTGTCGACCCGCGCAAGGCCGACCAGATGGTCCGTGGCACCGTGAACCTCCCGCACGGCACCGGTAAGACCGCCCGGGTCCTGGTCTTCGCGACCGGTGACCGTGCCGAGGCCGCGCGTGCCGCGGGCGCCGACATCGTCGGCGCCGACGAGCTGATCGACGAGGTGGCGAAGGGCCGTCTGGACTTCGACGCCGTCGTCGCCACCCCGGACCTCATGGGCAAGGTCGGCCGCCTCGGCCGCGTGCTCGGTCCCCGTGGTCTGATGCCGAACCCGAAGACCGGCACCGTGACCCCGGACGTCGCCAAGGCTGTCACCGACATCAAGGGCGGCAAGATCGAGTTCCGTGTCGACAAGCACGCGAACCTGCACTTCATCATCGGCAAGACGTCGTTCGACGACGCCAAGCTGGTGGAGAACTACGGCGCGGCCCTGGAGGAGATCCTCCGTCTGAAGCCGTCCGCCGCCAAGGGTCGCTACATCAAGAAGGCCGCCATCACCACCACGATGGGCCCCGGCATCCCGGTCGACCCGAACCGCACCCGCAACCTCCTCGTCGAGGAGGACCCGGCCGCGGTCTGAGCCTGAGGCTCACCCAACCGGTTCACGGGCCCCGCACCCTCCCTGGGTGCGGGGCCCGTCCCTGTTTCGCCCGCAGCGGCTTCCGCAGGGAACCCCGCAGCGGCTTCCGGCCGGGAATTCGGGGGAGGCCCGGGAAGCCCCTGGGTTAAGCTCACAGCGCTTGTTTCGTATTCGACAATCTGTTCAATCTGATCCTTGTGTTCCTTGGGGGGAATGATGGGGCTTTCCGTACGCACGCGGGGCGGGGCGACGCTCGCCGGGATATCGGCGCTGGTGCTGGCCGGCGGTGCCGTCGGCTGCGGTGCCGAGAAGAAGGACGGCGCGGCGCCCGAGCGGACCGTCCAGCAGGTGCTGACCGCGGCGTACGAGAAGACCGCCGAGGCCAAGTCCGCGAAGGTCGAGATGACCATGTCGATGCCGGCCGTCATGGGCGGCGGCGGCGACGCGACCATGACCGGTGTGATGGGCTGGGACCCGACCGTCATGGACCTGACGGTGACGGGCTCCATGATGGCGAGCGACCCGGACGCCCCGGAGCAGGTCCGCATGATCTGGCGCGACGACGTCATGTACATGGACATGGGGGCGGAGGCCGCCAAGGACATGGACGGCAAGCGCTGGATGAAGCTCGACCTGGGGGCCGCCGCGAAGGCCTCGGGTGACGAGGAGCTGGCCAAGCAGATGACCGCCGGGCTGGCGGACATGAACCAGAACCCCGCCGAGCAGCTCGCCATGCTCCTGGAGTCGCCCAACCTCAAGCACGTCGGCAGCGAGAAGGTCGACGGCGTCGAGACCGAGCGCTACAAGGGCACGCTCACCGTCAAGGAGATGATGGCGGACAACAAGAGCCTGGAACTCCTCAAGCCGGAGGAGCGCGAGCAGGCCTTCGAGAACATGGAGAAGGCCGGCATCAAGGGCTACGACACCGAGGTGTGGGTCAACGAGGACGACCTGCCGGTCCGTATGGACATCACCGTCGAGACGCCCCAGGGCGCCATCGACATGGGGATGAAGTTCTCCGACTACGGCGCCAAGGCCGAGGTCCAGGTGCCGCCGGCCGGTGAGACCTTCGACCTGCTCGAGATGCTCAAGGAGCTCGGCGAGTTGGGTGAGTCCGGCTCCGGCGTCTGAGCGTTTGCCCGGATTTGCTTCACGGCGACCCGGTCCCGTACTCTCCTACAGAAGCCAAAGACCGCTGGTCGTTGCCGTGCGCTCGCAAGAGGGCTCGGTGGCCGAAGGATCCGCTGAACTGCGGACGACCCGCGCAGGTGACAGTGGAAGTGCTCCCGGACCGGTTCCGCCCGTACGGAATCCGTCTGGTCGAGCTACGCCCCGTGCGCCTGCGCCGGGGCGTTTCGTTTTCCCCAGTCCTCCTTCGGGTCCGCGCGGTCCGAATCACCCGGAAGGAGGCCGAGGCTCATGGCGAGGCCCGACAAGGCTGCCGCGGTTGCCGAGTTGACGGAGCAGTTCCGCAACTCCAACGCCGCTGTGCTGACCGAGTACCGCGGTCTCACCGTGGCGCAGCTCAAGACGCTGCGTCGTTCGCTCGGTGAGAACGCCCAGTACGCCGTGGTGAAGAACACGCTGACCAAGATTGCGGCCAACGAGGCCGGGATCACGACGCTGGACGACCTGTTCAACGGTCCGACGGCGGTCGCCTTCGTCACCGGTGACCCGGTGGAGTCGGCGAAGGGTCTCCGTGACTTCGCCAAGGAGAACCCGAATCTCGTCATCAAGGGCGGTGTCCTTGAAGGCAAGGCGCTGTCCGCCGACGAGATCAAGAAGCTTGCGGACCTCGAGTCCCGCGAGGTTCTGCTGTCCAAGCTGGCCGGTGCCTTCAAGGGGAAGCAGTCCCAGGCTGCCTCCGTCTTCCAGGCCCTGCCCTCGAAGCTCGTCCGCACCGTGGACGCGCTCCGTGCCAAGCAGGACGAGCAGGGCGGTGCCGAGTAATTCGGCTCGCTTTCTGATCCTCGCCGCCTGAGCGCGGCAAGGGTCGCAGCGGGCCCGAACGTACGCCCGCCTCACCCAGTACATCCGGCACCTGCCGATTGAGTGGAAGGACCGCCATCATGGCGAAGCTCACCCAGGACGAGCTGCTTGCCCAGTTCGAGGAGATGACCCTCATCGAGCTCTCCGAGTTCGTGAAGGCCTTCGAGGAGAAGTTCGACGTCACCGCCGCCGCTGCCGCGCCGGTCGTCATGGCCGGCGGTGCCGCCGGTGGCGCTGCCGCCGAGGCCGTCGAGGAGAAGGACGAGTTCGACGTCATCCTCACCGGCGCCGGCGACAAGAAGATCCAGGTCATCAAGGTCGTGCGCGAGCTGACCTCCCTCGGCCTGAAGGAGGCCAAGGACCTGGTCGACGGCACCCCGAAGCCGGTTCTCGAGAAGGTCAACAAGGAGGCCGCGGACAAGGCCAAGGAGGCCCTCGAGGGCGCCGGCGCCTCCGTCGAGGTCAAGTAAGACCTCTGCGGGCCGCACCGCACTCCTGCGCGCTGAGCACAGCCTCCTAGGGCTGTAACGCGAACGCACCGAAGAGCGATCATCCATCCGGGTGGTCGCTCTTCGGCGTTCTCAGGGGGGAGGCCGCGGTTGCCTTGCGCCGCTCGTGGCGGGGGGTAAGGTGATCTTCGTCGTGTCTCCGGAGCACCTGGTTCCGGCCAGGGGGGCCTTGACGAACCGCACGCAGCGCGCAATTCTCAGGACGCGTCGTCACAACGGTCCGAATCCGAGGCATGGATCGACGACGAAGAGGGCAGTATCAACGTGCGTTGAGGGCAGGCATGGCGCAGGCGTTGAGAACACAAGGGTCTCCGAAAAGTGGGACTGGACATCAGTGTGCCGTGTGGCTACACTGACCCTTTGCGCTGCCTGTTAGCTGTCCCCTGCCCGTCACCAGGGGTCTGCCCTCACCCGAGCACCGGCGACCACATCTCCTCTGACCTGGGGATTGAAGTCTCGCGCCTGGGAGAGGGGCCGGTACGCGCGTAGTGAGTCCGAGCCCTCGGAAGGACCCCCTCTTGGCCGCCTCGCGCACTGCCTCGACCGCGAATACGAACAACGGCGCCAGCACCGCCCCGCTGCGCATCTCCTTTGCAAAGATCAAGGAGCCCCTCGAGGTTCCGAACCTTCTCGCGCTCCAGACCGAGAGCTTCGACTGGCTGCTCGGCAACGACGCGTGGAAGGCTCGCGTCGAGGAGGCTCTCGAGAACGGTCAGGACGTCCCCACCAAGTCCGGTCTGGAGGAGATCTTCGAGGAGATCTCCCCGATCGAGGACTTCAGCGGGTCGATGTCGCTGACCTTCCGCGACCACCGCTTCGAGCCGCCGAAGAACTCGATCGACGAGTGCAAGGAGCGCGACTTCACGTACGCCGCGCCGCTCTTCGTCACGGCCGAGTTCACCAACAACGAGACCGGCGAGATCAAGTCCCAGACGGTCTTCATGGGCGACTTCCCGCTCATGACCAACAAGGGCACCTTCGTCATCAACGGCACCGAGCGTGTCGTGGTGTCGCAGCTGGTCCGTTCGCCGGGTGTCTACTTCGACTCCACCATCGACAAGACGTCCGACAAGGACATCTTCTCCGCCAAGATCATCCCGTCCCGGGGTGCCTGGCTGGAGATGGAGATCGACAAGCGCGACATGGTCGGTGTCCGTATCGACCGCAAGCGCAAGCAGTCCGTGACCGTCCTCCTGAAGGCGCTCGGCTGGACGACCGAGCAGATCCTCGAGGAGTTCGGCGAGTACGAGTCCATGCGCGCCACCCTGGAGAAGGACCACACCCAGGGCCAGGACGACGCGCTGCTCGACATCTACCGCAAGCTGCGTCCGGGCGAGCCCCCCACCCGTGAGGCCGCGCAGACGCTGCTCGAGAACCTCTACTTCAACCCGAAGCGCTACGACCTCGCCAAGGTCGGCCGCTACAAGGTCAACAAGAAGCTGGGTGCGGACGCTCCGCTCGACGCGGGCATCCTGACCGTCGAGGACGTCATCGCGACGATCAAGTACCTGGTGAAGCTGCACGCCGGCGAGACCGAGACGGTCGGCGACAGCGGCGAGACGGTCGTCGTCGAGACCGACGACATCGACCACTTCGGCAACCGTCGTCTGCGCAGCGTCGGCGAGCTCATCCAGAACCAGGTCCGTACGGGTCTGGCGCGTATGGAGCGCGTCGTCCGCGAGCGTATGACGACCCAGGACGTCGAGGCGATCACGCCGCAGACCCTGATCAACATCCGGCCGGTCGTCGCCTCCATCAAGGAGTTCTTCGGCACCAGCCAGCTGTCCCAGTTCATGGACCAGAACAACCCGCTGTCCGGGCTGACGCACAAGCGTCGTCTGTCCGCGCTCGGCCCGGGTGGTCTGTCCCGTGAGCGGGCCGGCTTCGAGGTCCGTGACGTGCACCCGTCGCACTACGGCCGTATGTGCCCGATCGAGACCCCTGAAGGCCCGAACATCGGTCTGATCGGCTCGCTCGCCACCTACGGGCGCGTCAACGCGTTCGGTTTCGTCGAGACGCCGTACCGCAAGGTGATCGACGGCCAGGTCACGGACGAGGTCAACTACCTCACCGCCGACGAGGAAGACCGCTTCGTCATCGCGCAGGCCAACGCGCCGCTGACCGACGAGCTCCGGTTCGCCGAGGCCCGCGTGCTGGTCCGCCGTCGTGGCGGCGAGGTCGACTACGTCGCCCCCGAGGACGTGGACTACATGGACGTCTCGCCGCGCCAGATGGTGTCGGTCGCGACCGCCATGATCCCCTTCCTCGAGCACGACGACGCCAACCGTGCCCTCATGGGCGCGAACATGATGCGCCAGGCCGTTCCGCTGATCCAGGCGGAGTCCCCGCTCGTCGGCACCGGCATGGAGTACCGCTCCGCCGTCGACGCCGGCGACGTGGTCAAGGCCGAGAAGGCCGGTGTGGTCCAGGAGGTCTCCGCGGACTACATCACCACCGCCAACGACGACGGCACGTACATCACGTACCGCCTGGCCAAGTTCGCCCGCTCCAACCAGGGCACCTCGGTCAACCAGAAGGTCATCGTCAACGAGGGCGACCGGGTCGTCGAGGGCCAGGTCCTCGCCGACGGTCCGGCCACCCAGAACGGCGAGATGGCGCTGGGCAAGAACCTGCTCGTGGCGTTCATGCCGTGGGAGGGTCACAACTACGAGGACGCGATCATCCTGTCGCAGCGCCTCGTGCAGGACGACGTCCTCTCCTCGATCCACATCGAGGAGCACGAGGTCGACGCCCGTGACACCAAGCTCGGCCCCGAGGAGATCACCCGGGACATCCCGAACGTCTCCGAGGAGGTCCTCGCCGACCTCGACGAGCGCGGCATCATCCGCATCGGTGCCGAGGTCATCGCCGGTGACATCCTCGTCGGCAAGGTCACGCCCAAGGGTGAGACGGAGCTGACGCCGGAGGAGCGCCTGCTGCGCGCGATCTTCGGTGAGAAGGCCCGTGAGGTCCGTGACACCTCGCTGAAGGTGCCGCACGGCGAGACCGGCAAGGTCATCGGCGTCCGCGTCTTCGACCGCGAGGAGGGCGACGAGCTTCCGCCGGGCGTGAACCAGCTGGTCCGCGTCTACGTCGCACAGAAGCGCAAGATCACCGATGGTGACAAGCTCGCCGGCCGCCACGGCAACAAGGGCGTCATCTCGAAGATCCTGCCGATCGAGGACATGCCGTTCCTGGAGGACGGCACCCCGGTCGACATCATCCTCAACCCGCTGGGTGTGCCGTCCCGAATGAACCCGGGACAGGTTCTGGAGATCCACCTCGGCTGGCTCGCCAGCCGCGGCTGGGACGTCTCCGGTCTCGCCGACGAGTGGGCCCAGCGCCTGCAGGCCATCGGTGCCGACCAGGTCGCCCCCGGCACCAACGTCGCCACCCCGGTCTTCGACGGTGCGCGTGAGGACGAGCTGGCGGGTCTGCTGCAGCACACCATCCCGAACCGCGACGGCGAGCGCATGGTGCTCCCGTCCGGCAAGGCGCGGCTGTTCGACGGCCGTAGCGGTGAGCCGTTCCCGGACCCGATCTCGGTCGGCTACATGTACATCCTGAAGCTGCACCACCTGGTCGACGACAAGCTGCACGCCCGCTCGACCGGTCCGTACTCGATGATCACCCAGCAGCCGCTGGGTGGTAAGGCCCAGTTCGGTGGCCAGCGGTTCGGCGAGATGGAGGTGTGGGCACTCGAGGCGTACGGCGCCGCCTACGCCCTCCAGGAGCTGCTGACCATCAAGTCCGACGACGTCACCGGCCGCGTGAAGGTCTACGAGGCCATCGTCAAGGGCGAGAACATCCCCGAGCCCGGCATCCCCGAGTCCTTCAAGGTGCTCATCAAGGAGATGCAGTCGCTCTGCCTGAACGTGGAGGTGCTGTCCAGCGACGGTATGTCCATCGAGATGCGCGACACCGACGAGGACGTCTTCCGCGCTGCGGAGGAGCTCGGCATCGACCTGTCCCGGCGCGAGCCGAGCAGCGTCGAAGAGGTCTGACGGGAGTCCGGTGGGGGGACCAGTGATGGTCCCCCGGCCGGCCCCAGGACCCCCGTTTCAGACCCCAAGACTTACAACCCTGAGAGGGATTGACGCATAGTGCTCGACGTCAACTTCTTCGACGAGCTCCGGATCGGTCTGGCCACCGCTGACGACATCCGTCAGTGGAGCCACGGCGAGGTCAAGAAGCCGGAGACCATCAACTACCGCACCCTGAAGCCCGAAAAGGACGGACTCTTCTGCGAGAAGATCTTCGGTCCGACCCGGGACTGGGAGTGCTACTGCGGCAAGTACAAGCGCGTCCGCTTCAAGGGCATCATCTGCGAGCGCTGTGGCGTCGAGGTCACCCGCGCCAAGGTGCGCCGTGAGCGGATGGGCCACATCGAGCTGGCCGCTCCCGTCACGCACATCTGGTACTTCAAGGGCGTCCCGTCGCGCCTCGGCTACCTGCTCGACCTCGCTCCGAAGGACCTGGAGAAGGTCATCTACTTCGCGGCGTACATGATCACGTACGTCGACGAGGAGCGCCGTACCCGCGACCTGCCCTCGCTGGAGGCCCACGTCTCCGTCGAGCGCCAGCAGATCGAGCAGCGCCGCGACGCCGACCTGGAGGCCCGCGCCAAGAAGCTCGAGGCCGACCTGGCCGAGCTGGAGGCCGAGGGCGCCAAGGCCGATGTGCGCCGCAAGGTGCGCGAGGGTGCCGAGCGTGAGATGAAGCAGCTGCGCGACCGTGCGCAGCGCGAGATCGACCGCCTCGACGAGGTGTGGAACCGGTTCAAGAACCTCAAGGTCCAGGACCTCGAGGGCGACGAGCTGCTCTACCGCGAGCTGCGTGACCGCTTCGGCACGTACTTCGACGGTTCGATGGGTGCCGCGGCGCTGCAGAAGCGCCTGGAGTCCTTCGACCTCGAGGAGGAGGCCGAGAAGCTCCGCGAGATCATCCGTACCGGCAAGGGCCAGAAGAAGACCCGTGCGCTCAAGCGCCTGAAGGTCGTCTCCGCGTTCCTGCAGACCAGCAACAGCCCCAAGGGCATGGTGCTCGACTGCGTGCCGGTCATCCCGCCGGACCTGCGTCCGATGGTGCAGCTGGACGGTGGCCGCTTCGCGACCTCCGACCTGAACGACCTGTACCGCCGTGTCATCAACCGGAACAACCGTCTGAAGCGCCTTCTCGACCTCGGTGCGCCCGAGATCATCGTGAACAACGAGAAGCGCATGCTTCAGGAGGCCGTCGACGCGCTGTTCGACAACGGCCGTCGTGGCCGTCCGGTCACCGGTCCCGGCAACCGCCCGCTGAAGTCCCTCAGCGACATGCTGAAGGGTAAGCAGGGTCGCTTCCGTCAGAACCTGCTCGGTAAGCGTGTGGACTACTCCGCGCGTTCCGTGATCGTCGTCGGTCCGCAGCTGAAGCTGCACCAGTGCGGTCTGCCGAAGGCGATGGCGCTGGAGCTCTTCAAGCCGTTCGTGATGAAGCGCCTGGTCGACCTGAACCACGCGCAGAACATCAAGTCGGCGAAGCGCATGGTCGAGCGCGGCCGCACGGTCGTGTACGACGTCCTCGAAGAGGTCATCGCGGAGCACCCGGTTCTGCTGAACCGTGCGCCCACCCTGCACCGCCTCGGCATCCAGGCCTTCGAGCCGCAGCTGGTCGAGGGCAAGGCCATCCAGATCCACCCGCTCGTCTGCACCGCGTTCAACGCGGACTTCGACGGTGACCAGATGGCCGTCCACCTGCCGCTGTCCGCGGAGGCGCAGGCCGAGGCCCGCATCCTGATGCTGTCCTCGAACAACATCCTCAAGCCCGCCGACGGCCGTCCGGTGACGATGCCGACCCAGGACATGGTGCTGGGTCTGTACTTCCTCACCACGGACGCCGAGGGCCGCGACATCAAGGGCGCCGACCGTCCGTTCTCCTCGGTCGCCGAGGCGATCATGGCGTTCGACGCCGGCGAGCTGTCGCTGCAGGCGCCGGTCGACATCCGCTTCCCGGTGGGCACCATCCCGCCGCGGGGCTGGGAGCCGCCGGTACGCGAGGAGGGCGAGCCGGAGTGGCAGCAGGGTGACAGCTTCACCCTGAAGACCACGCTGGGCCGCGCGCTCTTCAACGAGCTGCTGCCCGAGGACTACCCGTTCGTCGACTACGAGGTCGGCAAGAAGCAGCTCTCCCAGATCGTCAACGACCTGGCGGAGCGCTACCCGAAGGTCATCGTGGCGGCGACGCTCGACAACCTGAAGGCGGCCGGCTTCTACTGGGCCACCCGTTCCGGTGTCACCGTGGCCATCTCCGACGTCGTCGTTCCCGAGGCGAAGAAGGAGATCGTCCGCGGCTACGAGGCGCAGGACGAGAAGGTCCAGAAGCAGTACGAGCGCGGTCTGATCACGAAGGACGAGCGGACCCAGGAGCTCATCGCGATCTGGACCAAGGCCACCAACGACGTGGCCGAGGCCATGACGGGCAACTTCCCGAAGACCAACCCGATCTTCATGATGGTCAACTCGGGTGCCCGAGGAAACATGATGCAGATGCGTCAGATCGCCGGTATGCGTGGTCTGGTGTCGAACGCGAAGAACGAGACCATCCCGCGGCCCATCAAGGCGTCGTTCCGTGAGGGTCTCTCCGTGCTGGAGTACTTCATCTCCACGCACGGTGCCCGTAAGGGTCTCGCCGACACCGCTCTGCGTACCGCCGACTCGGGTTACCTCACCCGTCGTCTGGTCGACGTCTCCCAGGACGTCATCATCCGCGAGGAGGACTGCGGCACCGAGCGCGGTCTGCGGCTGCACATCGCCGAGCGCGGCGCCGACGGTTCGCTCATCAAGGCGGAGAACGTCGAGACGTCCGTGTACGCGCGCTGCCTCGCCGAGGACATCGTCGTGGATGGCAAGGTGCTGGCCCCGGCCGGTACCGACCTGGGCGACGTGCTCATCGACGAGCTGATCCTCAACGGCGTGTCCGAGGTCAAGACCCGCTCGGTCCTGACCTGTGAGTCCGCGGTCGGCACCTGCGCCATGTGCTACGGCCGTTCGCTGGCCACCGGCAAGCTGGTCGACATCGGTGAGGCGGTCGGCATCATCGCCGCCCAGTCCATCGGTGAGCCCGGTACCCAGCTGACGATGCGTACCTTCCACACCGGTGGTGTGGCCGGTGACGACATCACCCAGGGTCTGCCGCGTGTCGTCGAGCTCTTCGAGGCCCGTACCCCGAAGGGTGTGGCTCCGATCTCCGAGGCGAGCGGTCGCGTTCGCATCGAGGAGACGGAGAAGACCAAGAAGATCGTCATCACGCCGGACGACGGCAGCGACGAGACGGCCTACCCGATCTCGAAGCGCGCCCGACTCCTGGTCAGCGAGGGCGAGCACGTCGAGGTGGGCCAGAAGCTCACCGTGGGTGCCACCAACCCGCACGACGTGCTGCGCATCCTGGGCCAGCGTGCCGTCCAGGTCCACCTGGTCGGCGAGGTCCAGAAGGTGTACAACTCGCAGGGTGTGTCGATCCACGACAAGCACATCGAGATCATCATCCGGCAGATGCTCCGCCGCGTGACGATCATCGAGTCCGGCGACGCCGAGCTGCTGCCCGGCGAGCTGGTCGAGCGCTCGAAGTTCGAGACCGAGAACCGTCGTGTGGTCCAGGAGGGCGGTCACCCGGCCTCCGGTCGTCCGCAGCTGATGGGTATCACCAAGGCCTCGCTGGCGACGGAGTCCTGGCTGTCGGCCGCCTCCTTCCAGGAGACGACCCGAGTCCTGACGGACGCGGCGATCAACGCCAAGTCCGACAGCCTCATCGGCCTCAAGGAGAACGTCATCATCGGTAAGCTCATCCCGGCCGGTACGGGTCTGTCCCGCTACCGCAACATCCGGGTCGAGCCGACCGAGGAGGCCAAGGCCGCGATGTACTCGGCCGTCGGCTACGACGACATCGACTACTCGCCGTTCGGCACGGGCTCCGGCCAGGCCGTTCCGCTGGAGGACTACGACTACGGTCCGTACAACCAGTAAGCGAGTCGCTTGAACTGGGAGGCGGTCACCCTTCGGGGTGGCCGCCTCTCGGCGTCTGCGGGTTCTTTCCGGGTCGTCTCCGGGTCGGGCACTGATGCCGGAAAGGGCGGTTCGGCGCATCATGGAGGGACTCCGGCGTTTCGGGAGGAGGTGCCCGTGTCGCAGTTGCCGTATCCGTCGTGGCAGCCCTGGCAGGGCCGCGGTGAGCCGTCGCTGCTCGCCTCCCACGCCGACCGGGAACGCGCCGTCGACGTGCTCCGGGCGGGGTTCGGTGAGGGGCGCATGGCGCGGGAGGAGTTCGAGAAGCGGGTCGGGCGGGCGTATGCCGCGCGAACGGTGGGGGAGCTGGCCCTGCTCGTCGCCGATCTGCCGCAGGGGCCTGTGCCGCAGTCTGTGCCCGTTCAGGCGGTCGTGCCGCGGGCGTTTCTCCCGGCGCCGCGGGCGCGGACGAACGGGAAGGCCGTGGGTGCCGCCGTCTGCGGGCTGCTGTGTGTGCCGACCTTCGGGCTGACCGGGATCCCCGCCGTGGTGCTGGGGCACGCGGCGCGGTCGGAGATCGACCGCACCGGGGAGGGCGGTGACGCTCTGGCGCTGACCGGGCTCGTCCTCGGGTGGTTGTCCACCGCCGCATGGGCACTCGTCCTCGTGTTGCTGACCGCGGTGTCCATCGCGGCCGGCTGAGCCGCCCAGAGGGTGTGGAAAAGTGAGCGAAACGGACACCTGCCGCCGATTCGAAGATCACTTGCGGCTCGGGGGCTTGACATGGCCCGCAGGGCGGGGTGGCCGGGGCCCATTTGTTTTGACCGCAGCGAATGCGATAGGTACGCTCAGACCTTGTGCCTGGGGTGTGCCTTGGCTCTCCTGCGTGCCTTCAACCGCATCGAGAGCCGTGAACGGCCACCGAAATCTGCGCCTCTTTCTGCCTTGCGGCGGGAGTCCGCGGGATTCGACACACCCGACCGCGTGGGTCGGCGACGTTCCAGGTTAGCTGTACCCATCGGCACACAGAAACCGGAGAAGTAGTGCCTACGATCCAGCAGCTGGTCCGCAAGGGCCGGCAGGACAAGGTCGAGAAGAACAAGACGCCCGCACTCGAGGGTTCCCCTCAGCGTCGTGGCGTCTGCACGCGTGTGTTCACGACCACCCCGAAGAAGCCGAACTCGGCCCTCCGCAAGGTCGCGCGTGTGCGTCTGACCAGCGGGATCGAGGTCACGGCCTACATTCCGGGTGAGGGACACAACCTGCAGGAGCACTCCATCGTGCTCGTGCGCGGCGGCCGTGTGAAGGACCTGCCGGGTGTTCGCTACAAGATCATCCGCGGTTCGCTCGACACCCAGGGTGTCAAGAACCGCAAGCAGGCTCGCAGCCGTTACGGCGCCAAGAAGGAGAAGTAAGAATGCCTCGTAAGGGCCCCGCCCCGAAGCGCCCGGTCATCGTCGACCCGGTCTACGGCTCTCCTCTGGTGACCTCCCTGATCAACAAGGTGCTGCTGAACGGCAAGCGCTCCACCGCCGAGCGCATCGTCTACGGCGCCATGGAGGGCCTGCGCGAGAAGACCGGCAACGACCCGGTCATCACGCTGAAGCGCGCTCTCGAGAACATCAAGCCGACCCTCGAGGTCAAGTCCCGCCGTGTCGGTGGCGCCACCTACCAGGTTCCGGTCGAGGTCAAGCCCGGCCGTGCCAACACCCTGGCGCTGCGCTGGCTGGTCGGTTACTCCCGCGCCCGTCGCGAGAAGACCATGACCGAGCGTCTGCTCAACGAGCTCCTCGACGCCAGCAACGGCCTGGGTGCCGCTGTGAAGAAGCGCGAGGACACGCACAAGATGGCCGAGTCCAACAAGGCCTTCGCGCACTACCGCTGGTAGTCGCTACCCCATCGAGAACCGAGAGAAGACTGAAGCCTTATGGCTACCACTTCGCTTGACCTGGCCAGGGTGCGCAACATCGGCATCATGGCCCACATCGACGCGGGCAAGACGACCACCACCGAGCGGATCCTGTTCTACACCGGTGTGTCCTACAAGATCGGTGAGGTCCACGACGGCGCTGCCACCATGGACTGGATGGAGCAGGAGCAGGAGCGTGGCATCACGATCACCTCTGCTGCCACCACCTGCCACTGGCCGCTGGAGAACGTCGACCACACCATCAACATCATCGACACGCCGGGCCACGTCGACTTCACCGTCGAGGTGGAGCGTTCGCTGCGCGTGCTCGACGGTGCCGTGACGGTGTTCGACGGCGTCGCCGGCGTTGAGCCCCAGTCCGAGACGGTGTGGCGTCAGGCGGACCGCTACGGCGTTCCGCGTATCTGCTTCGTGAACAAGCTCGACCGCACCGGTGCCGAGTTCCACCGCTGCGTCGACATGATCACCGACCGGCTGGGTGCCCAGCCGATCGTGATGCAGCTGCCGATCGGCGCCGAGGCCGACTTCAAGGGTGTCGTGGACCTGGTCCGCATGAAGGCGCTCGTGTGGTCCGCCGAGGCGACCAAGGGCGAGATGTACGACGTCGTCGACAT
Source organism: Streptomyces sp. NPDC030838 (assembly GCF_055572035.1). NCBI lineage: Bacteria > Bacillati > Actinomycetota > Actinomycetes > Kitasatosporales > Streptomycetaceae > Streptomyces > Streptomyces sp. NPDC030838. Next base: position 546,016 of record NZ_JBVIED010000002.1, on the reverse strand, counting down.
CCCGGCCACGCACACCGAGGCCGCCGAGGAGTGGCGCGGCAAGCTGCTCGAGGCCGTCGCCGAGAACGACGAAGAGATCATGGAGCTGTACCTGGAGGGCCAGGAGCCCACCGAGGAGCAGCTGTACGCGGCCATCCGCCGTATCACGATCGCTTCCGGCAAGGGCCAGGGCACCACGGTGACCCCGGTCTTCTGCGGCACCGCGTTCAAGAACAAGGGTGTTCAGCCCCTGCTCGACGCGGTCGTGCGCTACCTGCCGTCGCCGGTCGACATCGAGGCCATCGAGGGCCACGACGTCAAGGACCCGGAGACGGTCATCAAGCGCAAGCCCTCCGACGAGGAGCCGCTGTCGGCGCTGGCGTTCAAGATCATGAGCGACCCGCACCTCGGCAAGCTGACCTTCGTCCGCGTGTACTCCGGCCGCCTGGAGTCCGGCACCGCCGTGCTGAACTCCGTCAAGGGCCGCAAGGAGCGCATCGGCAAGATCTACCGCATGCACGCCAACAAGCGTGAGGAGATCGAGTCGGTGGGCGCCGGCGACATCGTCGCCGTCATGGGCCTGAAGCAGACCACCACCGGTGAGACGCTGTGCGACGACAAGTCGCCGGTCATCCTGGAGTCCATGGACTTCCCGGCGCCGGTCATCCAGGTCGCCATCGAGCCCAAGTCGAAGGGCGACCAGGAGAAGCTGGGCGTCGCGATCCAGCGCCTGGCCGAGGAGGACCCGTCCTTCCAGGTCCACTCGGACGAGGAGACCGGCCAGACCATCATCGGTGGTATGGGCGAGCTGCACCTCGAGGTGCTGGTCGACCGTATGCGCCGTGAGTTCAAGGTCGAGGCCAACGTCGGCAAGCCGCAGGTGGCGTACCGCGAGACCATCCGCAAGTCGGTCGAGAAGGTCGAGTACACCCACAAGAAGCAGACCGGTGGTACCGGCCAGTTCGGCCGCGTCATCATCTCGGTCGAGCCGATCGAGAGCGGCGACGCCTCCTACGAGTTCGTCAACCAGGTCACTGGTGGTCGTATCCCGAAGGAGTACATCCCCTCGGTCGACGCCGGCTGCCAGGAGGCCATGCAGTTCGGCATCCTCGCCGGTTACGAGATGACCGGCGTGCGTGTCACGCTGCTCGACGGTGCCTACCACGAGGTGGACTCCTCCGAGCTCGCGTTCAAGATCGCCGGTTCGCAGGCCTTCAAGGAGGCCGCGCGCAAGGCTTCGCCCGTGCTCCTGGAGCCGATGATGGCCGTCGAGGTCACCACGCCCGAGGACTACATGGGTGAGGTCATCGGCGACATCAACTCCCGCCGTGGCCAGATCCAGGCCATGGAGGAGCGGGCCGGTGCCCGCGTCGTGAAGGGCCTCGTGCCCCTGTCGGAGATGTTCGGCTACGTCGGAGACCTCCGCAGCAAGACGTCGGGTCGCGCAAGCTACTCGATGCAGTTCGACTCCTACGCCGAGGTTCCGCGGAACGTCGCCGAGGAGATCATCGCGAAGGCCAAGGGCGAGTAACGCACCGCGTTCCCACGCTTTAGGCTTGACTCCGGAGCCTCAAGGGGCAAACACCCGCAAACACGGATGTTTGCCCCGGGTTCCGGGCTTTAACAGCAAAGATCACCTGGCGCCGATGAAGTAAGGCGTACAGAACCACTCCACAGGAGGACCCCAGTGGCGAAGGCGAAGTTCGAGCGGACTAAGCCGCACGTCAACATCGGCACCATCGGTCACATCGACCACGGTAAGACGACCCTCACGGCCGCCATTACCAAGGTGCTGCACGACGCGTACCCGGACCTGAACGAGGCCACCCCGTTCGACAACATCGACAAGGCTCCTGAGGAGCGTCAGCGCGGTATCACCATCTCCATCGCGCACGTCGAGTACCAGACCGAGGCGCGTCACTACGCCCACGTCGACTGCCCGGGTCACGCGGACTACATCAAGAACATGATCACGGGTGCGGCGCAGATGGACGGCGCCATCCTCGTGGTCGCCGCCACCGACGGCCCGATGCCGCAGACCAAGGAGCACGTGCTCCTGGCCCGCCAGGTCGGCGTTCCGTACATCGTGGTCGCCCTGAACAAGGCCGACATGGTGGACGACGAGGAGATCCTGGAGCTCGTCGAGCTCGAGGTCCGTGAGCTCCTCTCCGAGTACGAGTTCCCCGGCGACGACGTTCCGGTCGTCAAGGTCTCCGCTCTGAAGGCCCTCGAGGGCGAGAAGGAGTGGGTGGACTCCGTCCTCAACCTGATGAACGCCGTCGACGAGTCGATCCCGCAGCCGGAGCGCGACGTCGACAAGCCGTTCCTCATGCCGATCGAGGACGTCTTCACGATCACCGGTCGCGGTACGGTCGTCACCGGCCGTATCGAGCGTGGTGTCCTGAAGGTCAACGAGACCGTCGACATCATCGGCATCAAGACCGAGAAGACCACCACCACGGTCACCGGCATCGAGATGTTCCGCAAGCTGCTCGACGAGGGCCAGGCCGGTGAGAACGTCGGTCTGCTCCTCCGTGGCATCAAGCGCGAGGACGTCGAGCGCGGCCAGGTCATCATCAAGCCGGGTTCGGTCACCCCGCACACCGAGTTCGAGGCCCAGGCCTACATCCTGTCGAAGGACGAGGGTGGCCGCCACACCCCGTTCTTCAACAACTACCGCCCGCAGTTCTACTTCCGTACCACGGACGTGACCGGCGTTGTGCACCTCCCCGAGGGCACCGAGATGGTCATGCCGGGCGACAACACCGAGATGCGCGTCGAGCTGATCCAGCCCGTCGCCATGGAGGAGGGCCTGAAGTTCGCCATCCGTGAGGGTGGCCGGACCGTGGGCGCCGGCCAGGTCACCAAGATCGTCAAGTAAGTTCCGCTTGCTTGAGGGTCACGTGACCCGGTAGCTCCAGCTGCGAGCACCTGAAGGGGCCCGTACGACTTCGGTCGTACGGGCCCCTTTGCCGTACGCGGAATCCTTGGCGAACCCTGGGTGTCCCGGCGGCGAGAAGTCCGTGAGGGTCGCGCCCCGCAGGTGTGAAATGTGCTCGTCTGCCCGTCTGGCGCTCGCTCGGCGCCCCTAGCGTGAGGGGGATGCACAGCGGAATCTCGATAGGCCCGGCCGGCGTCGCCGTCGCCGAGCGCCCACCACGGCCGGCCCCCTCGCCACGTCCCGCCGCGTCCCTCCGGACCCGCCCCCGCCTCTACGTCATCGACGGCATCCGCCTGGTCGCCGCGCTGCTGGTGGTCCTGCACCACTACGTCGGCACGCACCGCGTGAACCAGCCCGGCAACGCCATCTGGGACCGCCCGGTGTCCGACCTCATGCCGAACTGGTTCCGGGTGGCCTCCTTCGGCTGGATCGGCGTCGAGATCTTCTTCGTTATCAGCGGCTTCGTGATCTGCATGTCCTGCTGGGGCCGCACCCCGAAGGACTTCTTCGTCTCCCGGGTGATCCGGCTCTACCCGGCGTACTGGTTCGCGGTCCTGTTCACCACCGCGGTGCTGGTGGCCCTCCCGGGCGTATGGGAGCGCCTCCCGCTGCGCGAGGTGCTGTTCAATCTCACGATGCTCCAGCAGGGCTCCGACGTCCCCAACGTCGACCTCGTCTACTGGACCCTCTGGTCGGAGCTCCGCTTCTATCTGCTCTTCCTCGTCGTCGTGGCGATGGGCCTGACCTACCGCCGGGTCGTCGTCTTCTGCTGCGTCTGGGGCGCGGCCGCCATGCTCGCGCCGGTGTCGAAGTTCCCGCTCCTCGTCCTGGCCGCCGACCCGAGCGGCGCCTGGTACTTCATCGCCGGCCTCGCCCTCTACCTCATGCACCGCTTCGGCCAGGACCTGCTCCTGTGGGGCATCCTCGCCATGGCCTGGCTGATGGGGCAGCTGGAGCTGGGGGAGCGGGTCGCGTACGAGCAGGTCAGCAGCTGGCGCGGGGCGGTGGTGATCTACACCGTGTTCCTGCTCTTCATGGTCGCCGTGGCGCTCGGCCACACGGACCGGATCCGCTGGAAGTGGCTGGCGACGGCGGGCGCGCTGACGTATCCGCTGTATCTGACGCACTATCTGGCCGGTACGGCCCTCATCAACCGCCTGCGCGACACGATGGACCCGCGGTTGCTGGTCGTCGCCGTCATCGCCGGGTTCCTGGTGCTGAGCTGGCTGGTGCACCGGGTGGTGGAGCGGCCGGCGGCACGGGTGCTGAAGCGGGGGCTGGAGACGTCGTTCACGCGGTTGCGGAGCTTTCAGCGGGTGGCCTGAGCGGCGTGGGCGGCTCGGAGGCCGGGCGGCGCCCGGGTGTCCGGGGTGTGACCGGTCCGGGTGGTCCGGGCGGTCCGGCGCTCGTACCGCCGGTGGGGGTGCCGTCGGTCAGTGCCCGGACCAGACCGTGGTCGGGGGAGAGCCGGCAGGCGGGATCCGTACGGGAGGCGTCCCCGGTCAGGGCGTAGGCCTGGCAGCGGCAGCCGCCGAAGTCCTCGTCGCGGCGGGAGCAGCTGCGGCACGGGTCGGCCATCCAGCCGGTGCCGCGGTAGCGGGTGAACGCCGCGGAGTGGTGCCAGATCCAGGACAGCGGGTGGTCGCGGACGCTCGGCGGGTCCAGGTCGGGCAGGGCTGCGGCGGCCGGGCAGGGCAGGACGGTGCCGTCCGGGGCGACGGTGAGCGAGACGGCGCCCCACCCGCCCATGCACGGCTTGGCGACGCCGTCGAAGTAGTCGGGGACGACCCAGACCAGGTCGGGGCCGGAAGCGGAGGAGAGCCGCTCCCGCCACCGCTCGACGGCGTCCCGCGCCCGGGAGAGCTGGTCGCGGGTGGGCAGCAGCGCGTCCCGGTTGAGCAGCCCCCAACCGTAGAACTGGGTGTTGGCCAGCTCGATGCGGTCCACGCCCCAGGAGACGCCCAGCGCGATCATCGCGTCGATGGCGTCGAGGTTCTCGCGGTGCAGGACGATGTTGAGGCCGAGGGGGAGACCGGCGGACCGTACGAGTGCGGCGGCCCGTTCCTTCCGCGCGAAGGAGCCCGGGCGTACGGCGATGCGGTCCGAGGCGTCCGGGTCCGCGTGCTGGACGGACAGCTGGACGCTGCGCAGTCCGGCGTCGGCGAGCGCGGCCAGCCGGGCCCGGTCGAGGCCGACGCCGCTGGTGACCAGCTGGGTGTAGATCCCGGCCGTCTCGGCGGCGGCGACGATGTGCTCCAGGTCCAGGCGCAGCAGCGGCTCGCCGCCGGAGAGATGCGTGTGGACGACGCCGAGCTCGCCGGCCTGGCGCATCACGTCCGTCCACCGCTCGGTGCTCAGCTCGCGGGAACGGCGGGTCAGCTCCAGCGGGTTGGAGCAGTAGCCGCAGTGCAGGGGGCAGGCGTGGGTGAGCTCGGCGAGCAGGGCCCAGGGGCGGGCGGGCGCGGTGGCCGGAGCGGTGGTGGTCATCGGAGCCAGCCCTCCTTGCGCAGACGTTCGAGGAACGGGGGTACTTCGGAGGCGACCGGGGCGCCGGGAAAGCGCTCGGCCAGCGCGTCGACGATCCCGGGCACGGTGTGCGTGCCGTCGCACAGGTCGACGACCTCCCCGCCCCGTCCGGTCAGCACGCCGACGCGCTCGGGCAGGAGCAGCAGGACCGCGTCGCGCACGGGGTCGTGGCGGCGCAGGGCGCCCGGGGCCAGGGCGGGGCGCCAGTCGTTCCCGGTCGCCCGCGTCACCGCTGCTCCTCGCGGCCGCCCGCCGCGTCCACGGCGTCCAGCAGCGACCACAGGACGTCGCATTTGAAGCGCAGCGCGGCCACGGCACGTTCCTGGTCGTCCCGGGTGCGGGCCCACTCCAGGACGAGGTCGAGCGCCTCGCGGCTGTCGCGCCGGCCCTGGTCGACCCGGGTGCGGAAGTAGGTGAGGCCGTCCGCCTCGATCCAGGGGTAGTGGCGCTCGAAGGCGTCGATGCGGGTGCGCATCAGGTCCGGGGCGGACAGTTCGGTCAGCGAGGCGGCGACGGCTTCGAGGGGCGGGCGCAGCCGGCAGAAGTTGACGTAGCCGTCGACCGCCAGCCGTACGCCGGGCAGTACGTCGTCGGCGCGGACCAGCGTCTCGCGGTTCAGGCCGGCCGCCTCGCCGAGCCGGAGCCACCGCTCGATGCCGCCCTCGCCCTCTGCCAGGCCGTCGTGGTCCTGGATACGGCGCAGCCACATCCGGCGCAGTGCGGGGGTGTCCAGCTTGGCGGTGATCAGGGCGTCCTTGACGGGGATGTGGCGCTGGTAGTGGAAGCGGTTGGCGATCCAGCGGCGCAGCTCCGCGGGGCTCAGGTCGCCGCTGTGCATACGGAGGTTGAAGGGGTGGCGGTCGTGGTACCGCTCCTCCGCGACCTCGCGGAGGCGGGCCTCGAACTCCGCGGGACTCCAGGGCTCGGTGAGTGGGGCGAGTGCCGTGGTCACAGCTCGATCACCATTCCGTCGTACGCCACCTCGAGGCCCAGCCGGGCGAGCCGCTTGTGCTGCGGTGCCGCCGGGTCGACGAGGGGGTTGGTGTTGTTGAGGTGCGTGTAGAGGCAGCGGGCCCGGAGGGCGGCCAGGCGTTCGGCCGTGCCGTCCGGTCCGTCGATGGGCAGGTGGCCCATGCCGGTCGCGGTGCGGGAGGAGATGCCGGTGCGACGGGGCTCCTCGTCGTCCCAGAAGGTGCCGTCCACGATGACGCAGTCGGCCTCCTCGGCGGCCTGCTGCAGACGGTCCGGCCAGGCGGCCAGGGCGGGGGCGTAGAGGGCGGTCGCGCCGGTGGCCGGGTCGTACAGGCGCAGGGCGACGACCCAGGCGTCGTCGTCCGGGGCGTCGGCGGCGTACCGCGGGCGCTTGCCCGACACCGGGATGCCGGTGATCCGCAGGCCCTCGTTCAGGTGCGGGTCCAGCGGTTCGGCGCCCCGCCGGGGCAGCTCCCGCCAGGTCACGGAGGTGTACGGCGTCAGGACGTCGCCGAGGCGCAGCCGGTCCAGGAGGGCCTGGCGGACCGGAGGGGCCGCGATCACCTGGAGGCTGTCCGCCTCGCGCAGGCGGGCGATGCCGAGGGTGTGGTCGAGTTCGGCGTCGGTCAGGACGATTCCGGCGAGGGGCGTCTGCCGGGGACCGGGGCCCGGGTGCAGCTCGGGCCGCTCTTCGATCTGGTCGCCGAGGTCGGGGGTCGCGTTGACGACGTACCAGCGGCCTTCCCCTGTCCGCACGGCGAGCGAGGCGTGACGGCGGCGCCGGCGCGGATGTGCGCGTGCCCCGGTGCATCCGGGGCACGCGCAGTTCCACTGGGGGATTCCGCCGCCGGCGGCGGTACCGAGAACCAGCAGCAGCATGGCTCCTGCTTTTCCGCTAGCGGGAGTTGAGGGAGTAGGCGGTGACTTCGAGGGCGGTGTCGATGACCGTGAACTCGGGGGTCTGCCAGGTGGTCTCCGTCGTTGCCGAGGAGTGCTGCCCGACCGGCTCCATCTGTTCCTTGGTTTCGTTCATGGGTCGTGTCTGCCCTTCTCGATGTGGGAATTACCTGATGGTCACTTGGTGGATGTTGTCCTTGCCGGTCCCTCGGTCGCTGGTGCCCACCCACAGCCGGTCCGCTCCCGGGACCTTCGCGATGGCGCGCAGGCGGCCGTAGGCACCGGCGTAGAACGCGGCCTTCGTGCCGACCTGCTCGGTGTCCCCGTCGATCGGGACGCGCCACAGGCGCTGGCCGCGCAGCGACGACACGTACAGGACGTTGCGTACGACGGCGAGTTGGGCCGGCGTGCCTTCCGCCGGCGTCCAGGTGCGCTTCGGGTTGGTCATGCCTGCCGCGGTGCAGTGCCCCTCGCAGGTGGGCCAGCCGTAGTTGGCGCCGGGCTTGATCAGGTTGAGTTCGTCGGCCTTGTCCTGGCCGATCTCCACCGACCACAGCCGGCCGCTGCGGTCCCAGGCCAGGCCTTGGGGGTTACGGTGCCCGTAGCTGTAGACCCGGTTGCCGAACGGGTTGCCGGGGGCCGCGGCGCCGGTCTTGGTGATGCGCAGAATCTTTCCGTTGAGGGAGTTCTTGTTCTGCGCCAGTTGCGGCTGCCAGGCGTCGGCGGTCGTCACGTAGAGGTATCCGTCGGGGCCGAAGGCGATCTTGCCGCCGGTGTGGTTCCCCCTCCACTGGATCCCGCCGAGGATCGTGGTGTAGCCGGTGAGCGACGTGCCGTCGTAGTTCATCCTCACGACGCGGGCGTCGGTGGCCGTGGTGTGCATGAAGAACACGCGCTTGTCCGTCGTGCCGTTCCAGGTCGGTGACGGCGCGACACCCAGCAGTCCGCCGGTCGCGCTCGGGTTGGAGCCGATGACCGAGTGCGGCACGGTGCCGATCGGCTTCTTGGAGCCGTCTCGTCCCAGGCGGAACACCTGGGACTTGTGCTTCTCGGTCACCAGCGCGGAGCGGCCGTCCGGCAGGAACGAGATGGCCCACGGCAGGGTCCAGTTGTCGGAGAGCTTGGTGATGCCGGCCGGTGCGCCGCCGTCGGCGGCCTGCGTGGCCGGAGCGGCCGCGGACGGCGCCATGGCCGCGGACGCGGGCTCCGCGAAGCCGGCGGCCAGGAGGGCGGCAACGGCGAGCGCGGCCAAGCCCCTACGGGTCGGGCGCGGTACCGAGCGACCCGGATGTGTCATGTCGACTCCCTTTGTCAGACGTATGGGGGCCCGGGACGTCCCGGGCCCCCGGCTCAGCGGCGGCCTACGGACGGACGGTCAGGCCGTGCCGCCGTGGATGATCAGGTGTTGTTCCCGTCCGGGAAGACGCAGAAGTCGATGTGGCTGATGTCGTGGAACTCGCTCCCGCCCTGGCCGGCGCCAAGCGGTGCGTGGAGGAGCGTGTCGGCCTGGATGCCGCCGGTCCCGTAGTCGTAGAGGTTGGCCTGGTTGCCGCCCTTGACGAGGACGGCCCTGGCGACGTGGTCGCTGTTGATGTTGAACGAGGCGATCTCCCCGTCGTCGGTGTCGTCGACGTCGATGGTGACCGAGAAGCCGTTGAACTCGTACGTCTCCTCGCCCAGCTCCGGGTTGTTCACCGTCCAGACGTCATCACACTCGAACCCCAGGTCCTCGAAGGTCGGGTTGCCGGCCTCCTCCGTGGGCTGGACGCCCTCCCCGCTGGGCGGTCCCGGCTGGGCCGCCGCCGGTCCGGCGGCGAGGCCGAGGGCGACGACGGTGGTCAGTCCGACACCGGCGAACCGCGAGGCGAGCTTCGCTCGACGCGACGCGGTCCTTGCACGGGTAGCTACTCGCATGCGAGTACTCCTCCTTGAGTCTTGGATGGCCCCCGCGGACTCTCGCGCCGTGTCCATCGGCGATTCGAGTAACGATCAGATGTCCGCCACCGGGCAGTCCGATCATTTGCACAATGTGATCGGCGCCACGCGCCGAGCCCCCCTCACCTACGCCATCCGGGGTTCGCGAGCACCGGAAAGGACGAGTGCGAGGGTGCTGCCCAGCGGGGCCCTCGACCGGCGGACCGACAGGCCGACAGACCGGCAGGTAAATAGGACATGCATGCAAAAAGGTTGATATAACCGTCACATGGAGCGTCTGGCCTGCTCCAACCCCTCCGACGCAGCGCGTCCAGCGCGTCCTGAGCCGTCGTCGGAGGGCGGGGTCACAGGGAGAGCCATGCGGCAGATCAGCAGCGCGGCGTCGGGGCAGGCGGTCCCTCTCGCGCCGAACCGGACCACCTCGCGCAAGAGCCCGAGAGGTGAGTGGTACGTCCCCCTCGCGGTCGGCGCCGACGCCGCCGGAGTGGCGGTGCCGGCGGCGGTGGCGTTCGCCGCCACAGGAGAGCCCCACCCGGTCCGTCAGGCGCTGGCGGTCACCCTCGTCTGGGTGCTCGTCTGCGTCGCCAACAAGCGGTACGTACCGTGGGCTTGGGACGACGGCGCCCCGGTCGGACCGGTCGTACGGGACTGGCTGCTGCTGCTCGGCGTCCTGGCCGTGCTGAGCGCCGTGCCGGGTGTCGGCGGTGCACCCGCCGCGGTTCCGCTGCTGCTGTGTCCGTCGCTGGTGGCCGGCGTGGTCTGCCGCAAGGCGATCCACCGGCGGCTGACGGCCGTACGGCGGCACGCCCGTGGGCTCCGGCGCGTGCTCCTGGTCGGCGAGGCCCCGACGGTGGACGCCGTGGTGGGGCAGCTCGCGGAGCGCACCGACCACGGATACGTGGTGGTCGGGGCCTGCGTGGTCGGGGAGGGGGACGTGCAGTCCGGCGTGCCGGTGTCCGCGCGGCTCCCGGCCGACCAGCCGCGCGGTGCCGCCGAGAACGCGGCGCCCGTGGCCGACGTGGCCGAGGCGCTCGGCGCCGACCTGGTCTTCGCGGCGACCGGCCGGCATCTCTCCGGTGACCGGCTGCGCCGGCTGTCCTGGGCCCTGCACGACCGGGGCCGCCCGCTGATGGTGCTGCCGGGTCTCACCGAGGTGGCCCGGCGCCGGGTACGGCTGACGTCGGCGGCCGGGCTCACCCTGCTGCACGTCTCCCCGCCGACGCGCCGCGGCCTGCCGGTCCTGCTGAAGGCCGCCACGGACCGGGTGGGGGCCGTGCTGCTGCTCGCCGCGCTGGCGCCGCTCTTCGCGCTGCTGGCGCTGGCCGTGCGGACGAGCTCCGCCGGCCCGGTCATCTACCGCCAGACGCGGGTCGGCCGGAACGGGACGCCGTTCCCCATGTGGAAGTTCCGGACCATGGTCGTCGACGCGGACCGGATGAAGAGCGACCTGGTGGCGGCGAACGAGCATGACGGCCACATGTTCAAGCTGCGCCGGGACCCACGGGTGACGCTCGTCGGCAGGTTCCTGCGCCGCTACTCGCTCGACGAACTTCCCCAGCTGGTCAATGTCCTGCTCGGCCACATGTCGCTGGTCGGCCCCCGTCCGCCGCTGCCCGAGGAGGTCGCGCGCTACGACCAGGTCGAGCTGCGCCGGCTGAGCGTCAAACCGGGTCTCACCGGGCTGTGGCAGGTGAGTGGGCGATCCGATCTGTCCTGGCACGAGACGGTCTCCCTCGACCTGCGGTACGTGGACAACTGGTCGTGGAGCTGGGACCTGACGGTCATGGCCCGCACGGTCCGCGCCGTACTGGACGGACGCGGGGCCTACTGAGGCCGGGGTGCGGCCGATCGGGCGCGGAGGGATCTTCCAAGCGGTCGAGTATGCCCGCAACACGCCCTGATGTGCTGGTTCGTCCGGACAGAGCCCAGCAACGTACGTAAATACGCAAATCGTTCAGATCGGGAAGAGGTCATCGCCATGGCAGAGACGGCAGCGCCGCCCGATACGGACACCCCGGCCGGGGAGTCCGAACTCAGGGCCGCCATGGAGCGTTCCCTGCGGGGTTTCACGGGAGCCGGCTACGACAAGGGGCGCCCCCTGTTCGTCCAGGCCGTCTGGTTCGCCGTTCTCCATCTCGTGTTCGTCAAGTGGTGGTTCCCGGCCCGCTGGCGGCCGGCCGTGCTGCGGGCCTTCGGCGCGCGGGTCGGGCGGCGGGTGCTGATCCGGCACGGCGTACGCGTGCACTGGCCGTGGCGGCTGCACATCGGTGACGATGTCTGGATCGGTGAGGACGCCTGGCTGCTCAACCTGGAGCAGATCACCATCGGCAGCGATGTGTGCGTCTCCCAGGGCGCGCTGCTGTGCACGGGAAGCCACCAACACCGCCATCCCACCTTCGAGTTCGACAACGGACCCATCCGCCTGGAACCCGGAGCCTGGATCGCGGCGCGGTCCGTCGTGCTGCGCGGGGTCACCGTCGGCCGGGGGGCCGTGCTGGGGGCCTCGGCGGTCGCCCACCGCGACCTCGCCGCGGGCACGGTCGTCACCACGGGGGCCACGGCATGAGAGTCGTCCACGTGGTGACGCTGGTCAGCGACGACGGAGCGTACGGCGGTCCGACGAGTGTGGCCGCCGGGCAGCTCGAGGAGTGCGCCGCGCGAGGCCACGACGTCACGCTGGTGGCCCTGTGGCGCGGCGCCGGGCCGGCACCGGCCCGCATCGGCGCGGTACCGCTGCGCAGTCGCCCGGCCCGCTCCCTCCTGCCCGGGCGGTTCACGGGGCTCATGCATCCGCTGCTCGTCGGGGACCTGTGGCGGGCCATGGGCGGGGCCGACGTGGTCCACATCCACGCGGGCCGCGACCTCGTCTCCCTCACCGCGCTCGCCGTCGCCGCGTTGCGGCGCACGAGGTTCGTCGCCCAGACGCACGGGATGGTCCAGCCCCGGCGCTCGGCCGCCGTCCGGCTCTTCGACCGGGTGTACGTGCCGCTGCTGCGGCGGGCGCGCGGCTGCCTGGTCCTCACCGAGCAGGAGCGCCGGGCTGTGGCCGGAGTCGTCGGCGAGAACGGCCCGCCGCTGCTGACCGTCCCGAACGGGGTACGGCCGGGCGCCCCCGGGGCGGCGGAGCACCGGCCGCGCGACCGGCAGGTGCTCTTCCTTGCCCGGCTGCACCCGCGCAAGCGCCCCGAGGCGTTCGTGGAGATGGCCGCGCTGGTGCACCGGAGGATGCCCGACGCCCGGTTCACCCTCCACGGCGCGGACGAGGGGGCGCTGCCGGAGGTGCTTCGGCTCATCGCCGCGCACGGGCTGGAGGAGGTGGTCTCCTACGGCGGCGCTCTGGAGCACGCCGAGGCGGTACGGGCGTACGCGCGGGCCGCCGTCTATGTGCTGCCCAGCGTGGACGAGCCGTTCGGGATGACCCTGATCGAGGCGCTGGCCGCCGGGACCCCCGTGGTGTGCACCGACACCTGCGGCATCGCGGGGGAGCTGGCCGCCCGGGGCGCGGGCGTGGTCACCGACGGCAGCCCCCGGGAGCTGGCCGACGCGGTGTGCGGCCTGCTGGCCGACGACGGCCGGCGGGAAGCCGTCGCGGCAGCGGGCCGCCGCGCCGTCGCGGAGGCCTTCTCCGTCCACGCGGTGACGGACCGGCTGGAGGAGATCTACGGGCGTCTGTGCCAGGCGCCACGGCATCCGCCGGGCCGGCGGCACCCTCTTGGGGTACAGGGTTGAGGAGACGAATGGACTTCTCCAGCGCGCTGAGGCGGCTCTCCGAGGCGCAGAAACCGCCCCGGGGGGTCTCCCTCTACGCACGGTTCGTCAACCGTCCGGCCGGGCGGGTGCTCGCGGCCGCGGCGCACCGAGCCGGGCTGTCGCCCAACCGGGTGACCGCCGTCAGCGCGCTGGTCACCTTCGCGGCGATCGCCGCGGTCGCCCTGTGCCCGCCGTCCGGCACCCTCGGGCCGTGCGTCGCCCTCGCCCTGCTGCTCGGCTTCGCGCTCGACTCCGCGGACGGCCAGCTGGCCCGGCTGCACGGGACGACCAGCCGCTGCGGGGAATGGCTCGACCACCTCCTGGACTGCGGGAAACTCCTCGGCGTGCACGCCGCGGTGCTGATCTCCCTCCACCGCCACTTCGACCTGTCGAGCCCCGCCCTGCTGCTCCTGCCGGTCGCCTTCCAGTTCGCAGCCGTCCTGCTGTTCTTCGGCGGCATTCTGACGGAACAGCTGAGCAGCCGGACCGGCGGCGGGGGCGCCGGCCGGGTGCGCCCGCCCTCCGCCGCCCGGGCCATGGGGCTGCTGCCCCTCGACTACGGCGTGCTGTGCCTGACCTTCTTCTTCCTGGGGAACGACCGGCTGTTCCTCGCGCTGTACGCCACTTTGTTCGCGGCCCACCTGATCCTGCTGCCGGCGCTTCTCGTCAAGTGGTTCCGGGAGCTCGCCGGAGCTACTCGGACGGAGGTATCGGGTGCCGTGCGACACGAAGGCGCGCCCGATATCGCATAAATACGGACAAATAGTGCTTAGCCTTCGGGGGAGATTTCCGGATTCCTCGAAGGAGAGGCCATGGCCAAGCACGTTGACGTCGTCGTCGCCGGAGGCGGGGGATTCATCGGCGGGCACCTCGCCGCCGACCTCCTGTCCCAGGGGCTGACTGTCCGTTGCGTCGACATCAAGCCCCTGCACGAATGGCAGCAGGCGCACCCCGCGGCCGAGAACGTCGTCGCCGACCTGTCGCTGCTCGACAGCGCCCGCGAGGCCGTGCGGGACGCCCGCCAGGTGTACATGCTGGCCGCCGACATGGGCGGCATGGGCTTCATCGAGAACAACAAGGCCGCCTGCATGATGTCGGTGCTGATCAGCACCCACATGCTCAAGGCTGCGCAGGAGGCCGGAGTGGAGCGCTACTTCTACTCGTCCTCCGCGTGCGTGTACGCCGCCGGGAAGCAGGCCGACCCGAACGTCACCGCGTTGAAAGAGGAGGACGCGTACCCGGCGCAGCCCGAGGACGGCTACGGCTGGGAGAAGCTCTTCAGCGAGCGCATGTGCCGGCACTTCGGCGAGGACTACGGGTTCACCTGCCGCGTGGCCCGCTACCACAACGTGTACGGCTCGCACGGCACCTGGACCGGCGGCCGGGAGAAGGCTCCGGCGGCCGTGTGCCGCAAGGTCGCGGAGGCGGTCCTCTCCGGCGACCACCGGATCGAGATCTGGGGCGACGGCCTGCAGACCCGGTCCTTCATGTACATCGACGACTGCCTCCACGGCACCCAGATGATCATGAAGGGGGACAGCAGCATCCCCGTCAACCTGGGCTCCTCCGAGCTGGTCACCATCAACCAGCTGGTCGACATCGTCGAGGAGATCGCGGGCGTCCGCTGCGAGCGCACGTACCACCTCGACGCCCCGCAGGGCGTGCGTGGCCGCAACTCCGACAACACCCTGGTCAAGGAGCTCTACGGCTGGGAGCCCTCCATTCCCCTCGCCGACGGCCTGGAGAAGACCTACGCCTGGGTCTACGACCAGGTGAAGCTCGCCTCCCGCTGAGCCGCGCCCGGCAGGAGAACAGCCGATGAAGATCCTCGTCCACGACTACAGCGGCCACCCGTTCCAGGCCCAGCTCAGCCGCGAGCTGGCCCGTCGCGGCCATGACGTCGTGCACTCCACCTGCGTGGCCTACGTCTCCGGCAAGGGCAACCTGGCCGCCGACGCCGCCGACGGCCTGCGCTTCGTCACCATCGGCGAGCGCACGGTGCTGCGGAAGGACGCCTACGTCCACCGCCTCTTCCAGGAGACCCGGCTGGGGCTCGAACTGGCCCGTCAGCTGCGGCGCGAGCGGCCGGACGTGGCGCTGCTCGGGAACCTGCCCATCCCCGCCCTGGCCGTGGCCGCGCTGACGGCGAGGGCGCTGCGCCTGCCCTGGGTGCTGTGGCACCAGGACATCACCGCCGTCGCGCTGCGCGCCTTCGCCGCCGCCGGCGTCTCGCAGCTGATGGGCGTCGCCGCCCGGGTCTTCGAGCGGGGCGAGCGGTGGGCGGCGCGACGCGCCTCGGCGATCGTGGTGATCGCCGACTCCTTCGTGCGGGTCCACCGGGAATGGGGCACGGCCGGCAAGGTCACGGTCATTCCCAACTGGGCGCCTCTGGACGAGATCCGTCCCGTGGCCCGCGCCAACGCCTGGTCGGCGGAGCACGGCCTCACCAGCGTCCGGACCGTGCTCTACTCGGGCACCCTCGGCCTCAAACACCACCCGGTCCTGCTCGTCCAGCTCGCCGAGCGGCTGCGTGAGCAGGGCGAACAGGTCCGTCTCGTCGTCGTCAACGACGGCCCGGCCGTCCCGGTCCTGAGGGAGGCCGCCGCCGCCCGCGGCGTCGACCTGACCCTGCTGCCGTTCCAGCCCTACGAGCGGCTGCCCGAGGTGCTGGGCGCGGGCGACGTCCTGGTCGTGCTGCTGGCGGCGGACGCCGGGGAGTTCTCGGTCCCGTCCAAGACGCTGTCGTACCTGTGCGCCGGACGTCCGGTGCTGGGCCTGATGCCGGCGGACAATCTGGCGGCGAAACTGCTCCACGAGGCGGGCTCGGCGGTCTTTCCCCCCGAGGAGTCCGCGCTGGACGCGGCCGCCGGCTGGGTCCGCGAGGTCCTGTCCGACCCGGTGCGGGCCGAGCGGCTTGGCAAGGAGGCCCGGGCGCTGGCCGAGCGGGAATTCGCTCTGGAGAACCTTGCCTCGCGATTCGAGGAAATTCTGGGCGCGGCCCGCACCGCCCGCATTATGCGGTAATAGCAATTTCCGGCAAACAAAACACCCCTTTGGAATACGGTCGATAATCCCAGCTTGGGGCTATAAATCCCTTGGTGGCCGTTTTATTACCGTTTGCAATTCCGTTTGCATGTTCCCTCGGGGGTGCAGGTGCCAGGCAGTCGACAGCGTTCCGTGGCGGCCGTGTGCTGCTGGGCCTTTCTCCTGATCGGTCTGCTGCCGACGCTCATCCTGCTCACTCCCGGCGTGCAATTCGGCCCGGCCCTCGCCATGCAGTGCGTCGTCCTGGCGCACACCGCGGGAGCGCTCACCCGGGTGCTCACCTCGGCGTCGGTGCGCCTCCTCGCGTTCGGTTTCTGGCTCTTCGCCTATGTGTGGCTCGGCCTGGCACCGCTCGCCATGCTCGCCACCGACACCTACCCGCTCCGCTACCGCACCGGTGACTCCACCGCCTTCGCCGCCGCCGCGCTGACCGAACTCGGGCTCCTCGCCTACACCGCGGGGGCGGCGCTCGCCGCCCGGCGCCGCGGCAGCGGGTCGGTCGTCCTCGAACCCCTGCTGTCCCGCAGGCTGTCGCCCTTGCCCGTACTCCTGCTGGGCGGCCTGTCGCTGGTCGTCGCGGCCGTGCTGATCCCCCGGGAGCCCGGCGGCCTGGAGGCGTTCTTCACCAGCAGGCAGGCGCTGCGGCAGTCGGGCGCCGAGGGGGACTCCGCGCGGGCGCTGCGGGTGTGGGCCGTCGCCGTGCCCGCCTTCTGGGCCCTGGTGGCCCTGATGCACCTGCCCCGGCTGCCGGCGGGGGACCGGTTGCTGCGCGGCCTGCGCTGGATGCTGCTCCCGGCCCTCCTCGCACTCAACGTGATCGTCAACAACCCGATCAGCCGGCCCCGCTTCTGGGCCGGAACCGTCCTGCTGGTCCTGTTCTTCTCCTGGCGGCGGTTCAGCGGCCCCCGGGCGTTCCGCGCCGCCGCCGCGGCCGTCACGGTCGCGGTGCTGTTCGTCTTCCCGTACAGCGACTACTTCCGCTACGACGAGCGGGAAGCCGTCCAGGTGCTGACCCTGACGGAGCAGTTCAGCACCACCATGGACTACGACGCCTTCCAGCAGATGCAGACCGGCATCGACTACGTGCGGGACAACGGCTTCTCGCCGTCGGCGATGCTCGGCCCCGTCCTGTTCATGGTGCCCCGCTCCCTGTGGCCCGGGAAACCGCAGACCACGGGCATCGAACTCGCCCAGTACGCGGGCTACGACTTCCAGAACCTCTCCGCCCCGCTGTGGATCGAGGGCTACCTGTGGGGCGGCGCCCCCTGCGTCGCCGCCGTCTTCCTGCTGCTGGGCGCCGCCGGACGCCGTATGGACGACATCCGGGCCCGGCTGGGCGGCACGCAGGGCACGCTCGCCGCCCTCCTGGTCCCCGCGCTCGCCTTCTACCAGCTGATTCTCCTGCGCGGCAGCCTGATGGCGATCGTCGGGCCCCTGCTGCTGCTCCTCGCGGTTCCGCTCTTCATCACCACTCGCGCCGTCCCGCGGTCGTCCCCGTTCCGGCCCCCGGCGCGACCGCCCGCCAGGGCGGGCGACGCTCCCATCCCAGGACACAGGAGGCATGCGTGACCAGCCCCACCCGCTTCGACGACCGGTACGACGAACCCGACCAGCTCCGCGACCAGCTGCGCCGACTGCTGAGGTACCGCGCGACCATCGCGGCGGGCCTGGTCCTGGGGCTGCTCGGCGGAGTGCTGCTGGTGCTGCTGCGCGCGGGCAGCTACAGCTCCACCAGCGAGGTGCTCGTCCGCTCCAGAACGGACCCGTTCAGCACCTTCGGCGTGTCCGCCGACAACCAGCTGAGCATGGGCACGGAACGGCAGATCGCGCTCAGCGCCGCCGTCGCGGACCGTGCGGCGCGCACGCTCGGCCAGCCCTCCCGGGCCGACGCGCTGCTGGCGAACCTGCGCGTCACCAACCCGCCGGACACCCAGGTGCTCCGGTTCGAGTACACGGCGGGCACGGCGAAGCGGGCCGCCCGGGTGACCAACGCGTTCGCCGACGCTTACCTCGCCGACCGCCAGGACCGCACCAAGGCCATGGTGAAGCGGATGACGGCCGGGCTTGAGCAGCAGATCGCCGCGCTCACCAAGAAGGCCGACGCCAAGTCCGGGGCGTCCGCCTCGACCGCGGGCCTGCGGGACCAGATCGGCATCCTGCAGCGGCGGGCTTCGGACATCCGGTCCTACGACACCTCCGGAGGGGATGTCGTACGCCGGGCCGAGCCGCCGTCGCGGCCCGCCGGGCCGGGCCCCGCGTGGCTCATCGGCCTCGGTCTGGTCGGCGGCGGTCTGCTCGGCGTCGTCCTCGCCTGGCTGCGCTCCGCCCTGGAGCCGCGGGCGCGCTCGGTCGGCGAGGTGCAGGGCGCGCTGGGCGCCCCGGTGCTGGGCATCCTGCCCGGCCCGGAGCCGGACGACGAGGACCAGCTGCGGGTCGGCCGGGCCGGCGACAGCCGCGCGGAGGCCTACCGGGCCCTCGCCTTCCGGCTGCGCGGCGGCGAGCGCCGTCCCGGTGCGCTGCTGGTGGTGGCGCCGCGACAGGACCGCAACGCCGAGACCGCCGCGGCGAACCTCGCCGCCGCCTTCGCGGAGTCCGGGGACGACGTACTGCTGCTGGACGCCACCGCGAGCACACCCGGTCTGCCGGACCGGCTGCCCCTGGCGGCAGACGCCGCCGCACCGGTCGGCGCGCCGGAGGGCACTGTGGTGGTCGACGCGGGTACGGCCGGGCGGTTCGCGCTGCTCACCGCCGGCGACGAGGGTCCGGCGTCCCCCGCGGTGACGCGGACCCTGTCCCTCACCGGCTCCGAGGTCTCGGCGCTCGTTGTCACCCGGCCGCTGCTCGAACACACCGACGGGCTCGCGGTGGCCCAGCGCGTGGACGGCGTCCTCGTGGTGGGCGCCCTGGACCGCTCCCGGCGTGACGACCTCAAGCGGGTCCGCGAGCTGGTCGACTGCGCGGGCGGACACATCGTGGGCGCGGTGCTCGACCGCGGCGCACGGCGCGGCCTGCTGCGGCGGACCAAGGACGGCGGCTGGCCCCGCCGGCTCCGGCGGGACCCGTCCGCCACGCCGGCCGACGACCTGGTCGAGGAGCTGCCCGCACCCCTGCAGGACGACACGCTCAGCGTCTCGCGGTGAGCGCCTCCGGAACGGCCGTACCCGCCGCCGCCGGCGGGTCGGCCGCCCGGTGCGGGGTCGCCGCCACCGCGCGCGGCGGGTGGTGGGGCTTCCTGGGCTCCACGGTCAACGCCGTCTTCGGCTACGTCCTGGTCGCCCTGGTGACCCGCGCCCTCGGGGCGTACGGGGCGGGTGCGGTGTTCACCGGCGTCGCGGTCTTCACCATCCTCTGCAACACCTGCAAGCTGGGCGCCGACACGGGGCTGGTGCGCTTCGTCTCCCGGGACCTGGCCACCAGCGGGGGCCGCCAGGTGGGCGCACTGCTGCGCAGCGCCCTGCTGCCGGGGGCCGCGGTGAGCACGGCGGCGGCTGCGCTGCTGTTCCTGTCGCCCTGGACGGCCACCAGGCTGCTGCCGAACCTCGCCCCGGACGACGCGGTCACCCTGGTCCGGCTGTTCGCCCTGGTCCTCCCCCTGGCCACGGTCACCTTGATCCTGCTGGGGGCCACCCAGGGGTACGGCACCGTCGTACCGTTCGTCGGCGTCGAGCAGATCGGCAAACCGGTCCTGCGCGTGCTGATCGCCGTACCGGTCGCCCTGCTCGCACCGGGAGTGCTCAGTCTGGCCGCCGCCTGGCTCGCCCCCTCCGTGGCCGGGGCCGTCATCGCCTGGCTCGCGCTGCGGCGGTGCCGCCGTACGGCCCCCGGGCACCCGTCCGGGACCGAAGAGGCCGACACCAGGCAGGGGTTCTGGGCGTTCGCCGCACCCCGGGCGATCTCGTCCGTCTTCGACATCGGCGCGGTCTGGGTGGGCGTCGTCCTGCTGTCCAGCATGGCGACGAGCGAGGAGGCGGGCATCTACACCGCCGTCGGTCGGGTCATCGTCGCGGCGACCCTGCTCCAGCTCGCCATCCGCCTCGCCGTCGCCCCGGAGATCAGCCGCCTCCTCGCCGTGGGCGACCTGGCGCAGGCCCGCCATCTGCACCGCGTCTCGACGCGCTGGATCGTGCTGTTCTCCTGGCCGCTGCTCGCCCTGCTCACCTGCTTCCCGGGCACCGTCCTGTCGCTGTTCGGCCCGGAGTTCGCACAGGGGGCGGACGCGCTGGTCGTGCTCTGCGTCGCCTCGGCGGTCAACGTCGGGGTGGGGAACGCCCAGACGGTGCTGCTCATGGCCGGCAAGAGCTCCTGGCATCTCGCGGTCACCGGTGTCGCGTTCGCGGTACAGCTGACGGTCGGTGTGCTGGCCGTTCCCCGGCTGGGCGTGCTGGGCGCCGCCTTGTCCTGGGGAGCCGCGATCGTCGTCGAGAACCTCGTCTCGGCCGTGCTGGTGCGGTGGCATCCGGGCTTCACGGTCGTCGACACCGGCTATCTCCTCGCCACGGCCACCGGGTTGTGCTTCACGCTGCCGCTGCTGCTTCCGGCCAGGCTGCTGGCTGGTGACACGACAACCGGACTTGCGGTCGCAATCACCTCGGGATTGTGCGTATTCGGTATAAGTTTGTGGCGATTTCGTGCGCCGCTGGGAGTGCGCGAACTCGTCGGTGTGCTGCGCGAACGCACCACCTGAGGCCCTCTCGGAAGCAGAACCGAGGAACCTTCTCTCCCCCTTCTCACCACCCGTACCTCCTGCCCACGGGAAGTTCCATGCGCCTGAGAAAAACGACGACGAGGGGCGCCACCACGGCCGCCGCCGTAGCCCTCCTCGCGGCCGCTTCGCTGATCACCGCCTCAGCCTCGGCGGCCGACGGCGACGAAAAGACCCTGACCGCCGACCCGTTGGCGACCTGGCAGACCGACGGCATCGTCTGGACGGTCGAGTACGCACGCGGGGTCGTCTACGTCGGCGGCACCTTCGACACCGTCCGCCCGCCGGACGCACAGCCCGGCGAGAAGGAGGTCGCACGCAAGAACTTCGCCGCGTTCGACGCCAAGACCGGGCAACTGCTGCCCTGCACCCACTCGTTCACCGGCAGCGGAGACACCGTACGGGCGCTGAAGGCGTCACGCGACGGCCGAGTGCTGTTCGTCGGGGGCTCGTTCAACACGGCGGACGAGACACCGGTGTCCAGCGCGGTCGCGCTCGACACGAAGGACTGCTCGCTGCGCAAGGACTTCCGTCCCGCCATGTCGTCGTACGTGCGGGCCATCGAGGTCACGGACTCGGCGGTCTACCTCGGCGGCGACTTCCTGTTCGCCGCCGGCCAGGTCCGCAGGCACATCGCGTCGTTCACGCCCGCCGGCAAGCTGCTGCCGTTCGCCGCGGACATCGACGGACCGGTACGCGCGATCCTCGCCGCGCCCGAGCACGACAAGGTCCTCGTCGGCGGCAACTTCGACATGGTGAACGGCGCCCCCAGCCGCGCCCTGGCCGCCCTGCACCCTTCGACCGGCTCGACGGTGGGGGTCTACCCGTACTGGCTGCCGATGAGGTCGTCGGTCCAGGGGCTGGCCCGCGACAAGACCAACTTCTACGTGGCGGCCGAAGGCCGGGGAACGGGCATCTTCGACGGCCGTATCGCGGGTCGCCTGTCCGATGACGCGATGGTGTGGAAGGACTTCTGCCGGGGCGCCACCCAGACCGTCGCCGTGCACAACGGCGTGCTCTACAGCGGATCCCACGCCCACGACTGCAGCCGGACCCCAGGGGGCTTCCCCGAGCACAACAACCGCCAGCACTTCCTGGCCCAGTCGGTCCGCGACCGGCGCATCCTCCACTGGTTCCCCGACACCGACGGCGGGATCGGCGAGCAGAACGGCCCCCGCACGCTGGACATGGCGAACGGCATCCTCTGGGCCGGCGGCGAGTTCACCGAGGTCAACGGCCGACCGCAGCAGGGCCTGACACGCTTCGCGGCCGGACCCGACACCGGAGCCCCGGAGGCGCCCCCGCAGCTCCAGGTCGCCGAGACGTCCGCCGGCCGCGTCACGCTCACCTGGCGCGCCGCGTGGGACCGGGACGACGCGGAACTGCAGTACCTGATCTACCGCGACGGCCGCCGCGTGGCCGCACCGTGGCAGCGGTCCACCTCCTGGGACCGGCCGCAGATGACCTACACGGACACCGTCACCCCCGGCTCGTCCCACCGCTACGCGATCGCCGTCACCGACGGCGACAACACGTCGTCCAAGTCGAAGGAGCTCGAAGTCGTCACCACGGCCGCCGACGAGCGGCCGAAGGAAGAACGTTGATGGGGGAACGTCTCGGCTACGCGCCCGGAGTCTTCGACCTCTTCCACGTCGGCCACCTCAACATCCTGCACCGGGCCCGGGAACACTGCGACCGACTGGTCGCGGGCGTCTGCTCCGACGATCTGGTGGTCCGCCTGAAGGGCAGACCGCCCGTCGTACCGCTCTCCGAGCGCCTGGAGATCGTCCGCAGCGTGCGCTACGTCGACGACATCTACGTCGCGACCGTCGACGACAAGATCGCCGTCTGGAAGGACATCGGCTTCGACGTCATCTTCAAGGGGGACGACTGGCTCGGCACAGACGTCTGGAACCGACTCGAGGTGGAATTCGCGAAGGTCGGAGTGGAGGTCGTCTACTTCCCCTACACCCCGCACATCTCAAGCACCCTGCTTCGCGACGCGCTCGCAGAACAGGGGCTGCGAGCAGCAGGCGGTATGTACCGAGAGAGATCATGATTCCGGAGGCGGAGATGCGCTCACTCACGTCGGGTAGCCATTGGGTCGCCCGGTCATCCCTTGCCCTGGCCGCCGCACTCGGCCTTCTCTCCGCGAATGCGGCATACGGCAAGGACACCGGAACGACGGCGGCGACCCAGGTCAAGACACCACTTCAGGCATACGGCAAGATCCGGGTCTGCGGCACGCAGCTCTGTTCGGAATCCGGCGAGCCCGTCCAGTTGCGAGGGCTGAGTTCGCATGGCACGCAGTGGTACGCCCATTGTCTGGCCGGCCCCGCGATGGACGCGTTCGCCTACGACTGGCAGATGAGTGTTCTGCGCATCGCCACGTACGCGCGAGAGGGCGGGTATGAGACGGATCCGCGGAAGTACACCGATCTGGCACACCAGTTGATCGAGAGAGCGACCGCTCGTGGCATGTATGTCATCGTCGACTGGCACACGATCCATCCGGGTGATCCGCACGAGGACCTCGACAACGCGCTCACCTTCTTCAAGGAAATCGCCGAACGCCACAAGAACAAGAGCAACGTCATCTATGAGCTCGCCAATGAGCCGCACCATGTGAGCTGGGAGACCGCCAAAAGGTACGCGGAAACTCTCATTCCGGTGATCCGCTCCATTGATCCCGACAGCGTGATCCTTGTCCCCACGCACGCCTGGGCCACGCTCGGTGGGGCCGAGGGATCCAACGAGCAGGAGATCGTGGAGAATCCGGTGCGCGCCGACAACATCATGTACACATTCCACTTCTACGCGAAGATGGCGCGGAACCACTATGTGGCGCTCCTCGACCGCGCCTCGTCGAAGCTCCCGGTATTCGTCACGGAGTGGGGCGTCGGATCATGGACCGGCTGGGAGAACGACTTCCCCATGGCGCAGAAGTACATCGACCTCATGGCGAGGAAGAAGATCGGCTGGACGCACTGGAGCATCGCCGACAACGACCACGACATCTCGGTCTTCAAGAAAGGTACGTGCAGTACAGGCAAGTTCGCCGGTACCGGCGTTCTCAAACCTTCCGGTGTCTGGCTCAGGGAACGAATCAGAAACTGACCACCCGTGTCTGTGTGCTTTCCAGGAGGATTCTTCCGTGTACACCGTCAAGACCCGTCGGCGGGCCACGACCTGCGCCACGGCTGTCGCCGCCGTGGCAGCCGGACTGCTGGTTCCGCAGCCGGCCACCGGCAACACAGCGGCGGTCTCGTCCGACAGCGCCGCCAAGGTCCCCACGGCCATCAGGACCATCTCGTCAGGATGGAACATTCCCTGGGGACTGAGTTGGTTGCCCGACGGCTCCGCGCTGATCAACGAGCGCGACTCGTTCCAGGTCTTCAGGCTCACCCGGTCCGGCGTGAAGACCAAGGTCGGGACCGTGCCCCACACCGTGAACACCAAGCCCGAGAGCGGTCTGCGCAGCATCGCCGTGTCGCCCAACTGGAGCCGCGACCACTTCATCTACGTCTACCACGCGGCCGCGGAGGGGAACCGGATCGCGCGGATGACCTACGACGGCACCCGGCTGAGTGGGTACAAGACGCTCGTCACCGGCATCAAGAAGGGCGGAACGAACGGCGGCCGTATCAAGTTCGGTCCCGACGGCTACCTGTACGCCACCACCGGCGAGGCCTGGACGTCCGGCGACGCGCAGGACAGGAACTCCCTCAACGGCAAGATCCTGCGCATGACCACGGACGGCAAGCCGGCGCCGGGCAACCCGTTCGGCACCCTCGTCTACTCCTACGGCCACCGCAACCCGCAAGGCCTCACCTGGGACGCACAGGGCCGTCTGTGGGAGACCGAGATCGGCAAGGACACGTACGACGAGGTCAACCTCATCCGACCGGGCAGGAACTACGGCTGGCCTGTCTGCGAGGGCGTCTGCAACGTCGCCGGCATGACCAACCCCAAGCACCAGTGGCGTCCCGCCGAGGCCGTGCCGAGCGGCCTCACCTACGCCCACGGCGCCCTGTACGTCGCCGCGCTGCGCGGTGAACGGCTGTGGCGGATTCCGGTCACCGGCACAGCCCTTGGTACCCCCGTCGCGCACTACGTCAAAACCCACGGCCGGATGCGCCTCGCCGAGCTGGTGCCCGGCCAGGACAAGCTGTGGATCACCACCGACAAGGCTGGCCGGAACGCGGACCGAGTGCTCGAGGTCGATCTCGGCTGACATCGCGTTGTCACAGCCCGCCGAGATTCTCCGCGGGCGCAGGCTTCCGCCGCGAGACGACGGGAACGGGCGCGTCAGAGGCACCCCTGGGCGGGACGAGGACCCGCCCGACGATCACGGCGTAGAACAGGCCGGAGGCCAGTACCAGCGCGAAGTCCGGCGGGTACAGGGTGAGCGTCCGCCAGACCGCCGCGCCCACCCACACGAGAGCCGTCCCGCCGCTCCAGACCCAGACGCCGATCCAGAAGCGTCTGTTCCCCTTCCGGCCGGCGGCCGCCGAGCCGGTGGGCCGCCAGGGCTGGCACCTGCCGCACACGGCGTCGCAGATGGCGAACACGTGCGCCCAGCCGTACAGCAGCCGCACGGCCCATGCTTCGAGTCGAAAAGGGCATCTGTGCCACAGGGGGAAGATCACGAAGGTGTAGACGATGCTGGGCACGACCAGCAGCGTGTACTCGGCCTTGAGCTTTTCGGGCATGGCGATCAGCAGGACGATCGGGATCAGCGGTGCCAGGAAGGTGAAGAGCGCCGTGTGGAGGTAGTAGAGAAGGCCGGAGATGTAGCAGAGCCGGGTGGTGACCCTGAGCTTGGCGGCCCAGAACTTCCTGCTGCCCAGCAGACTCAGGGAACCCGAGCACCAGCGGTACTGCTGGTGGTAAAACGCGTTCACGTTGTCGGGACAGTTGCCGGTGGCGAGGGGGAGCGGCACATAGCGCAGGTCCCAGCCGAGTCGGCGCAGGTCGAAGCCCGTGTGCACGTCCTCCGAGTGTTCGATCAGAGTGGTGCCGCCGTTGGCCTCCAGCGCCGCCCGGCGGTACACGGCGCAGCTGCCCACACAGATGGCGGCGCCATGGCGCTGACGGGACACCTGGACAGCCCGGTAGAAGAGCTCCTGTACGGCACCCGCACCGCGCTCGATCCATGTCTGCCGTGTGAGCACGCGGAAGAACTGCGGTGACTGGACGATGCCGGTCTTCGGGTCGTGCTCCATGTACGGCAGGAGCTCTTCCAGCAGATCCGTGCGGGGAGCAAAGTCGGCATCGAGGACGAGGATGTACTCCTCGTCGGAGATGCCCAGCCCGAAGTGCAGATTGCCGGCCTTCTTGAACCAGCCCCGGTCGGGCCGGCTCCCGTAGACGAAGCCGAACCTCTCGGCCATGGCGGCGAGCTCCGGATCGGCGGAGTCGTCGAGTACGTAAGGGGTGACCCTGCCGGGGTAACGGTCGGCGAGCCGGCGCACATGGGTCCACGTGTTCTCCAGGACGTCGACGGGTTCCCCGCACACCGGCAGGAAGACCGCCACCGTCGGGTACGCCTCGGGACGCCAGTCCTGGACCAGTCGGCGGTGGACTTCCAGATCGAAGTCCGCGGTGAAGGAGTTCACGCGCAGCGAGACGACGTAATAGAGGAGGGTGAACCCCAGGCACGGCAGCAGGGCGATCAGCCACGGAGACGACTGGACCAGCCTGAACTGGCTGAGGACGAGACAGGCCATGCTGATGAGCGAGGCGGCCGTGAGCACCCAGAGGTGACGCCTGACGTAGGAGTACTTCTCCTCGTCGTCCGGGGGATCGGGGAGTACGCAGGTGGCCGGCTGCGCGGGCCGGAGAGCTGTCCGCCGAGCGGGTCTTGGCCGGGTCGTTGCCGCCGTGGCGTCCGGGGCATCGAGGCTCATTTTCTGCTCCTTGGCTGGGGTGGTTGCCTCCCACCCCAGTCAGACGACGTATGACCTGCGCGTTCGGCTGGGCCGATTGCTGCACGGGGCGCTCGAAGGGAGGACTGGCCGAGGAACGGAACAGCCACCGGCTCAGAAGACGGGCAGCGCCGTGAGGGTCGTACCGTCCAAGGCGAAGACGCGGTTGCCGGCGGCGGTCAGCCAGTGGCGGGTGGGATCGCTGAGGACGCGGAAGACCCAGGTGGTGTTGGCGAGGGTGCTGCCACCCGTGGTGTCGTCGGCGGGGAGGACGCTGATGCCGCCTCCCGTCTTGTTGAAGGCGGTGGTCCAGAGCCCGTGACCTTGGACGACCAGCGGGCCGCCCGGTTGGGAGGTGAAGAGGTTTCAGGCGGTGCGTCCGTCGCCGCTGTCGACGGCGAACACGTCACCGCCCGCCGTGGTGACGACCAGCATGCCCTGGGCGGTCAGCCCGCTGGACCGGCCGGGTTCTCACCAGGCCCACTTGGGCGACGCGGAGCCGGTGGGCTCGGGCTGTACGGCCGTACC
This sequence comes from Streptomyces sp. NPDC030838, assembly GCF_055572035.1. Lineage (NCBI taxonomy): Bacteria > Bacillati > Actinomycetota > Actinomycetes > Kitasatosporales > Streptomycetaceae > Streptomyces > Streptomyces sp. NPDC030838. The sequence goes on along the minus strand of NZ_JBVIED010000002.1, from coordinate 518,814 downwards.
GCCGCCGAGCCCGAGCCACGCCCAGGCGCTGGCCCCGGCCGCGGCAACGCCCAGGGCCAGCCGTCGGGACACTCCCGCCGACACGCTGACAGGGCCGCTCTCGCCGCCGACCTCCGCGACGGCCGCGAGGCCGGGCAGGGACAGAGACCTGGCGGAGTTCGCCTCGACGGCCCGGCGTTCGGGGTCCGTGTCGGTGCGGGGCAGACAGACGATCACCGTGCGCCGGCCGTCCGCGCTGCGGGCGAGGTGGTGGTGCTCGGGCGTGCGCTGCCGCTCCGCTTCTCCGTCGAGGGCCGCGAGGACTACGTACGGCCCGATCCACGCCGGGTCGTAACGCAGGCGCTCCATCGCGTGCGCGTTCAGGCGGGGCGACGAGCCACCCGGCGGGCTGTCTGCCGACTCCGGCGCGGGGCGCGTACCGCGCGGTCGTAGGCCGAGGTGCGGGTGGGCTGCCCGATGCGGATCGTGCGGCCCAGCCCCTCGGGCGGAGGTGTCCTCAGGCGTTGATCCGCCGCCAGTCGTAGTCCTGGGGCGGCGGCCAGTCGCCGGACGCGCGCATCTCCATGTAGTGCTCCGTCGGAGGGAAGTTCGGAGCCATGTGGGCGGGCGTGCCGTCGTGCGGCACGACGACGACCGGGCTGAACGGCCTCTTCGTGACGTCGCCCGTCTCGATGTGCTCCTTCAGGTCGAAGCACACGGTCCAGCCGTAGGCGAACTCGACGGCTGTGTCCGTGAGCATGACCACGGAGTCGGCCTGGTCCGCGTAGGGCCCGGTCGTCAGGAAGAGCAGGGCGGCCGCCACCGCGTTGTCCTTGGTCACCATGCGGGTCACCCTAGGCGGGCGGTCTCCGGGTGCCATAGGCGCGGCGGCTCAGTACTCGTGCCGGATGCACCCGCCGTTGGCGCGCAGGACGGGCCGGTCGGAGTACCAGTCCGGGGCGAGGGTGAGCCGGACACCGTCGTCGGTGGCGGTGACGCCCGGCAGGCCCGAGTCCTGGTCGGCCTTGACGCGCCGCACGTCTAGGCCGCGCTCGGTCCACGTCCTGTGGAGGTTCTCGACGGCCGTGAGGTAGGCGTCCCGGTCCGGGAACTCGAGGGCCCACTCGTATGTCGGCTCGTCCCGCGTGACACCGGTGTCGTCGAAACCGAAGTCGTCCACGCAGGAGCCGCTGACCTCCTCCAGAACCCCGTCGCCGGTGGTGGTGGGGATCGGGTCGAGATCCCCCAGCGCGCGCTCACCGGCCGCCTCCGTCTCGGCCACCCGCTCCCGGTAGTCCGTGGCGGAGAGCACCGGACCGCCCGCCAGGGACTGGCAGGCGGACGCACCGAAGGCGATCACGACCACGACGATGCCGAGCAGGGCGAGGAGGACGGCACGGGGCACGGCCGGGTGGAGGCGGGACGTCGGTGTGGACATGCCCTCGATCAAATCCGCCGGGCGGGCGTGCGGGGAGGGCGGAGGTACCCGGGCGGGCTGAGTAGGAGAGCTCAGTTGGCCGGAACCGCTTGTGCAGTTGTCAACAAACGGCTTAGGAATGATCGCGCAGGCCCGCGCCGACCCTCGTCTCCTGATCCTGAGAGTGAGCCCGTGAGTACCGTCCCGCCCTCCGACCAGCCCGGTGAGCAGCCCTCGATATCCGACGAGGAGCTGGAGGCCTTCCTCCGAGAGGCCGCGGAAGGCGGCGGCGCCGACGCGCCGAAAGAGCCGTCGGCGCGGGCGCGCATGGTGACTCAGCGGCTGCGCGAGCAGGGCGAGACGGCCCCGCCGGGCTGGCGTACGGGGCCGTCGTGGGAGGAGACGCACGGCCGCGCCCGCCGCAGGCGCAGGCTGGGCGCGGCGATCGGCGTACTGCTGGCCGTGGGGCTCGCCGTGGTCGCGATCCGGCCTTCACTGGTGACGGACCGCCTGCCCGGAGGCGACGACGGCTCCCAGGCCGCCACGGCCTCCGCGTCCCCCGTCCCCGGCGACGGCGCCACCCTCGACGCCCCCTTCCGCGGCTCACCCGCCCGCTCCTGGGCCGAAGGCGCGGACGCGATCGAGATCCCGGCCGCCAAGGCGGTCGGCGACATGAGCAAGGAGGACGTGGAGCTGGCCCTGCGCCGCACCAAGGAGTTCCTGGTCACGGCCAACCTCGACCCGGACGTACGACGCGGCGGTCGGCCGGAGAAGGCGCTGGCCCTGCTCGACCCCAAGCAGCCGGACATGCTCTCGGACGCACGCCGCGCCCTGCGCTCACCGGACCGCGAACACGATCCGGTGAACCTCTTCTCCCGCTTCGACCCGGACGAGGTACGCCCGGTGGGGGACGTCGTCAAGGTGCGCGGCACGATGACGTACGAGGCCGGCAAGCCCGGGCAGGTGCGCGTACGCGCCGACTACACCTTCGTCTACCCGATGGTGAAGGCGGAGCGCGGCGCCGACCGCATCTCCCGCACCATCGTCCGCCGCGAACTGACCGTGCTCCTGTCCGACCCGGCCCGTTGGACGGCCACCCCCGGAAAGCTCCAGGTGGAGCGCTACGACGCCGCGTACTTCAACGTCTCCTGCGAAAACGAGGGCGGCTTCCTGCACCCGTCCTTCCCGACTGTCGCCCCGACCGACACCCCACCCACGGGCGAGGCCCGCGACCCGTACGACCGCGATACGCCCCTGGGTGAGGTGTTCGACGGGGAGGAGTGCGGCACGGTGACCCGCAGCTAGTCGGCGAAAGAGTCGGGTTGACCGGTTTATGACGCTCCGCGGCAGACGCGCTACGGTGCCGGACGCTGATCAGAAATTGCCTCAGCGCACGTGCGGCGCGTGAGGCGACGGGGAGGCGGCGGAGCAGTGACCGAGATGAGGATGAATCAGCTTCCAGCCGATCGGGGAGGGATCGGTCCCTCGGGCGGCGGACCCAAGGACCTGGCTTCCTCGCCCGCCGAGAAGAAGGCCGCGGCCAAGGCGATTGAGGACCACATCGAACCGGACACCGCGAAAGCGGGGCGTCATGCGGACGCGGACACCGCGAACGCGGTCAAGGCGTTCGGGGCGAAGGACGGGGACGGATGGGACACGTCGACGGCACTGAAGAAGGCCCACGAGACCTGGGCTGACCAGGTGAAGAACCTGATGGACCGACTCGGCTCGGAGATCGACCTTCTGCGGCAGGCCAACCACACGCTGACCGGCGCCGACCTCACGGTGCGAGGCGCTGCACGGCAGATCTCCGTTTTCGACGCCTACTCCCGGGGGCGGAACTAGTCGTGCCCACCTACCACGAGATCATGACCACCGACCTTTCCGCGCTCACGACCGCCGCGAAGAGCTGGGACGGCATGGCGGGGGAGTTCGCCAAGCAGGAGAAGGCCTACGGGCGGGACGTGCACGGCATCTCCATGGGCCAGACGTGGGCGGGTCTCAGCGCGGAGGCGGCCAACGCCCGCTTCGACATCACCCTCAAGCAGTTCCAGTACGCGCAGACCGAGGCCAAGGCCGTCGCCGGTCTGCTGCGTGACGCCCACACGCAGTTCGTCGAGCTGCGCGGCCGGCTGAAGGCCGCGCGGCAGGAGGCCATCGACGCGGGGATGAAGGTTTCGGACCAGGGCTTCGTCAGCCTGGACATCGAGCGGATGTCCGAGGCCGAGCGCAGGGCCGTGCACCACGACCCCGGGTACCGGGAAGCCGTCCAGTCCTGGCAGGACCGCATCAACAAGGCGGTCCAGGACGTGACGGACGCGGACGCCGGTGTACGGATCGCGCTGCAGGCCGTGGTGGTCGACGAGAGTGTCATCGCCGGGGGCCGGGGCTTCAACGGTGAGGCGAAGAACGACGTCGAGACGTACGAGGGCCAGGCAGCGGAAGAGGCGCTGGAGAAGCTCGCCAGGGGTGACCGCCTCTCGGACAAGGAGTTCGCCGAACTGAGGCGGACGTTCCGTGACAACAGCGACGACCCGGCGTTCTCACGGACTCTCCTCGACGGCTTGGGCGCCACCGGCACGATCAAGCTGACGAACGAGCTGAACGACCTGATCCAGGTGCGGGGTGGAGACCGCGTCGGCGACTACTCCGCGATCGAGACGGGCCTGGCCAACGCCCTTGCCTCGGCGACCAAGGACACGAAGTCGCAGTGGTACGAGGACTGGCGCGAGGAGATGCGGAAGGCCGGGGTCGAGCGGCATGCCACCGATGTCCAGGGCGCGCGCCTCGACAAGGCGGTCGGCTACCAGTCGCTCGTCACCCTCATGCAGAAGGGCCACGGATACGCGCCGGAGATGCTCGGGGACCTCACCGACGACATGATCGCGGCGGAGAAGAAGGACCCCGGCATCTGGCAGATGAAGCACGAGTACGCAGGTAAGGGCGACGGTTGGTTCGCCAACGACCCGGTGGACGGGATGCTCGGCATCATGAGCCGCGATCCGGAAACGGCGGCGCGCTATCTCAGCTCCGAGGAGAACATGAAGTACCTCGTGAAGGAGCGGAACTGGGACGTCACCCTTCATGAACACGAGGGACCGAAGGTCGGCACGTACTCCCCGGGAGAGGACGGCGACACCCGCGCCGGCTTCGGAGCGGCCCTCCAGGCCGCCGCGACCGGCATCGACCCCTCGGACAGGAACGCCCACTACGTCGAGCACACGAAGCAGAACGAGGCGGTCTTCAAGTCGGCGATCACGCTCTTCGCGGACAGCGGGGACGACTTCCCGCCGTCCATGCGGGAGCCGATGGCCAACATTCTGATCAATCACGGCGATACCGTGCACAAGGCGATGAGCAACATCAGCATGGCCGACTCACCGCTTGACCAGACCAACCTCTTCCAGGTCACCAAGCAGGTATCCAAGGACTCGGACGCTTACAGCACGCTGAACGGCGGACTGAACCAGGCGATGGTGGCCGCCATCCATGACGACGGACCCGAGGGGTCTACTGAGTCGCTGAACAGGGCCGGGCGGACGATCGGCTTCCTCGAGGAGGCCCGGATCCAGGCACAGGGCGAGCCGGAGAAGCCAGAGATCGAGGGCAAGGCGCTGGTCGACAGCGCCATCAGCCATATCCCCGTTGTTTCCAGCGATGTTCAGGCGGGATTCGACTATGTCACCGGGAAGTGGCTGGAGGACGAACAGCGGAGGCTCGATGATCAGCAGACCGCCCAGAATGTTGCGCACTATTCAAGTCGGAACGGGCAGTTGATGGCGCTCGCCGAGGAATGGCGCAACACCCATGAGTCGCCTCCTCGGGACCCTTACGATGTCCAGAAACAGATCAACGAGTCCGCCGAGGACGGAATAAAGCACGCGCAAGGGGTATCCGGAAAGTAGGCGACGTGAGGTCTCTCAGGCAGCATGGGTTGACGGTCTTTTTCGCGCTGGCGATGGCCTTCGTCGCGACCGCATGTGGCCAGTCGGATGGCGAACAGATCCCGGAGGCGCTGTGCGGTACCCGGGTCGACCGGGCGCTGCTCCGCTCGGTGCTCACGTCCACGGACGACCTGGCCGAGGTCAACCGGCTGGATCGGTCTGAGGCAATCTCGGCCCCCTGTACCCTCTATTCCGACGGAAAACCGATTTTGGAGCTTCACTTCTATTGGTCGACTGCTGCCCCTGGATTCTCTGGGCGATCCAAGTACGATCCCATCTTCGAGGACGTTTCGCAGTGGCAGTCGGTGAACATCGCGGAAGAAGCGATTGTCGGCAACAATGGTGCGATTGTATCGGGGCCGTGCGTTGTCGGCCGTAACACGGACTTGATTATCGAACTTCACCTGCCCGAGGTGAACATTATGGACGAAAGCCGCCGCAAGGACATCGAGAAGTTCATGCGTGCGTACTTCCCCGCCACGGTCAAGACGTTGTCATGTGACTGAACTGGTAAGGCCCTCGGCAGTGACGGCGTCGTCTGCCAGGAGACCGTCGACCAGGTGGTGCACGATCCGTGAGCCGCACGGCGCGCCCTCGCCGTTGGTAACGACCCGGCGGTCCAGCAGCGGTGTGGCGGCGAAGACGGCGAGGGCTGCCTGCCGGGGGTCGAGGGCGGGAGCGATCCGGTCGTACAGCTTCTCCAGGTGGGCTTTCCCGAGGGTCGTGGGGGAGCCGGCGGATGCCCTCCGGCTCCCATCCTTCGGCCTGGTCGCGCAGTACGCCGAGGACGTCTGCGCCCCGCACCCGGTTCCCGCCGGGGGCGGGGCGCAGCCGTGTCTGGATCGCTGCACGGGCATTGACCCGGCGCTCGGCGGGCCGCTAGCTTCCGTCATCAAATGTTTCGGATATCGCTTCGAAACTTTCGAGACGACGGAATGAGACTCCCCGCATGAGACCCATTCGCTTCGCCATCGCGGCCCTCGCCACCGCCGCCCTGTCCCTGCCGCTAGCGACCCCGGCCGCGTCGCAGTCGGACGCCTCCCACGCCAGGTTCGACCGGCTGCGCGCGGCCGCGCCCGAGGGCTTCTTCGTGGGTACCGCCGTGGCGGGCGGTGGGCACCACCTGGAGCAGGACTATCCGGACCCGTTCACCTACGACAGGGAGTACCGGAAGATCCTCGGCCGCCAGTTCAGCTCTGTATCGCCCGAGAACCAGATGAAGTGGGAGTTCATCCACCCCGAGCGCGACCGTTACGACTTCGCGGCCGCCGACGCGATCGTCGAGTTCGCCGAGAAGCACGGCCAGGTCGTGCGGGGGCACACGCTCCTGTGGCACAGCCAGAACCCGCAGTGGCTGGAGCAGGGGAACTTCTCCAAGGAGGAACTGCGCGCCATCCTGCGCGAGCACATCACCACCGTCGTCGGCCGCTACGCCGGCCGCATCCAGCAGTGGGACGTGGCCAACGAGATCTTCGACGGGGAGGGCAAGCTCCGGGCCCAGGAGAACATCTGGATCCGCGAACTCGGGCCCGGCATCGTCGCAGACGCCTTCCGCTGGGCACACGCGGCCGACCCGAAGGCGAAGCTGTTCTTGAACGACTACGGCGTCGAGGGCGTCAACGCCAAGAGCGACGCCTACCACGCCCTCGTCCAGGACCTGCGCAAGCAGGGTGTTCCCGTCCACGGCTTCTCCGCGCAGGCGCACCTGAGCACGCGCTACGGCTTCCCGGGCGACCTGGAGGCGAACCTGCGGCGGTTCGACGCGCTCGGTCTGGAGACGGCCATCACCGAGCTGGACGTGCGGATGGATCTGCCGGAGAGCGGTGTGCCCACCAAGGCGCAGGAGCAGCAGCAGGCCGACTACTACCGGCGTGCGCTGTCGGCCTGCCTGGCCGTCGAGGACTGCAACTCCTTCACCATCTGGGGCTTCACCGACAAGTACTCCTGGGTCCCGGTGTTCTTCGAGGGTGAAGGATCTGCCACCGTCATGACCGACGACTTCGCCCGAAAGCCCGCCTTCCACGCCCTGCGGGACACGCTCAAGGCAGCTTGACGTCCGTGCAGCCCCGGCGCTCGGTGATGTCAGCGACGTAGGCCTCGAAGAGGGTCTTGCGGCGGTCCGCGATGACGCCGTCGTAGGTGTTGGGGGTGTCGTCGTAGTCCCTGTAGCCGACCGAGCGCGCGTCCGGGCCGAAGTGCGAGGCCGTCCGGATTGGCTCATGGCCGGCAGGCAGATCTCCTCGGCGGCGCGCGGTGAGGTGGGGACGCCCAGCGCGTGGTCGGGGAGCCTGCCCTGTCCGGCGCGGTCGAGGTGGCGGGCGTACCGGGCGCAGGAGCCGCCTGCGGATCCGCCGGGCCCAGGTCCCGGCTCGGCGGTCGAGCCGGTCCGGGAGCTTCGGCAGGCGGGCCTCGCAGCCGATCTCCGCGGCGGCCCGCGTCGCCGCCCCGTGGGCGATGCTCGCCGGCAGAGACAGGTCTTCGCCGGAGACGTCCTCGTACTCGGCGTACGCCTTGAACTGTCCGGAACGGGCACGCGGCAGACCTGGAAGTAGCCCGCCGGGCGCTCGCTCAGGTCGATCTCCCGCACTCCCTCGACCGCGCGGCGACGGGCTAGCCCCGATGCCCAGGGCGGCCGTGCCGCACCACAGTCGGGTAAGCATGTTCATGACCGCCAACGTGCCAGGCGCCTACCAGGTGTTTGACCTACGTCACCCTCGGGGTATTCTCTCCGGCTCGATTGGCGTCGCCCCTGCCCCATATGGCAGACTGTCCGAGTTGCTCGGTCGAGTGTTGATGCTGCGCGCCTCCCGCCGGGAGGACCGGAAGCGAGTCCCACAGTACTCGTCGCCCCTGATCAGGGGCGGACGTACGGGAATCTTCCGGGAAGCGTCGGTGCGGCACCGGCCAGGCACCCGGTGGACCTTTCGTCCTCGGCTTGCGGTTCCGGAAGGGCCGTGTGCATTCCCCGCAGGGATGTTCGAACAAGGGACATCTGTGTCAGTGGGAACGCGACACGCCCGACCGCGTGGGTCGGAGGAAGTGCCAGGAATACCGGGTTCCAGAGCTGTAGAGAGACAGGACTACGAAGTAGCCATGGCGGGACAGAAGATCCGCATCCGGCTCAAGGCCTACGACCACGAGGTCATCGACTCCTCGGCGAAGAAGATCGTCGAGACGGTGACCCGCACTGGTGCGTCGGTCGCGGGCCCGGTGCCGCTGCCCACTGAGAAGAACGTGTACTGCGTCATCAAGTCGCCGCACAAGTACAAGGACTCGCGCGAGCACTTCGAGATGCGCACGCACAAGCGCCTGATCGACATCCTCGACCCGACCCCCAAGACCGTTGACTCTCTGATGCGACTCGACCTGCCGGCCGGTGTCGACATCGAGATCAAGCTCTGAGGCTGGTGGGCTGAGAATGGCTAAGCAGATCAAGGGCATCCTGGGCGAGAAGCTCGGTATGACGCAGGTGTGGGACGAGAACAACCGTGTTGTTCCGGTCACCGTCGTCAAGGCCGGGCCCAATGTCGTCACCCAGGTCCGTACGAACGACGTCGACGGCTACGAGTCCGTCCAGATCGCCTTCGGCGACATCGACCCGCGCAAGGTGAACAAGCCCCTCAAGGGCCACTTCGCCAAGGCGGACGTCACCCCGCGTCGTCACCTCGTGGAGATCCGCACGTCGGACGCTTCCGAGTACACCCTCGGCCAGGAGATCACCGCCGAGGTGTTCGAGGCCGGCGTGAAGGTCGACGTCACCGGCAAGAGCAAGGGCAAGGGCTTCGCCGGTGTCATGAAGCGCCACAACTTCGGTGGCCTCGGCGCCGGTCACGGCACCCAGCGCAAGCACCGCTCCCCCGGTTCCATCGGTGGCTGCGCCACCCCGGGCCGTGTGTTCAAGGGCCTCCGCATGGCGGGTCGCATGGGCAACGAGCGGGTCACCACCCAGAACCTGACCGTCCACGCCGTTGACGCGGAGAAGGGTCTGCTGCTCATCAAGGGCGCGGTTCCCGGTCCGAACGGCGGCCTCGTCCTGGTCCGCACCGCGGCCAAGGGGGCCTGAGGTAACCGATGAGCACTGTTGACATCCTTTCGCCGGCGGGCGACAAGGCCGGTTCCGTCGAGCTCCCCGCGGAGATCTTCGGCGTTGAGAAGGTCAGCATCCCGCTGATCCACCAGGTCGTCGTCGCGCAGCTGGCTGCCGCCCGTCAGGGCACGCACAAGACCAAGACCCGTGGCGAGGTCCGCGGCGGTGGCAAGAAGCCGTACCGCCAGAAGGGCACCGGTCGCGCCCGTCAGGGTTCGACCCGCGCGCCGCAGTTCGCCGGTGGTGGCGTCGTGCACGGTCCCGTGCCGCGCGACTACTCGCAGCGCACCCCGAAGAAGATGAAGGCTGCCGCTCTGCGTCACGCCCTCACCGACCGGGCGCGTCACAACCGCATCCACGTCGTCACCGGCGTGGTCGAGGGCGAGACCCCCTCCACGAAGGCCGCCAAGAGCCTGTTCGGCAAGATCAGCGAGCGCAAGAACCTGCTCCTGGTCGTCGACCGCTCCGACGAGGCCGCGTGGCTGTCCGCCCGCAACCTGCCCCAGGTCCACATCCTGGAGCCGGGCCAGCTGAACACGTACGACGTTCTCGTCTCGGACGACGTGGTCTTCACCAAGGCCGCCTTCGAGTCCTTCGTGTCCGGCCCGAAGGCCAATGACACCGAAGGGAGCGAGGCCTGATGGCTATCCGTCACCCCGCCATTGCCTCCAAGGCCGCCAAGGCCGCCAAGGCCGCGCGCGTCGCCAAGGCGCGTCGCCACGCCGCCGAGGGCAAGAACACCGTCGTCACCCCGGCGAGCAAGGCGTACACGGACCCCCGTGACGTCCTGATCAAGCCGGTCGTGTCCGAGAAGAGCTACGCGCTCCTCGACGAGAACAAGTACACGTTCGTCGTCGACCCGCGTGCCAACAAGACCCAGATCAAGGAGGCCGTGCAGGCGGTCTTCTCGGTCAAGGTCACCGGGGTCAACACGATCAACCGCCAGGGCAAGCGCAAGCGGACCCGCACCGGCTTCGGCCAGCGTGCCGCCACCAAGCGCGCGATCGTGACCCTCGCCGAGGGCGACCGTATCGACATCTTCGGCGGTCCGACCTCCTAAGGGAGGTCCGGATCGTCCGATATCGGACGAGGACTGAGAAATGGGTATCCGCAAGTACAAGCCGACGACTCCTGGCCGTCGTGGCGCCAGCGTCGCCGACTTCGTCGAGGTCACGCGGTCCACGCCGGAGAAGTCGCTGGTCCGCCCGCTGCACAGCAAGGGCGGCCGTAACAACGCTGGTCGTGTGACCGTCCGCCACCAGGGCGGTGGCCACAAGCGCGCCTACCGCGTGATCGACTTCCGTCGTCACGACAAGGACGGCGTGCCGGCGAAGGTCGCGCACATCGAGTACGACCCCAACCGCACGGCGCGTATCGCGCTGCTGCACTACGCCGACGGCGAGAAGCGCTACATCCTCGCGCCGCGCGGCCTGCAGCAGGGCGACCGCATCGAGAACGGTCCCGGGGCCGACATCAAGCCGGGCAACAACCTGGCCCTCCGCAACATCCCGGTCGGTACCACGATCCACGCGATCGAGCTCCGTCCCGGTGGCGGTGCCAAGTTCGCCCGTTCCGCCGGTGCCTCCGTGCAGCTGCTCGCGAAGGAGGGCGCCTACGCCCACCTCCGCATGCCGTCCGGAGAGATCCGCCTGGTCGACGTGCGCTGCCGCGCCACCGTCGGCGAGGTCGGCAACGCCGAGCAGAGCAACATCAACTGGGGTAAGGCCGGCCGCAAGCGCTGGCTGGGCGTTCGCCCGACCGTCCGTGGTGTGGTCATGAACCCGGTCGACCACCCGCACGGTGGTGGTGAGGGTCGTACCTCCGGTGGCCGCCACCCGGTCTCCCCGTGGGGCAAGAAGGAAGGCCGTACTCGTTCGCCCAAGAAGGCGTCGAACAAGTACATCGTCCGCCGCCGCAAGACGAACAAGAAGCGCTAAGGACGGGTTGAGATGCCTCGTAGCTTGAAGAAGGGGCCCTTCGTCGACGACCACCTGATGAAGAAGGTGGACGCCCAGAACGAAGCCGGCACCAAGAACGTCATCAAGACCTGGTCCCGGCGCTCCATGATCGTGCCGGCCATGCTGGGCCACACGCTGGCGGTGCACAACGGCAAGACCCACATCCCGGTGTTCGTCACCGAGTCGATGGTCGGCCACAAGCTCGGCGAGTTCTCGCCGACGCGCACCTTCCGGGGTCACGTCAAGGAAGACCGGAAGTCGAAGCGCCGCTAGTAGCGGATCGCATTCAGACACGTAAGTAACTGAAGGGACAACCATGGAAGCCAGGGCCCAGGCGCGGTACATCCGCGTCACGCCCATGAAGGCCCGCCGCGTGGTGGACCTTATCCGTGGCATGGACGCCACGGAGGCTCAGGCGGTCCTGCGATTCGCTCCGCAGGCTGCCTCCGTGCCGGTCGGCAAGGTGCTCGACAGCGCCATCGCCAACGCCGCGCACAACTACGACCACACCGACGTCGACAGCCTCTACATCGCCGAGGCCTACGTCGACGAGGGCCCGACCCTGAAGCGGTTCCGTCCGCGTGCCCAGGGCCGTGCCTACCGGATCCGCAAGCGGACCAGCCACATCACCGTGGTCGTCGCCAGCAAGGAAGGAACCCGGTAATGGGCCAGAAGGTAAACCCGCATGGGTTCCGGCTCGGTGTCACCACGGACTTCAAGTCCCGGTGGTACGCCGACAAGCTGTACAAGGACTACGTCAAGGAAGACGTCGCCATCCGTCGGATGATGACGTCCGGTATGGAGCGCGCCGGCATCTCCAAGGTGGAGATCGAGCGCACCCGTGACCGCGTCCGCGTCGACATCCACACCGCGCGTCCCGGCATCGTCATCGGCCGCCGTGGCGCCGAGGCCGACCGCATCCGCGGCGACCTGGAGAAGCTGACCGGCAAGCAGGTCCAGCTGAACATCCTCGAGGTCAAGAACCCGGAGACGGACGCTCAGCTGGTGGCCCAGGCCGTCGCCGAGCAGCTGTCCTCCCGCGTCTCCTTCCGTCGGGCCATGCGCAAGAGCATGCAGTCCGCCATGAAGGCCGGCGCCAAGGGCATCAAGATCCAGTGCGGTGGCCGTCTCGGCGGCGCCGAGATGTCCCGCTCGGAGTTCTACCGCGAGGGCCGTGTGCCCCTGCACACGCTCCGCGCGAACGTGGACTACGGCTTCTTCGAGGCCAAGACGACCTTCGGCCGCATCGGTGTGAAGGTCTGGATCTACAAGGGCGACGTCAAGAACATCGCCGAGGTCCGCGCCGAGAACGCTGCCGCCCGTGCGGGTAACCGCCCGGCCCGCGGTGGCGCCGACCGCCCGGCCCGTGGTGGCCGTGGTGGCGAGCGGCGCGGTCGCAAGCCGCAGCAGGCTGCCGGCGCCGAGGCCCCCAAGGCCGAGGCCCCCGCGGCTGCCGCTCCGGCTGAGAGCACCGGAACGGAGGCCTGACCGACATGCTGATCCCCCGTAGGGTCAAGCACCGCAAGCAGCACCACCCGAAGCGCAACGGTATGTCCAAGGGTGGGACGCAGGTTGCGTTCGGCGAGTACGGCATCCAGGCGCTGACCCCGGCGTACGTCACGAACCGCCAGATCGAGGCGGCTCGTATCGCCATGACCCGTCACATCAAGCGTGGCGGCAAGGTCTGGATCAACATCTACCCGGACCGCCCGCTGACGAAGAAGCCGGCCGAGACCCGCATGGGTTCCGGTAAGGGTTCTCCGGAGTGGTGGGTGGCCAACGTCAAGCCCGGACGCGTCATGTTCGAGCTGTCGTACCCCAACGAGAAGATCGCCCGTGAGGCGCTGACTCGTGCCGCCCACAAGCTGCCGATGAAGTGCCGGATCGTCAAGCGCGAGGCAGGTGAAGCGTGATGTCGGCCGGTACCAAGGCGTCCGAGCTGCGCGAGCTGGGCAACGAGGAGCTTCTGGCGAAGCTCCGCGAGGCCAAGGAAGAGCTGTTCAACCTCCGCTTCCAGGCGGCGACGGGCCAGCTCGAGAACCACGGCCGGCTGAAGGCCGTCCGTAAGGACATCGCGCGGATCTACACCCTGATGCGCGAGCGCGAGCTGGGCATCGAAACGGTGGAGAACGCATGAGCGAGAACAACGTGACTGAGCAGAACACCGAGGCGCGCGGCTTCCGCAAGACCCGCGAGGGTTACGTCGTCAGCGACAAGATGGACAAGACCGTCGTCGTCGCCGTCGAGGACCGCGTCAAGCACGCCCTGTACGGCAAGGTCATCCGCCGTACGAACAAGCTCAAGGCGCACGACGAGCAGAACGCCGCGGGTGTCGGCGACCGCGTCCTCCTCATGGAGACCCGGCCGCTGTCCGCGACGAAGCGCTGGCGCGTCGTCGAGATCCTCGAGAAGGCCAAGTAATTCCTGCGGGGCAAACCCGCAGGTCAGTTCCGCCAGGCTCGGCAGGGGTCCTCGTACTGAGGCCCCTGCCGGGAACCGGCAGACGATCAGGAGATAGACGTGATCCAGCAGGAGTCGCGACTGCGTGTCGCCGACAACACTGGTGCGAAGGAGATCCTTTGCATCCGTGTGCTCGGTGGCTCCGGTCGCCGCTACGCGGGCATCGGTGACGTCATCGTCGCCACCGTCAAGGACGCGATCCCCGGTGGCAACGTGAAGAAGGGTGACGTCGTCAAGGCGGTCATCGTTCGCACCGTCAAGGAGCGCCGCCGTCCGGACGGCTCGTACATCCGCTTCGACGAGAACGCCGCCGTCATTCTGAAGAACGACGGCGACCCTCGCGGCACCCGCATCTTCGGCCCGGTCGGCCGTGAGCTGCGCGAGAAGAAGTTCATGAAGATCATCTCGCTCGCGCCGGAGGTGCTGTAAGCATGAAGATCAAGAAGGGCGACCTGGTCCAGGTCATCACCGGTAAGGACAAGGGCAAGCAGGGCAAGGTCATCGCGGCCTTCCCCCGCGAGGACCGTGTCCTGGTCGAGGGTGTCAACCGGGTCAAGAAGCACACCAAGGCCGGTCCGACCGCTCGCGGTTCCCAGGCCGGCGGCATCGTGACCACCGAGGCGCCGATCCACGTCTCCAACGTCCAGCTGGTCGTGGAGAAGGACGGCAAGAAGGTCGTCACGCGTGTCGGCTACCGCTTCGACGAAGAGGGCAACAAGATCCGCGTTGCCAAGCGGACGGGTGAGGACATCTGATGGCTACCACCACCACTCCGCGTCTGAAGACGAAGTACCGCGAGGAGATCGCGGGCAAGCTGCGTGAGGAGTTCTCGTACGAGAACGTCATGCAGGTTCCCGGCCTCGTCAAGATCGTGGTCAACATGGGTGTCGGCGACGCCGCCCGTGACTCGAAGCTGATCGAGGGCGCGATCCGCGACCTGACCACCATCACCGGTCAGAAGCCGGCCGTCACCAAGGCCCGCAAGTCCATCGCGCAGTTCAAGCTGCGTGAGGGCCAGCCGATCGGTGCCCACGTCACGCTCCGTGGCGACCGCATGTGGGAGTTCCTGGACCGCACCCTGTCGCTCGCGCTGCCGCGCATCCGCGACTTCCGCGGCCTGTCCCCCAAGCAGTTCGACGGCCGTGGCAACTACACCTTCGGTCTCACGGAGCAGGTCATGTTCCACGAGATCGACCAGGACAAGATCGACCGTGTCCGGGGTATGGACATCACCGTGGTCACCACGGCGACCAACGACGAAGAGGGCCGTGCCCTTCTCCGTCACCTCGGCTTCCCGTTCAAGGAGGCGTGAGCGAGATGGCGAAGAAGGCTCTCATCGCGAAGGCTGCTCGCAAGCCCAAGTTCGGCGTGCGCGCGTACACCCGCTGCCAGCGCTGCGGTCGTCCGCACTCCGTCTACCGCAAGTTCGGCCTCTGCCGCGTGTGCCTTCGTGAGATGGCTCACCGTGGCGAGCTGCCGGGCGTGACCAAGAGCTCCTGGTAATCCCCTTAACAAGGGATTCCTGGACCTCTCGGTAAGCAACCGGGACGGCAGGGCCCGATACCCGCATGCCTTAGGCTTGGGGGGTTGGGCTCTGCCGCCCTGAACGACTTACTACGCCGTAGGTCCCCGCGCCGCACCCGTCCCGTCCATGTATGGGGAGAGGGATGGCGCATATAGGAAACCCCGGCGAGAAAGGCCACAGGCCAATTCATGACCATGACTGATCCGATCGCAGACATGCTGACGCGTCTGCGGAACGCGAACTCGGCGTACCACGACTCGGTGTCGATGCCGCACTCCAAGATCAAGTCTCACATCGCGGAGATCCTCCAGCAGGAGGGCTTCATCACGGGCTGGAAGGTCGAGGACGCCGAGGTCGGCAAGAACCTCGTCCTGGAGCTGAAGTTCGGCCCCAACCGTGAGCGCTCCATCGCGGGCATCAAGCGGATCTCCAAGCCCGGTCTCCGGGTGTACGCGAAGTCCACCAACCTGCCGAAGGTGCTCGGCGGCCTCGGCGTGGCGATCATCTCCACGTCCCACGGTCTGCTCACCGACAAGCAGGCGCAGAAGAAGGGCGTGGGTGGGGAAGTCCTCGCCTACGTCTGGTAACGGAAGGGAACGGAGGAAACAGCTATGTCGCGCATCGGCAAGCTCCCCATCCCGGTTCCCGCCGGCGTGGACGTCACCATCGACGGCCGTACGGTCAAGGTCAAGGGCCCCAAGGGCGAACTGACCCACACCGTTGCCGCGCCGATCGACATCGCTAAGGGCGAGGACGGCACCCTTCAGGTGCTGCGCCCGAACGACGAGCGGCAGAGCAAGGCCCTGCACGGCCTGTCCCGCACGCTGGTGGCGAACATGATCACCGGTGTGACCCAGGGATACGTCAAGAAGCTCGAGATCAGCGGTGTCGGTTACCGCGTGACCGCCAAGGGCTCGAACCTCGAGTTCGCGCTCGGTTACAGCCACCCGATTCTCGTCGAGGCCCCCGAGGGCATCACCTTCAAGGTGGAGACCCCGACCCGTTTCTCGGTCGAGGGCATCGACAAGCAGAAGGTCGGCGAGGTCGCGGCCAACATCCGCAAGCTGCGCAAGCCCGACCCGTACAAGGCCAAGGGCGTCAAGTACGAGGGCGAAGTCATCCGCCGCAAGGTCGGAAAGGCGGGTAAGTAAGCCATGGCATACGGGCAGAAGATCCTCAAGGGCGACGCCTACAAGCGCGCCGCGATCAAGCGCCGTCACATCCGGATCCGCAAGCGGATCTCCGGTACTGCGGAGCGCCCCCGTCTGGTCGTGACCCGCTCCAACCGCCACATCGTGGCGCAGGTGATCGACGACCTGAAGGGCCACACCCTGGCGTCGGCGTCCTCGCTGGACGCGTCGATCCGCGGTGCCGAGGACAAGTCCTCGCAGGCCAAGAAGGTCGGCGCCCTGGTCGCCGAGCGTGCCAAGGCCGCCGGTGTCGAGGCCGTCGTGTTCGACCGTGGTGGCAACCAGTACGCCGGGCGCATCGCCGCCCTGGCGGACGCCGCCCGCGAAGCCGGGCTCAAGTTCTGAGCCGCTTGTAGCTAGCGGAAAGAGAGAGGTAATCCAATGGCTGGACCCCAGCGCCGCGGAAGCGGTGCCGGTGGCGGCGAGCGGCGGGACCGGAAGGGCCGTGACGGCGGCGCTGCTGCCGCCGAGAAGACCGCGTACGTTGAGCGCGTTGTCGCGATCAACCGCGTCGCCAAGGTTGTGAAGGGTGGTCGTCGCTTCAGCTTCACCGCGCTGGTCGTGGTGGGCGACGGTGACGGCACCGTGGGTGTCGGTTACGGCAAGGCCAAGGAGGTGCCGGCCGCCATCGCCAAGGGCGTTGAGGAGGCCAAGAAGCACTTCTTCAAGGTCCCCCGGATCCAGGGCACCATCCCGCACCCCATCCAGGGTGAGAAGGCTGCCGGCGTCGTGCTGCTCAAGCCCGCGTCCCCGGGTACCGGTGTTATCGCCGGTGGTCCGGTGCGTGCCGTGCTCGAGTGCGCCGGTATCCACGACGTGCTGTCGAAGTCGCTCGGCTCCGACAACGCCATCAACATCGTGCACGCGACCGTGGAGGCCCTGAAGGGTCTGCAGCGTCCCGAGGAGATCGCGGCCCGCCGTGGTCTGCCGCTCGAGGACGTCGCTCCCGCGGCCCTGCTGCGTGCGCGTGCCGGGGTGGGTGCGTAATCATGGCGCAGCTCAAGATCACGCAGGTCAAGTCCTACATCGGCAGCAAGCAGAACCACCGTGACACTCTGCGGTCGCTTGGTCTCAAGGGGATCAACACCGTGGTCGTCAAGGAGGACCGCCCCGAGTTCCGCGGCATGGTGCACACCGTCCGCCACCTCGTGACGGTCGAGGAGGTCGACTGATCATGGCGGAGCAGAACCCGCTGAAGATCCACAACCTCCGTCCGGCCCCCGGCGCCAAGACCGCCAAGACCCGTGTCGGTCGTGGTGAGGCGTCGAAGGGTAAGACGGCCGGTCGTGGTACCAAGGGCACCAAGGCCCGCTACCAGGTTCCGGAGCGCTTCGAGGGTGGCCAGATGCCGCTGCACATGCGCCTCCCGAAGCTGAAGGGCTTCAAGAACCCGTTCAAGACCGAGTACCAGGTCGTGAACCTCGACAAGCTGGCCGCGCTGTACCCGGAGGGTGGCGAGGTCACCGTCGAGGGTCTGGTCGCCAAGGGTGCCGTTCGCAAGAACAGCCTCGTCAAGGTGCTCGGCCAGGGCGAGATCTCCGTGGCGCTGCAGGTGACGGTCGACGCCGTCTCCGGCTCCGCCAAGGAGAAGATCACCGCCGCCGGCGGTACCGTCACCGAGCTCGTCTGAGTCCCTCAGGCGTCTCGATGACTTGAGCGATCCCGACCGGGGATACCCCACAAATGGGGTATCCCCGGTTGGTCGTTCCTAGGGTGGCAGTCTCGCCGGTAAGGTGGCCTGCACTGCCAACTTTCACTGGGTGCCGTACCTCGGGCACTCTGTGCGGCAGTTGACCGTTACGTATTCGTTGTCCATCGGAATCTCAAGACCGTCACCCTTGACGCAGATGCGCGGGGGTCGCAGGAGGCACCGTGCTCACCGCGTTCGCCCGGGCGTTCAAGACGCCCGACCTGCGCAAGAAGCTGCTCTTCACGCTCGGCATCATCGTGGTGTACCGGATCGGTACGCACATCCCGATCCCGGGTGTCGACTACCGGAACGTCCAGACCTGTATCGACGTCGCCAAGGGCAACCAAGGCATCTTCGGTCTGGTCAACATGTTCAGTGGCGGCGCACTGCTGCAGATCACGATCTTCGCGCTGGGCATCATGCCGTACATCACCGCGAGCATCATCCTCCAGCTGCTGACGGTGGTGATCCCGCGCCTGGAAGCCCTGAAGAAGGAGGGCCAGTCCGGCACGGCGAAGATCACGCAGTACACCCGTTACCTGACCGTCGCGCTCGCCGTCCTGCAGGGCACCGGCCTGGTGGCCACCGCCCGCAGCGGCGCCCTCTTCAACGGCTGCCCGGTCGCCACGGAGATCGTTCCGGACCAGTCCATCTTCGTGACCGTGACCATGGTCATCACCATGACCGCCGGCACCGCCGTCGTCATGTGGCTGGGCGAGCTGATCACCGACCGCGGTATCGGCAACGGCATGTCGATCCTGATGTTCATCTCGATCGCCGCGACCTTCCCGGCCGCGCTGTGGGCCATCAAGCAGGCGGGCACCCTGGCCGACGGCTGGATCGAGTTCGGCACCGTCATCCTCGTCGGTTTCTTCATGGTCGGCCTGGTGGTCTTCGTCGAGCAGGCCCAGCGCCGCATTCCGGTCCAGTACGCCAAGCGCATGATCGGCCGCCGTTCCTACGGCGGTACGTCGACGTACATCCCGCTGAAGGTGAACCAGGCCGGTGTGATTCCGGTCATCTTCGCGTCGTCGCTGCTCTACATCCCGGCGCTGATCGTCCAGTTCTCCAACTCCACGGCCGGCTGGGCGAGCTGGATCCAGGGCAACCTGGCAGACCCCTCGGCGCCCGTTCACATCACGATCTACTTCTTCCTGATTGTCTTCTTCGCGTTCTTCTACGTGGCCATCTCGTTCAACCCCGAGGAAGTCGCGGACAACATGAAGAAGTATGGTGGCTTCATCCCGGGCATCCGGGCTGGCCGACCGACCGCTGAGTACCTGTCGTACGTGCTCAACCGGATCACCTGGCCGGGTTCGCTGTACCTGGGCTTGATCGCTCTCGTGCCGACAATGGCGTTGGCCGGTTTCGGGGCAGACCAGAACTTCCCGTTCGGCGGGACCAGCATCCTGATCATCGTGGGTGTCGGTCTTGAGACCGTGAAGCAGATCGAGAGCCAGCTCCAGCAGCGCAATTACGAAGGGTTCCTCCGCTGATGCGAATCGTCCTCGTCGGGCCGCCGGGTGCCGGTAAGGGTACGCAAGCCACGCGCCTTGCCGAGAAGCTGTCGATCCCGCACATCTCCACGGGCGACCTGTTCCGCGCCAACATCAGCCGGCAGACGGAGCTCGGCAAGCTCGCGAAGTCCTACATGGACGCCGGCAATCTGGTGCCGGACGAGGTCACCATCGCGATGGCGAAGGACCGCATGGAGCAGCCGGACGCCGAGAACGGCTTCCTGCTGGACGGCTTCCCGCGCAATGTCTCGCAGGCCGAGGCGCTGGACGAGCTGCTGACCACCGAGGGCATCCAGCTGGACGCGGTGCTCGACCTGGAGGCGCCGGAGGACGAGGTCGTCAAGCGGATCGCCGGCCGGCGGATCTGCCGCAAGGACTCCAGCCACGTCTTCCACGTCACGTACAGCAAGCCGAAGGCGGAGGGCGTCTGCGACGTCTGCGGCGGCGAGCTGTACCAGCGCGACGACGACTCCGAGGACACCGTCCGCAAGCGGCTCGAGGTCTACCACACGCAGACCGAGCCGATCATCGACTACTACAAGGCGCAGGGGCTGGTCGTGACCATCTCCGCGCTGGGTGCGGTCGACGAGGTCACGGGTCGCGCGCTGGAGGCGCTGAAGCGTGAGGACGACGGCCAGTAGCCGTCGGATGCGGTACCGGCCGTGGCACCCCGAGGGGCGTCACGGCCGTACTGTTGTGTACGTAACCGGTTGACGTGAGTGACGGAGAGCGCAGGGCCCCCATGGTGCAGATCAAGACCCCCGAGCAGATCGCCAAGATGCGTGCGGCGGGGCTGGTCGTCGCAGCCATCCACGCGGCCACCCGGGAGGCCGCGGTGCCCGGCGCCTCCACCAAGGACCTCGACCAGGTGGCCCGCAAGGTGCTCGCCGACCACGGGGCGAAGTCGAACTTCCTCGGCTACGGCGGTTTCCCGGCGACCATCTGCACCTCCGTGAACGACGTGGTCGTCCACGGCATCCCGTCGGACGACGTCGTCCTCAAGGACGGCGACATCATCTCCATCGACTGCGGCGCGATCGTCGACGGCTGGCACGGTGACGCCGCCTACACGGCGTTCGTGGGCTCCGGTCACGCCCCGGAGCTGGTCGAGCTCTCCCGGGTGACCGAGGAGTCGATGTGGGCCGGTATCGCGGCCATGAAGCAGGGCAACCGGCTCGTCGACATCTCCCGGGCCATCGAGACGTACATCCGCCGCCAGCCGAAGCCGGGCGGCGGCCGCTACGGGATCATCGAGGACTACGGCGGCCACGGCATCGGCTCCGAGATGCACATGGACCCGCACCTGCTGAACTACGTCGACCGCCGCCGCGGCAAGGGCCCCAAGCTGGTCCCCGGCTTCTGCCTGGCCATCGAGCCGATGGTCTCCCTGGGCACTCCGAAGACGGAGGTCCTGGACGACGACTGGACGGTCATCACGACCGACGGCACCTGGTCGTCCCACTGGGAGCACTCGGTGGCCCTTACTGAGCAGGGCCCGCTGGTGCTGACCGCCCCCGACGGCGGCAAGGCGAAGCTCGCCGAGTACGGCATTACGGCTGCGCCGGATCCTCTCGCATAATGATCTTTCGCGTGGGGCAGACTGCCTCGATTCGTGTTTCCGGGTGCGCTGACGTAGACTGACTCGTCGGCTCTTGTGTACCCGCATGTCTGCATGCGCTCACACTGAGTCGATCAAGGTAGTCGATTCGAAGGGCGAAGCGTGGCCAAGAAGCAAGGTGCCATCGAGATCGAGGGCACTGTCGTCGAGTCTCTGCCGAACGCCATGTTCAAGGTCGAGCTCCAGAACGGCCACCAGGTCCTGGCACACATCAGCGGCAAGATGCGTATGCACTACATCCGCATCCTCCCTGACGACCGGGTCGTGGTGGAGCTGTCTCCGTACGACCTGACGCGTGGCCGGATCGTCTACCGGTACAAGTAGATCTTGCCCACGTCCCGTGCTCTCCCTGTGCACGGGACCGCCGGCAACTGACCCGGAGAACCTCACATCCCATGAAGGTCAAGCCGAGCGTCAAGAAGATCTGCGACAAGTGCAGGGTGATCCGCCGTCACGGCCGGGTCATGGTCATCTGCGAGAACCCGCGCCACAAGCAGCGCCAGGGCTGACGCACGACCGATCCCTCTGCACCGCTATCGCAGAGATTCGCGCGACGCGAGCTGAATTTGTTCATACGCAGGGCCCAAGCCGCACCGCGGCTTGACACCCCCGGTCGGAGGCCGGGGACCCAGTCCGTACCTGATACGGCGGCTGGGAACCGGTTCTGCGGAAGACCTCCGAAGATCACCAGGAGCCATTGAATGGCACGCGTTTCCGGTGTCGACATCCCGCGCGAAAAGCGCGTGGAGGTCGCTCTCACCTACGTGTTCGGCATCGGCCGGACCCTCTCGCAGCAGACGCTGGCTGCCACGGGCGTCGACCCGAACACCCGCGTCCGTGACCTGAGCGAAGAGCAGCTCGTCGCGATCCGCGAGTACGTCGACAACAACATCAAGACCGAGGGTGACCTCCGTCGCGAGATCCAGGCCGACATCCGCCGCAAGGTCGAGATCGGCTGCTACCAGGGTCTCCGTCACCGTCGCGGTCTGCCCGTCCGCGGTCAGCGCACCAGCACCAACGCCCGCACCCGCAAGGGCCCGCGTCGCGCCATCGCCGGCAAGAAGAAGCCGGGCAAGAAGTAGTCCGCAGCGGACACGCCGTCCAGCGGTCTTCGCTGTAGGACCGACCACCTCCCGTAGGAGTTATAGATGCCCCCCAAGGGTCGTCAGGGCGCTGCCAAGAAGGTGCGCCGCAAGGAAAAGAAGAACGTCGCTCACGGCCACGCGCACATCAAGAGCACGTTCAACAACACGATCGTCTCCATCACGGACCCGTCCGGCAACGTGATCTCCTGGGCCTCCGCCGGCCACGTCGGCTTCAAGGGCTCCCGGAAGTCCACGCCGTTCGCCGCGCAGATGGCCGCCGAGTCGGCTGCCCGCCGCGCCCAGGAGCACGGCATGCGCAAGGTCGACGTGTTCGTGAAGGGTCCGGGTTCGGGTCGTGAGACCGCGATCCGCTCCCTGCAGGCCACGGGCCTCGAGGTCGGCTCCATCCAGGACGTCACCCCGACCCCGCACAACGGCTGCCGTCCGCCGAAGCGTCGTCGCGTCTGACGCGTCGCGCTCCGCGAGCAGTGGTTTCGGGCGGTACGGCTCTGCAGGGCCGTATCGCCCGTACCCTTGCAGTACCCGCACTTTTCACGGGTGCGGTTTCCGTCGGACGTCAAATAGCGGGCGTCCACGAATGAAGGATCTGATCCACACATGCTGATCGCTCAGCGTCCCTCGTTGACCGAAGAGGTCGTCGACGAGTTCCGCTCCCGGTTCGTGATCGAGCCGCTGGAGCCGGGCTTCGGTTACACCCTCGGCAACTCCCTCCGCCGTACCCTCCTGTCCTCGATCCCGGGTGCCGCCGTCACCTCGATCCGGATCGACGGCGTGCTGCACGAGTTCACCACCGTGCCGGGCGTCAAGGAGGACGTCACCGACCTGATCCTCAACATCAAGCAGCTGGTCGTCTCCTCGGAGCACGACGAGCCGGTCGTGATGTACCTGCGCAAGCAGGGCCCGGGTCTGGTCACCGCCGCCGACATCGCGCCCCCGGCCGGTGTCGAGGTGCACAACCCCGACCTGGTCCTCGCCACGCTCAACGGCAAGGGCAAGCTGGAGATGGAGCTGACCGTCGAGCGCGGTCGCGGCTACGTCTCGGCCGTGCAGAACAAGCAGGTCGGCCAGGAGATCGGCCGTATCCCGGTCGACTCCATCTACTCGCCGGTGCTCAAGGTCACGTACAAGGTCGAGGCCACGCGTGTCGAGCAGCGCACCGACTTCGACAAGCTGATCGTCGACGTCGAGACCAAGCAGGCGATGCGTCCGCGTGACGCCATGGCCTCCGCCGGCAAGACCCTGGTCGAGCTGTTCGGTCTCGCCCGCGAGCTGAACATCGATGCCGAGGGCATCGACATGGGTCCGTCCCCGACGGACGCCGCCCTTGCCGCCGACCTGGCGCTGCCGATCGAGGAGCTGGAGCTCACCGTTCGGTCGTACAACTGCCTCAAGCGTGAGGGCATCCACTCCGTGGGTGAGCTCGTCGCTCGTTCCGAGGCTGACCTCCTCGACATTCGCAACTTCGGTGCGAAGTCCATCGACGAGGTCAAGGCGAAGCTGGCGGGTATGGGCCTCGCGCTCAAGGACAGCCCGCCTGGATTCGACCCGACCGCCGCTGCGGACGCGTTCGGTGCTGATGACGATGCTGACGCCGGTTTCGTGGAGACCGAGCAGTACTGATTCGGCTGCCGGTCCGTTGTGGCTGGTCGCGCAGTTCCCCGCGCCCCTGAGGGGCGCGGACCCTTCCGGGCGTCTGAAAAGGCGCCCGGATCTCTGACAGACAACCGTCTGCTCAGATACTGACCCCGGTACCTGATACGGCCGGGGCAGACACCTAGGAGAAACACCATGCCGAAGCCCACCAAGGGTGCCCGTCTGGGCGGCAGTGCCGCGCACGAGAAGCTGCTGCTCGCGAACCTCGCGAAGTCGCTCTTCGAGCACGGCAAGATCACCACGACCGAGGCGAAGGCCCGCCGCCTGCGTCCGTACGCCGAGCGTCTGATCACCAAGGCGAAGAAGGGTGACCTTCACAACCGCCGTCAGGTGCTCCAGGTCATCACGGACAAGAGCGTCGTCCACACGCTCTTCACCGAGATCGGCCCGCGGTACGAGAACCGTCCGGGTGGCTACACCCGTATCACCAAGATCGGTAACCGCCGTGGCGACAACGCGCCCATGGCTGTCATCGAGCTGGTCGAGGCGCTGACGGTCGCGCAGCAGGCCACGGGTGAGGCCGAGGCCGCCACCAAGCGTGCGGTCAAGGAGGCCGAGGAGGCCAAGGCCGCCGAGGAGACCAAGGTCGAGGAGACCGAGGCCACCGAGGCTGCCGCCGAGGAGTCCAAGGACGCGTAAGCGTTCTGCCGGGGACAGCTCGTTGGCGGCTGCGGCTCCGTCGTGGCTTGTCGCGCAGTTCCCCGCGCCCCTTAGGGCGTTGGCGGGCCCGTTCCTTTCCAGGAGCGGGCCCGCTTCTGTGTTTTGAGAGGATCTGTACGTGAGTGAAGAAGCAGCGCCCGGGTACGTCCGCCTCCGGCTTGATCTGTCGTACGACGGCACCGACTTCCACGGATGGGCCAAGCAGGCCGGGGGACGGCGGACCGTGCAGGGCGAGATCGAGGACGCTCTGCGGACGGTGACGCGGTCGCGGGAGACGTACGAGCTGACGGTCGCCGGGCGGACCGACGCCGGGGTGCACGCGCGCGGGCAGGTGGCGCATGTGGACCTGCCCGAAGGCGTCTGGCGCGAGCATCACGAGAAGCTGCTCAAGCGGCTTGCCGGGCGGCTGCCGAGGGATGTGCGGGTCTGGGCCCTGCGGGAGGCGCCCAAGGGCTTCAACGCGCGGTTCTCGGCGGTGTGGCGGCGGTACGCCTACCGGGTCACCGACAACCCCGGGGGAGTGGACCCGCTCCTGCGCAACCATGTGCTGTGGCACGACTGGCCGCTCGACGTGGACGCCATGAACGAGGCGGCCCGGGCGCTGCTCGGGGAGCACGACTTCGCGGCGTACTGCAAGAAGCGCGAAGGGGCGACCACGATTCGTACGCTCCAGGAGCTGAGTCTCGTTCGCGGCGACGACGGGATCATCACCGCGACCGTGCGGGCCGACGCGTTCTGCCACAACATGGTGCGCTCGCTGATCGGGGCGCTGCTGTTCGTGGGCGACGGGCACCGGCCGCCGGACTGGCCGGGCAAGGTGCTGGCGGCGGGCGTACGGGACTCGGCCGTGCATGTCGTACGGCCGCACGGGCTGACGCTGGAGGAGGTCGGCTACCCGGCGGACGAGCTGCTGGCCGCGCGGAGCAGGGAGGCACGCAACAAGCGCTCGCTGCCGGGCGTGCCCGCCGCCGGGTGTTGCTGACCGCCGCTATCCCTCCGCCGCTGCCGCCGAGGCCTGGGCCTCGCCGCGGCGGCGGATCTGGCGGAAGGTGAACTCGGCCAGGTCGTCACCGGTCTTGAAGACCTCGGTGTCCTTGTCGGTGACGTCCCTGCCATCGGTGAAGCCGGCGATGGTGAAGTAGGCGTACCGGCCGTAGGAGTTGGTCGTCGTGCGGCAGATGGCGGAGTTGCAGAAGGCCTTCACACCGCCGCCGTTCAGCGACTTCACGATGCTCTTCTTGTCGGCCTGGGTCTTGGTCTTCGTCGCCTGGGCCTCGGTGTCGAAGACGGCGACGCCGACCGTGACCGCGATGTCGCCCTTGGTGTAGGTGACGCGGAGCATCCGGGTGCAGTCGTTGGCGGTGAGCACCTTGGGGAGGGTCTGGAGGGCGGCCGTCGCACAGCTCTTGGTGTCGGCGGTCGGGCCCTTCTTGTAGACGATGTCTCCCATGGTCAGCTGGGTGCCCGGGAAGAGGATCTGCGGGCTGAGCGGGGCGGTGTCCTTGTTCTTGCTGGACACGAAGTCCTTCGGGTCCAGCGGCGGCGGCGCGCTGGTCGGGGCGAAGGACGGCGGCGGGGCACTGGAGCCGCCGGGGATGTCCGCGGTGGCGGGCAGCTGGGAGGTCGGGCTGTTCGCCTGGCCGCCGTCGCCGTTCGCCGAGACGACGGCCATGGCGACGGCCGTGCCGATCGCGACGGTGGCGAGCGCACCGCCGCCGATGAACAGCAGCCTGCGCCGCTTGTTGCGGGCCTCGGAGGCCTCGGCGAGCGCGGCCCAGTCCGGGGTCTGGTCGCTGCCGCTGTTCCAGGACTGCTGCTGCGATTGCGGTGTCCAGGGATCCCACTGAGACTGGGGTCCCCCCTGCCCAAAGCTCATGGGGCGCATCTTAGACGGGCCGGGCGGCGCGCTGGTCCGCCCCGGAAGGCCCTCGAGCCCCTAGCGTGCCCTGCATGAAATCCGGCAAAAATCCCCTTAGAGGTGACATCTCCGGGTGGTTGGCGCGGCGGGCCTCATGGCATCTGTGGGCGGTGCCGGCGATCGTGCTGGGCGCCCAGGCGGTGCGGGTGGCGCGGCTGACCTCGGACGGCGGCATGGACAACGCGATCGTCGTCCGCGCGGCCCGTACCTGGCTGGCCGGCGGCTCCCCGTACGACGATCCGCACTTCCTCTATCTGCCGAGCGCCGTCCTCGCGGCGGCCCCGCAGGCCCTGCTGCCCGAGTCGTGGCTGCGGCTGCTGGTCCCGGCGGCGGTGACCGCGCTGCTGGCCGGCGCCTGGGCGGTCGCGCTGCGGCTGCACCACATTCCGCTGTGCAGCCGGTTCGCCGCGCTGGGTCTGGCCGGGCTCGCGGCCGGGTTCGCGCCGTTCGCGCATCTGGTGCAGCTGGCGAACTGGACGGTGACCGCGGCGCTCGCCCTGCCGCTGGCACTGCTGCTCGCGGGGCGCGGGCGGTGGACGGCGGCGGGGGTGGTGATCGGTGTGGCGGTGGCGCTCAAGCCGCTCCTCGCGCCGATGGCGCTGCTGTTCCTGTTCGCCCGCCGGTGGCGGGCGCTGGCGGCGACGGTCCTGGTCCCCGCGGCGGCCTCGGCCGGTGCGGGCCTGCTGATGCCGGACCCCGCGGCCTTCTTCACCCGCACCCTGCCGTTCCTGCTGAGCGGCGACGACGGCTTCGTACGGCTCTACGAGGCGTCCCCGGCCGCCGTGCTGCCGCGGCTCGGGGTGCCGCAGACCCTGGCCGGGCTGCTCGCGGTGGCGGCGGCCGGGGTGGGCGTGCTGTGCGCGTACCACCGGTGGCGGTGGGCCGACGCCGGGCCGCTGCGGCTGTCGGAGACCGCGGCGGGCCTGATGCTCTCGGCGTTCCTGGTGTCCAGGCCGTCGTACGACCACTATCTGCTGGTCGTGCTGCCGCTGCTGCTCGCCGGGCTGCCGTACGCCGGGTCGGTCGCCCGGCGTCCCTGGTTCTGGCTGGCCCTGGCCCCGCAGCTGCCGTCCCTGACCCTGCCCTACCTGGAGCCGCCCCGCCGCCGGGCCTTCAAGGACGCGCTCACACTGTGTGTCCTGGCCGCCACCGTCGCCGCCCACGGCGCCGGCGCCAGGCAGCTGCGCCTCCCGGGCCGCTTCGTCACTCCGCGGCGGGAGCAGCCCGGCAGCGCGGCTCGCGTACCCTGAACGAGTACAGGTGCCGGGTTTGCGCCCGGTGATCGCGCGTTTTGACCCGTCCGGGCAGGCGCGGGTATCCTGCATGTTCGTTGTGTATTGGCTTGCTCATTCTCACGGGACGGGCCCTTACACCGGTCCACCGGGCCGATGACCAGCGACCAGCACGCGGTTTGCGTCACCGCGGTGCGGTCAAGGCTGTCGTGATCGTTTCGGTGACCTGTTCAGGACCATTCACTCGAAGCGAAGGCTACGAACCGTGCGTACGTACAGCCCCAAGCCCGGCGATGTGACGCGCCAGTGGCACGTCATTGACGCTCAGGACGTTGTCCTGGGCCGACTCGCCTCCACTGCCGCGACGCTCCTCCGGGGCAAGCACAAGCCGATCTACGCGCCGCACGTCGACGCTGGTGACTTCGTCATCATCATCAACGCCGACAAGGTGCACCTCTCCGGCAACAAGCGGACCCAGAAGATGGCGTACCGCCACTCCGGCTACCCGGGTGGTCTGCGCTCCGTCCGTTACGACGAGCTGCTCGAGAAGAACCCCGAGAAGGCCATCGAGAAGGCCGTCAAGGGCATGCTCCCCAAGAACACCCTGGGCCGTCAGATGCTCTCGAAGCTGAAGGTCTACCGCGGCGAGAACCACCCCCACGCTGCCCAGCAGCCGGTTCCGTTCGAGATCACCCAGGTCGCGCAGTAAGTCCGGCCACCCCCTAAGACTGAAGAGAATCTGAGGAGAATCGTGGCCGAGACCACTGCCGAGCAGCCGCTCGAAGAGCTTGACATCGACAGCTACACCACCGAGTCCGAGGTCCCCGTCGAGGGCGAGTACACCTCGGAGTCCATGGCTTCCCGCTTCGGCGAGCCCCAGCCGGCCGCCGGCCTGGGCCGTCGCAAGAACGCCATCGCCCGCGTCCGGATCGTTCCGGGCACCGGCAAGTGGAAGATCAACGGTCGCACCCTCGAGGACTACTTCCCGAACAAGGTGCACCAGCAGGAAGTCAACGAGCCCTTCAAGGTTCTGGAGCTCGAGGGCCGTTACGACGTCATCGCCCGCATCGCCGGTGGCGGTGTCTCCGGTCAGGCCGGTGCGCTCCGTCTCGGTGTCGCCCGTGCGCTGAACGAGGCCGACGTCGACAACAACCGCGGCCCGCTGAAGAAGGCCGGCTTCCTGCGCCGCGACGACCGCGCGGTCGAGCGGAAGAAGGCCGGTCTGAAGAAGGCCCGCAAGGCTCCGCAGTACAGCAAGCGCTAATCGCAGCTGCCTGCTCGTACTCCGAACGCCCCGGCGGCACGCCACTGTGCCGCCGGGGCGTTCGTTTATCGCAGGCCATGGGCGTATAACGGCACAAGACGCTCAAAGGCTTGTGTGATCGGATGGCCCGGCGACGTGTGTCCGGGGCCCGGGAGCCGTGTGGGCCGCGTTCGGGCGTGGCTTCCGGAATTGACGCTTCCTCAGGAGGACAAGTGGGACGACTCTTCGGCACGGACGGCGTGCGCGGTGTCGCCAACGCGGATCTGACGGCCGAGATGGCGCTCGGTCTCTCCGTCGCGGCGGCCCACGTACTGGCCGAGGCGGGCACCTTCGAGGGCCACCGGCCGACCGCGGTGGTCGGGCGTGACCCGCGCGCGTCCGGGGAGTTCCTGGAGGCCGCCGTGGTCGCGGGCCTCGCGAGCGCGGGCGTGGACGTGCTGCGCGTCGGCGTGCTGCCCACCCCCGCGGTGGCGTTTCTCACCGGGGCGCTGGGCGCCGACCTGGGCGTCATGCTCTCCGCCAGCCACAACGCCATGCCCGACAACGGGATCAAGTTCTTCGCCCGGGGCGGTCACAAACTGCCGGACGAGATCGAGGACCGTATCGAGTCGGTCTACGAGGAGCACCGCACCGGCGCGCCGTGGGACCGGCCGACCGGCGCCGGAGTCGGCCGGGTGCGCTCGTACGACGAGGGCGCGGACCAGTACGTCGAGCACCTGGTGAGCGTGCTGCCGAACCGGCTCGACGGGCTGAAGATCGTCCTCGACGAGGCGCACGGCGCGGCGTTCCGGGTGTCTCCGGAGGCCTTCGCGCGGGCCGGTGCCGAAGTGATCACCATTGGCGCGGAGCCGGACGGGCTGAACATCAACGACGGATGCGGGTCGACGCATCTGGATCTGCTGAAGGCCGCCGTCGTCGAGCACGGCGCGGACTTCGGTGTCGCGCATGACGGGGACGCCGATCGGTGCCTCGCCGTGGACCACACCGGTGAGGAGGTCGACGGCGACCAGATCCTGGCCGTGCTGGCGCTGGCGATGCGGGAGCGGTCGGTGCTGCGGGCCGACACCGTGGTCGCCACCGTGATGTCCAACCTGGGGTTCAAGCTCGCGCTGGAGCGGGAGGGGATCCGGCTCGTCCAGACGGCGGTCGGGGACCGGTACGTCCTGGAGGAGATGAAGGAGCACGGCTTCGCGCTCGGTGGCGAACAGTCCGGGCATGTGATCATCCTCGACCACGCGACCACCGGTGACGGCACGCTGACCGGGCTGCTGCTGGCCGCTCGGGTCGCGGAGACCGGGCGGTCCCTGCGGGAGCTGGCGGGTGTGATGGAGCGGTTGCCGCAGGTGCTGATCAATGTGCCGGATGTGGACAAGTCCCGGGTCTCGACCTCGGCGGATGTCGCTGCCGCTGTTGCCGAGGCGGAGCGGGAGTTGGGGGCGACGGGGCGTGTTCTGCTGCGGCCGTCCGGGACTGAGCCGTTGGTTCGGGTGATGGTCGAGGCGGCGGATATCGAGCAGGCTCGGTCTGTGGCTGGGCGGTTGGCTGATGCGGTGAAGTCTGCGCTGGGTTAGTTTTTCGCCGGGTTCGGGGGGCGGGGTTCTGTGCGTTGCGGGCTGCGGGTTGTCCGTGGCTGGTCGCGCCCACGCGGCGGAGCCGCATATTGGCAGAGCCCCGCGCCCCTGAGGGAGTTTCTCTACGGCGCGATTTTGTGGCGGACCTTCTTTGACCACAGGGCCTTCTGGATCAGCAGGGTGAGGGTGCCCGCCAGGACGATGCCCAGGAGGTTCAGCAGGAGCTGTTGGGTGGAGCCCCAGGCCTGGCGGTACTCGTCGTAGCTGAAGGCGACCGCCGCGTTGGCGGCGGCCGGGACCGTGGTGACCGAGATGGCGACGCCCACCAGGGCGCCGGACTTCGCCGAGGTCAGGGAGAGGGTGCCGGCGCAGCCCGCCAGGACCGCGACGACGAAGGAGAACAAGTCGGGGCGGTAGATGAAGTTGGTGTTGGGGCGTTCGGCGTCCAGGGCCTCGGCGCTGAACAATCCGACGGCGTCCATGAAGTAGCTGAAGCCGACCGTCACCGCCATGGCCACCGCGAAGCCGGCCAGCAGGGCGATCAGGGAGCGCAGGGCCAGCCGCGCGTGGCGCCGCTGGACGAGGGCCGTGCAGAAGCCGGCCAGCGGGCCGAACTCGGGGCC
This sequence comes from Streptomyces sp. NPDC030838, assembly GCF_055572035.1. Lineage (NCBI taxonomy): Bacteria > Bacillati > Actinomycetota > Actinomycetes > Kitasatosporales > Streptomycetaceae > Streptomyces > Streptomyces sp. NPDC030838. The sequence goes on along the minus strand of NZ_JBVIED010000002.1, from coordinate 487,402 downwards.
CACCGCCATCGCGCCGACGATCAGGATCGCGTTGTCGAGCACCACACCGCAGGCCGCGATCATCGTGGCCAGGGTGATGAAGGCCAGGTAGGTGATGGAGAGCGTCGACTCCTCGTGCGTCTCCTCCGCCAGCTGCTCCCACAGGACGGCGTCCGCGGCCTCGCCGGGGGCCTCCTCCTCGGCCTTCTCGGCGCGTTTGGACAGGATCAGGTCGATGTTCTCGACCGCGATCGAGCCGGACCGGTCGAGGTCCAGCTCGCGGAGTTCGGAGAGGAGGTCGTCTCCGGCCTCGCGGGCGACGTCGCACATCACGACATCGCCGGCCGGGTTGCGGGCGGCGCCCGGCACCACGACCAGGTGGGTGGTGCCGACCGTCTTCTCGATCAGGCGGACCACGGCGTCGGTCTTCTCGGCCGGGGTGATCAGGCGCAGATGCAGCATGACGCCTTTCTAACAGGCTCCCGTGACCGCTTTACAGCTTGCGCAGGCTCAGGCGCTGCACCTTGTGGTCGGGGCCCTTGCGCACGACCAGGGTGGCGCGGCCGCGGGTGGGGGCGATGTTCTCCACCAGATTGGGCTTGTTGATGGTGCGCCACATCGTGCGGGCGTAGTCCAGGGCCTCCTCCTCCGACACCTGGGTGTACCTGCGGAAGTAGGAGGAGGGGTCCTGGAAGGCGGTCGCGCGCAGCTTGCGGAACCGGTTGAGGTACCAGCGCTCGATGTCCTCGGTGCGGGCGTCGACGTACACGCTGAAGTCGAAGTAGTCGGCGAGGCCGACCCGGGTGCGGCCGTCCTTGCCGGGCAGGGCGGGCTGGAGGACGTTCAGGCCCTCGACGATCAGGATGTCCGGGCGGCGGACGGTGAGCTTCTCGCCGGGGACGATGTCGTAGATCAGGTGGGAGTAGACGGGGGCGGTGACCTCTTCCTTGCCCGCCTTGATGTCGGCGACGAAACGGGTCAGGGCGCGCCGGTCGTAGGACTCGGGGAAACCTTTCCGCGACATCAGGCCGCGGGCCTGCAGCTCCTTGGTGGGCAGCAGGAAGCCGTCCGTGGTGACCAGTTCGACCCGCGGGTGCTCCGGCCAGCGGGAGAGCAGGGCCTGGAGCAGGCGGGCGACCGTGGACTTGCCGACGGCGACCGAACCGGCGACCCCTATGACGAACGGGGTGCCGGACTGCGAGCCCTGTTCGCCGAGGAAGGTGTTCAGGGCGCCGCGCAGGCCGTCCGTGGCGCCGACGTAGAGGTTCAGGAGGCGGGACAGCGGGAGGTAGATGTCCCGCACCTCGTCGAGGTCGATGACGTCGCCCAGGCCGCGCAGCTTCTCGACCTCCTCGGCGGTGAGCGGCAGCGGCGTCTTGTCGCGCAGGTCGCTCCACTCGGCGCGGGTGAGGTCGACGTAGGGAGTCGCCTCCGGGCGGGGCCGGTGGGCGCTCCGGGGCATCGAGGAGGCCGGAGAGATCACAGTCCATTGTTACGGGAGTACGAACGGACGGTGAGGTGGGATCCGTCACGCGGGCGCGGACACCGGATGGACCGGGAGGAACCCGGGCGAACGGGGGAATGTCAGTGGCGTGCGTCACAGTTGTCGGAGAGGTGGGCTCGGCCGGGTCCACGAACTCCAGGGGTGACCCATGACGTATGCGATAGAGGCGGAAGGCCTGGTCAAACGGTTCAGAGAGACGGAGGCGCTGGCCGGTGTCGATCTGGCGGCCCGTAAGGGCTCGGTGCTCGGGCTGCTCGGGCCCAACGGCGCCGGGAAGACCACCGCGGTGCGGATCTTCGCGACGCTGCTGCGCCCGGACGGCGGCACGGCCCGGGTGGCCGGGCACGACGTGGTCCGGGACGCCGGAGTGGTGCGCGCCCTCGTCGGCCTGACCGGGCAGTACGCCGCGGTGGACGAGAACCTGACCGGTGCGGAGAACCTGCTGCTCATCGGGCGCCTGCTCGGGCTGCCGCGGCGGGAGGCGAAGGCGCGGGCGGGAGAGCTGCTGGAGCGCTTTCAGCTGACGCACGCGGCCGGGCGGGCCGTGAAGACCTTCTCCGGCGGGATGCGCCGCCGTCTGGACTTGGCGGCCAGTCTCGTGGGCCGGCCCAGCATCCTCTTCCTCGACGAGCCGACCACCGGCCTCGATCCCCACAGCCGCGGTGAGCTGTGGGGCATGCTGCGCGCACTGGTCGCGGACGGCGCGACGGCGCTGCTGACCACGCAGTATCTGAACGAGGCCGATGTGCTCGCCGACGACATCGTCGTGATCGACAAGGGCCGGGTGATCGCCGAAGGCACCCCCGACCAGCTGAAGTCCCAGGTCGGCGGGCAGGTGCTGGAGCTGCGTCCGATCCTCGGGCAGGACCTCGCGCGGGCGCACGCGCTGGTGGCGGGGGCCGCCGGTCCGCAGGCCCGGATCGAGGGCGAGACGATCACCGCCCCGGTGAAGGACCCCGAGCTGATGCCGGCCGTCGTGCGCGCGCTGGACCGCGAGGGGATCGGGGTGGGGGAGCTGGCGTTGCGCCGCTCCTCGCTCGACGAGGTCTTCCTCGCCCTGACCGGCCACCGCGCGGAGCACGGCGCGCCCGAGGGCAATGGCGGCGCGGCCGTCCGGGACGAGGAGAACGAGCCGCGGAAGGCGGTGATGCGGCCGTGACCGCCACCACCATCACCGCGCCGATCAGCGCCTCGGGCCGCGTACGTCCCCTCGCGGGACTGCGGCAGACCTTCACGATGGCCTGGCGCAGTCTGGTCGCCGTCAAGCACAACCCGCTCGAACTGGTCGACTACAGCATCACGCCGATCATGTTCGTGTTCCTCTTCACCTATGTGCTGGGCGGCCAGATGGCCGGATCCCCGGAGGCGTATCTGAAGTACGCGCTGCCGGGGATCATCGTGCAGAACACCCTGTTCATGACGATGTACACGGCGATGGCGCTCAACACCGACCTCACCAAGGGCGTCTTCGACCGGCTGCGCAGTCTGCCGATAGCCCGCTCGGCGCCGCTGATCGGGCGGATCACCGCGGACCTCGCCAAGCATGTGTGGGCGATGCTGCTGATGATCGGCCTCGGGCTGCTGCTCGGCTTCCGGATCACCGGGGGACTCGGCGGGTTCCTGCTCGGCACGGTGCTGCTGGTGGTGTTCGCCGCGGCCGTGTCGTGGAGCGCGGTGCTGATCGGGATGCTCGCGGGAGACGCGGAGAAGGTGCAGGCGTTCGCCTTCACGCTGATCTTCCCGATCACCTTCACCAGCAGCGCGTTCGTCCGGGTGGAGACCATGCCGGGGTGGCTGCAGGCGTGGAGCGACGTCAATCCGGTGACCCATCTGTCCGACGCGTTCCGCGGGTTGCTGCTCGGCGGGCCGGTCGCGGAGCCGGTGCTGTGGTCGCTGGCCTGGGCGGCGGGCATCGCGCTGGTGTTCTATCCGCTGGCGATGCGGGCGTACCGGGCGAAGACCTGAGAGTGGTCCGTTCGGGGCTTCGTACCCCGGTGGGAATTTCCGATTTCGGGCACGCGACGGCGGGTTCGGCGCGCGAAACGATCGTAGGCTGCCGCCCATGTGCGGAATTGTGGGATACGTGGGGTCGCAGTCGGCGCTCGATGTCGTGATGGCCGGGCTGAAGCGGCTGGAGTACCGGGGATACGACTCGGCCGGTGTCGCCGTGCTCGCCGACGGCGGACTGGCCGCCGCGAAGCGGGCGGGCAAGCTGGTCAACCTGGAGAAGGAACTGGCGGAACGGCCGCTGCCGACCGGCTCCACCGGCGTCGGACACACCCGCTGGGCCACCCACGGCGGGCCCACCGACACCAACGCCCACCCGCACCTCGACAACGCGGGCCGGGTCGCCGTCGTCCACAACGGGATCATCGAGAACTTCGCCGCCCTGCGGGCCGAACTGGCCGAGCGCGGACACGAGCTGGCCTCCGAGACCGACACCGAGGTCGTGGCCCATCTGCTCGCCGAGGAGTTCTCCTCCTGCGCGGATCTCGCCGAGGCCATGCGCCTGGTGTGCCGGCGGCTGGAGGGCGCGTTCACGCTGGTCGCCGTGCACGCCGACGAGCCGGACGTGGTGGTCGGCGCGCGCCGCAACTCGCCGCTCGTCGTCGGTGTCGGCGAGGACGAGGCCTTCCTCGCCTCGGACGTCGCCGCGTTCATCGCCCACACCCGCTCCGCGATCGAGCTGGGCCAGGACCAGGTGGTCGAGCTGCGCCGGGACGGCGTGACCGTCACCGGCTTCGACGGCAGCCCGGTGGACGTGCGCTCGTACGACATCGACTGGGACGCCTCGGCCGCCGAGAAGGGCGGCTACGACTACTTCATGCTCAAGGAGATCGCCGAGCAGCCGAAGGCGGTCGCCGACACCCTCCTCGGCCGGATCGACGCCTCCGGGTCGCTGACCCTGGACGAGGTGCGGATCCCGCCGGGGGCGCTGCGGGAGATCGACAAGATCGTCATCGTCGCGTGCGGTACGGCCTTCCACGCCGGGCTGATCGCCAAGTACGCCATCGAGCACTGGACGCGGATCCCCTGCGAGGTGGAGCTGGCCAGCGAGTTCCGCTACCGCGACCCGATCCTCGACCCGCAGACGCTGGTCATCGCCATCTCCCAGTCCGGCGAGACCATGGACACCCTGATGGCGCTGCGGCACGCCCGCGAGCAGGGGTCCAGGGTGCTGGCGATCTGCAACACCAACGGCTCGACGATCCCGCGCGAGTCGGACGCCGTGCTGTACACGCACGCCGGGCCCGAGGTCGCCGTCGCCTCCACCAAGGCGTTCCTCACCCAGCTGGTGGCCTGCTACCTGGTGGCGCTGTACCTGGGGCAGGTGCGCGGCACCAAGTGGGGCGACGAGATCCAGGACGTCGTCCGCGAGCTGTCGAAGATCTCCGGCGAGGTCGAGCGGGTGCTGGAGACCATGGAGCCGGTACGGGAGCTGGCCCGCACCCTCGCGCACAAGAACACCGTGCTCTTCCTGGGCCGGCACGTCGGCTATCCGGTGGCGCTGGAGGGCGCGCTCAAGCTCAAGGAACTCGCCTACATGCACGCCGAGGGCTTCGCGGCGGGCGAGCTGAAGCACGGGCCGATCGCGCTGATCGAGGAGGACCTGCCGGTGGTGGTGGTCGTGCCGTCGCCGCGCGGGCGGTCCGTGCTGCACGACAAGATCGTCTCCAACATCCAGGAGATCCGTGCCCGCGGCGCCCGCACCATCGTGATCGCCGAGGAGGGCGACGAGGCGGTCGTCCCGTACGCCGACCACCTCATCCGGGTCCCGGCCACCCCCACCCTGCTCCAGCCGCTGGTGGCGACGGTGCCCCTCCAGGTCTTCGCCTGCGAGCTGGCGACGGCCCGCGGCAACGAGGTGGACCAGCCGCGGAACCTGGCGAAGTCGGTGACGGTGGAGTAGGCGGTCGGGGCGGGGTGTCCCGCGCCCCTGAGGGGCGCGGGACTGTGACAATGTGCGGCTTCGCCGCGTGGGCGCGACCAGCCACAACGGACCGGCAGCCGAACCAGTACCTCGACCACGCGTCAGCGCTTGCGGCGCGGCTCCCGGAAGAGCTTCCAGCTCACGAACAGCAGCGGCAGCTCCAGCCCCCAGATGCCGATGACCGCGTCCCACTCGGGGCGGGCGGCGCCGGCCTCGTCGACGGTGACCAGGGCGCACAGCAGGCCCCAGACGAGGGTCAGGGCGGTGCTGAGCCAGAACCCGATCTGCCAGGCCCAGGCGGCCATGCCCCGGCGGCCGGGCGTGCGCCCGGAACCCTTCGGGCGTTCGCGCGGGCGGGGGATGTCCTCCGGGTCCCGGGCCGGGAGCCGGACCACCGCGCCCGGCGGCACGGCCGCGTCGAGGGCCGCGATGCGGTCGGGGGTGACGCCCCGGTAGAGGGTGGGCTCCACGCTGACGGAGAAACCGTCGTGCCCGGTGAGGCTGCGCGCCCCGTCGGGCCGTACGGACATCGCCGCGCAGGCGTCGTAGCGCACGGTCACCGGCCCGCCCGGCGTCAGCAGGCTGACCCCCTCCGCGCCGATGACCAGGGTGACCCGTTCGTCCTCCAGGGAGGCGTGCCGGGTGCCGGTGACGGCGTCCGCCGAGTACTGCGGGGCGAGCGTGAAGCCCGCCCAGTCGGCACCCCGTCCCGGCACCTGGAGCAGCCCGGCGTCCCACGCCTCGCGGGCCACCTCGCGCAGGTCGTCGACGGTGACCGCCTCCAGCTCGGCCCGGTGCTGGTCGGGGGAGAGGATCCGGTGGCCGAGCAGCAGGCTCAGCGCGTACGACGGCAGCGCGGCGGCGCCGAGGTCCGGCACGTCGTACATCTTCAGGATCTTGCCGCGTACGGTGTCCAGCTCCGCCTGCTCGATCCGCCCCGCCCGCAGCCGCGCGAGCGTGTCGACGAAGCCGCCGACGACGGCGTCCTGCTTCTGCGGCAGGGCGTCCGCGTACGCGGTGAGGGTGGCGAAGCCGGCGTCGCGCGGGGTGTAGTCGGCCTCCGCCGTGTAGGAGTAGCCGCCCTCCTGGCGCAGGTCCTGGAAGAGGGCGCGGCCGAGGACGTCGGCGAAGACGGAGGCGGCGGTGGTGCGGCGCAGCACGGAGGTGAAGACGACATGGCCGTCGTCGCCGTGGATGTAGGCCGGGGTGACGGGCAGCGCGCTGGTCGCGGCCGGAGCCGGTATCCGGGTGCCGGCGGGCAGCGTGAGGTCCAGGCCCGCCGGGACATGGTCGCTGGTGATCCACAGCACCGCGTTGTCCCGGGTGAACCGGGTCTGCGCCCAGTGCCGGACCTGGTCGGCGGTGAGGCTCCAGGTGCCCAGCTCGCGATAGCTGGACAGGCCGTAGCCCTGCGCTCCGTAACGCCACAGCGGCATCTGGGAGTTGGGGCCCTGCCCGCGCCCGGCGGCCTCCGTGCGCAGGATCTCCTTCTCGGTCTCCAGCCGGTCCAGCGGCAGATCGCGCAGGGCCGCGCAGACGGCGTTCAGGTGCGCGACGACCTCCTCCTCGCTGCCGGTGACGTGGAAGAGGGTGTAGGCGTTCGCGGTGGCGCCGTTGTAGTGCAGGTCGGACAGGCCGAGCCGGTGCAGGGCCAGATGCTCCACCAGGTGGGTGATGCCGCTGGTGGCGAGGGTCTCGTCGGCGCGGCCGACCCGGAAGAACAGACCGGCGGTGATCTCGCCGCCCTGCGCCGGGGCGTACAGGGTGGGGATGCCCTGGGTGGTGGTGTGGGAGATCAGCCCGGAGAGGGCGTCGAGGCCGGTGGCGTCGGACATGCCGGTGAGGTCGGTGGTCATCTGTGGCGCCCCCTCAGATCGTCGCCAGCGCGGACTTGCGGTACTTCACGAACGCGGCCTTCGGATCGGACAGATACGACCACGGGAAGTCGCTGGCCCGGTCGCCGAGGATCGCGAAGTGGCGCTGGGCGTCCTCGAAGTGACCGCCGAGGGAGAAGGCCATCGCGAACGCGCTGTGCGCGCCGATCCAGTGCCAGCCGGGCCGGTAGTCCGGGTGCAGTACGGACACCTGCGCGGCGAACCGCAGGTCGTCGCGGACCGCGACGCCCCGCATGTACGCCCCGGCCTCGGGGCCGTCCAGGTCCAGCCAGCGCTCCAGGTGGGCCAGCGCGACCAGGGCGCCGGTGTGCGCGCCGTCGGGCGCGGCGGTGGTGGCCTCGCGGGCGAAACCGTGCGCGGCGTCCCAGGAGCCGCTCCACTTCGGGCACAGCTGCTGGAGCAGCTGCGTCTGCGCCGGGTAGTGGTGCGGGTGGTGGGCGCTGAGCCGGTCGTAGCGGCGGCGCGCCTCGGCCTGGCCGAGCTGGAGCCCGCGCGCGGTGATCAGCCGTACGGTCCAGGCGGGGGCGTACCACGGCTGCTGCGCGCACACCTCGATGAGGATCTGCTCGGCCCTGCGCAGCCACTCGTGGAACTGCGCGAACTGGTCCCGGGACACATGCTCGGCGCGCAGATCGCTGCGGATCTTCCAGCCGATGCGCACATACCGGTCGGCGAGCAGGGTGCGCGGCAGCGGATCGGCCGGATGCTCGGCCGCGACCCGCTCCAGCATGGTCTCGACGCCGTCCTCCTCGGCGAGCAGCCCGACGGCGAAGCTCGCCTTCTCCGGCGAGTCGAGGGCGGCGAAGTACGCCCGTACGGCGGCCCAGTCGCCGGCGCGGGCGGCCGTGCGCAGCGGGAGGAGTTCGGGCAGGGTGTCGTACGGGTCGAAGAACGGCCCCGTTCCGGGCACCGCGCCCGGTATGCCGCTGGTGGTCCTGCTCATTCCTCCGCCCCCTGGCTGTGATGGCAGCGCCGGGCGCGCGAGCTGGCCCCCCAGGGCGCGCCGGCCTGTGTGCGTGTGAAGTCGCCGCAGGCTAGCAGCCCGGAGGGGGTCCGTCCGACCGTAGGGTGCTCGGCATGAGCATCATCGGAGTCGGTATCGACGTCGCCGAGATCGACCGTTTCGCCGCATCCCTGGAGCGCACCCCCGGCCTGGCCCGACGCCTCTTCCGGGACAGCGAGTTGCTGCTGCCCAGCGGCGAGCGCCGGGGCCCCGCCTCCCTCGCGGCCCGGTTCGCCGCGAAGGAGGCCGTGGCCAAGGCCCTCGGCGCCCCGCCCGGCCTGCTCTGGACCGACGCCGAGGTCTACGTCGAGGACAGCGGCCGCCCCCGGCTACGGGTCACCGGAACGGTCGCCGCCCGCGCGGCGGAACTGGGCGTGCAGTCGTGGCATGTGTCGCTCAGTCATGACGCGGGAGTGGCTTCGGCGGTGGTGGTCGCGGAGGGCTGAGGGGCGGGCGCCCGGCGGTCAGCAGATCGACTGCGTGCTGTTGACCAGGGTGTTGTTGCGGAACGTGGTGTTCTCGCCGCAGGGGTTCTCCCGGATCGACGAGTTGGTCACCGTCAGGTTCTGGACGGTGATGTCCCTGTTGTTCGGGAACTCCGAGCGGGCCGCCAGGCGGATCTCGCCGCCACCGGTGACGCTTCCGCTCTGGGCGGCGAGGTTGACGTTGTAGCAGTTCTCGATGAGGACGGCGTTGTTGCCGGTGTTCGACAGCGTCACCCGGTCGATGACCGCGCCGCCGCTCTCCGAGACGCAGAACACACCGCGTCCGCCGCCGCGTGCGACGACCTCGCCGACGCGGATGTTCGTCGGGTAGGAGCTGCCGATCCGGCCGTTGCGGTTGGCCATGCGGAAGGCGGCGTAGCCGGTGCCCGTGCCGGCGTTCTCCGCGTCCACCTTGGTCACGGTGGCGTTCACGGTCTGGTTGAGCAGCAGGCCCGACTCGCCCACGTTACGGGCCGTGACCGTGCCGACGGTGAGGCCGTCGACGCCGTAGGTCTCCACAGCGTGGCTGGAGGCGCCGGAGACGTAGACGCTGTCGATGCGGACGTTGCGGGTCCACTGGGTGGTGTCGCCGCGGTTGTCGATGCGGATGCCGAGGCCGGACGACAGGCGCATGTCGATCTGGCCGAGGGTGGCGTTCTGGACGTTGCGCAGGAAGATCCCGTACAGCGGGCTGCCGGTGACGTTCAGGTGCTGCACCTCGATGTCGCGGGTGCCGCGCGAGTAGACGGGTGCCTGGTCGCCGGTGCCCGTGCCGGTGACGTTGATGGTGCCGCAGACGTCGAGTGCGGTGTAGCTGGGCAGGGAGATGCGGGAGCCGGCCGAGATCGAGCCGGAGCCCCGGACCACGACCCGTTCCTTCGTGGTCCGTCCGGCGGTCAGGCTGTTCACGGCCGCCTGTACGGCCGCGCGCATGTCCGTGCCCGTGTGCACGACGGTGCCGCCCCGGCGGGCCGTCCAGGTGCTGCCGTTCAGGACCGCCTCGGCCTGGTAGGAGCCCTCGCCGCAGGCGGCGGCCGCGGCGGTGGCGGCTTCCGGGGCGGCCGTCGCGGTCGGTGCGGTGAGGGTGCCGGCGGTGGCGAGGAGGGCGGCGGCGCCGGTGGCGGCGAGGAGTGCGGCTCTGCGTCCCATGCGGGTGCGTCCTCTCGTCGAATCGATTCGACTGAATCGATTCATCCTGTGGGGGCCGGTGAGTGTGGCAACGGGGCGCCGGTGCGTCAATGGGTACGGCGGGATCGGTGAGGCCTGGAGCGACGTACGGGAGACTCGGACGCATGCGGACTGCGTACGGCGTGGAGACGGTGAGGGCGGCGGAGCGTGAGCTGATGGCGCGGCTGCCGGAGGGAACGTTGATGCAGCGGGCGGCGGCGGGCCTGGCGACCGCCTGCGCACAGCTGCTCGGGCGGGTGTACGGCAGCCGGGTCGTGCTGCTGGTCGGCAGCGGCGACAACGGCGGCGACGCCCTGTACGCCGGGGCCCGGCTCGCCCGGCGCGGCGCGGGCGTCACGGCCGTCCTGCTGTCCCCCGAGCGGGCGCACGCGGGCGGACTCGCCGCGCTGCGGCGGGCGGGCGGCACGGTCGCGGCGGCCGGGGCGGGGGAGCGGCTGGTCGAGGGAGCCGATCTCGTCGTCGACGGGATCGTCGGGATCGGCGGGAAGGGCGGGCTGCGGGCGGAGGCCGTACCGCTCGCCGAGGCGGCGGCGCGGTCCCGGGCCGCCGTCGTCGCCGTCGATCTGCCGAGCGGCGTCGACGTCGACACCGGTGAGGTGCGGGGCGCGGCGCTGCGGGCCGATCTGACGGTGACCTTCGGGACGCACAAGCCGGGGCTGCTGATCGATCCGGCGCGGGAGTACGCCGGGACGGTACGGCTCGTCGACATCGGGCTCGAACTGCCGGCGGAGCCCGAGCTGGAGGCGTTGCAGCACGCGGACGTCGCGGCGCTGCTGCCGGTGCCGGCGGCGGAGAGCGACAAGTACCGGCGGGGGGTCGTCGGTGTCGCCGCCGGGTCCGCGCGCTACCCGGGCGCGGCCGTGCTGGCGGTCGCCGGGGCGCTGCGGGGCGGGGCCGGGGCCGTGCGGTACGTGGGGCCGGCCGGGGACGCGGTCATCGCCCGCTTCCCCGAGACGCTGGTGTCCGACACCGGGCCCAGGCGGGCGGGGCGGGTGCAGGCCTGGGTCGTCGGGCCGGGGGCCGGGGACGACGCGGGGACGGTCGCCGAGGTGCTGGCGGCGGATGTGCCGGTGCTGATCGACGCGGACGGGTTGCGGCTGGCCGATGTGGCTGCCGTACGCGCGCGTACGGCGCCGACGTTGATGACGCCGCATGCCGGGGAGGCGGCGGCGTTGCTCGGGGTGAGCCGGGAGGAGGTCGAGGGTGCCCGGCTGGCGGCGGTGCGGGAGCTGGCGGTGCGGTACGGGGCGGCGGTGTTGCTGAAGGGGTCGACGACGTTGGTCGCGGGGCCGGGGGGACGGGGGGCCGTGCGGGTGAATCCGACCGGGACGTCCTGGCTGGCCACGGCCGGGAGTGGGGATGTGCTGTCCGGGCTGACCGGGTCGTTGCTGGCGGCGGGGTTGTCGGCGGTGGACGCGGGGAGTGCGGGGGCGTATCTGCACGGGCTCGCCGGGAGGTTCGCGGCGGAGGGGGCGCCGGTGGGGGCGCGGGATGTGGCGGAGGCGGTGCCTCGGGCTTGGCGGGATGTGTGTACGGCGGTGAGCGAACTTCGGTGAGCAGGGCCTCCGTTTGAGCTGTGCCCGGAGTGGGGCTGGGCGAGGTGGGGTGCGCAGCCCGGCGTGACGGGGTGCCGCTGCGCCCACCCGTGCCGCCCTGGGGGTCCCCCCAGGCCCTTAAGGCACTGGGGGAGGCACGACTGCCCGCAGCTACGCCGGTGGGGGGCTGAACGGGTGGCCCCTGCTCGTGCCGTGCTGGTGTCAGTGGGGTCCTGGGTATTCCTGATCGGGTGATCAGCGGATTCGTCGCTTCCCGAAGTGTCGCCGTCGCGCTCGCGGCCGCCGCGCTGTTGCCCGTCGGTGCCGTGTGGGCCGCCCCCCAGCCGCCGCCTCCCGCCACGAGCGTGGACGCCGAGCTCGTGCCCGGGGTGTATCAGACGGGTCCCGTCGATACGCCCGACCAGGTGCTGGCGCCGCAGGTCTATCAGCCGTCGGTCGCGGAGGACGCCCTCGAGCCCAGCGACGCGCCGGAGCGGGCGTACGCGCTCGTCGAGTACGTGCCGTTGGGGGACGCGGTGGCGCGGGTGGTGTGCAGTACGAAGGCGGGGCCGTACCAGCGGCAGGTCGAGCGCTGGCTGAAGCTGAAGGTGGACGGGAAGCAGTCGGCGGCCGACTGCGAGGCGATCCGCGCGTTCCAGGAGAAGCACAAGATCAAGCCGGCCATCGGGTTCGCCGGGCCGGTGACCTGGGCGCACATGCAGTTCCTCGCCGCCCGCGCGAACCCCAACGCCGCGAAGAAGTGCCCGGTGCGCACGCACCAGGTCGCCTGTGTCGATCTCGACCGGCAGCTGACCTGGGTGCAGAAGGGGGAGCGGGTCGTCTTCGGTCCGGTGCCGATGCGCAGCGGGCGGGCCGGGCACGCGACGCGCGGCGGGTGGCACAAGATCTACTGGCGCCACAAGAACCATGTGTCGACCCTCTACGGCACGCCCATGCCGTACTCCCAGTTCTTCAGTGGCGGGCAGGCCTTCCACGGGGTGTACGACACCATCCACACGACCGTCGGATCGATGGGCTGCGTCAATCTGCGGCTCGCCGACGCGCGCAAGCTGTGGGACGTGCTGAAGAGCGGCGACCAGGTGTACGTGTGGGGGCGCAGGCCGGGGAGTTAGGAAGCCGTACCGGGCCTCGTGGGCCCTGGCGGTCGCCCGGGCCGTCCGGGGCCTCTGAGACACTGGGCGCGATGAGTACGACTGCACATCTGCCGACCGCCCCGCTGCGCGCCCGCGCCGAGATCGATCTGGCCGCGCTGCGCGCCAATGTGCGGGCCCTGCGCGCCCACGCGCCCGGCGCGGCCCTGATGGCCGTGGTGAAGTCCGAGGCGTACGGCCACGGGGCGGTGCCGTGTGCCCGCGCGGCCGTGGAGGCGGGGGCGACCTGGCTGGGCACCGCCACGCCGGAGGAGGCGCTGGCGCTGCGCGCGTCCGGTGCGGTGCCCGCGGACGTGCGGATCATGTGCTGGCTGTGGACGCCCGGCGGGCCGTGGCGGGAGGCGATCGAGGCCGACCTCGACGTGTCCGTCAGCGGGATGTGGGCGCTCGACGAGGTCACGGCCGCCGCGCGGCTCGCGGGGCGTCCGGCGCGGGTGCAGCTCAAGGCCGACACCGGGCTCGGGCGGAACGGGTGCCAGCCCGGCGGGGACTGGGAGGAACTGGTCGGGGCCGCGCTGCGGGCCGAGCGCGAGGGCCTGGTGCGGGTCACCGGGCTGTGGTCGCACTTCGCCTGTGCCGACGAGCCGGGTCATCCCTCCATCGCCGCCCAACTGGACCGGTTCCGGGAGATGCTGGCGTACGCGGAGGGCCAGGGGGCGCGCCCGGAGGTACGGCACATCGCCAACTCGCCGGCCACGCTCACCCTTCCCGAGGCCCACTTCGACCTGGTGCGCCCCGGTATCGCCGTGTACGGCATCTCGCCCAGCCCGGAGCTCGGCACCCCGGCGGACTTCGGGCTGCGGCCGGTGATGACCCTGTCCGCCTCGCTCGCCCTGGTGAAGCAGGTCCCCGGCGGACACGGGGTCAGTTACGGCCACCGGTACACCACGGCGGGCGAGACCACCCTCGGCCTGGTCCCGCTCGGCTACGCGGACGGCATCCCCCGGCACGCCTCGGGCACCGGTCCGGTGCTGGTCGGCGGCAAGTGGCGGACGGCCGCGGGGCGGATCGCGATGGACCAGTTCGTCGTGGACCTCGGCGGCGACGAGCCCGCGCCGGGCGAGGAGGCCGTGCTGTTCGGGCCCGGCGACCGCGGTGAGCCGACCGCCGAGGACTGGGCGCAGGCGGCGGGGACCATCGCGTACGAGATCGTCACCCGCATCGGAACGCGTGTTCCCCGCGTCTATGTGAACGTCGATGTGAACGGGCACGAGAACGGGTAACCGGTAAGCGACCGGTCAGTAGCGCGTCAGTCGGTGAGGAGCGTACGTGAGCGAGAGCAGCCCGAAGGCCGTCGCGGACGCCGCGGCCGTCGTCTCCGCCGCGGGAGCGGCCGGGAACTGGCGCCGGGCGACCGGGATCGCGGGCGCCGCGATAGGTGTGCTGGCCGCGGGCGCGGCGGCCGGCGTCGCCCTGGAGCGGATGACCGTCGGCCGGGACGTGCGCCGCAAGGCCCGTCTCGCCCTCGACTCGGCGGGGCCGTACGGCGCGCTGCGCGGCACCCCCGGCAAGGCGTACGCCGACGACGGCACGGAGCTGTACTACGAGGTCGACGACGTCGACCCGGACACCCGGGCCGCCGTCAGCCCGCGCCGCCGCCGGCTCTTCGGCCGCAAGGCGCCCGCGCCCGTCACCGTCGTCTTCAGCCACGGCTACTGCCTCGGCCAGGACTCCTGGCACTTCCAGCGGGCGGCGCTCCGGGGCGTCGTACGGACCGTGCACTGGGACCAGCGCAGCCACGGCCGGTCCGCGCGCGGGGTGGCACAGGCGGACGGCGTGCCGGTCAGCATCGACCAGCTGGGGCGCGATCTGAAGGCCGTACTGGACGCGGCCGTGCCGGAGGGGCCGATCGTGCTGGTCGGTCACTCCATGGGCGGAATGACGGTGATGGCGCTGGCCGACCAGTATCCGGCGCTGGTCCGGGAGCGGGTGGTCGCCGTCGCGCTGGTCGGTACGTCGTCGGGGCGGCTCGGCGAGGTCAACTTCGGGCTGCCGGTCGCCGGGGTGAACGCGGTGCGCCGGGTGCTGCCGGGGGTCCTGAAGGCGCTCGGGCAGCGGGCCGAGCTGGTGGAGAAGGGGCGGCGGGCCACCGCCGAGCTGTTCGCCGGGATCATCAAGCGGTACTCGTTCGCCTCCCGGGACGTCGACCCGGCCGTGGAGCGGTTCGCCGAGCGGATGATCGAGAGCACCCCGATCGACGTGGTCGCCGAGTTCTACCCGGCGTTCACCGAGCACGACAAGACCGAGGCACTGGCGCACTTCGCGAGCCTGCCGGTGCTGGTGCTGGCCGGGCTGCGCGATCTGGTCACGCCCAGCGAGCACAGTGAGGCGATCGCCGATCGGCTGCCGGACGCCGAGCTGGTGCTGGTGCCGGACGCCGGGCATCTGGTCATGCTGGAACACCCGGAAGTGGTCACCGACCGCCTCGCCGACCTCCTCACCCGCGCGGGTGCCGTGCCCGCAGGAGCTACCGTGGGTGGCTATGGAAGCACCAGCGGCACCGCACAACCCGGCTGAGCACGAGTCCTCCGCCCAGCTCACCGTCACCTCCCCCGACCAGATGCGCGAGCTGGGCCGCCGGCTCGCCAAACTGCTGCGCGCCGGCGACCTGGTGATGCTCAGCGGCGAGCTGGGCGCCGGCAAGACCACGCTCACCCGCGGCCTAGGCGAGGGCATGGGCGTGCGCGGAGCGGTCACCTCCCCGACGTTCGTGATCGCCCGGGTGCATCCCTCGCTCGGCGACGGCCCGCCCCTCGTCCACGTGGACGCCTACCGGCTGTCCGGCGGTCTCGACGAGATGGAGGACCTGGACCTCGATGTCTCGCTGCCGGACTCGGTGATCGTCGTGGAGTGGGGCGAGGGCAAGGTCGAGGAGCTGACCGAGGACCGGCTGCACGTGCTGATCCACCGGGCCGTGGGCGACACGACGGACGAGGTGCGCCACGTGACCCTGACCGGGATCGGGGAGCGCTGGGCGGCGGCGGACCTGAGCGCGCTGACCGCCTGAGCCGACGTTTCCGACAGGCTGTCGGCAAGATATTGCGCCGGGGCGGTCGGGCGTGGTCACATGGTATCCCCTCCGTAGTTAGGTGTACCTAACTACGTCCGCCCCCAGGTCCCCAGGAGGCGTCCATGCCGGCCCCGGAACGAGACGAGACCCCGCCGCGCGTGGTGCCCGCGGTGTCCATGCGCGATCTGCTGGCGTCCTGCGCGGCGGCGACCGCCGTCTCCACGCCGCCCCGTGAGCCCCGCCGACCGGAGCAGGAACACGTGGTCCAGCGCGTGACCGGACACCGCGAGGCTGCGTAGTCCCCTACCGGGCGGAGTTCCCCTACCGGGCGGAGTCGCCCTAACGGATGACGACGATCTTCTGGCCGATCGTCGCGAACTTCCACATCGCGTCCCCGTCCGGGCGGGACTGCCGGATGCCGCCGGTCCGCGTCCGCGGGTCGGGCGGCGGGGTGGAGCCGTCCACCGCCGCGCTGAAACCGATGGTCACGCCCTCGACACTGGCGAAGCGGACGACGTGCTCGATGGCGGCGCCGTCGGAGCCGGTGATGCGCTTGGAGCGCGAGGTGACCGGGTAGACGCCGGGCGCCGGGTCGACGGTGCTCGGGGTGACCTCGAAGGTGCGCAGCACCTTGTTGCCGGGGCCGACGAGCCACACCCGGTTGTCGTCCAGCGAGTACACCACCCGCTCCCCGGCGCCGGAGCCGCCCGGCAGCGCGGTGGGGTGCCGGCTGTCCCGGGGCGCCTTCGACACGGCCGCCACGGGCTTGCCGCCGGTCTGCGGACGGCCCAGCTCGGCCGGGACGTTCGCCGACGCCTGATAGGCGAGGTACCCGACCGTCGCCATCGCCGCCGCCGTCAGTCCGGTCACGATTCCGGCGCTGGTGCCGGCCATGGGCGCCCACCTCCGCGTCGTATGTCCACAGACGTACCGTAACGGGAGGTGACGGTAGCAGTCGGGGGGCCGGGTGACCGGGACTTCCGACACGGGCCCCGGGGAGCCGTAGGCTGTTGGCGTGCTCTTGCTCGCTCTGGATACCGCCACCCCCGCCGTCACCGTCGCCCTGCACGACGGCACGGATGTCATCGCCTCGTCCAGCCAGGTGGACGCGCGCCGGCACGGCGAGTTGCTGCTGCCGGCCGTCGACCGGGTGCTCGCCGAGGCGGGGCTCGCGCTGGATGCCGTGACCGGCATCGTCGTAGGGACCGGGCCCGGTCCGTACACCGGGCTGCGCGTCGGTCTGATGACCGCCGACACCTTCGGGCTCGCCCTCGGCGTCCCCGTGCACGGTGTGTGCACCCTCGACGGCCTCGCCTACGCCACCGACCTGGAGGGCCCCTTCGTCGTGGCGACCGACGCCCGGCGCAAGGAGGTCTACTGGGCGCGGTACGCGGACTCCCGCACCCGGGTGACCGACCCGGCCGTCGACCGGCCCGCCGACATCGCCGAGCAGGTCAAGGGCCTGCCCGCGGTCGGCGCCGGGGCGCTGCTGTACCCGGACACCTTCCCCAGCGCGCACGAGCCCGAGCATGTCTCCGCCGCCGCGCTCGCCTCCCTGGCCGCCCGCAGACTGGCCGCGGGGGAGGAGCTGCCCGCGCCCCGGCCGCTGTATCTGCGCCGGCCCGACGCCCAGGTCCCCAAGAACTACAAGGTGGTCACCCCGAAGTGACCGGCACCCCGTACCCCCGACTGCGCGAGATGCGCTGGTGGGACATCGACCCCGTACTCGGACTGGAGCGGGACCTCTTCCCCGAGGACGCCTGGTCGCGGGGCATGTTCTGGTCCGAGCTGGCCCATGCGCGCGGGCCCGAGGCGACCCGGCGGTACGTCGTCGCCGAGGTCGCGGCGGAGGGCGGCGGCCGGATCGTCGGCTACGCGGGCCTCGCCTCCGCCGGTGACATCGGCGACGTCCAGACCATCGCCGTCGCCCGCGACCACTGGGGCACCGGACTCGGCGCCCGGCTGCTCACCGAACTCCTGCGGGCCGCGTCCGCCTTCGAGTGCGCCGAGGTGATGCTGGAGTGCCGGGTCGACAACGTGCGCGCCCAGAAGCTCTACGAGCGCTTCGGCTTCGAACCCATCGGCTTCCGGCGCGGCTACTACCAGCCCGGCAACATCGACGCCCTGGTGATGCGCCTGACCGACCCCGCAACCTCCGTACAAGGAACCGAGATCAATGGCTGACGAACCTCTCGTCCTCGGCATCGAGACCTCCTGCGACGAGACCGGCGTCGGCATCGTCCGCGGCACCACCCTGCTCGCCGACGCCGTCGCCTCCAGCGTCGACGAGCACGCCCGCTTCGGCGGTGTCGTCCCCGAGGTCGCCTCCCGCGCCCACCTGGAGGCGATGGTGCCCACCATCGACCGCGCGCTGAAGGAGGCCGGCGTCAGCGCGAAGGACCTCGACGGCATCGCGGTCACCGCCGGACCCGGCCTCGCCGGCGCGCTCCTCGTCGGCGTCTCCGCGGCCAAGGCCTACGCCTACGCGCTCGGCAAGCCGCTCTACGGCGTCAACCACCTCGCCTCCCACATCTGCGTCGACCAGCTGGAGCACGGCCCGCTGCCCGAGCCGACGATGGCGCTGCTGGTCAGCGGCGGGCACTCGTCGCTGCTGCTGTCCTCCGACATCACCTCCGACGTCCGCCCGATGGGCGCCACCATCGACGACGCGGCCGGCGAGGCCTTCGACAAGATCGCCCGGGTGCTGAACCTGGGCTTCCCCGGCGGCCCGGTCATCGACCGGTATGCGCGCGAGGGCGACCCGGAGGCGATCGCCTTCCCGCGCGGCCTCACCGGCCCGCGCGACCCGGCGTACGACTTCTCCTTCTCCGGCCTGAAGACGGCCGTGGCCCGCTGGATCGAGGCCAAGCGGGCGGCGGGCGAGGAGGTGCCGGTGCGGGACGTGGCGGCCTCCTTCCAGGAGGCGGTCGTGGACGTGCTCACCCGCAAGGCCGTACGGGCCTGCAAGGACGAGGGCGTCGACCACCTGATGATCGGCGGCGGCGTGGCGGCCAACTCCCGGCTGCGGGCGCTCGCCCAGGAGCGGTGCGAGGCGGCCGGCATCCGGCTGCGGGTGCCCCGCCCCAAGCTGTGCACCGACAACGGCGCGATGGTCGCGGCCCTCGGCGCCGAGATGGTCGCCCGCAACCGCTCCGCCTCCAGCTGGGACCTGTCGGCGGACTCCTCCCTGCCGGTGACCGACCCGCACGTCCCCGGGCACGACCACGTGCACGAGGTCAGCAAGGAGAACCTGTACTCGTGACGGTCGCGCTGATGTGGGAGGCGCGGGCGGTCCCCGGGAAGGGCGAGGAGCTGCTGGAGTGGGCCCGGGTCCAGGAGCTGACCCCGGCCCCGCAGCGCCGCGAGACCTTCCGCGCGCCGCAGGACCGGGTGCTCGTCATCACCTGGTGGGATGCCGCCTACGACGCCGAGCTGCCCGAACTGCCGGAACCGTCCGGTGAGTTGGTGACCCGGGCCGTGCACCGGTGGCGGTTCGAGTCGTTGGGGGCCGCGCCCGCGGGAGGGTGACTCAGGCCGGCGGCCGCACCTCCGTCTCGCAGCGCAGAACCCGGTCCGGGCCCAGTACCCGCTCCGGTCCGGTCAGCGTCAGCTCCGCGGTGTGCCGTACGTCCGTGCTGGACGCCGCCAGGCGGAGCTGGAGGGCGCCCGGTTCGACCACGCGGCGGCCGGTGCGGTCGGTGAACGCCGACAGGTCGGCGGCGAAGCGGAAGGTCACGCGGGCCGCCTCACCGGGGTCGAGGGGAACGCGCTGGTAGCCGACCAGGCGCACGTCCGGGCGGGTGACGCTGGCGACCGGGTCGTGGAGGTAGAGCTGGACGACCTCGGCGCCCGCGCGGTCGCCGGTGTTGCGGACGGTGACGGAGAGGTCGTACGAGCCGTCCGTGCCGATCTCGGGGGTGCCGCCGGTGATGTCCTCCCAGGTGAACGCGGTGTACGAGCGGCCGTGGCCGAAGGGGTACAGCGGGGTCGGGTCGAGGTTGCTGACCTCGCCCGCCAGGCCCAGCGGCGGCTGGAGGTACGTCCACGGCTGGCCGCCGGGGTCGCGGGGCACGCTCACCGGGAGCCGGCCGGACGGGTTCACCCGGCCCGACAGCACGCCCGCCACCGCCGGGCCGCCCTCCTCGCCGGGGAAGAAGGCCTGGACGACCGCGCCGAGCCGGCCGTCCCAGCGGCCGAGGGCGTAGGGGCGGCCGGTGAGCAGGACCAGGACGACCGGGACGCCGGTCGCGACCAGGGCGTCCAGCAGCTCGCCCTGCACGCCGGGAAGCCGGAGGTCCAGGGCGTCGCAGCCCTCGCCCGACGTGCCCCGCCCGAACAGGCCCGCCCGGTCGCCGAGCACGGCCACGCAGACGTCGGCCTCGGCGGCACGGGCCACGGCCTCCGGGAA
Source organism: Streptomyces sp. NPDC030838 (assembly GCF_055572035.1). Lineage (NCBI taxonomy): Bacteria > Bacillati > Actinomycetota > Actinomycetes > Kitasatosporales > Streptomycetaceae > Streptomyces > Streptomyces sp. NPDC030838. The sequence goes on along the minus strand of NZ_JBVIED010000002.1, from coordinate 467,292 downwards.
GCCGGAGGTGTCGGGGTCGTCCACCCCGCAGCCCTCGGTGAACGTCACCTTCGCGTCGGGGAGTTCCGTGCGCAGGGCCTCCAGGAGCGTCGGGATCTCGATGCCCATGGGGATCTCGGGGTGCTGGACGCCCACGTGGGAGGGGAAGGAGTAGCAGCCCAGCATGGCCAGCGGGTCGGCGGCGCGGGGGCCGACGACCGCGATCCGGGTGTCGGGGGACAGCGGCAGCAGGCCGTCCGGGTTGGACAGCAGCACCACCGACTCCTCCGCGAGGCGGCGGGCCAGGGCGCGGTTCGCCGCCGAGTCCAGGTCGATGGGGCCGGCCGGCTCGGGCGTCCAGTCCTCGTCGAGCAGCCCCAGTTCACACTTCTGGGCCAGGACCCGTCGGGCGGCGCGGTCGATCAGCTCCTCGGGGACCTCGCCCGCCCGGACCGCCTCCAGCAGAGGCGTGCCGTAGCACTTCACCGTGGGCAGCTCCACGTCGATGCCGGCCGTGAGCGCGGCGTGGGCGGCCTCGGCGTCGGTGCCGGCGACGCGGTGCAGGGTCTGGAGGAAGCCGACGGCGAAGTAGTCGGCCACCACCGTGCCGGTGAAGCCCCACTGGTCGCGCAGCAGATCGGTGAGCAGGCGCGGGTCCGCCGAGGCGGGCACGCCGTCCGTCTCGGTGTACGCCGCCATCACCGAGCGGGCGCCGCCCTCGCGCAGCGCGTGCTCGAACGGCGGCAGGGTCACGTCCGCGAACTCCCGCACACCCGCCCGCACAGGCGCCAGGTTGCGGGCGCCCGCCGAGGAGGCGTACCCGGCGAAGTGCTTCAGCGTGGCGACGACCCCGGCCGACTCCAGGCCGCGTACGTAGGCCGCGCCGACCGTGCCGACCAGGTACGGGTCCTCGCCGATGGTCTCCTCCACCCGGCCCCAGCGCAGATCCCGTACGACGTCCAGGACCGGGGCGAGGCCCTGGTGGACGCCGACCGAGCGCAGGTCCTCGCCGATGCGCCGGGCCATCTCCTCCACCAGCGCCGGGTCGAAGGACGCGCCCCAGGCCAGCGGGACCGGGTAGGCGGTCGCGCCCCACGCGGTGAAGCCCGCGAGGCACTCCTCGTGCGCCAGCGCCGGGATGCCGAACCGGCCCGCCTCGGCGATCCGGCGCTGGGCGCGGGCCAGGGAGCGGGCTCCGGTCTCGGGATCGACGGGGGCGGTGCCGAAGGGACGGGTGAGCTGGCCGAGGCCGTGGCTGATCAGCTCCGCCCATGTCTCGTCGGAGTACTCGACGGTCATGTCGTGCTGGTGCGGGGCGACACCGGCCCCGTCCGTGGCGGCGCCCACCCACACGCCGTACAGCTGGGCGGTCTTCTCTTCCAGGGTCATCCGGGAGAGCAGGTCCTCGACGCGGGCGGCGACGGAAAGGGCGGGGTCACGCCAGGGGGTGGTCATGAAACTCCTGTCGGTAAGGGAGGGTTCGAAAGGCCGCTTCACTTGCCGCCCACGCCCATCAGGCCGCTGACGAGGGCGCGGCGGGCCACCAGGTAGACGGCGAAGATCGGGATGCCGGAGAGGACGACCGAGGCGAGCAGCGCGGGGACGTTGACCCCGAACTGGCTGACGTAGTTGAAGAGTCCGAGGGTGAGGACCCGGGGGTCGTCCGACTGGGTGAAGATCAGCGGGAAGAGGAAGCCGTTCCAGGCCTGGAGCGCTGAGTAGATCACCACCGTGCTGATGCCGCCCTTGGCCAGCGGGATCACCAGCTGGAACAGCATCCGCAGCGAGGAGGCGCCGTCCAGGGCCATCGCCTCGTACAGCTCCTCCGAGATGTCCCGCAGGGTGCCGGTGAGGACGAGCACGGACACCGGCATCGCGAAGGCCGCCGTCGGCAGGATCACCGCGGGCAGGGTGTCGTAGAGGTTGAGCTTGGCGATCAGCAGGTACAGCGGGACGACAACCGCCTGCGCGGGGATCGCCACGCCCAGCAGGAAGAGCCGGAACGCGGCGCCCGACCAGCGGTTGCCGGTACGCACCGCCACGTACGCCAGCGGCACGGCGAGCACCAGAACGAGGCCGACCACCGCCACCGCGACGATCGCCGTGTTGGCGAGGAGATGGCCGAAGCCGCTGTTCAGGACGGTGTTGTAGTTGTCGAGGGTGGGGTCGGACGGGGGCTTGAGCGGGTTGCCGGTGAGGGACTGGTCCTGGCTGGTCAGCGAGGCGGAGAGCATCGCGTAGACCGGGACGAGGACGACCACCAGCCAGATCAGGGAGCCGAGGCCCGCGACCGGGTTGGGGCGTTTCGTCCAGTGCCGCCGGCGGCGGGGCGTCTGCCGCGGCGGTCCGGCGGGCTCGCGGAGCTTGGCGGGACGCGGCAACGTATCGTGTGACACTCCGTCACATCCCTTCGCGGGTACTGCGCATGGTGCCGAAGCCGGTCAGCCGGACCAGCAGCAGGGAGAGCCCGGTGGCCGCCAGGACCAGGAAGGACGCGATGGCGCTGGCGTAGCCGAAGTCGTACGACTTGAAGCCCGCCTCGTACATCAGGTACGGCAGGATCGCCGTGTCCGTGCCGGGGCCGCCCTTGGTGAGGATCAGGACCGTCTCGAAGTACGTCAGCGAGCCGACGACGATCAGCACGCTGGACGTGGTCACGGTGTGCCGCAGCTGCGGCAGGGTGATCGAGAAGAACTGGCGGTAGCGGCCGGCGCCGTCGATGGCCGCCGCCTGGTAGAGCACCGCGGGGATCTGCCGGGCGCCGCCCTGGTAGATCAGCGTGTGCAGCGGCATGAACTGCCAGCCGCCGACGAACACGATCGCGAGGAACGCGCCGCTGGACGAGCCGAGGGTGTCCTTCTGGATGATGCCGAAGTTCGGGTCGAGCAGGGCGTAGAACAGCACCGCGATGGCGGTGGAGGACAGCAGCAGCGGGACGAAGAAGATCGCGGAGAGGACCGCCCGGTTGCGCTGCGGGCCCGCCGCCCAGACGCCGAGGAGCAGGGAGACGACCGTCTGGAAGAGCCAGGAGCAGACCGTCAGCAGGACCGTCAGCCACAGGGACTGGGTGATCCGCGGGTCGTCGAGGAGCTTCTGCCAGTTGTCGAGGCCGACCAGGCGGGGGTCGCCCAGGCCGTCCCACTCGGTGAAGGAGAGATAGAAGGCCAGCGCCATCGGGACGACCGCGAAGAACGCGAAGAAGAGCACCCCGGGCAGGGCCCAGGCGGCGTGTGGACGCCCGACCCGAGCCCTTCCGGAGAGTCTGGTGGACGTGCCGCTCACTTCAGCCCCTTGCAGGCCGCCACGAACTGGCTCGGCGACGACTTCCCCGCGAACAGCTTGCCGATCTCGGTGTGCATCTTGGTGCCCAGCTCGTCGCCGAGCGCCTGGTCCCAGGAGAGGGTGAAGGCGGGCGCCTCCTCGACCATCTGGTACTGGAACCGGGCGTACTCGGGGTTGGGCGCGTCGCCGAGCAGCAGGGCCGCGTTCGACGTCGTCGGTACGTCGCCGTTGGCCACCAGGTCCTTGGCGTACGCCCGGGACGCGCACTCCTTCAGGAAGGCGATCGCCGCGTCCTTGTTGCGGGTGCGGGCGTTGATCGACCAGTAGTTGGTCGGGTTGCCGACCACGTTGCGGGCGTCGCCGGTGCCGCCCTCGATCTTCGGGAAGGGTGCCCAGCCGAGGTGCTTCTTCGCGAAGTCCGGGAACTTGCCGAGCTGCGTGGAGTACTCCCAGGAGCCCATCAGGTGCATCGCCGCCTTGCCCTTGGCGAAGACGGCGGGGGCGCCGCCGTTGACGTACGACACCGAGGTGAACTTCGAGCCGAAGGCGCCGTCGTCGACCAGCTCCTTGACCATCTCGGCGGCCTTCAGCACCGCCGGGTCGCCCCAGCCCTCGGCGTCGCCGTCCTGGATGCGCTTGAAGACCGCCTCGCCGCCGATCCGGTCGACCAGGTACTCCAGCCACATCAGCTCCGGCCAGATGTCGGAGCCGCCGAGGGCGAACGGGGTGATGCCCGCCTTCTTCAGCTTGCCGTTGATGTCCAGCAGCTGGTCCCAGGTGGTGGGCGGGGTGAGCTTGTGCTCGGCGAAGACGGACTTGTTGTAGAAGAGGACCACCGGCTGCATGCCGCGCATGGGGATGCCGTAGTGGCGGCCGTCGAGGTCGCCGGACGCGAGGACGGAGGGCAGGAAGCCGTTCTTCAGGACCTTGTCGTTCTCGATGATGTCGGTGAGGTCGACGAGCTTGTCGGCCTCCACGTACGGCCTGATGGACCCGCCGCCCCAGTTGAAGAACACGTCCGGGGCGCTGGGCGAGCCCATGGCCGTGCGCAGCTTGGGGGAGTAGTCCGAGCCGGGGACCTTCTCCAGCTTGACCTTGCCGCCTGCCTTCTTCGCGGCGGCCGACTTGTTGAAGCGGTCGACGGCCGCCTGCTGGACCTTCACCGCGTCGTCGCCGTAGACGAAGGCGGTGATGGTGCCGCCGCCGCTGCCGGAGCCGCCGCCGGAGCCGCAGGCGGACAGACCGGTGGTGAGCAGGGTGGTGGCGCCGGCGCCGAGCACCCAGCGTCTGCTGAACGAACGTCCGCCGGTGGACGTGTGGGACCCCATGGCAGCAACCTCTCGGCTTGCGTTTCTGCGAATGTTTCGGGCTCGATATCGAATGTTCCGGGAACGTAAGACGCCGCGCGGGGTCCGTCAAGGGGGCGTGCAGGGATACGATCGCGGGCATGACTCCACCGGAACGCGCTCAAACCCAGACGGCACGGCGGTCCACCCAGACCGCGACACTCGCGGAGATCGCCCGCGAGGCGGGGGTGTCCGCGCCGACTGTTTCGAAGGTCCTCAACGGGCGGGCCGATGTCGCCCCGGCGACCCGCAACCGGGTGGAGGAGCTGCTGCGCGCCCACGGCTACCGGCGACGGCGGGCCGAGGCCACCCGGTCGCCGCTGATCGACCTGGTCTTCCACGAGCTGGAGAGCGCGTGGGCACTGGAGGTCATCCGGGGCGTGGAGAACGTGGCGCGGGACGCCGGGCTGAGCGTGGTGCTGTCCGAGAGCGCGGGGCGGCTGAGCCCCGGGCGCACCTGGGCCGACCAGGTCGCCGCGCGCCGGCCGCACGGGGTGATCCTGGTGCTGTCCGAGCTGGACGAGTCGCAGCGGGCGCTGCTGACGAGCCGGTCGATCCCGTTCGTGGTGATGGACCCCGCCGGTGATCCGGGGTCCGACGTGCCGTCGATCGGTGCGACGAACTGGCAGGGCGGGCTGGCCGCGACCCGGCATCTGGTCGACCTCGGCCACCGGCGGATCGGCGCGATCAGCGGGCCGACGCGGATGATGTGCAGCCGGGCCCGGATCGACGGCTACCGGGCGGCGCTGGAGACCGCCGGGGTGCCGGTGGACCCCTCGCTGATCAAGGCCGGCGACTTCCATCACGAGTCCGGCTACCGGCTGGGCCTGGAGCTGCTGCGGCAGCCGGACCGGCCGACGGCCGTCTTCGCGGGGAACGACCTCCAGGCGCTCGGCCTCTACGAGGCGGCGCGGGAACTGGGGTTGCGGGTGCCGGAGGACGTGAGCGTCGTCGGCTTCGACGATCTGCCGGTCGCCCGGTGGGTGGGGCCGCCGCTGACGACCGTACGGCAGCCGCTGACCGAGATGGCGGAGGCGGCGGCGCGGCTGGTGCTGGAGCTGGGGCGGGGGGAGGAGGGGGCGCCGGCGGCTACGCGGGTGGAGCTGGCGACGAGTCTGGTGGTGCGGAGCAGTACGGCTGCGGCGGCGGGGGCCGCTGAAGCCGGTCACTGAAGCCGCGGGCATGCGTGCCGCCTGGGGCGGCACGGGTGGCACCCCAGGCTGCCCGCGGCCAAAGCGGCCTGGCCGGAAGTCGCCCTATTGACGCCCCGCCTCCCTCACCCCAACACTCCTCCGCAGCCAATCGGTTATACAACCGAAACTTTCGGAGGCACCCGCATGAGATCTCTGAGAACCGGCTTCTCCCTGGCGTCGGCCGTCGCCGGCGTCGCCGCGACCCTCGGCGCCCTGCTCGCCGCCGCCCCCGCCGCACACGCCGCCGACGTGCCGTTGCGCGACCTCGCCGACGCCAAGGGCAAGATCATCGGCACCGCGGTCACCGGCTCCAAGCTCACCGGCACCTACGGCGAGATCGCGGGCCGGGAGTTCAACTCCCTCACCCCCGGCAACGCCATGAAGTGGGAGTCGGTGGAGCCCAGCCGCGGCACGTACAACTGGGCCGAGGCCGACCAGATCGTGAACTTCGCCCAGGCCCACGGGCAGGAGGTCCGCGGCCACACCCTGGTCTGGCACAGCCAGAACCCGCGCTGGCTGACCGAGGGCTCCTTCACCCCGGCCGAGCTGCGCACCATCCTCCAGGACCACATCACCACCGAGGTCACCCGGTACAAGGGCAAGCTCTCCGCCTGGGACGTCGTCAACGAGCCCTTCAACGAGGACGGCACCTACCGGCAGACGCTCTGGTACGACAACCTCGGCGTCGACTACATCGCCGACGCCCTGACCTGGGCCCGCGCCGCCGACCCCAGCGCCAAGCTGTACATCAACGACTACAACGTCGAGGGCGTCAACGCGAAGAGCACCGCCCTGTACAACCTGGTCAAGTCCCTGAAGGAGCGCGGCGTCCCGATCGACGGCGTCGGCCTCCAGGCCCACCTGATCCTCGGTCAGGTGCCGTCCACCTTCCAGCAGAACATCCAGCGCTTCGCCGACCTCGGCGTCGACGTGGCCATCACCGAGCTGGACATCCGGATGCAGCTCCCGGCGACCGAGTCGAAGCTGGCCCAGCAGGCCGCCGAGTACAAGGCGGTCATGAACGCCTGTCTCGCCGTCGCCCGCTGCACCGGCGTCACCGTCTGGGGCTTCACCGACTCCGACTCCTGGATCCCGGACGTCTTCGACGGCTACGGCGCGGCGACGCCGTACGACGAGAACTTCGCGCCGAAACCGGCGTACTACGCCATCTCCGAGTCGCTCGGCGGCAGCGGCCAGCCCGGCCCCGGCAACGGCTGCAAGGCGACGTACACCATCGTCAACCAGTGGAACAACGGCTTCACCGGACAGGTGCGGATCGACTGTGAGGGCACCGCGCTGACGTCCTGGCGGGCCGACTGGACGTTCGCCGCAGGCCAGCGGATCAGCCAGGCCTGGAACGCGAACTGCGTCCAGACCGGCACAGCGGTCAGTTGCTCGAACATGTCCTACAACGGGTCTGTCCCGTCGGGCGGTTCGGTGACGTTCGGGTTCAACGCCACGTGGAGCGGGAGCAACCCGGTGCCCGTGGTGACCCTGGGATGAGTCCCGGCCGCGGAATCTGAGATTTTCCCAAGAAAAGCCGCCCTGGCGTTCCTGCTCGTAATAATTCGGACTTACGTTCCTGTCCGTGGCGGGACTTGACGAACACGGGGACGAGGGCAGACCAGTGGGCCGGCGGTCACGCTTCCTGAGGACCGCCGGCCTCACCCTCGCCGTCCTGCTGGTGCTGGGCGCCGGTGCGGCCGGCTGGGCCTACTGGCAGCTCAACGACAACATCACCAGCGTCGACATCAACAGCGCCCTGGGCGACGACCGTCCCCCCAGGGCGCTGACCACCCCGTCGCCCGCCTCGGGCGCGTCCGCCTCCCCACTGCCCAGCGGGGCGCTGAACATCCTCGTCCTGGGCTCGGACTCCCGCGACGGCGCCGAGAACCGGAGGCTGGGCGGCGGCGCGGGCGGCAGCGCCCGGTCCGACACCGCGATGGTCGTCCACCTCGACGCGGGGCGCACCGCGGCCACCGTGGTGAGCATCCCGCGCGACACCCTGGTCACCCGGCCGTCCTGCCCCCTGCCGGACGGCGGCGAGTCGGCCGAGGCGTACGGCGCGATGTTCAACAGCGCGTACACGGTGGGCGGCCCGGTGTGCGCGGTAAAGACGGTGGAGTCACTGACCGGCGTCCGCATGGACCACTACATGGAGATCGACTTCGCGGGCTTCGCACGGCTGGTCGACGCCCTCGGCGGGGTCACCGTCACCACCGAGGAGGACATCGACGACGACCAGAGCCATCTGCGCCTGGACGCCGGCACCCACCACCTCGACGGCGAGCAGGCCCTGGGCCTCGCCCGCACCCGGCACGGCATCGGCGACGGCAGCGACCTCGGCCGTATCGGACTCCAGCAGACCCTCGTCAAGGCGCTTCTGGAACGGATCGCGGACGTCGGCCTGCTCACCGACCCGGCGCGGCTCTACGAGGTCGCCGACGCGGTCACCGGCAGCCTCACCACCGACACCGGCCTCGACTCGCTCGGCGAACTGATCGACCTGGGGCAGAGCCTGCGGGGCCTGTCGGCGGACCAGGTCACCACGCTGACGATGCCGGTCGTCCCGGCGCCCTCCGACCGCAACCGGGTGGTGACGGACGAGCCGGAGGCGGGGGAGCTGTGGGAGACGCTGCGCTGAGCGGAGCCGTGCGGAAAAAATCTTCGAGGAATTTCGGCGAGCGTGTCGATCCGCGTGTCTCCCGATCGACGCAAGGGTGAGAGGCCGGGAAGGACCCGGCACCCGCCACCGATTCGATCCGAGGAGTCACCATGCCCCGCTACCTGTCGCTGATCCGCGTCGACGAGAACAACGCCCCTGAGGAGGGCCCGAGCCAGGACCTGATGGAGCGCATGGGCGCGCTGATCGAGGAGATGACCAAGGCGGGTGTCATGCTCGACACCGCCGGGCTCACGCCGACCGCGCAGGGCACCCGCGTGCACTGGGAGGGCGGCGAACTGTCCGTCACCGACGGGCCGTTCACCGAGGCCAAGGAGGTCATCGGCGGCTACGCGCTGATGCAGTGCAAGGACCGGGCCGAGGCCCTGGAGTGGACGAAGCGGTTCCTGAAGATCCACGAGCCGCACTGGACGATCACGTGTGAGCTGCGGGAGGTCGCCGAGGGCTGAGCGCCCTCCTTGGACGTATCGCCGCTGGGGTGTCTGATGGTGGGCTGTGACCGCACAGCCCACCGCCGACGCCACCCGTCAGGCCATCGACACCGTCTTCCGCCTGGAGTACCCGAGGGTCGTCGCCGTCGTCGCCCGCGTCGTCCGGGACGTCGGCATCGCCGAGGAACTCGCGCAGGACGCCCTGGTCGCCGCGCTGGAGCAGTGGCCTCGGGAGGGGGTGCCGGACAACCCGGGCGCCTGGCTGACGACCGCCGCCCGGCGCCGCGCCGTCGACCTGGTCCGCCGCCGCGAGACGTACGCCCGCAAGCTCGCGGAGATCGGCCGGGACCTCCCGGAGGCGGCGCCGCCCGTGGAGCCGGCCGGCCCCGACGACATCGACGACGACCTGCTCCGCCTGGTCTTCACCACCTGCCACCCGGTGCTGTCCGCCGACGCCCGCACCGCCCTCACCCTGCGCCTGCTCGGCGGCCTGACCACGGCCGAGATCGCCCGCGCGTTCCTGGTCCCGGAGCCGACCGTCGCCCAGCGGATCGTCCGCGCCAAACGCACCCTGGCCGCGAAGAACGTCGGCTTCGAGGTGCCGTACGGCCCCGACCGCGCGGCCCGGCTCGGTTCGGTCCTCGACGTCATCTACCTGATTTTCAACGAGGGGTACGCGGCCACCGCCGGCGACGACTGGCTGCGCCCGTCCCTGTGCGAGGACGCCCTGCGGCTGGCCCGCGTGCTCTCCGCGCTGATGCCGAAGGAGCCCGAAGTGCACGGCCTGACGGCCCTGCTGGAGTTCCAGGCGTCCCGCACCGCCGCCCGCACCGGCCCGCACGGCGAGCCCGTCCTGCTCAGGGACCAGAACCGCCGCCGCTGGAACCGCATGCTCATCGCCCGCGGCGCGGCCGCCCTCGCCCGCGCCGAGGCCACCTCCGACGGCCCACCCGGCCCGTACGCTCTCCAGGCCGCGATCGCCGCCTGCCACGCGCGCGCGTACACCTACGAGGAGACCGACTGGCAGGCCATCGCCACCCTGTACACCCTGCTCGCCGCCCGCACCCCGTCCCCGGTCGTCGAGCTGAACCGCGCGGTGGCCGTGTCGATGGCGGAGGGGCCCGAACCGGCCCTGGAGATCGTCGACACCCTGGAACCCGCCCTGCGCGACTACCACCTGCTCCCCAGCGTCCGCGGCGACCTCCTGGCCCGCCTCGGCCGTACGACGGAGGCGCGGGCGGAGTTCGAACGGGCCGCGTCGCTCACCGGCAACGAACGCGAACGTCAGCTGCTGAAGCGTCGGGCCGAGGAGTGCGGCTAGGCCCTAGGCGGGGTGCCCGAGCAGCATCGTCGGCGCCCCCGCCACCCGGGTGAGGAACACGGTCACCGCGCCCGTCCCGTGCGGCTTCGGCAGTACCTTGCGGCGCAGCTCCTCCGGTTCGACGGCCGAGCCCCGCTTCTTGACGGTCAGTGTCCCCACCTGCCGTTCCCGCAGCAGTGCCTTCAGCTTCTTGGCGTTGAAGGGGAGGTGGTCGGTGATCTCGTACGCCGTGGCGTACGGCGTGGGGCGCGGTTCGTCGGCCGTGACGTACGCGATGGTCGGGTCGAGCAGCCCGCCGCCGACCTCCTCGGCCACCTCGGCGACCAGATGCGCCCGGATGACGGCACCGTCCGGCTCGTAGAGATACCGCCCGACCGGACGCACGGCCGGGTCGGCGAGGCCGCGGCCGGTCAGCGTGCGCGGCCCGGGCAGCAGGGTGGCCCGCACCAGCCCGGGCGCGGTGCCGAACCACAGCACCGCCTCCTTCACGTCCCCGCCGTCCGAGATCCACTCGGCCTCGGCGGTGTCCGGGACCGCCTCGTGCGGGATGCCGGGCGCCACCTTGAGGGCGGCGTGCGGGGCCCGCCGGGCGGCCTCGACGGCCCAGGACAGCGGCGGCGAGTAGGCCTCGGGGTCGAAGATGCGGCCGCGGCCGCCGCGCCGGGCCGGGTCGACGAACACGGCGTCACAGCCGCCCGTGTCGACCTCCGTGACGTCCGCCTCCCGCACCTCGATCAGGTCCGCGAGGCCCAGCTCCTCGGCGTTCGCCCGGGCCACCGCCACGGTCACCGGATCCCGGTCCACGGCGAGCACCCGGATCCCGGCCCGGGCCAGCGCGATCGCGTCCCCGCCGATCCCGCAGCACAGGTCGGCGACGGAGGTGACGCCCAGCTCCCGCATCCGCCGCGCCCGGTACGCGGCGACGCTCGCCCGGGTCGACTGCTCGACCCCGTGGGGCGTGAAGAACATCCGCCCCGCGTCCTCGGCCCCGAACTTCGCCACCGCCCGCTGCCGCAGCCGCGCCTGCCCGAGGGCGGCCGAGACCAGTTCGGCCGGGTGCTCGCGGCGCAGCCGGGTGGCGACGGCGAGTTCGTGCGCGGGGTCGGTGCCGCGCACCTCGTCGAGGAGGGCGGCGCCCTCGGGGGTGCGCAGGGTGTTCAGGTCGTTCACCGGGTTGTCCACGGGCTCATTGTCGGCCAGTCGGTGGATGGTGCGCCGCCGGTGGCGGTGTCGCCCGGGGAACGCGGGTGACGGCTGGGAAGATCCGGCACCATGCGACTAGTAGTACAAAATGACAAAAGCGGGGCGTATGGCGTCCGTCTTCGCGCGGGCGCCGCCGTCCTCGCCGCCGCGGCGATCGTCTCCGGCTGTGCCCTGGGCGGCGACGCGACGAATGTCGGCCCCGCCGCGGGCCAGCAGCCGCCCCACGGGGCATCCGGCGAGACGCCCGACTCCTACGCCTCCCGCGCCGCCGCCGCGCGGCGCTGGGGCCTGAAGCAGGTCCCGCTCACGGCCCCGCCGCCCCCGGCGAAGAAGCCCAGGATCACCACCCGCGCGGGCTTCGAGGTCGACGACCACGAGGAGCTGGGCCTCCCGCCCGTCTTCACCACCGTCCCGACCAAGCACAAGATCGTCTTCCTCACCATCGACGACGGCGCCGAGAAAGACCCGGCGTTCCTGCGGATGATGAGCGACCTGAAGGTCCCGTACACCGCCTTCCTCAGCGACTACCTGGTCAGCGAGGACTACGGCTACTTCGAGCGCATGCAGAACGGGGGAGTCCGGCTGAACAACCACACCCTCCGCCACCCCTACATGCCCGGACTGTCCTACGCCCGTCAGAAGCACGAGATCTGCGGCATGCAGGACGTCATCGAGGAGCGCTACGGCAAGCGCCCGCTCCTCTTCCGCCCGCCCTTCGGCAACTACAACCGGGACACCCTGCTGGCCGCCAAGGCCTGCGGGGTGACGCACGTGCCCCTGTGGAACGAGGAGGTCTTCGTCGACCGCTGGGAGTACCGCGAGTGGGACCGGCGCATCCATCCCGGCGACATCGTCCTCAGCCACTTCCGCGGCCTGAACGACTGGGACGGCACCATGCCCGACATGATCCGCCGGTTCCTGGACAAGGTCACCGCCGAGGGATACGCCGTGGCCCGCCTGGAGGACTACCTGTGAGCCCGCGCCGGGCCACCGGTCCGGCCGTGGCCCTCCTCCTGCTGCTGGCCGGCTGCACGGCGGCCGGGGGAGGCGCGCCGGGCCCGGCGGCCGACCGCCCGGCCCCCTCCGCTCCGCCCCACCTGCGCTGGGGTCTGGCCGCCCCGCTGTCGCCGCCCCCCAGGCCGACCGTGCGGCCCGCCCTGCCCACGACCGCCCTCCCGCCGGTCGTGGACCGCGTCCGCACCCGCGACAGGGTCGTCTTCCTCACCTACGACGACGGCGCCGAGAAGGACCCGCGCTTCGTCGACCTGGTCCGCGAACTGCGCCTGCCGGTCACCATGTTCCTCACCGACAGCGTCGCCGGCCCCGGCTACGGCCACTTCGCGCGCCTGCGCGCGGTCGGCGCCGGCCTGCAGAACCACACCCTCGACCACGCCGCGCTGCGCGGTCTGCCGTACGCCGGCCAGCGCGCCGAGATCTGCGGCCAGCAGCACAAACTCCACGCCCGCTTCGGCGTCCGCCCCCACCTCTTCCGCCCGCCCTACGGCACGTACGACACCACCACCCTGCGCGCGGCGGCGGACTGCGGCGTCCGCGCGGTGGTCCTCTGGCGCGCCACCATGGCCGCCACCGACCTCGCCTTCGCCACCGGGACGCCCCGCCTGCGCCCCGGCGACATCATCGCCGTCCCGGCGACCGAGACGCTGACACCGACGCTGAAAGAGCGGACCGTACGGCTGCTGCGCCGGATCCAGGAAGAAGGGCTGACCGTGGGGCGGCTGGACGACTACCTGTGAGCGCGGCGCTCGGCGCGCTGCGGAACCGCGGGTTCACGCACCGCTTCGGCCGACGCGCCGTCGGCAATTGGCACTCCGCTTGACCGAGTGCTAATCGCGGTCATAGTCTCGGCTCTGGCACTCCCCCTGGGAGAGTGCCAACAAAGCGACGGGCAGGTCCGGCACCCGCGACGACGGATCGACCTGGTCGCCACCTCAGACAGTTAACCCCGTGAGATCTCCGAAGGGGGAGGTCGGATCGTGACGACCGCCAGCTCCAAGGTTGCCATCAAGCCGCTTGAGGACCGCATCGTGGTCCAGCCGCTGGACGCCGAGCAGACCACGGCCTCTGGCCTGGTCATTCCGGACACCGCCAAGGAGAAGCCCCAGGAGGGCGTCGTCCTGGCCGTGGGCCCGGGCCGCTTCGAGAACGGCGAGCGCCTCCCGCTCGACGTCAAGACCGGCGACATCGTGCTGTACAGCAAGTACGGCGGCACCGAGGTGAAGTACAACGGCGAGGAGTACCTCGTCCTCTCGGCTCGCGACGTCCTCGCGATCATCGAGAAGTAAGTCGTCACCTCGACGCATTTCGCTCTGAGCTGCGCCCCTGGCCCCCGCGACCGATAAGAAGCCGGGCGCCTGGGGCGCAGTCGCTTTCACCCACAGATTTCGAGAGGGCTCCCGCTGTCATGGCGAAGATCCTGAAGTTCGACGAGGACGCCCGTCGCGCCCTCGAGCGCGGCGTCAACAAGCTTGCCGACACGGTCAAGGTGACGATCGGCCCCAAGGGCCGCAACGTCGTCATCGACAAGAAGTTCGGCGCTCCCACCATCACCAACGACGGTGTCACCATCGCCCGCGAGGTCGAGGTCGAGGACCCGTACGAGAACCTCGGTGCCCAGCTGGTGAAGGAGGTGGCGACCAAGACCAACGACATCGCTGGTGACGGCACCACCACCGCCACCGTCCTGGCCCAGGCGCTGGTCCGCGAGGGCCTGAAGAACGTCGCCGCCGGTGCCTCCCCGGCCGCCCTGAAGAAGGGCATCGACGCCGCGGTCAAGGCCGTCTCCGACGATCTGCTGGCCACCGCCCGCCCGATCGACGAGAAGTCCGACATCGCCGCCGTCGCCGCGCTGTCCGCCCAGGACCAGCAGGTCGGCGAGCTGATCGCCGAGGCGATGGACAAGGTCGGCAAGGACGGTGTCATCACCGTCGAGGAGTCCAACACCTTCGGCCTGGAGCTGGACTTCACCGAGGGCATGGCCTTCGACAAGGGCTACCTGTCGCCGTACTTCGTGACGGACCAGGAGCGCATGGAGGCCGTCCTCGACGACCCGTACATCCTCATCCACCAGGGCAAGATCTCCGCCATCGCGGACCTCCTGCCGCTGCTGGAGAAGATCATCCAGTCGAACGCCTCCAAGCCGCTGCTGATCATTGCCGAGGACGTGGAGGGCGAGGCCCTCTCCACCCTCGTCGTCAACAAGATCCGCGGCACCTTCAACGCCACCGCCGTGAAGGCCCCGGGCTTCGGCGACCGCCGCAAGGCGATGCTCCAGGACATGGCGGTCCTCACCGGCGCCACGGTCATCTCCGAGGAGGTCGGCCTCAAGCTCGACCAGGTCGGCCTGGACGTGCTGGGCACCGCCCGCCGCGTGACGGTCACCAAGGACGACACGACCATCGTGGACGGCGCCGGCAAGTCCGAGGACGTCCAGGGCCGCGTCGCCCAGATCAAGGCCGAGATCGAGAACACCGACTCCGACTGGGACCGCGAGAAGCTCCAGGAGCGCCTCGCGAAGCTGGCCGGCGGCGTGTGCGTGATCAAGGTCGGCGCCGCCACCGAGGTGGAGCTGAAGGAGAAGAAGCACCGTCTGGAGGACGCCATCTCCGCGACCCGCGCCGCGGTCGAGGAGGGCATCGTCTCCGGTGGTGGCTCCGCGCTCGTCCACGCGGTGAAGGTCCTCGAGGGCAACCTCGGCAAGGAGGGCGACGAGGCCACCGGTGTCGCCGTCGTCCGCAAGGCCGCCGTCGAGCCGCTGCGCTGGATCGCCGAGAACGCCGGCCTGGAGGGCTACGTCATCGTCTCCAAGGTCGCCGAGCTGGAGAAGGGCAGCGGCTACAACGCCGCCACCGGCGAGTACGGCGACCTGGTCAAGCAGGGCGTCATCGACCCGGTGAAGGTCACCCGCTCCGCCCTGGAGAACGCCGCCTCCATCGCCTCCCTCCTCCTCACGACCGAGACCCTGGTCGTCGAGAAGAAGGAAGAGGAGGAGCCGGCCGCGGGTCACGGCCACGGCCACGGCCACGCGCACTGACGCACCGCCTCACAGGAAGGCCCGGCACCCCACGGTGCCGGGCCTCCCCGTTTCCCCTCGCGGGCCCTACGCCCCGCTCACCTCTCCATCTCCTCGAAGACCCCCAGCTGCTCCATCAGCCCCAGCCGGTCGTACTCCCACCAGCCCTCGACGAGCTTCCCGTCCCCGCTGCACCGGAAGACGGTCGTACCGCTCATCGAGACTTCCTTCCCGGTGGCCGGAATCCCCAGGAACTCGCCCTTGTGCCGGCCCTTCCAGAACCAGCGCGCGCACACCCGGTCGCCCTCGGCGATCAGATCCTCGATGCTGAAGCGGAAATCGAACCCGTCCCGCCAGACCCGGATCTGCCGCCGCATGTGGTCCATCCCGATCGCGTCCTCCAGATTCGCCGGATCGTGATCGTGATAGTGCTCCGCCATCACCTCGTCCAGCGGCGGAGGCTCACTCCCGGGCGTGGCCAGCAGCTCGAAGAAGCGCCGCACGGTCGTGGTGAACAGCTGCTCGTCGCGCACCACGTCCAGATCCGTGAACGTCGGCATCTCGTCGCAGAGCGCGACCATCTCCCGGAAGATCCGGTCCGTCTCAGGGAGCTCGGAATTCCGCATCGCCTCCTCGTACGACGGAAACTCCACGATCTCGATGAAGTGCGACGCGTCCGACCGGTCCTTCCCGATCACACTGTGCGTCGCGGTCCGTTTCCCCTTGGTCTGCTCGACCCACTTGTCCATCAGCCGGTTCATCTCGTCGAACCGGTTGGTTTTGCAGTCGATGAGCTGTACGAAGGTCATGGTGCCGCCTCCGGCCCTCCGGGTCCGGGTGATCAGCACCATTGTCCTCCTTTGGCATCATGACGGCATGCGTTGGTGGGGGAAACGCTCGGTGGCCGCGGGCCGCGACATCGGGGTGGCGGTCACGGGAGACCACAACCACGTCCAGCTCGCCCCGCCGGTCCGGTCCGCCTACGCGGAACAGGTGCGGCGTATCGCCCCGGCACGACTCCTCGACCGCGACCCGGAGTTGGCCGATCTGGCGGCCTTCTGCACGTCCGACTCCGGCCCGGCGTACACCTGGTGGCGCGCCGAGGCCTGGGCCGGCAAAACGGCACTGCTGTCCTGGTTCACTCTCCATCCCCCGCGCGGCGTGCGCCTCGTCCCCTTCTTCGTCACGGCCCGCCTCGGCGCGCAGAACGACGTCACGGCCTACGTCGACGTCGTCCTGGAACAGCTCGCGGAGCTGGCCGGCGAGGCCCTGCCCGCCCACCTCACCGAGGCGACCCGCGAGGCCCACCTCCTCCACCTCTACGGCGCCGCCGCACGCACCTGCGAGGCGCGCGGCGAACGCCTGGTCCTCCTGGTCGATGGCCTCGACGAGGACCGCGGCGTCACCACCGGCCCCGACGCCCACAGCATCGCCGGCCTGCTGCCCGCCCGCCCCGAGGCGGGGATGCGCGTGGTGGTCGCCGGCCGCCTCAACCCGCCCCTCCCCGGCGACGTCCCCACCGACCACCCCCTGCGCGACCCCGCGATCATCCGCACCCTCACCCCCTCTCCCCACGCCCAGGTCATCCGCACCGAGGCGGAACGCGAACTGAAGCAGCTGATCGCGGTGGGTGGCCTCGACCACGAGCTGCTGGCCCTGGTGACCGCCGCGGGCGGCGGCCTCACGGCGGACGACCTGACCGAGCTGACCGGGGCGGTGGCCTACCGGGTCCGGGACGCACTGCGCACCCGCACGGGGCGGACCTTCGCGGTGCGGGCGGGTGTGTATCTGCTGGGGCACGAGGAGCTTCAGGCGCAGGCGGTGGAGATGCTGGGGGAGGCGGAGCTACGCCGCTGCCGCGACCGCCTGGCCGCCTGGGCCGGCGCATGGCGGGAGCGCGGCTGGCCGGAGGAGACACCGGAGTACCTGCTGCGGGGCCACTTCCGCATGCTGCGGGCGGCGGACGACGTGGCGGGCATGGCGGAGTGCGCCCTGGACGCCGTACGCCACGACCGGATGCTGGAGGCGACGGGCGGGGACGCGGCGGCGCTCGGGGAGATCCGGGAGACGGCGGAGCGGGTGGCCGGTGCGGAGCCCGTCGATCTGTTGCTGCTGCTACGCCTGGCCAGACAGCGGACCCGACTGCGGGACCGGAACTTCGCGATCCCGGCGGAACTCTGCGTTGCGTGGGTGCATGTGGGGCAGCCGCAGCGCGGCGAGGCGCTGGCGCGGGCCATCCCGGGACGCCCTACCCGGGCCAGGGCCCTCGCCGAGATCGCCGCTGTCACGGCGGACCGCTCTTACGCCCGCGCGCTGCTCGCGGAAGCGGAGGCCGAGCTGGCGGCCGGCGGAGTGCGGCCGCAGGACGCCAACCTGGGCGGGGCGAGGCGTGCGATCGTCCGGGCGACCGCGCTGCTCGGGCAGTACGAGCGGGCGGAAGCGATGGTGCGAGCTCCCGCCGACCACGATGAACGGAGCATGCTGGTCGTCGAAATGGTCGACGCGTGGGCGGTGGCGGAACGGTTCGACCGGGCGGAGGCCCTGGCCCGGGAGGCCGGACCGTCGGCACTGGCGCGCTGCGCGGGGCATCTCGCGCGCGCTGGGCGACGTACTCAGGCGGACCGCCTCTTCGGCGAGGTCGAGGAACTGGCCGAGGACGACGTTTCCGACGGCGTGGTGCGGGAGCTGGCCCGGGCCGGGGAACTGGAGCGGGCGCGCAGACTTGTCGATGCGGTGGCCGAGCAGGAGTACGACGTCTCGGGCCTGATCTGCGTGCTGGTGTCCGCACTGGCGAACGCCGGTGACTTTGACGCGGCGGAGGCGCTGCTGTCGGACATCGTGGACTACACGTACCTGTGGCTCGGGGTGGGTGCGATCGCTCGGGCGTTGGCGGCACACGGACGCGTCGACGAGGCGGAGGAGACGGTCCGGAGCATTGACGAGGACGACGTCCGCAAGAGCACCCTGAGGGGCGTGGTGAGCGAACTGACCGCCGCCGGACGGCTCGACCGGGCTGAAGCCCTCGCCGACGCCCTCGACGGCCGGGGTGCCGTCGGCGCGCTGGCCCGTGGGGTCATCGCTCTCCTCACGGAGTCCGCCGCCCCGGCGGGTACGTCGATGGCGTGGGCGGCGGGCCTGCTCTCTCGTGCGGAGGCGCGGGCTCGGCGGCCATCGGCAGGGCGCGCCGCCTGGGAACGGGCGCAGCTCTCGGAGTGTCTGCGCGAGGCCGGACACGACCACGCGGCCAGGGCCGTCCTCGCCCGGGTCGAGGACCTGCTGCCGCCCGCACCTGACCTGGACGAGGCCGCCGAAGTCCTGTTCGACTACGAGTCGATCGCCGTGTGGGTGGCGGACGCGCTGGCCCGCGCCGGGGAGTTCGGCCGGGCGGAAGCCCTCGTCGCCACCTGCACCGATCTCAGCGCGCAGCAGGGCGTGCTGTCGTCGGTCATCCGTGGGCTGACCGAGGCGGGCGCGTACGACCGCGCCGAGGCGGTCGTCCAAGTGAGCGACGAGCTGTTCTCGGACGAACTCGCCGCTGACCTGGCGCGAGACTTCGCGCACACCGGACAGCTGGACCGGGCCCTGCGCGCTGCCGAGCGCATCGGTGAGCCCGGCCGCCGAAGCAGCGTCCTGGCTTCGATCGCCTCCGCTCTGGCTGCCGAGGGAGAGGCCGAGCGGGCGGGCGAACTGCTGGTCGCCGCCCCACCGAAAAGCGCTCCGCGTACGGAACTCTGGCTCTCCGACGACTCGCTGCGGAACGAGCTGCTCCTGCGCCTGGAACGGCTGCGAGCCCTGCATGCCCTGGCCCGATACGCCGCGGTGGCCGAAGAGGCCGACGCCGCGATGCATTTCGTACAGGAGACCGGACGAGGAACTGACGATCTCCTGCACACTCTTGTAGAGATCGGCCACTGCGAGCGTGCCGAACGGTTCGTCCAGGGCCTCGTCCCAGCAGCCCGTCGCGCCCGCGCGGAGGACACCCTGGTCGAAGCTCTGGTGGCCGCCGGCGATATCGACCGCGCGATCCGCCGCGCCCGCGTCGACACCGCCCCGGAGGACGTCAGCCTTGCCGCCGCCATGGCCTTGGCCCCTGTCGTCGCCCCCGATCTCGGTCGCAGGCTGGCCGTGCACGTACTGCTGGGCGACAACAGCTGGCTCGACGGCCTGACCGCCGCCGCCCGCCTGGACCCGCGAGTCGTCCCCTACGTGGTCGAGTCGGTGAGCCCCGCTACCGCGCCTGGTGCTCCGGCCCGTACTTCCGCCCCGCCTTGGAGCTGATCCCCCCGAGCATCCCCCGCGGCACCAGCTTCGTCGCGCCCATCAGCACCTTGTAGCGCGGGTCCGGGATGGACAGGGTCTTGCCGCGGGCCAGGTCGGCCAGTGCCGCAGCGACGAGTTTGTCCGCGTCGAGCCACATCCAGTTGGGGATGTTGTCCGTGCCCATCCCGGCCCGCTGGTGGAACTCGGTGCGGACGAAGCCGGGGCAGAGGGCCATGAGGCGTACGCCGCTGCCGGCCAGGTCCTTCGCGGCGCCCTGGGTGAACTGCACGACCCACGCCTTGGAGGCGCCGTACGTCCCGCGCGGGAGGAACGCCGCGACGGAGGCGACGTTGATCACGCCGCCCCGCCCGCGCTCCCGCATCGCCTCGGTCGCCGCCGAGGTCAGCCGCAGTACGGCCTCGCAGTGCACCTTGAGCATCATCAGCTCGTCGGTCATCGGTACGTCGAGATAGCGGCCCTTGTGGCCGAAGCCCGCGTTGTTGACCAGCAGGTCGACGGGGTTCTTGCGATCGGCGAGCCGCGCGGCGACCGCCTCGATGCCGTCGTCCGCCGCCAGGTCCGCCGTCAGCACCTCGGCCTCGATGCCGTGCCGGTCGTGCAGTTCGGTCGCCTGCTCCCGCAGGCGCTTGGTGTCCCGCGCCACCAGGACGAGGTCGTGCCCGTCAGCCGCCAGCCGCCGTGCGAAGGCGGCGCCGATTCCCGCGGTCGATCCCGTAATCAGAGCCGTTGTCATGCAGCAAGGGTAGTGACCCGGACGGACGGCGTCCGTTCTCCGTGACGACCGTTCAGAAGCTGTGTCACGGGGCTTGGTTCCGCCCGTGTTTCGCCACATACGTCCGCGCCGTCTCCAGCAGCTCCGGATGCAGCGCCTCGCCCGCCGCGAGCAGCCGCGGCAGCAGTTCCCGCTCGGTGGTGACCGCGCGGAACTGGAGCGCGACCGTGACGTCGTGGCCGGGACGGTGGACGATCTCGACGGCGTCGCCCGCGCGGATCTCCCCGGGCTCGATCACCCGCAGATACGCCCCGGGCGCCGCGCGCCGCGTGAACCGCTTGACCCAGCCCTGTTCCCCCATATGGCCCTGGAAGGTACGGCAGGGAATCCGCGCGGAGGTGACCTCCAGGACCACCTGGGGGCCGATCCGCCAGCGCTCGCCGATCAGGGCGCCGGAGACGTCGAGGCCCGAGGTGGTCAGGTTCTCGCCGAACGCGCCGTTGGCCAGCGTGCGGCCCAGCTCGCGCTCCCACGCGTCGAGGTCCTCGCGGGCCACCGCGTACACGGCCTGGTCGTCGCCGCCGTGGTGCTGCTTCTTGCACACCGCGTCTCCGGCCAGCCCGCTCCCGCCGATGCCCTTGGGCCCCGGCGCCGCCACCCGTACCGGCCCGTCCGTCGGGTGCTTGTCGATGCCGGTCACGCCGTCCGGATTGTCGGTGTAGGGCACGGTCCGCGCCTGGCCCAGGTTCACTGACAGCAACCTCATGGCGGCACGGTAGGCCGGACCGAACCAAAGCGGCGACTCATTATTCGGCGCCGTACCCAAGCTTCCCTTATGCTGGAGGGGTGATCGAAGCTCGTCATCTGCGCGTGCTGCGCGCCGTCGCCGCCACCGGCTCCTTCTCCGCGGCGGGGCGCGAACTGGGCTGCACCCAGCCCGCCGTCAGCCAGCAGATGAAGGCCCTGGAGACATCCGTGGGCACCCCGCTGCTGGTGCGCACCGGGCGGGAGATGCGGCTGACGCAGGCGGGCGAGGCGCTGGTGCGGCACGCCGCCGGGATCCTCGCCGGGCTCACCGCGGCCGAGGAGGAGGTCGCCGCGATCGCGGGCCTGCGGGCCGGACGGGTGCGGCTCGTGTCCTTCCCGAGCGGCAGTTCCACCCTCGTCCCCACCGCCCTCGCCGCGCTGCGCGCCGCCCACCCCGGCACCCGGGTCTCCCTGGAGGAGGCCGAGCCGCCGCGGTCCGTGGAGATGCTGCGCGAGGGCGACTGCGACATCGCGCTGGCCTTCCGGTACGAGGGGGCGGCGGGCGCCGAGGAGTGGGACGACCTGGTCGTACGGCCGCTGCTGACCGACCCGCTGGTCGGTCTGGTCCCCGAGCGCCACCGGCTCGCCCGCGCGGCCTCCGTGCCCATCGCGGAACTCGCCGACGAGCCCTGGATCGCGGGCTGCCCGCGCTGCCGCGGCCAGCTGGTCGAGGTCTGCGAGAGCGCCGGATTCACGCCCCGCATCGACTTCGCCACCGACGACTATCCGGCGGTGGTGGGCCTGGTGAGCGCCGGCCTCGGCGTGGCCGTGCTGCCCCAGCTCGCGATCGAGTCCGTACGGCCGAGAGGGGCGCGGACGGTGGCGCTGGAGCCGGCGGTGCGGCGGGAGGTCGTCGCGCTGACCCTGCCCGATCTGGCACAGGTGCCGGCCGTGGCGGCGACGCTGGACGAGCTGGGGCGGGCTGCGGCGCGTTGACGCGCTGAACAGGTGCCGCGACGTAAACAGCTGCCGGTGGCGTGAACGGGTGCCGGTGGTGTGAACGGGTGCCGGGGCGCAGGGGAAGGCTGTCGGCCGTGGGCGACGGCTGTGGGGTCGAAATCGAGGGGCACGCGCGCGCGTGCCCTTTGTCGTGCTCGTTGTGCGTTCGTCCTTGGAGATCCTGACGATCCTTGAAGATTCTTGAAGAAACGTTCCTTCAGGTGTTCGAAGCGGTGGTCCCGCCGGCCGTCGACGCCGACACCAGCCGGTGGCGTGCTCGCCCCATGAGCTCTTCGCGCTCGTCCTCGGTCAACCCGCCCCACACGCCGTACGGTTCGCGCACCGCCAGCGCGTGGGCCGCGCACTGCGCGCGGACCGGGCACCTCATGCAGACCTCTTTGGCCGAGTTCTCGCGAGCGCTCCGCGCCGCCCCACGCTCGCCCTCCGGATGGAAGAAGAGCGAGCTGTCCACCCCGCGACAGGCAGCCAGCAGCTGCCAGTCCCACAGGTCCGCGTTCGGTCCGGGAAGGCGGGAGAAATCTGCCATTGCGTGACCCCTTGTAGCCGTTCTGGGCGGATACGGTGCCCACGACCGTACATCTACGATCTAAGGAGATGAAAATATGACTCATTGCGAATCTAGCCGCAGACACTGGCAGATGGGAAGAAATGGGTCTAAATGGGGCATGGTTGTGATGAAAGCTTGAGAGTCTGCCGTGCGTGTCTGCACCGTGTCCGCGCCCTCACGTAGAGTGCCGAAGATGGCACACGGCCCCGTAACTCTTTCGAGTGACCATCGTTGAGAGGGCGGAGGCGGTTGAAAACACAAGCGCTCGGGCAGGCGTCCGAGACGGTCGACCGCACAGGTGACGATTTCGTACCAGCCTGGAGGCTCAAGGTGACGCGCATCAGCTGCGGAGGGCGGCCATGACTTCCGTCCTCGTCTGCGACGACTCCCCGCTTGCCCGAGAGGCGCTTCGCCGCGCGGTCGCGACCGTGCCCGGTGTGGAGCGCGTGACGACGGCGGCCAACGGCGAGGAAGTCCTCCGCCGCTGGGGCGCCGACCGCTCGGACCTGATCCTGATGGACGTACGCATGCCCGGACTGGGCGGCGTCGAGACCGTGCGGCGGCTGCTGTCCGCCGACCCCGGTGCGCGCATCATCATGCTCACCGTCGCCGAGGACCTGGACGGTGTGGCCCTCGCGGTCGCCGCCGGCGCCCGCGGCTATCTGCACAAGGACGCCTCCCGCGCGGAGCTGCGCGCGACGGTGACCCAGGCTCTCGCCGACCCGACCTGGCGCCTCGCGCCCCGTCGGCTGCGCTCCGCCGAGATGGGCGCCGCGCCGACGCTCACCGCGCGGGAGATCCAGGTCCTGGAGGGCATGAGTCACGGCCGCTCCAACGCCGAGATCGGCCGCGAGCTGTTCCTCTCCGAGGACACCGTCAAGACCCACGCCCGACGGCTCTTCAAGAAGCTCGGCGCCTCGGACCGGGCGCACGCGGTGGCACTCGGCTTCCGCTGGGGCCTGGTGCGCTGAGACCCGCGGCCGGCCCCAGGGCCGGTCCGGACACCGAGGACGCCCGGTCGCGTGCCGACCGGCGCCTCGGCCACGCGGCCGAACGTGGCCTGTGACCGCCCCGCGCGGGCGGTCCGTACGGCGTACGGCGCGGGAGTATCCGGCCGCGAGGCGGAGGAGGAGTCGACGCGATGGGGACATCCCCCTGCGCCAGCCCTGCGGCGAGACGGGATGCCCGCGCGGCGGTCGGGTGGGGCGCCGCGCCGGGCGGTGGTGGCGGGCGTCGGGGCTCCGGCCCGAGGGGCGTCGGTCGCCCTCCGCTGTGCGGTGTCGGGCAGGCGCGTCCCGCGTCCGGTCCGGTCGCTGTCGGCGGCTGCCGTGCCCGCCGCCGTGTGCCGGCTCCGCCCGTGGTGCCCCGACGGGCATGTCCGGCATCCCCGGGCCGGCCCAGGGCGCGCCGCCCTGCTTGTGGGTGCCGTTGTCGGTGGTGCGTGTTTCGATGGCCGGGCGGACGAATCCGCAGGCCGCGCGGTGAGTGGTCCGGATCCGTGGTGCGTACCCGTGGGCGTGCCGTGGGTGCCCGCTGCTCGTTTCGGCGCGGATGCCGCATCCTTGAGGTGTGGAGTTCCTCGGGGACGAGTCGGTCGAGCGGAAGGGGAGGGCGCAGGGGATGAGTTCCGGCGCACCTACTCATAACGCTTCGGTGCACAACAACGGACGCGATGCCGCGGATCGCGCGGCCGCAGGGCACGATGGACCGATGCGCGAGGACGAGGCGGTCACTGCCCCTGGGGCGATCGGTGCGCTCGTTCACCGCGCCGTCGACGGGGACGAGCAGGCCACGCACGATCTGCTCGCCCATGTCCATCCGCTCGCGCTGCGCTACTGCCGCACCCGGCTGTCCCGGCTGCCCGGCGACGCCCGGCACTTCGTGGAGGACCTGGCGCAGGAGGTCTGCGTCGCCGTCCTCCTCGCCCTGCCGCGCTACAAGGACACCGGCCGTCCGTTCGAGGCCTTCGTCTTCGCCATCGCCGCCCACAAGGTCGCCGACCTGCAGCGGGCCGCGATGCGCCATCCGGGGTCGACCGCGGTGCCCTCCGACGAGATGCCGGAGCGGCCCGACGACTCCCTGGGCCCCGAGGAGCGCGCGCTGCTCAGCAGTGACGCCGAATGGGCCAAGAAACTGCTGGCCAACCTCCCGGAGAACCAGCGCGAGCTGCTGCTGCTGCGGATCGCGGTGGGCCTCACGGCCGAGGAGACCGGCCAGATGTTGGGAATGTCACCCGGCGCGGTCAGGGTGGCCCAGCACCGCGCGCTGAGCCGGCTGCGGGCGCTCGCCGAGCAGTAAGCAGGGCCGTACCGGCCCTCGATGAACAGGTCGGATCGTATTTCCGTACGAACATACGAAGCCGAAGGGTGCCTCGTACCGTGGAATGAGACGGGTTCATCTCCCGTTAGCATGGACATCCGCACCGATCAAGGCCATTTGGGGAAGGTGTCATGACTGCCAACGTCGACGGAGTGCCCGGAAAATTCGCGACACTCGGGCTGACCTACGACGACGTGCTGCTGCTGCCGGGCCCGTCGGACATGGCACCCGACGAGATCGACACCGCCTCGTACGTCTCCAAGAACGTGCGGGTCAACATCCCGCTGCTGTCCGCCGCCATGGACAAGGTCACCGAGTCGCGCATGGCGATCGCGATGGCCCGCCAGGGCGGTGTGGGCGTGCTGCACCGCAATCTGTCCATCGAGGACCAGGCCAACCAGGTCGACCTGGTCAAGCGCTCCGAGTCCGGCATGGTGACCGACCCGATCACCATCCACCCGGACGCCACCCTCGCCGAGGCCGACGCCCTGTGCGCCAGGTTCCGCATCAGCGGTGTCCCGGTCACCGACGGCGACAAGAAGCTGCTCGGCATCGTCACCAACCGCGACATGGCCTTCGAGACCGACCGCTCCCGCCGGGTGCGCGAGGTCATGACGGCGATGCCGCTGGTCACCGGCAAGGTCGGCATCTCCGGCACCGAGGCCATCGAGCTGCTGCGCAAGCACAAGATCGAGAAGCTGCCGCTGGTCGACGACGCGGGCGTCCTCAAGGGCCTGATCACGGTCAAGGACTTCGTCAAGGCGGAGAAGTACCCGAACGCCGCCAAGGACGCCGAGGGCCGGCTCATCGTGGGCGCCGCGGTCGGTGTCGCCGGTGACGCCTTCGAGCGCGCCCAGGCGCTGATCGAGGCGGGCGTCGACTTCATCGTCGTCGACACCGCGCACGGCCACTCCCGGCTGGTCGGCGACATGATCGCCAAGATCAAGTCGAACTCCTCCGGCGCCGACGTCATCGGCGGCAACGTCGCCACGCGCGACGGTGCCCAGGCCCTGGTCGACGCGGGCGCCGACGGCATCAAGGTCGGTGTCGGACCGGGCTCCATCTGCACCACCCGCGTGGTCGCCGGCGTCGGCGTCCCGCAGGTCACCGCGATCTACGAGGCCGCGCTCGCCGCGAAGGCGGCCGGTGTCCCGGTCATCGGCGACGGCGGTCTGCAGTACTCCGGCGACATCGCCAAGGCCCTGGTCGCGGGCGCCGACACGGTGATGCTGGGCTCGCTGCTCGCGGGCTGCGAGGAGTCGCCGGGCGAGCTGATGTTCATCAACGGCAAGCAGTTCAAGTCGTACCGGGGCATGGGCTCGCTGGGCGCCATGCAGTCCCGCGGCGACCGCAAGTCGTTCTCCAAGGACCGCTACTTCCAGGAGGGCGTCGCCTCCGACGAGCAGCTGATCCCCGAGGGCATCGAGGGCCAGGTGCCCTACCGCGGCCCGCTGTCCTCCGTCGTCCACCAGCTGGTGGGCGGTCTGCGCCAGTCGATGTTCTACGTCGGCGGCAAGACCGTGCCGGAGCTCCAGGAGAACGGCCGGTTCGTCCGGATCACCTCGGCGGGCCTCAAGGAGAGCCACCCGCACGACATCCAGATGACGGTCGAGGCGCCGAACTACAGCCGCAAGTAGTCACCGGGCTCGGTCAGGGGCGGCTCCGGAAACTCCGGGGCCGCCCTTGTCGTACCCGTCGGGGATACTGGAAGGCGCTGAAACGCATCAGGGAAAGGCCACACACGTGACTGAGATCGAGATCGGGCGCGGCAAGCGCGGCCGCCGGGCGTACGCCTTCGACGACATCGCCGTCGTCCCCAGCCGCCGTACGCGGGACCCGAAGGAGGTCTCGATCGCCTGGCAGATCGACGCCTACCGCTTCGAGCTGCCCTTCCTGGCGGCCCCCATGGACTCGGTCGTCTCGCCGGCCACGGCGATCCGGATCGGCGAGCTGGGCGGCCTCGGCGTGCTGAACCTCGAGGGCCTGTGGACGCGGTACGAGGACCCGCAGCCGCTGCTGGACGAGATCGTCGGCCTGGACGCCGAGACGGCGACCCGCCGCCTGCAGGAGATCTACGCCGCGCCGATCAAGGAGGAGCTGATCGGCCAGCGCATCAAGGAGGTGCGCGACTCGGGCGTGGTCACCGCGGCCGCGCTCTCCCCGCAGCGCACGGCGCAGTTCTCCAAGGCCGTGGTGGACGCGGGCGTGGACATCTTCGTCATCCGCGGCACGACGGTCTCGGCGGAGCACGTCTCCGGCTCGCACGAGCCGCTGAACCTGAAGCAGTTCATCTACGAGCTGGACGTCCCGGTGATCGTCGGCGGCTGCGCCACGTACACCGCCGCCCTGCACCTGATGCGCACCGGCGCGGCGGGTGTCCTGGTCGGCTTCGGCGGCGGCGCCGCGCACACCACGCGGAACGTGCTGGGCATCCAGGTCCCGATGGCCACCGCCGTGGCGGACGTGGCGGCGGCCCGCCGGGACTACATGGACGAGTCCGGCGGCCGCTACGTGCACGTCATCGCGGACGGTGGTGTCGGCTGGTCCGGCGACCTGCCCAAGGCGATCGCCTGCGGTGCCGACGCGGTCATGATGGGCTCCCCGCTGGCCCGCGCCACCGACGCGCCCGGCCAGGGCCACCACTGGGGCATGGAGGCCGTCAACGAGGAGCTGCCGCGCGGCAAGAAGGTCGGCCTCGGCACGGTCGGCACCATCGAGGAGATCCTCACCGGCCCGTCGCACACCCCGGACGGCTCGATGAACTTCTTCGGCGCCCTGCGCCGCGCCATGGCCACGACCGGCTACAGCGAGCTGAAGGAGTTCCAGCGCGTCGAGGTGACGGTCGCGGACTCGCAGCACCGGCGCTAGTCCGTACGACGCCGTAGGCCGCCCGTACGACGCGTTAGGGGCCCGTCCACCGCACCGGTGGACGGGCCCCTCACGCGTTCCCGCGGGCGTGCCTCAGGAGGCCGCCTTCTTCGCGCCCGAGAACGCCGCGAAGGCGCCGATGGCGAAGAACAGGAAGGTCATCGCGTCGGCCGCCTCCTTCCAGGCCTCGGTGACGATGTCGAAGTGCTGGGTGGCCATCTCGGTGGCGGAGATGCCGGCGATGTCGGCGGCCAGCACGGCGACGCCGATGAGCTGGCCGACGTAGACCGCGCCGAGCGAGAGGACCGCGCTGATCACCGGCAGCGCCGGGTGGGAGCCGCCGACCTTGCCCGCGGCGAAGCCGACGAGGAAGCCGACGCCGATGGCCGCGTACCCGATCTCGTACTCGGTGGCGCCGACGATGGCGCCGTAGATCCCCGCCGTGACCAGGGCCACGACGACGGCGGTGACCACGCCGAGGACGATGTTGCCGCCGCGGGCCGGGGCGACGGGGGCCGGCGGCACGGCGCCCGGCTGCTGGGCGAACGGGTTGCCGTCGGTCGGCTGCTGCGGCTGCGGCGGAACTGACTGGGTCATGACAGGAATCCCCCCACGGGACTGGTGTACGAGCGGAGTCTGCGCACGGCTGTGCGACGAGGACGCCGAAGATTAACAGGCGCACCGACTCCGGCCACCAGTGAATTCCCGCGCGGGAGGACCCTCAGAGCCGGTGCGCGGCGCCCGTCGGGGTCGCCCCCCGGGTGTCCAGCAGCAGCTGCGCCTTCACGGACAGGCCCTGGAGGTCGTACGTCCGGTGGTGCTGGAGCAGGATCGTCAGATCCGCCCCGGCCGCCGCCTCGTAGAGGGAGTCCACGCGGGGCACGGGGCGGTCCAGGACGCTCCAGGACGGCACGTGCGGGTCGTGGTAGCTGACGGACGCGCCCAGCTCCATCAGGCGTACGGCGATCTCCCGCGCGGGCGTGCCCTGCCGGTCGCCGAGGTCGGGCTTGTAGGCGACGCCGAGCAGCAGCACGCGTGCGCCGCGCGCGGACTTTCCGTGCTCGTTCAGCAGGGTGGCCGCGCGCTGGACGACGTAGCGGGGCATCTGCTCGTTGACCTGCCGGGCCAGTTCCACCATGCGCAGTCCGCGTCCCGCCTGGCCGATGAGGTCCTGCGGGACGGCGTGGCCGCCGACCCCGGGGCCGGGGCGGAAGGCCTGGAAGCCGAAGGGCTTGGTCTCCGCGCAGCGGATCACGTCCCACAGGTCGACGCCCAGCTCGTGGCAGAGCACGGCCATCTCGTTGACCAGGGCGATGTTCACGTGCCGGTAGTTGGTCTCCAGCAGCTGCACCGCTTCCGCCTCGCGGGTCCCGCGCGCGCGGACCACCTTGTCGGTGAGCCGGCCGTAGAAGGCCGCGGCCGACTCGGTGCACGCGGGCGTGAGGCCGCCGATGACCTTGGGGGTGTTGGCGGGGGTGAAGTCGCGGTTGCCGGGGTCGACCCGGCTGGGGGAGTAGGCCAGGTGGAAATCACGGCCCGCGCGGAGCCCGGAGCCCTCCTCGAGCAGGGGGCGCAGGAACTCCTCCGTTGTGCCCGGGTGCACCGGTGACTCCAGGATCACCGTGGTGTGCGGGCGCAGCCGCGCGGCCAGGGTGCGGGCGGCCGTCTCCACCTGGCTCAGGTCGAGCCCGCCGTCCGCGGCGCGCGGAGTGGGCGCGCAGATGACCGCGGTGCGCACCCGGCCCAGCTCTGCCGGGCCGACGGCGTGCCGGAAGCCCCCCGAGAGCATCCGGCGCAGTTCGGCGGGGCTGAGCGAGTCCGGCTCCGGGCCGGTCCGGTAGCCGACGGTGGGGATGCCGGCGGCGACGGCGGCCTGGGCCAGCGGCAGGCCGAGCGGGCCGAGTCCGATGACGGCGAGATCTGCGGGCATGGCGTGGGCCGTCCTTCCCAATAACCGAAGCGGGACAGGTGCGCAAGCGCTGTGGACAGAACGAGCGAGTGCAATGTCAGACTAGGAGTAAATATGACCGATTTGCGGGATTGGAGCCCTGAGTTTCGGTGAGTGTTTCCGTGAGTGTTGTCCACAGGCTGGGGGCGAGTGGTGGCTGAAGTCGGGCATCCCGGTCAGAATTTGGGCAGAGGCATACCGAACCGGGCTCGCCCCACGGGTGCGGCCGACGCGACGCGATGAGCGGGAGGCAGCGGTGAGGACAGGGACCCTGGGGCCGGCGCAGCGCGCCGAGTCACTGGCATCGATGGCCGAGCGCGAGCTGGACGTGCTGGTCGTGGGCGGTGGAGTGGTCGGCGCGGGCACCGCGCTGGACGCCGTCACCCGCGGTCTGTCCACCGGCCTGGTCGAGGCGCGTGACTGGGCGTCGGGCACGTCGAGCCGGTCCAGCAAGCTGATCCACGGCGGCCTGCGCTATCTGGAGATGCTCGACTTCGCGCTCGTCCGCGAGGCGCTGAAGGAGCGCGGCCTGCTCCTTGAGCGGCTCGCCCCGCACCTGGTCAAACCGGTGCCGTTCCTCTATCCGCTCCAGCACAAGGGCTGGGAGCGCCTGTACGCCGGTTCGGGCGTCGCGCTCTACGACGCGATGTCGATGGCGCGCGGCCACGGCCGGGGACTGCCCATACACCGGCACCTGAGCCGCCGTCACGCTCTGCGCGTGGCACCCTGTCTGAAGAAGGACGCCCTCGTCGGCGCATTGCAGTACTACGACGCCCAGATGGACGACGCCCGCTATGTCGCGACCCTGGTGCGCACCGCCGTGGCGTACGGCGCGAAGGCGGCCAACCGCGCGCGGGTGACCGGCTTCCTGCGCGAGGGCGAACGGGTCGTCGGCGCGCGCGTGCAGGACGTCGAGGCGGGCGGGGAGTACGAGATCCACGCCAAGCAGATCGTCAACGCCACCGGGGTGTGGACCGACGACACCCAGGCGATGGTGGGGGAGCGTGGCCAGTTCCACGTCCGCGCCTCCAAGGGCATCCACCTGGTCGTGCCCAAGGACCGCATCCACTCCACCACCGGGCTCATCCTGCGCACCGAGAAGTCCGTGCTGTTCGTCATCCCCTGGGGACGGCACTGGATCGTCGGCACCACCGACACCGACTGGGACCTCGACAAGGCCCACCCCGCCGCCTCCAGCGCCGACATCGACTATCTGCTGGAACACGTCAACTCGGTCCTCGCGGTGCCCCTCACCCGCGACGACGTGCAGGGCGTCTACGCCGGCCTGCGCCCGCTGCTGGCCGGGGAGTCGGACGCCACCAGCAAGCTCTCCCGCGAGCACACCGTCGCCCACCCGGTGCCGGGGCTGGTCGTGGTGGCCGGCGGCAAGTACACGACGTACCGGGTCATGGCCAAGGACGCGGTCGACGAGGCGGTGCACGGGCTCGATCTGCGGGTCGCCGAGTGCGTCACCGAGGACATCCCGCTGCTCGGCGCGGAGGGGTATCGCGCGCTGTGGAACGCGCGGGCGCGCATCGCCCAGCGCACCGGGCTCCATGTCGTGCGGGTGGAGCACCTGTTGGACCGGTACGGCTCGCTGGCCGATGAGCTCCTCGAGCTCATCGCCGAGGACCCCTCCCTGGGCGAGCCGCTGCCGGGCGCCGAGGACTATCTGCGCGCCGAGATCGTCTACGCCGCCTCGCACGAGGGCGCCCGGCACCTGGACGACGTGCTGACCCGGCGTACCCGTATCTCCATCGAGACCTTCGACCGGGGCACCCGCTGCGCCCGTGAGGCCGCGGAGTTGATGGCCCCGGTGCTGGGCTGGGACAAGGACCAGATCGAGCGCGAGGTCCAGCACTACGAGAAGCGGGTGGAGGCCGAACGCGAGTCCCAGCGCCAGCCGGACGACCTGACGGCGGACGCGGCACGCCTCGGGGCCCCGGACATCGTGCCGCTGTAGGCGGCCGCCGTCAGTGTCGCGGTAGGCGCCGCTGGGGCGCCGCTGGGGGCGCAGCCTCTCCTGAGGACCCCTCAAGTCGGTGGATGCCGGATGTTTCCCCCGCATCCACCGACTGTTTCACTCGAACGAGTGTCGCGAATCGGGATCTCTGTTCGGAACCGGCTCGTTCTACGGGTGCGGGGACAGAACTCCGCGACGCGCGGCGCGGGGAACCACCCTGGGCGTCGGGCACTTGTCGGGTGAGGGACAATGGAGGCTCTGTCAGGGCGGGTTGCATGAGGGGACGCATGTCGGAGGCGGAGCGGGCGGGGACATCTCGTCAGGAGACTCGTCAGGACAACAGCGAGCGTCTCCTCGCCGGTCGGTACCGGCTGGGAGACGTGCTCGGCCGCGGAGGCATGGGCACGGTCTGGCGTGCCGTGGACGAGACCCTGGGCAGGACGGTCGCCGTCAAGGAGCTGCGGTTCCCGTCGAACATCGACGAGGACGAGAAGCGCCGGCTGATCACACGGACGTTGCGCGAGGCCAAGGCCATCGCGCGGATCCGCAACACCAGCGCGGTCACGGTCTACGACGTGGTCGACGAGGACGACCGCCCGTGGATCGTGATGGAGCTGGTCGAGGGCAAGTCGCTCGCCGAGGTCATCCGCGAGGACGGCCTGCTGGAGCCCCGGCGCGCAGCCGAGGTCGGCCTCGCCATCCTCGACGTGCTGCGCTCCGCGCACCGCGAGGGCATCCTGCACCGCGACGTGAAGCCGTCCAACGTGCTCATCGCCGACGACGGCCGGGTCGTGCTCACCGACTTCGGCATCGCCCAGGTCGAGGGCGACCCGTCCATCACCTCCACCGGCATGCTCGTCGGCGCCCCCTCCTACATCTCCCCGGAGCGCGCCCGCGGCCACAAGCCCGGCCCCGCGGCCGACCTGTGGTCCCTCGGCGGTCTGCTCTACGCGGCGGTGGAGGGCACCCCGCCGTACGACAAGGGGTCCGCCATCGCCACGCTCACCGCGGTGATGACCGAGCCCCTGGAGGAGCCGAAGAACGCGGGCCCGCTCCGGGACGTCATCTACGGCCTGCTCACCAAGGACCCCGCCCAGCGGCTCGACGACGCGGGCGCGCGGGCCATGCTCAAGGCCGTGATCAACGCCCCCGACCGGACGGAGGCCGAGCCGGAGCCGGCCGACGCCACCAAGGTCGTGCCGCTGCCGGCCCAGCCGGACGCCCCCGCCACCGGGAGCAAGCGCGGAGAGGAGGCGGCCGAGCGGCTGCGCGGGGCGCTGCGCTCCGCGCGCAAGGCGGCGGTCGCGGCGGGCACGGCCGCCTCGGCGGCGACCCGCGGCGGCTCCGGCACGGGCACGTCGGCCGGTTCCCCGGCGGGCACCGCGTCCGGCGCCCCCACCACGGCGGTCTCCGCCTCGGCCGGAAGCACCGCCGGCACCTCCGGCACCGCGAACGGCGGCACCGGCGGCCGTAGTTCGGGCTGGCCCGTGATGACCCCGCCGGACCTGCCCCCACGGCCGGTGCCCCGGGCGCCGCTCACCGACGTGGTGCCCCGGCGGACGCTGGTCGTCATCGCGGTCGCCGTGGTGGTCGCCGTGCTCGGCGTCGTGCTGGCCCTGACCCTCGGCGGTGACGACGAGGGCTCGAACCAGTCGCGGGGCGGTGGGAACAAGACGGCGGCGACCGCGAGTTCGGACGCCGACACCAAGGACGACGCGAACGGCGGTGTGCGCACGGACGGCGCGGCGACGGGGTCGGCCGGCGCGACGGCGGACACCACGCCGAGCACCGCCGAGACCGGCGGCGCGTCGGACTCGGAGGCCTCCGCCGGAAAGGAATCCGGCCAGGACTCCGGCAAGGAGTCCGGCAAGGACGACGACATCGCCGCCGACTCCACGCACCAGGGCGGGCAGGGCTACTCGATAGGCCTGCCCGAGGGCTGGAAGTACCGGTCGTCGGACGCGGCCGGCGACCGCTTCACCGGCCCCGACGGCCAGAAGCTGCTCATCGGCTGGACCACCACGCCCAAGGACGACCCGGTCGCGGACTGGAAGAACCAGGAGCGCTACATGGTGCGCTCGCAGTACGACCGGATCCGAATAGAGCAGGTGGACTACCGCGGCTGGAACACGGCCGACTGGGAGTTCACCTACGTGGACGGCGGCACCAAGTACCGGACCATCGACCGCGGTTTCGTCGTCGACGACAACCAGGGCTACGCGTTGATGTACACGGCGAAGGCCGCCAAGTGGGACAGCGAGCTGCGCAGGATCACCTGGCGGACGCTGACGAAGACTTTCGAACCCAAGGCGTGACCGGGGCCGGAGTCGGTTTGCGGGCGTGAGATCTCGCATCCCCTCCGTACGGGTTGCCTCCGGCACGTATCGTGAGTGGTTGCGAACCGTGCGCATCCGGAACCGGCATATCCGGAACGGTCGGAACGGGACGCCGGACGAACGGAACTGACCAGCAGGGCGGCCGGGGGAGGCAACGTGGACGACTATGCGGGACGGGTCCTCGCCGACCGCTACCGCCTGCCACTGCCCCCCGCCGACGAGTACGAACTCACCGAGACCCGCGCCTTCGACACCTACAGCGGGCAGGAAGTCCTGGTCCGGCAGGTGCCGTTGCCGGAGGTCGTCGAGGCGGAGGTGCTGGACGCCGAAGGGCTGCCCGAGGGCTTCACGGCCCGCGACCGAGGAGCCCGGCGGCCGGCCGCCGGGCGGACCGGTGGGGCGGTGCGGCGGCCGGCGGACCCGGCGGTGCGGCGGGCGGTGGAGGCCGCGCAGGCCGCGGCCCGCATTCCCGACCATCCGCGGCTCGACCAGGTCTTCGACGTGTTCGCCGAGGGCGGCTCGCTGTGGATAGTGAGCGAGCTGGTGTCCGCGCGACCGCTGGCCGCGCTGCTCGCCGAGCAGCCCCTGACGCCGTATCGGGCGGCCGAGGTCGCCTCCGACGTCCTCATGGCCCTGCGGGTGCTGCACGCCCACGGCTGGGTGCACCGCAACATCACCGCCCGTACGGTGCTGGTCTGCGACGACGGCCGCGTCATGCTGACCGGCCTCGCGGCCGGCGCGGCGGAGGAGGCGCTGTGCGGGTACGACCCGCTGCCGGTGGAGGAGCCCGAGAGCGACGACGGCACGGCTGACGGGCCCTGGGGCGGCGAGCCGCCCGGCGCTGGGCGAGCCGGCGAATACGGCACCGCGCCGCCGGGTGGCGGCGCGGCCGGGCCCGGGGACTATAGGGGTCCGGGCGGTGGTGAGGCCGGTGGCTACCGAGGTCCGGGCGGTGGTGAGGCCGGTGGCTACCGAGGGCCGGGCGGTGGTGAGGCCGGCGGCTACCGAGGGCCGGGCGGCATTGAGGCTCGTGGCAGGGGCTACGAGGACCCGGGCGGCATTGAGGCTCGGGGCGGTGGCTACCGGGGTCCGGGCGCCGCTGACACTCGGGGCGGTGGTTACGGGGGGCCGGTCGGCGGCCAGGTCGGCGGTGGTGGCCGCCGAGGTCCGGCCGAGGGCGCTCCCGGTGTCGATCCCGAGGCAGCGCGGCGGGCCGCGATCGAGGCGCGGGCGGCGGGCGGGCTGCCGTCCGCCGAGGCCGTCGGCGACGTCGGCACGCCCGGCGGTCCGGGAGTGCCGGCCCGCAGGGCACCGGAGAGCGGCGAGGACATCAGGGCCGCCCGCGCCGGGGCGATCGCCGCGTACCGCGCGGGCGCGCGGGCCGCCGCCCGGGTCCAGGAGGACCAGCGCAGCGACCGCGCGGCCCTGCCCGGCGCCCGCCCCGCCGCCGACGCCTCCGACCCCGGCACCCGCCCCATCGCTTCCGACCCCGGCCTCGCCCCGGGCACCGGCGCATCGACACAGGCGCCACACCCCGGCGCCCCAGGCGGCTCCCGCACCCCCGGCGACTTCCACGGCACCGGCGGCCCCGGAGCACGGGCACTGCAGCCCCACCTCGGAGCCCTGGGTGCCCCCCGCACCCCCGGCGACTCCCACGACGCCGACACCACCCCGCCGGGCCGGATAGCCGACCCCTACGGCGTCCGCGCGACCCCGTGGCACGGCGCCTCGCCGCGCCCGGGCCAGGCACCGGCCAACGGCCTGTCCCAGGGCTCCGACCGGCAGCCCCCCACCCGGCAGACACCGCCGTACGGGCAGCAGCCCAACGGCCGGTCCCAGGGCTACGCCCAGCCCCCGGGCGGCACCCCGGCCCAGCCGTACGGCCCCGGCACGCCCCGGCCCGGCGTCCCCGCGCAGACCCACGCCCGCCCCCAGACCGACGGCCGGACCGGGAGCACCCCGCAGCCGTACGGCTCCGGGACCTCGCAGCCGTACGGCCCCGGGACCCCACAGCAATACGGCCCCGGCGCTCCACAACCCGGTGCTCCGGCCGCCCAGTACGGGCGTACGGCCCTCCCGGGGAGCGGTGACCCGGCGCGGGACGCCGGCCGTTGGGGCGACCTCGTGGCCGGTCCGCCGGCCCGCCGCGGTCCCACCACCGCGCTCGCCGCCGAGCGGGCGCGGCAGGCCCGGATGGCCGTGGTCGGGCCGGTGACCGAGCGCTGGGCGCCCGAGCAGGCCGGGCCGGTGCACGAGAACTGGCAGCTGGCGCCGCCCATCGGCCCCGCGACCGACCTGTGGGCGCTGGGTGCGCTGCTGTTCAGGGCCGTACAGGGGCATGCGCCGTATCCCGAGGAGTCGACGGCCGAGCTGGTGCAGTTGGTGTGCGCCGAGCCGCCCGCCTTCGCCGAGGAGTGCGGTCCGCTGCGCCCGGTGGTCGAGTCGCTGCTGCGTCAGGACCCGACCGAGCGCCTGGACTTCGAGGAGCTGCGCGGCTGGCTGCGCTCCCTGGTGCGTTCGGCGCCCGAGCCGGAGGCCGGGGTGCACGTGGTGTCCGCGCCGCCCGCCGGTACCGGCCGGCTGCCGGTTGTACGCCGCCGGGGCGAGCTGGTGCGCAGGCGGCGCGCCGGGCTGCCGGTGCACCACGGGCGGCACAAGCGCGGCAAGGAGAGGGAGCGTTCGCCGCGCAGCCTCGGCCGCACGCTGCTCCTGCTGGTACTGCTCGGCCTGGGCGCGGCGATCGCGTACGCGATGCTGTTCATGCCGAAGGCCGAGGAGAGCGGCGGGGCGGACGGTGTCGAGCGGACCGGTGCGGCGGGACAGGTGAGCGAGGCGCCCGCGCAGTCTCCGGACTCGGGCAGTGACCCCGCGCCCGAGCAGACCACGCCCGCCACCGGCGACCCCTCGGGATCGGCGGGTTCCACCCACACCCAGACCACCGGCCCGGAGGCCGCGGACGGCTTCACGCTGCGCACCGACCAGGAGGGCTTCACGGTCGCCGTCGCCGAGGGCTGGCAGCGCACCCCGAAGAACGGCAGCGGCCACGTCGTCTACGGCAAGGGCGACTTCGAGCTGATCGTGGTCCCCGGGCGGGACGCCGCGGACGAGTACGGCGACGACCCGATGGCGTACCAGCGCGAGCGCGAGCCGGAGTTGCGGCCGTACCGCGAGTCGAGCTGGGCCACCGCCACCGGCCTGAAGTCGATCCGGGTCGGCGAACGGTCCATGGCCGAGGGGCAGTACACCTGGACGGGCGAGGACGGCGACGAGCTGTTCGTGCGCAACCTGGCGATCCTGGTCGACGGCCGCTATCACGTCCTGCAACTGCGCGGCCCGGAGTCGGAGCGCGACGAGGTGACCCGGCTGTACGAGCAGGCGGCGGCGACCTACCAGGTCACCGGCTGACCGGGCCGTAGAACGCCGTAGACCGCCGTTGGCCACTGCGTTTCCCGGGGTTGGCCGAACGGTTCCCGTCCGTCACGGAAAGCGACAACCGTCACAGTGCGGTCTCCGTCGCGCCCCCGTGGTTCCCCGGAGGGTGGCCGGTCCTTACGCTGACCCTGTCAAGAGCATTGCGGGGAAACGTGTATCAGATGCAGGGCCTGCTCCTCGGGGGCCGCTACCGGCTCAACGACGCCATCGGCAGCGGCGGCATGGGCCGGGTGTGGCGCGCCCACGACGAGGTACTGAACCGGGCCGTCGCCATCAAGGAGCTGACCGCGGCGCTCTACGTCTCCGAGAGCGACCAGGCCGTCCTGCTGGCCCGCACCCGCGCCGAGGCGCGCGCGGCGGCGCGGATCAACCACTCCGCGGTCGTCACCGTGCACGACGTGCTCGAACACGACGGCCGCCCGTGGATCGTGATGGAGCTGATCGAGGGCCGCTCGCTCGCCGACGCCGTCAAGGCGGACGGCCGGGTCGAACCCGCCGAGGCCGCCCGGATCGGCCTGTGGGTGCTGCGCGCCCTGCGCGCCGCGCACACCGCCGGGGTGCTGCACCGCGACGTCAAACCCGGCAACGTCCTGCTCGCCCACGACAGCCGCGTGCTGCTCACCGACTTCGGCATCGCGCAGATCGAGGGCGACACCACCATCACCCGCACCGGCGAGGTCGTCGGCTCCGTCGACTACCTCGCCCCCGAGCGCATCCGAGGCCACGACCCCGGCCCCGCCTCGGACCTGTGGGCGCTCGGCGCGACGCTGTACACGGCGGTGGAGGGCACCTCGCCGTTCCGCCGCACCTCGCCGCTGTCCACCATGCAGGCCATCGTGGAGGAGGAGCTCGCCGAGCCCGTCCACGCCGGACCGCTCGCCCCCGTCATCGCCGCCCTGCTCCGCAAGGACCCCGCCGCGCGGCCCGACTCCGCCGAGGCCGAACGGCTGCTCGCCGAGGCGGCGGAGGGGCGGCTGCCGCAGGTGGCGGCGTACGAGGCGACCCGCCCCGTCGAACTCCGCCCGACGGCCCGCGACACCCGGGCCCACACCCGGCCGGACGCCGCCCTCCCCGCCGCCCCCGCGCCCCGGCGCCGCCGGCTGCGCACGCTGGCGCTGGTCGTCGCCCTGGCCGCGATCATCGGCGGCGGCACCGCCGTGGCGTGGCAGACCTGGGGCGGCAGCACCAAGGCCGGCACCTCCACTGCACCGAGCGGCACCGAGGGCGGCGAGAGTGCCAAGGCGCAGGCGCGCGACGGCTGGGTACGGGTCGACGACCCGGTGGGTTTCGGCCTCTCCCTGCCGGGCGAGGACTGGGAGCGGAGCGTGTACGGCGACGACGGCGAGCTGACCCAGATCGACTACTCGCCCGACGGCGGAGTGCATCTGCTGCGCATCGCCGTCGACGTCTCGCCCGACTTCGACAACGCCCACGACCACCAGCTCGACCTGGAGCAGCAGGTGCGAGACCTCGCCGCATACGAGCGGCTGTCCCTGACGGACAAGGTCTACCGGGACCGCCAGGCCTCCCTGTGGGAGTACACGTGGACCGCGCTGGAGAAGGACCCCGGGACGTACGTCGGCCCCCGCCGCGCCATCGACCAGATGTACCTCACCCGCGACGGCGTCGAGTACGCGATCTACATGTCCGGTCCGACGGACGACTGGGAGACCACCCGGCGCCAGTTCGACACGGTGCTGCGGAGCTGGCGGCCGGGGCACCGCTGACCGAAGACCGCTGACGGACCGTCGGTTGTCGGCCAACCTGCGTCTTTCGCCCCGGAGGGGGTGCCTCCGGCTGGGGCATCATGGGCCCATGGGGACCGAGCGGACGGACGGCCGGGTGATCGCGGGGCGATACCGGCTGGAGGCGTTGCTCGGCCGCGGTGGCATGGGTGTCGTATGGCGGGCCACCGATCAGCTGCTCCGGCGCCGGGTGGCGGTCAAGGAGATCGCGCAGGACGCGTCCCTCTCCCCGGAGGAGGCGCGGCGGCAGTGCGACCGCATCCTGCGCGAGGCCCGTGCCGTGGCCCGGCTGAGCCATCCGCACGTCATCGTCGTGCACGACGTCGTCGTCCACGACGAACGCCCGTACATCGTCATGGAGTTGATCGACGGCGGCTCCCTCGCCGACCGGATCGCCGCGCAGGGGCCCGTCGACGCGTACGAGGCCGCGCGGATCGGTGTCGATCTGCTCGGCGCGCTGCGCACCGCGCACGCGGCCGGTGTCCTGCACCGCGATCTCAAGCCCGCCAACGTGCTCATCGAGTCCGGCACCGGCCGGGTCGTGCTCACCGACTTCGGGGTCGCCCAGGTGCCGGGCGCCACCACGCTCACCGAGTCCGGCTCCTTCGTCGGCTCGCCCGAGTACACCGCGCCGGAGCGGATGTCCGGGGCCGGCACCGGACCGGCATCCGACCTGTGGTCGCTGGGCGTTCTGCTGTGCACGGCGCTCAGCGGCCGCTCGCCGTTCCACCGGGACACGCTGGGCGGGATCCTGCACGCGGTGGTGGACGACGAGATCCGGCCACCCGAGCAGGCGGCGCCGCTGCTGCCCGTTGTCGAGGGCCTGTTGGAGCGCGATCCGGAGCGGCGGCTGGACGCGGCGCAGGCCGAGCGGATGCTGCGGGCGTTCCGCGAGACGGGGCGGATACCGCTGCCCCGCGGGGCGTCGGGGCGCGGCCCGCGCGACCGGGTGGTGACCGCGCTGCTGGTCGCGGCGATGGCGGCGGCGGGGGTGTCGGCCGCGGCCCTGCTGATGACCGGCGGAGGCGGCAACGGCGGTGACACGCCGCCGAGTCCGACGCCGAGCGTGACGGTGACGGCGACGGTCACGCCCTCGGTCTCCTCCAGCACCCGTATAAACGGGAGATAAGCCGCGCCGTGGGTCACGGGTCTGTGACTGGGCTCCTTCCAAGTGGATGCGTAGGCGCTTGGCGCGATATCCATGAACCCATGAACGACAACGGGGGAGCCCGCTACGGGGCTGACGAGCCGACCAGTTTCGGGCTGCAACCGCCGAATCCTCAGCCGCCCTCGGGCGTACCGCACCCGGGAAACCCGTACGCGGCACCGACTCATGTCGTCCCGCAGCAGCACCCCGCGCCGCAGGGCCAGCACCCCGCCCCGCCGCAGGTCCAGCCGCCGGCCCCGCCGCAGGGCCGGCCGTCCGCCCCTGAACCCGACCCCGGCACCGGACGCCTCATCGCCGGGCGCTACCGGCTGCTCGCCAAGCTCGGGCACGGCGGTATGGGCACGGTCTGGCGGGCCAAGGACGAGACGGTGGACCGTGAGGTCGCCGTCAAGGAGCCGCGCGTTCCGGATCACCTCCCCGAACGCGAACGCGCCAACGCCTTCGAGCGGATGCGCCGCGAGGCACGCGCCGCGGCCCGGCTCGACCACCCGGCGGTCGTCAACGTGCACGACGTGGCCGTGGTCGACGGCC
This sequence comes from Streptomyces sp. NPDC030838, assembly GCF_055572035.1. Lineage (NCBI taxonomy): Bacteria > Bacillati > Actinomycetota > Actinomycetes > Kitasatosporales > Streptomycetaceae > Streptomyces > Streptomyces sp. NPDC030838. Next base: position 426,207 of record NZ_JBVIED010000002.1, on the reverse strand, counting down.
GGCCGTGGATCGTGATGGAGCTGGTGCAGGGACGTTCCCTCGGTGACGTCCTCCGCGAGGGCACGCTCGGGGTGCGCGAGGCGGCCCGGATCGGCCTGGACGTACTCGGCGCGCTGGAGGCCGCGCACGCGGCCGGCATTCTGCACCGCGACGTCAAGCCGGACAACGTCCTGCTCGGCCGGCACGGCCGCGTCGTGCTCACCGACTTCGGCATCGCCCAGATCGAGGGCGAGACCAACCTGACCGACACCGGCGGCTTCGTCGGCTCGCCCGAGTACATCGCCCCGGAACGGGTCCTCGGCCAGCGCCCCGGCCCGGCCGCCGACCTGTGGTCGCTGGGCGTCGTGCTGTACGCGGCGACCGAGGGCGTCTCCCCGTTCCGCCGCAGCAACACCCCGGCCACCCTCCAGTCCGTCCTCAACGCCGTGCCCGCGCCGCCCGCCGCCGCGCAGGGCCCGCTCGCCGAGGTCATCAACGGCCTGCTCCAGAAGGACCCGGCGCACCGGCCGAACGCCGCGCAGGTCCGCACCCTGCTGGAGGCGGCGGCGAATCCGCCGGCTCCCGCACCGACGCAGGTCGTGACCGTCACCGGCGACTCCGGCTCCCGGGGCGGCGTCCGGCTCGGGCGCAAGACGCTGATCGGGCTCGGCGCGGCGGTCGTCGCGGCGGCGCTGGCGGCGTATCTGGTGATCGCCGAGCCGTTCGCGGGGCCGCTGCCGGAGGACTGGAAGACCCAGGAGGAGAAGGCGCTCGGTGCCACACTGGCGGTGCCGAAGGGCTACGAGCGCGCCGTGCCCGAGGAGTCCGACGACGACCACTGGGTGTCGTACTCCGACGCGAGCGGCAGCATCTGGATCGGCCTCACCCTCGACAAGAAGGCGGAGGACTCCAGCGGCGAGATCGCGGCTTCCGCGGCCGCCGAGATGTACGAGGACGAGGAGACCTTCAAGGAGAGCGGCGCCTACGACCTCGACATGCCGGAGAACCCGGACACGGAGACGCGGGAAACCACCTACAAGGGCCAGAAGGCGGCCGAGAACACCGTCGTCTATACCACCGACGACACCGAGCACCCCCGCCCCCGCGAGCTGCGGATCTTCTACTACAAGACCAAGGCCGGCGACATGTACAAGCTCACCGTCAGCTACCCGGGCAAGGGCGACTTCACGGAGCGCGGGCGCGAGGTGGCCAAGACGGCCATCGCCAACCTGGACATCTCCAAGCCCTGACATGAGCGACGGTGGCGAACAGCGGCGCGACGAGCGTGTGGTCGGTGGGCGCTACCGGCTGATCGAGCGGATCGGCTCCGGCGGCATGGGCACCGTCTGGCGGGCGCACGACGAACTCGTGAGCCGTGAGGTGGCCGTCAAACAGCCCCGCCTGCCGGGCGATCCCGAGGACGAGGTGTACCGCCGGGCCGCCCGCCGGCTCCACCGCGAGGCCCGCGCCGCCGCCCGCGTCGACCATCCCTCCGCCGTCTCCGTCCACGATGTCGTCGAGGAGGACGGACTGCCGTGGATCGTCATGGAGCTGGTGCGCGGCGAGTCCCTGCACGAGGTGCTCCGGCGCGGGCCCCTGGAGTCCGCCGAGGCCGCCCGCATCGGCCTCGCGGTCCTCGGCGCCCTGCGCACCGCACACGCCGTCGGGATCGTGCACCGTGACGTGAAGCCCGCCAACGTGCTGCTCGGCCGGCACGGCCGGGTCGTGCTCACCGACTTCGGCATCGCCCACGTGCAGGGCGAGGATTCCCTCACCGCCAGCGGCGAGTTCGTGGGCTCGCTGGAGTTCATCGCCCCCGAGCGGATGTCCGGCCGGGGCGCGGGCCCGTCCTCCGACCTGTGGTCCCTCGGCGTACTCCTGTACGCCGCCGTGGAGGGCTGGTCCCCCTTCCGTCGTACGGCGGTGGAGTCGACGCTCGCCGCGATCCTGACCGCGGACGTACCCGAGCCGAAGCGGGCCGGCCCCCTCGGTCCGCTCCTGGTCCGGCTGCTGGAGAAGGATCCCGCTCTACGACCGGACGCGGAGGAGATCGAGGCGGCGCTGGAGTCGGCGGCGCGCGAGGATCCGACACTCCAGGACGCCTCGAGGCTGGTGGAGTTCCGGGACGACGTCGGGACGATGCGGCTGGGCGCACGGCGGGCCGGGGCCGACTCGGAGGCGGACACCGTGTCGGCCGGCGACCACGTGCCCGCTGAGCCGGCGCCTGGCCTGGTGTCCGACGTGGTGTCCGACTCTGTGTCCGACCCTGCGTCCGCCCCTGTGTCTGTCATACGACGCCCTCTCCACCGCCGCCCGGTGCCGCTGGCCGTGCTCGGCGGGCTCCTGCTCGGCACCGCCTGGCTGGGCGTCTCCCTCCTCACCGGCCTGGACGGCGGCGCGGCGGCGCGGAACCCGAAGAAGACCACGGCCGGCCACTCGGCCTCGTCGAAACCGAGCTCCAGCTCCAGTCCGAGCCCCGACCCCGCCCTCGGCGGCTGGACCCCGCACCCCGAAAAGGCCATGAACGCCACCCTCGCCCTCCCTCCCGAGTACGAGGAGTTCGCCCGCCAGGGCAGCGACACCTTCCAGCCCCGCGTGGTGGAGTACGCCGCCGGTTCCGTCCAGGTCCGCTTCACCAAGTGGGACAAGTCGCCCGGAACCCCCATGAGTCAGGCGAAGCAGCACGCGGCGACCTTCGAGTTCTTCGGCAAGCCCAGCACGCAGTACACCCCCACCCGCTTCAACGGCTGGGACGCCGTGCAGGCCGACAGCACCTACGGCGACCCGGAACTCCGGCGCCGCGTCGTCGAGCTGTTCGTCCGCACCGACGACGGCCGGTTGTACGAGCTGCGCGTCGAGATGCCGAAGGGTGCGGCGGAGGAGAAGAAGGGCATGGCGGTCTTCAAGGGCGCACGCGACCGGCTCGTCGTCACGACGCCCTGAGCGGGCGCACAACGCCCCTGATCAGCACGTTTGTTGCCAGTGATCGCTGGCGACATGTGTGCGGTCGGTGAATCCCGATTACCGACGGGTACACAAAGGCTGCGGCGCGGCATACCCTGCCGCTCATGACCGACGCGCAGGCTCTTGAGAAGGCCGGTACCGGCACCAACCCCGTCGCCCCCGCCCCGGCGGGCGTCCGCACCGCCGCCGACGTGGTCACACCCGAGCTGGTCGCCCAGCTCACCAAGGGTGTGACCGGCTCCGGACGGACCGCCAACCACACGCCGTTCACCGGCGAGAAGCTGGCCGACCTGCCCGAGTCGACGCCCGAGGACGTGGAGAAGGCGTTCCAGACGGCCCGGGCCGCGCAGCCGGTCTGGGAGCGCACGCCGGTCCGCGACCGTGCCGCCGTCCTGCTCCGCTTCCACGACCTGGTCCTGGAGCGCCAGGCCGAAGTCCTGGACCTCATCCAGCTGGAGACCGGCAAGGCCCGGCTGCACGCCCACGAGGAGGTGCAGGCGGTCGCGGTCGCCGCCCGCCACTACGGCCGTAGGGCCGCCGCCTACCTCAAGCCCAAGCGGCACGCGGGCGCCGTACCGACCCTGACGAAGGTCGTCGAACTGCGCCACCCGCGCGGCGTGGTGGGCCAGATCGCCCCCTGGAACTACCCGCTGGAGCTGTCCGTCGGCGACGCGCTCCCCGCATTCGTCGCGGGCAACGCGGTGGTGATGAAGCCGGACACGGAGACCTGCCTGACCGCCCTGTGGGCCCGCGACCTGCTGATCGAGGCCGGACTGCCCGCCGAGGTCTTCCAGGTCGTGCTCGGCGACGGCCCGGTCGTCGGCCCCGAGGTCGTCAAGCACGCCGACTACGTCTCGTTCACCGGCTCCACGCGCACCGGCCGCGAGGTCGCCCAGGGGGCCGCCGCCCGCCTGGTCGGCGTCTCCCTCGAACTCGGCGGCAAGAACGCCATGCTGGTCCTGGAGGACGCCGACATCGAGAAGGCGGCGGCGGGCGCGGTCCGCGCCTGCTTCTCCTCCGCGGGACAGCTGTGCATCTCCATCGAGCGGCTGTACGTCCACGAGTCGATCGCCGACGCCTTCGCCGAACGCTTCGCCGCCCGCACCAAGGCCATGCGCCTCGGCAAGTCCCTGGCGTACGGCGCCGACATGGGCTCCCTGGTCGGCGAACGCCAACTGGAGACCGTCAAGCGGCATGTCGAGGACGCCGTGGCCAAGGGCGCCAAGGTGCTGGCCGGCGGCGTGGCCCGCCCGGACGTCGGCCCGTACTTCTACGAGCCGACCATCCTCGACGGCGTGGCCGAACCGATGGCCGTGTGCTCCGAGGAGACCTTCGGCCCGGTCGTCTCCCTCTACCGCTTCAAGACCGAGGACGAGGCGATCGAGCACGCCAACTCCACGCCGTACGGCCTGAACTCCTCGGTCTGGACGAAGGACGCCCGCCGCGGCCGCGCCGTCGCCGCCCGCCTGCGCACCGGCACCGTCAACATCAACGAGGGCTACGCCCCCGCCTACGGCAGCGTCCAGTCCCCCATGGGCGGCATGAAGGACTCCGGCCTGGGCCGCCGCCACGGCGCCGAGGGCATCCTGAAGTACACGGAGGCCCAGACGGTCGCCCACCAGCGGCTGCTGCCGATGGCGCCGTCGCTGGGGATGGACGACGAGAAGTACGCCCAGTTCATGAGCCGCAGCCTCCGTCTGATGAAGGCGTTCCGGTTCCGGTAGAGCCCCGCCCCCACCCCGCCAGTTCTCAACGAGGAGAGCACGTGTACGACTACGACGTCATCGTCGTCGGTTCAGGCTTCGGCGGCTCGGTCACCGCCCTGCGCCTGACCGAGAAGGGCTACAAGGTGGGCGTCCTGGAAGCCGGCCGCCGCTTCACCCGCGACACGCTCCCCAAGAACTCGTGGGACCTGAAGAACTACCTCTGGGCCCCGAAACTCGGCATGTACGGCATCCAGCGCATCCATCTGCTCGGCAATGTCATGGTCCTGGCAGGCGCGGGCGTCGGCGGCGGCTCCCTCAACTACGCCAACACCCTCTACGTCCCGCCGAAGCCCTTCTTCGACGACCCCCAGTGGCGGCACATCACCGACTGGCAGGACGAACTGCGGCCGTACTACGACCAGGCCCAGCGCATGCTCGGCGTACGGCTCAACCCGACGATGACCCCCTCCGACGTGCACCTCAAGGACGCCGCGCAGCGCATGGGCGTGGGCGACACCTTCCACATGGCGCCGGTCGGGGTCTTCTTCGGCGACGGCAAGGACGCCGACGGGACCGTGAAGGCCAAGCCCGGCGAGGAGGTCGCCGACCCGTACTTCGGCGGCGCGGGCCCGAGCCGCCGGGCCTGCGCCGAGTGCGGCGAGTGCATGACCGGCTGCCGTCACGGCGCCAAGAACACCCTCAACGAGAACTACCTCCACCTCGCCGAGAAGGCGGGCGCGGTCGTCCACCCGATGACGACGGTCGTGTCCGTCACCGACGACTCACGCGGCGGCTACGCCGTCGCCACCCTGCCCACCGACAACAAGAAGAAGGGCGAGGGCCGCGTCTTCACCGCCCGCAAGGTCGTCCTCGCGGCCGGCACCTACGGCACCCAGACCCTGCTGCACCGCATGAAGGCCAGCGGGCGGCTGCCGTACATATCCGACCGGCTCGGCATGCTCACCCGTACCAACTCCGAGGCCCTGGTCGGTGCCCAGACCACCGACCGGCGCTATCGCAAGGTCACCGGCGAGCCGAGGGCCGACTTCACGCGTGGGGTCGCCATCACGTCGTCGATCCACCCGGACGAGAACACCCACATCGAACCGGTGCGCTACGGCAAGGGCTCCAACTCGATGGGCGGCCTGTCGATCCTCCAGGTCCCGTACGCCGAGGGCTCCTCCCGCGTCCTCGCCTGGCTCGGCAACGCCGCCCGCCACCCGATGCTCGTCCTGCGCTCCCTCTCCAACCGCCGCTGGTCCGAGAAGACGATCATCGGCCTGGTCATGCAGTCGCTGGACAACTCCCTGACGACGTATCTGAAGCCGTCCGGCGTCGGCAAGGGCCTGCTCACCGCCCGGCAGGGCCACGGCGCTCCCAACCCCAAGCAGATCAAGGCCGCCGCGGAGGGCGCCTCGGCACTCGCCGCCTCCATCAACGGCTTCGCCGGGTCCAACGTCGGCGAGCTGATGGGCACCCCGCTCACCGCCCACTTCCTCGGCGGCTGCCCGATCGGCGACTCCCGCGAGACCGGCGTCATCGACCCGTACCACCGGCTCTACGGCCACCCCGGCATCTCGGTCGTCGACGGCGCGGCGGTCTCCGCGAACCTCGGCGTCAATCCGTCGCTGACCATCACCGCGCAGGCCGAGCGCGCGATGTCGTACTGGCCGAACAAGGGCGAGGCCGATCCGCGTCCGGCGCAGGGAGCGGCGTACGAACGTCTGAAGCCGGTCGAGCCGAAGCACCCGGCCGTGCCCGCGGACGCGTTCGGCGCGCTGCGGCTGCCGTTCCTGGGGATGCCGGCGGTGCCGCCGAAGAAGCAGGAGGTGTGAGGGGCACACGCGAAGAGGGACCTGTGCCCCCCTCCGAGCGCAGGTCCCTCTTGGTCTGTACGGCGCTGAGGCTTACGCCTCGGCCTTCTTGCGGCGCACGATGTACACCGCGCCCGCACCGGCGACGACGGCAGCGCCGCCGACCAGGCCGATCATCGGCAGGGCGGAGCCGGCACCGGTCTCGGCGAGGCTGCCGGTGGCGTCGACCGCGTTGACGTCGTCGAGGTCGGCCATGCCACCGGTCTGCGGCTTGGCGTCACCCGGCTTCGGGTTCTCGGATCCCGCGGCGAGGATGTCGAAGAAGTACAGCCAGCCGTTCGGGTCGTCGGCGATCCAGCAGCCCTCGTCGTCCGCGTACTGCGCGAAGCCGCCGGTCAGACCGATCGCGTCGGGAACCTCACCGCTGACGCTCAGCCGCATCTGGAACGAGATCGACTGGCCCGCACCCAGCGAGAACGCGGGGAACGTGCCACCCTCGCCGCCGGTGTTGGCGATCGTCGACCAGGTGCCGGTGGCCTTGTCGCGGACCTGGACCGTGATCTTGCCGGAGTAGTCCTGCTCGTCCCAGCCGATCGCGGCGACGCCGATCAGCGGCTTGATGTCCTTGATCTCCTCGTCGCCGCTGTTGGAGACGTTGAAGGAGAACTGCTCCCAGCCGCTGCCCGCGACGATCGTGTCGGCCAGGCCGGTCAGACCGCTGTGCAGGTCCTCGCTGAGGCCGACGGAGTCGTCGTCAGGGTCGGCGCAGAAGCCGGGGTCCGGGTCGGTGGACTCGCTCGGCGACGGCGAGGGAGAGGCCGAGGTCGAGGCGGACGTCGAAGCGGACGGGGTCGGCTGAGCGGTCTCGGTGGCGGAGCCGGTCGGGGCCGGGGCCGTCTCGGTGGCCGAGCCCGTCGGCGCCGGGGCCGTCTCGGTGGCGGAGCCGGTCGGCTCGGGCGCGGTCTCGGTGGCCGAGGCGGTCGGGGTCGGCGTCGCGGGCTCGGACACCGTCTCCGTCGCGGTGACGGTCGGGGTCGGGGACGCCGGGTCGGTCGCGAACGCGGCCGGCGCCGAGAGCAGCGCCAGCGGGGCTATCGCTGCCGTCGCGGCCGCTACGGCCATGGCACGGCGAAGCTTCATGAAGACCTCGGGATGTCCGGTGCTGCGGCGACGCAGCACCTGTGGGGCGGAGGGCCCCGCGTGTGGGGCGCGGTTGTGACCCTTGATTCAGCAGGTTTGATCCGCGAGTCCTGTGAATGGTTGTCCCGCGCTTCACAGAATTCTTATGTGGCCTGCGTCACATGTGGAGGGTGTCTTTCGGCCACGCACGCGAGGCGGTGAGCAAGGCATGGGGGGCGAGTGCCAGGCACGTCGGTGGGGCGCCGGGCATGACGAAGGGCCCCGCGGGACGGAGCCGCGGGGCCCTTCTTTTCCTTCGTCGGCACCGGCGTCAGGGAAGCACCGGTGCTCGGGGAAGCGGCGCCGGGGGATTGCGCCGCTGGTCTCGGCCTCTGGCGGTGACGTGGCGGTAGGGCACCGCAGTGCACATGCGGGGCGTGTGGGAGGCAAGGCCCTCGCCCGCTCCGGGACGTGAGGGGACGGTGTTTCCGCCGGTCGGCCCCGGGCGTCCCCGGAGCCGACCGTTCTCTTGGGTGACCGGGCTGCTGTCCCCTGCCGTCCGGTCACTTCCCTGGAGCGAGGTCCCACGACGCACGGCACGATCCGTACGTCTCATCGCTCCAGCGAGCCACGCGTGGTTCTTTCGGGCCCGCCCCTGGCTGGCACGGACACCGGGACCAACGAAGCGGCTCCCGCGACGGTCACGCGCCGTACGGGTGAGAGGCGATGCGTACGTACGTACAAGGAACGCGGATCCAGATCTTGTTGAGTTCCCGCTCGGCTCTCGATCAGATCTTGCCCCGGCAGAGCTCCAGCAGCGTCATCGCGAGGGCGGTGCCGGGCTTGCCCAGCTCCCGCCGGAAGCGGTCCAGGATCTCCATCTCGCGGGAGAGGTTCACCCGGCGGCCGCCGGAGGTGATACGGGCCTCCTGGATGACCGCCGAGACGGCCATTCGTTCCTGGATCAGACCGATGATCCGGTCGTCGAGCGCGTCGATCCGCTCGCGCGCGCCGGCGATCACATCGGCGGCCTCGGCGGTACGGGCACCGGTGACGTCGAGGGCGGTCATGGGGAGCTCCTTGGGGGAAGGGGTGCCCCGGAGCGACAGGACCCGGAAACGACAGGCGCCCCGGACCTTGTCGGCCCGGGGCGCCTGGGAAGTCGCTTGTCAGTTGCTCAAGCAGCACGACCATGGCAGCCGGCGGGCCGGTTGCCATAGGTAAAGAGGAAGGTCGAGTGCGTGAGCATGGGGTCAGTATGCCGTGGCCCTCGGTGAGCGCCAACCCGGTTCGTATCCTGAGACGAGAGTCGCCCCCCGCCACCCCGGTAGAATCGGACACACAGCCCTGTCAAGCCGCCGGAAGGCAACCCGTGTCATCAGCGACCCCTGCTGCCGCCGCCCCCGACACCGTCCTGGTCGTCGACTTCGGCGCGCAGTACGCCCAGCTCATCGCCCGTCGAGTCCGCGAGGCCCGGGTCTACAGCGAGATCGTCCCGAGCACCATGCCGGTCGACGAGATGCTCGCCAGGAACCCGGCGGCGATCATCCTCTCCGGCGGCCCCTCGTCGGTGTACGAGGAAGGCGCCCCGCGCCTCGACCGCGAGATCTTCGAGGCCGGCGTCCCCGTCTTCGGTATGTGCTACGGCTTCCAGCTGATGGCGCAGACCCTCGGCGGCACCGTCGACAACACCGGCGCCCGTGAGTACGGCCGCACCGGCCTGCACGTCTCCCGCTCGTCCTCCACCCTCTTCGAGGGCACCCCGGAGGAGCAGGCGGTGTGGATGTCGCACGGCGACGCCTGCTCCGCCGCGCCCGAGGGCTTCACCGTCACGGCCTCCACGGACGTCGTCCCGGTCGCCGCCTTCGAGAACGACGAGAAGAAGCTCTACGGCGTCCAGTACCACCCCGAGGTCATGCACTCCACGCACGGCCAGCAGGTCCTGGAGCACTTCCTCTACCGCGGCGCGGGCCTGGAGCCGAACTGGACGACCGGCAACGTCATCGAGGAGCAGGTCGAGGCCATCCGCGAGCTGGTCGGCGACAAGCGGGCCATCTGCGGTCTGTCCGGCGGCGTGGACTCCGCTGTGGCCGCCGCCCTCGTCCAGAAGGCCATCGGCTCCCAGCTGACCTGCGTCTACGTCGACCACGGCCTGATGCGCAAGGGCGAGACCGAGCAGGTCGAGAAGGACTTCGTGGCCGCGACCGGCGTCCAGCTGAAGGTCGTCGACGCGGAGGAGCGGTTCCTCAAGGCGCTCGCCGGGGTCACCGACCCCGAGGAGAAGCGGAAGATCATCGGTCGCGAGTTCATCCGCGTCTTCGAGCAGGCGCAGGCCGAGATCATCGCGGACGAGGGCCCGGCGGTCGAGTTCCTGGTCCAGGGCACCCTGTACCCGGACGTCGTCGAGTCCGGCGGCGGCACCGGCACCGCCAACATCAAGTCGCACCACAACGTCGGCGGCCTGCCCGAGGACCTCGAGTTCAAGCTGATCGAGCCGCTGCGCAAGCTGTTCAAGGACGAGGTCCGGATGGTCGGCCAGGAGCTGGGCCTGCCGGACGAGATCGTCCAGCGCCAGCCGTTCCCGGGTCCGGGCCTCGGCATCCGGATCGTCGGCGAGGTGACGAAGGAGCGGCTGGACCTGCTCCGCGAGGCCGACGCCATCGCCCGCGAGGAGCTGACCGCGGCCGGCCTCGACCGTGACATCTGGCAGTGCCCGGTGGTCCTGCTCGCGGACGTCCGCTCCGTCGGCGTCCAGGGCGACGGCCGCACCTACGGCCACCCGATCGTGCTGCGCCCCGTCTCCTCCGAGGACGCCATGACCGCCGACTGGTCGCGGCTGCCGTACGACGTCCTCGCCCGGATCTCCACCCGGATCACCAACGAGGTCCGCGACGTCAACCGGGTCGTCCTCGACGTGACCTCCAAGCCGCCGGGGACGATCGAGTGGGAGTGAGCCCCACGTGCGGGTGACTCCTACGCGCGTGACCCCTAAGTGCGCTTGATCGTGCGCAGGGGAGCGCCGGGCTTCCAGACCTGGAGGACGAGGTACCTGTCGTCCTCCACGTAGGTCCGTGTGACCTCCGTCAGCTCGGCGCGGAAGAGGTGGAACGGCTCCGGCGGTTCCACCTCTTTCGTGTACCCGGCCTTCACCCGTGGATCGGTCACCTCGATCGCCCGCCCGCTGATCCGGACGTCCCCGCCACCCATCCCGGTGCCCTCCCCGGGGTTCGCCTGGAGCGCGAACCGCGGGTCGCGGCGCAGGTCGAGCGCCTTCAGCGAGTCCGGCATCATGCCCAGCCACAGCTCACCGCCGAGGAAACGCACCTCCAGGCCGGTCGTCCGGGGCGAGCCGTCCTTGCGGAGCGTCGCGAGGACGTGATGGGTGTACGCGCCGAAGCGCTCCTCGACGGTCTTCGCGAGATCGGGCTCGGCGGTGACGAAGGTCTCCCAGTTTGCTCCCATACGTCGAGTGTGACGCCGAAACCGGACATCCCCTGTCGCCTTTGACCGGGTGTCGCCTTTGGTCGGGGTCTGTTCTCTTGCGCCGACCGCCGGTACCTTCCCGCCCGTACCGCAATTCAGCGCCGGAGGAACGATGCCCGGGCCCACCCCACCCCCGCCCCTGCCCACCGACCGGCTTCAGTTCGCCATGCCGCCGATGCACGAGACGGTCGAGGACGAGCGCCGGCACCGCAAGGAACGGCTGGCGGGCGCCCTGCGGATCTTCGGCCGGCTCGGCTTCGAGGACGGCGTCTCGGGCCACATCACCGCACGTGACCCGGAGTTCAGCGACTGCTTCTGGGTCAACCCCTTCGGCATGCCGTTCAAGCACGTCACCGTCAGCGACCTGGTGCTGGCCAACGCCGACGGACAGGTCGTCGACGGCCGCTACCACGTCAACCAGGCCGCCTTCACCGTCCACGCCCAGGTCCACGCCGCCCGCCCGGACGTCGTCGCAGTCGCCCACTGCCACTCCGTGCACGGCCGCGCCCTGGCCGCCCTGGGCGAGCTCATCGATCCCATCACCCAGGAGAGCTGCGCCTTCTACGAGGACGTGGCGTTGTACGACGCCTACACCGGCGTCTCCGTCGACGCCGAGGAAGGCCGCCGCATCGCCACCGCGCTCGGCTCCCGCAAGGCGCTGGTGCTGCGCAACCACGGACTGCTGACCGTCGGCGACTCCGTCGACGCGGCGGCCTGGTGGTTCCTGTCGATGGAGCGGTCCTGCCAGGTGCAGCTGACCGCGCGGGCGGCGGGCCGGCCGGTGCTGATCGACCACAAGGCGGCCGTCGCGACCCGCGAACAGCTGGGCGGCGACCTGGTGGCCTGGATCAACTACCAGCCACTCTGGCAGGACATCAGCCGCAGCGAACCGGACCTGCTGAGCTAGGGGCCGAAACGCTGGGGCGATCGGAACGGCGGGCGTCAGGTTTTGTGACGCCCGGGCGATCGGAACGGCGGGCGCCAGGCTTTGTGACGCCAGGGCGATCGGAACGGCGGGCGCCAGGCTTCGCGACGACAGGGAGATCCGAAGGACGGGCGCCAGGCTTCGTGGCGCCGGGGCGTTCCGAACGACAGGGGCCGAACCCCGCCCGTTCAGAAGCCCCGCAGCACCGCCGCCTTGGCCCGCGCGAACTCCTCGTCCGTGAGCACCCCGTCCCGGTGCAGCGCGCCCAACTCGCGCAGCCTGCGTAGCAGGACGTCGTGATGGTCCTCCCGCGGCGGGCGCGGCGCGGTGACCGGCTGCCGCGGCCGGGCGTCGGCGATCTCCCCGCCGGTGCGGGTGGACGGGTGGGGCAGGCGGGCCGTGACCGCCGTGGCGACCAGCGCGGTGAGCAGGTCCCGGCGGGTACTGCCCCACAGGTCGAGCGCGTACGGGTCCTTCTCCGGCGGGAGCTTCGTGTACGCCGTCTCCCGGGTCACGAAGCGCAGAAACCCGTCCTCCGACCCCGAGTTCGGCAGCCAGTCGACCTGGACCAGATCGCCGATCTCGATGATCCGCGGGCCCGTCGCCCGCTTGACCCGGTCGGAGGTCTCGCTCCAGTCGATCCTGACCCGCGTCCCGTCGAAGGACACCGTGCCGTCGGAGGAACGTACCGACACCGGCACCGGCGGCCCGGGCAGCAGATAGCTCGTGGTCGGCTCCTTGGGGACCTGGTCCAGCAGCAGGGAGCGCCGGATCTCCTCCGCCACGTACTCGGCGACCCCCGCCCGGTCCGTGTCCACCACCAGCCGGTAGGGATCGGCCGGGTCCGGCAGCCGGCCCCCGGTCGCCTGGAGCAGTGGATCCGCGCCCTCCCGCAGCCGCAGCCGCAGCCGGCCGCGCTTGCGATCGGGCTCGTGGACCACGGAGGAGACGGCCTCCAGCGGCACCGCGATCTCCCCGTACGTCTGCCGGAACAACGGCACGGACCGGTGAAGTCCCGGCGTGATCCGGATCGTTGTGCCGTCGAAGACCCAGGTGCCGTCGCGCTGGATGATCTCGGCCATACCGAAATTCTCCCAGCCGGGTCAACACGGCGGCCGCGATTTCACCCGCCCTGACCAGACCAGCCGGACGTGGACGGCGTGGGGTAGGGCACAATTCGCTGTCGTCACGGGGGAGTTGTACGGCGGCGTCGTACGGGCGTCGCAGGGTGGTGGCCGGGAAGGGCGGGCGTCGGGCGTGGCGGTGCAGGAGGCGAGAGAGGGTGCGGAGCCCGGAGTGTACGGAGGCTCCCACGGAGGCGGCTGTACCTGCGGGGACTGCCCGCACGGGGCACGGGAGGGCCACCGGCGGGCCGTCGCCGCGTTTCTGCTGAAACGCGATGGGTTCGCGGCCGGGCAGGGGCTGCCGGCGGCGGTCGCGCACTCCCCTTCGGCCTCCCGCCAGTGGGTCTCGGACGAACTGACCCAGTCCGCCCAGCTCGTCGCCGCTCGCGGCCGCGCCGAGGGTGAGGCCTGGCTGGCCCGGCTGTGGCGGCGTACGGCGATCACGGTGTGGGCGCTCGTCCTGGTGCTGGTGCTGGTGCAGGCGTTCACCGCGATCGGCGTGGGCTGGACGGCGGCCCGTACCGCCGGACTGCTCGCCGCGCTGGTGGTGGCCGCGGCGCTGACGGCGGCCTCCTTCTTCCACCGGGCCCGCGGCGGGGCGCTGGCGCCGGTGATCGGCGAGGACAACCGGCTGTCCACCTCCCGTGCCGTGGCCGCGGCCTGGGTGCTGTTCGTCGCCTACGCGGTGCTGTTCCTGGCCGGGCAGCTGGCGGCCGCCTCGGACCACGACGAGCGCGACGCGCTGATCGCCGGGCTGGAACTCGCCCGCGGTGCCGGGGTGGTGACCGTGCTCGCCGTGGTGTGCGCGATCGCGGTGCTGGTGCGTCGGGTGGTCGGGCTGCGGGTGCTCGCCCAGCGGCTCCAGAAGGTCCGCGCGGACCGGCCACGGGCGGCCGACCTGCTCACCGATGACGCGGGTCGGGGCAGCTTCGCCGATCTCCAGTACGTCGTGATCAGTACCGTGGCCCTCGTCTTCGGTGTGGTCCGGCTGGCCCGCCACCCGGACCAACTGCCCGACCTGCCCTGGGGACTCGCGGTGGTCGTCCTGGTCTCGGCCACGACCTACCTCTGCGGCAAGTACTCCGAGGGCGGCCGCCCCGTCATCCTCTCCGTCGTCCGCGCCCGGGAGGCGGGCGACCTCGACGCGCCGATCCGCACCGGTGAGGACATCGAGATCCGCGGCGCCGGTTTCGTCCCGCCGGGTGCGCACGGCGCCGACCGGCTGTCCCGGATGGCCGTACGGATCGGGGCGGTCCACGTTCATGTGCCGCTCGTGCCCGTGGCCGGCGGCTTCAGCAACCCCACCGACACCCTGCTCACCGTGCCCGTGCCGGTCGATGTCGAGCCGGGCCGGGTGACCGTGCAGGTCGTGACGGCGTCGGGCGTGGAGACGAACCCGTACGTGATCGAGGTGGCGGAGTAAGCCGGGGCGACGCGGCAGGCCGTGGCGGCGGAGCAGGTCGAGGCGACGGAGCACGGCGTGCGGCAAGCGGGCCGCACGGTCGAAAACCGGCCGGAACATGAGTGAGCGGTTCCTCTCTTGCGTACGTATCGTCTGATGAGGGCTCATGGACGGCGGGCGAGAGGCGGCGATCGGCGATGACTCACGGTATTCGTCCGGATACCCACATCTCGCCCACGGGCGGCCGCGGCACATGGCGGGACACCGCCACCCACTACGCCCTCCTCCCCCTGCGCGTCTTCCTCGGCGTCACCTTCATCTACGCCGGCCTGGACAAACTCGCCGACAGTGCCTTCATGCGCGACGGCGGAGCCGGATCGGTCGGCGACATGATGCGCACCGTGCGCGACTCCTCGGCCTTTCCGGCCCTGGTGGACCTGGCCCTGGAGAGTCCCGTCGGCTTCGGCTACGCCATCGCCATCGGTGAACTCGCCGTCGGTATCGGCACCCTGCTCGGCCTCTTCGCCCGCCTCGCCGCCCTCGGTGGCGCACTGATCTCTCTCAGCCTGTGGCTGACCGTGAGCTGGGCCTCCGACCCGTACTACTACGGCAACGACCTCGCCTACCTCATGGCCTGGATCCCGCTGGTCCTCGCCGGCGCGCCCTACCTCTCCCTGGACGCGGCCCTACGGGCGCGGCGGCGGGGACGGGCGGGGGATTATCGGTAGCGGCGCTGTCGCGCGGCTGATCCGGGTCGACCGGGACGGGCTGGGGCGGGGCTGGCTGCCTCGTCTGTGTGCCCTGCCGCGTTCCTGGTGCCTGGTGCCTGGTGCCGCGTCCCGGTGCCGGTACCTGGTGCCACGTGCCGGGTCCCCGGTGTCCGGTGCCGGGGGTCAGGCCCGGGGTATCGGCTCGGCCTCACTCGGCCGGCGACGGGGCTTGCCCCGGCGGCGTACGGCCCGGCCCAGCATGCCTGCCAGGCCGGCCAGGCACAGTCCGCCCACGACGAGGGGGATCACCACGAACCACGGGGTCTCCCAGGCGCCGCCCGCGTCCCCGGCGTAGACGACACCGGCGAGGGTGAGGAAGAACCCCGCGACCAGCCTCCCCGGCTGGAACTCATGACGCAGCACGGCTGACCTCCACCTGTCCCACCCCGACCCGAAGGTCGAGATCGATCGTGCCGGCGCCCTTCGTGCCCGCCGCCGGCCTCAGGGTCACCTGTTCGTACTTGCCCGGCGCCACATCCACGTCCTGCTGCCTGTCGCCCGGCAACTGGATGTCACCCACTCCCACGTCGATGTCCGCCTCCACCGTCACGTCCGGCGGCACGATCACCCGCAGCCGCCCCACGCCCACCTCGGCCGCCGTGGCCAGCGTCTGCCCCTCGGCCGGGTCGAGCCGGGACAGATCCAGGGTGCCGACGCCGGTGCCGAGGTCGTACTTCTCCCGCACGTCCGCCGCCGCGGTCGGCTGCCATGTCGTCTGTATCCACTGTGTGCCGATGTCCTTGGGCAGCGCGGCCGAACCGGCGAGCAGCGCCGCCGTGATGACCGCCAGGAACACCGAGCCCGCGCCCGTGCGCCCCAGGAACGCGCTGACCGCGATGCCGAGACCGAAGACGGCGAGCGCGCAGGACAGCCCGGTCTGCAGGCTGGTGCCGAGCGGGTGCTCGTCCCAGGTCAGGCTGGTGCCGAGGCCGCCCGCGAGGAGGGCGAGCAGGAAGACCCAGCCGCCGATCCAGCGTGGGCCGCGCGGCTTCGGCGGCTCCTGGCGCGGGATGCCGCGGGTCTCGCGGCCGTGCGGGTAGTCGTCGAGGCTGAGGCTGACGGTCGCCGCGATGTCATGGTCCCGGGAGTCCCTGGGGCCCCACAGATAGCCGGTGCCGCCGACGTGCGTGCCGTCCTTGACGATCGGGTCACGCCACCAGGAGTAGGCGGCGGGTGCCGGCGGTGCCTGGGCCTCCGGCGGGGCGTCGGCGGCGGCCTGCGCGGCCAGGGGATCGGGGTCGGGGGCGCCGCGCCGCTGCGACCAGTACCCGGCGCCCGCGAGGAGCAGGGAGAGGACGACGGCGAAGGTGAGGACACCGCCGTTGTTCAGCATCGACAGGAAGACCCCGCAGCCCACCAGTGCGAACAGCACCGCTGTCAGCGCCTGGCCGTCCACCCGGCCGGTGAGCAGCTTGCGGACCTCGTTCTCGTCCTCGTCGTCGTACGGGACGAAGAGCCAGGCGAAGCCGTAGAAGATGAGGCCGATGCCGCCGGTGGCCGCCAGGACGGCGAGCGTGATCCGGAAGATGACCGGGTCCATGTCGCACTGCCGGCCCAGCCCGGCGCAGACACCGGCGAACATCTTGTGCCGCCGGTCCCGCCGGAAGCTCCGCAGCCCGTCGACCGCCCGCGCCTCCTCCGACGTGCCCGCCGCCGATTCGCCGCCTGCCGTGGGCGTGGCCCGCTGCTCGGCGCCGACCGGTGCTGCGGACCCGTCGGCCGGTGTCGCCCCGTTCACATTCGCCCCTCCGGCCCGGCCCGCCTCGTCGGCTGTGCCCGGCTGTCCGTTCGTGTCCAGCTCCGCCGGCGCATCCCCTTGATCGCGCGCGCCTGCCCGCCCGTGCGTGCCCGCGCGCTCGTGCGCGCGGGATTCCGCACCCGCGGAGGCCGTGGTCGCCGGGTCGGACGCGGAGCCCGCGTCGGGCCCGGCGTCCGCGGCGTGCTGGTGATCAGTCATGTGTCCATGGTGACGGCCGAGCCGCCGCGGCGGCAGTCGGAATGACCCTGGCCGGACCCTGATATCGCCCCTGACACGCGGCGGGGGATCCGTGCGAGAGACCGCCCGCTCGAAGATCAGGGGTGTCTCGGGGGTCGACCCTGATGCTCTGGTCCGCCCGCCGTGTGACCATCGATGGCATGCCGGAAGCCGCAACCGCAGCAGCGCCAGTCACCGAACCGCGGCCGCCGCGCAAGCTCTACCGCAGCAGTGACGGACGCTGGCTCGGTGGCGTGGCGCGGGGGCTCGCCGGACATCTCGGGCTGCCCGTGATCTGGGTACGCCTGGTCTTCGTCGGCCTGTTCATGGCCGACGGCCTCGGCGCGCTGCTGTATGCCGCGTTCTGGTTCTTCGTGCCGCTCGGCGTCGGAGGTGTCGACGCGGACAGGCCGCCGTCCTTCGTCGCCACCGAGACCTCGTCCGACGGCCGCCGCAGACTCGTCACCCGCAAACCCGACAAGGGCCAGATGGTCGCGCTGCTGCTCATGGTCGTGGTGGCGATGGTCTTCGTCAGCAGTGTGAACCTGGGCGCCGGCGCCAAGGCCTATCTGCTGCCCGCCGTCCTCGTCGGCGCCGGTGTCGCCCTCGTCTGGCGCCAGGCGGACAACGCCCGCCGGGCCCGCTGGGTCGAGGTCGGCCGCCGTCGGCGCACGCTCACCCTGCTGCGCGCCGTGGCCGGCGTCCTGCTGGTCACCGCCGGTGTCTCCGGCATCTTCGTCCTGCAGGGCTCCGCCGCGCACCTCGGCTCGGTCCTGCAGGCGGCCCTCGCCGTTCTCGTCGGCATCACGCTGCTCGCCGGTCCGTATCTGGTGCGGATGACCCAGGATCTGTCCGAGGAGCGTCTGATGCGCATCCGCGCCCAGGAGCGCGCCGAAGTCGCCGCCCACGTCCACGACTCGGTGCTGCACACCCTGACACTGATCCAGCGCAACGCGGAGAACCCGAACGAGGTGCGCCGCCTCGCCCGCGCCCAGGAGCGCGACCTGCGCACCTGGCTCTACAAACCGGAGGGCACCGGCAAGGACGAGGAGGACGAGCCCACCACGCTCGCCGAGGCCGTGCGGCGCAATGCCGCCGAGGTCGAGGACAAGCACGGCGTCCCCATCGAGGTCGTGGTCGTCGGTGACTGCCCGCTCGACGAGCGGACCGGCGCACAGATGCAGGCCGCGCGCGAGGCGATGGTGAACGCCGCCAAGTACGGTGGCGAGGGTGGCGCCGTCCAGGCCTACGCCGAAGTCGAGGGCAGGACGGTCTTTGTGTCCGTGCGTGACCGCGGCCCCGGCTTCGACCTCGACTCGATACCCGCCGACCGCATGGGCGTTAGAGAATCGATCATCGGCCGCATGGAGCGCAACGGCGGCACGGCCCGGGTGCGGGCGGTGCCCGGCGGCGGCACGGAGGTCGAGCTGGAGATGGAGAGGGCGGAGAAGACGTCATGAGCGACCCGACCGAGGCGAACGGGACAGCGGGAGCGGCGGAACCGGCCGAGTCCGCGGAGCCGGCCGGCCAGGGCACCGGCGGCCGGCGGGTGCGCGTGGTCCTCGTCGACGACCACCGGATGTTCCGTACGGGCGTGCAGGCCGAGATCGGCCAGACCGAGCAGACCGGCGTCGAGGTCGTCGGAGAGGCCGCCGACGTCGACCAGGCGGTCTCCGTCATCACCGCGACCCGGCCCGAGGTCGTCCTCCTGGACGTGCATCTGCCGGGCGGCGGCGGGGTCGAAGTACTGCGCCGCTGCGCCGCGTTGATGGCCGACACCGAGCGGCCCGTCCGCTTCCTCGCCCTGTCCGTCTCGGACGCGGCGGAGGACGTGATCGGCGTCATCCGCGGCGGCGCGCGCGGCTATGTGACGAAGACGATCACCGGCTCGGACCTCATCGACTCGATCTTCCGGGTACAGGAAGGGGACGCGGTCTTCTCCCCGCGCCTCGCCGGGTTCGTGCTCGACGCCTTCGCCTCCACCGATGCCCCGCCGGTCGACGAGGATCTCGATCGCCTCACCCAGCGCGAGCGCGAGGTGCTGCGGCTCATCGCCCGGGGGTACGCGTACAAGGAGATCGCCAAGCAGCTCTTCATCTCCGTGAAGACGGTCGAGTCGCATGTCTCCGCCGTCCTCAGGAAGCTCCAGCTCTCCAACCGTCACGAGCTGACGAGATGGGCGACGGCGCGACGCCTGGTGTGACGGGCACCCGGGCGGCACAGGCCGCACCCTCCTCGGCACTCCGCCGCGGCTGGTCCGCCCGACCTCAGCGGTGCCCCGGCCGGGGCGCCGACGCCAGTGCCCGCAGCGCCCACCGGTAGTGCCGTACGGCCTTCACCACGCCGATCAGCCCCGTCAGCCAGAGGATCATGCCGATACCCATGCCCAGCACGACATCGGCGAGCGGTGACCGGCCGGGCCCCGCGTGTGCCGCCGAGGCGAAGGACGCCCACAGGCCGATCGCGCAGACCAGCAGGGAGGAGAGCATCCAGAACAGGCTGAGACCGGGGGAGCGCAGGCGGGTGTCGGTCGGTGGGTGACTGTCCAGGGCCAGCCAGGCGTCGATGAGTTCCCGTATCCGCCGGTCGCGGCGGATGGCGAACACGACCGCGATCACGGAGGGGGCGAGGGAGGCCAGGCCGAGGAAGGCGAAGACCGGGCCGAGGAAGAGCCCGAGGGGGTCTTTCTCCTCGATCTGCTGGAGAGGAAGGACGAGCAGCGACCAGCCGATGATCGCCGCGAGGGCGAGCAGCCACAGCAGCAGGATCCGGTGCACGCCGAGGCTGCGCCGCCGCAGCTGCTCCAGCGCGCGCCCTCGGTCGGCCAGCAGCGCCGCCCGGTCCGGCCAGACCCGGATGTGGGGCGGAGGAGGTGGCGGAGGCAGCGGGGAGCGGGGCATCGGGACCTTCTGAAGAGGCGGACCTGCGGCGACGTACGAAGCGGCGCACCACCGCTTCGACGTCCGACGCTACCGCGCCGCCGTGCTCATGCCATGCCCGTCGCCCGCCGCGCGGCGCGTCTCACACCACGCGCGTGGCCCCCGCGAACGGCATCTCGTCGATCGGCGCCACGCGTACGGGGGCCGAGGGGTTGGGCGCGTGGACCATCTGCCCGTTGCCGACGTAGAGGCCCACGTGGCTGATGCCGGAGTAGAAGAACACCAGGTCGCCGGGGAGGAGTTCGGAGCGGGCGACACGGCGGCCCGCGCCGATCTGGGCGTAGGTCGTACGGGGCAGGGAGACGCCCGCGGAGCGGTACGCGGCCTGGATCAGGCCCGAGCAGTCGAAGGCGTCGGGGCCGGTGGCGCCCCAGACGTAGGGGCTGCCGAGCTTGGAGTAGGCGTAGGAAACGGCCGCGGCGGCACGGGAGTTGGGCGCCGCGACCGTTTCGCCTGGTGCCGCGAGATCGCCGCGGGCAGCCGTCGCGTCCCGTGAGGCGCGGTTCGTGCCGGTGCCCTCCTCGGCGAGCCGTGCCCGCTCCTCGGCCGTGAGCCGGGACAGCAGGTGCCGGGCCGCGCCCAGCTTGCCGGTGATCGTCTTCTTGTGCCGCTTCAGCTCCGCCTGGCGTGAGGCCAGCGTGGCCAGCTCGATGCGCGCGGCGCCGCGCAGTTGCTCGATCTCCCGCAGCTGTTTGCGGACGCGGGAGACGGCGGCCGCCTGCCGGTGACCGGCCCGTTCGGCGAGGGCGGCGCCGTCGAGGTATTGGTCGGGGTCGCCGGACAGCGCCAGTTGCAGCGCCGGGGCGAGGCCGCCACGGCGGTACTGCGCCGCGGCGAACGAACCCAGGGCGTCCCGCGCCGAGTTGAGGCGCTCCTGCTTGCGAGCCGCCTCGTCCTGGAGGGTCGCCAGCCGCTGCTGGGCCGCGTCGGCCTTCTCCTTGGCGCCGTTGTACTTCTCGGTGGCCACCTCGGCCTCCTGGTACAGCTTGTCCACCTTGGCCCTGACCTGCGCCGGTGTCAGCTCGGGCTCGGCGTGTCCGGTCCCGTCGAAGGCCGTCGCGGTCGCGGCGCCCGCGAGTGCGATGGTCGCCGCGGTACGGGCCCGATGGCCGCCGGCCGAGCGGTGCCGGAGCTTGCGGTGCGCTGCCACGTGGACTGCACGTCCTTTCCTGCGGCCGGGAGGTCGGGCGGTCCGGCGGCGGTCCCGCACAGGGGGAGCGGACCCGCCGCCGGACCTTCTCGGCGGAGACGTCCGGCTGCCGCCCCTGGCCCGGGCGGCGGTGGGGAGCCGGACGCCTGGTGGAGGACGCTAGGCCTCGGTGTGTCGGGGCGGTAACGAGATGTGCGGAAGTGGCGAGAGCGGACAGAGACGTGACCGTATGTGACCGTGGTTCTTCGTCGGCGTCGTCGAGATCACGCAGTGTGCTGACCGAAGTGACGATTCTGGAGCTCGTACGAGTGACGGGATGCTATGGGCGGCATATGTCCGTCCCTCGTCTCCGTCCTGTGTCTCCCTGCCTCGCCAGGGACGGGGCGGTGTCAGGCGTCGGATGAGGGCCTGGTTAGGCTCCGGCCCCATGGACGTACTCATCCATCTCTTCGTCGGCCTGCACATCATCGGCATCGCCTCGCTCCTCGGCGGCTTTCTCACCCAGATGAAGGCGATGGGCCAGGGCACCGCCCGATTCGTCCCGGCGATGCTGCACGGCGCGCTGACGATGCTGGTCACCGGCGTGATCCTGGTCGGCCTCAACCAGGCCGACGACCAGACGGTCAACAACATCAAGATCGGCGTGAAGCTGGCCCTGCTGATCGTGATCCTCGGCCTCGTCTATGTGAAGCGCGACGACGAGAAGGTGGACAAGGGCCTGTTCGGCCTGGTCGGGCTGCTGACCACGGCGAACATCTTCATCGCGGTGCTCTGGACCTGATCCCCGGCGCGCCGTGCCGCGCCGTCGACGGCCGTACGGCGGCCCGGGCGGCGGCGACCGCCCCGACGGCGACCGCGAGCCAGGCGGCCACCGCGATCCACAGCAGTACCTCGCCCGGCCCTTCGAGCCCGGGCACCTCGACGGCGGAGGCGATCGACAGCATCGCCGCCGCCGTCATCCCCATCGGGAACACGGTGGACCAGCGGCGCACGTCGTGACGCAGCCGCGGCCGGACCACCTCGGCCGCGAACAGGACGGCGTACCAGCACAGATCGAGCACCAGCAGCGCGAGGGTCACGGTGCGCAGGACGCCGCGGTCGTCGGCGTTCCACAGATACAGACCCGACTCATCGGCGGCGAGGAGCCTCGACCCCGCCAGCGCGGAGATGGCCGCCGCCCCGGCCGCGACCCACTGGTCGCCGGCCCCCTCGATCACCTGCCGTGGGTCGAAGCGGACCAGGGCGAATGCGTAGATCACGATGCCCAGCCAGAACAGCACCAGGGCGGTGTGCGCGAGCCAGGCCGCCGACTCCGCCGCGGCCAGGGCGGCCCCGAGCAGCGCGAGCCCCTGCGTCGCCACGCACGCCAGGAAGACCGCCCCCGGCATACGCCGGTGCCAGTGCTCCACGACCAGGACGAGCAGCACCGGCCACAGCAGGGCGGCCAGCGCCAGCATCGCCGCGGCCGGGAGCTGCCAGTCCAGTGCGGAGAAGCGCGCGCCGAGCACCGTCGTCGCCGCCACGGCGGTCAGCGAGGCGGGCGTGCCCGCCGCGGACAGCCACCGCTGCCGCTGCCACAGCAGCCGTACGCCGAAGTCCGCCGCCAGCGCGAGCCAGGCGGCGCAGGCGAGCGCGAGCAGGATGAGGGACAGCGTCTCGTAGCCGGTCAGATGCAGGCCGATCGAGATGATGCCGGTCGCCATCACGGCGGCCCCGGCCGCCGGCGGACGCTGCGCCCACCAGGCGCGGAGGGGGGAGGTGGCGGGCATGGGCCGATGCTAAGGAGCCATGCGCGCCGCGCGAGCGGGGCACGCGCGCGGGCGCACCCGAAAGCACGCGGGCGCACCCACGCCTCCGCGCGCCGCCCTCCACGCGCCCGCCCCCTCCACGCGCCTCACGCCTGCACGCGCGCCGGGTCTACACGCGTCGCATGCCAAACGCGCTCCCTCCTACGCGCGCCTCAGGCCGGGCGCACCACGCTGTGGATCGACGACTCGCCGTCGTAGTAGATCGACTCCTCGCGGACGTACGCCCCGGGCTTCGGCGCGTGGATCATCATCCCGTTGCCGATGTAGATGCCGACGTGGGTGACGTCGTCGTAGAAGAAGACCAGGTCACCGGGCTGGGCCGCGGCGAGGGAGACCGTGGTTCCGGCGTTCACCTGGTCGTAGGTGGTGCGCGGGAGGGTGACGCCGGCGGCCTTCCAGGCGGCCTGGGTGAGGCCGGAGCAGTCGTAGGAGCCGGGGCCGGTGGCGCCCCAGACGTACGGCTTGCCGATCTGGGCGCGGGCGAAGGTGATCGCCTTCTCGGCCTTGGCGGCGTACGTGGAGTCGGCCGGGGTGGAGGTCTCGCCGGTGCTGCCCGAGGAGGACGACGAGCCGCCGGTCTCCTCCTGCGCGGCCTCCTGGGCGGCCTCCTGGCGGGCCTCCTCCTGCCGCCGCTGCTCCTCCGCCTGCTGCCGGGCCAGCTCCGCGGCCTTGCGCGCCGCCTCCTCCTGCTCGCGCTTCTCGATCGCCGCGAGCCGCGCCTTCTCCTCGGCGGTCAGCTGCGACAGCAGCTCCCGCGCGGTGGCGAGCTTCTTCTGGACGGTCGCCTTGGCCGTCTTCAGATCGGTCTGCGACTCGGTGAGCGTCCGAAGGCTCTCGGAGGCCTCCTGGCGCTTCTTCATCGTCTCGGACTGCTGGGCGAAGTAGTCGTCGACCGCGTCCTTCTGCCGGCTGGTCAGCCGGTCCATCAGCTGCGTCCGGTCGAGGTAGTCCTGCGGCGAGTCCGCGAGCAGGAAGGTCGCGGTGTCGGACAGGGCGCCGCCGGTGCGGTACTGGGCCGCGGCGTAGGTCCCCAGCTCCTCGCGTGCCTCGTTGAGCTTCTGCGCGCGCCGGGCCACGTCGTCCAGGAGGGTGTCGACGCGCTTGCGCTGCTTCGCGGTCCTCTCCTTGACCGCGTTGTACTTCTCGGTCGCCGACTCGGCCTGGCGGTAGAGATCGTCGACCTTCTTCTCGACCTCCTCCAGGCTCGGCTTGTCGTCGGTCGACGGGGCGGCGTCGGCGGTCTGCGAGAGCAGGGCCACGGAGGTGAGGGCGGCGGTGGCGAGGGCGGGGTTGCGTATGCCGGCCACGCGCGGGGTGGGACGCGACTTGCGGTGCGACGCCAAGGGAGGCGACTCCTTCCATCGGCCCGCCTACCGGGTTAGCTGTCGGGTTCGGGCGGGTCGTTCGGAAGGGTTGCCCTACGGTCCCTCCCCCAAGAGGAGGGCCGATTCACCCCAGAGTCGGTTGGGTCCCCGGCTCCGGCCGCCGTGGGGGCGCCGGACTCGGCGGAGGCCGCGCGGCCCGGCGACGTTCGCCGGTGGGGGTCGTTCGGCCTGCCCGGCACGGTAGCCAACTCGTGTGGCTGCTGTGAAGGTTGGTGGGTGATATGCCCGATACATTTTCGTGACCTTTCGAAAGGTGTAGCTCGCCGTCGCCGAGCCTGAGCGGCGCGTGGCCGCCGGTGCCGGCTGTGATGTTCTCCGGGCGGCCCTCGGTTGTCAGTGGGGCGCCCTAGACTCGGAGAGCGATGAGCAGCCTCTTTGACGACAGCTTCCTGGCGGACCTCCAGGCCCCGCGGGCCCATGCGGAGGAGCCCCCGCCGCCGCCCGAGGACGAACACGTACCGGAGCCGATTCCGGACGATCTGTTCGGCGGGAAGTTCGACCTGCCCCCGGACCGGGACGAGTACTACCGCGACGGCGCCCCGCGCCCGGCGGTGGACTCGGCCGCGCTCCTGGAGGGGCTGAACGAGAACCAGCGCGCCGCCGTCGTCCACTCCGGCTCCCCCCTGCTCATCGTGGCCGGCGCCGGCTCCGGCAAGACCCGTGTGCTCACCCACCGCATCGCCTACCTGCTGGCCGAGCGGGGCGTGCACCCGGGGCAGATCCTCGCGATCACCTTCACCAACAAGGCCGCGGGCGAGATGAAGGAGCGCGTGGAGCAGCTGGTGGGCCCGCGCGCGAACGCGATGTGGGTGATGACCTTCCACAGCGCGTGCGTGCGCATCCTGCGCCGGGAGAGCAAGAAGCTCGGCTTCACCTCGTCGTTCTCGATCTACGACGCCGCCGACTCCAAGCGCCTGATGGCCCTGGTCTGCCGCGATCTGGACCTGGACCCCAAGCGCTTCCCGCCCAAGTCCTTCAGCGCCAAGATCAGCAACCTGAAGAACGAGCTGATCGACGAGGAGGACTTCGCCGCCCAGGCCTCCGACGGCTTCGAGAAGACCCTCGCCCAGGCCTACGCGCTCTACCAGTCGCGGCTGCGCGAGGCGAACGCCCTCGACTTCGACGACCTGATCATGACGACGGTCAACCTGCTGCGCGCCTTCCCCGACGTGGCCGAGCACTACCGCCGCCGCTTCCGCCACGTCCTGGTCGACGAGTACCAGGACACCAACCACGCGCAGTACGCCCTGGTCCGCGAGCTGGTCGGCACCGGCGAGCACCCCGTCGACGTGCCGCCCGAGGCCGACCTCCCGCCCGCCGAACTGTGCGTCGTGGGTGACGCCGACCAGTCGATCTACGCCTTCCGGGGCGCGACGATCCGCAACATCCTCCAGTTCGAGGAGGACTACCCGGACGCGACGACGATCCTGCTGGAGCAGAACTACCGCTCCACCCAGACGATCCTCTCCGCCGCCAACGCGGTCATCGAGCGCAACGAGTCCCGCCGCCCCAAGAACCTGTGGACCAACGCCGGCCAGGGCGCCCGGATCACCGGCTATGTCGCCGACACCGAGCACGACGAGGCCCAGTTCGTCGCCGACGAGATAGACCGCCTCACGGACGCGGGCGAGGCGAAGGCCGGCGACGTCGCCGTCTTCTACCGCACCAACGCCCAGTCCCGTGTCTTCGAAGAGGTCTTCATCCGCGTCGGCCTGCCGTACAAGGTCGTCGGCGGCGTCCGCTTCTACGAGCGCAAGGAGGTCCGGGACGTCCTCGCCTACCTGCGCGTGCTCGCCAACCCCGAGGACTCGGTCCCGCTGCGCCGCATCCTCAACGTCCCCAAGCGGGGCATCGGCGACCGCGCGGAGGCGATGATCGACGCGCTCTCCCAGCGCGAGAAGATCAGCTTCCCGCAGGCACTCAAGCGCGTCGACGAGGCGTACGGCATGGCCGCGCGGTCCACGAACGCGGTCAAGCGGTTCAACGCGCTGATGGAGGAGCTGCGCACGATCGTCGAGTCCGGCGCCGGGCCGGCGACGATCCTGGAGGCGGTGCTCGAACGCACGGGCTATCTCGCCGAGTTGCAGGCCTCGACCGACCCGCAGGACGAGACCCGGATCGAGAACCTCCAGGAACTCGCTGCCGTCGCCCTGGAGTTCGAACAGGAGCGCGGCGAGGGCGAGGCGGGCACGCTGGCCGACTTCCTGGAGCAGGTCGCGCTGGTCGCCGACTCCGACCAGATCCCCGACGAGGAGGACGGCGACGGCGTCATCACGCTGATGACCCTGCACACCGCGAAGGGCCTGGAATTCCCGGTCGTGTTCCTGACCGGCATGGAGGACGGCGTCTTCCCGCACATGCGCGCCCTCGGCCAGACCAAGGAGCTGGAGGAGGAGCGCCGCCTGGCGTACGTCGGCATCACGCGCGCGCGGGAGCGGCTGTATCTCACCCGGTCCTCGATGCGCAGCGCCTGGGGACAGCCGCAGTACAACCCGCCGTCCCGCTTCCTGGAGGAGATCCCGCCGACGTACGTCGACTGGAAGCGCACCGGAGCCGTCGCGGCTCCGGCGGGACCGGTCTCGGGTGTGGCGGCCTCGCTGTCGTCGTCCCGCTCGCGCTCCTCGGCGTCCGGCGCCTCCGGGTTCGCCACCCGCCGCACCGCGGAGAAGCCGGTCGCCTCCCTGGCCGTCGGCGACCGGGTCACGCACGACCAGTTCGGGCTCGGCACCGTCGTCGGGGTCAAGGGCACGGGCGCGAACGCCGAGGCGACGATCGACTTCGGCGACGCCAAGCCGAAGCGGCTGCTGCTGCGGTACGCGCCGGTGGAGAAGCTGTAGCCGCTGCACGAGAGGAGCCCCCGCCCGCTGGACGGGGCCGGGGGCTCGCTCGAAGGCAGTGTGGTGAGAAGCGCTACGTCGGATCCAGCCCGTGGCTGCGCAGCCAGGACAGCGGGTCTATGGCCGAGCCGCCGCCCGGGCGGACCTCGAAGTGCAGATGCGGGCCGGTCGAGTTGCCGGAGTTACCGGAGAAGGCGATCGGGTCACCGGCCTTGACGGTCGTACCGGAGGCCACGCGGTAGCTGGAGAGGTGGCAGTACCAGGTCTCCGTGCCGTCCTTCGCGGTCACGATCATCATGTTGCCGTAGGCGCTGTTCCACTCCGTGCGGACGGTGCCGTCGGTGGCGGCCATCACGGTCGAGCCGTAGGAGACCGGGAAGTCGATACCGGTGTGCAGGGACATCCAGTTGATGCCGGACTGGCCGTAGTAGGCGCTGAGCCCGTGCTGGGCGACCGGGAGGGCGAACTTCGGGCGGAGTCGCTCCTTGCGGGCGGCCTCCTCGGCGGCCCGTTTGCGCTCGGCCTCCTGCTGCGCCTTGAGGTCGATGCGCTCCTGGGTGCGGCTGGCCCGGTCGGCGAAGTCGTCCGCCTCGGCGGTGAGGCTCTCCAGCTGGGTGTCCAGCTTGTTGTTGGCGGCGGACGGTTTCACCGGCGGGGCGTCGGCCGCGGTCGTCGAGGACTCCTGGGAGTCGTCGGCGGAGAAGGTGCCGACGGAGGCGGCGGCGATGCCCGCCACGCCCATCACACACGCCGAGGGCACGGCGACGGTCAGCAGCGCGGAACGCTTGGCGGGGCTACGGCGGCGGGAGCGGGACCCGCTGCGCGAGGCCGCGCGCGAGACGGGGGCCGGGGTGGTCTCCTCCTGGCCGTCGAGGAGGTCCGTGACGGTGGGAAGTTCGCCGTTGCCGGTCAGGCCGTCCTCCGGCGGAACGGTTTGCCCAGGCTCTTCGTAGGCGCTGCCGCCCTCGTAGCCGGCCGGGTCGTCGTAGCCCGTGGGCTCCTCGTAGGACGCGGCTTCCGCGTAGACCGCGGAGTCCTCGTACGCGACTTGCTCGAAGGCGGCGGTCGCCTGCTGCTCGGCGTCGCCGCCGGCGGTGTTCCACTGGGTGGCGTCGTACGCCCCGGTGTCGAAGGCCTGCGTGCCCCATTCCCACTGCTGGGTCTGGTCGGCCGGGCCGCCGGACTGCTCGGGCTGGAGCCAGGCGCTCGCGTCCCACTGCCCGCTGGCGTCGGGCGCCGTGGACTGCTGCGGAATGCCGGCGATCTGCTGGTAGTCGCCCGACCAGGCGGTGGTGTCGTAGGCACCGGTGTCATAGGCGGCGTGCTGCTGGGCCGCGTACGGGTCCTGGTCCAGGGTGTGATGGCTGCCGGTGGACCACTGGGCGCTGTCGTACGCGCCCGTGTCGTGGCCGCTGTTCATGTCGCCGAAGAGGGGGTCCGCCTGGAAGGTCGTGGGGGCGGAGGCGATGGGATGGCCGCCGGTGTCAAAACCGTTGGCCTGGTAGCCACCGTATGTGGTGAAGTCGCCGTAGTGGGCTTCCTGGGTGCCGTAGGGCGCGTAGTGCCCCGAGGCGGCGTCGGAAGCCGGAGCCGGGGTGGTCATGCTCCCCGACGGGTGACGGTCGTTCACCAACTTCTCTTTCGCCTCGACAACAGGGGCTGCCAGAGCAGTGCGGCGACTGTACCCGGCGGTACGCGGGCACGACAATCTTCGGCAGGTTTCGTGCGCCGGGGAAACGGGCATTCGGCCGTGTTTCGGGGGAGGGCGGGCACGACTTTGGCCTTGTGTTCGAAGAGTGTTCGATGTCAGGCGGCTGTCCGGCGCCGGTGAGTCGGCCGTGCGTCGGTTGTGCTGACGGGCTGTTGAGGCCGGGGCGGTCGGCGTCCGGCCGCCCCGGTGCTCACGCCACGGTCACGTCGTCGGTGTGCGCGGTGGCGTCCGACCCCGTCCGATGCACCAGGTCGAGGGCCTGCCGTATCCCGGACGCGACGGCCGGATGCACGGGCAGGGCGAGATGCCCGATGCCCGTCACCCGTACGTTCCGCGCGGACAGGTCGGGATGGTCGAGGCGGGCGGCCTCCGGCGGGTCCATCACATGGTCGAGGTCGCTCCAGAAGCTCACGAAGTGCGTACGGCAGCCGGGCGCCGGCCCCGCCAGCTCCTCGAGCACATCCGAGCCGGGACGCATCTGCCGCACGATCGGATGGGCGTTGGCCAGCCGCACGGCCCGGGTGCCGGAGTGCGGGGTGCCGAGCGTGACCAGGGTGCGCACGCGCCGGTCGCCGCCGAGCCGTTGGACGTAGTAACGCGCGATCAGGCCGCCGAGGCTGTGGCCGACGACGTCGACCCGTTCGCTGCCCGTGCGTTCGCAGATCTCCTCGATGTGCCGGCCCAGCAGCGCGGCGGCGGTGCGGACGTCGCAGGTCAGCGGCGAGTAGTTGAGCGATTCGACCCGTTGTCCGCCGTGCTGGGCCAGGGTGCGGCGCAGCAGCACGAACACGGAGCGGTTGTCGATGAAGCCGTGCAGCAGGACGACCGGCGGCCGGGACCGGGCCGGCAGCCGCGGCGCCGACTCCGGGTCCGGTGCGGCCGGGGCGGGGAGCCGGCGCTCCTGGGTGATGCCGGACGGGTAGAGCAGGAGGTGGCCCGCGAGGATCACGGCCTCGAGGGCGGTCGCCTTCAGCAGGGCCACGGAGAGCCCGGCCAGGCCGCCCGGGAGCAGACGTCGGCAGAGCAGGGGGAGGGGCAGTGAGGGCAGGGGGAGGGGCAGTGAAGGAAAGGGCGGCAGCGCCCGGGTGAGCTGCAAGGCCTTCATGGCCGACCTCCTGTCGGCACACGGGAGGACGGCTCTGTCCCCCGTGTGCTCTCGAGGGAGGCCGTGGCGGAGGAGGTCGGCGGCGGAGCGAGCCCGGGCGGCCTCACCCGCCGCGCATGGTCTTCGTCCGTACGTCGATGTGCCGCACCGCCGGGCCGTGCGGCCTGCGGCGCGAGGGTGCGGCGTCCTCGTGACGGCTCCCGTCGCGCAGGGTTCCGGGCCGGTCCGTGGGCCGGCGGCTGAGCTGACGCGTGGGCCGCGAGGGCTCGGAACGGTGCGCTGCGAATGTGTCCCACGTGTGATTTCCCCCTCGCTCTCCACCGTGAAACTGCCGGTTGCGGGATGCTGGCGATAACGTTCGTTCACTTCCCCGGTCGGTGCGGGACGGGGGTGTCCGTGCCGTGGTGGCGCCCCCGGAAGGTGGGCGGCGGACCGCGCGGTACGCGCGCAACGAATATGTGATACGCGCCACATGTACGGCATGTGTGATGTGTGCGGTACTTGTCGGTACGGATGGATGTAATCGCTTCATGGAGGCAGTGATGGGTGTGGCAGCCGGTCCGATCCGCGTGGTGGTCGCCAAGCCGGGGCTCGACGGCCACGATCGGGGGGCCAAGGTGATCGCGCGTGCGCTGCGCGACGCCGGTATGGAGGTCATCTACACCGGGCTCCACCAGACCCCCGAGCAGATCGTCGACACCGCGATCCAGGAGGACGCCGACGCGATCGGCCTGTCCATCCTCTCCGGCGCGCACAACACGCTGTTCGCGGCGGTGATCGACCTGCTCAAGGAGCGTGACGCGGCGGACATCCTGGTCTTCGGCGGCGGGATCATCCCCGAGGGCGACATTCCGCCGCTGAAGGAGAAGGGCGTCGCCGAGATCTTCACGCCCGGTGCGACGACCGCGTCGATCGTGGAGTGGGTGCGGGCCAACGTGCGGCAGCCGGCCGAGGCGTAGGCCTCCGGCGGGTGTGCCGCGGTTGATGGTGTCGCTGGTGCCACCTGTGTCGCTGGTGCGGTGGGTGCCGCCGGTGTCGGTGGTGCGTTGGGTGCCGCCGGTGTCGGTGGGCTCCGCGGGCCCGGCGTGTCGGGGGCGCCGTGCGGGGGCTGCCGCGCCCGGACCGCTGCCTCGCTTCGGCCCTGAACGGGCCTCGGCCTCACACACCGGACGAGTTGGTGCCGCCGATCGGTGCCTGACCCAGCTCCTCGGCCATCGCCGCCCGCAGGCGCAGCGTGGTCACCAGGCGCTGGAACGCCTCCGCCCAGTACCCGCCCGCGCCCGGTGACGCGTCCTCCGCTTCCTCCGGCGCGGCCAGGAGACCGTCGAGGCGGCTCGCCTCGGACGGGTCCAGGCAGCGCTCGGCCAGTCCCATCACGCCACTGAAGCTCCATGGGTAACTCCCCGCGTCCCGCGCGATGTTGAGCGCGTCGACGACCGCCCGCCCCAGCGGTGCGGCCCACGGCACCGCGCACACCCCGAGCAGCTGAAACGCCTCCGACAGGCCGTGCGCCGCGATGAACCCGGCGACCCACACGGCCCGTTCGTCCGCGCCGAGCGTGCCCAGCAGCTTGGCCCGCTCGGCCAGGGACACCGCTCCCGGACCGCCCGCCTCGGGCGACGACGGCGCACCGAGGAGCGCCCGTGCCCACTCGGCGTCCCGCTGTCGCACCGCCGCCCGGCACCAGGCCGCGTGCAGCTCGCTCCGCCAGTCGTCGGCCACCGGCAGGGCGAGGATCTCCCGCGGCGTACGGCCGCCCAGCCGCGCCGGCCAGGCCGTCAGCGGTGCCGCCTCCACCAACTGTCCCAACCACCACGACCGTTCACCTCGCCCTGTCGGGGCCTTGGCGACCACACCGTCGCGCTCCATGCTCGCGTCGCACTCGTGCGGTGCCTCGACGACGAGTCGTGGACCGTCCCCGGTGTGGTCGACGGCGACGCAGGCCGCCGCCCGGACCGCCATCCGCCCCGCCAGAGCCGAACCCGGCAGCGCCGACAGCAGCTCCGCCGCCGTCGCCCGGACGTTACGGCTGCGGTCGGCGAGCGCCTGTTCCAGGAAGGGCTCGTCGTCCGGGCTCAGCCCGGTGCGCAGCGAGTCCAGGAACATCAGCCGGTCCTCGGCGCGTTCCGTCGACCAGGTGCCCGCCAGCAGCTCGCGGGCGGCGCCCGGATCGTGCGCGCGTACGGCCGCCAGCAGGGCGACCCGTTCCGCGAACAGGCCCTCCTGCCACAGGTTCCGCACCCGCTCCGTGTCCTGCGGCCGCGGCAGCGCGGCGTCGCCGCCCGGTGCCGCGCGCAGCGCGAACCGCCAGTCCGGGTTGAGCCGGGCGAGCCACAGGGCGCGCGGGCCCGCGAACGCCAGCGCCGCCGGCCGCAGATCCGTCCGGCCCCGGGCCGCGTCCAGCAGTGCGGGCAGGGCCTGCGGAGGCGCCGCGAAGCCACGGGCGTTGGCCAGCGCCAGCCACTGGGGCAGCAGCTCCATCAGATCCGGTGCGGTGCCTCTGCGCCCGCCGCCCGCCGTGCCGGACCGGTCGGCCAGCAACATGGCGAGTCTGCGGGCCGCCGCGGCGGGCAGCGCCGGCCGTGGATCCTCGGGCGCCGGTTCCGGCCGCCGCGCCGCCCGCGCGGGGCGCAGCCCGGCACGCCGCCGTACGGTCTCCACCGCGGCCGCGTCCAGCAGCGCCGCCGGTGCCTGGCCGCCCGGCGCGACACCGGGCGGCGTACGCCGGTCCGTGCCGAGCAGCGCGGCGGTGACGAGCTCCTCCCAGGCGCCCGTGGCGGGCGGTTGCGCAGGAGTGGAAGTCCTGGTCACGGGGTTCCTTTCGGGCGAGCGCTGGTCGGTGTGGCGGAAGGTTTGGCGGAAGGGACACGCGTGGCGGGTGTCCCGTAAGGCGGGACGGATGCGTATCCGGGTCGGCGGAGGCCTGCCGGGTCAGTGCAGCTGCACCGCCCCGCCCGCTCCCTGCGGCCAGGCCGTCAGCGGGGTGAAGCCCTGGTGGCCGCACTCGCCGAAGACCGTGATGGGGGCTCCGCCCGAGAGCGCGACGAGGCGCCACAGGCCCGGCCGGGAGCGAGCCGCGGGCGTCAGCGGTAGGGCCGCGTCCTCGTCCGCGTCCGCCAGCTGCCAGGACTCGCCGTCCGGCGTCGGCACGACCCGGTCCAGGGTCACCGGGACCGCCTCCAGCCAGGGGTCGTCCCGCAGTGCCTCGCCGTAACGGGCCGCCGCCTGGCTCGTCGTCACCCCCGGCGGCCGTATCGCCGTCGGCTCGGGTGCGGTGAACTGTTCGCCGAAGGCCGCCCGCAGCTGCCCGGCACCCGGATAGGCGGACAGCTCAGCCTCCAGAGCGAGCCCCACCGGCAGCGCCGGCTCCGGGGCGCGGCCGGCGGCGCCGTACGACAGGAGCAGCGCGGTGCGGTGCGACTCCGCCCCGTACAGCCAGATCCGGCGGGTGGTCAGGCGGGTGTCCGCCAGGTCGTACTGGGCGAGGACCAGCCAGCGGTCGCGTACCGGCGGGCCGTCCGCCGGGGCGGGCAGGCCGACCCGGGAGCGGACCGTGGCCGCCAGGTCGTCCGGCAGGTGCTCACGCCGCAGCCAGCCCTGGTCGAGGAGGTGCAGCAGCGCGCACTCCTCCAGCAGCCGCACCGGCCAGCCCGGGCCGGACCCCGGGATCGCCCCCAATTCCCGCACGCGCGAGGCGAGTCCCGGGGCCTGGGCGTCGACCATCCGGGCCGCCGTCTCCTCCCACAGGCCGTACCCCGCCTGCTCGGCCGCGGCCAGGCCGCCGCGCAGCAGGTCGGCCAACCGCTGCTCCAGCTCCGTGGCACCCGCGGTGATCCGCTCGGCCCGGCGCTCCGCCCGGCGCCGTGCCGCCTCGGGATCGGCGGAGCCCGGCGAGGAACCGCCCGAGTCCGCCGTCCGCTGCCGGGCAGCAGGCTCTCTTCTTGCCGCCAGCCACTCCTCGGCCCAGTCCGGTGCCTGCCCGGGTGCCGCCGGGACCTCCCCGGCGGACCACAGCAACAGCAGTCCGAGCGCGTGCTTGCACGGGAACTTCCGGCTCGGACAACTGCACCGGTACGCCGGACCGGACGCGTCCGCCACGTCCACGACCGTCTGATACGGCTTGCTGCCGCCGCCCTTGCACAGTCCCCACACCGCCCCCTCGTCCGTCCCCGCCCCGGACCACGGCCCCGCCGCCCCGAGTTTGCTGCCCGCTTTGCGTGACGCGGCATCAGGCGCCAGTGCCAGCACCTGGTCCGCCGTCCAGCGCACCCCCTGCTGAGTCATGTCGTCGACGGTAGATCCCACCACTGACAATCGGTCGCGGCGAACACCGCCGGAAGCGCGTTTGCGCAGGTCGGAACGGATTGTCAGTGGCGTGGTGCACGGTGGATGCCAGACCGAACCGGCTGAGCTGGAGGGGGACTTCGCCATGTCCGTGTCCGTGGAACCGACATCCGTGCAACCGACCGTGAACGAGGCCGCCGAGGCGTTGCGCCCGCACGCCGAGGACGCCTTCGCGGACGAACTCGCGGCGCTCGCGGCACAGGACGACCGTCCGCGCCCGGCCCGCTGGAAGCTGTCGCCGTGGGCCGTCGCGACCTATCTGCTGGGCGGCACGCTGCCGGACGGCACGTTGATCACACCGAAGTACGTGGGCCCGCGCCGCCTCGTCGAGGTCGCCGTCACCACCCTCGCCACCGACCGCGCCCTGCTGCTGCTCGGCGTGCCCGGCACCGCCAAGACCTGGGTGTCCGAGCACCTGGCCGCGGCGGTCAGCGGCGACTCCACGCTGCTGGTGCAGGGCACGGCCGGCACACCGGAGGAGGCGATCCGCTACGGCTGGAACTACGCGCGGCTGCTGGCCCACGGCCCGAGCCGCGACGCGCTGGTGCCCAGCCCCGTCATGCGGGCCATGGCCGAGGGGATGACGGCGCGGGTCGAGGAGCTGACGCGGATCCCCGCCGATGTGCAGGACACCCTCATCACCATCCTGTCGGAGAAGACGCTGCCGATACCGGAGCTGGGCGAGGAGGTGCAGGCGGTGCGCGGCTTCAACCTGATCGCCACCGCCAACGACCGCGACCGCGGCGTCAACGACCTCTCCAGCGCCCTGCGCCGCCGCTTCAACACGGTGGTGCTGCCGCTGCCGGAGAGCGTCGAGGCCGAGGTCGACATCGTCGCGCGGCGCGTCGACCAGATCGGCCGCTCCCTCGATCTGCCGGCCGTGCCCGACGGCATCGACGAGATCCGCCGCGTCGTGACCGTCTTCCGCGAACTGCGCGACGGGGTCACCGCCGACGGCCGGACGAAGGTGAAGTCGCCGAGCGGCACGCTGTCCACCGCCGAGGCGATCTCCGTCGTCACCAACGGCCTCGCGCTCGCCGCCCACTTCGGCGACGGCGTGCTGCGGCCCGCCGATGTCGCCGCGGGGGTCCTCGGTGCCGTCGTCCGCGACCCGGCGGCCGACCGGGTCATCTGGCGGGAGTACCTGGAGGCGGTGGTCCGCGAACGCGACGGCTGGACCGATTTCTACCGGGCGTGCCGGGAGGTGAGCGCGTGAACGGCAGCAACGGCAACGGCAACGACAGCGGGTGGAACGTCGCCTGGGGCAGCGGGACGGACGGGACGACCCCGCGGGCGGTGTCCGACGACGACCTGGGATGGCCGCGGCGGCGAGGGGGACGGGATGACCGGCGTCGAGCGGGCTGAGCGGGCCGAGCCGGCCGGGGGCGGGCGCGGCGGGGCCGCCGAGCCGCTGCTGCTCGGCGTGCGGCACCACGGGCCGGGGTCGGCGCGGGCCGTACGGGCGGCGCTGGACGCGGCGCGGCCCCGGGTGGTCCTGATCGAGGGTCCGCCCGAGGCCGACGCGCTGGTCCCGCTGGCCGCCGACGAGGAGATGCGGCCGCCGGTCGCCCTCCTCGCCCACGCCGTGGACGAGCCCGGACGGTCGGCCTTCTGGCCGCTGGCCGAGTTCTCCCCGGAGTGGGTGGCGCTGCGCTGGGCCCTGGACCACGGTGTTCCCGCCCGTTTCATCGATCTGCCGGCCACGCACACCCTGGCGTGGGGCGAGGAGGCGGCCGAAAAGCAGCCCGAGGGGGAGTCCCCCGCTTCCCC
Source organism: Streptomyces sp. NPDC030838 (assembly GCF_055572035.1). Classification (NCBI taxonomy): domain Bacteria; kingdom Bacillati; phylum Actinomycetota; class Actinomycetes; order Kitasatosporales; family Streptomycetaceae; genus Streptomyces; species Streptomyces sp. NPDC030838. The sequence continues at coordinate 389,897 of NZ_JBVIED010000002.1, read as the reverse complement.
CGCTTCCGCTGCTTCCGCCGAGGAGCCGGAGGGTGAGTCGGGGGAGGAACCGGGAGCCGATGCCGATGTACGGGTCGATCCGCTCGCGGTGCTCGCCCGGACCGCCGGATACGACGATCCCGAGCGCTGGTGGGAGGACGTGGTCGAGCACCGGGGGGCCGGCCAGGGGGATCCGTTCGCGCCGTTCGCCGCGCTGGAGGAGGCCATGGGGTCGCTGCGGGAGGTGTACGGCAGCGGAGGCCATGACCGGGATCTCGTGCGGGAGGCGTATATGCGGCTCCAGGTGCGCGCGGCGCAGCGGGAGTTCGGGGGCGGCGTGGCCGTGGTCTGCGGGGCCTGGCATGTGCCCGCGCTGCGCCGGAAGTCCACCGTCGCCGCCGACCGGGCGCTGCTGAAGGGACTGCCCAAGGTCAAGGCGGACCTGACCTGGGTGCCGTGGACGTACCGCCGGCTGGCGAGGGCCGGCGGGTACGGGGCGGGCATCGACTCGCCGGGGTGGTACGGGCATCTGTTCGCCGCGCCCGACCGACCCGTCGAACGGTGGATGACCAAGGTGGCCGGTCTGCTCAGGGAGGAAGGAAAGGCGGTCTCCTCGGCGCATGTCATCGAGGCGGTCCGGCTGGCGGACACGCTCGCCGCGCTGCGCGGCCGCCCGCTGCCCGGACTCGGCGAGACGACCGACGCGGTACGGGCGGTGATGTGCGACGGCTCGGACGTGCCGCTCGCTCTGGTGCGCGACCGGCTGGTGGTGGGGGACGTCATGGGCGAGGTGCCCCCGTCCGCCCCGGCGGTTCCGTTGCAGCGGGACCTCGCCCGGCTCCAGCGCAGACTGCGGCTCAAGCCGGAGGCGCCGGAGCGCGAGCTGGAGCTGGACCTGCGCAAGGAGACCGACGCCGGGCGCAGCCGGCTGCTGCACCGGCTGCGACTGCTGGGCGTGCCCTGGGGGGAACCGGCCGTCTCGCGCGCCGGCACCGGTACGTTCCGGGAGACCTGGCGGCTGCGCTGGGAGCCGGAGCTGGCGGTGCGGGTCGCCGAGGCGGGCGTGTGGGGGACGACGGTGCTCGGGGCCGCGAACGCCAGGGTGGAGGCCGACGCCGTCGCCGCGCAGGGCCTCGCCGACGTCACCTCGCTGGCCGAGCACTGTCTGCTGGCCGAACTGCCGGACGCGCTGCCGACGGTGATGCGGGTCCTCGCCGACCGCGCGGCGCTCGACACCGACGTCGGCCGTCTCGCCCAGGCGCTCCCGGCCCTGGTCCGCTCCCTGCGCTACGGCGATGTGCGCGGCACGGACACCGGGGCGCTGGCCGAGGTCGCCGCGGGCCTCGCCGAACGGGTCTTCGTCGGCCTGCCCCCGGCCTGCGCCGCGCTCGACGCGGACGCGGCGGAGGAGATGCGGCGGCATATCGACGCGGTGCACGGGGCGGTGGGGTTGCTCGGCGAGGCGACGGCGGACACGCCCGCACCCGCCTCACCAGGGGCCTCCGCGTCCGTCTCCCCATCCGGTCTCCGCGGACGCTGGCAGGCCGTGCTGCGAGCGCTGTCCGGGCGGGACAGTGTGCCCGGGGTCATCCGGGGCCGGTCCGTGCGGCTGCTGCTGGACGACGGGGTGCTGGATCAGGGGGAGGCGGCGCGGCTCATGGGGCTCGCGCTGTCGCCGGGGACGCCGCCGGGTGACGCGGCGGCGTGGATCGAGGGCTTCGTCGGGGGCGGCGGTGGCGGAATGCTGCTCGTGCACGACGAGCGGCTGCTCGGCCTGGTCGACGGCTGGCTGACCCGGGTGCCGGCCGAGGCCTTCACGGATGTGCTGCCGCTGCTGCGGCGGACCCTCTCGGCGTACGAGGCGGGGGTGCGCAGAACGCTCGGTGAGCTGGTCCGGCGCGGTCCCGGGGCGCGGGGGAGTGTCGCCGGGACGGGCGCCGGTCTTCCCGGCTTCGCCGCGGAACCGGACATCGCGCGGGCGGACGCCGCGGTGCCGGTGGTGCGGCTGCTGCTGGGGCTGACCGAGGCCGGCAGCCGGGCCGACGCCGACGACAACGAACCAGCGGGGGTGGGCACATGACGACCGAGGCGAGGGACACCGCCCAGGTGACCGACGCGGCCCGGGAACGGCTGCGGCGCTGGCGGCTGGTGCTCGGCGGGGAGGCGGCCGACGGCACCGGGCACGCGCTCGCCGGGCGCGACGCCGCGATGGACGGCGCGCTGACCGCGCTGTACGGGAAGGGGGACAAACCGGCGGCGGGGAAGGAGCGTACGGCGGGCCTCGGGGCGTCGGCGCCGGCCGTGGCGCGCTGGCTCGGGGACATCCGGACGTATTTCCCCTCCACCGTCGTCCAGGTGATGCAGCGGGACGCCATCGACCGGCTCGGGCTGTCCGCACTGCTGCTGGAGCCGGAGATGCTGGAGGCGGTGGAGGCCGATGTGCATCTCGTCGGCACGCTGCTCTCGCTGAACAAGGCGATGCCCGAGACGACGAAGGAGACGGCACGGGCCGTGGTGCGCAGGGTCGTCGAGGACCTCGAGAAGCGCCTCGCCACCCGCACCCGGGCCACCCTGACCGGCGCGCTCGACCGCAGCGCCCGGGTCCGGCGGCCGCGCCACCACGACATCGACTGGAACCGCACGATCGCGGCCAACCTCAAGCACTACCTGCCGGAGTACCGGACGGTCGTGCCCGAGCGGCTGATCGGGTACGGGCGGGCGTCGCGGGCCGTGAAGAAGGACGTCGTCCTGTGCGTCGACCAGTCGGGGTCGATGGCGGCATCCGTCGTCTACGCCTCGGTGTTCGGGGCGGTGCTGGCGTCGATGCGGTCGATCAGCACCCGGCTCGTCGTCTTCGACACGGCCGTCGTCGACCTCACCGACCAGCTCGACGACCCGGTCGACGTGCTGTTCGGCACCCAGCTGGGCGGCGGCACGGACATCAACCGGGCCCTGGCGTACTGCCAGTCGCAGATCACCCGGCCCACCGAGACGGTGGTGGTGCTGATCAGTGACCTCTACGAAGGGGGGATACGCGACGAGATGCTGAAGCGGGTCGCGGCGATGAAGGCGTCGGGGGTGCAGTTCGTGACGCTGCTCGCGCTGTCCGACGAGGGGGCGCCCGCGTACGACCGGGACCACGCGGCGGCGCTCGCGGCGCTCGGCGCACCGGCCTTCGCCTGTACGCCGGATCTGTTCCCGGAGGTGATGGCGGCGGCGATCGAGAAGCGCCCGCTGCCGATACCGGACACCGCGTGAGAACCGGGAATCGCCGGAGGAGACCAGCGCGAAAGGGGACATGACTACCCATCGGTAACAGGGGGCTTGCGTAACCTCGGGAGTCCCGTGCAAGGATCGACGCCTCTTGAGCCTTGTTTCGCCACGTCCCGCCACACGGAGGAACCTCCCCCTCTTGACTCGGTCAGCAGCCCTGCCTGGTGCCGCTGTGCGTGTGATGCGCGCGGCGGCCGGGCGGCGTGCGCTTCAGCTGGCCCTGCTGGTGGGCGGGTTGTTCGTGCTCGGGACGCTCTGCGGGGCGCGGGCCGAGGCGGTCGAGGGCTCCCCTCTGGGGGCCGGGACGGCCACGGAGACCCTGGCGGAGGCCAAGCCCGAGTCGGTGACTTCCGGACTGAAGCAGTCCACCGAGTCCACGCTCACCACCGAGTCCAAGTCCGCCGCCGCGCCCGGCTCCGCCACCACACCCGGCTCCGCCGCCGAGCCCGCGTCAACTCCGGCGCCCACCTCTGCCCTCGAACCCGAGTCGGTCGTCGAGGACGTGCGCGACCGGGTCGTGCGGCCCGTCGGGAACACGGTGGAGACGGTGACGCAGGGGCTGGGCGAGGGCCGGGACACAGCGATGCCGTCGCTGCCCTCGCTCCCCGCCCTGCCAGGCGACCCCGCGTTCCCCGCCCTGCCAGGCGACCCCGCGTTCCCCGGCCTGCCCGGCCTCCCGGAACAGACCCTCCCGGCACCGGACACCGCGACCCCCCTCCCGCTGCCCCTGCCCCTCCCGTTCCCGGAGGCACAGCCGCAGCGCCCGGCCGACGTCGACACCTCGTCGCCGTCGCACGCGGCAGCCGGGCCCGGCCTCAAGGCGCCGCGCGCCCAGCACGACCCGCAGCGCACCCTCGACCCCCTCACCCCCACCGCAGCCTCCGCCCCGAGCCACCACCGCCTCGGCCTTCGCACCGGCACCGGCCACGCCCCCGCCCGGCCCGCACCCGCGGGCGGCGACAACGGCGTGCTCGGCAGTCGGACGGCCGCCGACGGCGGCAGCTCGCGGCATGGTGACGCGTACGCGATGACCGCGGAGCACCGTGCTCCGCTGTGGCCCGTGCCCGGCGTCCTCGCCTGGGCCCACGCGGGCGAGTCGCGGGACCGGTATCAGGACATTCCCGTATTCCCCGGCTAGGGCAGGCCTCCTTCCCCGCCTGACCTGCCGCGCGGGGGCGGAACAGGTCTGCCCATTCGCCCGGAGCTCCCATCTCCGGAATGTCCCCAAGCCCGGAGTCCCGACGGATTCCCCGGCGTCTCGAACACCCCAAAGGATCAGACGCACGCAATGAACAAGAACATCCGCCGATCGATCGTCATAGCCGCCGGCGTCACCGGCGCCTGGGCGCTCGGCTCCACGTACGCCAGCGCCGACGAACTGCCCGCCTCCTCCCTCTCCGCTCCGGACGCGGCCGACGCCGAGGGCACCCTCGCCTCGGTCACCGGCGAGCTCACCGACACGGTGGAAGGGACCGTCTCCGGTGTCACCGGCGGCAGCGCCGTGCAGGGCGTGACCTCGACGGTCACCGACACCCTCGGCACGGCCGGGAACGCCCTCGAGAGCACGGTCTCCAAGACCGCCACCACGGCGACCACCGCCACCCAGAAGGCCCCGGCCACCTCCACCGCCGACCAGGCCCGTCGTTACATCGACGCCGAGGTCTCCGTCTCGAAGGGCAAGGCCGCCAAGGCCCACAAGATCCGCGGCGCCCAGGCCATCCAGGGCGCCCACGCCGCCCGCGCCACCGCGCAGGCCGAGGTGAGCGGCACCGTCGAGGTGACCGCCGAGACGGGCCGCGACGCGCTCTCCGACGCCCCCATGTCCCCCCAGGACGCGATCGACTACCTCTTCGGCCCCCTCTCCGCCTTCGCGCCCGAGCTGGAGCAGGCCCTCGCCGCCGCCCAGACGCGGCTGCAGGGCCTGCAGTCGGCGGCGCGCAGCCAGGCGCAGGGCGTCGAGGGCGTCGTACGGACGAAGGCGCAGTACGCGGTCGCCGGCGCGGGCCGCACGGCCGCCGGTGCGCAGGGCGCCGCGCAGGCCACGCTCTCCGGCGCCCAGTCGCGTGCCGGCGGTGCGGCGACCGTCGCCCAGACCGAGGCCGGCAAGGTGCGGACGGCCGCCGAGGCCTCCGTCTCCTCCGTGCCGGGCCACGTCACCGGCACCGCCGACGGCGTCGAGCAGCGGGTCGTCGGCACGGTCAGCACCGCCTCCGGCAAGGTGAGCACCGTCCGCGCGACGGCGGCCGGCACGGTCGACGCGGCCTCCGCCACGGTGGCCGGCCTGCCCGGCAAGGTCACCCCGGTCGTCCAGGAGACCGCCGCCTCCGCGACCCCGCCGCTCGTCACCTCCGCGGTGCACGGCGTGCAGCCGGTCGCCGCCGACGCGGTGCGGGGTGTGCAGCCCGTCGTCGCGCACGCGGTGCACGGCGTCCAGCCGGTCGCCACCGGTGCCGTCCAGGGTGTCCAGCCGGTCGCCGGTGAGGCCGTGGCGGGCGTCGCCCCGGTCGTCACCGGCACGGTGCACGGCGTCGTGCCCGTCGCGGACCAGGCTGTGCACGGTGTGACGCCGGTCGTCACGGACGCCGTCGCGGGCCTCGCCCCGGTCGCCGGCGACGCCGTCGCGGGCGTCGAGGGCACCGCGCGGCACGCGGTCGACGCCGCGACCGCCCTCGCGTACGGCGTCGTCGCCGACGTCCAGCCCGTCGCGTACGGCGTGGTCCAGGGCGTCCAGCCGGTCGCCACGGACGCGGTGTACGGCGTGCAGCCGGTCGTCACCGGCGCGGTGCACGGCGTCGTGCCCGTCGCCGGGCAGGCCGTGCACGGGGTCGCGCCGGTCGCCACCGGTGCCGTGGCCGACGTCCGGTCGGTCGCCGGGGGCGCCGTCTCCGGCGTCCAGCCGGTGGTCGGCGGGGTCGTCGCGGACGTGCCCGGCTACGCCACCGGGGTGGTCGCGGACGTACCGCCGTACGCCACCGGACTCGCCGGCAAGGCCGCCGCGGACGCCACCGGGGCGGTGCTGCCGCCGGTCGCGCACACCGTCGTGGACGGTGTCGTGCCGGTCGCCGGTCAGGCCGTCGCGGACGCGGGCGGCCTGGCGTACGGCGTGACGGGCAACGTGCACTCCTTCGGTGCGGGTGTCGCCGCGGACGTGGCGCCGTTCGGCTACGGCGTGGCCGGGCAGGCCGGGGGCTTCGCGCACGGCGTCACGGACGAGGTCCAGCCGTTCGCGCAGGGCGTCACGGGCGCCGTCCAGCCGGTCGTGGACACCGTGTACGAGACCGTGCAGCCGGTCGTCGACGGCGTCGGCGGCAGCACCACCGGGCTGGCGTACGGCGTCGCCGAGGACGTCGCCCCGTTCGCGTACGGCGTGGCGGGCGAGACGGCCCCGTTCGCGCAGGGCGTGGCGGGCGACGTGGCCCCGTTCGCCGGGAACCTGACCGGAACCGTCCACTCCACCGGCGGCTCCCTCGCCGGTCACGCGGTCACCGGTGCCGAGGGCGTGGCCGGGTCGGCCACCCCGGGCTGGGCGCCGGACGCCGGTGACCTGCACACCCCGCAGAACGGCTCGTACGGCTCCTACGGCTCGTACGGCGTCTGACCTCCGCAGGGCCCGGCCCGGACGACTGCCGAAAGCCGTCGGCGGTTCCGGCCGTAGCCCGGCGGAGAGGGCCCGGCGGTCCCCATTGGGGTGGGGATCGCCGGGCCCGAGCCCCGCGCGGGGCACCCGTTTGTCCCCGTTGGGGCCCGAACAGGGAACCTCACCGGGCCGACCCCAACCCGGTGAGTTTTCCGTCCCGGTCGCACACGTCCCGACACCCCGTGCCACAGATCCCGGCATCATGTGACAGGTATCACCGCTCGGGTGTGACCCGCGATTTAGATAGCCCCCGCAACCGGCGATAACCTGCGAGACGGACATGCCGCGCGCTCGGACACCGTGTGCGCCTCCCTTGTGACAGCGGACGTCACGTTGCCCTTCGCGGCACGCCCACGCATCCAACGAACCGCGAGATCACTGATAGGGACGGAAGCGCGTGGACCTGTTCGAGTACCAGGCGAGGGACCTCTTCGCCAAGCACGATGTACCGGTGCTGGCCGGTGAAGTCATCGACACGCCTGAGGCGGCGCGCGAGATCACCGAGCGTCTGGGCGGCAAGTCCGTCGTCAAGGCGCAGGTGAAGGTCGGTGGTCGCGGCAAGGCCGGTGGCGTGAAGCTGGCCGCCTCCGCGGACGAGGCCGTCGCCCGTGCGACGGACATCCTCGGCATGGACATCAAGGGCCACACGGTCCACAAGGTCATGATCGCCGAGACCGCTCCGGAGATCCTCGAGGAGTACTACGTCTCCTTCCTCCTCGACCGTGCCAACCGCACCTTCCTCTCCATCGCCTCCGTCGAGGGCGGCATGGAGATCGAGGAGGTGGCGGCCACCCGTCCGGAGGCCGTCGCCAAGATCGCGATCGACGCCATCGACGGCGTGGACGAGGCCAAGGCCCGTGAGATCGTCGAGGCCGCCAAGTTCCCGGCCGAGGTCGCCGACAAGGTCGTGAACGTCCTCGTCAAGCTGTGGGACACCTTCATCAAGTCGGACGCCCTCCTCGTCGAGGTCAACCCGCTCGCGAAGGTCGCCTCCGGCGAGGTCATCGCCCTCGACGGCAAGGTGTCGCTCGACGACAACGCCGAGTTCCGCCACCCGGAGTTCGAGGAGCTGCACGACAAGGCCGCGGCCAACCCGCTCGAGGCCGCCGCCAAGGAGAAGAACCTCAACTACGTCAAGCTCGACGGCGAGGTCGGCATCATCGGCAACGGCGCGGGTCTCGTGATGAGCACCCTGGACGTCGTCGCGTACGCCGGTGAGAAGCACGGCAACGTCAAGCCGGCCAACTTCCTGGACATCGGCGGTGGCGCCTCCGCCCAGGTCATGGCCAACGGCCTCGAGATCATCCTCGGCGACCCGGACGTCAAGTCCGTCTTCGTCAACGTCTTCGGTGGCATCACCGCCTGTGACGAGGTCGCCAACGGCATCGTCCAGGCCCTGAAGCTGCTGGAGGACCGCGGCGAGGAGGTCACCAAGCCGCTGGTCGTCCGTCTCGACGGCAACAACGCCGAGCTGGGCCGCCAGATCCTCACCGACGCCAACCACCCGCTGGTCCAGCGCGTCGACACCATGGACGGCGCGGCCGACAAGGCCGCCGAGCTGGCCCACGCCGCCAAGTAAGCACTCAGGACGAGGACACCAAACACCATGGCTATCTGGCTCAACAAGGACAGCAAGGTCATCGTCCAGGGCATGACCGGCGCCACCGGCATGAAGCACACCAAGCTCATGCTGGGTGACGGCACCAACGTCGTGGGCGGCGTGAACCCGCGCAAGGCGGGTCAGACCGTGGACTTCGACGGCACCGAGGTACCGGTCTTCGGCACCGTCAAGGAGGCCATCGAGAAGACCGGCGCCAACGTCACCGTCATCTTCGTGCCGGAGAAGTTCACCAAGGACGCGGTCGTCGAGGCCATCGACGCCGAGATCCCGCTGGCCGTCGTGATCACCGAGGGCATCGCCGTGCACGACACGGCCGCCTTCTGGGCGTACGCCGGCAAGAAGGGCAACAAGACCCGCATCATCGGCCCGAACTGCCCCGGCATCATCACCCCGGGCCAGTCGAACGTCGGCATCATCCCGGGCGACATCACCAAGCCGGGCCGTATCGGCCTGGTCTCGAAGTCCGGCACGCTGACGTACCAGATGATGTACGAGCTGCGTGACATCGGCTTCTCGACGTCCGTCGGCATCGGTGGCGACCCGATCATCGGCACCACCCACATCGACGCTCTGGCCGCCTTCCAGGAGGACCCGGAGACCGACCTCATCGTGATGATCGGTGAGATCGGCGGCGACGCCGAGGAGCGGGCCGCGGCCTTCATCAAGGAGAACGTGACCAAGCCGGTCGTCGGCTACGTCGCGGGCTTCACCGCGCCCGAGGGCAAGACCATGGGCCACGCGGGCGCCATCGTCTCCGGCTCGTCCGGCACCGCCCAGGCGAAGAAGGAGGCCCTGGAGGCCGCCGGTGTCAAGGTCGGCAAGACGCCGACCGAGACGGCGAAGCTGGCGCGGGAGATCCTCGCCGGCTGAGGTCTCTTCGACTGAACGCCGGTAGGCCCGTCCCCTGGGTGGGGGCGGGCCTACCGGCGTTTCCGCTCGCCGCGTCGGCGGCTGCCGACGGCTAACGGGTGTCCGGCACCAGTCTCTCCGGGCCGTTCGCCGTCTCCTCGCGCAGCTTCTTCCGCAGCTTCTGCTCGCGTTCCGACAACGGCCCCGGCGCCGCCCGTGGCGGGACCCCGCGCACCGTCTCGCCGGGCGCCACCGGTGGCTCGTACTGCGTGGGAGCCGTCCGCAGCGTCAGGGCGGTCGCGCCGATCAGGGTGACCGTGAAGGCGATGGCGGCCCGGGTCCAGAACCGTGCCCGGCGCTCGCTGCCGCCGCGCACCGTGGGCGGCCGGGCGGCGCGCAGCCGCTCCGTGGACGCCAGTTCCGCGAGCCGCCGGTGCAGTACGGCCGGGTCCGCCAGTTCCGGCAGCCGCTCGGCCACCGCCTCGCGCGCGTGCAGCAGCCGGCCGGCCGCCGCCCGGGTGCTCGCCTCCGTCTCCGCCGCGGTCTCCGGCAGCCCGAGGCCGACCCCGTCGCAGAGCACGAGCGTGCGGCGGTACGGCGGCGGAAGCGTCAGCAGGACGTCCAGCAGGGCGCGGTCGGAGGCGTCCGCGGGCGGTGGTTCGGGGTGGCGGTAGCGGGGGCGGAAGCGGTGCCAGGGGGAGAGGGCGTACTCGTACGCCGCCGCCCGCACCCACCCCGCCGGATCCCGGTCGACGGCCACCTCCGGCCACCGCTGCCAGGCCTGCTCGAACGCCCGCTCCACGGATTCCCGGGCGAGTTCCCGCCGCCCGGTGAGGAGATAGGCCTGCCGGACGAGCGCGGGCGCGCAGAAGGCGTAGAGGGCGTCGAAGGCCTGGGCGGGGGTGAGCGGGGCAGGGTGGTCGCCCGGTACGGCGAGGGGCGCCAGTTCGCTCACCGGCTCGTCCTGACTCACCGTCACGGACCCTTCGGCGGCCGGAGTTTCCCGGGAGGCGGACACCTGCGCGAGGGCCGGCGTGGCCAGCTCGGCCAGCTGTTGCGCGTACTCCTCCCGTCTCCGGCCGCGTGGCGCGGTGCGGCCGGACTCCCACGCCCGCAGGGTCTCCCGGCTGACGCCCACCCGGGCGGCCAGCTGAGCCTGCGTCAGGGACGCGGCCTCGCGCAGACGTCGGCGCTCCTTGGGCGGGGGAAGCGGGGTTGCAGGACGCTGCGTCACCGGTAGCCCCTCCGTACGAAAAAGCACATAAGCACATATTGAGCGACACAGCGGGGGTTCGCCTGTTACGACGGAAAAGCGCGTGTCGTTGGGAGCATGACGGGCGTGAACCGGATGACCGACCGCCGACTGTCGTCGTCGCCCCTGCTCACCCCGCTGCGGGGCCGCTCGCCCGGGCTCGCAGCGGGCCTGCTGGGCGGTGCCCTCGCGGCCGGGCTGGGGCTCGGCTCGTTCGCCGTTCTGGTGATGCTGCTGTGGATCAGCTCGCCCTACCCCGACAGCGGGCCCGGCGGCGCGCTGCATGTCGCCGCCGCGCTGTGGCTGCTGGCGCACGGCGCCGAACTGGTCCGCACCGACACCCTCTCCGGCGTCCCCGCCCCGGTCGGCGTCACCCCGCTGCTGCTGCTCGTGCTGCCGGCCTGGCTGCTGCACCGGGCGGCGCGGGACGCCGTGGAGGGGGAACCGGAGGAGGACACGGGCCCGGCGGTGGGGGCGCGGACCGCGTGGGCCGGGGTGGTGCTGGGCTATCTGGCCGTCGGGAGCGGTGCCGTGCTGTACGCGGCGGGCGGTGCGCTGCGGCCCCAGTGGCTGTGGACGGGGCTGTCCCTGCCGCTGGTCGCGGCGGTCATGGCCGGGACCGGGGTGTGGACGGCGTACGGGTACCCCCGCGGCCCGCTGGACGGCGTACGCGGCCTCCTCGTCGGGTCCGGGTCCGGGGAGAGGCCGGGCCGGGGGCGGCTGGAGGTCGCGGCGCGGGCCGCCGCGGCCGGGACCGCCGCGTACGTCGGCGGTGGGGCGCTGCTGGTGGCGGTGTCGCTGGTGTGGCACGGCGGGGCGGCCCGGGTGGCGTTCGCGCAGCTCACGGAGGGCTGGTCGGGCCGCTTCGCGGTGCTGCTGCTGTGCCTGGCGCTGGTGCCGAACGCGGCTGTCTGGGGCGTGGCCTACGCCCTCGGCCCCGGCTTCGCCCTCGGCGTCGGCCAGGTCACGGGGCCGCTGTCCGCCGCGCCCGCGCCACTGCTGCCGCCGTTTCCGCTGCTGGCGGCCGTGCCGGAGCCCGGTCCCGGGACGCCCCTCCACTGGGCGGCGGGGGCGGTGCCGGTGGCGGCCGGGGTGACGGTGGGCTGGTTCGTGGGCCGGGCGGCGGGGGACGGCTGGTCCCGGGGCCGGGCCGCGCTGGGCGCGCTGCTCGCCGCCGGGCTGTGCGCCGGAGCGCTCGCCGTCCTGGCCGGGCTGGCGGGCGGCCCGCTCGGCGCCGGAGCACTGGCCCGGTTCGGGCCGGTGTGGTGGCAGGTCGGGGCGGCGGGCCTGGTGTGGACGGCGGGGGTCGCGGTGCCGGTGGCGTTGGCGGTGCGCACGTGGCGGGAGCGCCACCCCGAGCCGAGCGGCTCCCGGGAGCCCTGGGCGGTGCGGGACACGGAGACCGGCGCGTCGGTCCCGGCGCCGTCCGCCCCCGTCTCGTTGCGCCACGACGAGCCGAGCGACCAGCCCTACGGTCATCCGCACGACCAGCGCTATGACGAGCCGCACGACCAACCGGACGACCAGCCCTACGACCAGGACGACCAGCCGCCCTACGAACAGGACGCCCCGCCCTTCGACCAGCACGACGAGCCCTACGACCAGGACGACCCGCCCCGCCCCTCCCGCCGGCAGGCACCGGCCGACTTCCGCGACGACGACGAGCTCACCCTCGGCCCGCCCGCCGACGACCTCGACTTCGAGTCGTACGACTTCCTGCCCACCGACCGCTGGCGCGACGACGACACCGCACGCGAGGCCCGCTGGGCGGCCCTGGAGGCGTCCTTGGCGGACTCACTGGAGCCGGACCAGCCAGAGCCCGACCAGCCGGAACCGGACGCCCCGGAAACCTCATCGCCGCCACGCTGAACCGCACCGACGCCGCACAGAACACTGCCGCACAGACCGCGGCCCTTGCCGCCCCGACCTCAGCCGTTGCCGCCGAGCACCCCGCGCAGCTCCTCCGGCAGCAGCTGGGTGCACGCCTGCTTGGCCTCGTTGGTGAGGGCGTCGTTGGTGCAGGTGTAGTAGTCGCGGTAGACGAGCTGGGCAGTGAAGGACGCCGCGACCAGGGCGATGGCGAGGGACGCGGTGACGAGGCCGCTGACCGCGGCGGCGGTCTGTGGTCGGGCGTTCGTCACGGGGGCCGGGGAGTCGGGGTCGGGGGTGCGGGGCTTGGCACGCAGCGCGCTGACGCCCCAGTAGAGGGCGAGCGCGCCGAGCAGCAACGCAACATACGCCCAGGAGAACAGGGCGAAGAAGAAGGCCCACATGCCGGACAGCAGGGCATAGCGCGCGCGGCGCTGGACCGGGTCCGTGGGGTCCCAGCGCATACCGGCGGGGCCGGGTCCGCCCGGTCCCTCGGGGCCGCCGCGGGGCCGCTCGCCGAAGCCGCCGGAGGAGCGGCCGGGCTGCCGGTCGCTCCACTGGCTGCCCCACCGGGAGCGGCCGTCGCCCTCGCCGCCCCGCGAGCCCTCGCCGTCGGCCGGCCGGCGCGGCTGCCAGGGCCGGTCGGGCGCGCCCTCGGGCGGCGGCGCGAACGGGTTGTCGTCCTGCCCTGCTCCGGCGCGCTCGTCGCTGTCGGGGGGTGAGGTGGGGCGCTCCCGCAGCAGTACGCCGCTGGCCCGCCCTCCCTGCGCCGACTGCGGGGTGAGCGTGAGGCGTCGCAGGCTGCGGTCCGGCATCAAGTGAGCGTCTTCCCCTGGTGAGTACGGCTGACGAATACGACTGGGGCCAGGCCCGTCACTAGACGAACGCACCGTGCGCGCGACGCGTTCCCGACCCGGCTCCTCCCAGACGCTACCTTCCGGCCACGCCCCCGTCCCGTGGGGGCCGCCCGGAGTGCCGGTATCGTTGCTGACGGTCGGCCGCTTCGTAGGCTTCCCCGTATTCGGGGGCGCGAAGCATTCGTACGAACGCACATACGGCGCCGTACCCGGCCGACCGTACCGTCGTACCCCCGAGAAAGGCCCCCACCGTGGCCGCCAAGCCCGTGGCCCAGCGCGCCAAGCGCCTGGTCGTGCTGGTCTCCGGATCCGGCACCAACCTGCAGGCGCTCCTCGACGCCATCGCCGACCTCGGCGCCGAGGCGTACGGAGCCGAGATCGTGGCCGTCGGCGCCGACCGTGACGGCATCGAGGGGCTGGCGCGGGCCGAGCGCGCCGGGCTGCCCACGTTCGTGTGCAAGGTCAAGGACCACGCCACCCGCGAGGAGTGGGACGCCGCGCTCGCCGAGGCCGTCGCCGCGTACGAACCCGATCTCGTGATCTCCGCCGGGTTCATGAAGATCGTGGGCAAGGAGTTCCTGTCCCGCTTCGGCGGACGGTTCGTGAACACCCACCCCGCCCTGCTCCCCAGTTTTCCCGGCGCCCACGGCGTCCGTGACGCGCTCGCGTACGGCGTCAGGGTCACCGGCTGCACCGTCCACTTCGTCGACGACGGCGTCGACACCGGGCCGATCATCGCGCAGGGCGTGGTGGAGGTCCGGGACGAGGACGACGAGAGCGCTCTGCACGAGCGCATCAAGGACGTCGAGCGCAGGCTGCTCGTCGAGGTCGTGGGGCGGCTCGCCCGCAACGGCTATCGCATTGAGGGACGAAAGGTAGTTATCCAGTGACCGCCGAGAGCAACAAGCGGCCCCTTCGCCGGGCGCTCGTCAGCGTCTACGACAAGACGGGCCTCGAAGACCTCGCGCGCGGCCTGCACGAGGCGGGTGTCGCCCTCGTCTCCACCGGGTCCACGGCCGCCCGTATCGCCGACGCCGGTGTCCCCGTCACCAAGGTCGAGGAGCTGACCGGCTTCCCCGAGTGCCTGGACGGCCGCGTCAAGACCCTGCACCCCCGGGTGCACGCGGGCATCCTCGCCGACCTGCGCCTGGAGGACCACCAGCGGCAGCTCGCCGAGCTGGGCGTGGAGCCGTTCGACCTCGTCGTCGTCAACCTCTACCCGTTCCGCGAGACCGTCGCCTCCGGAGCCTCCCCCGACGAGTGCGTCGAGCAGATCGACATCGGCGGCCCCTCCATGGTCCGCGCCGCCGCCAAGAACCACCCGTCCGTGGCTGTGGTCACCAGCCCGGCCCGCTACGCCGACGTCCTCGACGCCGCGAAGAACGGCGGCTTCGACCTCGCCACCCGCAAGCGGCTCGCCGCGGAGGCCTTCCAGCACACGGCGGCGTACGACGTCGCGGTGGCGAGCTGGTTCGCGAGCGACTACGCCCCCGTCGACGACTCGTCCTTCCCCGACTTCCTGGGCGCCACCTGGGAGCGCAAGAACACCCTCCGCTACGGCGAGAACCCGCACCAGCCCGCCGCGCTCTACGTGACCGGCACGGGCGGCGGCCTCGCCGAGGCCGAGCAGCTGCACGGCAAGGAGATGTCGTACAACAACTACACGGACACGGACGCCGCCCGCCGTGCCGCGTACGACCACGACGAGCCGTGCGTGGCGATCATCAAGCACGCCAACCCGTGCGGTATCGCGATCGGCGCGGACGTCGCCGAGGCGCACCGCAAGGCGCACGCCTGCGACCCGCTGTCCGCGTTCGGCGGTGTGATCGCCGTGAACCGCCCGGTGTCCAAGGAGATGGCCGAGCAGGTCGCCGAGATCTTCACCGAGGTCATCGTCGCGCCGGACTACGAGGAGGGCGCCCTCGAAGCCCTCACTAAGAAGAAGAACATCCGCGTCCTGCGCTGCCCCGAGGGCCCGGCCAACCCCGTCGAGATCAAGCCCGTCGACGGCGGCGCCCTCCTCCAGGAGACCGACCGCCTCCAGGCCCCCGGCGACGACCCGTCGACCTGGACCCTGGCGACGGGTGAGGCCCTGAGCGAGGAGGAGCTGAAGGACCTGGCCTTCGCCTGGAAGGCCTGCCGCGCGGTCAAGTCCAACGCGATCCTGCTCGCCAAGGACGGCGCATCCGTCGGCGTCGGCATGGGCCAGGTCAACCGCGTCGACTCCTGCAAGCTGGCCGTCGAGCGGGCGGGCGAGGAGCGGGCGCGCGGCTCGTACGCCGCGTCCGACGCCTTCTTCCCCTTCCCCGACAACATCGACGTCCTGGGTGCCGCCGGCGTCAAGGCCATCGTCCAGCCGGGCGGCTCGGTCCGCGACGAGCTGGTCGTGGAGGCCGCGCAGAAGGCGGGCATCACGATGTACTTCACGGGGACGCGGCACTTCTTCCACTGACGGGCCGTAGAACGGGCGATGGCCCGCCGGTCACCGACCGGCGGGCCACCGCGTGTCGCGGGCAGGTGTCAGCTGCAGCCGCTGTTGCTCTTGTACGACGCGTAGTGCCAGACGCTCTTGTGGTAGAAGCGGTACTTGCCGTCGCCGGTGCGGAAGATGTCGAAGTAGTACCGCTCTCCGTGGTACCGGATCTTGTACTTGGTGGCGTTGGTCGAGCCGGTGCTCCGGTACTCCAGCTCACCCGCGCGGGTGGTGGGGTTCCACTTGTCGTCGGCCGAGCCGAACGTGTTCTTTCCGACCTTGCCGTCCTGCGTCAGACCCCAGGCCTTCTGCAGCTGCTTGGTGGCATACGCGGTGTTCGACGTGTACTTGCCGGTGATGTCGGCGTAGTCGAACTGCGTACCGTTGCTCTCCTTGACACCCTCCGCGTAGAGGATGATCTGCCACAGGCAGGTCGCGTTGGTGTCGTTGTGCGACAGGGTCGACAGCGTGCCCTCGTCCGCGAAGTCGTCGTAGAACGAGCCGGCGCCGCTGACGTAGCCGTTGGACGCGGCCGCCGAGGCCGGCGATGCGCTCACCGCGAGCGCGCCCGCGACGGCGGCGCTCACCGCGGCGGTGGCTATACGGGCGCGGGATGTACGCAAGTTCATGTAGGTCCTTTTCCCCGTTGAGGATGTGGTGCCGTAGCAGAGACCATGATCGCAGGGGCGGTGCGACGCGCCGGTCCCTCGACGGTCTCAGGGCCGTAACACGCACCACACGGTTCTTGGTGTACGGGTCGGGGTCGGTGACCTCCAGCCGGGCACGCCCTTCACGGGTACGACTCAGTCGTACGGACACGGGGACGCCCTCGCCCGCGCCTGGGCGCCCTTCGTACGGGCACTCTAGGCACGGGCGGGGCGGAGTCGTTCACCACCAGGTGAGTGCGCCGATGGCGGAGTCCACGACACCACGTGCCGTTTCCGCCACCTTGACGCCGATCTCGTCGCTGAAACCGGCGCCACGGAACATCCATCCCTGGCCGTAGAAGATGCCGCCGACCAGGAACTGGCCGAGTGAGCTCTTGAACTCGGCGCTGTGCCAGCCGTGACCGACCCCGTTGAGGACGGCGCTCGTTCCCGAGAGGCCCAGGGCGATGCCGCCGAGCACCAGGCCCACGCCCTGGCCTCCCGGGATGAGGGACGCGATCGTCCCGGCGGTGCCCACGATGGTCGCCCAATGGCTGGTGACGCTCGCCCAGTCCTTGGGGTCGTCGACGTCCTCGGGCCAGAGCCCCGCGTCCACGTACCAGGGCTTGTCCTGGTCAGCCCCCTGCGAAGGGTCCGTCCCGTCCTGCTCGTTCTGCTCCGCCGCTTCGGCCGCTGCCTGCGCCTCGGCCTCGAGTTCCGCCTGCCGCTTGTCCGCGGCGATCTGCTGCGCCTCGCTCGCGGCGTCGGCCGCGGCCTGCGCGTCCTGACCGGCCTGGTCCGCGGATACCTGCGCCTGAGCGGCGGAGTTCTGGGCGTTCGACGCGTGCGTCGTGGCCTGCTGCGCGGACGCCATCGCCTGCCGCATCGAGTAGTTGGCGCTGCGGGCCGCGCTCTGCGCCACCGACGCGGCCTGCTTCGCGCTCTCCGCCGACTGGGCCGCCTCGGCCGCGGACCTGTCGGCGGCGTCCGCGTTCTCCTTCGCCTGCTGTGCCGAGTTCGCGGCGTCGGCGGCGTAGCCCTTCGCCTTCGCCGCCCACTCGGTCGCCTCGGCCGCGGCCTGGCGGGCTTCCGCCGCCGCCTTGGACGCCAGTGCCGCGTCTTCCAGCGCCTTCGCGGCGATCCTCGCGGCGTGGGCGATGGCCGCGCGGATCGCGGCGACGTGGGTGGCGTGGTCCTGGTCGAGGCGGGCGACGTCGTACTTGTCGTGGACGACGAAGTGCCGCCGCATCCGCGCGGAGCCCTCCAGGACGATCTGCGCCGCCGACTGCATGTAGGGGCCGCCGGAGTCCAGGAGGCGCAGGATCTCGACGCGGTCGTCCTCCTTGACGGCCTCCGTCACCCCCAGGGTGAGGAAGTGGTGCAGGGCCGTCGCGCTGCCGTCGTCGAGCGCCGCCTCGGCCTTCGCCCGGACGGCGGGCCCCGGGTTGTCGTCCAGGACCCTGAGCACGGCGACCCGATAGTCCACTTTCGCCGCCTCGATGGCCCCGGTCGTGAGGAAGGCGGCGGCGGCTTCGGGGTCGTCACTGGCCAGGGCCCGGTGTGCCGCGTCGGCGACGGACGCCTTCGCCGCCTTGGCGACGGCCAGGACCGTCTCGCGGTCGTCCTGCCGCTGGGCCAGCACCCGGTCCGCGTCGATCCAGTTGAGGACGGACTCGTCGGTGCCGGCGAGGGCGAACTCGGCGGCCTCGCGGGTCCAGGTTCCGGTCGAGTCCAGGAGTCGTACGGCGGCCTTGCGGCCGGTGGTCACGGCGGTGGCGGTGTCCCCGGACTTCAGGGCCGCCTCGGCGGCGGCGATGAGGTCCTTGGTCTGCGCTGAGGTCTGGTCGGCCTGCGTCCGCGCCCTGTTCGCGCGCTCGGCCTCGGCGGTCTCCGCCTGTGCCACCAGGCGGGCCAGTTCGATGCCGGTCTGGGTGTCCTGGGCGATGCGGGCGGTCTCCGCCTCGCGGGCCGCCTTCTCGACCTCCTGGGCCTCCTTGACGGCGTTGGCCGCCGTGGTGGCCGCCTCCACCGCGGCGGCCGCGTAGGCGGTGGACCGCTTGGCGTACTCCACCGCCTGGCCCGCGTGGGCCGCCGCCTCGTCCGCCGCGTCGGCGGCCTTCTCCGCGTGCGCGGCGGCGCTGTTCGCGGCGTCGCGGGCCACGCGGGCGGCGGCTGCGGCCCGGTTGGCCAGGGTCTGGGCGGTGTTCGCGGCCCGGGTGGCCCGCGCGGCGGCGGCATTCGCCTCGGCCGCCGCCTGCCGGGCCTTCGCGGCCTGGGACTGGGCGACGCCCGCGGAGGCCGCGGCGTCGGCCGCCGCGTTCGCGGCAGCGGCCGCGTTCGTGGCGGCGCTCGCGGCGGCGTCTCCGGCGCCGGCGGCTTCCGCCGAGGCGACGGCGGCCTGGTCGGCCGCCGCGGCGGCGGTGCGCGCCTGGCCGGCGGCGGCCCGTGCGTTCTGCGCCGCCTGGCGGGCCGCGGCGGCCTTGGACGCGTCCGCGGACGCGGCGATCGCGGCGTTGTAGGCGCGGGAGGCGGCGTTCCCGGCGGCGGCAGCGGCTGCCGCGGCGGCCTGCGCGGCACGGGCGGCGCGGCCGGAGGCGGCCTGGGCGGTGCGGGACGCGGCGATCGCGGTGTTGGCGGCGTCGGCGGCCCCGCGCGCGGCGCTCGCCGCGTCGTTCGCCGCCCTGGCCGACTTGGCGACGTCCTCCTTGGCCGCCGCCGCCTCCGCCGCCGCCTTCAGCGCCGCCGCCTTGGCCTTCTCGGCGGCCTCCTTGGCGCGGGTGGAGGCGGCGACGGCCTGCTCCGTCTTGAGCTTGGCCCGTCGGCCCTCGCGCTGCACGATCGCGACCAACTGGTCGATCTTCGCGGCCTCTTCGTCCCGGGCGCGGGCTATGTACTGCCCGGACGCGAGGAACCAGCCGATCGCCTCGGGCGAGCCGTCGTTCAGCGCCCGCTCGGCGTACTTCTTCACCTCCGGAGAAGCCGTGGCGAGGATCGTGAAGACCGCGGCCCGGTCGTCCTCGTGCTGCGCGGTGTACTGGGTCGTCTCCAGGAACGTCCGCAGGGCCGCCGGAGTGCCCGCCGTCAGCGCCTTGTTGGCCTCGCGCTTCACGGCCGTACCGCCATGGTTCATGACGGTGAGGACCGCCACCCGCAGGTCCTCGTGCACGGGCGCCTCGTAGCCGTCGCTCAGGAACGCGCTGATCGCGTCGTCCCCGGCCGACAGGGCCGTACCGGCGGACGCGCGGGTGGCCTTGCCCGCGTAGGGGAGGCTGGAGATGACCGCGAAGCGGTTGTCCTCCGCCTGTGCGACGGGCAGTTCGTTCGTGAGGAAGGCGGTCACGGCGGCCGGCGGACCGGCGAGGGCGACGGCCGCGGCGTCGCGTACCGCCCTGCCTCCCGTCTTGTACGCCCAGACCGCCCGGCCCCGTTCGGTGTCGGGCAGGCCGTTGTAGGTGCCGTCGGTTTCGGCGGCGTGCGCGGGGGCGGCGGTGAGGGTGAGGACGGACGGCAGGGCGGGGGCGGCGGTGACTCCCGCGAGAGTGGTCAGTAAGCGGCGTCTGCTCCAGAGCGAGGGCGACAAAACGGGCATCCTTCCCGTGCGGCAGGGGAGTTGGGCTTTGAGCGACGCACCGTAACCCTGCGGACGGGAGCGCACACCCTCGAACTTTTGAGGGACACGTGGCGCAAACCGGTTGATAGAGAGAGCCCATGAGATCCCTGAGACGCCTGCTTGCGCCGGCCCTTGCCGCTTCCGCCGCTGTCGCCGCCGCCCTGTCGCTCACCGGCGCCCCCTCCGCCGCCGCCGACGACCTGCCGCCCGTCGCCGTCGAGGACTTCGCCTACCCCGACGCCGACAAGATCTACGCCGAGCACGGCATCCGTCTGCTCACCGGCGACGGGAACATCCTGTTCGCCGAGTGCGGTTCGGCCGCCAACCAGATCCACGTCTGGGCACGCGGCCACGCCGACCCGTTCTGCTTCGCCGCCAAGGGCACGTCCGGCCGGGTCGCCATGGAGCTGCCGCAGGTCTACGGCATCAAGACCACCGACTACAAGATCGTCGCCGACATGACGGTGGACGGCACCGAGACCTCCTACACCGTCGCCGCGAACTCCTGGGGAGCGGTCGGCGAGAGCGCGGACCCCGAGGGACGCGACCACACCCTCGTAGAACTCCACGCCACCAAGTAGGCCTCCGCCTCGAAGGGACCCCAGACACCCCATGTCCTCGTACGACAGACGCCCGCACCGCGTCACCCGAGCCGGTGCCCTCGCCCTGCTCGCCGCCGGCCTCGTCCTCGCCGCGCCCATACCCGCCGCGCACGCCGTCGTCGGCACTCCGACCCCCGACGGCACCCACACCTACGCCGCCCACCTCGACATCGGCGACGGCACCCGCGCCTGCTCCGGCGCCCTGGTCGACGCGGAGTGGCTGGTCACCGCCGCCTCCTGCTTCGCCGCCGACCCGCAGTCCGGCACCGCCCCGGCGGCCGGCAAGCCCGCGCTGAAGACCGTGGCCACCGTCGGCCGCACCGATCTGAACGGCACCGGCGGCCACGTCAGCGAGGTCACTCACATCGTGCCGAGGGCGGGCCGTGACCTGGTCTTCGCCCGCCTCGCCGCCCCGGCGCCCGGCATCACCCCGGTGAAGCTCGCCGCCACCGCGCCCGCCGCCGGTGACGACCTGACCGTGCTCGGCTACGGCCGGACCAAGACGGAATGGGTGCCCGGCAGGCTCCACCAGGCGAACTACACGCTGGACTCGGCCGCCGCCGGCACCCTCGCCATGACCGGGAAGACCGCCGACGACTCCGTCTGCAAGGGCGACACCGGTGGTCCGGTGCTGCGCCGGACCGGCAGCGGGGCGTACGAACTGGTCGCGGTCAACTCCCGCTCCTGGCAGGGCGGCTGCTACGGCACCACCGAGACCCGCACCGGCGCGATCGCCGCCCGTACCGACGGCTCACCGGGTGGCATGTCCCTCGCCCCCGGCCAGAGCCTGCGCTCCGGCGACTCGCTCGTCTCGAAGTCCGCCAAGGTCACCATGGGCACCGACGGCAACCTGACCGTGGCGTCCAACGCCGGCAAGACCCTGTGGTCGTCGAAGACGGCCGGCCACCCCGGCGCCACCGCCACCTTCAGCGCGGCCGGAAACCTCGCCGTCAAGGCGGCCGACGGCACCACCCTGTGGGAGTCCAAGACCTCCGCGTCCGGCGGGAGCCTCGTCCTCCAGGACCACGGCAACCTGGTCGTGCGCACCGCCTCCGGCGAGTCCCGCTGGTCCAGCAACACCGTCGTCCGGAACGACATCAACGGTGACGGCCGCGCCGACTTCGCCGTCTGGTACGACCTCGCGGACGGCCGCGACGCCATCAACCGCTTCCTCGCGGCCGCCGACGGCTCCTTCCCGACACCCGCCTCCGGCTGGATCGCCCCCGCGGGCAACTGGACCGCGTCCAACGCCAAGCTGACCACCGGCGACTACAACGGCGACGGCCGCGCCGACATCGCCGCGCAGTACGGCTACTCCGACGGCACCGTGGGCATGTGGACCTGGCTCGCCAAGGGCGACGGCTCGTACGACACGCCGTTCGCCTCCTGGCGGTCCGTGCCCGGCAACTGGACCGCGTCCCGCAGCCACCCGGTCAGCGGCGACTTCAACGGCGACGGCCGCGACGACATGGCCATCTGGTACGACTACAGCGGCGGCGAGGACAAGGTCTTCACCCTCCTGTCCGACGCGAGGGGCGGCTTCACGTACCCCTTCGCCTCCCACTCCAGCCCGTCCGGCAGCTGGACGTACGCCAACTCGAACCTGACCACCGGCGACTACAACGGTGACGGCCGCGACGACCTCGCCGCCTTCTACAACCACGCCGACGGCGGCGCCACGGCCTTCACCTTCCTCGCCGACGCGCGCGGCGGCTTCGCCGCCCCCGTCAGAGGCTGGGAGGCCGTGAACTGGGGCTCCCGCGCCGCCACCAGCGTCCAGTCCGGCGACTACGACGGTGACGGCCGCGACGACCTCGCCGCCTGGTACGAGTACTCCGACGGCTCCGACGGCCTCCACACCTTCCTGTCCGCTCCCGACGGCACCCTCGCCACCCGCAAGGTGTCCCCGAAGATCGCCGCCGGCAGCGTCCAGCGCGCCGACCTGAAGCCCGCCACCGGCGACTACGACGGCGACGGCCGCGACGACATCGGCTTCCTGTACGGCTACTCCAACGGCAGCGTCCGGATGTGGACCATGCTCGCCAAGTCCGACGGCACCTTCGGCGCCCACACCGGCAGCTGGAGCGGAACGTGGACCTTCAGCCGGGTCCAGGCCGTGGACCGCTACCCCCAGCCGTGACGGATCACCACAGCGACGACAGCAGCCCCCACACCGAGGGACTGAAGGAACAGCTCTCCACCAGCTTGTGCGAGAGCGGCGCGTACGTCCCCGCCAGGTTCCCCTGGCTGTTGATGTTGCTGCAGCCGGTCCGCTGGGCCGGACGGCGGCGGTCGTAACCCGCGGGCTCGAAGTCGGTGCCGCGGTAGTACACGACACCGAGCAGACCCCGTTCGCCGGCGATGTTGTTGAACACCGAGCGGACGGGGCTGCTCTCCGCCCAGGGACAGGTCACCTTCCCCGCCTGCCAGTTCGCGTCGCTCTCCCGCCAGCGGCAGATCTTCCCGTTGCCGTTGTACTCGCTGAAGAAGCACACATGGTCCGCCGGACAGCGGTGGTAGCCGTAGACCACCTCGCCCGCGGCGCCCGTGGGGAACGCCGACGCGCTGGGCAGGGCCTCGTACACCGGCGTCCCGTCGGGCCGGGTCGCCCACTGGTGGGCCGCGACAGCCGCGACCGCGAGGCCCGACGTGACCAGCAGCACGGCCGCGAGGCACCCCGCGAGAACGGGGTGCCTGCGCCGGAAGCGGGGCCTGCTCCGTCTGGACGGGCGGGATGGACGGGCGTCCCCGGAGGCCTCCTTCACCCGACGCAACAGCGTCCCGGCGTCGATCCGGTCGGCCTGCTCGCGGGCCAGGCACGCCCGCACGATCTCCGCCCATGCATCCGGGAGTTCGCCCGACAGACGCAGCTCCTCGGTACCGCGCGCATAGCGCGTCGCCACGTCCGTCCGGGCCTCCGTGGTGGCGCCGGGGAGAGGGAAGGTGCCGGTGAGGACCAGGTGGGCGAGGACGCCGAAGGCCCAGATGTCGGCCGACGGGCGGACGCGGGTGCCCCGTTCGTCGAGTTCGGGCCACAGGAGTTCCGGCGGGGTGTAGTCGGGCGTGGCGAAGGCGGGCGCGTAGGCGTGGGTGTCCTCCAGTTCGGCGGCCAGGGAGAAGTCGGCGAGGCGTACCGAGCCGTCCTTCATCAGCAGGACGTTGGCGGGCTTGAGGTCACCGTGGACCCAGCCGGCGTCGTGCAGCTGGTGCAGTCCCTCGCAGATCTGGGTGAGCAGGACACCCGGTTGCGGAATCCGGTCCAGGGACTGCTGCAGGGAGCGCTCGGCCCGCTCCAGGACGATGACCGTGGCGCCGTCCAGTTCGGGGTCGGCCGGGTCGTCGACGGTCAGGGTGGCGTACATCCGGATCAGGCGCGGCGCGCGCAGCCGCCGCAGCAGCGTCACCTCCCGCTCGGCCAGTTCTCGCAGATGGCTGAGCTGGCGCGGGGTGCGGGTGCCGGTGGGCAGGAACTTCAGGGCCGCCCGGGCCGGCAGTCCGTCGTCCCCGGCGGCGTTGTGAGCGGCGTAGACGGTGGCGAAGGCGCCGGACGCGAGGGGTTCGCGGACCTCCCAGGGGCCGACGCGATAGCCCCTGGGGACGGTCACCGCGTACGCCTCGCGGTGCTCCTCGGTCATCGGGCCACCTCGCCGACGGGCGGGGCCAGCACGATGAGGTCGTCCTCGCGCACCAGGTCGAAGCGGAGTGCGAGGGAGACCAGCGACTCCTTCTTGCCGTGAACGCGCCGGCCGGGTTCCGCCGTCTCGGGGCCCGGCCGGAGGCGGAGCTTCACGGCCAGGTAGTCGATGTTCCAGTAGACCGCGGACCGGCTGACCGTGGGCCACACCGGGCGCAGACGCTCCACCAGCTCCTCCACGGCGGGCAGCGGGGCGTGCGGTGTGCCGCGCAGCCGGGGTTCGCACAGGGCGGTCAGTACGGCGTAGTACCGCTTGGTGCGGTCCAGGGCGAACGCCGGTGCCGTGGCGGCTCCGGAGAGCCCGGCGCGGCCGGCGCTGCGGAAGGCGTGGCGCGGCGCCCAGACGTCGAAGGCGAGCAGGTCCCCCGCGGCGGGCAGCACGATCCGGGAGAACTCGAAGGGGACGGGCGCGTCCAGCCGTCCCGGGCCGATCTTGATGTGTTCCCCGGCGCCTTCGGGATTCTCGACCACGTAGGTCTGGTTCTCGCTGAGGTTGCTCAGCAGCCAGTAGGTGCGGTGCGCGGTGATCTCGCCGGCGATCCGGGGCACTCCGTCGTGCGCGAGGGCGAGTCCCCCGTCGATACGCGCCCGGCCGAAGGCGAGCCGGTCCCCTGTCGCGATTCTGATCTGGTCGTCGGGTGTGCCGCAGGCCGGCGGCACGACGATGATGCTGTACACCGATCGTCCCCTCCCCCTCCATACCGTGAGGGGGAAGGTTAGGTTGCCCCGCGCCCCGATCGCGAGGCTTTCGCCGGTCATGGCGAGTCGGCCACCCGCATCCTGTACGAGTGGCCGAACAGCCCTGTCGGTGCCTCAGCAGGACGGCAGCGGGTCCGTCTCCGAGATGATGTCGTTGTCGCTCATCCAGCCCCACTCCCCGTTGTCCGCCTGGGTGTAGACCCAGCGGGTGGGGTGCGGGCCACCGTGGTTCTGGCCGCCGTCGAACTTGCAGACGAAGAAGGACGGGTTGGAGTACATCCGGCCGACGACCCGGTTGCTGTTCGCACCCGCGTAGACGTTGGCGCCGGTGGCGTTGTTGCAGTACCAGACGGAGCCGTCCTGCCAGCAGGGCGCGGCGGCCTGGGCGCTGCCCGCGGTGGAGAGGGTGAGCGCGGCGCCGGCGGTGACGGTGGCGGCGCCGAGGGCGAGGGCCTTGCGGAGCGCGGTGGTCATGACTGTTCCCCCAGTCGTGGTCCGGTGGTGCGGCGGGCCCCGGCTCTCCCCCGAGGGAGTCGGGGCCCGTCCTCGGTCGTGCTCCACCGTGCCGCCTGCCCGGCCGCGCCGGTACCTCGGAACTCTGAGGGTCACGTCCGGCCGGGCGGCGTGTACTCCTTGAGGTAGTGGGCGACGCGGTATGCGTAGTCGCGGTACTTCGGGGGGACGCCGCCCGTCTCGTTCACCGTTCCGTACGACGTCCGGTACGCGGCGGCGACCAGCACCCGCCGGTCCCCGGGGAGGGAGGACTTCAGCCGCGGTTCGACGAAGCAGAGGTAGCGGCCCATCGCCGGGATCGACTCGGCTGGGGTGATGGGTGGCCTGGGCGTCTCCGAGGCCGGGAGGCCGTCCTCGCGGATCCACCAGCGCAGCACCCGCGGGGTCCAGCGGGCGATGCCGTACTCGTCCCGCTCCGGGTCGGCGAGGTCGGGGTCGAAGTCGCTCTCCGCCTTCAGCATCGCCGCGATGAGCGCCGGGGTGATCTCCGGCTGCGTGCAGGAGTGCGCCGAGTCGACGATGAGCCGGCGGTAGGCGACCGGGATGCCCTTGTCGGTACGGAGTTCTTCGGCGCCGTACGCCGCGGCCGACGCGGCGGCGCCCGGGCGCCCGGGGCCGGGACCGTCGTCCCCCGCCCAGGTGGCGATGCCGTAGCCGAGCGCGGCCACCACCGCGGTGGAGGCCGCCGCGGTCAGGACGGCGGTACGGCGGCGAAGGCGGCGCGGTCCCGCCTCGCCCGCGGCCTCCCGCACCCGTCGCAGCAGCGCCTCCCCGCCGATCCGTTCCTCGTGCGTACGGGTCAGACAGGACCGCACGATCTCCCGCCACCGCTCCGGCAGTTCGGGGGAGAGGCGCAGTTCGTCGGTGCCGCGCGCGTACGCGGCGGCCGCGTCGCGGCGGGCCGTCGGGGTACCGCCGGGCAGCGGGAAGGTGCCGGTGAGGACGAGATGGGCGAGCACGCCGAAGGCCCAGATGTCGGCCGAGGGGCGGATCCGGCGGCCGCGTTCGCCGATCTCCGACCAGAGGAGCTCGGGCGGGGTGTAGTCGGGGGTGGAGAAGGCGGGGGTGTAGGCGTGGGTGCCCTCCAGCTCGGCGGCCATGTTGAAGTCGGCGAGCCGGGCCGAACCGTCCTTCATCAGCAGGACGTTGGCCGGCTTCAGGTCGCCGTGCACCCAGTTCGCCGAGTGCAGCTGGTGCAGGCCCTCGCAGATCTGCGCCAGCAGCGCCGGGCCGGACGGCGGGCGGGGCGTCCGGGCGATCAGGGCCGCCAGGGAGCCCTCCGCCCTCTCCAGGACGAGGACGGTGGCGCCGTCGAGCCCGGGGCGGCCGGGGTCGTCCACGGTCAGCGTCTCGTACATCCGGATCAGCCGGGGCCGGGCCACCCGGCGGTGCAACTCGACCTCGCGGTCGATCAGTTCGCGCAGATGGGCCAGTTGTCGGGGGGTGCTGGTGCCGGTGGGCAGGAACTTCAGGGCGGCGGTGCGGGGGAGGGCGTCGTCGCCGCCGGTCCGCCGGCCCTCGTACACGCTGCCGAACGCCCCGGTCGCGATCGGCCCCCGCACCTCCCACGCGCCCACCCGGTATCCGCGGGGCACCGGTACCGCGTAGGGTCCGTCCCGTCCGGTCACCCGGCCGCCCGGTCCGCGCCCGTGCGCCCGGCGGCGAGAACGCGCAGGTCGTCCTCCCGCACCAGGTCGAAGCGGAGCGCCAGCGACACCAGGGACTCCTTCTTGCCGTTGAGCCGGGGCCCGGTGTCGGCGGTCTCCGGGCCCGGCTTCAGCCGGAGCTTCACGGCGAGATAGTCGATGTTCCACTGCACGGAGGTGCGCGACGCGGCCGGCCAGCCGGGGCGCAGCCGGTCGACGACCTGGTCGACGGTGGGCAGCGGGGCGTGCGGTTCGCCGCGCAGCCGGGGCTCGCACAGCGCGGCCAGCACCGCGAAGTAGCGCTTGGTGCGGTCCAGGGAGAAGGCGGGCGCGGTGGTCACGCCGTCGAGCCCGGACTCGGGACGCAGGTAGTCGTGGCGCGGCGCCCACACCTCGACCGGCAGCAGATCACCGGCGGCGGGCAGCACGATCCGGGAGAACTCGAAGGGCACGGGCGCGTCCAGCCGCCCCGGGCCGACCTTGATGTGCTCGCCGGCCCCCTCCGGGTTCTCCACGACGTACGTCTGCTCCCGGCTGAGGTTGCTCAGTATCCAGAACGCGCCCTGCGCGGCGATCTCACCGGCTCTGCGGGACACCCCGTCGTGGGCGATCACCAGGTCGTTGCCGCTGCCGCGCCCGAAGGCCAGCCGCTCGCCGGGGGCGAGCCGGAACCGGCGGTCGCGGCGTGCGTCCCCCTCGGCCGGCGGAGGTACCACGATGATGCTGTACAAGGTGCGTCTCCCGTGCCCGACCCGTGCCCGACAGCCCGTCGGCCTCGACAGCTACCCAGGCCAGGTCAGGGCGACGCACCAGGGCCGTGTCCCCCCTCGATCGGGTGAGACACGGCCCTTGGGTGTGAATGGCGCGAACCGTGCGCTCAGTAGCGCGGGCGGGCGAACCAGGCGGTGCCGCTGGGGACGACCGGGGCGGCCGTGATGATGGCGCCGAAGATCACCCACAGCAGCGGGAAGATGACCGCCGAGGCCATCCCGGAGTCCAGGCCGACGAACAGTCCGATCAGACCGACGATGGTGCCGAGGGCGCCGTAGATCACCGTGGTGATGCGGATGCCCTGGCCGCCCTTGCCGAACTTCACGCCCAGCGTGATGGACAGCGCGGCGAGGCCCAGCGCGACGAGCGCGAGGAACACCAGCATGCCGGCCGCCGCGTCACCGCCGTCGCCTATCACGCTGAACGGGTCGTCCGAGGACGTGGACAGGTCGTCCGCGGCGTCCGTGACGTCGTTGACGAAGGCCGCGACGTACAGCCAGGCGAGGCCCGCCAGGATCTGCACCGCCGAGATGATGAACAGGAAGACCCGGGCGGTGACCAGCAGGCCCGGCATCGACTGCGGAGCCATCATGTTGGCGCCCGGGTAGCCGGGGTACGCCGGCTGCTGCGGGTAGCCGTAGTTCTGCTGCGGCGGTACGCCGGGCGGGGGCGGGGACTGCTGCGGGTAGCCGTAGCCCGGAGCGCCGGCCGGCGGCTGCTGGGGCGGCTGCCCGTAGGGGTTGTTCGGGTCGCCGAAACTCATGGCGGTCTTTCCTCCGTTTGCCGAAGTGCGGGGACGACGCGCGGCGCGATGCGGAGGAATGTTCTACAGATGCGGTTCGTCCCCCCGGTACTGCCCGCGGCACTGTGGCCTCAATCGTTCTTCAGCCACGGGTGGATTGTCCAGCCGCCTTTCTCATGTGTTGTGCAAGTGCAACAAGGTCACGGCTCGGGAACGGGGGGCCCGGATTGGAACCGGGGGCCGGTCATCCGGGAGGATGGGGGCCATGACCGCCCAGATTCTCGATGGCAAGGCCACCGCAGCCGCGATCAAGTCCGATCTGACCGCCCGCGTGGCGGCGCTGAAGGAGAAGGGCGTCACGCCCGGCCTCGGCACGATCCTGGTCGGGGACGACCCCGGCAGCCAGAAGTACGTCGCCGGCAAGCACCGGGACTGCGCCCAGGTCGGCATCGCCTCCATCCAGCGCGAACTGCCGGGCACGGCGACGCAGGAGGAGATCGAGGCGGTCGTCCGGGAGCTGAACGAGGACCCGGCCTGCACCGGCTACATCGTGCAACTGCCGCTGCCCAAGGGCATCGACGAGAACCGGATCCTGGAACTCATGGACCCGGACAAGGACGCCGACGGTCTGCACCCGATGAACCTCGGCCGGCTGGTCCTCAACGAGCCGGCGCCGCTGCCCTGCACCCCGAACGGCGTGCTCACCCTCCTGCGCCGCTACGGCGTGGAGATCAAGGGCGCCGAGGTCGTGGTCGTCGGCCGCGGTGTCACCATCGGCCGCCCGATGCCGCTGCTGCTCACCCGGCGCAGCGAGAACGCGACCGTGACCCAGTGCCACACCGGCACCCGTGACCTGTCGGCCCACCTGCGCCGCGCGGACATCATCATCGCCGCCGCCGGGTCCGCCCATCTGATCCGCCCAGAGGACGTCAAGCCGGGCGCGGCCGTCCTCGACGTCGGCGTCTCCCGCAACGCCGAGGGCAAGATCGTCGGCGACGTCCACCCCGGTGTGGCGGAAGTGGCCGGCTGGATCTCCCCGAACCCGGGCGGCGTCGGCCCCATGACCCGGGCGCAGCTGCTGGTCAACGTGGTCGAGGCGGCGGAGCGCAGTGTCGGCCGATAACCGCGGCGCGGGGCACGCCGCAGGTGAGAAGCCGCGGGCCACGGGCAGCACGCCCGAGGCCGTCGAGCGGCGGGTCACAGGTGACGCCCCCGAGGCCGTCGAGCCGCGGATCGCGGGTGACACGCCCGAGACCGTCGAGCCGCGGGTCACGGGGAACACGCCCGAGACCGTCGAGGTGCGGGATCCGGTCAGCGCGCCGGACGCCGAGGGCCGGCCGCGCCGGGTCACCCGTCGTTTTCCGCTGTTCACCCGGGACACCGCCCGCCCGGAGGGCGGCGGCCGGGCCGCCTCCGGGGCCGCCCCGGCGCCCGCCCGGCAGTGGCCGATGCTCGCCGTGCTGGCCACGGTCGCCCTCGGCCTGCTGATCACCGCGCTCGACGTGTTCCGGGCCGGCACGCTGGTGATCGGCGGTGCCCTGCTGGCCGGGGCCGTGATGCGCTGGCTCCTGCCGAGCGTCGGCATGCTCGCCGTACGCTCCCGCTTCACGGACATCGCGACCTACGGCGCGCTGGGTCTCGCCATCGTCCTGCTGGCGCTGATGGCGCAGCCGGACCCGCTGCTGAGGATCCCGTTCCTGAACGACGCGCTGCACTTCACGGTCAGCGGCTGACCCCGCGGTACGGCGGCCCGTCCTCACCCCCGTGAGAAGACGGGCCGCCGCCCACGACCAACCTCCCGTACCCGAACAGCCTGTTCAACGTCTGTCAGTTCGCTGTGGCACGGAAGTGACCGTTCCGCTACGGTGTCCGCGCGTTGTCGCACATCGACACGGTGGTGCCGGTGAGCGACCGGAAAACGACTGATACGGACGAGACCGCCCATGTGTCCCCGTTGTGTCGATGTATTGACAAGTTCGGGGATGTGCGGCCAAGGCACGGCACGGCGGGGCTAATGTGTCCCATCGGGCCACAAGGTCGGGCAATCAGGGCGGTGCGGGGGTGCGCCGCCGCCGGGGGAACTGAGATCCTGACGACGCGCATCCCAGTGGGCGGGGGAACAGCCAGCACTACCCGGGGGGAAGAGGGGGGAAGCAATGCCTCGTTGGAAGGCCTTGCCGGATGAACTCGATCCGCAGATCAGGGAGTTCACCAGTCAGCTGCGGCGGCTCGTGGACCGCAGCGGCCTGAGCGTCGCCGCGGTCGCCGACCGCACCGGATACAGCAAGACGTCCTGGGAACGTTACCTGGGCGGCCGGCTGCTCGCGCCCAAGGGCGCGATCGTGGCCCTGGCCGAGGTCACCGGCACCAATCCGATCCATCTGACCACCATGTGGGAGCTCGCCGAACGCGCCTGGAGCCGTTCGGAGATGCGCCACGACATGACCATGGAGGCCATCAGAATCTCCCAGGCGCGCGCCGCGCTCAGCGAGTTCGGCCCGCCGCCCGCGAACGCCAAGGGCAAGACCGCCCGCCGCACCGCCACGGCGACGCCGGGCATCGCGGGTCCGGCGGGTGTCTCCCCGACGGTGCCGCAGCAGCCGACCGCGTCGGACGCGGACGTACGGACGCCGTCGGCGCCCTCGGCCGGGCAGCGCTCCTCCGGCGGCAACTCCTGGAACGTCGCCGGATACGCCGGACCGTCCCCGGCGGGCGGCCGCACGGCCGGCGCGGGAGCGGCAGCGGCCGGCGCGGGAGCGGGAGCGGGCGGCGCCGGAGCGGGAGCGGGTGGCAGAGCGTCCGGAGGCCCGTCGGCCCCGGCCGCCGCACCGGCCGCGCCCGCCGGTGGCGGCAAGCGCCGGCTGTCGATGTTCGCCGCGGGTGTCGTCGGCGTGCTGGTCGTGGTGGCCGGCGCCTTCTACCTCACCCAGGCCGGCGGGGACGGCGACAACGCCGGGGCGAAGGTCTCTCCCTCGCCCTCCGTCACCAGCGACGCCGCGCTGCCGCCGGGCGTGAAGTGCAGCGGCGACAGCTGCACCGGCAAGGACGCGGAGAGCATGGGGTGCAGCGGCGACCTGGTGACCACCGCGCAGACCGCGACCATCGGCACCACGGTCGTCGAGGTCCGCTACAGCGAGACCTGCGGCGCCGCCTGGGGCCGCATCACCCAGGCCGCCCAGGGCGACCAGGTCGAGGTGACCGCGGGCAAGGCCCGGGAGAACGGCTCGATCACCGCGGTCGGCGACACCATCGCGTACACCCCGATGGTGGCCGTCAAGGACGCAGGCGACGCGGTCGCGTGCGCCACGCTGGCCTCGGGCGAGAAGGGCTGCACCCAGTAGGCGAGAAGGGCTGCACCCGGTAACCGCACCGCCGGCGGGCGGGGCGGACGGCGGCGGATCCCGGCCGGTGGAAATCGGCCGGGGAGAACAGGTATGGCCGCCCGGATCCGGGGCAGGCGGAAGGTACCCCCACGGGAGTCCGGCACGATTCGGTACCCCCGCACGGCGGCCGCCTTCGTCTCCCCTCTCCCGGACGGGCGGCCGCCTTTTTCGTGTGTCTGCTCGTGGGTCGGATGGTGTGTCTGTGGCAGTCGGGCGGTCTGTGGGCTGGGCCACACGGACCCGGCCGTCCGGCATCCCGGATGCGCGATAGCCTGACCCGCGGATATCTCTTGACGCCAAGAGATCGATCATCCGAACCCCCGGGGCAGGGACGCCCCACCGCCAGCTGTCATACGGAGAACGCCATGACCCGCACTCCCGTGAACGTCACCGTCACCGGCGCGGCCGGCCAGATCGGTTACGCCCTGCTCTTCCGCATCGCCTCCGGCCAGCTGCTCGGCGCGGACGTGCCGGTCCGCCTGCGCCTCCTGGAGATCACCCCGGCGCTGAAGGCCGCCGAGGGCACCGCGATGGAGCTGGACGACTGCGCGTTCCCGCTGCTCCAGGGCATCGACATCACCGACGACCCGAACGTGGCCTTCGACGGCGCCAACGTCGCCCTCCTGGTGGGCGCCCGCCCGCGCACCAAGGGCATGGAGCGCGGTGACCTGCTGGAGGCCAACGGCGGCATCTTCAAGCCGCAGGGCCAGGCCATCAACGCCCACGCCGCGGACGACATCCGCGTCCTGGTGGTCGGCAACCCGGCCAACACCAACGCGCTCATCGCGCAGGCCGCCGCCCCGGACGTACCGGCGGAGCGCTTCACCGCGATGACCCGCCTGGACCACAACCGCGCGCTGACCCAGCTCGCGAAGAAGACGGGCTCGACGGTCGCCGACATCAAGCGGCTGACCATCTGGGGCAACCACTCCGCCACCCAGTACCCGGACATCTTCCACGCCACCGTCGCCGGCAAGAACGCCGCCGAGGTCGTCAACGACGAGAAGTGGCTGGCCGAGGACTTCATCCCGACCGTCGCCAAGCGCGGCGCCGCCATCATCGAGGCCCGCGGCGCCTCGTCGGCCGCCTCCGCCGCCAACGCCGCCATCGACCACGTGTACTCGTGGGTCAACGGCACCGCCGACGGCGACTGGGTCTCCATGGGCATCCCGTCCGACGGCTCCTACGGCGTCCCGGAGGGCCTGATCTCCTCCTTCCCGGTCACCTGCAAGGACGGCAAGTACGAGATCGTCCAGGGCCTGGAGATCAACGAGTTCTCCCGCGCCCGCATCGACGCCTCCGTCAAGGAGCTGGAGGAGGAGCGCGAGGCGGTCCGCGCCCTCGGCCTCATCTGAGCCCCTGTCCTGCTTCTTCGCTTGAAGGCCCCGTCCCGTACGGGGCCTTCGGCGTTTCCAGGGTCGTCCCGCCCGCCCGGTACATCGTCTGAGCCTCCGTCAGCATCGCGTGGGCGGCGCCGTTGTCAGTGCCGGGGTCTAGCCTCTCGCCCATGACTCTGGACACTCGGCCGGTTCCGGTGGAACCGCCCATCGCCGGCAGTGAGATCGACACCCTCATCGGTTCCCTGGAGCGCCAGCGAAGGACGCTCGCGTGGAAGTGCGCGGACCTGGACTCCGCCGGTCTGAACACCCGGCTCGCGCCCTCGGCCATCACGCTCGGCGGGCTGCTGAAGCACCTGGCGCTGGTCGAGGACGAGTACTTCACCCGGCGGCTGCTCGGGCGGCAGCCGGGCGCGCCGTGGGACGGCGTGGACTGGGAGGCCGAGCCCGACTGGCCTTGGACATCGGCCGCCGGGGACAGCCCCGAGGAACTGCGCGGGCTGTGGGAGGCCGCCGTGGCCCGCTCCAGGGCCGCCGTGCGGGAGGTGCTGGACGGCGGCGGCGACGCCGGTCACCTCGCGGCGTACACCACGTCCACGGGGGAGTCGCCGAGCCTGCGGCGGATCCTGGCCGACCTCATCGAGGAGTACGCGCGCCATGTGGGGCAGGCGGATCTCATACGGGAGTTCGTGGACGGACGGGTGGGGGAGGATCCGCCGGCCGATTTCTGATCCACCGGCTGCCTCCGGTTACACCGGCCCGCTTCCGGTCACACCGGCCGCCTCCGGTCACACCGGCCTGCCTCCGGTCGCGCCGGCCCGCCTCCGGTCACGTCGCCCCGCCTCTGGTCACACCTCCGGCAGTTCCTCCTCGAGGCGGTCGACGTTCACCGTGTCCTCCGGGGACGGGGTCTCCGCCCGGACCGGCTTGTCGTAGTCCGAGAGGAGCAGGGTCGAGTCGATGCCGGCGCCCTTCAGGGTCACCTCGACCGGGCGGTGCGGGGCGTCCGCGGTGACGTAGACGGTGGCCGTCTCGCCGTCGGTCCGCTCCGTCAGCGGGACCACCTTCTGTCCGTCGCGGGTCGTCTCGTCGCCCTTGGTGACCGCGGCGTCGCCGGTGTCGAGGGCCTCGATCTCGTCCTGGATGACCTTCAGGTCGCAGGCGCCGGCCATGTCCTTGAGCATCTCGTTCTTGGTGGAGCCGTGGAGATACCGGTCCTCGAACAGATCGGCCGCAGCCTCGCCATCGGGGCCGGGCAGCTGCGCCTTCCAGAACCCGGCGTCCGGCTTCATCCACACCTTGTCGCCCTTTTTGACGATCTCCAGGCTGCCGCCGCCGTCGCCCATCCTCAGCTTGCCGGTGCAGTTGCCTTTGCGGTCCAGAGCCAGATCCGCCGAGACCGGCAGCGTCTTGCTTTCCGTAGCCTCCGTGCTCCGGTCCGTCATCCGCATCCGCAGGGACTTCGCGTCGAGAAGGCCGTCCGTGGCCTGCTCGGAGAGCTCCTGGGCGGAGAGGTCGTCGGCGTCGCCCGCCACGGCCGCCGGGACGGTGGAGAGAAGGAGGCCCGCGCTTGCGAGCGCGCAGATCAGCGCCTTCCGGGCCATGGGCGTCACCTCCGTGGTGCGCGTCACCTTCCAGCCTAGGTTTTGCCCGAAATGCCCGCATGTTCAGTGACGCAGCGCACTTTCGGGCATGGATCGCGCATGCATCCGGGGGGCAGGGGCAGGCGCTCACGGTCCTGAGGGGGGACACACAGGAACGAGAGGCAACACCAGGCATGGCGGACAGTACGGAACTCCAGGCTCGGAAGAGCATCCACGCGGCAGGCGAGTGGCGGCACGCCGTCTCGGGAGCCACGCGCGCGATCCTCGACCCCGCGGACGCCGCACCGTTCGCCCTGGTCGCCGAGGGTGACGAGAAGGACGCGGACCTCGCGGTCGAGGCCGCCCGCAGCGCCTTCGACGGCGGTGCCGGCGCCTGGCCGCGCACCCCCGTCGCCGAGCGCGCCGCCCTGCTGCGCCGCGTCGCCGACCTCCTCGTGCGCGACCGCGAGGAGCTGGGGCTCCTGGAGAGCCGCGACGCGGGCAAGACCGTGGAGGAGGGCCGGATCGACATCGACTGTGTCGCCGACGCCTTCCGCTACTTCGCCGACCTCGTCGCCGCGGAGGCCCCCGGCCGGGTCGTCGACGCGGGCTCGCCCGACATCCACAGCGTCGTCGTCCACGAGCCGGTCGGT
Source organism: Streptomyces sp. NPDC030838 (assembly GCF_055572035.1). Lineage (NCBI taxonomy): Bacteria > Bacillati > Actinomycetota > Actinomycetes > Kitasatosporales > Streptomycetaceae > Streptomyces > Streptomyces sp. NPDC030838. The sequence continues at coordinate 354,207 of NZ_JBVIED010000002.1, read as the reverse complement.
GTCTGCGCGCTGATCACCCCCTGGAACTACCCCCTTCTCCAGGCCAGTTGGAAGATCGCCCCGGCGCTCGCGGCCGGCAACACCTTCGTGGTCAAGCCGAGCGAGATCACGCCGATGACGACGATCGCCCTCATCGGGCTGCTGGAAGAGGCCGGACTGCCCGCCGGCGTCGCCAACCTCGTGACCGGCCCGGGCCACACCGTCGGCGCCCGCCTCGCCGAGCACCCCGACGTCGACTTGGTCTCCTTCACCGGCGGCCTGGTCAGCGGCACCAAGGTGGCCCAGGCGGCGGCCCCGACCGTGAAGAAGGTCGCCCTCGAACTCGGCGGCAAGAACCCCAATGTCGTCTTCGCCGACGCCTGCGCCACCGAGGAGGGCTTCGACACCGCCGTCGACCAGGCCCTCAACGCGGCCTTCATCCACAGCGGCCAGGTCTGCTCGGCGGGCGCCCGCCTCATCGTCGAGGAGTCCGTCCGCGACCGCTTCGTCGCCGAACTGGCCCGCAGGGCGGGCAGGATCCGCCCCGGTCGTGGCACCGAAGAGGGCGTCGAGTGCGGGCCGCTCGTCTCCGAGCAGCAGCGCGCCAAGGTCGAGGCGTACGTCGAGTCCGCGCTCAGGGAAGGCGCGGTGCTGTGCTCCGGCGGCAAGCGCCCCGAGCCGTCCCCCGAGCGGCCGGAGAGCGGCTACTTCTACGAGCCGACCGTCCTCGACCGCTGCCACCGCGAGATGACCGTCGTACGCGAGGAGGTCTTCGGCCCCGTCCTCACCGTCGAGACCTTCCGCACGGAGGACGAGGCGGTCGCCCTCGCCAACGACACCGAGTACGGCCTCGCGGGCGCCGTCTGGACCGCCGACACCGGGCGGGCCCGCCGGGTGGCCGGCCGCCTGCGCCACGGCACCGTCTGGATCAACGACTTCCACCCCTACCTCCCGCAGGCGGAGTGGGGCGGCTTCGGCAAGAGCGGAGTTGGCCGCGAACTCGGCCCCGCCGGACTCGCCGAGTACCGCGAGAGCAAGCACGTCTACCAGAACCTGGCGCCGAAGCCGGTCCGCTGGTTCGCCGGTTGATCCGCAACTCCCGCCCGGCACACAAGACTTCGCAAGCCTCCTTGGAGTAACCCCCCATGTCCCAGAACACCCCTGTCTACGACTACGTCGTCATCGGCGGCGGCACCGCAGGCTCCGTCATAGCCTCCCGCCTCACCGAGAACCCCGACGTCACCGTCGCCGTCATCGAGGGCGGCCCCAGCGACGTCGGCCGCGACGACGTGCTCACCCTGCGCCGCTGGATGGGCCTGCTCGGCGGCGAGCTGGACTACGACTACCCGACCACCGAGCAGCCGCGCGGCAACTCGCACATCCGGCACAGCCGCGCCCGCGTCCTCGGCGGCTGCTCCTCCCACAACACCCTGATCGCCTTCAAGCCGCTGCCGTCCGACTGGGACGAGTGGGAGGAGGCGGGCGCCAAGGGGTGGGGCGCGGTCCAGATGGAGGCGTACTTCGCGCGCCTGAAGAACAACATCGTCCCGGTCGACGAGAAGGACCGGAACGCCATCGCCCGCGACTTCGTCGACGCCGCGCAGGCCGCGCTCGGCGTCCCCCGCGTCGAGGGCTTCAACAAGAAGCCGTTCACCGAGGGCGTCGGCTTCTTCGACCTCGCCTACCACCCGGAGAACAACAAGCGCTCGTCGGCGTCGGTGGCGTATCTGCACCCGGTGATGGACGAGCGCCCCAACCTCACGATCCTGCTGGAGACCTGGGCGTACAAGCTGGAGCTGGCCGGCACCCGCGCCGAGGGCGTCCACGTGCGCACCAAGGACGGCGAGGAGCTGCTGATCCGGGCCCGCAACGAGGTCGTGCTGTGCGCGGGCGCGGTCGACTCCCCGCGGCTGCTGCTGCACTCCGGCATCGGCCCGAAGGACGACCTCGCCGAGCTGGGCATACCGGTCGTGCACGATCTGCCCGGCGTCGGCGAGAACCTGCTCGACCACCCCGAGTCGGTGATCGTCTGGGAGACCCACGGCCCGATCCCGGAGAACTCCGCGATGGATTCGGATGCCGGGCTGTTCGTGCGGCGGGACCCCGAACACCAGGGCCCCGACCTGATGTTCCACTTCTACCAGATCCCCTTCACGGACAACCCCGAGCGACTGGGCTACGAGCGGCCGCGGTACGGGGTGTCGATGACCCCCAACATCCCCAAGCCGAAGAGCCGCGGCCGGCTGTACCTGACCAGCGCCGACCCGGCCGTGAAGCCCGCCCTCGACTTCCGCTACTTCACCGACGAGGACGACTACGACGGCCGCACCCTCGTCGACGGCATCCGCATCGCCCGCGAGATCGCCAAGGCCGAGCCGCTGGCCGGCTGGCTCAAGCGCGAGGTCTGCCCCGGCCCCGAGGTCGTGGGCGAGGCCGAGCTGAGCGAGTACGCCCGCAAGGTCGCGCACACCGTCTACCACCCGGCCGGCACCTGCAAGATGGGCGCCGCCGACGACGAACTGGCCGTCGTCGACCCCGAGCTGCGCATCCGCGGCCTGGAGGGCATCCGGATCGCCGACGCGTCCGTGTTCCCGACCATGACCGCCGTCAACCCGATGATCGGCGTGCTCATGGTCGGGGAGCGGGCCGTCGACCTGATCGGTGGTGATGCGCGATGAGTACCGCCAACCCCACCCCCGAAACCCTCACGCCTCCCGTCTTCTCGGTCGAGGGCCTGTGGAAGGTGTTCGGCCCCAAGGCCGACCGCGTCCCGGCCGACCCCGAGCTGACCGCCCTCGCCCCCGCCGAACTGCGCGCCCGCACCGGCTGCACGGCGGCCGTCCGGGACGTGACCTTCGACGTCCGCAAGGGCGAGGTCTTCGTCGTCATGGGCCTGTCCGGCTCCGGCAAGTCCACGCTGGTGCGCTGTCTGACCCGGCTGATCGAGCCGACGGCCGGCACCATCGCCATCGACGGCGAGGACGTCCGCGCCATGGACAAGGCACGGCTGCGCGAACTGCGCCGCCACCGCGCGGCGATGGTCTTCCAGCACTTCGGCCTGCTGCCGCACCGCACGGTCCTCGACAACGTGGCCTACGGCCTGGAGATCCAGGGCGTCGGCAAGGCCGAGCGGCGCGCGAAGGCCGCCGAGGTCGTCGCCAAGGTCGGCCTGGCGGGCATGGAACACCGGCGCCCAGGGCAGCTGTCCGGCGGCCAGCAGCAGCGCGTGGGCCTCGCCCGGGCACTGGCCGTGGACCCCGAAGTGCTGCTGTTCGACGAGCCGTTCAGCGCCCTCGACCCGCTGATCCGGCGGGACATGCAGGAGGAGGTCGTCCGGCTGCACCGCGAGGAGGGCCGCACGATGGTCTTCATCACGCACGACCTCAGCGAGGCCCTGAAGCTCGGCGACCGCATCGCCCTCATGCGCGACGGCCGCATCGTCCAGCTCGGCACCCCCGAGGAGATCGTCGGCTCCCCGGCCGACGACTACGTCCGTGAGTTCGTCCGGGACGTCCCGCGCGAACAGGTCATGACCGTCCGTACGGCCATGCGGCCGACGTCCGCGGACGAGGCGGCCACCGGCCCGGCGGTCGCCCCGCACGCGACGGTGGCGGAGGCCATCGAGGCCGTCGCCCGCGCGGGGACTCCGGCCCGGGTGATGGACGAGGGGCGTTGTGTGGGCGTCGTGGACTCGGAGGCGCTGCTGGATGTCGTGGCGGGCGTGACCACGGCCCAGGCGGTTGCGGGCAGTCGTGCCGCTGGGGCGGCACGGGTGGGCGCAACGGCGGCGGCACCACGCCGGCGCGGGCGAACGACGCACCCCGACGCCGACCCCCACGCGGAGGCGGTCTGATGGCAACGCTCACCGCAACACCCCCACGCACCCTCCCCGCACTCCTGAAGAACCGCGCGGCGGCCAAGCTCACCCTGCTCGCCCTCGTCGCGGCGGTCCTCGTCCCGCTCGCCCACGCCCGCTGGGCCAGCGGCACCTGGCCCGACGCGCTCACCGTCGACCTCTCCGGCCCGCTGACGAACACCAGCGACTGGATCATCGACAACCGGGACAGCCACCCGCTGTTCCTGTACTTCTTCGGCCACGTCAGCAACGCGGTCGTACTCTCCGTGCGCGCCGTCTACCTCGCCCTCCTCGCCGTCGGCTGGGCGGGTGTGACCGCGCTCGGTGCCTTCGTCGCCTGGCGGGTCGCGGGCGCGCGGCTCGCGCTGGGCACGGCGGCCGCGTTCCTGGCCTGCGGACTGCTCGGCATGTGGGTGCCGACCATGCAGACGCTGGCCCTGATGGCGGTCGCGGTGCTCGCGTCGGTGATCGTGGGCGCCCTGCTGGGCCTCGCGGCAGGCCTGTCGGACCGGATGGACCGCATGTTGCGCCCCGTCCTGGACACCATGCAGGTGCTCCCGGCCTTCGCCTACCTCCTGCCGGTCGTCCTGGTCTTCGGCATCGGCGTGCCCGCCGCCGTCCTCGCCACCGTCGTCTACGCCGCCCCGCCCATGGCCCGTCTCACCGCGCTCGGCCTGCGCGGTGCCGACACGGGCGTCCTCGAGGCGGTCGAGTCGCTCGGCGCGACCGCGCGTCAGCGCCTGCTGACCGCCCGGCTCCCGCTGGCCCGCAAGGAACTCCTCCTCGGCGTCAACCAGACGATCATGATGGCGCTGTCCATGGCCGTGATCGCCTCGGTGATCGGCGCCGGCGGCCTCGGTGACCGCGTCTACCAGGCGCTGGCCTCGGTCGACGTCGGCGCGGCGCTGGCCGCGGGCATCCCGATCGTGCTGCTGGCGGTCGTGCTGGACCGGGTGACGGGCGCGGCCGGCGCCGGTGCCGCGGCTCCTCGACGCGGCGTCCTGCCGTACGCCCTGGCCGCGGCCGCCGCCGTCGCCGTGGCCGTCGCCGGGCGGCTGACCGGCCGTGCCGAATGGCCCGAGGCATGGACGGCGAACATCGCCGAGCCGGTCAACCGGGCCGTGGACTGGATGACCGCGCACCTCTACTCCGGGGTGCCCGTCATCGGCGGTACCGCCGACTGGGCGGCCCGTTTCACCACCTGGGTACTCGATCCGCTCCGCGACGGCCTGCAGTGGCTGCCCTGGTGGTCGGTGCTGCTGGTGGTCGCCGCGCTCGCCTGGCTGATCGGCACCTGGCGCACCGCGCTGACCGCCGTGCTCGCCATGGCCGCGATCGGCGTCCTCGGCGTGTGGGAGCCGTCGCTGGACACGCTGTCGCAGGTGCTGGCCGCGGTCGCCGTCACCCTCGTCCTCGGCGTGGCGACCGGTGTCGCGGCGGCGCGCAGCGACCGCGTCGAACGGCTGCTGCGGCCGGTCCTGGACGTCTGCCAGACCATGCCGCAGTTCGTGTACCTGATCCCGGTCGTCGCGCTCGCCGGTGTCGGCCGCGCGCCGGCCGTCGCCGCGGCCGTCGTCTACGCGCTGCCGGCCGTCGTCCGTATCACCGCCCAGGGCCTGCGCCAGGTGGACCCGGCCGCGCTGGAGTCGTCCCGCTCGCTCGGCGCGACCAGCGGCCAGCAGCTGCGGCAGGTCCAACTGCCGCTGGCCCGCCGCTCGTTGCTGCTCGCCGTGAACCAGGGCGTGGTGCTCGTCCTCGCCGTCGTCATCATCGGCGGCCTGGTCGGCGGCGGCGCGCTCGGCTACGACGTCGTCTTCGGCCTCGCCCAGGGCGACCTCGCGACCGGCCTGGTCGCCGGTGCCGCGATCGTCTGCCTGGGGCTGATGCTCGACCGGGTGACCCAGCCCACCGACCGCCGTACGACGAAGGGAGCGTGACATGCGACTGCGTACGACCACCGCGGTGGCCGGCGCGTCGGCACTCCTGCTGCTGACGGGTTGCGGCGCCGCCGACATGACCAAGCAGGCCTCGCCGTTCGCGAACGCCCAGGGCGCGAAGACGGTGACCCTGTCCGTGCAGTCCTGGGTGGGCGCCCAGGCCAATGTGGCCGTCGCCCAGTACCTGCTGGAGCACGAACTGGGCTACCGCGTCGACACCGTCCAGGTCGACGAGGTCCCCGCCTGGGACGCGCTCAGCCAGGGCCGCGTCGACGCGCTCCTGGAGGACTGGGGACACCCGGAGCAGGAACAGCGGTACGTCCAGGACAAGAAGACCGTCACCCGGGGCGGCGACCTCGGCGTGACCGGACACATCGGCTGGTACGTCCCCACGTACTTCGCCAAGCAGCACCCGGACGTCACCGACTGGAAGAACCTCGACAAGTACGCCGACGACTTCCGCACCGCGGAGAGCGGCGACAAGGGCCAGCTGATGGACGGCTCGCCGTCCTACGTCACCAACGACAAGGCCCTGGTGAAGAACCTGGACCTGGACTACCAGGTCGTCTTCGCCGGCTCCGAGGCCGCGCAGATCACCCAGATCAAGCAGTTCGCCAAGGAGAAGAAGCCCTTCCTGACGTACTGGTACTCCCCGCAGTGGCTGTTCGAGAAGGTCCCGATGACCGAGGTGAAGCTGCCGCCCTACAAGGAGGGCTGCGACGCGGACCCGGCGAAGGTCGCCTGCGCCTACCCGCACACCCCGCTGCAGAAGTACCTGAACACCGACTTCGCCGAGAAGGGCGGCGACGCGGCGGCCTTCCTGAAGAACTTCAAGTGGACCACCGAGGACCAGAACGAGGTCTCCCTGATGATCGCCGAGCAGAAGCTCAGCCCCGAGGAGGCGGCGAAGAAGTGGGCGGAGCGGCACGAGTCGACGTGGAAGGCGTGGCTGCCGTGACCCTTATCCGGTGAGTTCGGCTGCGATCTCCCTCAGGGCCGCCGTCGCCCGCCGCTGGAGACCCGGCCCGAAGGTGATACGGGTGGCCCCTCGTGCGCCGAGTTCGGCGAACGAGGGGCCCTCGCCCACCTGCGCGACGGCGTTGAGCGGCCCCTCGATCCCGGCCCGCAGCAGCGGCAGGACGTCCACCGGGGCGAAGATCGGGTACACACAGTCGGCACCCGCGGCGACGTACAGCCGCGCCCGCTCGATCGTCTCCGCCACGTCCGGGACCTGCCGTACGAACGTGTCCACGCGCGCGTTGACGAACAGCCGGTCGCCCGCCGCGGCCCGCACCTCGGCGAGGAACCCGGCCTGCTCGTGCGGGTCCTTGAGCACCCCGTCCGCGGAGTCCTCCAGGTTGCAGCCCACGACACCCGCCTCCAGCAGCCGCTCCACCAGCTCCTTCGGCGCCAGCCCGTAACCGTCCTCCACGTCCGCCGACACCGGCACGTCCACCGCCCGCGCGATCCGTGCGACCGCCGCGAACATCTCGTCGGCCGGGGTCTCGCCGTCGGCGTAACCGAGGGAGGCGGCGACACCGGCGCTCGGCGTGGCCAGGGCCGGGAAACCGGCGTCGACGAGGGCGCGGGCGGACGCGGCGTCCCAGGGGCCTGGCAGGACGAGGGGGTCGCCGGGGGCGCGGTCGTGGTGCAGCGCGCGGAAGGTCTCCGCCTTGGTCACCATGCCGTACTCCCCGCGGGGATCCGCCGGCTGACCATCAGCCGGTTCCAGCCGTTGATGACGGTGATCAGGGCGATGAGGTGGGCGAGCCGGCCGTCGTCGAAGTGCTTGGCCGCTGTCTCGTACACCTCGTCCGGGACGAAGCCCTCCGTGAGGACGGTGACCGCCTCGGTCAGCGCGAGGGCGGCCCGCTCGCGCTCGTCGAAGACCTCGTCCCCGGCCTCCCGCCAGACGGCGAGCAGGTCGAGCTGCCGCTCGCTCACTCCATGCTCGCGGGCGATCTCCAGATGCATGTCCAGACAGAACGCGCACTGGTTGAGCTGCGAGGCGCGGATCTGGACCAGTTCGGCGAGGGCCGGGTCCCCGAGGCCCCGCCTTGCGGCGGCGCTCAGGGACTGCAGCGTGGTGCGGACGTCGGGGGAGAGGTGGGTGGTGCGCACGGTGGTCACTTGTGGCCGCCCGGCTGGTAGTGGCCGGGCACCCGGCGGCAGGTCACACCGAACCGGTTCCACGCGTTGATCACTGTGATCGAGGCGATCAGCTGCGCCAGCTCGGCCTCCTCGAAGTGCTTCGCCGCCTTCTCGTACACCTCGTCGGGGACGAAGCCGTCCGTGAGGACGGTGACCGCCTCGGTCAGCTCCAGCGCCGCCAGCTCCTTCTCGGTGTAGTAGTGCGGCGACTCCTCCCACGCGCTCAGCTGGATGATCCGCTCGGCGCTCTCGCCCGCCGCCAGCGCGTCCTTGCTGTGCATGTCGAGGCAGAGCGCGCAGTGGTTGAGCTGCGAGGCGCGGATCTTCACCAGCTCGCGCAGCTTCGGGTCCAGGCCCTGCTGGGCGGCCGCGTCGAGCCGGACCATCGCCTTGAAGACATCGGGGGCGAGAGCGGCCCAGTCGAGGCGGGCGGTGGGCTCGGGGGCGTAGTCAACGGTCTCTGTGGTCATGCCCTCGACCCTAGGAGCCAGGCTGCCCAGGCGTATGGTCCATTTCCATGCCGAAACCATGGGCCACTCTGGGCATCGACCTGCATCTCGAACCGGCCGGCGGCGGAGTGCGCCGAGGCCTGACGGACGCCCTGCGAGACGCCGTCCGCACCGGCCGCCTCGCCCCCGGCACCCGGCTGCCGTCCTCCCGCTCGCTCGCCGCCGACCTGGGCCTCGCCCGCAACACCGTCGCCGGCGCCTACGCCGACCTGGTCGCCGAGGGCTGGCTCACCGCCCGCCAGGGCTCCGGCACCCGGGTCGCCGACCGCGCCGTACCGCCGCCCGCGCAGCGCCCGACGCCCTCCCCGAGCCGCACCGGACGCCCCGCGTACAGCCTGATCCCCGGCACCCCCGACCTCGCCTCCTTCCCGCGCACCCAGTGGCTCAAGGCCGCCCGCCGCGCCCTGACCGCGGCCCCGAACGACGCCCTCGACTACGGCGACCCCCGCGGCCGCGTCGAACTGCGCACCGCCCTCGCCGGCTACCTGGCCCGCGCCCGGGGCGTGCGCACCGACCCGGACCGGATCGTCGTCAGCGCCGGTTTCGCCCACGGGCTGCGGCTGCTCGCCCAGGTCCTGCACGCGCGCGGGCTGCGCACCCTGGCGGTGGAGTCGTACGGCCTCGATGTGCACTGGGAGCTGGTCGAGCGGGCCGGGCTGCGGACGGAGCCTCTGCCCTTCGACGCGTCCGGCACCGACCCGGGCGGCCTGACCGACGCCCGCGCCGTCCTGCTGACCCCCTCCCACCAGTTCCCGATGGGCGTGGCCCTGCACCCCGAGCGGCGCGCGGCCGTCGTCGACTGGGCCCGCCGCACCGGCGGACTGATCCTGGAGGACGACTACGACGGCGAGTTCCGCTACGACCGCCAGCCCGTCGGCGCCCTCCAGAACCTCGACCCCGACCACGTCGTCTACCTCGGCACCGCCAGCAAGTCCCTCGCCCCCGGACTGCGCCTGGGCTGGATGGTGCTGCCGCCGTCGCTGGTGGACGAGATGTGCGGACTCGGCGACTCCTCCGTGGCCGTCCTCGACCAGCTCACCCTCGCCGAGTTCCTCACCTCCGGCGCCTACGACCGTCATGTCCGCGCCGCCCGGCTGCGCTACCGGCGCCGCCGGGACGCCCTGGTCACCGCCGTCGCCGCCCGGGCCCCCGAGGTGACCGTCACCGGCATCGCGGCCGGACTGCACGCCCTGCTCCAACTCCCGCCCGGCACCGAACAGTCCGTGGTCCGCGCGGCCGCCTGGCACGGGCTCGCGGTGCACGGCCTCTCCCGCTACCGTCACCCCTCCGCCCCCGCCCGTCCCGTCGACGCCCTGGTCGTCGGCTACGGCACCCCACCCGACCACGCATGGGCGGGAACCTTGGAGGCCCTGTGCAGCGTCCTGCCCTAGAGTGACCGTGCTCAGTCACGCCCCGTATGATCGCGGGCCGATGCCACGGACACGGCAGCGGATGCCAGGGGCACCGCGGCGCACGGGGAACGGGGAGAAGAACGACATGGCAGACAACCGGCGACGGCTGCGCTCCAGCACCGTCGTGCTCGGCGGGATGGGCGTGATCGCCGCGGCCCTCACCTCCTGCGGCTCCGACCCCGACCGCCGCTGCGTCGACCGCGACAGCTACGACTACATCAACGGCTACAAGGTCATCGCCGACAAGAACTGCAAGTCCGGTTCCTCCTCGTCGTCGTACGGCAAGTCCGGGAAGTCCGGCAAGGGCAAGACGAGCGGCGGCACGCGCGTCGACGCCGCCTGGTACTACGACGCCGAAGTCAGCGGCGGCTACGCCGACTACGGCACCTTCAGCCGCGAGGAGGCCGTCGACCGCGGCGGCTTCGGCTGCTCCGGATCCGGCAGCGGCGGCGGCTGAGCAGACGTACCGATGGAACGCCGCACCATCGAGCCCCGCCCCGGCTGGCAGCAGACCGTCGAGGAACAGGGCCTGATCTACCCGCTCACCCGCTACCCCGACGACTCCCTGCGCCCCTACTGGGACGAGAGCGCCTACTACGTCTTCTCCCTGGAGGAGATCGAGGCCATGGAGGACGTCGTCGAGGAACTGCACCGTATGTGCCTCGCGGCCGCCGACCACATCGTCAGCGCCGACCGCTTCGCCGACCTGGGCATCACCGACCCGCGGATCGCCCGCGCCGTCGCCGAGGCCTGGCACCGCCGCGCCGAACTCCCCTCCGTCTACGGCCGCTTCGACCTCCGCTACGACGGCCGCGGCCCGGCCAAACTGCTCGAGTACAACGCCGACACCCCCACCTCCCTCGTCGAGGCCGCCTCCCCCCAGTGGTTCTGGATGGAGGAGCGCTTCCCCGGCGCCGACCAGTGGAACTCCCTCCACGAACGCCTCGTCGACGCCTGGCGCAAGCAGGCCCCCCTGCTGCCGCCCGGCAGCCCCCTCTACTTCGCCTACTCCAGCGCCGACGAACTCGGCGAGGACCTGATGACGGTCGCCTACCTCAAGGAGACCGCCGAACAGGCCGGCCTCGACACCGGCTGGATCTCCATGGAGGAGATCGGCTGGGACCGTCTCTCCGGCCGCTTCGTCGACCAGCAGCTCCGCTTCATCCGCAGCTGCTTCAAGCTCTACCCCTGGGAGTGGCTCACCACCGACCGCTTCGCCGACCACGTCCTCGACACCCTCGACAACGGCGGCGGCACCGGCACCACCCTGTGGATCGAGCCCGCCTGGAAGATGCTGCTCAGCAACAAGGCCCTCCTCGCCATCCTCTGGGAGCTCTACCCGGGCCACCCCAACCTCCTCCCCGCCTATCTCGACGGCCCCCGCGACCTCGCCGCCACCACCGGCTACGTCGCCAAGCCCCTGCTCGGCCGCGAGGGCGCCGGCGTGACCGTCCACCAGCCCGGCACCGCCCCCGTTGTCCGCGACGAGCCCTGCTGCTACCAGCAACTCGCCCCGCTCCCCGACTTCGACGGCAACCACGTCGTCCTCGGCACCTGGGTCGTCGAGGGCGAGGCGGCAGGCCTCGGCATCCGCGAGTCCTCCGGCCTGATCACGGACGAGTACGCCCGCTTCCTGCCGCACGTGATCCTGTAGCCGGAGCCGGAGCCGGAGCCGGAGCCGGGACCGGGACCGGAGCCGAGGCAGCGGTCACCGGACGTCCAGCACCGCCCGCAGCTGCGCCAGCCCCCAGTCCAGGTCCTCCTCCCCGATGACCAGCGGCGGCGCGATGCGGATCGTCGCGCCATGGGTGTCCTTCACCAGCACACCCCGGTCCATCAGCTTCTCGGACACCTGCCGCGCCGTGCCGTACCGCGGATGCACATCCACCCCCGCCCACAGCCCCCGCCCGCGCACCTGCGTCACCCGCCCGGTCCCGGCCAGGGCCGCGAGCTCCCGGTGCAGATGCTCGCCCAGCTCCGCCGCCCGCGCCTGGTACTCGCCCGACCGCAGCATCGCCATCACCTCCAGCGCGACCGCGCACGCCAGCGGATTCCCGCCGAACGTCGACCCGTGCTCCCCGGGCCGGAAGACCCCCAGCACCTCGGCCGACGACACCACCGCCGACACCGGCACGATCCCGCCGCCCAGCGCCTTCCCCAGCACATACACGTCCGGCACCACCCCCTCGTGCTCACAGGCGAACGTCCGCCCGGTCCGCCCCAGCCCCGACTGGATCTCGTCCGCGACGAGCAGCACATTCCGCTGCCGCGTCAGCTCCCGCACCGCCGGCAGATATCCGGCCGGCGGCACCAGCACCCCCGCCTCGCCCTGGATCGGTTCGATCAGCACCGCGACCGTGTTCTCCGTCAGCGCCTGGCGCATCGCCGTCAGATCCCCGTACGGCACGATCTCGAACCCCGGCGTGTACGGGCCGTAGTCCGCCCGCGCCTCCGGATCCGTGGAGAAGCTGATGATCGTCGTCGTCCGCCCGTGGAAGTTCCCGCCCGCGACCACGATCTTCGCCATCTCCGCGGGCACCCCCTTCACCCGATACCCCCACTTCCGCGCCGTCTTCACCGCCGTCTCCACCGCCTCAGCCCCGGTGTTCATCGGCAGCACCATCTCCATTCCGCACAGCTCGGCGAGCTGCGCGCAGAAGGCCCCGAACCGGTCGTGGTGGAACGCCCGTGAGGTCAGCGTCACCCGGTCCAGCTGCGCCTTCGCCGCCTCCACCAGCCGCCGGTTGCAGTGGCCGAAATTGAGCGCCGAGTAACCGGCCAGCAGATCCAGATAGCGGCGGCCCTCCACATCCGTCATCCACGCCCCGTCGGCGTCCGCGACCACCACCGGCAGCGGGTGGTAGGTGTGCGCGCTGTGGGCTTCTGCGGCGGCGATCAGGTCGTCCGTGGCGGTCATGGCACCTCCAGAAGGTGAACCAGAAGCTGAGGCGCCCTCCTTCCTATCGTCGCTCGCATGGTGGACGCGGGAACTTCGCTCTCCGGCGCGCCCGGTAGGCTGAGCCACGGGCCGTGACTGGCGCGCTTGGGATGGGACCGACCATCGGGGAGCGGCCCGAGCGAGAAGAAACTGTGCCGTGCGCCTGGGCCGAACCGTGTACGCCGAACGCCACGTCCGGAGGTCCCTGATGTCTGACACGTCTGCGCCCCTCTCCACCGAGTCCACCGCCTTCCGAGCCGCCCTCGACGTGATCCGCGCCGTCGAGCCGCGCGTGGCCGACGCCATCGGCCAGGAGGTCGCCGACCAGCGCGAGATGCTCAAGCTGATCGCCTCCGAGAACTACGCCTCCCCGGCCACCCTGCTGGCCATGGGCAACTGGTTCAGCGACAAGTACGCCGAGGGCACCATCGGCCGCCGCTTCTACGCGGGCTGCCGCAACGTGGACACCGTCGAGTCGCTCGCCGCCGAGCACGCCAAGGAACTCTTCGGCGCGCGCCACGCCTACGTCCAGCCGCACTCCGGCATCGACGCCAACCTCGTCGCCTTCTGGTCCGTCCTCGCCCAGCGCGTCGAGCTCCCCGCCCTGGAGAAGGCGGGCGTCCGCCAGGTCAACGACCTCTCCGACGCCGACTGGGCCGAACTGCGCCAGGCCTTCGGCAACCAGCGCATGCTCGGCATGTCCCTGGACGCCGGCGGCCACCTCACCCACGGCTTCCGCCCGAACATCTCCGGCAAGATGTTCGACCAGCGTTCCTACGGCACCGACCCCGCCACCGGCCTTCTCGACTACGAGGCCCTGCGCGCCACCGCCCGCGAGTTCAAGCCGCTGATCATCGTCGCCGGCTACTCCGCCTACCCCCGTCTGGTGAACTTCCGCATCATGCGCGAGATCGCCGACGAGGTCGGAGCGACCCTGATGGTCGACATGGCCCACTTCGCGGGTCTCGTCGCCGGCAAGGTCCTCACCGGCGACTTCGACCCGGTCCCGCACGCCCAGATCGTCACCACGACCACCCACAAGTCGCTGCGCGGCCCGCGCGGCGGCATGGTCCTGTGCGACGACTCCCTCAAGGACCAGGTCGACCGCGGCTGCCCGATGGTCCTCGGCGGCCCGCTCCCGCACGTCATGGCCGCCAAGGCCGTCGCCTTCGCCGAGGCCCGTCAGCCCTCCTTCCGCGACTACGCCCAGCGCATCGTCGACAACTCCCGCGCCCTCGCGGAAGGCCTGATGCGCCGCGGCGCCACCCTCGTCACCGGCGGCACCGACAACCACCTCAACCTGATCGACGTCGCCTCCTCCTACGGCCTCACCGGCCGCCAGGCCGAGGCCGCCCTCCTCGAGTCCGGGATCGTCACCAACCGCAACGCCATCCCGGCCGACCCCAACGGCGCCTGGTACACGTCCGGCATCCGCATCGGCACCCCCGCCCTGACCACCCGCGGCCTGGGCACCGCCGAGATGGACGAGGTCGCCGGTCTCATCGACCGCGTCCTCACCACCACCGAGCCGGGCACCACCAAGTCCGGCGCGCCCTCCAAGGCCGCCCACGTCCTCGACCCGAAGGTCGCGGACGAGATCTCCCGCCGCGCCACCGACCTCGTGGCCGGCTTCCCGCTGTACCCGGAGATCGACCTCGGCTGACCCGGCCTCCGGCTCAGAGGTCGATCAGCTCCTGACGTGGCTCCCCTCGCGGCGGTCCGGCTTCCGGCCGGGCCGCCGCGCGGCGTATCAGCAGCGAACCGCCCGCCCCCAGAGCCAGCCCGGCGGCCAGCCCCGGTATCGCCCAGCTCCAGCCGCTGTCGGCGTCCGACGGCGAGGAGGCGGCGCGGGCGACGGCGGGCGACTCGCCGCCCCCGTCGGTCTGCGTGTCGGGTTCGCCCACCGTGGGCACGGCGGGCACGGCACGCCGATCACCCTCGGCCCCGGGGCCCATCACGCCCAGCTCCTTCAGCAGGGCGCGCAGCGCGGTCGGCCGCTCGGCGCGATGCCAGTGGCCGTTCCTCGATGCCGGCAGGTTCGTCGCCGTGTGGATCCAGACCGCCGTGGAGTCGGCGTCCGGATAGACCTGGTCCATGCGCCAGGGGTCCACGTCGTGCAGCAGCCACGTCACGTTGATCTGCCGTGCGCCGACCAGATCGGCCTCCGGCGCCTTGGTGCGACTGCCCACCCCCGGCTGCCCCAGGAGTCGGTCCAGCTGCCCGTACTTCCGATCGGAATAGACCAGCCCGGTGGCCTCCGAGCTCTCCGGCGAGACCACCAGCACGCTGGTCGGCCCGCCGGCCGAGGCGGACGGCGCGCCCCACACCACCAGCGTCACCGCCATGGCCGTCCCCAGCGCCGCCGACGCCGCCCCTGCCCGACAGCCGCGTTTGCCCTGCTCCCTCAGCCTGCGCATCCGAATCCCCCAACCAGATGATCCCTGTGCGGCCCGGCCGCGAGCCGCGTGTCACTTCTGGTACACCGCCCGGCCCGCCGGGGTTCCCACCTTCCGCGGAGTTTTCTCGAGATGCCGGGGGCCCTCGCGGTCACCGCCCCAGCGACCGTGCGATTCCCACAGCCCGCCCCTTCTCCGCCACGCCTTCCAGCCGGAGCGTCACCGTGCTCCGGCCCGTGCCGTGGGTCCACAGCAGGGTCGGGCCGGCCGTGCGCTGCTCCCGGGTGAAGCGGCCGCCGTCCGCGTCCACCAGCCACAGATCCAGCAGGTGCGGCTTCGGGAACCACAGCGCCGGATCCGGCCCCACGTCCTGACCGGCGGCGCCGCCCAGCGGCACCCACTCCGGCTGCTCCGGCACGGTCTTCACGAAGCCGACGTCCAGGCGGGCCGGATGCTCGTCCAGCCGTATCGTGCGGCCGCCGTCGCGCCAGCACAGGGTCACCAGGAAGCGGCCCTGAGGCTCGGCGGTCACCGTCACCGCGTCCGGGCTGCCCAGCGCCGGAGGGACCAGCGGTTCGAAGCCCGCCCGCCGCTCGGCCTGCGCGAGCGACACCGGGTGGCGGCCGCAGCCGGGCACCTCGGCTCCGGCCGAGGGGGTCGCCGACGGGTCGTACCGCACCTCCACCCCGCCGAAGCCGAACCAGTCGACGACCGCGGCCCGCACCGGAGGCGTGAGCGCGAGCAGCGCCAGCAGCCCGCACAGCGTCGCCGTCAGCGCACGCCACCGCTCCCGGGCCCAGCGCCGCACCGCCCGCAGCCGCTCGGCGGCACCCGGCGGCTCGGGCACCGGAACCGGCACACGCTCGGCCAGTATCTGTCCCAGCACCCGCTCGACCATCGTCTCGGCGCCGTCCGCCGCACCGGGCGCGTCCAGCGACCGCCCCAGCGCCCGCAGCTCCTCGGGCAGCCGGCCGGCGCCCGTGCCCTCGGACGGCTCGCGTCCCTCACTCACACTCGTCACCCCCTTCCCGAGGCTGAAAATCGGGCAGCAACCGGCCCAGCTTGCGCAGCGCCCGATTGAGCCGGGACTTCACCGTCCCCCGGGGCCAGCCCAGCGCCTGCGCGGTCTCGGACTCGTCCATCTCCAGCAGATAGCGGTACGTGACGACCAGGCGATGCTCCTCGCTCAGCTTCTCCAGCGCGGCCAGCAGGGCCGCGCGGCGCTCGCTCTCCAGCGTCGCCACCGCCGGGTCCGCCGATTCCGGTATCAACGGCTCCGCCTCCGCGAACGCCGCCTCCCGGCTGGCGAGCGTGCGCTGGCGCGCCGCCGTCCGCACTGTGTTCCTCGTCTCATTGGCGACGATCGACAGCAGCCACGGCTTGAACGCCGAGCCGTCCTTGAAACGGCCCAGCGCGCAGTACGCCTTGACGAAGGCCTGCTGCACCACGTCCTCCGCGTCCGCACCGGCACCGAGCGCGGCGGCCGCCCGCAGGGCGATGCCCGTGTGGGCACGCACCAGCTCCGCGTACGCCTCCGGATCTCCGGCCCGTACGCGTGCGATCACCGCGGCCTCATCGACGATGCGGCCCCCCTCCCGCGTCCTCACACCTTTGTTACACCGCAGGAGACGGATCGGTTCCCACCTGTTCCCGACCAGTTCCGGAGCGGCCCCCGCGCTCTGCGAGAATGGTGGGCATGGCCTCTGATCGACCCCGCGTGCTCTCCGGTATCCAGCCCACCGCCGGCTCGTTCCACCTCGGCAACTACCTCGGCGCCGTCCGTCAGTGGGTGGCCCTGCAGGAGTCCCACGACGCCTTCTACATGGTCGTCGACCTGCACGCGATCACGGTCCCGCAGGACCCGAAGGAGCTGCGTGCCAACACCCGGCTCGCCGCCGCGCAGCTGCTCGCGGCCGGGCTCGACCCGGAGCGCTGCACCCTGTTCGTCCAGAGCCACGTCCCCGAGCACGCGCAGCTCGGCTGGGTCATGAACTGCCTCACCGGCTTCGGCGAGGCGTCCCGGATGACCCAGTTCAAGGACAAGTCCGCCAAGCAGGGCGCCGACCGGGCCTCCGTCGGCCTGTTCACGTACCCGATCCTGCAGGTCGCGGACATCCTCCTGTACCAGGCCAACGAGGTCCCGGTCGGCGAGGACCAGCGCCAGCACATCGAGCTGACCCGCGACCTCGCCGAGCGCTTCAACGGCCGCTTCGGCCAGACGTTCACGGTCCCGAAGCCGTACATCCTCAAGGAGACGGCGAAGATCTACGACCTCCAGGACCCGGCGATCAAGATGAGCAAGTCGGCGTCGACGCCGAAGGGCCTCATCAACCTGCTCGACGAGCCGAAGACCACCGCCAAGAAGGTCAAGAGCGCGGTCACCGACACGGACACCGTGATCCGCTTCGACCCGGAGGCCAAGCCGGGCGTCAGCAACCTCCTCACCATCTACTCGACCCTCACCGGCACGGGAATCGCGGAACTGGAGCAGCAGTACGCCGGCAAGGGCTACGGTGCGCTGAAGACCGACCTCGCCGAGGTCATGGTCGAGTTCGTGACGCCCTTCCGGGAGCGCACCCAGCAGTACCTGGACGACCCGGAGACGCTGGACTCGATCCTGGCCAAGGGCGCGGAGAAGGCCCGCGCCGTCGCCGCGGAGACGCTGGCGCAGGCCTACGACCGGGTGGGTTTCCTGCCGGCCAAGCACTGAGCCGGGCACCGGGCCGGGTACGAGGCGTGTAGTGCGCCGCGTACGCGGCGGGGCGCCGAGCCGCGTGCGGGTCGTGCGCGGAAGATCCGGTTCGGTCCGCACCACGCACAGCGCTGCACATCACTACGGCTGCGCCTGCCCACGGCCCGGCCGTGGCCTTACAGTCGATAGCCGGACGGCCGCACGCGCGGCCGTCCGCGCACACACAGACGTAGCGACACGATCAGACGTACCGACACGACGACAGGAGACGACGTGGGGACCGTAACGATCGGTGTGTCGATCGCGGTCCCGGAGCCGCACGGCAGCCTGCTCCAGGAGCGGCGCGCGGGCTTCGGCGACGCCGCGGCTCACGGCATCCCCACGCATGTCACCCTGCTGCCGCCGACCGAGGTCGACGACGGCGCGCTGCCGGCCATCGAGGCACATCTCACCGCGGTCGCCGCGGCCGGGCGCTCGTTCCGGATGCGACTGTCCGGCACCGGCACCTTCCGGCCGCTGTCCCCGGTCGTGTTCGTCCAGGTCGTCGCGGGCGCGGAGGCCTGCAGCTGGCTGCAGATGCAGGTCCGTGACGCGTCGGGTCCGGTGGCACGCGAACTGCAGTTCCCGTACCACCCGCATGTCACGGTGGCGCACGGCATCGCCGAGGAGGCGATGGACCGCGCGTACGCGGAACTCGCCGACTACGAGGCCGAGTGGTCCTGCACCGGCTTCGCGCTCTACGAGCAGGGCGCCGACGGCGTCTGGCGCAAGCTCCGCGAGTTCACCTTCGGCGGCGGCCCGGTGGTGCCGCCGCAGGCGACGCCGGTGGAGCACGGCACGATTCCCAGCCGGTAGCCGGTAGCCGGTAGCCGGTAGCCGATAGCCGTACGCCTGGTCCGCGCGGGGCGCTAGATCGGCAGTCGGCGGAACACCGCGCGGGGCGCGTGGCGCAGGGCCGACATGGCCACGCGGAGCGCTCCCGGCACCCACACCGTCTCCGTGCGCCGTCGCAGGCCCAGCTCGATGGCCGTGGCGACCGCGTCGGGGGTGGTCGCGAGCGGGGGCTCGTCCAGGCCCGCCGTCATCCTCGAACGCACGAAGCCCGGGCGTACGACCATGACGTGCACGCCCGTCCCGTGCAGCGCGTCGCCCAGCCCCTGGGCGAAGGCGTCGAGGCCCGCCTTGCTGGAGCCGTAGATGAAGTTCGAGCGGCGGGCGCGCTCGGCGGCGACCGAGGAGAGGACGACCAGCGAGCCGTGGCCCTGGGTCTGCAGCGCGCGGGCGGTGACCAGGCCCGCCGACACCGCGCCGGTGTAGTTGGTCTGCGCGACGCGCACCGCGCTCACCGGCTCCCGCTCGTCGCGCGCCTGGTCGCCGAGGATGCCGAAGGCGAGCAGCACCATGTCGATGTCGCCCTCGGCGAAGACCTTGCCGAGGACCGTCTCGTGCGACTCGGGGTCGAGCGCGTCGAAGGCGACGGTGCGCACGTCGGCGCCCAGGGCGCGCAGGCTCTCGGCGGCCTGCTCCAGGCCGGGTGAGGGGCGGCCCGCGAGCCACACCGCGCGGGTGCGGCGGGTGATCAGGCGGCGCGCGGTGGCCAGGGCGATCTCGGACGTACCGCCGAGGACGAGCAGGGACTGGGGAAGGCCGAAGGCGTCCTTCACGGCGGCTCCTAGAGGGTGAGTCGGCGGGCGAGATCGGAGACGAACACCCCGCGCGGGTCGAGTTCGGCGCGCAGGGCGCGGAAGTCGTCCAGGCGCGGGTACATCGCGGCGAGCAGGTCCGGCCGCAGCCGGGCGTCCTTGGCGAGGTAGACGCGTCCGCCCGCCGCCGCGACCTCCTCGTCCAGTTCGTCGAGGAAGGCGTCGAGGCCGGGCAGCGTGGCCGGGATGTCGAGGGCCAGGGTCCAGCCGGGAGCCGGGAAGGAGAGCCAGCCCGGGTCGGCGTCCCCGAAGCGCTTGAGGACGGCCAGGAAGGACGGGCAGCGGCGCTCGGAGATCCGGCGCACGATCCGGCGCAGGGCCTCTTCCTGGCCGTATCCGACGACGAACTGGTACTGCACGAAGCCGCCGCGGCCGTAGATCCGGTTCCAGTGCGGCACGCCGTCCAGGGGGTGGAAGAAGGTGGAGATCTTCTGCAGTTCCCCGGCACGCGCGCGGGGGGCCCTGCGGTACCAGAGTTCGTTGAACAGGCCCACGGTCCGCCGGGTGAGCAGGCCCTCGGGGAGGAAGGCGGGGGCGGCCGGCAGCTGGGAGGGGCGGAAGGCGAGCGGGTCCTTACGCGCGCGCGTGCCCTTCGGCAGCGCGTCCAGGGGCGCGTGGTCGCCGCGGGTGAGCACCGCGCGGCCGGTCGCGGCGCCGCGCGCCAGCAGGTCGATCCAGGCGACGGAGTAGCGGTAGCGGTGGTCGCCGGCGGTCAGCCGGGCCATCAGGTCGTCGAGGTCGCGGGCGCGTTCGGTGTCGACCGACATCAGGGAGGTCTCGACCGGCTGGAGCTGGATCGTCGCGGTCAGGATGACGCCGGTCAGGCCCATGCCGCCGGTGGTCGCGTCGAACAGCGGGGTGCCGGGGCTCACGCTGTGGACGCCGCCGTCGGCCGTGAGGAGTTCCAGGGACAGCACATGCCGGGAGAAGGACCCGGAGACGTGGTGGTTCTTACCGTGGATGTCGGCGCCGATCGCCCCGCCGACCGTCACATAGCGGGTGCCGGGGGTCACCGGCACGAACCAGCCGAGCGGCAGCAGGAGTTGCATCAGCCGGTGCAGGGAGACGCCCGCGTCGCACAGCACGGTGCCGTTGTCGGCGTCGATCGCGTGGACGCGGTCCAGGCCGGTCATGTCGAGGACCGCTCCGCCGGCGTTCTGCGCCGCGTCCCCGTACGCCCGCCCCAGGCCCCTGGGGATGCCCCCGCGGGCCCCGCAGTCCCGGACGGCGGCCACGGCCTCCTCGTAGGTCCGGGGGCGGATCAGACGGGCGGCGGTGGGGGCGGTGCGGCCCCATCCCGTGACGGAGACGGTCTCGGCAGGCATGTCGGTGACCGTATCGCCCCTATAGAGGCGATTGGTTTTGAAACATTCACTCCCTCCCCGAAATGGGTGATTAATGGGATGTCGCTCAATATTGCCGGAGTTCCAGGGGCGTCGGCGTGAACAGTGAGTCCACATGGACGACCTCCACGACATGGACCACCGAATCCTTTCGGCGCTCCGGGCCTACGGCGCCGACCCGCGCGTCGCGGCCGCCGCGCGCTCCCTGTCCTGGGCCGGTGAGCACGGGGCGCTGTGGCTCGCGGCGGGTCTCGCGGGAGCCGCCGTGGACGGCCCCCGGCGCGGCGCCTGGTTGCGGGGAACCGCGCTCATCGCGGGCGCGCACCTCGCCAGCATGGGAGTGAAACGGATCGTGCGCCGTCCGCGCCCCGCGCATGTCGAACCCCTGGTGCGCACCGCCGGACGGCACTCCTTTCCGAGCTCCCACGCCACCTCCGCCGCCGCCGCGGCCGTCGCCTACGGCACGCTCGGCACCCTCGGTGCGCAGGTGGTCCCGCCGCTCGCCGCCGCGATGTGCCTCTCGCGCCTGGTCGTGGGCGTCCACTACCCCTCCGACGTGGCGGCCGGCGCGGCGCTGGGGGCGCTCACGGCGCGCATCGGGGCGCGCTGGGTCCGGCAGGGTGTGCGCGACAGCGCGTACGACGTGACGGAGGCCGCCCATGACTGAGGCCGCGCCCACGACCAGCGGCGCACGCCCCCATGAGGCCGCGCCCATCGCCGGCAACGCACGCCCCCATGAGGCCGCGCCCATCACCGGCAACGCACGCTCCCAGGAGGCCGCCCTCCTGGAGCAGCGCCCACCCCGTCCCCGCCCACCCGCACAGCCGCACGAAGGCAGCCTCCTGGGGGGCCTGCTCAAGACCGCGCGCCCCAAGCAGTGGATCAAGAACGTCCTGGTCGTCGCCGCCCCGGCCGCCGCAGGACAGCTCTTCTCCCGCCACGCTCTCGTGCAACTGGCGCTGGTCTTCACCCTGTTCACCGCGTGCGCCGCCGCCGTCTACCTGATCAACGACGCGCGCGACGCCGAGGCCGACCGCGCGCATCCGACCAAGCGGCACCGCCCGGTCGCCGCCGGCCAGGTCCCCGTGCCCGTCGCCTACGCGGTGGGCGGCGCTCTCGCGGTCCTCGCGCCGACCGCCGCGGCCTGGCTGACGTCCCCGTCCGTCGCCGCGCTGCTGACGGCGTACGTCGGCATGCAACTGGCGTACTGCGTCAGCCTCAAGCACGTCCTGGTCGTCGACCTCGTCGTCGTCACCACGGGGTTCCTGATGCGCGCGATGGTCGGCGGACTCGCGCTCGGCATTCCGCTGTCGCGCTGGTTCCTGATCACGACCGGCTTCGGGGCGCTGTTCATGGTGTCGGCGAAGCGCTACTCCGAGGCCGTTCAGATGGCCGGAAAAGCGGGCGCCACGCGCGCGTTGCTCACCGAGTACACCACCGGCTACCTCCGCTTCGTGTGGCAGCTGGCGGCCGGCGTTGCCGTGCTCGGCTACTGCCTGTGGGCGCTGGAGGAGGGCGGCGACCCGCACACCGGGCTGCTGCCCTGGCGGCAGCTGTCGATGGTCGCCTTCATCCTGGCGGTCCTGCGGTACGCCGTGTTCGCCGACCGGGGCACGGCGGGCGAGCCCGAGGAGGTGGTGCTGCGCGACCGCGCGCTCGCGCTCATCGGCCTGGTGTGGATCGCCATGTACGGCCTGGCGGTGGCCGATTGGTGACCCAGGCGACCCGCCACCCCGGCCACCGGCCCCGCTCCCGCGAACTCCTCTCCTTCGCCGCCGTGGGCCTGCTCGCCTACGCCACCGACCTGGCCCTGTTCACCTGGCTCCGCGGCCCCGTCGCCCTGGATCCCCTGACTGCGAAGGCACTGTCCTTCGTGGCGGGCTGCACGGTGGCCTACGCGGGCAACGCGCTCGGCACCTACCGGGACCGCCCGTCGGACGCCCCCTGGCGCCGGTACGCGGTGTTCTTCGCGGTGAACGTCGCGGGCGCCCTCGTCCAGCTGCTCTGCCTCGCCGTCAGCCACTACGGCCTCGGCTACACCTCGCAGCGCGCGGACACCGTCTCCGGCGCGGGAATCGGCATGGCGCTGGCCACGGTCCTGCGCTTCTGGGGCACTCGGACATGGGTCTTCCGCGCGGAGGGCAGGTTGGGATCATGGACTGGCTGAAAAGGCTTCCCCTCGTCGGGCCGTGGGCCACTCGGCTGATGGCCACGCACGCGTGGCGCTCGTACGAGCGTCTGGACCGCGTGCACTGGACCCGGCTGGCCGCGGCGATGACGTTCACCAGCTTCGTCGCGCTGTTCCCGCTGCTGACCGTGGCCGCCGCGATCGGCGCCGCCACGCTCAGCGCCGACCGGCAGCAGGAGCTGGAGGACAAGGTCGCCGAGCAGATCCCCGGCATCTCGGACCAGCTGAACATCGGCGGGCTGGTCGACAACGCGGGCACCGTCGGGATCATCGCCGGTGCCCTGCTGCTGTTCACCGGCATCGGCTGGGTCGGCTCGATGCGGGACTGTCTGCGCGCGGTGTGGGAGCTGCCGGACGACGAGGAGAACCCGGTCCTGCGCAAGGCCAAGGACGGCGGTGTGCTGATCGGCCTCGGCGGCGCCATCCTGATCACGCTCGCCGCGTCCACGGTCGCCTCCGCGGCCGTCGGCTGGATCTCCCGTCAGCTGGGCCTCGCCGAACAGGGCTGGGGCAGCCTGCTGCTGAGGATCGCCGCCTTCGCCGTCGCCGTCCTCGCCGACTTCCTGGTCCTGCTGTACGTCCTGACGCTGCTGCCCGGCGTCGAGCCGACCCGGCGCCGGCTGGTGGTCGGCGCGCTGGTCGGCGCGATCGGGTTCGAGCTGCTGAAGCTGCTGCTGAGCGGCTATATGCAGGGCGTGGCCGCGAAGAGCATGTACGGCGCCTTCGGCGTGCCGGTCGCCCTGCTGCTGTGGATCAACTTCACCTCGAAGCTGGTGCTGTTCTGCGCCGCCTGGACGGCGACGCCCGGCAAGGAGGCGGACGAGGTCACCGCCGGCGACGGACCAGCTCCGGCAGCGGCCAGCGACGGTTGACCAGGAACGCCGCGCCGCCGAGCAGGACCAGCAGGCCGCCCGCGATCCCCAGGGCGACGCCCATGCCGCTGGAGCCGCTCCCGGCCGTGGCGCTCGCCACCGGCTTCTTGGAGCTGCCGCCGCCCGCGGCACCCCCGGCCTCGCCCGCGTCCACCGAGGCGGAGGCCGTGGCTCCCGGCTGGGCGCCGGGCTGGGCGGCGCCCTTGGGCGGCACCAGCTCGCCCACCGGCTCCACCTTGCCGGCCGCCTGGAAGCCCCAGTCGAAGAGCCGCGCGGTCTCCTTGTAGACCTCGTTGTGGTCGTTCTTCTGCGGGTTCATGACCGTGACGAGCAGCACCTTGCCGCCGCGCTCGGCGACTCCGGTGAAGGTGGCGCCGGCGTTGGTGGTGTTGCCGTTCTTGACGCCGGCGATGCCCTGGTACTGGGAGATGTCGTAGTCGCCGGTCAGCAGCCGGTTGGTGTTCTGGATCTCGAAGGTCTCGCGGACCGTCTTGCCCTTCTTGTTCTTCTTCGTCTCGCCGGGGAACTTCGCGCTCAGCGTCGAGCAGTACTCGCGGAAGTCCTTCTTCTGCAGCCCGGAGCGGGCGATCAGCGTCAGGTCGTACGCGGAGGAGACCTGGCCGGGAGCGTCGTAGCCGTCGGGGCTGACCACGTGCGTGTCGAGGGCCTGCAGCTCCTCGGCGTGCTCGTTCATCTCCTTGACGGTCTGGGCGACGCCGTCGTTCATCGCGGACAGCACGTGCACGGCGTCGTTGCCGGAGCGCAGGAAGACACCGAGCCACAGGTCGTGGACCGTGTAGGTCTCCTTCTCCTTTATGCCGACCATGCTGGAGCCGGCGCCGACGTCCGCCAGGTCCTCGGGCGTGACCTTGTACTTCATGTTCTTGGGGAACTTCGGCAGCAGGGTGTCGGCGAACAGCATCTTCAGTGTGCTGGCCGGGGCGAGCCGCCAGTGCGCGTTGTGCGCGGCCAGCACCTCGCCGGACTCGGCGTCGGCGACGATCCACGACCGCGCGGTGACGTCCTTCGGGAGCACCGGCACCCCGGCCGCGAGATTCACCTGGGTGCCCGGGCGCCCGAGCCGTTCGCCGCCGACGGTCGACATGTTCGCCGGGGGAGTGGCCGACGGACTGGCACTGGCACTGGCGCTCGTGGACGGAGTGGGCGTCGGCGCCGCGAGGGCGGCGGGAGCGGTCAGCGAAAGGGACAACAGGGTCGCGGAAGCGACCAGCAGCGGTCGCCTGGCGATCTTCTTGGGTGCGGGCACGAGCGAGAACGTACAGGGCAGGCGCGCCGAAGTCCCGTCTCCCTCCTCACCCCGGCGGAGGAACCGGACAGCGGGCGGCGATACTGAACTCATGAAACTGAGCCGCCCGATCTCCTGGTTCCTGCTCGCCTTCGGGGTGTGGAGCTGGGTCATCTGGGTCACTTTCGTCAAAAACCTGATCAAGGACAGCAGCGGGCTCGCGTTCGACGACGGTCACCCGACGGCGTACTTCTGGGTGCACCTGCTGCTCGCCGTCGTCTCCTTCGTATTGGGGACGGTCATCGGGGTCATCGGGTTGCGCGGACTGCGCGCACTGCGCCGTAAGTCATAAGGGCCGTAGGCCATAAGGGCCGCCGCGCCCGGTCACACAACCTCCCCCCCCCGGCCTCCAGGAGAGCCACGGCATGGTGATCGTCTTCCTGCTCGTCACGGTGAGCGTCCTCGTGGCGGCCAACTGGTACCTGTGGCGTCGCCTGTTCCGCGACACCACCCGCGCCCCGGGAGCGGTCCGCCGCGCGGGCGCGGTGCTGATCGCGGGCGGCTGGGCGCTCGCGGTCGCCGCGCTGGTCGCCGAACGCACCGGCGCGCCGTTCTGGCTCCAGCGCACCCTGGCCTGGCCGGGTTTCCTCTGGCTGGCGCTGTCGATCTACCTGCTGCTCGCCCTGCTGGTGGGCGAGGCCGTACGGCCGCTGCTGCGCCGGTACCTGGAGCGCCGCGACCGCGCGCGGACGCCCGTGGCGATGGAGGTGCGGCAGCCGGAGCCGATACCGGCGGGCGTGCCGCCCAAGGAGGCGGACCAGGCCGACGCGCCGGACGAGGACCCCGCGCGGCCCTCGGTCACCGATCCCGGCGACGCGCCCCGTGGACCTGTCGAGGACTCCCCGGAACCCGAGCTGTCCGGCCCCTCCCGCCGTCTCTTCGTCTCCCGCGTGGTCGCCGGCGCCGCTGCCGCGGCGGCCGTCGGCACGGTCGGCTACGGCTCCTACGGCGTGCTGCGCGGCCCGAAGGTGAAGCGGGTCACCGTGCCGCTGGCCAAGCTCCCGCGCGGGGCGCACGGTTTCCGGATCGCGGTGGTCAGCGACGTCCATCTGGGCCCGGTGCTCGGCCGGGGCTTCGCGCAGAAGGTCGTCGACACGATCAACGCGACCCAGCCCGACCTCATCGCGGTCGTCGGCGACCTCGTCGACGGCAGCGTGAAGGACCTCGGCCCGGCGGCGGCGCCGCTGGCCCAGCTCCGGGCCCGGCACGGGGCGTACTTCGTCACCGGCAACCACGAGTACTTCTCCGGCGCCGAGCAGTGGGTCGAGGAGGTACGGCGGCTGGGCCTGCGCCCGCTGGAGAACGATCGTACGGAGCTGCCGCACTTCGATCTCGCGGGCGTCAACGACGTGGCGGGCGAGGACGAGGGCCAGGGCCCGGACTTCGCCAAGGCGCTCGGCGACCGGGACACCGCACGCGCGTGCGTGCTGCTCGCCCACCAGCCGGTGCAGATCCACGACGCCGTCGAGCACGGCGTCGACCTCCAGCTCTCCGGCCACACCCACGGCGGCCAGCTCTGGCCCGGCAACCTGCTCGCCGCCGCCGCGAACCCGACGGTGGCGGGCCTGGAGCGGTACGGCGACACCCAGCTGTACGTCAGCCGGGGCGCGGGCGCGTGGGGGCCGCCGACCCGGGTGGGGGCACCGTCGGACATCACCGTGGTGGAGCTGGCCTCGCGGCAGGCGTGACCGGCCCGCGGCCCTCCGCCGGTCCATGGCCTGATTTCGCGGTCCCCCAGGGCAGCAAAACCGCCGCATCCGTCCAACCGGCACCAGGCGACCGCTCCGCACAGCACCATGTGTCAGAGGTGTGTGGGGGGTGAGGAGCAACCGTGGTGAGGCGCTCCGCGTTCCGGCTGCCCCGGCACCCGGCGTCCGTCGGTCTCGCCCGGCGCCGGGTACGGGAGCATCTGGCCGCCTGGGGGCACGGCCCGGACGATCCGGCGCTCGCGGACGCCGTCCTGCTGGTGTCCGAACTGGCCACCAACGCCGTACGCCACGGCCCCCGCGCGGAGGGTGAGTTCGAGGTCGCGGTCACCGCGCTGGCCGACGGCTCCTGTCTCGTCGAGGTCTCCGACGAGGCCCGCCAGGTCCCCCGGACGGGCACACCGGAGCCGTGGGAGGAGAGCGGCCGGGGCCTGCACCTGGTGGAGCAGGTGGCCGCCGCGTGGGGGGGTGTGGAGCCGGGGCAGCCACGGGAAGACGGTCTGGGCGCTCGTCGCCGCACGCTCCTGACTCAGGCGCCCCCGGACGTCTTGCCGGGATCGGGAAGCGCCCGCGTCATCCCCGGCAGGAAGTCCGTGAACAGCTCGTGCACCTCCCGGACCAGCGGCCGCAGCACCCGGAACCGGGCCAGCGACACGCCCCGCGCGGTGAGCCGGGCGCCGCGTTCGGCGAGCCGGTAGCTGCGCTGTCGGCCCTCGGTGCGGTCGAAGATCCAGTACAGGCAGAGTCCCATCTGGGACAGCCACATCAGCTCGGGCAGGATGTCCCGCAGCTCCTCGGGCACCTTGGTCTTCGTCGCCCCGGCCAGCACCTCCCGGTGGACGCTGATGGCCTCCACGCGCGCGTGCTCCGACTCCGGGGAGAACGGGCTGAGCGGGCTGTCCGGATCGGCGGCGTTCTTGAAGAACTGCACCGCGAACTCGTGGTAGGGCGTGGCCACGTCCAGCCAGGCCTTCAGCACGCCCGCCAGCCGTGCCTCCAGCTCGGTCTCCCGGGCCAGGACCTCGCGGACCGCCGCCTGGTGCTCGGCGGCGATCCGGTCGTAGAAGCCCTGGATCAGGTGCTCCTTGCCGGCGAAGTAGTA
This sequence comes from Streptomyces sp. NPDC030838, assembly GCF_055572035.1. Taxonomy (NCBI): domain Bacteria; kingdom Bacillati; phylum Actinomycetota; class Actinomycetes; order Kitasatosporales; family Streptomycetaceae; genus Streptomyces; species Streptomyces sp. NPDC030838. The sequence goes on along the minus strand of NZ_JBVIED010000002.1, from coordinate 326,117 downwards.
GTAGGCGTTGCCGACGGAGACCCCGGCCTCCGTGGCGATGGCCCGCATCGTGGTCTTGTCGTAGCCGCGCTCCTGGAACAGCCGCATGGCCGTCTCCAGGATCAGCGCACGGGTCTGCTCGGACTTGCTGGGCGCGTCGCCCGCACCGGGGGTGTCGTTCTTCGCAGGCACGGTAGGAGAGCCTAGCCAGTGGGCGGAGCCGCCTGCGGACCGGTGGGGCATGCCCCGCCGACGCAGCCGGGCGGGTCGTACCGCCAGCCGGAGCCGGGGTCGTAGGCCCACCCGTCGCCCGGCCACCGCCCCTCAACGAGGCGCTGCGCGCCGCCCCTTTCGATTGCCGCCCGGCGGTAGCCCCGCCCGCCCCACTGCGCGCCCCGCCACTTCGCCGCCGCCAGCACCGCCCCCCGGGCCAGCAGCGCCCCCGACGGGGTGCTGAGGCGATGCGCGAGTCCCCTGTGCTCGCGCAGCGCCCACAACGTCACGATCCACGCGGCCGTCCCCTGATACACCTGCCCGGCGTCCCCGACGACGGTGATCTCGTCAAGGGTGGTGCCGTGGTCCAGGCCGGGGAAGCGCCGCCGGGCCTCGGCGGACCCCGCGGGTACCAGCTCCAGCGGGACCAGCTGCGGCTGCCGGACCAGCCAGTCGTGCAGAAAGGCACACAGGCCGCACTCGGCGTCGTACAGAACGGTGAGCCGGCGGACCGGGACGCGCGCGGCGTCCCGGCCCTGGGCGGCGGCAGTCACCACGTGCCCTGCGGCGCGACCGGCGGGAACTGCTCGCGCTCCATCACCCCGCGCCGCCGGATCCGGTTGAGCACGTACACGTTGCCCAGGTGCATGACGCCCAGCACCAGCAGCACCACGCCCAGCTTGGTCGACAGGTTCTCGAAGATGCCGCGCGTGTCGGTGACCGTCTCGTCGTCGCCCAGATAGAGCGCCACGAAGCCCAGGTTGACCAGGTAGAAGCCGACCACGAGCAGGTGGTTGACGGCGTCGGCGAGCTTCTCGTTGCCGTGCAGCACGTCGGCGAGGAAGACCCGTCCGTTGCGGCTCAGCGTGCGGGCCACCCAGACGGTCAGGGCGATGCTCACCAGCAGGTAGATGACGTAGGCGACGACCGTACGGTCCATGTCCCCCACCCTTTCTTGAACGCGTTCAAAACGCTGACAGGGGAGACTGTAGACCTGTTTTTGAACGCGTTCAACCGAGTGGGTCGGCCTGCCGGTGTGACCCCCGACTCAGGGCCTGCGCCCCAGCTCCGGCCGCTTGCTGTAGTCCGTGAACCCCAGGACGTTCCCCCAGGGATCGGCGATCTCGACCGCCCATCCGGTGGCCACGGGGGAGGGCTCGTCGAGCAGTGCGATGCCCGCGCCGGCCAGCGCCTGGGCCGCCGCGCGGGCGTCCGGCACCTCCAGCCACACCCGCGGCGACGGCCAGGGCGGCGGCCGGTGCCCGAACTCCTCCTCCCGCCGCAGCAGCAGGCCGGGCGTCTCGCCCCCGACCTTCAGCAGCGCGATCCCGGCCTCGTCCAGCCGGAAGGCGGTCGCGAACCCGGCGCGCTCGTAGAACGCCACCGCCTCGCCGAGGTCGCCGACCGGCAACAGCACGTTGTCGAACCCGAGCAGTTCGTACGACTGGTCGTCTGACATACCGTCAGAATAGGTCGAGGAAGGCCTGGATCCCGGCATTGTCAGTGGTGGCCCGTACTGTCGTCGGCATGGCAGTGGTGACGTTCGTCGACGAGACGACAACGGGGGAGCGGAGCGCCGTCCGGGCGCTCGACATCGCCGAGGAGCGGCTGACCGTGCGCGCGCTGATCGGGCGCCGGGTGGCCGCGGAGACGGCCGCGTACAACGCGCGCACGACCCGCCCGGAGGACCGCCGAGATCCCGAGCGGCAGAGCGAACAGGCCCTGCGGGCCTTCGCCGGGAACGGCCTGCTCGTGCTGGTGGGAGACCGTCAGGTCACCGACCCGGACGAGGAGATCACCCTCGCACCCGGCACCGAGGTCACCTTCCTGAAGCTCGTTCCGCTGGTGGGTGGCTGATGATCACATCACCGTCCGAGTACGCCCGTCAGATGCGCGCGGTGGTGGCGCTGGTCACCGCCGAGGACACCGAGCGGCTGGTGCCGGAGCTGATCGCCCTCGGCGAGATGATCGACGGCCACTGGGGCACTGAGGGCCACAAGGCCGTCGAGGCGCTGCACGCCGCGGACACCCGCATTCAGGCCGCACTCCTGCGCGTCTTCCTCGACCGCTGTCTCGCGCCGGAAACGGCCCCGGCCACCCGCGGCCAGCTCGCCGCCCTGCTCCACAACCTCAGGAGCCGGAAACTGGCCGAGAGCCCGGTCCGCGAGGAGCGGGCCGCGCTGATCGACCTGCACGCCCGGCGGGAGACGGAGTACGAGACCCGGCAGCTGATCCGTCTCGCCGAGCAGGAGATCGCCGACGGCCGTGACGTGCCGGGCGAGTTGGTCGCGGTGATGCGCCGCTCGCAGCTGCTGCAGTGGGGCGGCGCGGACGAACTGGGCGACTTCCTCCAGCGGATCGCCGCTCCCGTGGTCAACCCGGGGGAGGCCTGGGCCGACCAGGCGCTGACCGACCTGGCCGGGCTCGGCCCGGACTGGCAGCGGCTGCTCGCCCACGCGGCCACCGCCACGGCCCCGCGCCCCTCCGCCGCATGGGAGCACACCGGCCGCGCGCTGATCGACGCCGTCGGCGCCGACGCCGTGCGCGAGCGGCTGCTCTCCTGGCTGGGACTCGTGGGCCGGCCGCGCACCCGCCCGCTGCTGGTGGCCTACGAGGGTTCGCCCGTCAACGACGTCTTCGACGCGTTCAACGCCAACGCCGTGCGCGGCCTGGCCTGGCTGCTGTCCTTCCTGCCCCCGCACGCCGGCACCGCCCGCGCCCTGGGCGCCCTGGTCGAGACGGCCCTGCGCAGGGTTCCCGGGCACGGGCCGGTGAACCCCAAGGTCGCCAACGCGGCCGTCAACGCCCTCGCCCGCATCGACGCCGAGCCCGCCCTCGCCGAACTGGCGCGCCTCGCCGCCCGCGTCACCTACAAGGGCACCCTCAAGCTCCTCGACAAGGCACTGGACACACGCGCGCGTGAACTCGGCCTCGGCCGCGAGGAGATCGAGGAGCTGGCCGTGCCGGTGTACGGCCTGACCGAGGTCGGCCGCGCGGAACACCGGCTCGGCGGGGCCACGGCCCTCCTCGAGGTGCACGGCACCAAGGCGGTCCTCACCTGGACCAACGCCGACGGAAAGACCGTCAGGACCGTGCCCGCCCCGGTGCGCCGCGACCACGCCGACGAGCTCAAGGAGCTGAAGGCGGCCGTCAAGGACATCGAGAAGATGCTCTCCGCGCAGAGCGAGCGCCTGGACCGCCTGTTCCTCGCCCGCCGCACCTGGCCGTACGCCGCCTGGCGCGAGCGGTATCTCGACCACCCCCTCGTCGGCACCCTCGCCCGCCGCCTGCTGTGGACGGTCGACGGCACCCCGGTCGCGTATACGGACGGCGCCCCGCGCACCCTCACCGGCACCCCGGTCACCGACGGCCGCGAGGTGGAGCTCTGGCACCCGGTCGGCCGCGAGCCCGACGAGATCGCCGCCTGGCGCGACCGGCTGGAGGAGCTCGGCATCACCCAGCCGTTCAAGCAGGCCCACCGCGAGGTGTACGTCCTCACGGACGCCGAACGCGCCACCGGCACCTACTCCAACCGGTTCGCGGGCCACATCCTGCGCCAGCACCAGTTCCATGCCCTGGCCGCGGTCCGGGGCTGGCGCAACAAGCTCCGCCTGTACGTCGACGACGAGGTCCCGCCGGCCACCCGCGACCTGCCCCGGTGGGGTTTGCGCGCCGAGTACTGGATCGAGGGCGACGGCGACCACCACGACACCACCGACTCCGGCAGTTTCCTGCGGCTGCGCACCGACCAGGTCCGCTTCTACCCGATCGACGCCCCGGAGAACTCCGCGCACTGCTGCGGCGGCGAGTACCGCATGTGGCTGCGCGACGGCGCGGACCCGGTGGACCCGATCCCGCTCGCCGACATCCCGCCCCTCGTCCTCTCCGAAGCCCTGCGCGACGTCGACCTGTTCGTCGGCGTGACCAGTGTCGGCAACGACCCGACCTGGCAGGACGGCGGCCCCGCGGGCCGCTTCCGCGAGTACTGGACGTCGTACGGCTTCGGCGCGCTGAGCCAGAGCGCCGAGACCCGGCGCGGCCTGCTGGAGCGGCTCATACCGAGGCTCGCTCTGGCCGACCGCTGCACGGTCGACGGCCGCTTCCTGCACGTCGAGGGCGACCGCCACACGTACCGGATCCATCTCGGCTCCGGCAACGTCCTGCGCACGCCGAACGACCAGTACGTGTGCATCGTCCCGAAGACCGGCCCGGCCGCCCCGCAATCCGGTTACCTGCCCTTCGAGGGCGACCGGATGCTGGCGGTGATCCTCAGCAAGGCGATGCTGCTGGCGAACGACACGGCCATCACGGACCCCACGATCCTCAGCCAGCTCTGACCGGCCGGACAACGACCGTGGGCCCCGCTCCCGAAGGGGAGACGGGGCCCACCGGGGCACGCGTGCCGGCGTATCAGTAGCGGCGCGTGATCAGCGCCTTCTTCACCTCGGCGATCGCCTTCGTGACCTCGATACCACGCGGGCAGGCGTCCGTGCAGTTGAAGGTCGTACGGCAGCGCCAGACGCCGTCCTTGTCGTTCAGGATCTCCAGGCGCTGCTCGCCCGCCTCGTCACGGCTGTCGAAGATGAAGCGGTGCGCGTTGACGATGGCGGCCGGGCCGAAGTACTGCCCGTCGTTCCAGAACACCGGGCACGAGGAGGTGCAGGCGGCGCACAGGATGCACTTCGTGGTGTCGTCGAAGCGCTCGCGGTCCTCGGCCGACTGCAGCCGCTCACGGGTCGGCTCGTTGGTGTCCTTCGTGATCAGGAAGGGCATCACGTCCCGGTACGCCTGGAAGAACGGCTCCATGTCCACGACCAGGTCCTTCAGGACCGTCAGGCCCTTGATGGGCTCGATCGTGATCGGCTTCTCGGGGTTGATGTCCTTGATCAGCGTCTTGCAGGCCAGACGGTTCTTGCCGTTGATCCGCATGGCGTCCGAGCCGCAGATGCCGTGGGCGCAGGAGCGGCGGAAGGTCAGCGTGCCGTCCAGGTCCCACTTGATCTTGTGCAGACCGTCGAGGACGCGCTCCTTGGGGTCGATCTCCAGCTGGAAGTCTTCCCAGGTCGCCTCCGCCGAGACCTCCGGGTTGAACCGGCGGACCCGGAAGGTGACGGTGATGTACGGGGACGCGGCAGCCTGGGCGTCCGCCTCCGCCTTGTCCAGAACAGGGGTAGCCATCAGTACTTACGCTCCATCGGCTGGTAGCGGGTCTGCACGACCGGCTTGTAGTCGAGACGGACGGTTTCGGACCCGTCGGCGCCGACCTCGCGGTACGCCATGGTGTGGCGCATGAAGTTGACGTCGTCGCGGTTCGGGTAGTCCTCGCGGTAGTGACCGCCGCGGGACTCCTTGCGGGCCAGCGCGGAGACCGCCATGACCTCGGCGAGGTCGAGCAGGTTGCCCAGCTCGATGGCCTCCAGCAGGTCCGTGTTGAACCGCTTGCCCTTGTCCTGGATCGCCACGTTCTTGTAGCGCTCGCGCAGCTCGGCGATCTTCTCGACGGCCGTCTTGATCGTCTGCTCGGTGCGGAACACCATGACGTTGGCGTCCATGGTCTCCTGCAGCTCCTTGCGGAGCTGGGCGACCCGCTCGTTGCCGGTGGAGTTGCGCAGCCGCTCGATCTGCTCGACGACGAACGACTCCGGGTTCTCCGGCAGCTCGACGAAGTCCGCCTTCTGCGAGTACTCCGCCGCCGCGATACCGGCCCGCTTGCCGAACACGTTGATGTCCAGCAGCGAGTTGGTGCCGAGGCGGTTGGCGCCGTGCACCGACACGCAGGCGACCTCGCCGGCGGCGTACAGACCCGGCACGACGGTGGTGTTGTCCGCCAGGACCTCACCCTCGACGTTGGTCGGGATACCGCCCATGGCGTAGTGCGCGGTCGGCTGGATCGGGATCGGGTCCGTGTACGGCTCGATGCCGAGGTACGTACGGGCGAACTCGGTGATGTCCGGGAGCTTGGCGTCCAGCTGCTCCGGCGGCAGGTGGGTGAGGTCCAGGTAGACGTGGTCGCCCTCGGGACCGCAGCCGCGGCCCTCCCGGATCTCGGTGTAGATGGAGCGGGACACGACGTCACGGGACGCCAGGTCCTTCATGACCGGCGCGTACTTCTCCATGAAGCGCTCGCCGTCCTTGTTGCGGAGGATGCCGCCCTCACCGCGGGCGCCCTCCGTCAGCAGGATGCCCATGCGCCAGATGCCGGTCGGGTGGAACTGGAAGAACTCCATGTCCTCCAGCGGGATGCCCCGCCGGTACACGGCCGCCTGGCCGTCACCGGTCAGCGTGTGCGCGTTGGACGTCACCTTGAAGAACTTGCCGCAGCCGCCGGAGGCGTAGATCACGGCCTTCGCCTGGAAGACGTGGATCTCACCGGTCGCCAGCTCGTAGGCGACGACACCGGCGGACTTCTTGACGCCGTTCTCCTCGGTGATCAGCTGGTCCAGGACGTAGAACTCGTTGAAGAACTCCACGCCGTGCTTGACGCAGTTCTGGTACAGCGTCTGGAGGATCATGTGGCCGGTGCGGTCGGCCGCGTAGCAGGACCGGCGGACCGGGGCCTCGCCGTGGTTGCGGCTGTGACCGCCGAAGCGGCGCTGGTCGATCGTGCCGTTCGGGGTCCGGTTGAACGGCAGGCCCATCTTCTCCAGGTCGAGGACCGAGTCGATGGCCTCCTTCGCCAGGATCTCCGCGGCGTCCTGGTCGACCAGGTAGTCACCGCCCTTGACCGTGTCGAAGGTGTGCCACTCCCAGTTGTCCTCCTCCACGTTGGCCAGCGCGGCGGCCATGCCGCCCTGCGCGGCGCCCGTGTGGGAGCGGGTGGGGTAGAGCTTGGTCAGGACCGCGGTGCGGCTGCGCTTCGTCGACTCGATGGCCGCGCGCATACCGGCGCCACCGGCGCCGACGATGACGGTGTCGTACTTGTGGATCTTCATGATTCTCGCAGCCCCGTGCCTAGCGGATGTTCGGGTCGAAGGTGAAGATCACCAGCGTGCCCAGCAGGATGGTGAACACCGTGGCGGTGTAGAGCAGGCCCTTGAGCCACAGCCGGGTGTTCGCGCGTTCCGCGTAGTCGTTGATGACCGTGCGCAGGCCGTTGGCGCCGTGCAGCATCGCCAGCCACAGCATCAGCAGGTCCCAGACCTGCCAGAACGGGGAGGCCCAGCGGCCGGCCACGAAGGCGAAGCCGATCTTGGAGACGCCGCCGTCGAGCACGAGCTGGATCAGCAGGTGGCCGATGACCAGGACGACCAGCACCACGCCGGACAGGCGCATGAAGAGCCAGGCCGCCATCTCGAAGTTGCCCCGGGTCGACTTCGGGGTCTTCTTCGTGCGCTTGCGGGGGGCCTCGATGTAGGGCGCCGGGTTGTCGACGCTGTAGCCGACGGCGTCCTCGACCGGGCCGATGCCGGAAGCGGGGGTCTCAGTGGTGGACATGGGCGTCAGCTCCCGAAGAGTTCACGAGCGGCGTGGCCGAGGACGGGGTAGATCGCCCCGAGCATCAGCACGACCCAGATGCCTACGACGGTCCAGAGCATCTGCTTCTGGTAGCGCGGGCCCTTCGACCAGAAGTCGACGGCGATGACGCGGAGGCCGTTGAGCGCGTGGAAGAGGATGGCGGCGACGAGGCCGTACTCCAGCACGGCGACGATCGGCGTCTTGTAGGTGGCCACGACCTCGTCGTAGGCCTCGGGGGAGACACGGACGAGTGCGGTGTCCAGCACGTGCACGAACAGGAAGAAGAAAATGAGGACGCCGGTGACTCGGTGAGCCACCCAGGACCACATTCCTTCCCGTCCGCGGTACAGCGTTCCAGCCGGCACGGAAGAACCCTCCGGGAGCGGGATTGGGGCCTGCCGGCTTCGGTGTCGGACGGGCCCGGCCGGGTACGGTCCACCGGCCCCCAGCATCGTAGCGACGGTTGCCTGCGGCGCTTACGCGGGGCCTGTCGGTGTGATCAAACTGGCACGCGGATGGGTGAGGCCTGCGGCTTTTGGGGTGGGAGGTCCTGCTATATGCCGGGTGCGGCGCCGTTTGGGCTGGTCGCGCAGTTCCCCGCGCCCCCAAGCATCCTCACCAGCCGTCCCTTTGCGAGGCGCCGGAGTTCGTCCACCGCGATGACCCGCTCCTCTTCCGGATCGTTCGTCAATCGTGACCGGATGGATGTCAGGACGTGGTTGAGGGCTTCGTTCGGCGATGCGCTGTTCACGCTGATGACGAACACGTGTCCGAATCGAGCCTCGTAGGCGGCATATGCCGCGCTCAATGCGGTATGTGCCGCCTCGTACGTTCCATCCGGAAGGTCCGGCAGGGACTCCGCCGCAAGCGCCTCCGCCATATCTCCCGGCGTCAGGTCGTACGCCGCCTCGTCGGCGGCGGCCAGGAGGGAGTCCAGGTCGGGGTAGGGGCGGTGGGTGGCCACGCGGGCTGCCCAGCGGAGGCTGTGCAGGCAGGTGAGGAGGGTGCGCCGGGCGGATTCGGCGGGTGCGGCGTTGAAGACGTCCAGCGGGGGTATGGCGAGCCGGCTGGGCAGGTCGGGGAGACGGTGCGCGGGCAGCGTGGGTCCTCGAGGAAGGTGTGAAAGTTGTGCCACCACGTTATCGAGAGTGGTCACGGTGTGTCCGACGGATGCCTGAATTTCACCCGCACGGGAGAGTTTAGGGACCTGTGGTCGACGTCTGCCGTCAGCTTCGGGCTTACGTTGTCGGCGTGAGCCAGCACAGGCGCCGACTGCCGGCGACGAAGGCGAGGCGGCGGCGGACGGCCGCGATGGCGGCCGGGGCCGCCGCCGTGGTCGTCGCGGCCGGGGTGGGGCTGGGACTGTGGGCCGGCGGGGGTGACGGGGGCGGCGGTGGGGAGCCGGTGGGGTCGGCTCGGCGGACCTCGGTCGAGGAACCCGCCGGGCGCGCGCCCACCCTGCCGGAGCAGGGGCGCCAGCCGAGTCCGAGCCGGAGCTACCCGCTCTCCTCCGCGCCGCGCACCATTCCCGCCGTACGGGCGCACACGCCGGCGCGGGGGCCCGGCTGGCGGCCGGAGGGCGCGCACCGGGTGGTGGTGAGCGACGCCGACCTCGCCGACGAGGGGCGGCTGATCGCCGGTGAGCTGGGGATGACGTACGGCGGGGCGAAGGGGGACGTGCGGGCCGGGGACGTACGGCTGGCGCTGAACGACGACGAGGGGGCGGATCCGGAGTCGTACACCATGACCGTGCGCGGCGGCCGGGTGACGATCAGCGCGTCCGACGACGCGGGCGTCTTCTACGGCACCCGCACGCTGAAGCAGGCCGTGCGCGGCGGCGGCACGGCGCCGGAGGGCGTGGTGCGCGACGACCCGGCCAAGCCGCAGCGCGGGTTCATGCTGGACATCGCCCGCAAGCACTTCGACGCCGGGTGGATCGAGGACCGGGTGCGGGAGCTGGGGGATCTGAAGTTCAACGAGCTGGGCCTGCACTTCTCCGACGACCAGGGCTTCCGGATCGCCTCCGACACGCATCCGGAGGTCGTCTCGAAGGACCACCTGACGAAGGCGCAGGTGCGGCGGATCGTCGAGCTGGCGGAGAGCCGGCACATCACCGTGGTGCCGGAGATCGACTCGCCCGGACACCTCGGGGCCGTCATCACCGCCCACCCCGGTCTGCAACTGCGGAACGCGCAGGGCATCGTGGCGAGGGGCGCGGTCGACATCTCGAACCCGGACGCCGCCGAGATCGTCGACGACCTGCTGAACGAGTACGCCGAGCTGTTCCCCGGCACGCCCTGGCATCTGGGCGGCGACGAGTACCGGGCGCTCACCGCGGCCGACCCCGAGACGGCGTATCCGCAGCTGGCCGCCGCCGCGCGGGAGGCCTACGGCGCCGGCGGCACCGTCGCGGACCTCGCCACCGGCTGGCTCAACGACCGCGCGGAGACCGTCCGGGTCCAGGGCAAGACCCCGCGCGCGTGGAACGACGGCTTCTACCGGGGCACGTCCGTGCGGGCCGACGAGCGGATCCAGGTCGCGTACTGGACGGGCAAGGAGATCGGGGCCCGGCCGCCGGCGGAGTACCTGAGCGCCGGGCGCCAGGTGATCAACTACAACGACGAGTTCCTGTACTACGTCCTCGGGCAGCCGCAGACCTTCGTCTATCCGACGGGGGAGCGGATCTACGAGCAGTGGACACCTCGGGTGCTGCGCGGGACGGAGGCCGTGCCCGAGCGGTACGACGGGCAGATCCTCGGCGGGACGTTCGCGGTCTGGTGCGACCTCGCCGGCGCCCAGACCCAGGACCAGGTCGCGGCGGGCATCCGGATGCCGCTGCGGGCCACCGTGCAGAAGCTCTGGAACCCGGGTGGACCCTCGCTTTCCTGGGCCGAGTTCAGGACACTGGCGGACAAGCTCGGCTGACACGGGACGGGGGGCGGCTGGAGATGGGCTACTGGGGGTACTTCGTCGTGGGCCGCGCGGAGCGGCCGCTGGACGGGCTGACGGCGCTGGCGGGGATGGAGGGGCTGCGGCCGCACCGTACGGCGCCGGGCGGCTGGCAGGTGTGGGAGTGGCCGAGCGCGGACGGCGAGATCACCGGGATGAGCGCGCTGGCCCGCGAGACCGGGGCGCCCGCGCTCTTCGGGTACGTGATGGACAGCGCATGCGTGGTCGTGGAGGCGGCGGGCGAGGAGAGCGGGGTGTGGACGACCTGTCTGGCGCGGGCGGCCACGGCCCGGTATCTCGGCGCCGCCAACGAGGGGCTGACCCTGGAGGACTACTTCCTGCCACCCCGCGACGCCGCCGAACGGGCCGTCGCCTGGGCGGCGGAGGCCGGGCACACGGTCCCCGCGGAGCCGCTGTACGACGTCCTCACCGCCGATCCCGACCCTGTGGCCGAAAAGCTTCTCTTCCTCCTCCTCGACCGGCTCGGCGTCGTCCCCCTGTGACAGAACTCGGCGGTCGCACGCAGTAAGGGGAAGTGCGGGCTCCGTTAAGGTCGGCGCCCAGGCAGGCCTCAGCAGGCCTCGGTACAGGCCCGGACAGGGAGAACGTGGATGAGCCTGGTGGAACTGATCGCACAGGCCGACGAACGCGGACTGGCCGTCAGCGGACTGGCTTGTTTGGATCGGTGCGTGCCGCTGCTCGGCGGTGACGACGAGGTGCTGCGCCCGCTGTGGGCGAACCTCGTGGACGGCGGCGACGCCGGCGCGTGGGGCGGACTGCTGGAGCGGGTGCGCGCCGAGCTGGGCGTCGCGGACGTCATGGACGCCGAGGACGTCGAGGACGAGGCCGCCCTGCTCGTCCGGCGGATGCTGGCCGCCGCCCCGGCCATCCGGTCGGCTCCCGAGGCGCGGGTGTGGGCCGACGCCTGCTCCGTCGCCGCCCTCCAGGTCCACCGGCTGCTCGACCCCGCCGAGGACGCGGACTCGGTCGAGTCCCGGCGCACCGGCCGTACGGACGGCATGTCCCCGCTCGTCGCCGCCGAACTGCGCCGCCAGGTCACCGTTCTCGAACTCCTCGCCGAACACGGCACCGGCGGCCTGCGCCGCGCGCTGGACGTCTCCACCGAGGGACGCCGGGTGCTGCGAGCGGTGGTGTCGCGCCGGGCGCGGCACGCGTAAACCCACGTCGGAGCGAGAATCCTGTGACCGTCCTGCGGTCGGATGGGGCGGTCCTGCGCCGGTTGCGAGAAGCCGCCGCATGCGCGTGACGGATCTCCGGCCCGGCGCGCTCTTCCCCATGTGACGACGACACAGCAGGAGATCAGGCCCTCCGCCGCGACCAAGCCGGCGCGGTGGGCGGCGGACGCGGTCGCGGCGATGCGGGAGGGGGCGCGGATGCGCCTCGACTACTCGGCGCAGAGCCTGTGGCGCGTCGACCGGTTCATCGACGAACTGCGCCGCGAGGACACCCCGTACCCCGCCGTGGAGTCGGTGCTGCGCGGTTTCGGGGCGTACGCCGGTGAGGTGATCGTCCGGCAGACCGGCGCGGAGTGGTGGGCGAGCGGCGGCGACCACTGGGTGCGCACCCCGGACGGCCGGCTGTGGGACCCCATCGACGAGGCCCGCCGCTGCTTCGCGGGCGACGGCTCGCTGCGCCTGCTGTGCCGGGACGCGACAGCGCCCTGCCGTTAGCGTCCACGCGGAACGGCCGGGGCCCCGCGGACGGGACCCCGGCCGTCGTACGACGTCCGACGTGCGGTGTTACGGCGTCAGCGTCTGGCCCAGGCGGGCGTCGGTGGGCGTGCCCAGGGTGGTCTTGCTGTAGATGACCGAGTCCGCGTAGCCGAGGCCGGTGCTGTTGCTCGGCAGGTGGAGCAGGATGCCGTCCGTGCCGTCCTCGCCGTCGGCGCCGAAGGTGAGGTCGGCGCGGCCGTAGCCGGACAGGTCCGTCAGGGTGACGGACGAGCCGAAGCGGTCGTCCTTCTCGGCGGAGCCGGGGATGTCGGTGGTGTCCTGCGAGACGGCGATGGAGCCGGAGCCGGTCAGGCCGGAGGCGCTGCCCCTCACCAGGATCGCGTTGCCCGCGTTGGCGTAGTTGACGCCGCTGCGGGCCAGGTCCTCGCCGGGGGCGCCGGCGAGGGCGTCCAGGTAGCCGTCGGCGTTGAAGTCGCCGACCGAGACCCAGGTGCCGAACGCGTCGCCGGACTCGTTGCCGCCGGGGACGGAGGCGGAGTCCTGGTGGATGACGGTCATGCCGGTGGTGGTGAAGCCGGTCGAGGTGCCGGGGACCATGGTGATCTGGCCGCCGGAGATGGCGCCGGACTCGGCGGCGACGGGCTGGCCGATGACGATGTCGTCGTAGCCGTTGCCGTTCACGTCACCGGCCGCGATGGACCGGCCGCCCTTGACGGAGATGACGCCGACCTTGGTGAGGCCGGAGGCGGAGCCCGCGAACCGGACGACCCGGCCGATGCCGCCGGTGTCGCGGTAGTTCAGGGCGACGTCCGCGTAGCCGTCGAGGTTGAAGTCTCCGGTCGCGGCGTCCAGGTAGGAGAGCGCGCCGGTGGCGGTGGTGAGGGCGCCGGTCTTCGTGGCGCCGCCGGTGTGCCGGACGTTGTAGTGGCCGCCCTTGCCGGTGCCGGCCGAGAACACGTCCGCCTTGCCGTCACCGTTGAAGTCGCCGACGGTGACCGTGGAGCCGAGCTTGGCGCCGGCCGCGGTGACTCCGGACGTGGTGTAGCCGAAGCCGGTGGTGAGCGCCGGGCCGTACATCACCGTGACCTGGCCGCGGTCGGCGTTGCCGCTGGTGTCGTCCTCGCCGGGGGAGCCGATCGCGAGGTCGGCGTGACCGTCGCCGTTGACGTCGCCCCAGGCGGTGGCGGCGCCGAAGCCGTCACCGGTCTCGGAGGAGCCGGGGACGCCGGGGCTGTTCTGGGTGAGCGTCAGCTTGGCGGCGGTGTCGGGGCCGTTGAGGCCGCCCGGGACCACCTTCACGGTGTTCGCCTTGGGCACGCCGGTGACCAGGTCGGAGATGCCGTCCCGGTTGTAGTCGGAGGTGGCCAGGGCGTGCGAGATGCCCGGGGTCTTGGCGAGCGTGCGGATGAAGCCGAGCTTGCCGTAGAGGGAGACGCCGGGGCAGGCGGTCGCGTTGGTGTCCAGGTGCCCGAAGACCCGCGGCAGGGTGATCTGCTCCCCCTGCGGGACCTTGTTGCCGCTGTAGTTCAGCGGCGCGCCGGAGGTCAGCGTGACCTTGCCGGCCGGGTCGATGCCGTACATGCCGAACTTCCAGGCGACGACCCGCGCGATCGCGTCCATCCCGGCCCGGCTGGGCTTGGCCTTCTCGAAGTTGCCGATGTACGAGATGCCGACCGTGTTGGTGTTGAACCCGGCGTCGTGCGCGCCGACCACCGGCAGGTCCATGCCGCCGCTGCGGCCCTCGAAGATCTGGCCGCACTTGTCGACGACGAAGTTGTAGCCGATGTCGAAGTAGCCCTGGCTGAAGTGCGCCTGCTGGATGGAGCGCAGCCGGGCCGCGGACTCGGCGCACGAGATGGTGTTGTCGGCGTCGATGCCGGTGTGGTGGATGACGGCGGCCTTGATCTCGGTGCCGTAGCTCGGCGTGCCGTCGTAGTCCGTGGACGCGCCCCACTCGGCCTGCGTGATGATCGGCGGCTTGACGACCGTGGAGGGTCGGGGCGCCGGGACCGTGGAGGTGGGGGTGGGGGAGGGGGACGCCGTCGGGGAAGCGGACGTGCTGGGGGAACCGGTCGGCGTCGGGGAGCCGGTCGCCGTCTCGGTGGCGCTCGGGGTCGGCGAACCGGTCACCGTCTCGGTGGGCGTCGGGGAAGGCGTCGGCGTGGTCGTCTCCGCGGCGAACGCGGCCGGCTCCAGGCCGCCCTCCGGGTCGGTGCCCGGGTCGAGCAGCTTGATGTCCATGCCGGCGGGCTGGCCGGTCGCCTCGGTGCCGTCGGCGTTCACGATGCGCACCTCGACGCCGTCGGAGGCGCCGGTCCACACCGACTCGGTGCCGCCGCGCAGCGCTGCGCGCTCACCCTCGGCGCCGTCGGCCTGCGGCGGCTCGACGAGCACCTTCTGCCAGGCGGACCACGTGCCGGTCTCCGCGTCCCGGGTCCGCACCTGGGGCGTGCCCTTGGCCTGCGCCTCGGGGTCGTTCCAGGTCAGCACCACCGCGCTGAACTGCTCGGTGCCGCGCCGGTCCAGGCCCTTGCGGCCGGCGCCGCGGTCCTTCAACTTCAGTGTGTGGATGGCCGGTTCGCGGACCTGGGCCTTGTCGTCGGACGGCTCGGACGGTTCGGCCATCGCGTACGTGACGATGCCGGCGCCGCTCAGCACGACGGCTCCGACCGTCAGCCACGCCCGTCTTTTCAGACTGAGCGGTTTGTACGCATGGGCCTTGCGAGGACTCAACTTCCCCACCTCTGGAAAAGGGACACGGTCGTATCACGCCTGTCACACCTGTCACACAGGCAACACTCACTCAGCGCTCGGAGCCCGCGAAACGTCACCGGGTCTTCGCACATGTCACCAACGACGCTCAAGTGGCCAGAAGGTTGTACGGGATCTGTGATTTGCCTGTGTGCGAATGGACACGTCCGTGAGCAGTGATGTTCGTGAGGGGCTGTCCGCTTGGTCATCCGGAGAGCCGGAGGGGCCTCTCCCACTTGAGCGAAGGGACGGGCTCATGGACGGGGCGGACACCAGCAGAAGGCCGTGCGCGAGAGAGATGCGCCCGTACACCACCGCCTTCGTGGCACACGTCACCGCCCGCAACCGGCTGCCGCTGGACTTCTCCGTGGCCAGCCTGCGGGTGGTCGACTTCCTCATCGACGGGCTGCGCAAGGGCGGAGCCGAACGGGAGCGGGTGGGCGAGACGCTGTTCGGGCTCGGCGCGTACGTCGGCGAGGTGCTGGTGCGCCGCGCGGGCGCGGTGTGGGTGGACTTCGACGCCCACCAGTGCACCTACTTCGGGCAGCCGGTCGGCGTCCGCATGCCGGACGGCCGGATCTGGAACCCGCTCGGCAAGGTCCACAACCGCTTCGACTCCGGGAGCCCCGAGGAGTCCCTGCAGACCTTCTATCTGACACTCCACGGACGCGCGCGCAGGGCGGTGGCGTGAGAAGGCAGGGGCCGCTGACCCGCTGTGACATTTCTGTGAGCCCCGGCGCAGATGACCATGGGGGAGGTGGGCAAGGGCGGTCGTGTCCCCCCGCTGCGGATCCGCCACAGACCGGTTAAGGGCGAGGACAGTTCTTGGGCCAGGGAGGGGAACCCCGCCGCGCGCAGGCGTACGACGGGGAACTGGGTGCGGCCGTCTCGCGGGCCCAGGACGGTGACGAGGCCGCCTTCGCGGTCGCCTACCGGCTGGTGCAGCCGGGGCTGCTCGGCTATCTGCGGGGACTGGTCGGCGACGACGCCGAGGACGTGGCCTCCGACGCCTGGCTGGAGATCGCCCGGGACCTGGGACGGTTCAAGGGGGACGGGGCGGGCTTCCGGGGCTGGACGGCCACCATCGCCCGCCACCGGGCGCTGGACCATCTGCGCCGGCAGAAGGTACGGCCCCGGTCGTCGGCCCTGGAGCAGGACGTCCTGGACCTGCCCGGCCCGCACACCACCCACGACCAGGCCCTGGAGTCCATCTCCACCGGGCAGGCCCTGGCCCTGGTCCGCGCACTGCCCCGGGACCAGGCCGAGGCGGTGCTGCTGCGGGTCGTCGTCGGACTCGACGGCCCCGCCGCCGCCCGCGTCCTCGGCAAGCGCCCCGGCGCCGTGCGCACCGCCGCGTACCGCGGACTCAGACGGCTGGCCCGGCAGCTGGGCGACCGGGGTGTGACGGATGGCGGCCCCGGGACGCTGGGGGAGTCGACATGAACGTCGACGGAGGACGTCGACGAGAACGCCGGAAACGAACACCGAAATGAACAGTGACGACGACGGCGAGGGCGACAGACCCGGCCGGGCGGACGGCAGTGGTCGGACAGAACAGGAAGCGGACATGGCGGAACGGCTGAGCAACGACGGCCCGCCCGACCCCCGGCATGCCCACCCTGCCCCGAGGACCGCGGGAGGGTCCGACACCGCGGCTTCCACCGGTTCCGACGCGAACGCCTCCGTCGGCTCCACCGCCCCCGCCGGCTCTGCCCCGCCTGCCTCCGCCCGCCCGGACGCGCCCGCTTCCGGCCGCTCGGACGCGCTTGCTTCTGGCCGCCTCGGCACGCCTGCCTCCGGCCGGCCCGACGCGCCCGCTTCCAGCCGCCCGGACGCGCCCGCTTCCGGCCACCCGGACGCGCCTGCCTCCGCCCGCCCGGACGCGCTTGCTTCTGGCCGCCCCGCCGCGCCCGCCTCCGGCCGGCCGCGCCCCGCGGGCTTCGCCCGCCCCGACGCGACCGCAACTTCCCTCCCGCCGGGGGCGATCGACGAAGCCGGGGTTCAGGCGCTGCTCGTCGCCGCGATGCGGGAGGAGCGGGTCGGCGGCGAGGGTGAGTCGCGGGCCGTGGCCGCCTTCCGGGCGGCTCGGGACGCGGGGGCGCATCAGGCGCGCACCCGGCGTCGGGACGACTGGCGGCCCCGCGGGCAGCGCGGACTCGCGCGGTCGGTGAAGGCCGCGCTCTCCCTGTTCACGGTGAGCCTCGCGCTGGGTGGTGTCGCGGTCGCGGCGATCGGCTCGGCAGGACCCGCCCCGGAGGACTCCCCCGGCGACCGCCGCAGTGCCGCCCCGGCCGACGGCGCGCCCGCCCAGCCGACCGAGCGGCCCACCGCCCCGGCGCCCGGCACTGGCGAGGCGCGCCCGGACCGCCCGTTCACCGCGGCGGACACCGAGGCCCACTGCCGCGCCTACGAGCAGGTGCAGGGCCGCGGCAACGCCATGGCGGCGACGGCCTGGGAGCGGCTGATCGCGGCGGCGGGCGGTGCGGAGAAGGTCGCCGAGTACTGCGCGCGGCAGCAGACCAGCGGTCGGACGAACCTGCCGGACCCGGCCGGACCGGGCGCTGCGGCCACCACCCCCGCGGCCCGGCCGACGGATCCCGGCAGCCAGGGCCAGGAGCGCAGGCCGGACAAGGCGCCCGGGAAGAACAGGGACTGAGGAACCGGAAGCGAGAAGCCGGACCGAGGAGCACGTGAACCGGACCGTTCGCGGCGTGTGTCTCGTCACATCCGCCGGCCCCGCAGACGCTGCCAAGGCAACGGCCGGGGCCGCCACCCCCCACAGGAGAGGCCCCGGCCGTCGCGCGGCACGGGCCGCGCGGCGACCCGTACTTCCTACAGCGCCGCGGATGCGTTTTGTGTCACACCCCCGCGTCCACGCCCGCGCACACCCGTCGCGTCACGAGTTAGTTGCATCTTCTATGGACATGGACGGGGAGCGGTTTCAGGTCGTAACGTGCCATTCGCACCGGACCGCGGACAGGTGGAAGACAGAGCGAATGTGGCAGACGCCCGCGCGAGAGCGGCGCCGGTGAGGCGCAGAGGGAGTGCGGTGCTGGGGGACGACGCCGAGTTGACGGCAGCGGTGCTGGCGGCACAGGACGGGGACGAGACCGCGTTCCGTACTGTGTACCGCGCGGTGCACCCGCGGCTGCTCGGATACATACGGACGCTGGTCGGCGAGCCCGACGCCGAGGACGTGGCGTCCGAGGCCTGGCTCCAGATAGCCCGGGATCTCGACCGGTTCAGCGGCGACGCGGACCGCTTCCGCGGCTGGGCCGCCCGGATCGCCCGCAACCGCGCCCTGGACCACATACGCATGCGCGGCCGCCGCCCCGCCATCGGCGGCGACGAGACCGAACTGACGGGCAAGGCCGCCGAGTCCGACACCGCGGGCGAGGCCATCGAGGCGCTGGCCACCGACCGCACCCTGTCCCTGATAGCCCGGCTGCCGCAGGACCAGGCCGAGGCCGTCGTGCTCCGCGTGGTCGTCGGGCTGGACGCCAAGACCGCCGCCGAGACGCTCGGCAAGCGGGCCGGCGCGGTCCGCACGGCGGCGCACCGCGGCCTGAAGCGGCTGGCCGAACTGCTCGGCGAGCCGGGCGGCGATCCGGAATCCGCCGGGGTGCTCGACGCCGTGCCGCCCCCGCGAGAACCGCGCCGCCGCGCGGTGACGTCCGCGAGTGTGACGCATACGCGCCCGCGGACGCAGAAGGACATGTGATGGCCGACGAGCAGTACAGGTGGCTGGACCGTGAGACGGCGGAGCGTTTGCTGCGCGGGGAGTCACCGGACGCTGTCGGCGCCGCCGCTCGCGGCCAGGCCGAACGGCTCGCCGAAGCGCTCGGCGCGCTCTCCGAGACACCGCCGCTGACCAGCGAGGAACTCCCCGGCGAGGCCGCCGCGCTGGCCGCCTTCCGCAAGGCGCGCGCGGAGCGGGACGAGACCCGCGCGGCACTCGCCGACCCCCTCCGCACCCGCCCGGCCGACGCCGGGCTGTTCCGCATCGGCGCCCGCGCGGGCGCCGGCGCGACGGACGCCCGCCGCCCGCGCCGGCACCGCCCGCTGCGCCTCGGACTGGCCGCCGCGCTGGCCGTCGGCATGGTCGGCGGGGTCGCCTTCGCCGCCGGAACCGGAGTGCTGCCGACGCCGTTCGACGACACCGAACCGGGCCCCGCCGCCTCGGTGTCCGCCGCCGCGACCCCGGACCGCCCGCTCATCACGCCGTCCCCGGACGGCACCCACGGCGGCGCCGGCGGCCCCGCCGCGCCCGGCGCCGGCACGCCGTCGCGGGAGACGGCCGAGCGGGGCACCGAGGCCGGCCGGGACCCCGGGGACCGGACCACTCCGTCCACCGGTACGGGCCGCTCGTGGAACGAGATCGCCTCGTCCTGCCGGGCCGTACGCGACGGCCGCAGCCTGGACGCCGACCGCCGACGCGCCCTGGAGGGCGTGGCGGGTGGCTCCTCCCGGGTGAGCCGGTACTGCGAGAGCGTGCTGCGGGGCGCCACCGGCGGCTCCAACAGCGGATCCAGCGGCGGGTCCCTCGCCGGATCCACCGGCGGTTCGCTCGCCGGGTCCACCGGCTCCGAACAGAGCCAGGGCAAGGGCGACAACGCCAACGGCGGCGGCAACGACGCCGACGGCAAGGGCAACGACGACGACGGCCAGGGCGACGCAGGCAAGGGCGATGAGGGCAAGGGCAACGGCGGCAGGAGCGACCACGACGGCCACGGCATAGCCGGCCCCGTCGGTTCGGACCGCCAGGGCCGCCTGTCCCCGGAGCCGCAGCCCTCGCTCACCCCGCCGTACACCACCCGCTGACCCGCCCGCCGTAAAAGACCCCGCTGACCTGCGCTTTTGTCTCCGGCTCAACTTTTTTTCGCGAGGGTGTGACGTTTTCGGCCGCCGTGGCGCAGTACAGAGTGAGCCGACTGGTCATCGGCCGTCGCACGGAGCCGGGGTTCCCCCCGTACCCACGGCTCGTGCACACGGCGCGGGCGGGACACGTTCCCCCGGTCCCGCCCGCGCCCCGCAATCACCGCTCTCCCGGCTCTCCCCGTTCTCACCAGTGGACGACGACCCTGTCGCCGGTCCGCACCTGAGGGAACAGCTCCGCGATCGCCGCCTCGTCCCGGACGTTGACACAGCCGTGCGAGGCGCCCGCGTAACCGCGCGCGGCAAAGTCCGCCGAGTAGTGCACCGCCTGACCGCCGCTGAAGAACATCGCGTACGGCATCGGCGAGTCGTACAGCGTGGAGTGGTGGTGGCGGGACTTCCAGTAGACCTGGAACTCGCCCTCGCGGGTCGGGGTGTACTCCGAGCCGAAGCGGACCGGCAGTGTGGTCACCGTCCGTCCGTCGATCATCCAGCGCAGGGTCCGGCTCGACTTGCTTATGCAGAGCACCCGGCCGGTCAGACAGCGCGGATCGGGCGCGTCGGCGGGCTGGCCGCCCATCAGATACAGCTCCCACTGCCCGGGCTCCCGGGTCATCCCCAGCAGCCGCTGCCAGGTGACGGTGTCCGTCTCGCCGGTCCGGGGCAGTCCGCGCTTGCCCTGGAAGCCCTTGACGGCCTGCTCGGTCAGGTCGTCGTACGTCCCGGTGGGCCCGTCGAACAGCCAGGCGACCTGCCGCAGCCGGGCCTGGAGTTCGCGGACGTCACGGCCGGTGTCGCCGCGGGACCACAGGACCGGGGGAGGAGGGGGCGGACTCGGCTTGTCGTCCGCCGTGACGCCGTCCGCCGCGGTGTCGTCCTCTGTGGCGGAGGGCTTCGGAGCGGCCGGGGCCGTGGCCGGCGCCGTGCTCGTGACCTCGATGCGCACCGGCCCGCGCGGCTCGCCGTCCGCGTCCACCGCCTGTGCCGTGCAGCCGCAGACCGTCAGCAGCGCCGCCAGCGCGGCGATCGCCCGTCCCCCGCCCGTCGTCCGCATGACAGCCCCCCGTCTCCCGCCCGCGCCGCTGACACGGCGCCTCCGTCACCTGAGATGTTCCCCGCACGTGACGGGTTGCGAACGGCGCGGCATCGTTGTGAGGAAGGTCCCAGCGTGGGGCCCTCCACCCGGCGCACCGGCCGCCGCTACAGTCCGTCGCGAGGGTCGATACGTACTGGCGAGTAACTGGCAATCGAGCAACTGGCGATCAGAGCGCGGAAGCGCTCGGCGGGAGGCAACACCATGGCGCGCGAGTCGGAGTCCGGACTGCCCATCGAGCCGGTCTACGGACCGGACGCCCTGGAAGGCTGGGACCCCGCCGAGAAGCTGGGCGAGCCCGGCGCGTACCCGTTCACCCGCGGCGTCTACCCGACCATGTACACCGGCCGTCCCTGGACCATGCGCCAGTACGCCGGTTTCGGCACGGCCACGGAGTCCAACGCCCGCTACAAGCAGCTGATCGCCAACGGCACCATGGGCCTGTCGGTCGCCTTCGACCTGCCGACGCAGATGGGCCACGACTCCGACGCGCCGATCGCGCACGGCGAGGTCGGCAAGGTGGGTGTCGCCATCGACTCGGTCGACGACATGCGGGTGCTGTTCGGCGGGATCCCGCTGGACAAGGTGTCGACGTCGATGACGATCAACGCCCCGGCGGCCCTCCTCCTGCTCCTCTACCAACTGGTCGCCGAGGAGCAGGGCGTCAGCGCGGACAAGCTCACCGGCACGATCCAGAACGACGTGCTGAAGGAGTACATCGCGCGCGGGACGTACATCTTCCCGCCGAAGCCCTCCCTGCGCCTGATCGCCGACATCTTCAAGTACTGCAAGGCCGAGATCCCGAAGTGGAACACGATCTCGATCTCCGGCTACCACATGGCGGAGGCGGGCGCGTCCCCCGCGCAGGAGATCGCCTTCACCCTCGCCGACGGCATCGAGTACGTCCGCACGGCGGTCGCGGCCGGCATGGACGTCGACGACTTCGCCCCCCGCCTGTCCTTCTTCTTCGTCGCCCGTACGACGATCCTGGAGGAGGTCGCCAAGTTCCGCGCCGCGCGCCGCATCTGGGCCCGGGTGATGAAGGAGGAGTTCGGCGCGAAGAACCCCAAGTCCCTGATGCTGCGCTTCCACACCCAGACGGCCGGCGTGCAGCTGACGGCCCAGCAGCCCGAGGTCAACCTGGTCCGCGTCGCCGTCCAGGGCCTCGCGGCGGTGCTCGGCGGCACCCAGTCCCTGCACACCAACTCCTTCGACGAGGCCATCGCCCTGCCGACGGACAAGTCGGCGCGGCTCGCCCTGCGCACCCAGCAGGTGCTGGCCTACGAGACGGACGTCACGGCGACCGTGGACCCCTTCGCGGGCTCGTACGTCATCGAGAAGATGACCGACGACGTCGAGGCGGCGGCGGTCGAGCTGATGAGCAAGGTCGAGGACCTCGGCGGCGCGGTGTCGGCCATCGAGCGCGGCTTCCAGAAGAACGAGATCGAGCGCAACGCCTACCGGATCGCCCAGGAGACCGACGCCGGCGAGCGGGTCGTGGTCGGCGTCAACCGCTTCCAGCTCGACGAGGAGGAGCCGTACGAGCCGCTGCGCGTGGACCCGGCCATCGAGGCTCAGCAGGCGGAACGGCTCGCGAAGCTGCGGGCCGAGCGCGACCAGGCGGCGGTGGACTCGGCGCTGGCGGCTCTGAAGAAGGCGGCCGAGGGTGAGGACAACGTCCTGTATCCGATGAAGGACGCGCTGAAGGCTCGGGCGACTGTGGGTGAGGTGTGCAACGCGCTGCGTGAGGTTTGGGGGACTTACGTGCCGAGCGATGCCTTCTGAGCTGGTCGCTTACTCCGTATGAGTGATCAGCGGCGGAGACGCCCCGTTCCCCGCTACTCTCGTGAAGAGTGCTCCTGAAAGGAGGTTGCCGTGGCTGTGATAGAGCGCGAGATGACGATCGCCGAAGCTGCCGACCGTGTCTCCAACTGGCTGCCCGGACACCGCGTGGAGATCCTTCGAGGGAGCATCATCGTGTCGCCGCCGCCGGATGAACCGCACCAGGGAGCGGTGTTCGAAATCGGTTGTGAGATCCGGCAGGCCGGGGCGAAGGAGGCAGGTGTCAAGGTTCGCCCCGGTATCGGCCTGTGGCTGCCGACGGGGCCAGCGGATTACGCGATTCCGGACTTGTCCGTCGTCGAGGCCGATATTTCGCACGCGCTCGTCAGGAAGAACTGCTACGCCCCGCATGTCTTCCGCATGGTGCTCGAAGTGACCTCCTCCAACTGGGCGGACGACACAGCCATGAAGGTCGAGCTCTACGCGGAGGCTGGCATTCCCGTCTACCTCGTAGCTGACCGTCGACACAACGAGGTCCTCCTCTACCAGAACCCGGCCGACGGCAAATACCCCGACCCTCTCCGCTACAAGCCCGGCGAGACCGTCCCCGTCCCCGAATCCGTCGGCGTCACCCTCGACCTCTCCGTCGACACCCTCCTCGACGGCGACGACTGACCGTCCCACTCCGGCACCCCGCTACCGGGCCGCGCCCACCCGCGCCGCGTACTCCCTCAACCCGGCCGCGGTGTCCCCCGCCCAGCCGACGTAACCGTCGGGCCGCACCAGGAACACACCGGTGCCGTACGGCTCGTACGCGGGGATCCGTACGGCGGGCACCCCGAGGGAGGGCACCTCGGCGTCTGTGCCCACGGTGAGCAGCGTCCAGTGCGGCCCCCGGAAGGCGTCGAACAGCCGTACGCCGCCCACGGTGCCGTCGGGCGCGCGGTCCCCGGCGCGCAGTGCCCTCTCGGCGAGGCCGCTCCGGCGCTCCACGCTGAGCGAGCCGTCGCGGTAGCCGAGGCCGAGCTGGCGGGTCGCCGCGCCGCGCCGCACCTCGCCGCGGTGGACGCCGGTCGACAGGCCGAGCATGTCGGCGGCGACCGCCCGCCGCTCCTCCTCGTAGGAGTCGAGCAGTGCCTCCGGTGCCTGCCCGTCCAGCACCGCGGCGAGCTTCCAGCCCAGGTTGTAGGCGTCCTGGACGCTGGTGTTGAGGCCCTGTCCGCCGGCCGGCGAGTGGACGTGCGCCGCGTCCCCGGCGAGGAAGACCCGCCCGGCCCGGAACCGGTCGGCGAGGGCGGCCCGGGCCCGGAAGCCGGACGCCCAGCGCACCTCGGTGACGTCCTCGGCGGCGAGGTGGGAGCGGTCGGCGACGACCTTGCGGACGGCGTCGGGGGAGAGGTCCACGTCGGTGCCCTCCGGGAACTGCGCGACCAGCTGGAAGTCGTCGGTGCCGGCGAGCGGGCAGAGCGCGAGGAAGCCGCCGTCCTCGTCGCGCGGCGGGAAGATGTGCCAGTTCTCGCGGTCCAGTCCGCGGATGCGCAGGTCGGCGACCAGCAGGGGCTGCGGGTCGACGGTCTCGCCGGTCATGCCGATGCCGAGCGCCGCGCGCACGGCGGACCGCCCGCCGTCGGCGGCGACGACGTACCGGGCGCGTACGGCGGACCCGTCGGCGAAGCGGGCGGTGACCCCCTCCCCGTCCTGGGCGATCCCCACCACCTCCCGGCCGAACGCCACCCGCCCGCCCAGCGCGGCGAGCCGGTCCCGCAGGATCTCCTGGGTCCGCCACTGCGGGACCATCCACGGCTCGGCGTGGGGCGAGTCCTCCGTCGCCTCCGCCGGGTCGAACATCCGGTGCTCGCCCACCTTGGCGCCGTCCTGCCAGATCGCCCCGACGGGGTAGCTCCCGCCCGCCGCGAGGATCGCGTCGAGGACGCCGAGGTCGTCGAAGACCTCCAGGGTGCGGGGCTGGATGCCCTTGCCCCGGGAGCCGGGGAACAGCCCGTCCGCCCGCTCGACGAGGAGCGCGTCGGTGCCGCGCCGGGCCAGGTCGATGCCCAGGGTGAGCCCGGTGGGTCCGGCGCCGACGATCAGGACGTCCGTGTGCGCAGTGGTCATGGGCCTATCCTTAACGATGTTAAGTGCCGTCGCCGGAGAGCGTCTCCTTAACGTCGTTAAGTTGTCAAGCGGGGAGCCCCGCGCGGCGCGATAAGTTGGCTCCCGTGAGCACGGAACGACGAGCCCCCCTCGACCGCCGCCGCGTGGCGGACGCCGCCCTCAGGCTGCTCGACGAGGTCGGCCTGGAGGGCCTGACCCTGCGCGCCATCGCCAGGGAACTGGACGTCAAGGCCCCCGCGCTCTACTGGCACTTCAAGGACAAGCAGGCGCTGCTCGACGAGATGGCGACGGAGATGATGCGCCGGATGACCGCCGAGCTGACCGCCGGACCCGAACCGTCCGACGGCGGCGACTGGCGGGAGACCTTCCTGCGCCGGATGAGCGGACTGCGCGCCCACCTCCTGCGCTACCGCGACGGCGCCAAGGTCTACGCGGGCACGCGCTTCACCGACCTGTCGTACGCCGAGCCGATGGAGGCCAACCTGCGGATGCTCACGGAGGCGGGCTTCACCCCGGCGGCCGCCGCCCGCGCCTGGTTCACCGCGTACAGCTACACCCTCGGCTACGTCATCGAGGAACAGGCGATGGGCCCCGACCCGGCCGCCGGCGGCGAGGGCTACGACCTCGACGCCCGCGACGAACGCCTCGCCGCCTACCCGCTCGCCGCCGCCGGCGGCCGCGAGTTCTTCCAGCACCGCGACCAGGGCTTCGAGACCGGCCTGCGCGCGATCATCGAGGGCGTGGCGGCGACCCTGCGCTGACCGGATCCCGCCCGCCGTCAGAACCGGTCAGGCCCCCGCCGTCAGCCCAGCGCCCGTCGCAGCCGTGGTGTCGCCCAGTCCTCCACGTACCGGTTGAACAGCCGCGCCAGCGCCAGCATCGCGACCAGCGTGGCTCCCAGCGTCAGCCAGGACGGCAGCGCCAGCTCCTGGTGGAAGACCTCGACGGCCACCCAGCCCAGATGCTCGTGGACGAGGTAGAAGGGGTACGTCAGCGCGCCCGCGGTGGTCAGCCACGGCCAGTCCGCCCGGCGCAGCCAGCCCAGCGCGACCGCCAGCACGGCGAGGAAGCCGAGGGTGACGATCAGGATGATGACGGAGGCCGAGCGGTAGGAGAAGTGGCCGGGGCCGGGGCTGTGCCACAGGCTCGCCACCGCGTAGTGCTGCCCGGTCAGCCAGCTCACCGCGACGATGCCCCACGCGAGCGCGTCCCGCCGGTCGCGGTGCAGCAGGTACAGGCCGATGCCGCCGATGAAGAACGGCGCGTACTCGGGCATCAGCACCAGGTCGAGCAGCGGCTCGTCGGCGGCCTCGGCGATCGCCGCCGCCAGTGTCCACACCGCGCAGAACAGCACCACCCGCCGCCGGCTCGCGCCAGGCAGCACGACACACAGGGCGAACAGCGCGTAGAAGCGGATCTCCACCCACAGCGTCCAGCACACCCCGAGCACCCGGTCGGCGCCCAGCGGCTGCTGAAGCAGCGTCAGGTTCAGCAGCGCGTCGCTCGGCGAGACCGCCGCGAACGCCACGCCCGGCAGCGCGAACACCGCCGTCACCAGCACCACGGCCACCCAGTACGAGGGCATCAGCCGGGCCGCGCGGGAGGCGAAGAAGGAGCGCAGCGGACGTCCCCAGCCGCTCATGCAGATGACGAATCCGCTGATCACGAAGAAGATCTGGACGCCGAGACAGCCGTAGGCGAACCACTCGTGCAGGGTGGGGAATTGCTGTTTCGGCGAGGAACCCCACGCCTCGGTGATCTCGCCACCCCGGCCGCCGTAGTGATACAGCGCCACCATCAGCGCGGCCACCAGCCGCAGCCCGTCCAGCGCGCGCAACCGGCCCGCCCCGGCGACGCGCGGTTTCTCAAGAGCCGTGGGGGCGGGCTGCGATGGGCTGACGACCGTTTCGAGCACAGCGCCACCCTAGGCGGCGCTTCCTAGCAATTCCGTTCGACGGAAACACGATTTGCCCATGCGTCCCGATCGGTTCACCTGGACTTCGCCTTGGTTTCTTAACGTTCTCAAACCTTCCCCACTTTCCTTGGCAGATTCTTGCCCTTTCCTTTTCCAGCAGGAGCACCATGACGAGGGTTCGCAGCAGATGGTCACGTCCCCGATCGGGGGACCTGGCATCCGCGCCCACCGACGGGGGACCGCCCACCGCCCAGGTCACCCCGGCCGAGCTGGAGGACTGCCTGCGGGCCTGCGCCGTGCACAGCGGCAAGCTCGTCGGCAGCCTCGACAACCGCCGGATCGCGCTGGCCGAACAGCTCCGCAAGCTGCTCGCCCTGTGGGCGCAGGAGCAGCCGCAGCCCGCCGCCACCGGCGGCGCGACCGGCCTGATCCGCCGCGGCGCCAAGGCGGTCGCCGGCGGCGGACTGAGCAACGACCTGCTCGACGCCCTCCTCGCGGTCGGCAACAAGTCCCTCGACTGCGGCTACGACGACGAACTGAACCTCGCCCTGCTCATCAGCGACACCGTGCTGACCCAGCGCAAGAACTCCCGCGCCGGCTGGCGGCTGCGCGGCCGGCTGCTGGAGGCGATGGGCCGCCCGGCCGCCGCCGTCGAGGCCTTCGAGCGCTACCTCGCCCTGACCCAGGAGGACGGCTTCGGCGTCCGCGCCAAGGTCGCCGGACTGCGCACCGCGACGCAGCACCGCGCCGACCTGCTCGCCCTGCTCCAGCGCACCGTCCCGGACGCCGCCCGTCACGCCGACGGCCCCGCGACCGACGTCTGGGCCGACGGCCTCGCCGCACACGCCGACGGCGACTGGGAGCGGGCCCAGGCCCTGCTGGTCGGCGCCCTGGTCGCGCTCGACCGCGCCGAGGCCCCGGAGCAGGAGTTCCAGGAGGCGCTCAGCCACTACCTGGACCTGTGCACCGGAGCCCAGCCCCGCCCCACCCCCGAACTGACCGAGGCCATCGCCCTCTTCGCCGAGCAGCGCCGCAACCGGATGCGCGGCCCGCTGCCCGACCCGCTCTTCGGCGGGGTGCAGTGGATCAGCCTGGGCGAGTTCCGCAACCGGATCGCCGGCAAGTCGATCTGCCTGATCGCCAACTCCGGCAAGGTCGGCGAGAGCGGCATGGGCGCCGAGATCGACGGCTACGACCTGGTCGTCCGCTTCAACTCGTACAAGATCGACCCGGCGCACACCGGCAAGCGGACCGACATCCACGTCACCATCCACAAGCACGGCTTCAACTGGGACCAGCCCGTGGACACCCGCCTGGTCTTCGGCGGCATCTCCGGCGACTGGAAGTACTCCCTGCGCAACCGCCTGGTGCCGGGCGCGCAGAAGTACCTCGGCGACGAGTCGCTGCGCTGGCCGGTGCGCAACATCGGCAAGTGGGGCACCGACCGCTGGCCGGCCATCCCCACCTCCGGCTTCAACATGCTCTTCCTGCTCGACTTCCTGGACGTCAGCCCGGTCCTCGACCTGATCGGCTTCGACTTCTACGAGAGCGGCGCCTACCGCATCGCCGAGGCGATGAAGATGCCCATCACATCCGTGCACGAGTACACCAGCGAGAAGGCGTGGGTCATGGAACGGGCCCAGAGCGTCTCCGGCATGAGGATTTCCCTGAGATGACCCCTGTATCCGCCGCCATACCGTCCGCCGGGCCCGCCACCGCCGCTCCGGCCACCGACGCCCGCGCCCTCACCGGCAAGCGCCGTATCGCCTTCGCCAGCTTCGTCGACGAGAACTACCTGCCCGGCTTCCTCGTCCTGCTGCGCTCCCTCGCCCTCACCAACCCGGGCGTCTGCGAGGACTTCATCGTCCTCCACGACGACCTGCGCCCCGCCTCCGTCGCGAAGATCCGCGCACTGCACCCGCGGGTGACCTTCCGCCGCGTCGACGCCGACCACTACGACTCCTACGTCAAGGGCGACCAGGACAACTACCTGGTCCGCAAGGCGTACTTCATCCTCGACGTGTTCAGGATCCGCGACTACGACACGGTCATCACCCTGGACACCGACATGGTGGTCCTCGGCTCGATCGCCGAACTGCTCTCCCTGCGCGAGGGACTGGCCGCCGTACCGCAGTTCTTCTACGGCCAGCACAAGCTCAACAGCGGCCTGCTCGTCATCCAGAAGGAGTTCCTGACCGACGAGTTCTGCGCCCGCGTCGACGAGATCGGCCGCTCCGGCGCCTACGAGCTCGACAAGCACGACCAGGGCATCCTCAACGCCCTCCTCGACGGCGACTTCGTCCGCCTCGACGCGAGGTACAACTTCGTCAAGCGCCGCCTCTCCGGCGACCTCCCGGTCCCCGACGACACCGCGATCCTGCACTTCACCGGCCGCCACAAGCCCTGGCAGGGCGGCGAGTCCGGCTACGAGCAGGCGCAGGAGCGCTGGCGCGAGTACCAGATGAGCGACGCCGAGCTGCACGCCGCCTTCCTGTCCCGCGGCGGCTCCCCGCACCGCGACCTGCTGGTCCACTTCGGCACCCCGCACGTGGAGCGCACCGGCGACGTCGACACCGCCCGCAAGGTGGCCCTCGCGCACATCGGCGCCGGCGACTACCAGGCCGCCGTCGACATCATGGAGCGCGTCCACATCCCCGTCGACGAGGCCTGGCCGCACGAGGTGTACGGGCACGCCCTGATGAGCGTCTCGCGCTACGAGGAGGCCCGCGCCCAGCTGCTGCTCGCCACCTCCGCGCCCAACCGCGCCGCCACCGCCTTCGCCCGGCTCGCCCAGATCGCCTGGGTGCACGGCGACGACGCGACCGCGCAGAAGTACGCCCTCCAGGGCCTCACTGTCGACCCCACCCACCGGGCCAGCCGCATCTGGCACCAGCGCGCGATCGGCGTGCCCAGCCAGCAGCAGGGCAGCCCCGCCGAGCAGCTGGCGCACGTCGCCTTCTACATGGACCGGCAGGGCAACGCGGGCGACAAGCTGCTCCCGGAGTCCGTGCGGCTCGCCTTCGACCCGGACACCACCGGCCGCCGCTGGCACTCCGTCCACGCCCACCGGCTGTTCGACGAGGCCGCCCTGGAGCGGGTCAACGCCCGGCGCGGCCTGGTCATCGGCGGCGGCGGTCTGTTCATCCCGGACACCATGCCCAACGGCAACAGCGCCTGGCAGTGGAACGTCCCGGACGAGCTGCTGGAGCGCATCGACGTGCCGATCGCGGTGTACGCCGTCGGCTTCAACGCCTTCGACGGCCAGTCCTACCGGGCCAACCGGTTCCGCGAGTCGCTGCGCAAGCTGGTGGAGAAGTCCGCCTTCTTCGGGCTGCGCAACCACGGCTCGATCGAGAAGGTCCGCGCGATGCTCCCGGCCCACCTGCACGACAAGGTGCGCTTCCAGCCCTGCCCGACCACGGTCACCCGGCAGCTGGTCGCGAACTGGCGGGACCCGGCGACCCGCGACGACACCATTCTGATCAACGCCGCCTACGACCGCGCGGGCCTGCGCTTCGGCCACGACTACGGCTACT
Source organism: Streptomyces sp. NPDC030838 (assembly GCF_055572035.1). Classification (NCBI taxonomy): domain Bacteria; kingdom Bacillati; phylum Actinomycetota; class Actinomycetes; order Kitasatosporales; family Streptomycetaceae; genus Streptomyces; species Streptomyces sp. NPDC030838. Next base: position 295,760 of record NZ_JBVIED010000002.1, on the reverse strand, counting down.
TCCTGGCGCAGATGGCCAAGGCCGTACGCGAACTCGGCGACCTCGGCGAGGTCCAGTGCGTCGCGCACTCCCTCGACGACGAGCGGATCGCCTTCGACCTGCGGCGCGAACACGGCATCTCGCTGCCGGTCATCCCGATGTACGACTTCGAGAACGACGAGATCCGCGACCTGTACGCGCGCACGAAGCTGGTCATCGGCATGCGCGGCCACGCGGGCATGATCCCGTTCGGCTGCGGCACGCCCATCATCAGCCTGATCTCGCACCCGAAGATGGCGTACTTCCTGCGCGACATCGAGCGGCCCGAGTGGGGCGTCTCCGTCCACGACCGCAACCTCGCGGCGATCCTCGTGGAGCGGTCGCGCGACCTGCTCGCCGACCACGACAGGACGGTGGCCGACGTGCACGGCCGGCAGCAGGAGCTGTGGAAGATCACGCAGGCGAACGCGGCGGAGCTGCGGACCATCCTGGGGAGCTGACAAAGGGATGAGCCCCCACCGCGGTGGGGGCTCGTCTCACCGTCCGACGGCCTTGCGCACCAGCTTGGCCAGGCGCGAGCCCTCCTTGTCGTACGCCGTCCTGAGCTGCTTGAAGTGGTCGGCGCGGGTGCGGCCGAGGTACTCGTCGCCGGTCAGCCGCCGCGCGATCGACCAGGCCTGCCGGTGCCGGCCGTCGTAGTGGGCGACGTACGCCTTGGCCAGCTCCAGCACCGAACGGAACGGGATCCCGCCGGTGTGGTCGCGGTCGATCCGCTCCTGCACGGCCGAGATCAGCTCCAGCTTCCTCTCGTACGGGAACGAGTCCTCGCTGATGGCGGTCAGCACCTGCTCGGGGATCGGCTTGGTGACCTCGAAGGCGAGGGTGGAGCGGATGGGCGGCCCGGCGATCTCGATGTACGGCAGCAGGGCGCCGGTGCTGTAGTGCAGCCACGGCAGCCGCGGGCCCGCGAAGTCCTGGTGCAGGACGACGGAACCCGGCCGCAGCCGGGTCAGGAACCGCTCGGAGACACAGCGGAAGACGCGGGCCGTCTTGGCTATGTCGATGTGCAGGAACTCGACGGGGGAGTGGTCCTCCGGGTCGGAGGTCTGCCACAGGTCCCCGGCGTGGATCTCCAGGAACGGCAGGAACGGCTCCAGCCTGCTCTTGAAGTCGTTGAGGAAGGAGTTGTCTCCCTCGGGCGCGGCTCCGCCGGTGAAGAACTTCTCGGTGGCGAAGGTGCCCTTGCCGACGCGGAAGAAGTCGTAGGCGTGCAGCCGTCCCGTCTTCTCGTCGAACACCGGCGACTCGTGCAGGCCCAGGGCGAGCGCGTACGTCGATCCGCCGCCGCCGGAGCCCAGCTCGACGATCCGGTCGTCACCCGTGAGGACGTGCCGGCCGACCAGGTACAGGAACTGCAGCTCCCAGGTGCTCACCTGGGTGTAGGGCAGGTTGTCCGGCAGCTTGACGCTGTCGAGCATCGGATAGAGCCGGCCGAGCTTCGTCATGAGTGCCTCACGGGGTCGGTGGGACGGCGTCCCGATCCTAGGGACCGCCACGCCGTCTCACCATGGAATCAAGGGAGTAAACCGGTTGCTCACCGTCGTTTCTCTGTCCTTGTCCCGCTGTTCACCTCTGATTCAACCTATCGGCGAACCACCTTCTTCAGCGCCCGCGCCCGGCGCACCACCCGGCGCGCGGTCGCGTTGTTCGGCAGGAACGACAGCCGCTCGGGAATGCCGCCCGGCAGGCCCAGCGAGGTGAGCCGCTTGCGCTTGAAGTAGCGCTGGATGCCCGGGCCGTAGTGCGCGGCGAGGAACCGCTCGGCCGCCGGACGCAGGCCCGCCTGGATCTGCGGCTGCATGGTGAAGCCGACGGCGGTGACCAGCCCGGCCGGCAGACCCTCGTCGAGCGTGGCCGCCTCGCCCTCCAGCGGCGGGAGCAGCGCGTCGGCCAGCGTCACCGGCACCCGGTTGCTGTTCTGGTACGGCGTGAGCCGGTCCAGCAGCGGCTCGGTGCCGATCCGGGCGACCGGCAGGCCGTAGAACGCGGCCGCCGTGAACAGCGCGGTCGAGAAGCAGCCGACCACCAGCGCGGGCGCGGCCTTCTCGAACAGCACCTCCGCGAGGACCGGCGTGTCCAGCACGGTCAGCGCCACGCCCAGCTTCTCGGCCTCGGTCTCCAGCGCGCGGCTGTAGCTCGCCGGGGCGGTCGGGTGCGGCTTGAAGACGATGGTGCGATGTCCGCGCGCCACCGCGCCCCGCATCATCCGCACATGCAGGTCCTCCTCCTCGCTCGGGGAGAGGATCTTCAGCGCGGACAGATACTGGCCGAGCAGCAGCGCCGCACCCGACGGCACCTCGGGCAGCTCCGGGACGGCGCCGGTGAGGCGGCTCAGCACCTTCAGGAACGCCTGGGTCGGCACCACCTGCGGCGGCACGTCGAACTCGGTCAGCAGCAGCGGCACGAGGCCCGGCACCAGGTCCAGGTGGAGCAGCCGCCGCACCCGGGTGCCGACCAGCGGGTCGAGCTTGTTGCGGGTGGGGCCGTAGCTCATCAGGCCGTCGGCGTAGACGTGGACCGGCGCGCCGGTGAAGATCTGCGCCACCGTGAGCGCGGGGCTGACCTGGATGGACTCCACGACCAGCTCGACCCGGTCCTCGCCCAGGCCCCACAGCAGCCGCAGATAGCGCTCGAACAGCGGCAGGTCGTCGGCGCGGGGCTGCCAGGCGCCCGGGTGGAAGGGGTGGATCGCCTCGTTGAAGGAGATCACGTCGTCGAAGTGCTCGCGCAGCGGCCCGAAGCCCGGCATCTCGTCGACCGCCGACGTGGTCTCCGGCGTCATGGCGTTGTTGAACACCAGCAGGATCCGCCGGTCCGCCGCCTCGAAGCAGTCCGACTCGATCGCGGCGGCCAGGGTGGCGGCGCCGTACAGCGTGGAGACGCAGAAGATCTGGGTGGTACGGGACATCAGGCGGCCGCCTTCGCTGTGGTGACCCGGCGCCGCAGCCGCCGCAGCGTCGAGGCGCGGCGCAGGTCCATGGTGTCGAGCACGTCGCCGAGCGCGTCCTGTGGCATCCGCTTTATCGCCGCCGCGCTCATCGCGCGCAGCTGCTTGGCCACCGAGGGCTCGAACTTGTCGATCTCCGACAGATGGTGGGCGATGATCGCGCAGTAGGTGCGCACCGCCTTCGGAAGCAGCCGGTCCGCGTCGCGGTCCGCGGCGGTCTCCCCGACGACCTGGTCGAAGGCGCGGATGAAGTCCAGCTGGCGGACGTCACCGATCTGGGTGAGCGACCCGGCGACCCCGCGCCGGTAGAACACTCCGAGCAGGCTGACCACGGCGAAGGACTCCGCCTCGCGGTGCAGCTTCCAGATCCAGGGCCGGTCCTCGGCGGTGCGCAGCCCGTCGGTGAAGTGCAGCAGGCCCTTGTCGAGCAGCCGCCGGTGGAAGGCGCCGGCCCAGGCGTAGGCGTAGTCCACCGAGGTGGTGCGGTCGGCGGGCAGGATCGCCTCGCGCGGGTTCAGCACCTCGCCCCGCAGCCCGACCGGCACCCGGTGCACGGAGCGGGCCCGCGCGGTGGCCTGGACGTGGTCGGTGCGCACGAAGTCGCAGCCCAGGTCCTCGATGGCCGCGACCAGCTCGCTCAGATAGCCGGGGGCGATCCAGTCGTCACCGTCCAGGAAGACCAGGTACTCGCCGGTCGCCACATCGAGTCCGGTGTTGCGCGCGGTGGCGAGACCTCCGTTTTCCTCGCGGTGGATACAGCGCACCTGTGCGACCTCGGAAAGCTCCTCGGCCGCGCGTTCGAGAATGGCCGGTGTTTCATCCTTCGATTTGTCGTCGACCAGGATGAACTCGAAGTCGGGCCGGGCATTCGCGCGAAGGCTTCTGAGGTTGTCCGGGGCGTATTGCTGCACGTTGTAGAACGGCACGATCACGGAAAGCTTTGGCACGCCAGAAAGGCTAGGGGGCGGCCCGGCTGCGCAACTTTCCGGTGGCGGTACAGGGGGTGAACTCCATGTGTCGGAACGGTGCATGCCGTGTACTTTCCGGCCCGCGACAGGCCAGTTCGGTTTTCGGTGGGGCGCTGTTAACTTTTTGTTGAGTCGTGGTTGGGCCGCAACTCGGAATTGCTTCCTAGCGTCTTGGACGTGCCACCAAGTACAACGAAGCCCCCACGCATCGCAGTACTCGCGGACTCCGACACCCGCTGGAAATGGGGTGCGCTGACCGCGGACCGCATCGTTCCGGGCCCGTCCATGGAAACCGCCCCCGCGGAAGGGGCGCAAGTCGCTCCGGTCCTGGACGGATACCTGCTGCGCGGCCGGGCCACTCCGACCCCGCGCCAGCTCGCCGAGGTGGGCGTCCGCGCCGACTCCCTGCGCGAGGTCACCGCCGTCGAGTTCCTGCGCACCATGGCGCAGGAGTCGTACGACGTGCTCGTCCTCGCCCTGGTCGGCGGCGGCGTCCAGGCGATGCTGCACGGGCTGAAGCGTGTGTGGGAGGACCGGGCCACCCGGCCCGTCGTCGTCACCGGCTACGTCGGCGTCGTCTACGAGAAGCTCGCCGACGGCCTGCTGCTGCGGCACGGCGCGGACCTCGTCCTCGCCAACTCCCGCCAGGACGCCGAGCGGTTCCGGGCCGTCTACGACGGTGTCGGCGCGGACTCCTCCGCCGTGACCGAGGTGGCACTCCCGTTCCTCGGCGGCGCGCCCTACGCGGGTGAACACGACCCGTACACGGTCGTGTTCGCCGCCCAGCCGTCCGTCCCGGACAGCCGCAAGGACCGCACCTACCTGCTCAACCGGCTGGTCCAGCACGCCCGGCTGCACCCCGAGCGCGAGGTGCTGCTCAAGCTGCGCTCCAAGCCCGGCGAGCACACCACGCACATCGAGGAGCTGCCGTACCAGAAGCTGGCGCAGAAGCTCGATCTGCCGCCCAACTTCCGGCTGGTCTACGGCAACATGGGCGAGGTCCTGGACCGCACCGACCTGCTGGTCACGGTCAGCTCCACCGCCGCCCTGGAATCCCTGCACCGCCGGATCCCCACCGTCGTCCTCACCGACCTCGGCGTCCGCGAGGTGCTGGGCAACCACCACTTCGTCGGCTCCGGCTGCCTCGCCTCCTGGGACCAGCTCGACGCCGGCCACCGGCCCACGCCGGACCCCGACTGGGTGGCCCGGCAGGGGGTCGCCGCCGACGGCTCGTACGCGACCGCCTTCGACGCGGCCCGCGAACGCATCGCCAAGCTGCTGGCCTCGGAGGCGCTGCCGCCGCTCACCCCGTACTACACACCGGCGACCGCCCCCGGCTATCTGCCCGGCATCCTCGCCCGCCACCACCTCGGCCCCGACGGCACCCCGCTGCCCGGCGCCCCCGCCCACGACAAGGAGCCCGGCCCGGTCCGCCAGATCGTCCGCCGAGCGGCGCGCGGCGCCTACCGGCACGGCGTGCAGCGGGTGGCTCCCGTGATCCGGCGGATGGGCGAGCTGTGAGCCCCGCACCCGTGGCGGCACCCGCACCGGCGCCCGCACCCCAAGGAGTAGAGCCCATGTCCCACCCGCAAGCGGGCGAAGGCGCCACCATGCGCCGGGTGCTCGCGGTGATCCCCGCGCGCGGCGGCTCCAAGGGCGTGCCCGCGAAGAACCTCGCCCCGGTCGGCGGGATACCTCTGGTCGCCCGCGCGGTCCGCGAGTGCCGGGCGAGCCGGCTGGTGACGGACGTCGTGGTGTCCACGGACGACCAGGCCATCGCCGAGGCCGCCCGCGCGGGCGGCGCCGAGGTCGTGCTGCGACCCGCCGCCATCGCCGGTGACACGGCCACCTCCGAGGCGGCCGTCCTGCACGCCATGGACGCCCACGAGGCGCTGCACGGCTCCCCGGTCGACGTGGTGCTGCTGGTCCAGTGCACCAGCCCGTTCCTGACCCGCGAGGACGTCGACGGGGTCGCGGCGGCCGTCGTGGAGAACGGCGCCGACACCGCCGTCACGGTCGCGCCGTTCCACGGCTTCATCTGGCGAGACGCCGAGGACGCCGCAGACGCGGCCGACGACGAGGGCGGCTACGGCGTCAACCACGACAAGGCGTTCCGCCCCCGCCGCCAGGACCGCCCCCAGGACCTGCTGGAGACCGGCGCCGCCTACGCCATGGACGCGCCCGGCTTCCGCAAGCACCAGCACCGCTTCTTCGGCCGTACGGAACTGGTGCGCACCGACCCCGCGCGCGTGCTGGAGATCGACGACCCGCACGACCTCGCCCGCGCCCGCGCCCTGGCCCCGCTGTTCGACGCGGACCGGCCCGGCGCCCTCCCGACCACGGACGACATCGACGCGGTCGTACTGGACTTCGACGGCACCCAGACCGACGACCGGGTGCTGATCGATGCCGATGGACGGGAGTTCGTCTCCGTGCACCGCGGCGACGGACTCGGCATCGCGGCCCTGCGCAAGTCGGGCCTGAAGATGCTGATCCTGTCCACGGAGCAGAACCCGGTCGTCGCCGCCCGCGCACGGAAGCTGCAGATTCCCGTGCTGCACGGCATCGACCGTAAGGACCTCGCGCTGAAGCAGTGGTGCGAGGAGCAGGGCATCGCGCCTGAGCGCGTGCTCTACGTCGGCAACGACGTCAACGACCTCCCGTGCTTCGCCCTCGTCGGCTGGCCCGTGGCGGTCGCGAGCGCCCACGACGTCGTGCGCGGCGCCGCACGCGCGGTCACCACCGTGCCCGGTGGCGACGGCGCGATCCGAGAGATCGCCGGCTGGATTCTCGGACCCTCTCTCGATTCCCTCACCAAGTAAGGACATCTCTGCCATGAGCACCAACTCCCGCATCCGCAGCTTCGGTTCGCGCGAGGTCGGCCCGGGCCGCCCCGTCTACATCTGCGGCGAGATCGGCATCAACCACAACGGTGAGCTGGAGAACGCCTTCAAGCTCATCGACGTGGCCGCCGAGGCCGGCTGTGACGCCGTGAAGTTCCAGAAGCGCACGCCGGAGATCTGCACCCCGCGCGACCAGTGGGACATCGAGCGCGACACCCCCTGGGGCCGGATGACCTACATCGACTACCGCCACCGCGTGGAGTTCGGTGAGGACGAGTACCGCCAGATCGACGAGTACTGCAAGGAGAAGGGGATCGACTGGTTCGCGTCCCCGTGGGACACCGAGGCCGTCGCCTTCCTGGAGAAGTTCGACCTCCCGGCGCACAAGGTCGCCTCGGCCTCCCTGACGGACGACGAGCTGCTGCGCGCCCTGCGCGCGACGGGCCGTACGGTCATCCTCTCCACCGGCATGTCGACCCCGAAGCAGATCCGCCACGCGGTTGAGGTCCTCGGCTCCGACAACATCCTCATGTGCCACGCCACCTCGACCTACCCGGCGAAGGCCGAGGAGCTGAACCTCCGCGTGATCAACACGCTGGAGAAGGAGTACCCGAACGTCCCGATCGGCTACTCCGGCCACGAGACCGGGCTCCAGACCACGCTCGCCGCGGTCGCGCTGGGCGCCGTCTTCGTCGAGCGCCACATCACCCTCGACCGCGCCATGTGGGGCTCCGACCAGGCCGCCTCCGTCGAGCCGCAGGGCCTCACGCGCCTCGTCCGCGACATCCGCACCATCGAGGCCTCCCTCGGCGACGGCGTGAAGAAGGTCTACGAGTCCGAGCTGGGCCCGATGAAGAAGCTGCGCCGCGTCGCCGGCGTGGTCGCCGAGGCGGAGATCGCCGCGGCGGCGGGCGAGCCGGTCACCGTCTGAACCAGCCGAACCCCTACAACCCCCCATACGACGGGACGGTCGTACGCCGATGAGCCCCCGCGCCGGGAAAGCCGGCCAGAACGCCGGACCTGACACCCTCGCCTTCGTCGAGAGTCCGGTACAGCTGCTGAACGTGCTGGAGTGGGCGCACGCCCACGCGCCCGGCGCGGGGCTCACCCTGGTGGTCCTGTCGCCCATCGACCCGATGACCCGCGGTCAGCTGCGCCGGATGGCCGAGCTGGCCCGGCAGGAGGGCCACGAGGTCCGCTGGGAGGAGGCGCGCGGCGGCGCGCTGGCACCCTTCCAGACGGTCGGCGGGCTGACCGGACCGCTGCGCCGCGCCCGGCGGATCGTCATGGGGGACCCCTTCTCCCGCTACGTCCAGCTGCTGCTGACCATCACCCGGGCGCGTGACCTGGTCGTCGTGGACGACGGCACGGCCACGATGGAGTTCGTCACCCAGCTGGCCCGCGGCGAACGCCTGGTCCGCTGGCACCGCAAGGGCACCCGCCCCGGCCCGCGCGACCTGGCCTTCGCCCCCGTTTCCTCCTCCGCCCGGCGCCGCCTCACCCCGGCCGAGGACCGCCGGGTCGAGGTCTTCTCCTCGATGCCCATCGAGGAGACCCCGGGCGGGGTGACCGTCCGGGCCAACGACTTCTCCTGGACCCGGGCCCGCTTCGGCCCGCCCCGCATCACCAAGGGCGCCGACATGGTCGGTACGTCGCTGGTGGAGACCGGGGTGGTGGACGGCGACCGCTACCTGACCGCCGTACGCTCCCTGGCGCACACCCATGGCGCCCTGCGCTACTTCGCCCACCGCCGGGAGAGCGCCGAGAAACTCCACCGGCTGGCCGTGGAGACCGGCCTGGAGGTCGTCCGCCCCGACCTCCCGCTGGAGCTGATCGCCCGCCGGGGCCCGATCGGCCGTACGATCCTCAGCTTCCCCTCGACGGTCGTCCACACCCTGCCGCTCGCCCTCGCCGGCACCGAGGTCCGGGTCGCCGTCTGCGACATCGACCCCGCCTGGCTCACCCGCACCGCCTCCCCGCGGGCCCAGGGCTTCCTGGACGGCGTGACGGGAACGGCCCGCGACGTGCACCGGCTCTCGGCGGTACAGGCGGTACAGGCGGTGTAGGCGTCGGGCGCGGGCGCCGGGGCCCGTTCCGGTGGGTGAACAGTTGAGCGTGGGTGGGGCAGGGCGTGGTATCCGTGGAGAAGTGGGTGGGTCTTGTACCGGCCCGGACGGCGTCGCGGTCGGCCGAGTCGCGCGAGTTTACCCACCCCACCCGACGCCTATGCGCTCGGCGGCCAGGTTTTCTTCCCCTAACGGGCTGAACTTTTGTTGATCTCGGGACAGTTGGCCATCCGGGCGTCCTACCCTTCAGAGGGTGAAGCAATTGATGTCACTGGAGTCCGAGGCCGATCTCTCCGGGGAAGCGATGCTGCCCGGCACCCTGCCGGAGTCGCTGCGTGCGGAACTCGTCGCGTTCCGACGTGACTTGCACATGCACCCCGAGCTGGGCAACCAGGAGTTCCGCACCACCAAGGCGATCAAGGCCCGGCTGGAGCAGGCCGGGCTCAAGCCGCGGGTGCTCCCGGGCGGCACCGGACTCGTCTGTGACATCGGCGCCGACGGCGGCCAGTGGAGCGGCGGCCCCGAGATGCTGGCGATGCGCGCCGACATCGACGCGCTGCCCATCCCGGACGCCAAGACGGAGTGCGCCTACCGCTCCACCGTGCCCGACCGCTGCCACGCCTGCGGCCACGACGTCCACACCACGGTGGTCCTCGGCGCCGGACTGGTCCTCGCCGACCTGCACCGGCAGGGTCTCCTGCCGCACCCGGTCCGGCTGCTCTTCCAGCCCGCCGAGGAGGTCCTGCCCGGCGGCGCCGCCGACGCCATCGAGCACGGCGGGGTGCTGGACGGGGTGGCCCGGATCATCGCCGTCCACTGCGATCCGCGCGTCGACGCCGGGCGCATCGGGCTGCGGCACGGCGCGGTCACCTCGGCCTGCGACCGGCTCGAGGTCACCCTCGACGGCCCCGGCGGGCACACCGCCCGGCCGCATCTGACGACCGACCTGGTCACGGCGGCGGCCCGGGTGGTCACCGACGTGCCGGCGATCGTCGCACGCCGGGTCGACGCCCGCAGCGGCCTGTCGGTCACCTGGGGCCGTATCGAATCGGGCCACGCCCCGAACGTCATCCCGCAGCACGCCGAGCTGTCCGGTACGGTCCGCTGCCTCGACCTGGAGGCCTGGCGGCAGGCGCCGGACCTGGTGCACGCCGCGATCGACGAGGTCGCGGGGCTGCACCGGGCGAAGTCCGAGATCAACTACGTCCGGGGCGTCCCGCCGGTCGTCAACGACCCGGGGGTCACGGAGCTGCTCCGCGACGCCATGACCATCCGCCGCGGTCTCGACTCCGTCGAGGGCACCGAGCAGAGCCTCGGCGGCGAGGACTTCTCCTGGTACCTGGAGCACGTTCCCGGCGCCATGGCCCGCCTCGGCGTCCGCACCCCCGGCGAACGCACCGTCCGCGACCTCCACCAGGGCGACTTCGACGTCGACGAACACGCGATCACGGTAGGCGTGGAACTCTTCACGGCGGCGGCGCTGCTCGACGGCGGCCACTGAGCCCTCCGGGGGCGGTGCGGCTCAACGGCCTCGGCTTCGCCGTCGGCCGCATTCGTCTCCCAACCGCACCACCCGTGCGGCAATCGTGGCCCGGTGCGGGTGGCCCCCACGGGCGGTCCTCGCCGTCGGCGGCTTTCCGCCCGTGCGCGGTGGTTTCCCACCCGCACCGCCCGTGCGGCCATCGTGGTCGGGTGCGGGTAGCCCCCGCGGGCGGTCCTCGCCGTCGGCGGCTTTCCGCCCGTGCGCGGTGGTTTCCCACCCGCATCGCCCGTGCGGCCATCGTGGTCGGGTGCGGGTAGCCCCCGCGGGCGGTCCTCGCCGTCGGCGGCTTTCCGCCCGTGCGCGGTGGTTTCCCGCCCGCATCGCCCGTGCGGCCATCGTGGCCGGGTGCGGGTGGCCCCCACGGGCGGTCCTCGCCGTCGGCGGCTTTCCGCCCGTGCGCGGTGGTTTCCCACCCGCACCGCCCGTGCGGCCATCGTGGTCGGGTGCGGGTAGCCCCCGCGGGCGGTCCTCGCCGTCGGCGGCTTTCCGCCCGCGCGCGGTGGTTCCCCACCCGCACCGCCCACGCGGCAATCGTCGCCAGGCCCGGGTGGCCCCCGCGCGGCGTGCCGCCGTCGGCGGCTTCCCCTCCGCACCCAGCCGCCGTGCCCGGCCCGCCGTGCCCGGCCCGCCGGTCTCGGCCGCGCCATCGCTCTGCCCCCACCGCCCAGCCCGTGCGGATTCGCCGCGGCCGCCGACGGCGAACGAGCCCCACGGGGGCCACCCGCACCCGACCGCGATTGCCGCACGGGTGGTGCGGGTGGGAACCCGACCGGGCGATGGCGAAGCCGAGCCGTCGAGCAACCACCTCACCCCACCGCACCCGCCCCGCTTGTGCCCAGCGCAGCGCCGTTGCAGCCTTGATATGTCCCAAGCACACCTTTCGATCCGGTGGTTCACCCACGCGTAACCAGCCACCGGCACGAATGGATAACAGCCACGCGGAACCCCGTTCCCTGGAGTGTCTACGCGCGTTAATGTGCGCCGAACCGAGCACCCACTGCGGGGCTTTGGAGAATGGGGAACTTCAGATGCGTCGGATATCCAAACTGACCCGCGTCGCGGTGGGGGTCGCGTCGCTCGCGCTCGCCGCCTCGGCCTGTGGTGGCACCAGCGGTGAGAGCGCTGGCGGCGACGGCGAGAAGGAGAACCTCGGCCTCGCCATCGCCTACGACATCGGCGGCAAGGGCGACCAGTCGTTCAACGACGCCGCCTACGCCGGCCTGACCAAGGCCAAGGACGAGTTCGGGTACAAGACCGCCGACATCGAGCCCACCGAGGGCGAGACCGACGCCGACAAGGAGCAGCGCCTGGCGTCGCTCGCCAAGCAGGGCTACAACCCCGTGATCGGCGTCGGCTTCGCGTACGGCCCCGCGATGGAGGCCGTCGCCAAGGACTACCCCGACACCACCTTCGGCATCGTCGACTCCGTCGTCGAGGGCGACAACGTCGCCTCCCTCGTCTTCGCCGAGGAGCAGGCCTCCTACCTCGCCGGTGTCGCCGCCGCCAAGGCCACCAAGTCGAACACGGTCGGCTTCATCGGCGGTGTGGACATCCCGCTGATCCACAAGTTCGAGGCCGGCTACAAGCAGGGCGTCGAGGACACCAGCGGCGGCAAGGTCAAGGTCCTCTCCCAGTACCTGACCCAGACCGCCGAGGAGGGCGGCTTCTCCAGCCCGGACAAGGGCAAGGCCGCCGCCGAGGGCCAGATCGAGAAGAAGGCGGACGTCGTCTACCAGGCGGCCGGCCTCTCCGGGCAGGGTGTCATCGAGGCCGCTGCCAAGGCCAAGGTCTGGGCCATCGGTGTCGACTCCGACCAGTACCAGCAGGAAGCCCTCGCGGCGTACAAGCAGTACATCCTCACCTCCGCCCTGAAGGACGTCGGCGGCGCGGTCTACGCCCTCGCCAAGTCCGTCGAGGACGGAAAGCCGCTGACCGGCACCCAGACCTTCGACCTGAAGGTGAACGGCGTGGGCCTGTCCGAGAGCAACCCCGAGTACGGGAAGATCGCGGGCCTGAAGGACGCCGTGGAGAAGGCCAAGGAAGGCATCATCAGCGGCGAGATCAAGGTCAACACCGAGTGACCGGGTGACGGCGCACCTCGCGACCGCACCGCCCCCCTGAACGGGCGAACCCGGTCGTAGCAACTCGAAGCGGGCGGGCGCCCCACGGGCCCCGCCCGCTTCTGCTTTTCCATCCAGGTCACCCACCGCCACCCCTTGTTTGCGGTCGGCAAGCCTTCACCCGGGCCCCCGGGTGGCGTTGGCCACGGGCGGATAACAAGGTGGACAGAAGGGGTTTTCAGGCAGGTCTACGCGCGTTAATCTGCGGCGAAGCCAGCGCCGATGCTGAACCGTGCGGCGCGTTGTACGACAGGAGCACCACACATGCGCCGGGTTTCCCGCATCGCGGTCGCAGGCGCAGCGACCGCCTCCCTCGCCCTCGCTCTGTCCGCCTGCGGCGGCACCTCGACCGAGAGCGGCTCGTCCACCGACAGCGACAAGGGCCTCGCCATCGCGTACGACGTCGGCGGCAAGGGTGACCAGTCCTTCAACGACGCCGCGTACGCGGGCCTGGAGCAGGCGAAGAAGGAGTTCGGCTACGAGACGGCCGACATCGAGCCCACCGAGGGCGAGACCGACGCCGACAAGCAGCAGCGCCTGGAGTCGCTGGCCAAGCAGGGCTACAACCCGGTCGTCGGTGTCGGCTACGCGTACGCCGCCGCCGTCAAGGGCGCCGCCGAGAAGTACCCGAACACCACCTTCGGCATCGTGGACGACTCCACGGTCCAGGCGAAGAACGTCGCCGACCTGGTCTTCTCCGAGGAGGAGGCCTCGTACCTGGCCGGCGTCGCCGCCGCCAAGAGCACCAAGAGCAACGTCGTCGGCTTCGTCGGCGGTGTGGACATCCCGCTGATCCACAAGTTCCAGGCGGGCTTCGAGCAGGGCGTCAAGGACACCAACCCCAAGGCCAAGGTGCTCTCCCAGTACCTCACCCAGACGGCCGAGGAGGGTGGCTTCTCCAGCCCGGACAAGGGCAAGACGGCCGCAGAGGGCCAGATCGAGAAGAAGGCCGACGTCGTCTACGCGGCCGCCGGTCTGTCCGGCCAGGGCGTGATCGAGGCCGCCGCCGCCAACAAGGTGTGGGCGATCGGCGTCGACTCCGACCAGTACAAGCAGGAAGCCCTCGCCAAGTACAAGGACTGGATCCTCACCTCGGCGATGAAGGACGTCGCCAAGGCGGTCTACAACCTGGCGAAGTCGGTCGAGGACGGCAAGCCCCAGACCGGTATCGTTCGTGGCGATCTGAAGTCCGGCGAGGTGAGCCTGTCGAACTCCAACCCCAAGTTCGCGGACGACGCCGAGGTCCAGGAAGCCGTCGAGACCGCCAAGGAGAAGATCATCAGCGGCGAGATCAAGGTCAAGAGCAGCTGATCATCCGCAACACCCTGAGCAGCGTGTAACCACGGGGTTACGTCCGCTCAACGGGGTACGGGGAGGCTGTCTCCCCGTACCCCGTTGTCGCGGTGCGTCGGCCCCTTTGTATGCCGTAGGGGCGCTACGCGCGTAGACGACCCCCGTCCCCAGGAGAGTGCGCCATCAACGCGTCCAGCAGCCCTCCGGCCGGAGCGGCGGTCAACGGTCAGGCGACCGCCGTCGAACTCGCCGGGATCACCAAGCGATTCCCCGGAGTCGTGGCCAACCACGACATCCACCTCACCGTCCGCAAGGGCACCGTCCACGCCCTCGTCGGCGAGAACGGCGCCGGCAAGTCGACGCTGATGAAGATCCTCTACGGCATGCAGAAGCCGGACGAGGGCACCATCACCATCGACGGCGAGCAGGTCACCCTGCACAGCCCGGCCGACGCCATCGCCCGCGGCATCGGCATGGTCCACCAGCACTTCATGCTGGCCGACAACCTGACCGTGCTGGAGAACGTGGTGCTGGGCAGCGAGAAGCTGTACGGCATCGGCGGCAAGGCCCGCCGCAAGATCAAGGAGATCTCCGAGCGGTACGGCCTCGACGTACGCCCCGACCTCCTGGTCGAGGAGCTCGGCGTCGCCGCCCGCCAGCGCGTGGAGATCCTCAAGGTCCTCTACCGCGGCGCCCGCACCCTGATCCTGGACGAGCCGACCGCCGTGCTCGTGCCGCAGGAGGTCGACGCGCTCTTCGACAACCTGCGCGAACTGAAGGCCGAGGGCCTGTCGGTCATCTTCATCTCCCACAAGCTGGGCGAGGTCCTGTCCGTCGCCGACGACATCACCGTCATCCGGCGCGGTACGACGGTCGGCACGGCCGTCCCCTCCGAGATCACCCCGCGCCAGCTCGCCGAGATGATGGTCGGCAGCGAGCTGCCCACCCCCGAGACCGCCGAGTCCACGGTCACCGACCGCCCGGTGCTCACCGTCGACAAGCTGCGCCTGGAGGCGCCCGGCGGCAAGGCGATCCTCGACGACATCAGCTTCACCATCCACGCGGGCGAGGTCCTGGGCATCGCCGGCGTCGAGGGCAACGGCCAGACCGAGCTGGTCGACGCGCTGATCGGCCTGCGCCACGCCGACTCCGGCACCATCGCCCTGGAGGGCGAGGAGATCACCGCCTGGGCCACCCGCAAGCGCCGCGAGCAGGGCATCGGCTACATCCCCGAGGACCGCCACCGCCACGGCCTGCTCCTGGAGTCCCCCCTCTGGGAGAACCGCATCCTCGGCCATGTCACCGAGAAGCCCAACGCCAAGGGCGTCTGGCTGGACCCGAAGGCGGCCCAGGAGGACACCCGCCGGATCGTCACGGACTACGACGTCCGCACCCCCGGCATCGACGTCACCGCGGCCTCCCTCTCCGGCGGCAACCAGCAGAAGCTGATCGTCGGCCGCGAGATGAGCCACAACCCGAAGTTCCTGATCGCCGCCCACCCCACCCGCGGTGTGGACGTCGGCGCGCAGGCCGCCATCTGGGACCACATCCGCGAGGCCCGCCGCGAGGGCCTGGCCGTGCTGCTGATCTCCGCCGACCTGGACGAGCTGATCGGCCTGTCCGACACCCTGCGGGTGATCTACAACGGCAAGCTGGTCGCGGACGCCGACCCGGCCACCATCACCCCCGAGGAGCTGGGCTCCGCCATGACGGGTGCCGCCACCGGCCACCTGGAACACGAAGAGACCCCCGAGACCGGTACGTCTCCCGAGATCCGCAAGTCTCCTGAGTCTCCGGAAGACGAGGCCCGCTGATGAAGAAGTTCGACAAGGAGCGCGTGCTCCTCGCGGTGGCCGGGCCGGTCATCGCGCTCGCCGTGGCCTTCGCGCTCAGCGCCATCGTGCTGATCGCCTCCGGCAAGAACCCGGTCGAGCCGTTCGCCGTGATGTTCGAGCAGGCCTCCTTCTCCGACATCCAGGTCCGGATCATCAACCAGGCCACGCTGTACTACATCGCGGCCCTCGCGGTGGCCATCGGCTTCCGGATGAACCTGTTCAACATCGGCGTCGACGGCCAGTACCAGCTCGGCGCCATGCTGGCCGCCATCGTCGGCGCCCACGCCAACCTGCCGGCCTTCCTCCAGGTCCCGCTGCTGCTGCTCACCGCGATGTTCGTCGGCGCCTTCTGGTCCGGCATCGCCGGTGTCCTCAAGGTCACCCGGGGCGTCAGCGAGGTCGTCGCGACGATCATGCTCAACGCGATCGCCACCTCCGTGATCGCCTACCTGTGGCTGCCGGACGTCTTCGGCGTCAAGGTCGGCAACAACAACACCACCGGCGAGATGCACTCCTCCGGCTGGATCCCGGGCATCGACCTGGGCGCGGCCGGTGAGATCTACGGCCTGGTCGTCCTCGCCGTACTGCTCGGCATCGGCTACTGGGTCGTCCTCAACCGCACCCGCTTCGGCTTCGACCTGCGCGCCTCCGGCGCCTCCGAGACCGCGGCCGCGGCCAGCGGCGTCGACCCCAAGCGCATGGTCCTCACCGCGATGCTGATCTCCGGCGCCATCGCGGGCCTGGCGGGCCTGCCCATCCTGATGGGCGACACCCACACCTACAGCCTGAACTTCCCCACCGGCATCGGCTTCCTCGGCATCGGCATCGCCCTGCTCGGCCGCAACAGCCCGGTCGGCATCGCCTTCGCCGCCCTGCTGTGGGCCTGGCTCGACAAGGCCTCGCCCGAGCTGGACTTCCACGGCTACGACAAGGAGATCGCGGTCATCATGCAGGGCCTGATCGTGCTCTCGGTCGTCGTCTCCTACGAGGCCGTCCGCGAGTGGGGCCTGCGCCGCCAGCAGCGCCGGGTCGGCGCGGAACTGGCCGCCGGTCACGTCCTCGGCGCCGACAACAACACGAAGGAGGCGGCAGGCCGATGACCACCGCGACCGACGTCAACCAGCCCACCCTCCAGCCCACGGCGCCGACCGGCCGCCGGATGTCGTGGCCCGTGCTGCTGCTGGTCATCGCCGGAGCCCTGGCGCTGACCTCGCTCGTCCGCATCATCACTGGCGCCGACGGCATCACCAACGTCAGCCAGATGTCCACCGCGCTCCAGCTCGCCGTGCCGATCGGCCTCGCCGGTCTCGGCGGCCTGTGGGCCGAGCGCGCGGGCGTCGTCAACATCGGCCTCGAAGGCATGATGATCCTCGGCACCTGGTTCGGCGCCTGGGCCGGCTTCCAGTGGGGCCCGTGGAGCGGTGTCCTCGTCGGCATCATCGGCGGCTGCCTCGGCGGCCTGCTGCACGCCTTCGTCACCGTCACCTTCAACGTCAACCACATCGTCTCCGGTGTGGCGATCAACATCCTCGCCCTCGGCGCCACCCGCTACCTGGCCCCCCTCGCCTTCGAGGGCCACCCGGGCGGCTCCGCCAAGCAGTCCCCGGCGGTCGAGCCCCTCGGCCACTTCACCGTGCCGGGCCTCTCCGACGGCCTGCGGGACCTCAACGACAAGGGCTGGTTCCTGATCTCCGACGTCGCCGGCCTGCTCGGCGGCCTGGTCACCAACGTCTCGTGGCTGACCCTGATCGCCGTCGCCCTGATCCCCGCCACCTGGTGGATCCTGTGGCGCACCGCGTTCGGTCTGCGCCTGCGCTCCTGCGGTGAGAACCCGGTCGCCGCCGAGTCCCTCGGCGTCAACGTCTACAAGTACAAGTACCTGGCCGTGATCATCTCCGGCGGCATGGCCGGCCTCGGCGGCGCCTTCCTGTCCATCGTGGCCAACCCCTTCTACCTGGAGGGCCAGGTCTCCGGCCGCGGCTTCATCGGCCTCGCGGCGATGATCTTCGGCAACTGGATGCCGGGCGGCCTCGCCATCGGCGCCGGGCTGTTCGGCTACACCGACAGCCTCAACCTGCGCGGCGGCTCCGAGAACGTCCACGCCCTGCTGCTGCTCGGCGCGATCCTGCTGGTCGTCGGGGCCATCTGGCTGGCGATCCGCAAGAAGTACGTGAACGCCGTGATCACCCTGGTCGTCGGCGCCCTCGTCTTCGCCTGGTACGCCGGCACCAGCGAGGTCCCCAACCAGGTCGTCTCCGCCACGCCGTACGTCATCACGCTGGTCGTCCTCGCCCTCTCGGCGCAGCGCCTGCGGATGCCGAAGGCGGACGGTCTGCCGTACCGGAAGGGACAGGGCAAGTGACCGTCGACTGGGAGGCCCTGCGGGCGGTGGCGCGGGACGCCATGTCCCACGCCTACGCCCCCTACTCGGGCTACCCCGTCGGCGTCGCCGCCCTGGTCGACGACGGCCGCACGATCTCCGGCTGCAATGTGGAGAACGCCTCCTACGGCCTCGGCCTGTGCGCCGAGTGCGGCCTGGTCTCCGAGCTCCAGCGCACCGGCGGCGGCCGGCTGACGCACTTCACCTGCGTCGACGGCAACGGCGACATCCTCGTCCCGTGCGGCCGGTGCCGGCAGCTGCTGTACGAGTTCGGCGGCCCGGAGCTCCTCCTGGAGACCCCCGCGGGGATCCTCCCGCTCTCGGAGATGCTGCCCCAGGCCTTCGGCCCGGGCCATCTCACCAAGTAACTCCCCGCCGCGGCCCCTCTGACCCGACACTGATCAGAGGGGCCGCGCACTTCCCGGAACCTCGGAAGGAAAGCCATGGCCATGGACGCCATCTCCGTCATCCGTACCAAGCGGGACCGTGGTGAACTCAGCGATGAGCAGATCGACTGGGTCATCGACGCGTACACCCGCGGGGAGGTCGCCGACGAGCAGATGTCCGCGCTCGCCATGGCGATCCTGCTCAACGGCATGAACCGCCGCGAGATCGCCCGCTGGACGGCCGCGATGATCGCGTCCGGCGAGCGCATGGACTTCTCGTCCCTGTCCCGCCCGACGGCGGACAAGCACTCGACGGGCGGCGTGGGCGACAAGATCACCCTCCCGCTCGCCCCCCTGGTCGCCGCCTGCGGCGCGGCGGTGCCCCAGCTCTCGGGCCGCGGCCTCGGCCACACCGGCGGCACGCTGGACAAGCTCGAGTCGATCCCCGGCTGGCGCGCCCTGCTCTCCAACGAGGAGATGCTCTCCGTCCTGGACGGCGTCGGCGCGGTGATCTGCGCGGCGGGCGACGGCCTGGCCCCGGCGGACAAGAAGCTGTACGCGCTGCGGGACGTGACCGGCACGGTGGAGGCGATCCCCCTGATCGCCTCGTCGATCATGTCGAAGAAGATCGCGGAGGGCACGGGCTCCCTGGTCCTGGACGTGAAGGTCGGGTCGGGCGCCTTCATGAAGACGATCGAGGACGCGCGCGAGCTGGCGACGACGATGGTCGGCCTGGGCACGGACCACGGCGTGAAGACGGTGGCCCTCCTGACGGACATGTCGACTCCGCTGGGCCTGACGGCGGGCAACGCCCTGGAGGTCCGCGAGTCGGTCGAGGTCCTGGCCGGCGGCGGCCCCGCGGACGTCGTGGAACTGACCGTCGCCCTCGCCCGCGAAATGCTCGACGCGGCGGGCGTGAAGGACGCCGACCCGGCGAAGGCGCTGGCCGACGGCTCGGCGATGGACGTGTGGCGCCGCATGATCGCGGCCCAGGGCGGCGACCCCGACGCTCCGCTCCCGACCTCCCGTGAGCAGCACGTGATCAAGGCGTCCTCGTCGGGTGTCCTGACTCGCCTCGACGCCTACGACATCGGCATCGCCGCCTGGCGCCTCGGCGCGGGCCGCGCCCGCAAGGAGGACCCGGTGCAGGCGGCGGCGGGCATCGAGATGCACGCCAAGCCCGGCGACACCGTGACCGAGGGCCAGCCCCTGCTGACCCTCCACACGGACACCCCGGAACGCTTCGAGTACGCGCTCCAGGCGGTGGAGGGTTCCTACGACATCGCCGCGCCGGGGACGGACTTCACGCCGTCGCCGGTGGTGCTGGAACGTATCGCCTGACCTGGGGTTTCTTCTTCCGCGTGAACGGGACCGGTGGACCACCACCGGTCCCGTTCGGCTTCACGGCGGCGGCTTCCCTCAGCCCAGCAACGCCGCCACCACCACAAGCCCCGGCACCGACACCACCGTCGACAGCAGAATCGCCTCCCGCGCCAGCACCTCGCCCACCCGGTAGCTGCTCGCGTACGTGAACAGGTTCTGCGCGGCGGGCAGCGCCGACGTCACCACCACGTCGAGCAGCGCCGCACCCCGCAGGCCGAAGACCCCCGCGGCCAGCACCCAGGCGATCAGCGGCTGGGCGACGGTCTTGAGCCCCACCGCCAGCAGCACCGGCCCCTTCTCCGCGCCCCGCAGCGGCAACGTGCTGCCCCGCAGGGAGATACCGAAGGCGAGCAGCACCGCCGGGACGGACATGTTGCCGATCAGAGTCAGCGGGTCCATGACCGGGCCGGGCACCGAGATCCCCGCCGCCGAGACCGCCACGCCCGCCAGCGAGCCCAACGCGATCGGGTTCCGCAACGGCGTCAGCAGCCGCTGCCACAGCGGGCGTTTCGCTCCGCCCGTCGTCAGGTCCAGCACCGTCAGCGCGATCGGTGTCACCCCGACCAGCTGGAAGAGCAGCACGGGCGCCACCAGCGAGGCGTCCCCCAGCACGTACACCGCGATCGGGATGCCGAGGTTGCCGGAGTTGACGTATCCGGCGCACAGCGCGCCGATCGTCGTACGGCCCACTCCCCACCGGCGTACGACTCCCACCGCCACGAACGCCCCCGCCACCGCCGCCGTGCTCAGCGCGGTGACCAGCAGCCGTGTCGAGAAGATCACCGACAGGTCGGCCTGCGCGAGTGTCGTGAACAGCAGGGCGGGCGAGGCGACGTGGAAGGCGAGCTTGGTCAGGACGTCCCGGCCCTGGTCCCCGAGGTAGCCGCGTCGGCCGATCGCGTAGCCCACGCCGATCACCACCGCGATCACCGCGAAGCCGCTCAGCACCCCCTGCACGGCGCCTCCTCGGCGAGGCGGAACCGGGACCCGGGCTGCGATGATCGATGTGGCATGCAAGCAACCCTCATCACAGGCCCCGTCCCGGTCAATGTGACGCCGGTGACCTCGGCCTCGCGATGAGTTCCGCCGGTCCGCCCGGTCTACCGCACGTGGACGCCATGACACCCGCGGAACTCGTGCTGGCCGGCCCCGTCACCCGGGACGAGGTGAGGGGGCTGTGCGAGGACGTGCGTGTGCTGCTGGAGGGCGGCGGGGCGTCCGTCGTGGTGTGTGACGTCGGTGCGCTCGGGCCACCGGGGCTCGCCGTCGTCGATCTGCTCGCGCGGCTTCAGCTGGCGGCCCGGCGCGCCGGGGGGCGGATCCGGCTGCGGGACCCCGACCCCGCGCTACACGCCCTTCTCGACCTGGTCGGTCTCCGCTTCGAGGTGGAGGGGCAGCCCGAACAGCGGGAACCACCGCTTGGTGTCCAGGAAGCAGTGGAACCCGGTGATCCGGCCGTCTGAGATCTCCAGCACCTGCACCGCCCACGGGGCGAAGCCGCCGGCCTCCGGATCCGGCTTGTAGTGCGCGAAGCCGGGCAGGCCGTTGACCTCGACGGGCCGCAGCTTCGAGCCCGCGCACGCGGAGCCGAGGGTGGTCATGAAGCCGGTGATGTCGGCCGGGCCGCGCAGCCACAGGTCGAACGGCGGCATCGTCATGATGGCGTCCTCGTGCAGCAACGCCGTCAGCGCCGTCATGTCGTACCCCTCGAAGGCCGCCACATAGCGCTCCAGGAGCTTCTGCTGCTCCTCGTCCAGCGGGTCGGACACCGCCGCCTCGGCGCCCGAGTCGGCCCGCTCGGCGAGGGTCGCGCGGGCCCGCTGGAGGGCGCTGTTGACGGAGGCGACCGAGGTGTCGAGCAGTTCGGCGACCTCGCTCGCCTTCCAGGCCAGCACCTCCCGCAGGATCAGCACCGCCCGCTGCTTGGCCGGCAGCTGCTGCAGCGCCGCCATGAAGGCCAGCCGCACCGACTCCTTGGCGACCGCGGCCTCCGCCGGGTCGTCGGTGGTCGGCAGCACCCGGGAGTCCGGCATCGGCTCCAGCCAGGTGTGGTCCGGGCGGGGGGCGAGGGCCGCCTGGGCGAGCGGAGTCGCCTCGGAGAGGTCCATCGGCCGCGCCCGCTTGTTGCCGGCCGTCAGCATGTCCAGGCAGACGTTGGTCGCGATCCGGTAGAGCCAGGAGCGGAGGCTGGAGCGGCCTTCGAACTTCTCGTAGCTCCGCCAGGCGCGGACCATGGTGTCCTGCACCGCGTCCTCGGCCTCGAAGGAGGAGCCGAGCATGCGGTAGCAGTAGCCGGTCAGTTCGACCCGGTATTTCTCCAGTTCGACGTCGAGGTCCGCCGTCGCCGTGGTGTTGCCCATCGTCCACCCACCCCTGTGGCCGTCCCGTGCCGCGCTTGTGCGCCCCAGCACTTCGGAAGCTACCGCAGCCCACTGACAATGGCCCCCGGAGTGGGAGAACCCGCAGATGAGGGACGTGGACGAGCGCGCGCTCAGGGTCGACGCTCAGGCGGTCCGCGGCGTGACCGTCCGGGACCGGCCCCGCGCCGCCGCCAGCGTCCCGAGCACCGTGATGCCGACGACCCCGGCCACCGCCAGCAGCCCGACCCCGACCGTCCCGGCCCAGCCGCCCGCGTGGAAGGCCACGGCGCCCGCCGTGCTGCCCACGCTGGAGCCGACGTAGTACGCCGACTGGTACAGCGCCGCGGCCTGCGCCCGCCCGTGGGTCGCCGTCTTGCTGACCGCCGAGGAGGCCACCGCATGCCCGGCGAAGAAGCCCGCCGTGATGAGCACCAGGCCCAGCAGCACCAGCGGCAGCGATTCCGCCAGCGACAGCAGCAGCCCCGCTGTGGTGGTGCCGCCGCCCAGGTAGAGCGCGCCCCGGCGGCCCAGCCGGCCGACCAGCCGCCCCGCCGCCGACGCGGACACTGTGCCGACCAGGTACACCAGGAAGACCGAGCCGACGACGCCCTGCGGGAGCGAGAACGGCGCGTCCGTCAGGCGGTAGCCGATCACCGTGTAGACCCCGCCGAAGACGGTCATGAACAGCGCGCCGATCGCGTACAGCCGGCGCAGCAGCGGGTTGGCGAGGTGGCCGCGGACCGTACGGGCGAGCACCCGCGGCCGCAGCGAGCCCGGCGTGAAGTGCCTCGGCGCCGGCAGCAGCAGCCGGAAGGCGACCGCGCAGCCCACCGCGACCAGTCCGAGCACGCCCAGCGCGACCCGCCAGCCCCATTCCTGCGCCACCCAGCCGGTGATGACCCGGCCGCTCATCCCGCCGACGCTGTTGCCCGCGACGAACAGGCCGATCGCGGTGATCAGCGCCTTGGGCCTGACCTCCTCCGCCAGATACGCCGTCGCCGACGCCGGCACCCCGGCCAGCGCCGCGCCCTGCACCGCCCGCAGCACGACCAGCGCGGTCAGCGAGGGCGCGAAGGGCACCAGCAGCGCGACGGTCACCGCCACCGCGAGGGACGCCGTCATGACCGTACGCCGTCCGAACCGCTCGGACAGCGCGCTCATCGGGATGACGAACAGGGCCAGCCCGCCGGTGGAGGCCGCCACGGTCCAGCTGGCCTCGCTCGCCGTCACCCCGAAGTCACCCGAGATCAGCGGCAGCAGGGCCTGCGTGGAGTAGAGCAGCGCGAAGGTCGCGACGCCCGCGAGGAAGAGGGCGAGGCTCATCCGGCGGTAGCCGGGCCCGCCCGGGGCCATGCGCGAGTCGGTGGTGGAGACGTCGGAGGCGGAAACGGTCGGTACGGCGCCCACGGTGGTGGACGCCCCGGTACTGGCGGGAGACATGCCTCGAACGTACGGACCCCGACACTCATCCGTCCAATGCATGGATTCGCCATAATCGTTCCCATGCTGCATCAACAGAGGTCACAGCCCCACCTGTCACAGTCCGGTGACACAGAAGACATGGCGATGACGCTTGCTCCCCGTCTCGCGTACTTCGCGGGCGTCGCCCGCACCGAGCACGTCACCCGCGCCGCCCAGGAGATGAACGTCCCGCAGTCGACGCTCTCCCGGGCGATGGTCCGCCTCGAAGCGGACCTGGGCGTCGAACTGTTCGCCCGCCGCGGCCGGACCGTCGCCCTCACCCCCGCCGGCCGCACCTTCCTCACCTCCGTCGAACGCGCCCTCGCGGAGATCGAGCGCGCCGCCGAGGAGGTCCGCGCCGACGCCGACCCGACCACCGGCAAGGTCGCCTTCGGCTTCCTGCACACCATGGGCACGGAGACCGTCCCCGGCCTCATCCGCGCCTTCCGCGCCGACCACCCGCGCGTCCGCTTCACCCTCGTCCAGAACTACGGCGAGGCCATGATCGAACGCATGCGCGCCGGCGAACTCGACCTCTGCCTGACCTCCCCCGTCCCCGACGCCCCCGACCTGGTCGCCCGCCGCCTGGACGAACAGAAGCTCCGCCTGGTCGTCCCCGCCGACCACCGCCTGGCCACCCGCAAACGCATCCGCCTCGCCGAGGCCGCCGACGAGTCCTTCGTCACCCTGGAGCCGGGTTACGGCCTGCGCCGCATCACGGACGCGCTCTGCGAGGAGGCGGGCTTCCGCCCGAAGGTCGCCTTCGAGGGAGAGGAGGCCGAGACCCTGAGGGGCCTGGTGGCCGCGGGCCTGGGCGTAGCCCTCCTGCCCCCACCCGCCGTCCCCCGCCCCGGAGTCGCGGAACTGACGGTCACGGCCCCGAGGGCCGTACGAGAGATCGGCGTGGCCTGGATGGCGGGTGGGGTGGACACACCCCCGGTCGCGGCCTTCAAGAAGTTCCTCCTCTCAAGAAAGGGCAACCTCTTGAACTGAGGGCCGCTGTCCTCCCTTAGGGGCGCGGGGAACTGCGCGACCAGCCACATACGACCCGCACCCGGCGACGGACACGCACCCCAACGGCGCTACCGCCGCAACGACTTCCCGAACCCGGAAGCCAACGGCATCCGCAACCCCAGGGGCGGCGGAGCCGCAAGCGCGTCCTCCACCGGCCGCGACAGCGGCCGCCCGAACATCGCCCCCATCACGAAGTCCTCGACGAGCGACCAGACTTCCTCGCGGTGCTGCCGCAACCGATGCCGGTCGGAGTGCACTTCGAACCGGCACACCTCCCGGTTCACCTTCTTCGCCCGCGCCGCCAGCCGGAACGACAACTCTGGATCGGTCCGCTCGTCATTGGTGCCGTGCACGATCAGCACCCGCCGCCCCGCCAGCTGCTTCACCGGTTCGGGTGGCGCCGCGACGTCCTCCTCCGGCAGCCAGGGGGCGATCGCCACCACCGAGTTGACGGCCTCGTGCCCGCCCGCGTGCAGCGCCGCCCGCCCGCCCATGTCGACCCCGGCGAGGCAGACGGGCACGTCCCCGTACCGCCGTACGATCTCGTCCGCGGCCCACGTCGCGTCGCTCGCGAGCCGTGCCTCGCCGCCGTTCCAGCCGCGGTAGCGGTAGTGCACGACATGGACGGCGAGACCGTCCGCGCCGCCCGCCCGCGTCAGCCGTCGCCCCAACGCCCGTACGGACGCGGCCGCCAGGAGGGGGGACGGCCTGCGGTCGGAGGTCTCCTCGCCGCCGGGGAGCAGCAGTACCACACCGCTCACCGCCGTCGGCTCCGGACCGAACGCCCGCCCCAGCCGGGCCCTGCGAACCGCCGTCGCTTGCTGTGCCATGACAGAACAGTGTCAGAAGACGCGGTGTACGCCATCCGTCCGTGCGGTCACCGTTACATATCGACGGCGGTGTACAGAACGTGCTCTACGCGCGTAGGCGTTATGGTGCGAAAATGACGAGCCAGACTGACCGGATGGGGACCACCCCGAGCTCGGACCAGATCCGCCGGGCGCCCAAGGTTCTGCTCCATGACCACCTCGACGGCGGCCTGCGCCCGGGCACGATCGTCGACCTGGCCCGCCAGACGGGCTACACCCATCTTCCCCAGTCCGACCCCGACAAGCTCGGCCTCTGGTTCCGCGAGGCCGCCGACTCCGGATCCCTGGAGCGGTATCTGGAGACCTTCTCGCACACCGTCGGCGTCATGCAGACCCGCGACGCGCTGGTCCGGGTCGCCGCCGAGTGCGTCGAGGACCTCGCCGAGGACGGAGTCGTCTACGCCGAGGTCCGCTACGCCCCCGAACAGCACCTCGACGGCGGGCTCACCCTGGAAGAGGTCGTCGAGGCCGTCAACGACGGCTTCAGACAGGGCGAGCGGCGGGCCCGGGAGGCCGGGCACCGCATCCGCGTCGGCGCGCTGCTCACCGCCATGCGGCACGCCGCCCGCTCCCTGGAGATCGCCGAGCTGGCCAACCGCTACCGCGACCAGGGCGTCGTCGGCTTCGACATCGCGGGCGCCGAGGCCGGACACCCGCCCACCCGGCACCTCGACGCCTTCGAGTTCCTGAAGCGGGAGAACAACCACTTCACCATCCACGCCGGTGAAGCCTTCGGGCTGCCGTCCATCTGGCAGGCCCTGCAGTGGTGCGGCGCCGACCGGCTCGGGCACGGGGTGCGGATCGTCGACGACATCGAGGTCGCCGACGACGGCACCGTCCGCCTCGGCCGGCTCGCCTCCTACGTCCGCGACAAGCGCATCCCGCTGGAGCTGTGCCCCAGCTCCAATCTGCAGACCGGCGCCGCCCGCTCGTACTCCGAGCACCCCATCGGCCTGCTGCGCCGCCTCCACTTCCGGGTCACGGTCAACACCGACAACCGGCTGATGTCGGGAACAAGTATGAGCCGGGAATTCGAGCACCTTGTCGAGGCATTCGGTTACACGCTCGACGACATGCAGTGGTTCTCCGTCAATGCGATGAAATCAGCGTTCATTCCTTTCGATGAACGACTGGCCATGATCAATGACGTCATCAAACCCGGATATGCCGAGCTGAAATCCGAATGGCTGTTTCAGCAGACCGCCTCCACCAGGGGTTTTACACCTCCTGAGGGCTGAGTCGGGATGGCCGGCGGACCGGGGTCGTGAAGGAGTGTTCACCATCCGTCCGCATTTCGATGTTTGCGGCGGACGGTCCGGCGTGTTTACGTTCTTGGACGCCTCTCCCATCCCACCGTCATCCCATTTCGAGTATCAGTCAAGGACGCAATTCACTATGAAGCAGTCTGCTGCCAAGACCCTCGGCGTCGCCGCCCTCGGCGCCGCCTTCGCCGCCGCCGGTGCGGGTGCCGCGAACGCCGCCCCGGACCTCGCGGACACCACCGGCCAGGTCCTGGACACCGTGAACCGCACCCTCCCGGCGGAGAACCTCAACCAGACGATGCCGGGCGCGAGCGAGGCGGTGGCCCAGGGGGAGACCGCGCTGGTGGCGGGCCTGAGGGCCGCGCAGCCCGCCGCCGAGCAGGTGCTCGCCGAGGGCCCGACCGGACCGGCCGCCCACCTGCTCGGCGGTCTGCCGGTGCAGGGCCTGCCCACGCACGGCCTGCCGGTGAACGGCGTCCCGCTGGGCTGACCGCCGCGGGCTGACCACCGCCCGATGGGGCGCACCCCGGACCAGGGGCGCGCCCCATCGGCGCGTGTGCCGGAAGGTCACCAGGCCGCGCTCGGCGCCTTGTCCTCCGACGGCAGCAGGATCCACAGCGCCAGGTAGAGCAGGAACTGCGGCCCCGGCAGCAGGCAGGAGACCAGGAAGATCACCCGCATCGTCGTCGCGGAGATGCCGAAGCGCCGTGCCAGCGCTGCGCACACTCCGCCGATCATCCGGCCACTGGTGGGGCGGGCAAGGCGGGACATGGCGACTCCTTCTCAGCTCGCGTGAGCTTCGGGCGGGGCGGCCCGGCCGGCCGCCTCATCTGCCCTCCACGTTACGGAGACGAAGGGGGCAAAGCGTCGCTCCACGGGGCGATCCCGACCCTGGGAATCGTCGGGGTCCGACCCTGAGACGGCTCCTCCTGAGGGGCCTTCGGCCGGTGCTCCGTCCGGCGGCGCAGCCACACCCGCCCGGCCGGGACGACCAGGAGATGCGCGAGGGCCACCCCGGCGGTGTTCAGCAGCAGCGAGTCGACGTCCACCACCCGCCCCGGCACCCCGCTCTGCAACAGCTCGATGGCCAGCGAGATCAGCACCCCGGCGGCGGTCGTCCGGACGAAGGAGACCAGCGGCGAGACACACAGCCGCCCGCCCGCCATCGGCAGCAGTACCCCGAGCGGCGCCAGCAGCGCCAGCCCTTGCCCGATCTCCCGGGCCGCCTCCTGCCAGCCCAGCGCCAGATCGGCACGGATGCCGTCCAGCGGACGCAGATTGGCGGGCATCACCCAGGGCACGTCCAGCGGACGCAGCGTCAGCCAGGCGACGAACGCGAGGTGCGCGACGAGGAGGACACCCCCCGTCACCCGGATGCGGATCGCGGCGCTGCCGCCCCTGGAGCCTTGACGCTGCACGCCCCCCTAGACGCGGCCTGCGGCAGGATCGGTTCCGGGTTGCCGCCGCGCGTACGGGTGAGGCGTCCGCCACACCCCCGCGCGGGCGGGCGTCAGTCGCCCGAGACGCCCGACGACGGAGGCTTCACCGCTCCCGGGTGGGCGCGGACCTCGTCCGTGCACTCGTAGCGGCGGGGCGCCTGGTCGTCCGGGCCGCCCAGGATCACCGAGCCGTCGCCCTCGGCCGCCGCCGAGTCGGAGAACGTACAGACGATCTGGGCCAGGGCGGAGCCGGGGAGGGAGGACGGCGGCGTGCTGAGCCGGAGCGTGTCCTCGGGGTCGCCGGGGCGCGGCCCGGCGACCGTCGTACCGCCGGGCACCTCCGTCTTGTACCCGGCCTCCGTCTCGGCCGGCGACGGCCGCCCGGACAGTTCGTCCAGCAGCCCCTGCGCCACCAGCACCCGCCGCTCGGCGTCCGTCGCGCCCTCCGCGACCCTGACCGTCCGGTCGACGGTCACCAGCGACGACCCGCACAGCAGGAACACCTGGACCGGCATCCCGCGCGAGGTCTGCGTGGTCACGTCCGGCGCGGTGAGCGAGCAGTGCGCGCGCGAGGGCGCGGGGCCGAAGTCGGTCGGCACCTCGGTGGGCCGGATCCCGCACCCGGTGAGCAGCCCGCCGAGCACGCCCGCGAGCAGGGGAACCGACAGCAGCCGGCGTACGTTCATCAGGAACCCTCCCCGTTCTGCTCGCCCGCCTTCTCCTCGGCGTCCCGCCGGGCGGCCTCCGAGGCGTCCTTCGGCAGCCGCAGCGTGAACACCGCGCCGCCCTCCGGGGAGTTGGCGGCGGTGATCTCACCGCCGTGGATGTGCGCGTTCTCCAGCGCGATGGACAGGCCGAGACCGCTGCCGTCGGAGCGCGGCCGGGACGCGCTGGCCTTGTAGAACCGGTCGAAGACATGCGGCAGCACGTCCTCGGGGATGCCGGGCCCGTGGTCGCGGACGGCGATCACGACCGCGTCGTCCGCCTCCCGGACCGACACCCGCACCGGCGACCCGCCGTGCTTGAGCGCGTTGCCGATCAGGTTGGCGAGGATCACGTCCAGGCGGCGCGGGTCGAGGCGGGCGTGGATGCCGCGCTCGGCGTCCAGCTCCACCGCGTCCAGCCAGGCGCGGGCGTCGATACAGGCGGTGATCTGGTCGGCGATGTCGACGTCGTCGAGGACGAGGCGGGCGGTGCCCGCGTCGAACCGGGTGACCTCCATCAGGTTCTCGACCAGGTCGTTCAGCCGCCGCGTCTCGCTGACCACCAGCCGTACGGCGGGCTCGATCATCGGGTCGAGGCCACCGCTCTCGGAGTCCAGCTCCTCCTCCAGCACCTCCGTCACGGCGGTGATCGCGGTCAGCGGCGTGCGCAGCTCATGGCTCATGTCCGCGACGAACCGCCGGGACGCCTCGTCCCGCGCCGCCATGTCGGCGACCCGCTTCTCCAGCGCCTCGGCCGCGTTGTTGAACGTCCGCGACAGATCGGCCAGTTCGTCGGTCCCCGACACCCTGAGCCGGGTGTCCAGCTTGCCCTCGCCGAGCCGCCGGGCGGCGACCCCGAGCCGGTGCACCGGCTTCAGCACGGTCGTGGCGGCGGCCTGCGCCAGCAGCGCCGAGCCGATCAGCGCCAGGCCGGTGGCGATCCCCAGCGACCAGGCCAGCGAGTTGAGGTCCTTGGCCTCCGGCTCCAGCGACTTGAGCATGTACCCGGTCGGCCCCCCGCCGATCACCCGGGTGCCGGCCACCAGATACGGGGTGCCGTCATCGACGGTCCGCTGCCAGTACAGGTGGTACGGCGACTTGTTGTTCGAGGTCAGCGGCTGCCTCTTGTTCACCGCCTCGCGCAGCGAGACGGGCACGTCCTCGATCGAGAAGCCGTTCAGCCCGCCCGAACTGCCGTACACCGTCCGGCCGTCCTGGTCCTCGGCGACGAGCAGCACGGTGAACTGCTGGCCGCCCGCCGCCATCTGGCCCGCGGTGTGCTGCAGCTCGTCCTGCCCCGGATGCTCGGGCAGCGCCCCCGCGCGGTTCTGCATCTCCTGCTCGAAGTCCCGCAGCACCGCGTCCTGGGTCCGGGTGAGCACCGCCTCCCGGTTGAGCCAGTACGCGATCGCCGACGCCGACACCGCGGCCGTCAGCGCCACCAGGCCGAACACCACCACCAGCCGCAGCCGCAGACTCGTGAAGCGCAGCCCGGACAGAACTCCCTTGCGCGCCGCGGCCCAGCCGCGGAAACCTCGTTGCCTGTGTGTCACTGAGGCGGATCCAGTCGGTAGCCCACCCCACGGACGGTACGGATCAGCGTCGGGGACGACGGGACGTCCTCGACCTTCGCGCGCAGCCGCTGGACGCACGCGTCCACCAGCCGCGAGTCACCGAGGTAGTCGTGTTCCCACACCAGCCGCAGCAGCTGCTGGCGGGACAGCGCCTGACCGGGGCGGCGGCTCAGCTCCAGGAGCAGCCTCAGCTCGGTCGGCGTGAGCTGAAGATCCTCCCCGTTCTTCGTCACCGTCATCGCGGCACGGTCGATCACCAGGCTGCCGAAGGTCGCCGAGTCGTTCGACTCCCGCTCCCCGCGCCGCAGCACCGCCCGGATCCGGGCGTCGAGCACCCTGCCCTGCACCGGTTTCACCACGTAGTCGTCGGCGCCGGACTCCAGGCCCACCACCACATCGATGTCATCGCTGCGCGCGGTCAGCAGAATGATCGGCAACTGGTCCGTGCGCCGGATGCGCCGGCACACCTCGAACCCGTCGATGCCGGGCAGCATCACGTCCAGCACGATCAGATCCGGCCGCTGCTCGCGCAGCAGCTTCAGACCGTCCTCACCGCTGGCAGCGGTCGCCACGCGGTGTCCCTGGCGCGTCAGTGAGAGCTCCAGGGCCGTACGGATGGCGTCGTCGTCCTCGATCAGCAACAGGGAAGGCACGGGCTCATTCTGGCCCATGGCAGTGCCGGATTCGACACTCGGGCGGCCGCGGGGCCGTGCCACTCTCCGGCGGAGCCCTGTGACAGCTCTGTGACAGTCGGCGGACACGGCCATGAAGTCGCCCGGGCAAGCTTTTCGACACAAGCACGGAAGCAAGACAGAACACCGGAAGTCCACGACGGGGGGCGCGAGATGAACACGCTGCACGGCACCAGCACCAGCGCAGTGATCACGCGTCTGCACGACGTGAACACCCACCGGGGTTCCGAGAAGTCCGGTGCCGTGAGCGGGCGGGGGTGCGCTCGCGGCGCCGGGCGTCAGCACACCGCCTACATGACGGTGGTTGACGGTTACACGGGGGAGACGCACGGGGGAACCGCGTACAGGGAGGAATCGGGGGAGCGCCGCTCGCTGTCGGAGACTGTGGATGCCGAAGCGGCGTTTACGGCCTACGTCCAGGAACGCCGCGCCTCCCTGTACGCCACCGCCTACCACCTCACCGGCGATCGCTTCGAGGCCGAGGACCTGCTGCAGAGCGCGCTGTTCTCGACGTACCGGGCGTGGGACCGGATCAGCGACAAGGCCGCGGTCGGCGGATACCTCCGCCGCACCATGACCAACCTGCACATCAGCGCCTGGCGGCGCCGCAAGCTCAACGAGTACCCGACCGAGGAACTGCCGGAGACGCCCGGCGACACGGACGCGATGCGCGGCACCGAGCTGCGCGCGGTCCTGTGGCAGGCGCTGGCCCGGCTGCCCGAGCTCCAGCGCACCATGCTGGTCCTGCGCTACTACGAGGGCCGCACGGACCCGGAGATCGCGGAGATCCTCGACATCAGTGTCGGCACGGTGAAGTCCAGCATCTGGCGCTCGCTGCGCCGGCTGCGCGAGGACGAGGTCCTCAGCTTCGGCCGTGACGAGGAGGACGCCTTCGGGGAGCTCGTCGCCTGAAGGTCCGGGGGGACACGGGGGAGCAACAACGGGAGGGGAACCACGGGGGATCACGGGGGACCCTCGGGGGGATCCACGGGGGAGCACAGGAGCGGGGCTGGAGGGCCGGGGGGTCCGTCCAGTCCCGTTCTGCTGTGCGAGGGGCGGATCCGGTGTTACGCCGCCGTACGGGCCGTCGCGCACCGCCCGGCCGCCGCGGCGGCCAGCCGGCCCATCGCCTCGTCCTTGTCGCAGGCGTGGGCGCCCAGCGCCGTCTGACGGGCCACGATGGACCGCTCGTCGCGCATCAGCCGCCAGCCGCGGCGCAGCAGGAACGGCACCGACTTGCGGCCCTCCTTGAGGTCCCGCAGGAAACGCCGGCGGAACGTCGTCACCGCGCCGCGGCTCAGACAGAGCGCGTCGGCCAGCACGCCCAGCTCCCGGCAGCGGGCGACGATCTCGGCGGCGAAGATGCCCTCCGCGATGAACAGCGGGGTCCGCCCGATGTCGATCGCGTCCTCGCCGGTGCGGGCGCTGAGCCCGATGTCGTAGACGGGCACCTGCGTACGGCCCGTGCGGCACAGGTCCACGATCGCCGCGACCGCGGCGTCCGCGTCCCACGAGCCGGGGTGGTCCCAGTCGATGTCGGAGCTCCCCGCCACCAGCGGCAGCGTGGGGTCGGTGCCCTCCTTGTAGAAGTCGTCGAGCCGCAGCACCGGGAGGCCGGAGCGGGCCGCGAGGAGGGACTTGCCGGAGCCGGAAGGGCCGCAGAGCAGCACGACTCGGGTCGGTATGGGCGGATGGGAACTCACGGGACACCAGTGTGAGGCATCCAGCGGCCCGCGTACGACCCCGCGGGTCGGCTTTGAAGCGCGCGTCACATCTCAACTACGCTTCGTGTCTCATCGATTACCCTGAGCAGTAGAAGGTGGCGGCAGCGATGGTCCGACACGACTCCTCCAAGACTCCGACCGGCCGCCGTGCCCTGGTCGCCCTCGCGACCGCGGGCGTGGCGCTGGGAGCCGGCGCGGGGACGGCCTCCGCGGACACCGAGACGGTCGCCGGTGTGCTGCACACGCGGCCGACCTCGCTCGGCAATATCGACCCGCATGCCGGACTCCAGGCGCTGACCGGCACGGTTGGCTACGTCGCCGGCCCGGTCGCGGGCCTCAAGCCCAACCCGCTCGCCGGCACCGGCGTCGACCCGCTCGACAACGGCGTCGGCACCCAGCTCGCCGACTTCCAGCCGCTGACCTCCCAGATGCTGACCCAGCCGGTCGCCCAGGCGCAGTCTCTCGGGAGCGTGCCGGTGCTGGGGGAGGCGACGCGGCTGCTGGGCGGCGTCCAGGCGGGCTGAACCCGCGTACGGAACAGAGGGCCGCGGCTCCCCTGGACGGAGGGGAGGCGCGGCCCTCTGGGCTGTGAGGCTCCCGCGTCAGTACGACGAGCCGGACGCGCCCAGCGAACCCGTCGGGTGCCAGACCGTCTTGGTCTCCAGGAAGGCCGTCATGCGGTCGATGCCCGGTGTGGCGAACCAGTCGACCTCGTCCACAGGCTGTGGACGCAGGACGCGCTTGAGGTTGTCCGCCGCCGCGATCTCCAGCTCCTTCGCCAGGACGTCGTCGGCGCCCGCGAGGTCGATCGCGTTGACGTCCTGGTGCGCGGCCAGCGGTGCCGCGATCTCCGCCGTACGCCCGGACAGGACGTTGACCACGCCGCCGGGGACGTCGGACGTGGCCAGGACCTCGCCCAGGGACAGGGCGGGCAGCGGGGACTTCTCCGACGCGATCACGACCGCCGTGTTGCCCGTGGCGATCACCGGGGCGACCACCGAGACCAGGCCCAGGAAGGACGACTCCTGCGGGGCCAGCACGGCCACCACGCCGGTCGGCTCGGGGGAGGACAGGTTGAAGAACGGCCCCGCGACCGGGTTGCCGCCGCCCACCACCTGGGCGATCTTGTCGGTCCAGCCCGCGTACCAGACCCAGCGGTCGATCGTCGCGTCCACCTGGAGGGCGGCCTTCGACTTCGACAGGCCCTCCGCGTCCGCGACCTCGCGCGTGAACTGGTCCTTGCGGCCCTCCAGCATCTCCGCGACGCGGTAGAGGACCTGGCCCCGGTTGTACGCCGTCGCGCCGGACCAGGCGCCGAACGCCTTGCGGGCCGCGACGACCGCGTCCCGGGCGTCCTTACGGCTCGACTGCGGCGCGTTGGCCAGCCAGTTGCCCTTCGAGTCCGTCACCTCGTACACCCGGCCGCTCT
Source organism: Streptomyces sp. NPDC030838 (assembly GCF_055572035.1). Lineage (NCBI taxonomy): Bacteria > Bacillati > Actinomycetota > Actinomycetes > Kitasatosporales > Streptomycetaceae > Streptomyces > Streptomyces sp. NPDC030838. Next base: position 261,429 of record NZ_JBVIED010000002.1, on the reverse strand, counting down.
CGGAACGCGGGAACTTCCCGCCCACGTACAGCTTGTAGGTCTTGAGGACCGAAAGTCGCTGTTCGGTCTTTTCCGTCTTCTCAGACATCGAGGTACGCCTCCAGGCCGTGGCGGCCGCCCTCGCGGCCGAAGCCCGACTCCTTGTAACCGCCGAACGGCGAGGTCGGGTCGAACTTGTTGAACGTGTTGGACCAGATCACGCCCGCGCGGAGCTTGTTCGCGACGGCCAGGATGCGGGAGCCCTTCTCCGTCCAGATGCCCGCCGACAGGCCGTACTGGGTGTTGTTGGCCTTGGCGACCGCCTCGTCCGGGGTGCGGAAGGTGAGGACGGAAAGGACCGGGCCGAAGATCTCGTCTCGGGCGATGGTGTGGGCCTGGGTGACGTTCGTGAACAGCGTCGGGGCGAACCAGTAGCCGCTCTCCGGCAGCTCGCAGGACGGCGACCAGCGCTCGGCGCCCTCCGCCTCGCCCTGGTCGGCGAGCGCGGTGATCCGGGCCAGCTGCTCGGCGGAGTTGATCGCGCCGATGTCCGTGTTCTTGTCGAGCGGGTCGCCGAGGCGGAGGGTGGAGAGGCGGCGCTTGAGGGAGTCCAGGAGCTCCTCCTGGATCGACTCCTGCACCAGCAGGCGGCTGCCCGCGCAGCAGACCTGGCCCTGGTTGAAGAAGATGCCGTTCACGATGCCCTCGACGGCCTGGTCGATCGGGGCGTCGTCGAAGACGATGTTGGCGCCCTTGCCGCCCAGCTCCAGGGTGAGCTTCTTGCGGGTGCCCGCGACCGTGCGGGCGATCTCCTTGCCGACCGCGGTGGAGCCGGTGAAGGCCACCTTGTTCACGTCCGGGTGGGCGACCAGCGCGGCGCCGGTGCGGCCGTCACCGGTCACGATGTTGACGACGCCCTTCGGCAGGCCCGCCTGGCGGCAGATGTCCGCGAAGAACAGGGCGGAGAGCGGGGTCGTCTCGGCGGGCTTGAGGACGACCGTGTTGCCGGTCGCCAGCGCCGGGGCGATCTTCCACGCCAGCATGAGGAGGGGGAAGTTCCAGGGGATGACCTGGCCTGCCACGCCGAGCGGGCGCGGGTTCGGGCCGAAGCCCGCGTGGTCGAGCTTGTCCGCCCAGCCCGCGTAGTAGAAGAAGTGCGCCGCGACCAGGGGGAGGTCGGCGTCGCGCGTCTCCTTGATGGGCTTGCCGTTGTCCAGGGTTTCGAGGACCGCCAGCTCACGGCTGCGTTCCTGGATGATGCGGGCGATGCGGAAGAGGTACTTGGCGCGCTCCGAGCCGGGCAGGGCCGACCACTTCTCGAAGGCCCTGCGGGCCGCCTTGACCGCGCGGTCGATGTCCGCCTCGTCGGCCTGGGCGACCTCGGAGAGGACCTCCTCGGTCGACGGGCTGATCGTCTTGAAGACCTTGCCGTCGGCCGCCTCGGTGAACTCGCCGTCGATGAACAGGCCGTACGAGGGCGCGATGTCGACGACCGAGCGGGACTCGGGGGCCGGTGCGTATGCGAATGCCGATGCCATGGTGATCAGTCCACCGTCACGTAGTCGGGGCCGGAGTAGCGGCCGGTGGCGAGCTTCTGACGCTGCATCAGCAGGTCGTTCAGGAGCGAGGAGGCGCCGAACCGGAACCAGTGGTTGTCCAGCCAGTCCTCGCCGACGGTCTCGTTGACCAGGACCAGGAACTTGATGGCGTCCTTGGTGGTGCGGATGCCGCCGGCCGGCTTCACGCCGACCTGGACGCCGGTCTGGGCGCGGAAGTCCCGGACCGCCTCCAGCATCAGGAGCGTGTTGGCGGGGGTGGCGTTCACCGCGACCTTGCCCGTGGACGTCTTGATGAAGTCCGCGCCCGCCAGCATGCCGAGCCAGCTGGCGCGGCGGATGTTGTCGTACGTCGACAGCTCGCCGGTCTCGAAGATGACCTTCAGGCGGGCAGCCCCGCAGGCCTCCTTCACGGCGACGATCTCGTCGTACACCTTCAGGTAGTGCCCCGCGAGGAACGCCCCGCGGTCGATGACCATGTCGATCTCGTCGGCGCCCGCGGCGACCGCCTCGCGCACGTCCGCCAGCTTGATGGCGATCGGGGCGCGGCCCGCCGGGAAGGCGGTGGCGACCGAGGCGACCTTCACCGGGGAGCCGGCGACGGCCTCCTTCGCGGCGGCCACCATGTCGGGATAGACGCAGACGGCCGCGGTCGCGGGGGTCGTGCGGTCGGTCGGGTCCGGGTGGACCGCCTTGGCGCCGAGCGCCCGGACCTTGCCCGGGGTGTCCGCGCCTTCCAGCGTCGTCAGGTCGACCATGGAGATGGCCAGGTCGATGGCGTACGCCTTGGCGGTCGTCTTGATGGAACGGGTGCCGAGAGACGCGGCGCGCGCCTCCAGGCCGACCGCGTCGACGCCGGGCAGCCCGTGGAGGAAACGGCGCAGCGTGCTGTCGGACGCGGTGACGTCACTGAGAGCGTGTGCGGCAGGTGCAGTGGTGGGCATGGTCACCAGACGAGCATATCTACGCGCGTAGCGGCTGTACACCCCTCGCCGCTGATCGGTGCTCGATCGGGGGCTTGGGACCACGGATGAGCGTTGTCGGTGGCGTCGGGCAGAATCGGGGCCATGACCTCCACCGAGTCCAAGGATCGGATCTACCGGTCGCCCGCGGGTATCGCCGGCGGTGTGCTGCTGCTCGGCCTCGCCGGGTGGCTCGGCATCGACGCGATCGTCGCCGGCGACGGGCGTACGCCGTGGCTGGCGCTGGCGTTGTTGTTGGTGGTGGTGCCGCTCGTCGTCGCTTTCACCCTGCGGCCCGCGGTCTCCGCGGACGAGGACCGGCTGCGGATCCGCAACCCGTTCCGGGTGATCGTGCTGCCGTGGGGCGAGGTCGCCTCGCTGCGGTCCGGGTATTCGAACGAGGTGGTCGCCAAGTCGGGGGCGAAGTACCAGCTGTGGGCGATACCGGTGTCTCTGCGGGCCCGGAAGAAGGCGGCGCGGCGGGAGGCCCGGCGGGCGGGGGAGCCGTCGGGTGGCCGGGGCCGCGGCGGTTTCGGGGGCGGTTTCGGCGGTGGGGCCGTGCCGGACGGGCCGGTGCGGGCGCAGTCCGACCAGATCATGGACGAGCTGCGGGAGCTGCTGGAGTCCCGGGAGAAGGCCGAGACGGCGCAGGGCGAGGTCAGCGTGCGCTGGGCGTACGAGATCGCCGGGCCTGCGGTGGCCGGGGCCGTTTTGTTTGCGGTGCTGCTCGGCGTGGGGTGAGGCTGGTGGGTGCGGCGGCCTGGGGTTCTGCCGTCGTGCCCGCGCTGGTGGGTGCGTTGTCTTGGGGTTCCGCTGCCGTGCCCGCGTCGGTGGGTGCGTTGTCCTGGTGTTTTGCCGTCGCGCTCACGTCGGTGGGTGCGTTGTCCTGGGGTTCTGTCGCCGCGTGCACGCCGGTGGGTGCCCCTCGGGGAGGGGCACCCCGCTCGGGTGTCAGATGCCCGCCGCCGTGGAGAGGTCCCGCTTGATCGCCGTCAGCAGGTTCGTCGCCCTGGCCCGGGCGGCCGGGAGGTCGGCGTGTGTCGCCACCGGGACGACGACCTCCAGGTAGCACTTCAGCTTGGGCTCCGTGCCGCTCGGGCGGACGATGACCCGGGCGCCCTCGAGGGTGTAGCGCAGGCCGTCGGTGGGCGGCAGTTTGTCCGTGCCCCGCGTCAGATCCTCGGCGTTCGTGATGGGCAGGCCCGCGAGCTGGGTCGGGGGCTGCTCGCGCAGGCGGCGCATCGCGTCCGCGATGAGGGAGAGGTCCTTCACGCGCACCGAGAGCTGGTCGGTGGCGTGCAGGCCGTGCTCCACGGCGAGGTCGTCGAGGAGGTCGAGGAGCGTGCGGCCCTCGGCCTTGAGAGCGGACGCGAGTTCCGTGATCAGGAGCGCTGCCGTGATGCCGTCCTTGTCGCGGACGCCCTCCGGGTCGACGCAGTAGCCGAGGGCCTCCTCGTAGCCGTAGCGCAGGCCGTCGACGCGGGCGATCCACTTGAAGCCGGTCAGGGTCTCCTCGTAGGGGAGGTTCGCCTTCTCGGCGATGCGGCCGAGAAGGGAGGAGGAGACGATCGACTCCGCGAAGGTGCCGCGCGCTCCGCGGTTCACCAGGTGGGCGGCGAGGAGGGCGCCGACCTCGTCGCCGCGGAGCATGCGCCAGTCGTTGTCGTCCTTGACGGCCACGGCGCAGCGGTCCGCGTCCGGGTCGTTGGCGATCACCAGGTCCGGGTTTGTTTCGCGGGCCTTCGCGAAGGCCAGGTCCATCGCGCCGGGCTCTTCCGGGTTGGGGAAGGCGACGGTGGGGAAGTCCGGGTCCGGGTCGGCCTGTTCGGTGACGAGGTCCGGGGTGGGGAAGCCGGCGCGGGCGAAGGCGGCGAGGAGGGTGTCCTTGCCGACGCCGTGCATGGCGGTGTAGACCGTGCGGGCCGTGCGGGGAGAGTCCTCGGCGAGGACCGCGTCCGTGCGGGCCAGGTAGGCGTCGAGGACGCTGTCGTCGAGGATTTCCCAGCCCTCGGTGGGTCGGAAGACCGTGGTGAGGGAGGGGATCGCGGCGATCTCCGCGGCGATGTCGGCGTCTGCGGGCGGGACGATCTGGGAGCCGTCGCCGAGGTAGACCTTGTAGCCGTTGTCGCGGGGCGGGTTGTGGCTGGCGGTGACCTCCACGCCGGCGGCCGCGCCGAGGTGCCTTATGGCGAAGGCGAGGACGGGGGTGGGGAGGGGGCGGGGGAGGATCGCCGCGCGGAGGCCGGCGCCGGTCATGACGGCGGCGGTGTCGCGGGCGAAGTCCTCCGACTTGTGGCGGGCGTCGTAGCCGATGACGACGAGGCCGTTCTCCTGGCCGTTCTTCTTCAGGTACGCGGCGAGGCCGGCGGCGGCGCGGATGACGACCGAGCGGTTCATGCGCATGGGGCCGGCGCCGAGTTCGCCTCGGAGGCCGGCGGTGCCGAACTGGAGGGTGCCGCTGAAGCGGGCGGTCAGCTCCTGGACGTTGTGGGCGTCGATGAGCTGGGCGAGTTCTTCGCGGGTTTCCGCGTCGGGGTCCTCGGCCAGCCACGCCTTGGCCCGGGCGATGAGGTCGTCGGTCGTCACGTCGGGTCAGCCTCTCGTTCGTGTTGCTTCGTCGTCGTGGGCTGCCGGGTGCCTGCGGCAGCCTGCGCGGGTCCGGTGGGGGTTGTTGTAGCGCCTACGGTGCGTTTCGGGGCGGGGCCGCGCCGGGGGTATCCGTCCTCGGTCTGGCGCGGTTGCCGTATCTACGGCAGTGCCCGGTGCCGGACGCGCCAGCCGCTGCGGGCGGACACCCCCGCCACGTCCCCTCCTCGCCGTGGGCGGGTGCAGCCCTGTGGGGGCCGCGGGCAGCCTTGTCCGCCCAAGCCGCGGGCGCCTTCGTCCGCCCAAGCCGCGGGCATGCGTGCCGCCTGGGGCGGCACGGGTGGGCGCGGGCGGCACCCCGTACCGCCGGGCTGCGGCTCCCACCCCCGGCCCCGCGACGCCGGTCAGCTGCACGACCGGCGTCGCCAAGCGGCATCCCGTTGCGCAGCTCACGCCCGGCCCGCGCTCCGAGGGCGCCGTTACAGCCGACCCAGCACCTGCCCCAGCAGCGAGCCCATGCGGGCGGCCGAGTCGCGGCCCGCCTGGAGGACCTCTTCGTGGTTCAGGGGCTCGCCGGTCATGCCCGCGGCGAGGTTGGTGACCAGGGAGATGCCCAGGACCTCCGCGCCGGCCTCGCGGGCGGCGATCGCCTCGAGGACCGTCGACATGCCCACGAGGTCCGCGCCGATGACGCGGGCCATGCGGATCTCGGCCGGGGTCTCGTAGTGCGGGCCGGGGAACTGTGCGTAGACGCCCTCCTCGAGGGTGGGGTCGATCTCCTTGCACAGGGCGCGCAGGCGCGGGGAGTAGAGGTCGGTGAGGTCGACGAAGTTGGCGCCGACGATGGGGGAGGTCGCGGTGAGGTTGATGTGGTCGCTGATCAGGACCGGCTGGCCGGGGCGCATGCCCTCGCGCAGGCCGCCGCAGCCGTTGGTGAGCACGATGGTCTTGGCGCCGGCGGCGACGGCGGTGCGTACGCCGTGCGCGACGGCGGCGACGCCGCGGCCCTCGTAGTAGTGCGTGCGGCCCAGGAAGACCAGGGCGCGCTTGTCACCGATCTTGTACGTGCGGATCTTGCCGCCGTGCCCTTCGACCGCCGGCGGCGGGAAGCCGGGCAGCTCGGTGACCGGGAACTCGGCGTCGGGAGCGCCCAGCGCGTCCACGGCCGGCGCCCAGCCGGAGCCCATCACGAGGGCGACGTCGTGGGTCTCGGCGCCGGTGAGTTCGCGCAGGCGCGCGGCGGCGGCGTCGGCGGCGGCGTAGGGGTCGCCCTGGATGTCGTCCGGAAGAAGAGATGCGTTCACGTGGTCGAGGGTAGCCGAGCATCGCCTACGCGCGTAGATGACAGAGCTCACGGGATTGCGATCGTTGTCTTGTCGTTTCCGACGAGAAGGTCGCGGAGCACGGTCATTCGTCCGTGATGAGGACGTCCTTGTCGTTGAAGACCTCGACGATGAAGATCAGCAGACGGCCCCGGCTCACCGTGTATTCCACCAGGATGTTCTGGGTGAGCCGGATCGTACGGTCGTCGCCCGTGGAGCCTATGGGCCGCGACACGGGGAGAAAGGGGTCGCGGGCCAGCAGGGCGATGCCCTTGTCGAACGCCGAGCGCTGGCGGTCGTCGAGCCGGTCCCGTGCCTCGGCGGCCTGCACCGTGTAGTAGACGTCATACGTCATCGGCGCCATGCGTTCTCCCGTGATGCGTCGGTCCGGCCAGTGTAGGACTCGCTTCTCTCAGCAGGGGCGCTTGCGTAGTTCCATCACGTAATCGTGTGGGGCTCCGGCGGATTCCGCCGCGTCGGCGATTTCGCCCAGGTAGCGGGCGGAGGGCAGGCCGCCCTCGTAGCCGTTGAGGACGTAGGCCCAGGCCTGCTCCTCGCCCTCGAGGGTGTGGACCCGGACGCGGAGGCGGCGGTAGACGTCGAGGCCCACGCCGACCCAGCGGTCCAGGGACTCCTCGTCCATCGGGGCGATGTCGTACAGGGCGACGAAGACCTGGGAGCCGGGTTCCTCGACGATCGTGGCCAGGGCACCCTCCCAGCCGAGCTGCTCGCCGCCGAAGGTCAGTCGCCAGCCGTTCAGCCAGCCCGTGGCGCGGAGCGGCGAGTGGGGAGCGCGGCGGTTCATCAGCCGCGCGTCGAGATTGCCGGCGTACGCGGCGTAGAGCGACATGGGGAGAGGGTACGGCAGGCGGCTCCGCCGTCACTTTCGTCGCACGGGTGTCAGGGGTCGCCCGGCCGGGCCCCCGGGGCAGTCGCACCTTGAAGCGTGCGGGACAATGGAGTACGTGACTCGGATCGTGATCATCGGTGGCGGACCCGGCGGATACGAAGCGGCGCTGGTCGCCGCGCAGCTCGGTGCGGAGGTGACCGTCGTCGACTGCGACGGTCTGGGCGGTGCGTCGGTCCTGACCGACTGCGTGCCGTCGAAGACGCTCATCGCGACGGCCGAGGTGATGACCACCTTCGACTCGTCGTACGAGGAGCTGGGGATCATCGTCGCGGACGACACCCCGTACGTCGACACGCCCGCCCGGGTGGTGGGCGTCGATCTCGGCAAGGTCAACCGGCGGGTGAAGCGGCTGGCCCTGGCCCAGTCGCACGACATCACCGCGTCCGTGACGCGTGCCGGTGCCCGGGTCGTGCGCGGGCGCGGGCGGCTGGAGGGGCAGCAGGCCCTGGACGGGTCGCGGAAGGTCGTGGTGCGGGCCGCTGACGGGAGCGAGGAGACGCTCGTCGCCGATGCCGTGCTCATCGCCACCGGTGGGCATCCTCGTGAGCTGGCCGACGCCAAGCCCGACGGCGAGCGGATTCTGAACTGGACGCAGGTGTACGACCTGACCGAGCTCCCCGAGGAGCTGATCGTGGTCGGGTCCGGTGTCACCGGTGCCGAGTTCGCCGGCGCCTACCAGGCGCTCGGGTCGAAGGTCACGCTGGTTTCGTCGCGGGATCGCGTGCTGCCCGGCGAGGATCCGGACGCGGCGGCTGTGCTGGAGGACGTCTTCCGGCGGCGTGGCATGAACGTCATGGCGCGGTCGCGGGCGCAGTCCGCCAAGCGGGTGGGGGACCGGGTCGAGGTCACGCTCGCCGACGGGCGGGTCATCACGGGTACGCACTGTCTGATGGCCGTGGGTGCCATTCCGAACACCGACGGCATGGGCCTGGAGGAGGCCGGGGTCAAGCTGCGGGACTCCGGGCACATCTGGACCGACAAGGTGTCGAGGACCACCGCGCCCGGCGTGTACGCCGCCGGTGACGTGACGGGTGTCTTCGCGCTCGCCTCGGTGGCCGCCATGCAGGGGCGGATCGCCATGTACCACTTCCTCGGTGACGCGGTGGCGCCGCTGAACCTGAAGACCGTGTCGTCGAACGTCTTTACGGACCCGGAGATCGCGACCGTCGGCTACACCCAGGCCGACGTGGACGCCGGGAAGATCGACGCCCGGGTCGTGAAGCTGCCGCTGCTGCGCAACCCGCGCGCGAAGATGCAGGGCATCCGGGACGGTTTCGTCAAGATTTTCTGCCGACCGGGGACGGGGATCGTGGTCGGTGGTGTCGTCGTGGCGCCGCGCGCTTCGGAACTGATCCATCCCATCTCGATCGCCGTCGACAACAATCTGACGGTCGAACAGATCGCGAACGCCTTCACCGTGTACCCCTCCCTTTCGGGCTCGATCGCCGAGGTCGCCCGGCAGCTGCACACCCGCAAGGCCGGCGACGGCGGCTGACGGCCGAAACCGACTCCCCGCTGGTCACAGCGAGTTGTCGAGAGTGCGTACGGCATAGGCGGCGGGAGTGGGCTCCTATACCACTTCCGCCCCTGCTGTGCGAACAACTTCTGTTATTCGGCGCAAACTGCTGAAACCAGACGGTCGTTGGGGTTACTGTCAGTTTCGTGTTCGCTGCAGAACGTCGCCAATTGATCCTCGAAATGGTGCGAGCGAACGGGGCCGTGTCGCTCCGTGAGCTCGCCCGCGTCGTCCAGACCTCCGAAGTGACCGTACGACGGGACGTGCGCGCGCTGGAGGCAGAAGGACTCCTCGACCGCCGGCACGGCGGTGCGGTACTGCCGGGCGGGTTCACGCGAGAGTCCGGCTTTCCGCAGAAGTCTCATCTCGCGACCGCCGAGAAGACGGCCATCGCCGACCTCGCCGCCAACTTCGTGGAAGAGGGCGAGGCCATCGTCGTCGGGGCGGGCACCACGACCCAGGAGCTGGCCCGCCGGCTCGCCCGGATCCCCGGGCTGACCGTCGTCACCAACTCCCTCCTGGTCGCGCAGGCCCTGGCCCACGCCAACCGGGTGGAGGTCGTGATGACCGGCGGTACGCTGCGCGGGTCCAACTACGCCCTCGTCGGCTCCGGCGCCGAACAGTCCCTCCAGGGGCTGCGCGTCTCCCGGGCCTTCCTCTCCGGGAGCGGGCTCACCGCCGAGCGCGGGCTGTCCACGTCCAACATGCTCTCCGCCTCCGTCGACCGCGCCCTCGTGCAGGCCGCCGCGGAGGTCGTGGTCCTCGCCGACCACACCAAGCTGGGCACGGACACCATGTTCCAGACCGTGCCGACGGACGTCATCACCCGCCTCGTCACCGACGAGCCCCCGCCGCACGACGACCGCGCGGCCACCGAGCTCCAGGCCCTGGCCGACCAGGGCGTCCAGATCGCGGTCGCGGGCACCGGTGCCTCGGGAAACGCCGGGGGCCACGGCAGCACGGGGGGTGACTCCGGCCCGGCCCGCCAGCAGCGCCGGGACGTCCCTCTCCCGGGCCCGCGCCGTGGCCAGGTCCCCGGCGCCCAGGGTCTGCGCGCCGCCGCGGTCATGGGCGGGGAACAGCCGCCCGGGGCGGAGCGAGGGGCACGGGTCGCCGACCTTCGACGCCGCTAGGGCCTAAGGCGCGGCGGCGGCCCGTACACCGGCCTCGCGGGAACGGTCGTACGACGGCCAACGCCGCGCGCCCGGCGGAGAAGATCCCCGCCGGGCGCGTAGACGAACCTCTTCGTTGCCGTCCGGGTCAGTCCTTGATCTCGCAGATGGCGGCGCCGGAGGTGATGGAGGCGCCGACTTCGGCGGTCAGGCCCTTGATGGTGCCGGACTTGTGGGCGTTGAGGGGCTGTTCCATCTTCATGGCCTCCAGGACGACGACGAGGTCGCCTTCCTGGACTTCCTGGCCTTCCTCGACGGCGATCTTGACGATGGTGCCCTGCATCGGGGAGGCGAGGGTGTCGCCGGAGGCGACGGGGCCGGACTTCTTCGCGGCGCGTCGCTTGGGCTTGGCGCCGGCGGCGAGGCCGGTGCGGGCCAGGGACATGCCGAGCGAGGAGGGGAGGGAGACCTCGAGGCGCTTGCCGCCGACCTCGACGACGACCGTCTCGCGGCCGGCTTCCTCGTCGGCTTCGGTGGTGTCGGTGGGGGCGGCGAAGGGCTTGATGTCGTTGACGAACTCGGTCTCGATCCAGCGGGTGTGGACCGTGAACGGGTCGGTGGAGCCGGTGAGTTCGGGCGCGAAGGCCGGGTCCTTGACGACCGCGCGGTGGAACGGGATCGCGGTGGCCATGCCTTCGACCTGGAACTCCTCCAGGGCGCGGGCGGCGCGCTGGAGGGCCTGCTCACGGGTGGCGCCGGTGACGATGAGCTTGGCCAGCAGCGAGTCCCACGCCGGGCCGATGACCGAGCCGGACTCCACGCCCGCGTCCAGGCGGACGCCGGGGCCGGACGGCGGGTTGAAGGTGGTGACCGTGCCGGGGGCCGGGAGGAAGTTGCGGCCCGGGTCCTCGCCGTTGATGCGGAACTCGAAGGAGTGGCCGCGCAGCGGCGGGTCGTCGTAGCCCAGCTCCTCGCCGTCGGCGATGCGGAACATCTCGCGAACCAGGTCGATGCCGGCGACCTCTTCGGTGACCGGGTGCTCGACCTGGAGGCGGGTGTTGACCTCGAGGAAGGAGATCGTGCCGTCGTTGCCGACGAGGAACTCGACGGTGCCGGCACCGACGTAGCCGGCCTCCTTGAGGATGGCCTTGGACGACGAGTACAGCTCGGCGACCTGCTCGTCGGACAGGAACGGCGCGGGGGCCTCCTCGACCAGCTTCTGGTGGCGGCGCTGCAGCGAGCAGTCACGCGTGGAGACCACGACGACGTTGCCGTGCTGGTCGGCGAGGCACTGGGTCTCGACGTGGCGGGGCTTGTCGAGGTAGCGCTCGACGAAGCACTCGCCGCGGCCGAAGGCGGCGACCGCCTCGCGGACCGCGGAGTCGTAGAGCTCCGGGACCTCTTCCAGGGTGCGGGCGACCTTCAGGCCGCGGCCGCCGCCGCCGAAGGCGGCCTTGATCGCGATGGGCAGGCCGTGCTCCTTCGCGAACTCCACGACCTCCTCGGCACCGCTCACCGGGTCCGGCGTACCGGCGACCAGCGGCGCGCCGGCGCGCTGGGCGATGTGGCGGGCGGCGACCTTGTCGCCGAGGTCGCGGATGGCCTGCGGGGGCGGGCCGATCCAGATCAGGCCCGCGTCCAGGACGGCCTGGGCGAACTCCGCGTTCTCCGAGAGAAAGCCGTATCCGGGGTGGATCGCGTCGGCTCCGGACTCCTTGGCGGCCTTCAGCACCTTCTGGATGTCGAGATAGCTGGTGGCCGGGGTGTCACCGCCCAGAGCGAACGCCTCATCCGCGGCGCGGACATGCAGAGCGTCCCGGTCCGGGTCGGCGTAGACGGCCACGCTCGCGATACCGGCGTCCCGGCAGGCCCGGGCAACGCGGACAGCGATTTCGCCACGGTTGGCGATGAGCACCTTGCGCACGATGAGGCTCCCTCCTTGAAACAAGCCGAGTTTAGGGACTGCCGACACGGCACTTCGACCCGTCCCCAATGGTGAGCTTGCCCACACGGAGCGTGATTCGAGGCTCGCTCGACCCGCGAAATCCCTTGTCCCACCTTGATACGCAGGATTCCTTCGGGAAACCCTAGCCGCCTCCTGTGGTCAAGGTCTCTGTCATCAGGTGCTGCGGGCCACTCTGTTTCTTTGTGGAGTCCCTACGAATGGCCCAATGGTTCTTTGCCCTTCGCAGGACCCTTGTCCCGTGGTTTACCCGTTAGTAGCGTGCGTGACGTCTCGAACGTACTTGGGGTAACAGCAGCCTTGCTCCGGCGAGGGTCGAAGGTGGGTGGAACCGTGGTGCGCAGGCCGGTGGCATGGGTCGTGGCGGTCGTGCTCTTCGCCGAGGCGCTGGGCATCGCGGGGCTGAACTGGTTCCTCGGGGTCGTGGTCGACCGTCAGGACATGTCCCTCGCGGGGCTCGACCCGGACATGATGGCGACGTCCTCGAAGATCGGTGGTGTCGTCTTCGGGCTCTACTTCGCCCTGTGCGGCCTGGTGGCCCTGCTGGTCGCCCTGCGCGACCGCCCGGCGGCCGGCCTCGGACGCATCCTGCTGATCAGCGCGGCGGTGGTGCACGGGCTGCTGGGGGCGTTCGTGTGGGGGCTGGTGGGGTGGCCCGCGTTCCTGTTCATGGTGCTGGTGCTCGGGCTGATCGTGCTGCTGCTGATGACGTACGGCCCCGCGGAGCCCGCCCGGTCCGCCGCGCCCGAGGACCCTACGGACGCGATGCCGGAGGGCGGGGCCGCGCCGGCCTGAGGCCGCCCCGCGTCGCCGCCCGCGGGAAGGCGCCCGTCACGTCCACAGGTCGGTGATGTTGATCCCCAGCTGGGCCAGCAGCTTCCGGATGAGCGGCAGGCTGATGCCGATCACATTGCCGTGGTCGCCGTCGATGCCCTCGATGAAGGGGGCCGAGCGGCCGTCGAGGGTGAAGGCGCCGGCGACGTGGAGGGGCTCGCCGGAGGCGACGTAGGCGGCGATCTCCTCGTCGCTGGGGTCGCCGAAACGGACGACGGTGGAGGCGGTGGCGGAGGCGTAGCGGCCGGTCGCGGTGTCGTAGACGCAGTGGCCGGTCTGGAGGGTGCCGGCGCGGCCGCGCATCGACTTCCAGCGGGCCGTGGCCTCCTCGGCGTCGCCCGGCTTGCCCAGGGCCTGGCCGTCCAGGTCGAGGACCGAGTCGCAGCCGATCACGATCGCGCCCATGACCTCGGGCTTCGCGGCCACGACGGAGGCCTTGGCCTCGGCGAGGGCGAGGGCCAGCTCGGCGGGGGTGGGGGCGGTGACGGCGTCCTCGTCGACGCCGCTCACGATCACCTCGGGGTCGAGCCCGGCCTGGCGGAGCAGGCCCAGCCGGGCGGGGGACTGGGAGGCGAGCACGAGGCGGCGGCGCGGCTGATCAGTCATGCCGTCAGGTTAGCGGCGTGCACGCCTCGGCTCACCAGGTCGGCCGCGTACCCGCCGGGCTCATCCCAGCCCGATGACGATCATCGCGAGCACCATGGCCAGCGCCATGAGAACGCCGAGCCGCCGCAGCATCGCCTGCATGTCGCGCAGTTCCTTGGGCGGCTCGTTCTCCGGGTCGGACCACAGCATGCCTGCCATCGTCCGGCGGCGATCCGAGCCGCGCCTGAGTACGCGTACTCAACTTCCCTAAAAGGATCGACGGTTCCGTTAAGCGGCGTGATGAGCACCGCCGCCTACACAGCCGTCGCGCGCGTACCGGGCCGGCTCAGCCGGGCCAGTACGTGCGCTCCCAGGTCGCCGGGCCCGGCTGGGGGAGCCGGCGGGCGGCGATGCGGGACGGGTCGGACCAGGAGTCGCGGGCGGTGGTCGCGCCGGGCGGGGCGACGGCCGCCGCCGCGGCGCGGACGCGGACCACCGCCAGTGCGGCGGCCAGCTCCTCCGGGGTCGGGTTTCCCCGTACGACCTTGATGTTCATGACCGCTCCCAGGGTCCGCGGGTCTAGAGGGGGATGTTGCCGTGCTTCTTCGGAGGCAGGGATTCCCGCTTCGTGCGCAGCTGACGCAGGCCGCGCACGATGTGCCGGCGGGTCTCCGACGGCATGATCACCGCGTCGACGTAACCGCGCTCGGCCGCGACGTACGGGTTGAGCAGGGCGTCCTCGTACTCCCGCATCAGCCGCGCCCGGGTCGCCTCGGGGTCCTCCGCCTCGGCGATGGTGCGCCGGTGCAGGATGTTGACCGCGCCCTGCGCGCCCATCACGGCGATCTGGGCGGTGGGCCACGCCAGGTTGAGGTCGGCGCCCAGGTGCTTGGAGCCCATGACGTCGTAGGCGCCGCCGAAGGCCTTGCGGGTGATGACCGTGATCAGCGGGACGGTCGCCTCGGCGTAGGCGTAGATCAGCTTGGCGCCGCGCCGGATGATGCCGGTGTGCTCCTGGTCGACGCCGGGCAGGAAGCCGGGGACGTCCACGAAGGTGAGCACGGGCACGTTGAAGGCGTCGCACGTCCGCACGAACCGCGCGGCCTTCTCGGACGCGTCGATGTCCAGGCAGCCCGCGAACTGCATCGGCTGGTTGGCGACGATGCCGACCGGACGGCCCTCGACCCGCCCGAAGCCGGTGAGGATGTTCGGCGCGAACAGCGGCTGGGTCTCGAAGAACTCGGCGTCGTCGAGGACGTGCTCGATGACGGTGTGCATGTCGTACGGCTGGTTCGCGCTGTCCGGGACGATCGTGTCCAGCTCGCGGTCCTCGTCCGTGACGGACAGGTCCGCCTCCTCCGGGAAGGCCGGGGGCTCGCTGAGGTTGTTGGACGGCAGGTAGCTCAGCAGCTGCTTGACGTACTCGATGGCGTCCTTCTCGTCGCCCGCCATGTGGTGGGCGACTCCGGAGGCCGTGTTGTGGGTCCTGGCCCCGCCCAGCTCCTCGAAGCCGACGTCCTCGCCGGTGACGGTCTTGATCACGTCCGGGCCGGTGATGAACATGTGCGAGGTCTGGTCGACCATGACCGTGAAGTCGGTGATGGCGGGCGAGTAGACCGCGCCGCCCGCGCAGGGGCCCACGACGAGGCTGATCTGCGGGATGACGCCGGAGGCGTGCGTGTTCCGGCGGAAGATCTCACCGTAGGCGCCCAGGGAGGCCACGCCCTCCTGGATGCGGGCCCCGCCGGAGTCGTTGATGCCGATGACCGGGCAGCCGGTCTTCAGCGCGAAGTCCATGACCTTGACGATCTTCTGGCCGTAGACCTCGCCGAGGGCGCCGCCGAAGACGGTGAAGTCCTGCGAGAACACGGCGACCGGACGGCCGTCCACGGTGCCGTAGCCGGTGACGACGCCGTCCCCGTACGGGCGGTTGGCGTCGAGGCCGAAGTTGGTGGAGCGGTGCCGGGCGAACTCGTCCAGCTCGACGAACGAGCCCTCGTCCAGCAGCAGATCGATCCGCTCACGGGCCGTCAGCTTGCCCTTGGAGTGCTGCTTTTCCACGGCGCGGGCGGAGCCGGCGTGCGTCGCCTCCTCGATGCGGCGCTGGAGATCCGCGAGCTTGCCCGCGGTGGTGTGAATGTCGATCTCTTCCGGCTCGGACATCGGGATGCGGCTCCCTGCCTGCTCAAAAGGGGGGACGGTTACTCATCCGTAGACTAGTGGGGGGCCTACCCATCGGCAGTGCGGTCTTTCCCACACCTAGGGTGGCTTGCATGACGCCGCGAGATGCATCAGGAGACAGCCGCTGGTCGGACCTCGACCGGCCGCCCCTCAACGCCGCCGCACTGCGCCGGGCACTGGTCCGCGAGGGCGGTCTGTGGTCGGACGTGGAGGTCGTACAGCGCACCGGCTCCACCAACAGCGACCTGGTGGCCCGCGCCGCCGCCGGTGACACGCCCGAGGGCGTGATCCTCGTGGCCGAGGAGCAGACCTCCGGCCGGGGCCGCCTGGACCGCCAGTGGACGGCGCCACCCCGCTCCGGCCTCTTCTTCTCCGTACTGCTGCGGCCGAGCGATGTGCCGGTGGCCCGCTGGGGCTGGCTCCCGCTGCTCACCGGCGTGGCCGTGGCCACCGGGTTGTCGCGCACGGCGGGCGTCGACACGGCCCTCAAGTGGCCGAACGACCTGCTGGTGACCGTGGGCGGCGAGGAGCGCAAGGCGGGCGGCATCCTCGCCGAGCGGGCCGGAGCGGACGGGGTCGTCGTCGGCGTCGGCATCAACGTCACCCTCCGCGCGGACGAGCTGCCGGTCCCCCAGGCGGGTTCGCTGGCCCTGGCCGGAGCCGCCGGCACGGACCGGGACCCGCTGCTGCGGGGGATCCTCCGGTCCCTGGAGGACTGGTACGGCCGCTGGCGCGCCGCCACCGGCGACCCGGCGGCCTGCGGCCTCCAGGAGACCTACGCGGCGGGCTGCGCGACCCTGGGCCGGGTGGTCCGGGCGGAGCTGCCGGGCGACCGGTCGGTGGTGGGAGAGGCGGTCGCCGTGGACGGCGACGGCAGGCTGGTGATCGCCACGAAGGAGGGCGTACAGGAGCCGGTGGGCGCGGGAGACATCGTCCACTTGCGACCGGCGTGAGCGGGAGTGACCTGAGGGGCGCGGCCATCGTGCACTTGAAACCAGCGTGAGGGGAGCGCCCCGTAAGGGGCGCGGGGCTGTGTCGATATGCGGCTCCGCCGCGTGGGCGCGACCAGCCACGCACGACCCGCACCCGGCAGACGGGGGAACCCGGCAGCCGGCGCCCCGTAAGGGGCGCGGGAACTGCGCGACCAGCCACAAACGACCCGCACCCGGCAGACGAGAGGAACCCACCACCTGCTGCGCCGCCCCGGTCAACCCAACGGAGTGAGCTGGCGCACATCTGCCGTAGAGTTGAGGCCGGTCGATACCTGACCGTGGCAGATCGGAAGGGCAACAGGCGTGACCGTCGACGACACGGGCTCCGGCATGGGTCGCAACCCAGAGCCCGACGGCACCGACCCGGGCGAGGACCCCCTCGCACTCCGCCTCGAACAGCTCATCCTCGGCGCCGAACGCCGCTACACCCCCTTTCAGGCGGCCCGCAGCGCCGGTGTCTCCATGGAGCTGGCGTCCCGCTTCTGGCGGGCGATGGGCTTCGCCGACATCGGGCAGGCCAAGGCGCTCACCGAGGCGGACGTCCTCGCCCTGCGCCGCCTTGCCGGTCTGGTGGAGGCGGGGCTGCTGAGCGAGGCGATGGCGGTGCAGGTGGCCCGGTCGACGGGTCAGACCACCGCCCGTCTGGCCGAGTGGCAGATCGATTCCTTCCTGGAGGGTCTGACGGAGCCGCCCGAGCCCGGTATGACCCGCACAGAGGTTACGTATCCCCTGGTCGAGCTGCTGCTGCCGGAGCTGGAGGAGTTCCTGGTCTACGTCTGGCGGCGGCAGCTCGCCGCCGCGACCGGCCGTGTCGTGCAGGCCGCCGACGACGAGGAGATGGTCGACCGCCGGCTGGCCGTGGGCTTCGCCGACCTCGTCGGCTTCACCCGGCTGACCCGCCGCCTGGAGGAGGAGGAGCTGGGCGAGCTGGTCGAGGCCTTCGAGACGACCGCCGCCGACCTGGTCGCCGCGCGCGGCGGCCGGCTGATCAAGACGCTCGGTGACGAGGTGCTCTACAGCGCCGACGACGCGGGCGTCGCCGCGGAGATCGCGCTGCGGCTGATCGAGACCATGGCGAACGACGAGACCATGCCCGAGCTGCGCGTCGGCATCGCCTTCGGCACGGTGACGACCCGTATGGGTGATGTCTTCGGTACGACGGTGAACCTCGCCTCCCGGCTGACGTCGATAGCGCCCCGGGACGCCGTGCTCGTCGACAGCGCCTTCGCCGAGGAGCTGATCCGTACGGGGGAGGCCCCGGCCTCCGAGGCGGAGGCGGCAGAGGCCGCGGCCGCCGCGGAGAAGGAGGGCGAGCAGCCGCCGACGTACCGCTTCGCCCTCCAGCCGATGTGGCAGCGGCCGGTGCGCGGCCTGGGCGTGGTCGAGCCGTGGCTGCTCAACCGGCGGGACGGGACGGCGTAGCGCGGGGACACCGCCGGAGAGGCATGGGCCTCGGCTTTGCGGCAGGGGACCGCCGCGGGGCGCCGGCGCTCGCTCGGTGACGGGACCGCGCGGTGGGTCATCCGCCTCGCCGGGTCAGCGGCGCTCATCCAGCGGGTCCACGCACAGGCCGACGACCGGTACGCACAGCCTCGGGTCATCCGGGTGTCCCGGTGCCGGGTTGCCGGTGGTCGGGTCGGGCGTGGGGGTCGGTTTCGGCTTCGGCCTGGTGTCCGGCTGCGGGGCCGTGCCGGGAGGCGCCGGTGGCGCGGCCGTGGTCCCTGGGGCCGAGGGGGGATTCGGGGCGCTCGGGATGGTCGTGGTGTCGGGTACGCCGATGCCGGTGTGTGTGGGGGAGGCGGTCGCGGTGGGGACGGGCACCGTGGTCGCCCGGGTCGCCGCCCCGCCCAGCGCGGACGGCGCGGAAGGACTGCCCTCCGGTGCGGCGGCGCGGGTCGCCGCCGTGGTCGTCGCCCGGTCCCCGCTGCCGCCGGTCGTCGCCGGGTCCGGGCTGGGGCCGGTCCGCGTGGTGCCGAGACCGCCGACGACGCCCGGGTCCGGTGTGAGCCGTACGAGGCTCAGCACCCCGGCGGCCACGGCAAGCCCGCCCGCCGCGAGCAGCAGTTTGCGGGGCCGGGGGCGCCGGTGCCGGCCGCGGGCCGGGCGGACCGGACGGACCCGGCCGACCGTGCTGCCGGCCGTGTCGGTCGTGTCGGTCTTCGGTTCGCGCGTCATGCGATCGATCCCTCCCCGATGCGTGCGCCCCCCAGTGCGCCGTGGCGGAGCACGCTATGCGCTCCCGGGGGCACGAGGCCGGGAGTCGGGCGGGATGTCACTCGAACGGGGTGTCGGCGTGAGGGAGGGGTCAGGGGGGAGTCAGGGGCGGGCCGGGGGCGGATCAGGGAGGACGGGCCTTTTCCCGGCGGGGCGCGGCTGCGATGATCGTGGCAGTGCAGTTAACCCGCGTTAACCGGAGGGTGTCGTGAGCGAGGGCGTTGTGAGCGAGGAGCGGTTCGGGGAGTTCGTGCTGGTACGGCGGCACGAGGACGGGCATGTCGCGGAGCTGGCGCTCGACCGGCCCAAGGCCATGAACGCGGTGTCGACCGAGATGGCGCGGTCCGTGGCGGGGGCGTGCGCGGCGCTGGGCGCCGACCGGGACGTCCGGGTGGTCGTGCTGACGTCGACGCACGAGCGGGCGTTCTGTGTCGGCGCGGACCTGAAAGAGCGGAACTCCTTCACCGACGCCGAACTCGTCCGCCAGCGCCCGGTCGCGCGCGGGGCGTACACCGGCGTGCTGGAGCTGCCGGTGCCGACGATCGCGGCGGTGCACGGCTTCGCCCTGGGCGGTGGCTTCGAGCTGGCGCTGTCCTGCGATGTGATCGTGGCGGACCGTACGGCGGTGGTGGGCCTGCCGGAGGTCTCGGTCGGGGTGATCCCCGGCGGCGGCGGGACGCAGCTGCTGCCCCGCAGAGTGGGTGCGGCCCGCGCGGCTGAGCTGATCTTCACGGCGCGCCGGGTGGAGGCGCCCGAGGCGCGGGACCTGGGGCTGGTCGACGTCCTGGTGGACGAGGGCCGCGACCGCGAGGAGGCCCTGTCCCTGGCCTCCCGTATCGCCGCGAATTCCCCGGTCGGTCTCCGCGCGGCCAAGCGCGCCCTGCGCCTGGGCCACGGTCTCGACCTACGCGCCGGCCTGGAGGTCGAGGACGCGGCCTGGCGCTCGGTGGCGTTCTCCGGCGACCGTGCGGAGGGGGTGGCGGCGTTCAACGAGAAGCGGAAGCCGCAGTGGCCGGGGGAGTGAGGAGCGGTGGTGCGGTGAGGGTCGTTCGGCCGGTGTCGCCGGTGTCGCCGGTGTCGCCCGTGCCGTCGATGTCGCCGGTGTCGTCGGTGTCCGCGGTGTAATCGGTGTCGCTGGTGTCGCCCATGTGGCCGACGCGGCGCGGCCTGCGCGAGGCCGTGTGGCGCTGTCCGCGCGGTGCAGCCTGCGCGGCGGGTGTGTGCGGCTCCTCTGTGCGAGGCGGCCCGTAGCCGGGCCGCCTCGCCGGGGCGCGTCGGCCGCCGGGCCCGGAGGCTGGAATCCGCTCGTCGGCGTCAGCGGCCGGAATCGCCCGGCGGCGTCAGCGGACGGAGTCCGCCCGGCGGCGTCGGCGGACCGAATCTGCCCGGCGGCGTCGGCGGACCGAATCCGCTCGTCGGCGTCGGCGGCCGGAATCGCCCGGCGTCAGCGGACGGAATCCGCCCGGCGGCGTCGAGGGCGGAAGCCCCCCGAGCCGATGTGATCACCCCAAGCGCCCCCCTCAACGTCCCACATCCCCCGAAACCTCCCTAGCCTGGAGCAATGGGTGAGGACAACCGGCTCGCGGACGTCGTCGCGCTGGCGCAGGGGATGGCCGCGGCACGCACCCCGCGGGAGTCGTGGCGGGCCGCGGCGGTCGGGGCGTGCCGGGCGCTGGACGGGAGCTTTGCCGCGCTCTCGGTGTGGGAGCGGGAGCTGGGGCGGCTGCGGGTGCTGGTGAACGTCGGGGACCGGGCGCCGGACGAGGTGGAGTTCCCGGAGGACGAGGCCTATCCGGTGCACCAGTTCGCCGAGATCACCGAGTTCCTGCACGAGCAGTGGGCCGCCGGGGGCGAGCCGGACGCCTGGGTGGAGACCGCCGACGGGCCGACCGAGGGGCGCGCGGGGTTCGTGCACGAGCGGGTCGCGGCCCTGCGCCGCCGCGGGCGCGGCTCGTGTGTCGTCGCACCGATCGTGCTGCACGGGCGGGCCTGGGGCGAGCTGTATGTCGCCCGCCCGGCCGAGGCGCCGGTGTTCGGGCGGGACGACGCCGACTTCGCGACCGTCCTGGCCGCCGTGGTGGCCGCGGGCATCGCGCAGACGGAACGGCTGGAGGAGGCCCGCAGGCTCGCCTTCACCGACTCCCTGACCGGCCTCGCCAACCGCCGCGCCGTCGACATGCGCCTGGACGAGGCGGTGGAGCGGCATCGCCGGGAGGGTGTGGTCGTCAGTCTCGTCGTCTGCGACCTCAATGGGCTCAAGCGGGTCAACGACACCCTCGGGCACGCCGTCGGCGACCGGCTGCTGGAGCGGTTCGGCTCGGTGCTGTCGCTGTGCGGGGCGATGCTGCCGGGCACGCTCGCCGCCCGGCTCGGCGGGGACGAGTTCTGTCTGCTCGCGGTCGGGCCGCCCGTCGATGACGTGGTGAAGGTGGCCGACGAACTGTGCCGCCGGGCGGCCGAGCTGGAGCTGGGCGAGGGTGTCGCCTGCGGGGTGGCCTCCACCGAGGAGCCGATCGGGACCGTCCGCTCCGCCCGCCGGCTGTTCCGGCTGGCCGACGCCGCCCAGTACCGGGCCAAGGCCGTCCGCGCGGCCCGACCGGTGGTCGCGGGCCGGGAAGGGCCGGACGACCCGGTGGTGCGCCTGGCCGACGCGCCCTCCCGGGAGCCCAGCCCGGAGCGCCGCCGCTTCCGGGGGCGGTCGTAGGTGTGGTGCCGTCGTGCGAGGTGTGAGTAAGGAGTGAACCCCGCCCCCACTGGTGACATTTTCGAATTCACTGCGTACGCTCCTGAATATGGATATGCACACTGTGGTGGTGGGGACGTCCGGCGTCACCGCGTCCGACGTCCTCGCCGTGGCCCGCGGCGGCGCCCGTGTCGAGCTCTCCGCCGAGGCGGTGGCCGCCCTCACCGCGGCCCGCGAGATCGTGGACGCCCTGGCGGCCAAGCCGGACCCCGTCTACGGCGTCTCCACCGGCTTCGGCGCCCTCGCGACCCGGCACATCGGCCAGGAGCTGCGCACCCAGCTCCAGCGCAACATCGTCCGCTCGCACGCCGCCGGCATGGGCCCGCGCGTCGAGCGGGAGGTCGTACGGGCCCTGATGTTCCTGCGGCTGAAGACCGTCTGCTCCGGGCACACCGGCGTGCGGCCCGAGGTCGCGCAGACCATGGCGGACGTCCTCAACGCCGGGATCACCCCGGTCGTGCACGAGTACGGCTCCCTCGGCTGCTCCGGCGACCTCGCCCCGCTCTCCCACTGCGCCCTCACCCTCATGGGCGAAGGGGAGGCCGAAGGCCCCGACGGCACCGTGCGGCCCGCCGGCGAGCTGCTCGCCGAGCACGGCATCGCCCCGGTCGAGCTGCGCGAGAAGGAGGGCCTCGCCCTCCTCAACGGCACCGACGGCATGCTCGGCATGCTGATCATGGCCCTGGCCGACCTGGACACCCTCTACAAGTCCGCCGACGTCACCGCCGCCCTCAGCCTCGAGGCGCTGCTCGGCACCGACAAGGTCCTCGCCCCCGAGCTGCACGCCATCCGCCCGCACCCGGGGCAGGGTGACGCCGCCGCCAACATGCTGGCCGTGCTGAAGGGCTCGGGCCTGACCGGCCATCACCAGGACGACGCGCCCCGCGTCCAGGACGCCTACTCGGTGCGCTGCGCCCCGCAGGTCGCCGGCGCCGGGCGGGACACCATGGCCCACGCCCGCCTGGTCGCCGAGCGCGAGCTGGCGTCCGCCGTCGACAACCCCGTCGTCCTCCCCGACGGCCGGGTGGAGTCCAACGGCAACTTCCACGGCGCCCCGGTGGCCTACGTCCTCGACTTCCTGGCCATCGCCGCCGCCGACCTCGCCTCCATCGCCGAGCGCCGCACCGACCGGCTGCTGGACAAGAACCGCAGCCACGGCCTGCCCCCGTTCCTCGCCGACGACGCGGGCGTGGACAGCGGCCTGATGATCGCCCAGTACACCCAGGCCGCGCTGGTCAGCGAGCTGAAGCGGCTGGCCGTACCGGCGTCCGCGGACTCCATCCCGTCCTCCGCGATGCAGGAGGACCACGTCTCCATGGGCTGGTCGGCGGCGCGCAAGCTGCGCACGGCCGTGGACAACCTCACCCGCGTCATCGCCATCGAGCTGTACGCCGCCACCCGCGCCGTCGAGCTGCGCGAGGGCCTGACCCCGGCCCCGGCGACCCGGGCCGTCCTGGACGCGGTCCGCGCGGCGGGCGTCGAGGGCCCCGGCCCCGACCGCTTCCTCGCCCCCGATCTCGCGGCGGCCGACGCCTTCGTGCGTGACGGGCGGCTGATCGCGGCGGTGGAGACGGTCACCGGTCCGCTGCGCTGACGACGAAGGGCCCTGTCGTACGCACGACAGGGCCCCGAACTCGGCGAGCGGCGGTTACTTGAGCTTGGCCGCCTGGGCGTCGATCACGACGGCGGGGACGTCGTACTTGTCGCCCGACATCATCGCGCCGAGGTTCACGGTGTAGTAGGAGGCGATGGTGTTGCCGTGCCGCACCACCTCGACGTGCAGGTCGCCCGTCTCGCCGTCCTCCATGTCGCCCGTGGCCACGAAGGCCACCGACTCGTCACCGGTGCCCGAGGCGTCCTCGGAGGCGACCTTGGTGATCTTCATCTGATCGCTGCCGGCCCCGGTGGTGAAGCCGCCCGCGCACCCCTTGACTGCGTCGGAGACCGACTTGAACGTCGTCTCGGCCCCGTCGGCGTCGTAGGAGGACAGCGAGACGACGCTCACGTTCATGCTCAGCGCGTCGGTGAAGGCGTCCTCGAACTCGCCCTCGCCCATGTCCTCCAGGGACTTCGAGGCGTTGTCCGTCGGCTTCTTCTCTTCCGTGGCCATACGGTTGGTCTCGGCCGCCGCGTCGCCCGGAGCGAGACCGCTCATCGCGTAGGCGAGCGGCTTGCACTGCTCGTCCGTGGACGCGAGGTCGCTCTTCGTGACCTTGGCCGACTTCTCCAGCGGCCCGACCTTGTACCCCTCGACATCGCCCTGGGCGATGATCAGCTTCTGCAACTCCGCCGCGGTGAGCGCCTTCGCGGCCTCGGCCTGCGAGCCCGAACCGGAGCCCTTCTTGTCGTCGGAACCCGATCCGCTCTCGGAGCAGCCCGTGATGAGGGCGAGCGACAGCACGCTCACAGCAGCCGTGGCGCCCAGCCGCGCGCCCGATGATCTCTTCATGAGCGGACTATGAGGGTCCAGTCAAGAGCACGTCAAGCCACATTAATTAACGGGACTTACAGCCCAAGACGCTCCCTGCGCACCGAATACACCACGAATCCGGCGCCCAGCGTCAGGCAGAGCGTGCCGCCGACGACGTACGGCGTGCTGTCGAAGCTGCCGGTGTCGGCGAGCCGGGCCCCGTCCTCGGAGGTGGTCGTCAGCGATGCCGCCCTGGCCTGCGTCGTCTGCGTGACCTGCGGGGCCGAAGGCTGCTGTCTGGCCGGATCGTCCGCCGTCGCGTTCGCGGAGGGAACGAACCACAGGGCGCCCAGCAGGGTGCCCGCGGCGGTGGCGGTCAGCAACGGACGGCGAGCGGATGACACGGAATATCGATCCCCTTGTGGCGCTGGCGAATTGGCCGTGTGGGGCGATGTTAGTGAAAGGCGCGGGTCACGGGAAAGTCACGGGCGCCCCGGGCCGTACGCTCCCGGCATGAGCACTCCAGAGACATCACGTTTTGTACGGCTTCGGGTGGAACTCGTTCTCGAGGTCGCGAACGCCGACGCGGTCACCAAGGCGGCGCTGCGCCGGATCGCGAGCGAGTCGGATATGCCGGCCGAGGAGCGGGTACACGCGGAGAGCGCTGTGACGGAGGACACCGCGGAGGCCCTGGCCTATCTCGTGGACCCGTTCGACCTGGTCGGCGAGGTGCCCGGGGTCGAGCTCCAGCAGGCCTCCTGGAGCAGCGAGCAGGTCGAGTACGACCCGGATTCGCCGGACTGGGACCTCGACGAGGATGATGTCGCGGGGGACGACGAAGATGACGAAGACGACGAGGTCTACGAGGACGACGAGACCGAGGCGTACGACGACGAGGACGGCGCCAGGGCGTCGAGCGGCTGAGCGCGGCGGGGAAAATAGTGGCCCCGGGGCGGCAACCGCGCCCCGGGGTTTTCTCGTCTCAAGGGGCGCACTGACCGACACCCGCACCCTTCCGCCCGGCGGCGGACGTGGTGTGCCCCACACATACGAGGAATGTGGAACGGGACGAACCGGTCGTAGCGTTGAAACCTCTTAACGGGGACTCTCGGGGTTTTTGGGGAATCGGCAACGATGGAGAAGCGTGTGATGACGAACAGTAAGCGGCGCAAGGGCCTGACGGTCGCGTCCGCACTGCTCGGCGGTGTGCTGGTGCTCTCGGCCTGCTCCGGCGGCGAGGAGGCCTCGGGCAACGAGGGCAACGACACCTCGCAGGCCAAGGTCGACGAGGCGGCGGCGCAGAAGACCTCCGAGGCCCAGATCAAGATCACGCCCAGGGACGGCTCGAACAACGCCTCCATCAACAACTCGGCGGCCGTCACCGTGAGCAAGGGCACGCTCACCGAGGTGACGATGACCACCGCGGACGGCACCGCCGTCGCCGGTGAGATATCCGCCGACAAGACCAGCTGGAAGCCGAGCGCCCAGCTGGAGCGCGCGACCACCTACAAGGTCGCCGTGACCGCGAACGACGCCGACGGCCGGGAGGCCCACGAGAACGCCTCCTTCACCACGGTCTCCCCGGACAACAGCTTCATAGGCTCCTTCACGCCGGAGGACGGCTCCACGGTCGGCGTGGGCATGCCGGTGTCGATCAACTTCGACAAGGCGATCACCAACAAGGCGGACGTCCAGAAGGGCATCACCGTCACCTCCAGCAGCGGCCAGGAGGTCGCCTGCCACTGGTTCAACGCCAACCGCATGGACTGCCGCCCGGAGGACTACTGGCAGGAGGGCTCCAAGGTCACCCTGAAGCTGGCGCTCGACGGCGTCCAGGGTGCCGAGGGTGTCTACGGCGTCCAGCAGAAGACGGTCTCCTTCACCATCGGCCGCAACCAGGTCTCCGTCGTGGACGCGCAGACCAAGCAGATGAAGGTCATGCAGGACGGGAAGGTCATCCGCACCATCCCGATCTCCGCCGGCTCGCCCGAGAACAAGACGTACGAGGGCCAGATGGTGATCTCCGAGAAGTTCAAGGAGACCCGGATGAACGGCGCGACGGTCGGCTTCACCGACGACGACGGCAAGGGCGAGTACGACATCAAGGACGTGCCGCACGCCATGCGTCTGTCGACGTCCGGCACCTTCATCCACGGCAACTACTGGGGCGCGAAGTCCATCTTCGGCAGCGTGAACACCAGCCACGGCTGTGTGGGTCTGTCCGACACCAAGGGCGCCAACGACCCGAACACCCCGGGTGCCTGGTTCTACAACAACTCGATCGTCGGTGACGTCGTCGTCGTGAAGAACACCGGCGACAAGACCATCGCCCCGGACAACGGCCTCAACGGCTGGAACATGGACTGGGCGCAGTGGAAGGCGGGCTCCGCGATCTGACGCGGGCTCACCACACGGTACGGCCGTATGAATGCCGCTTCCCCTTCCCGGGGAGGCGGCATTCGCCTTGTCCGGGGCCTTCTCATCCTCCTCTTATCCCGGCCTTATCCCTTCATCACGCGCCGTCCCTAGCTTGCGGCGCATGTTCTTCACCTACCTGAGGCGCGAACTGCGCCGCCGCAGAAAGGCGGCCCTCGTCGTCGCCTCCGGCCTCGCGCTGGGCATCGCGCTGGTCATCGTGGTCGACTCCGTCTCCTCCGGCATGGGGAAGGCGCAGGACAAGGTCCTGCAGTCGCTGTACGGGCTGGGCACCGACATGACCGTCACCAAGGCGGCCGACCCCGCCGCGGAGGGGCAGGGCGAGCGCCCGCGGTTCCGGTTCGACGCCCAGGACGAGGAGTCCGGCGAGGAGCAGAGCAGCGACCGGGTGATGGTGCAGGGCTTCCAGACGCTGTCGAGCTCCACCGTGGCGAAGGTGGCCGCGCAGGACGGGGTCGCGGACGCGGTGGGCGGGCTGAGCCTCCAGGTCGTCAAGGTGAGCGGCGAGTTCACGCGGGGTCAGTTCCAGCAGCAGCCGGGCAGCGGCGGCGGGCAGGGCGGACCGGGCGGCGGCACCGCCGAGCCGGAGGGCCGGGTGCAGGGCGGCGGCGCCGACTTCGACGTCAACAGCTACTCGGTCTACGGCACCGACGTCACCGAGCCCGCCCTCGGCCCGCTGACCACCTCGAAGATCACCAGCGGGCGGACCTTCAAGAACTCCGAGAGCAATGCGAAGGTCGCCGTCGCCGACGCCTCCTACGCCAAGGAGAAGAAGCTCGCCGTCGGCGACACCGTCACCGTCAAGAGCGTCACGTACGAGGTCATCGGCATCGCCACCCCGGAGAGCGGGGACGCCGCGGCCGACCTCTACATCCCGCTGAAGCAGGCCCAGACCCTCGGCGACTCGGCGGACAAGGTCACGACGATCTACGTCAAGGCGACCGACTCCCAGCGGATCGACACCGTCAAGTCGGCCATCCGGAAGAACATCTCCGGTACGACGGTCACCACCTCCGTCGATCTCGCGGAGACCGTCTCCGGCTCCCTCTCCACGGCCTCCGACCTCGCCACCAAGGTCGGCACATGGCTGTCCCTCACGGTGCTCGTCGCCGCGTTCCTGGTGGCCGGGCTGCTCACCTCCTCGGCGGTGTCCCGGCGGGTGCGGGAGTTCGGCACGCTGAAGGCGCTGGGCTGGCGGTCCGGCCGGGTGACCCGGCAGGTGGTCGGCGAGGCGATCGTCAACGGACTGGTCGGCGGCGCGCTCGGCATCGCGCTCGGCCTGGCCGGGGCCTACGCGGTCACTGCGGTGAGCCCGACCCTCCAGGCGCAGCTCGGCGGCGGCAGCAGCGGCGGCGAGCCGGGCGGCGGCCGCATGCTCGTCGGGCCCGGACAGCAGGCGGCGTCCCGCACGCTCGACGTCGCCCTCACCGCGCCGGTCAGCCTGACGACCATCGCACTCGCGGTGGGCCTCGCGGTGACCGGGGGACTGGTCGCCGGTGCGTTCGGCGGCTGGCGCGCGTCCCGCCTGCGGCCGGCCGACGCGCTTCGGCGCGTCGAGTAGCGGACGACGGCCACGCGCCCTCCATCCCCTCCCGCCCTTCCAGGAGCTGACTCATGTACGAACTCAAGGCCGTCACCAAGCGCTACACCCGCGGCAGGGAAACCGTCGAGGCCCTCGCCGGTGTCGATCTGACCATCCCCGACGGCGACCGGCTGGTCATCCAGGGACCCACCGGCGGCGGCAAGTCGACGCTCCTTCAGATGCTGGGCGGCCTCGACCGGCCCAGCTCCGGAGAGGTCGTGCTCGACGGGACCGACCTGGCCGGGCTGCCCGAGGCCAGGCTCACCCAGGTGCGCAGCGAGAACATCGGCTTCGTCTTCCAGAGCTTCAACCTCATCCCCACGCTCACCGCCCAGGAGAACGTCGAGACCGCCCTCGTACCGCTCGGGCTGAAGCCGAAGGAGCGGCGGGAGCGGGCCGCCGAGGCGCTGACCTCGGTCGGTCTCGGGGAGCGGCTCGGGCATCTGCCCGGCGAGATGTCCGGCGGTCAGCAGCAGCGGGTGGCGATCGCCCGGGCGCTGGTGAAGCAGCCGAAGGTGCTGCTTGCCGACGAACCCACCGGAAACCTGGACGAGTCGACGCGCGACGAGATCATGGACGTGCTCGAACGCATGTGGAAGGAGCTGGGGCTGACCTTTGTCATGGTCACCCACGACTCCGCGCTCGCGAAGAAGGCCCCGCGGCTGGCGACGATCCGCAAGGGAGCCATCACGGTCAAGGAGAACAACTCCTGAGAAACCCCGCCGAAGCCGTCAAAACGGCCCGCGTGCGCACCGTTTCTATAGCGAACTCGTGACACGAACCTCTCTTGAGCGGGTTGATCACCCCCCGGCATACTTCCAAGTTCCGGGGGGTGCACGAGCGTATGTGCGGGACCACCCCCGGCCGGGTGAACGGGGAATTCGCCCGGTACCTCAACTCCAGGGGGAGTTTTGCGCAGACAAGTGAAGAGAACGGGCGCCGCCGCGGTCGCCGCCGCGGCCGCCGTGGCTCTCGCCGCGGGACTGACCACCCCGGCTTCGGCGAAGCCCGTCCAACCGGCGCACGACAGCGCCGCACTGACGTCCCAGCAGCACATCACCCTGATCACCGGTGACCGGGTCACCGTGGACGCCAAGGGACGCGTCGTCGGCATCGAGCCGGCGAAGGGACGCGAGAAGATACCCGTACAGATCCGCAAGGCCGACGGGCACACGCTCGTCATACCCGCCGACGCGGCCCGTCTGGTCGCCACCGGCAAGCTCGACCAGCGGCTGTTCGACATCACCGAGCTGAACAAGTCCGCCACCCGCAAGGCCCAGCAGAAGGGCCTGAAGGTCATCGTCGGCTACCAGGGCGCCGCCGGTGCCACGAAGGCCGACGTCCGGGACGCGGGCACGCTCCGCCGGACCCTGAAGTCCCTGAACGCGGACGCCGTGCAGACCCCGTACGCGGACACGCACGAGCTGTGGGACGCGGTCACCAACGGCGACCGCACCGCCTCCGGCATCGCGCACGTCTGGCTCGACGGCGTCCGCCGGGTCACCCTCGACAAGTCCGTCGCGCAGATCGGCGCCCCCAAGGCCTGGGAGGCCGGCTACGACGGCAAGGGCGTCAAGATCGCCGTCCTGGACACCGGTGTCGACGCCACGCACGCGGACCTGAAGGACCAGGTCGTCGCGGAGAAGAACTTCACCAAGGCCCCCGACGCCACCGACAAGTTCGGCCACGGCACGCACGTCGCGTCCATCGCGGCCGGCACCGGCGCCAAGTCGGGCGGCAAGTACAAGGGTGTCGCGCCCGGCGCCGACATCCTCAACGGCAAGGTCCTCGACGACTCCGGCTCCGGTGACGACTCCGGCATCCTCGCCGGCATGGAGTGGGCGACCGAGCAGGGCGCCGACGTCATCAACATGAGCCTCGGCGGCCCGGACAGCCCGGAGATCGACCCGCTGGAGGCGGCGGTCAACAAGCTGTCCGCCGAGAAGGGCGTCCTGTTCGCGATCGCGGCGGGCAACTCCGGCCCGGAGACGGTCGGTTCGCCCGGCACCGCGGACGCGGCCCTCACCGTCGGCGCCGTCGACGACAAGGACCAGCTGGCGGACTTCTCCAGCACCGGCCCGCGCCTCGGCGACGGCGCCATCAAGCCGGACGTCACCGCGCCCGGCGTGGACATCACCGCGGCCTCGGCCAAGGGCAGCGTCATCGAGCAGGAGGTCGGCGAGAAGCCGGCCGGCTACCTCACCATCTCCGGTACGTCGATGGCCACCCCGCACGTCGCGGGCGCCGCCGCCATCCTCAAGCAGCAGCACCCGGACTGGACCGGCGCCGAGATCAAGGCCGCGCTGACCGCCTCCACCAAGGGCGGCGCGTACACGCCGTTCGAGCAGGGCTCGGGCCGTGTCCAGGTCGACAAGGCGATCAAGCAGACCGTGTTCGCCGAGCCGGTGTCGGTGAGCTTCGGTGTGCAGCAGTGGCCGCACACCGACGACAAGCCGGTCACCAAGCAGCTGACCTACCGCAACGTCGGCAAGACGGACGTCACCCTGACCCTGTCCGCCAAGGCCACCAACCCCAAGGGCCAGGCCGCCCCGGCGGGCTTCTTCACGCTCGGCGCGACCAAGGTGACGGTCCCGGCCGGCGGCAAGGCCTCCGTCGACTTCACCGTCAACACCAAGCTGGGCGGCACCGTCGACGGCGCCTACTCGGCGTACGTGACGGCGAGCGGCGGCGGCCAGACGGTCCGTACCGCGGCGGCCGTGCAGCGTGAGGTGGAGTCGTACGACCTCACCGTCAAGCACATCGACCGTGACGGCAACGCGGCGAAGAACTACGGCACCAGCCTCTCCGGCCTCTCCGGCCTCGCCGCGGACAAGTGGTACCCGATCTACGACGCCTCCGGCACCGTCAAGATCCGCGTCCCCAAGGGCTCTTACGTGCTCGACTCCGGTCTCTTCCAGGACCCGGAGGACTTCACCAAGGGCGCCGACTGGCTGGCCCAGCCGAAGCTGAGCATCACCAAGAACACCACGGTCACGGTCGACGCGCGCAAGGCCAAGCCGGTGGACATCACCGTGCCGGCCGCCGGCGCGAAGTCGGAGTTCGCCTCCCCGGACTACACGATCGAGACGAGCAACAGCTCGTACACGTTCGGCTGGTGGATGGACTCGTACACCAACTTCCGCAGCGCCCACCTCGGCCCGCAGATCACCGACGGCTCGCTGAGCCAGCAGTGGGCCGGGCACTGGACCAAGGGCAATGACGAGCAGTACGACACCGTCGTCGGCGCCAAGGTGAAGCAGCTCGCCACCGGCTACACCAAGCACTACAAGCCCGCCGACCTGGCGAACGTCAAGATCGCCATGGGCGCCTCGACCCCGGGCAAGAAGGGCGCGATCTCCGCCGTCGGGTGGCTGCCCGGCAGCTCCGTCGCCTCCTCCATCGCCATTCCGCAGAAGCTCCCCGGCACCCGCACGCTCCACCTGTCCACGCAGAGCGGCGTGAAGTGGGACCTGGAGTTCGAGCAGCAGGGCGGGGTCGACGCCGACGGCTGGCCGATCTCCGAGGCGTTCTACTCGCTCGGCTCGGGCCAGACCTTCAAGGGCGGCCAGGACTACTCCAAGACGGTCCAGAAGGCCGTGTTCGGCCCGACCCTGAACAGCGAGTTCGGTCTCTACCGGGACGGCAACGAGATCTACGGCTACCTGCCGCTGTTCGCCGACTCGAAGAAGAACCCCGGCTCGTCCCTGTTCACCTCGGTGAACACGACCCTGTACCGCAACGGCACCAAGGTCGGCACGCACGACGACCCGCTGTTCGGCGAGAAGTCCTTCAAGGTCCCGTCCGGTGACGCCGCGTACAAGCTGACCACCTCGGTCAAGCGGACCACCAAGGTCGCCGCCGCTTCCACGCGGATCGACGCGAGCTGGACCTTCCGCTCCCAGAAGCCCGCCGACCTGGCCAAGCTCCCGGCCTCCACCGCCCGCTTCAACGCGAGCGTCGGCCTGGACGGCAAGGCCACCGCCGGCAAGACGGTCACCTTCCCGGTCACCGTGGAGGGCGCCGCCAAGGGCTCCAACCTCAAGTCGCTGTACGTCTACGTGTCGTACGACTACGGCCAGACCTGGAAGAAGCTCACGGTCAAGGACGGCAAGATCACCGTGAAGAACCCGGCGAAGGGGAAGGCCATCTCCTTCCACGCCAAGATCACGGACAAGAAGGGCAACAAGTCCACGATCTCGATCTACAACGCCTACTACGGCAAGTAGTCGGAACGTGACCCTCTAGGCCTCGGCGCCGTCGTCAGAACGACG
This sequence comes from Streptomyces sp. NPDC030838, assembly GCF_055572035.1. Classification (NCBI taxonomy): domain Bacteria; kingdom Bacillati; phylum Actinomycetota; class Actinomycetes; order Kitasatosporales; family Streptomycetaceae; genus Streptomyces; species Streptomyces sp. NPDC030838. Next base: position 229,275 of record NZ_JBVIED010000002.1, on the reverse strand, counting down.
ACGGCGCCGAGGTCGTCGCGTCCGCGCCCCAGCTGGCCAGCAGCCGCAGGGCGTCCGCCGACGGCGATCCCGGCTCGGCGTGATACGTGACCAGGGACTGCTCGGTGTCGTCGGCGAGAGGGAACGTCTCGAAGGACAGCGTCAGCTCGCCGACCAGCGGATGCCGCAGCAGCTTCACGCCGTACGTCTTCTCCTTGACATCGTGCCGGGCCCACAGCCGCCGGAAGTCCTCGCTCTTCACGGACAGCTCCCCGACCAGCGCGGACAGCCGCGGATCGTCCGGATGACGGCCCGCGTCCAGCCGCAGATAGCCGACCACGTCCGACGCCTTCTCCTCCCAGTGCGGGAACAGATCGCGGTACTCCGGCTTCAGGAACACCATCCGGGCCCAGTTCCGCTCCCGCTCCGGCAGCTCCGACCAGTCGCCGAACACCGCCGCGGCCATCCGGTTCCACGCCAGGACGTCCGAGCGCCGCCCCACGACGTACGCCGGGATGCCGTCCATCGTGTCCAGCAGCTGCCGCAGCGCCCCCCGTACCTGCTGGGTGCGCGCGGCCGACCGCTTCTTGTTCTGCTTCGGCTTCGCCAGATCCGTCAGATGGGCGTGCTCGGCGTCGGTCAGCCGCAGCGCACGCGCGATCGAGTCCAGGATCTCCGCGGAGACATTGCGCCCGTTGCCCTGTTCCAGCCGGGTGTAGTACGCCACCGAGACACCGGCGAGCTGTGCCAGCTCCTCGCGCCGCAGCCCCGGCACCCTGCGGTGCCGTCCGAAGGCGGGCAGTCCCACGTCCTCCGGCTTCAGCCGGGCCCGCCGGGTGCGCAGAAACTCGCTCAGCTCCGCCCGTCGGTCGAGGCCGGACCCCAGGTCGTCGGCGGGCTCCGGTACGGCGGTGTCGAGCTGTTCGTCCATACGTCCAGTATTCACAGTCGTATGCCCGTGAGCCTGACCCCGCCAGTGGTACGCACGGCGAACGTACGCAAAAGCGTGGTCTGGGTGAGCCTCGCGCGATCGGAGAGGCTGGTTGCCGTGCCCGGACAGAGCCGGACGAAAGCCGGCCGGAAGGCAGCCGGGCACGGCAACCCCCGAGGAGAACCACCGGCATGACCACTGTCGCCGCATACGCCGCCCCCTCCGCCAAGGCTCCGCTGGAGCGCACCCTCATCGAGCGGCGGGAGGTCGGCGAGTTCGACGTCCTGATCGACATCAAGTTCGCCGGCATCTGTCACTCCGACATCCACCAGGCCCGCGAGGGCTGGGGCGAGGCCATCTTCCCGATGGTCCCGGGCCACGAGATCGCCGGTGTCGTCACCGCGGTCGGCTCCGCCGTCACCAAGTTCGCCGTGGGCGACCGCGTGGGCGTCGGCTGCATGGTCGACTCCTGCCGCGAGTGCGAGAACTGCAAGGACGGCCTGGAGCAGTACTGCACCGGCGGCGGGATGATCGGCACGTACAACGCCATCGGCAAGGACGGCAAGCCCACCCACGGCGGCTACTCCGAGAAGATCGTCGTCGACGAGAACTACGTCGTCCGCATCCCCGACGGTCTCTCGCTGGACGTGGCCGCCCCGCTGCTGTGCGCCGGCATCACCCTCTACTCCCCGCTCAAGCGCTTCGGCGCCGGCCCCGGCAAGAAGGTCGCGATCGTCGGCCTCGGCGGCCTCGGCCACATGGGCGTGAAGATCGCCCACGCGCTCGGCGCGGAGGTGACGGTGCTGTCGCAGTCCCTGCGCAAGCAGGAGGACGGCCTGAAGCTGGGCGCCGACCACTACTACGCCACCAGCGACCCGAAGACCTTCGAGGAGCTGGGCGGCACCTTCGACCTGATCGTCTCGACGGTCTCGGCCCCGCTGGACTTCGGCGCGTACCTGTCCCTGCTGAAGCCCCAGGGCACGCTGGCCAACGTCGGCGCCCCCGAGGAGCCGATCTCCCTCAACCTCTTCTCGGTGATCGGCGGCGGCAAGTCCCTCGCCGGCTCCATGATCGGCGGCATCGCCGAGACCCAGGAGATGCTGGACTTCTGCGCGGAGCACGGCATCGGCGCGGAGATCGAACTGATCCGCGCGGAGCAGATCAACGAGGCGTACGAGCGGGTGCTGGCGAGTGACGTCCGGTACCGCTTCGTGATCGACACGGCGACGATCTGACGTCCTCCGATGTCCGTCCCGGAGCTCAGGCCGCCGTGCCGATGGTGATCACCGTCGGCACGGCGGCCTGAGCCGCCTCTCGGATGGTCCGGACGGGAGGGGGTAGAGGGCAAGGCATGACGATCCAGCTGAACCACACCATCGTCGCCGCCCACGACAAACACGCCTCGGCCCGCTTCCTCGCGGACATCCTGGGCCTGGACGTGGGCCCGCAGTACGGCCCCTTCATACCGGTCGAGATCCCGAACGGCGTGACCCTGGACTACATGGACACCGCCGGCGCGATCACCCCCCAGCACTACGCCTTCCTGGTCTCGGAGGCAGAGTTCGACACGATCTTCACCCGCATCCAGCAGGCCGGCCTGCCCTACTGGGCCGACCCGTTCCACTCCCGCCCCGGCGAGATCAACCACAACGACGGCGGCCGAGGCACCTACTTCGACGACCCCAACGGCCACCGCCTGGAAATCCTCACCCGCCCGTACGGCAGCGGCGGCTGACCCTCCTCAGCGATGCTTGTGTCCCACGGAGGAAAGGGCACACATGACAACCCGCACGCCGGCCGAGCAGGCCCTGGCTCGCTCGTACACGACCGGCGACGGCAGCGTCAGATTCGCCATCACCGATTTGTCGGTGACCCACCGCCCGAACGGCGGCGCGGTGCTGACGTACCGGCTCACGGCGCAGCGACCGGACCGACAGGACGAGCGCTGGTCGGTGACTCTCCCCTGCGACGACAGCTCCTTCACCGACGTCCTCACCTCGCCCGCCCCCGACCCGGACCGGCTCGACGGGCTCGTGCACCTCGTTCACGCCCTGCTGGAGGAGTGGTGGGACACCAAGGGCTCCAACCGGCGGTCGGCGAAGATGGGCCGGCGGCTTCCCTGAGCCACCGGGCTCCGCGACACACCATGGCTACAGGGCGTCGAATGCCGGCGCAGGCCGCCCGGTCTGGGACCGTTGCCGAGGTCGCTGACGTCGACGCCCGTACTGGCAAGCTCGACGAGCTGGTCGGTCAGACGTTCCACCTCCGCCACCACGTGAACGGGTATGCCGCCCGCCACGTGGTCGTGTCAGGGTCGTACTCCCAGCGCCAGTCCGGGCTCACCGGGACGGGAGACCGATGGCTGCGTGGGCTTCGTCCAGGATCCGCCCGATCGCAGAGGCGGCTTCCCGTGCCTGGGCGGCGTCGCCCGACTCGGCAGCGCTTTCCCAGCGGCGCAGATCTGCTGCCTTGTCGGGGTGGCGTTGGATGTGAACGTAAACGGCCCACTGGGCGACGAACCGCTGCAGCGGCGCCAGATCGGAGCCCTGCCGCGACTGGTCGGCCGCCTGGTCCAGCTCCCGGGTGAAGGCCGGCAGTGCGGCCGGCGCGATCTGCCTGACGGCCTGCCGCAGCGCGGCAACCGTGGCAGGGGGCTGGGGGATGAGCGGTTGCCCAGCGGCGGAGGTGGTCATGGCTGCTCCCATGGGCGCGATTCTGATCCCGTGCGTCAGCGTATCGGGCGAGATCGCTTTCTCACCGCTCGAACGAGTGATGGAGAAGCGATACGGCTACCTACCGCCCCCACTTGCCAGCCACCCGCGCGTACGGGATCTGAGCGCGCAGCGCCCTGCTCACCGGATCGGAACCGGTCAGCAGGGCCCGCAGTGTGGTCGTGGCCTCGGGAGAGAGGGGCTCCGGCTCAGCCATCCGCCTTGGCGACGCCGATCGGGCAGGAGACGCCCGTGCCGCCGATCCCGCAGTAGCCCGCCGGGTTCTTGTCCAGGTACTGCTGGTGGTAGTCCTCGGCCGGGTAGAAGGGGCGGTCCTCCGCCGGGAGGATTTCTGTGGTGATCTTGCCGTAGCCGGAGGCCGTCAGGACCTTCTGGTAGGCCTCGCGGGAGGACTCTGCCGTGGCTGTCTGCTCGGGGGTGTGGGGGTAGATCGCCGAGCGGTACTGGGTGCCGACGTCATTGCCCTGGCGGAAGCCCTGGGTGGGGTCGTGGGACTCCCAGAAGGTCTTCAGGAGGCGGTCGTAGGAGATCACCGACGGGTCGTAGACGACGCGGACGACCTCCGTGTGGCCCGTCAGGCCCGAGCAGACCTCCTCGTAGGTGGGGTGCTCGGTGTAGCCGCCCTGGTAGCCGACCAGCGTCGTGTACACGCCCGCCGGGAGCTGCCAGAACTTGCGCTCGGCGCCCCAGAAGCAGCCCAGGCCGAAGTCGGCGATCTCCAGGCCCTCGGGGTAGGGGCCGAGGAGCGGGGTGCCGAGGACCGTGTGGCGCTCGGGGACGGCGAAGATCGGCTCCGGGCGGCCCTTCAGCGCCTGCTCGGGGGTGGGCAGGACGGGCGTACGTCCGAAGAGCATGGGTTCCTCCTTGTGCCGGGCGGTGACTGAGTCAACGCACGGCCGTGTCCTCAGATTCCGCCGCCCGCCTTCAGTACCTGCGCCGCGCTGTAGTCGCGTTCCCCCGTGTACGCCTTGATCATCGCCTCGCGGCTGCCCCGGTACGACCACGGCACCGCGTCGATCCAGCCGTCGACCAGGCGGAACTGCTCCACCGCCGCCTCGTGGCGGTCCTGCCAGAAGAGGAGGCTGGCGAGGAGGTGGCGGACCTGCGGGATGCGCCAGTCGTCGGGGTTCGCGGCCGCCGCGGCGGCCACGTCCGCGAGTGCGGCGTCGACCGCCTCGACCACCTCCGGGCGCTTGTAGTACTCGTCCCGGTTCAGGTCGTCGTGCGCGATCTCGTATTCGAAGTAGGCCCTCAGGGGCAGCACGGTCAGCAGCTGGCCCGGCTTCCCCTTCTCCGCCGCGTCCCGCGCGAAGGACTCCGCCAGCTCATGCGAGCCCCGCCACTTCGCGCACCAGTACTGGAGGGCTGCGGAGTGCGCGGCCAGGTGGTGGGGGTCCCGGTCGGTGATCTCCGTCCAGATCTTCTGGAAGCGGTCGTGGGAGTAGCCCAGGCCCATCGACAGAGGCAGTTCCACGATGAACGGGCACGGGTCGTCACCTGCCAGCGACTGGGCGTGTGCGCACGCCTCCTGCGCCTGCTTCAGCACCCGGTGGAAGCCCGCGAACTGCTCCTCGGTCGTGTACTTCGCCTGCGCCCCGCCGCGGATCTCCCAGGCCAGGTGGATCAGGGACTCGGCGTGTACCAGGGCCGCGTCGGGGTCCTCCGGGCGCGCGGTGCGCCAGGCCAGCAGCCAGGCGTCGTCCTTCACCGCCTCCCGCGCCAGCACGCTGGAGCGGCGGTCCCGTTCCTGCCAGTCCCGGCCCGCCTCGGCCAGCCACTCGGCGCCCGTCTGCCAGGTGCCGGCCCGGACCGCCTCCCGGACGGCGGTGACCCGGGGGTCGGGGGCGCGGTCGTGGTCCGTGTCGAGCCGGTCGCCGGGCAGGAAGCCCAGCTTGGCGGCGGCCTTCGGCAGGTCCGCGGTGCGTACGCCGCCCTGTCCCTTGGTGTGTTTGCGGAACCAGAGGACGACAGCGATCAGGATGCCCAGGGTGGCGAGGAGGGGGAGGAGTGTGGTCATGGGGGTCGCGTGCGTCCTTGGGTCAGTGGTTCGGCAGTGGTCCGTCGGTGGTTCCGCAGTGGTCCGTCAGTGGCTTGGCGTCAGGAGCCTGCGCAGCTCCCTGGTGTCCGGTACGTCCTCAACCGCCGCCTCCAGCGCCTGCTTCAGCCACTCCTCGTGGCCGTCCGGCAGCCGCAGCCGCGCCGTGTCGGTCCAGGACAGCTCCCAGCGGGCCTCGCCCCGGCGGGCCAGTTCCGCCGCGACCAGGCGGGCGAGCCGGGCGCGCAGTTGCGGCCGGGCGAACTCGCGGGCGGCGCGGCCCGTGGCGGCCTCCGCCTCGGGGGACTTGGGGAGCAGGTCGGCCAGCTGCCAGAGGCGCCCCGCGTCGGCGGCGTCGAGGAACGCGGACGGCGAGCCGTCACCGCCGTGCACCTCGCGGACCGCCCGGCGCAGCGGTTCGGCGTCCTGCTCGGCGTAGCGGAGCATCGACTCGTGGACCAGGCTCGGCCAGTCCGCGGCCCGGCCCAGCCGCTGTGCCTCGGGGGTGAGGGCGACCGTCTCCAGCTCGGCGAAGGCGCGGTCGGGGTCGGTGAGCAGGGCGAGCGCGGGGCGGGCGCCGGTCAGGGCGCGGCCGTCGTCGGGGAGTTGCTCGATCCGGGCCACGCGTTCGGCGATCGGCGGGTGGGAGTCGTACGGCGACTGCTCCTGCAAAGGAAGGGAGCGGCGCATCTCCGCCAGCTCCTCGGCGCGGGCGGCGAGCAGGTGGCGCAGGCCGCCGAAGACCTCGCCGGGCGGCGGCAGCAGTCCGGCGTCGGCGCCGAGGGTGGCGTACGACTGCATGTAGAAGTCGTGGGCGGAGTCCAGGACGGGGATCTCGCGCAGCGCGGAGGCGGTGGCGTCGCGGCCCGCGATGCGGGCGGCGGCCAGGTCGGCGGCGAGTTCCTGCTGCCGGCCCACGCCCTGGGAGGCACGCAGGTAGAAGGTGCCGTACCAGAGGAAGGGCTTGGCGGCGAGGCGGTAGCTCAGGCCGGCCGAGCGGGTGTCGATCTCGCCGGCCTTCTTGCCCCTGGCGACTCGTCTGGCGTTCTTCTTCTCCTGCCGCGCCTGCTCCTTGGCGGCCTTCGCCTGGGACCGTTCATGCAGGTTCGCGACGGTGCGCATGACCTGACGGCGGCCGCGCACGGTGATCGCGGCGAGGCGGGTGTCGTGGTGGGTGTAGTGCCCGAACTCGTGGGCGAGGACGGAGCGCAGCTGAGGTTCGCTCAGTCCCGCCATCAGCGGCAGGCCGATGTACATCCGGCGGCGGCCGGGCAGCAGACCGAGGAGCCGCGTGTCCTCGGAGACGGCCGCGTTGACCTCGCCGGTGAGCACGATCTCGTCGGGCGCCCGGGTGCCGGTCTGCTCGGCCAGCTCGCGTACGGCCGCCCACAGCGCGGGTTCCTGCCCGGCGGTGACCGTCAGGCCGGGCACCGGCTCGTCCTTGGGGGCGCGGAGCGCGAACATGCCCTGCACGATGGGGATCGCGATCAGCGCGCTGAGGAACCAGATCTTGGCGGTGAGGCTGCCGACCCCGGCCTCGGCGAAGGCCCAGTCGACGGCGACCAGGGCGCCGAGCATGACGAAGCCGAGCAGATAGAAGCCGGCGAGCAGGACGAGGGCGCGCAGCGCGCGCAGAGTTGCGCCCATGATGGGCTGGACCCCCCACAAAGATCCTGAAGTCCTGGACAGTACGTCCCGGAAATGGACATGGCAAAACGATGTGGGGGGATGCGGAGTATGCCTTACCGCAGCTCAGCCCGGCAACGAGATTTGATCGTTCAGTGCGGCAGGGTCGCCGGGCTGCCGCCGTTCGCCTCGTAGCCCGCGACCGCCAGCGCGCGGTAGACCGCGAACTCCGCCGCCGGGTCCGGCGAGAGCGTCCACGGCAGGGCGCCGACATGGCCGTCGACGTGCACCAGCTGGTTCATGGCCTCCGCCCAGCGCTCGCCGCGCACCAGGAAGAAGACCAGCAGATGGCGGACGTGCGCCAGCATCGGGTCGTCGGGGCGGGCCGAGTGGACCGCGTGCAGCGCGCCGTGGATCGCCTTGGTGACGACCTCGCTCTGGTAGAAACCGCTGACCAGGTTCACCTCGGGCAGGTGCTCGAACACCGAGAAGAGCGGCATGGCGGCCAGCAGCGAGCCCTGCGGCGCGCGGGCCGCCGCGGCCTCCGCGAACGAGGTCGCCAGCTCACGCGAGCCGTGCCACTTCTCGCACCAGTAGTGCAGGGCGGCCAGGTGCGCGCCCATGTGGTTCGGCGCCCGGTCGAGGATCTTCAGCCACAGCTGCTCGAACTCCTCGCGCGGATAGCCGAGGCCGCGGGCCACCGACAGCTCGACGATGTACGGGATCGGGTCACCGGGTGCGAGCAGCGCCGCCTCGCCGCACGCCGACTTCGCCTCCTCCATGATGATCCGGAACTCGTCCGAGCCCGGCGTCGCCGTCCGCCACGCCTGCTGCACCAGGAACTCGGCGTGCACCGCCGCGCCGCCCGCGTCCTTGGGCTGCTCGGCCCGCCACACCCGCAGCCACTGCCCGCCGGGCGTCTCGCCGACGTTGCCGGGCCGCTGCTGGAGCTCCAGGGACGCGGCGCCCGCGAAGGCCTGCACGCGCTGCCAGCGCAGCTCGCCTTCCCTCTCGGTGCCGGCCAGCAGCTGGGCCGCCGCGCGGTAGTCCTGGGTGCGCTGCACCAGGTCCAGGACGTCCAGCAGGTCCTGGTCGGGCCCGGGCATCCGGACGTCCAGCTCCTCCTGGCGCGCGAAGCCGTAGTTCGCCGGGTCCGCGGCGTCCGGGTGGCCGGGCGGGACCTGCTCGATCATGCCGCGACGGCGCCTGAAGTAGGGGAGCAGCACGAAGCTCAGCATGAGCAGTGCCATCAGGACCCAGAGAATCTCCATGCCTCCAGCGTTCCAGACGCCTGTGACAATTGGCCAACCCGGTCGGCGACCTGTGGAGAACGGCCTGTGGAAAACTCCGCGGGCCTCCGCGGCGGGCCTCCGCGGCAGAGGCCCGCGGCCCGGCGCCGCCCGCCGGAAACTCCGCCGTCCCTCGGTTTCCCCGTTCGCGCACTACGCTCGGTGCACATGAGCGACAGGCACATCAGTCAGCACTTCGAGACGCTCGCGATCCACGCGGGCAACACCGCCGACCCCCTGACCGGCGCGGTCGTCCCGCCCATCTACCAGGTGTCGACCTACAAGCAGGACGGCGTCGGCGGCCTGCGCGGCGGCTACGAGTACAGCCGCAGCGCCAACCCCACCAGGACCGCCCTGGAGGAGAACCTCGCCGCCCTGGAGGGCGGCCGCCGCGGCCTCGCGTTCGCGTCCGGACTGGCGGCCGAGGACTGCCTGTTGCGTACGCTGCTCAGCCCCGGCGACCACGTGGTCATCCCGAACGACGCGTACGGCGGCACCTTCCGGCTGTTCGCGAAGGTCGTCGCCCGGTGGGGCGTGGAGTGGTCGGTCGCCGACACCTCCGACCCGTCCGCCGTACGGGCCGCCATCACCCCCAAGACCAAGGTCGTGTGGGTCGAGACGCCCTCCAACCCGCTGCTCGGCATCACCGACATCGCCGCCGTCGCCCAGGTCGCCCGGGACGCGGGCGCGAAGCTCGTCGTCGACAACACCTTCGCCACGCCCTACCTCCAGCAGCCGCTGGCGCTCGGCGCGGACGTCGTCGTGCATTCGCTGACCAAGTACATGGGCGGCCACTCGGACGTCGTCGGCGGCGCGCTGATCGTCGGCGACCAGGAGCTGGGCGAGGAGCTGGCCTTCCACCAGAACGCCATGGGCGCGGTCGCCGGGCCCTTCGACTCCTGGCTGGTGCTGCGCGGCACCAAGACGCTGTCGGTGCGCATGGACCGGCACAGCGAGAACGCCACGAAGATCGCCGACATGCTGACCCGGCACCCGCGCGTGACCCGCGTGCTGTACCCGGGCCTGCCGGAGCACCCCGGTCACGAGGTCGCCGCCAAGCAGATGCGGGCGTTCGGCGGCATGGTCTCCTTCCAGGTCGACGGCGGCGAGGAGGCGGCCGTCGAGGTCTGCAACCGCGCCCAGGTGTTCACCCTCGGCGAGTCCCTGGGCGGCGTCGAGTCGCTGATCGAGCACCCCGGGCGGATGACGCACGCCTCCGCGGCCGGCTCCGCGCTGGAGGTGCCGGCCGATCTGGTGCGGCTCTCCGTGGGCATCGAGAACGTCGACGACCTGCTCGAGGACCTTCAGCAGGCGCTCGGCGGCTGAGCCCTGCCGGTCACCAGCCCGTGAGGGGTGGAGTCGTCTCGGACGGCGGCTCCACCCACGGGCGGGCCGTCAGCGCCCAGACCGTGAACGCCACGGTCGCCGCGAGCAGCAGCAGCCAGCCCAGACGGCGGGCGAGCACCCTGCGGCGCAGCATGCGGGCGCCCCGGCGCAGCGCCTCCGCGTACAGGTCCGGCGGCACCGTCGGCGTCGCCTGCTCCATGATCCGCCGTACGGCGGCCTCCCGTTCGACCCGGTTCACCGGGACCTCCCGCGCCTCATGACGGCACTGCTTTCGCCCCCGCCACCGTGTGCGCCGGGGTGCGGGGCGGGTGCAGCAGGGTCGCCGTGGCGCGGTCGCAGACAGTGCGGACCCGTTCCGCGGGCAGGCCGAGCAGTGCGGCGGTCTGCTCCTCGGCGACCCCTTCGTAGAGCCGCAGGACCACGATCAGGCGCTCCTGCGGAGTGAGCCGGGCGAGCGCGGTGCCGGGGCCCGGACGGAACCGGGCGAGGGCGCCGCCGTGGTGGTGCCAGGCGCCGCGCGCGAAGCGGGTGGCCAGATACTGGCGGGCCCGGTCGTACGGGTCCTCGCCGCGCAGCCGGTCCCAGCACGCGTACGTGTGCGCGAGGGCCAGGGTGAGCAGGCGCCGCGCGCGCGGGTTGGCGTCCGGCGTCTCCGCCGTGAGCAGCGTGGCGGTGTGCAGCAGCCGTCCCGCCGCGCCCGCGACGAACGCCTCGAACTCCCGGTCCCGGCGGTCGCCTTGGGACGCTTGCCGTCGTCGCACCGCGCCTCCCCCCTGAGGGCGACCTGAGGATGCGGATCCCGCGCACGGGGCGCGAACCCGCGTACGAGCCCGGCTGCGTCGGGGACCCGGTCTCATATGAGGCCAGGGGTGGTGTTTCGGTCAAGAGCCCTGCACGGCCGGGGCCGGGCGGACAGGGCGCGGGGAGGCCGGGGCGGAGCTGTTACGCCGGGGAGGCCGGGGCGGAGCTGTTACGCCGGGGAGGCCCGGGCCGGGATCAGGAAGGCGGCGTCGGCTCCGCCACCGGCGCCCCCGCCGCCGCCATGCGCGTGGACAGCGCCACATTGAAGCGGGTGAGGAGCGTGCAGAACGCTTCGCGCTCCTCCGGCGCCCAGTCGTGGGTCAGCTCGGCCATCAACTGACGCCGCGACGAGCGCACTTCCTCCAGGCGCGACAGCCCGCGCGGGGACAGCTGGAGCACCACGGCCCGCCCGTCCTCCGGGTGCGACGTGCGCTTGACGAGGCCGGAGTCGACGAGCGGGGCGACCTGCCGGGTGACCGTCGAGGAGTCGATGCCCATGCTGGAGGCGAGTGCCTTGACGCCCATCGGACCCTCCTTGTCGAGCCGGTTGAGCAGCAGGTACGCGGCGCGGTCCATGGAGTTGCGCACCTGCCCGACGCCGCCGAGCCGGGTCTGTTCGGCACGGCGGGCGAACACCGCCACCTCGTGCTGGAGGGTGTCGAGGAGACCGGTGTCACCGACGGTCGTCATGTCCATCGACATTTCAGGTGTTGTGGGCATGGCCGGGGGCTCACTTCATGAATGGGTGCTGGGTTGGGGGACAGGGTACGCGGCCCGGAGGCGGGCCGTACCGGCGCTGCGCAAACCAGTCTCGGAGCTTGGTCACAACCGCGCTTCCCGCCCGTGAACTGCGATGCTGGAGTCATGAGCTACCGCACCGCTGACTCCTTTCGCACCGTCACCCTCGACGATGTGCGCGGAGCCCAGAAGATGCTCACGGGGGTCGCGCGGGTGACGGCCATGGAGGGCAGCCGGCACCTGACCCAGCTGGTCGGCGCGCCGGTGCACCTCAAGTGCGAGAACCTCCAGCGGACCGGTTCCTTCAAGCTGCGCGGCGCCTACGTCCGGATCGCCGGGCTGCTGCCCGAGGAGCGGGCCGCCGGGGTGGTCGCCGCGAGCGCGGGCAACCACGCGCAGGGCGTGGCGCTGGCGTCGTCCCTGCTCGGCGTGCGGTCGACGGTGTTCATGCCGAGGGGCGCCCCGCTGCCGAAGATCAGCGCGACGCGGGACTACGGCGCCGAAGTGCGCCTGCACGGCCAGGTGGTCGACGAGACGCTGGCCGCCGCGCAGGAGTACGCCGCCGAGACCGGCGCGGTCTTCATCCACCCCTTCGACCACCCGGACGTCATCGCGGGCCAGGGCACGGTCGGCCTGGAGATCCTGGAGCAGTGCCCGGAGGTGCGCACGATCGTCGTCGGGATGGGCGGCGGCGGGCTCGCGGCGGGTATCGCGGTCGCGGTGAAGGCGCTGCGGCCGGACGTGCGGATCGTCGGAGTGCAGGCGGCGGGCGCGGCGGCCTACCCGCCCTCGCTGGCGGCCGGGCGCCCGATCGCGATCGAGAACCCGGCGACGATGGCCGACGGCATCAAGGTCGGCCGGCCCGGCGATGTGCCGTTCGGGATCGTCGGCGCGCTGGTCGACGAGGTCCGCACGGTCACCGAGGACGAGCTGTCCACCGCGCTGCTGCTCTGCCTGGAGCGGGCCAAGCTGGTCGTGGAGCCGGCCGGGGCGAGCCCGGTCGCGGCGCTGCTGAGCGACCCCGGCGCCTTCGAGGGCCCGGTGGTGGCGGTGCTGTCGGGCGGCAACGTCGACCCGGTCCTGATGCAGCGCGTCCTGCGGCACGGCATGGCCGCGCAGGGCCGCTACCTGGCCGTACGCCTGCGCCTGACCGACCGGCCGGGCGCTCTCGCGACGCTGCTCGGGGTGCTGTCGGCGGTCGACGCCAACGTCCTCGACGTCAGCCACGTACGCACCGACCCGCGGCTCGGCCTCACCGAGGCCGAGGTCGAACTGCACCTGGAGACGAAGGGCCCGGCCCACTGCACCGAGGTGGGGGAGGCGCTGCGCACGGCGGGCTACACGGTCATGGACTGACCGGTCGGTCCGCGGCGGCACGGCGACGCCCCCGGCGTCACGAGGACACCGGGGGCGCGGCAGAGTGTGCGGCGGCCGGGATCAGCCGGCGGTGTACGGCTCGGCCTTCAGGATCTTCACCGAGGCCTTCTTGCCGTTCGGGAGCTCGTACTCCGCGTCCTCGCCGACCTTCTTGCCGTTGACGCCGGTTCCCAGCGGGGACTGCGGGGAGTAGGTCTCGATCTCGTCGCTGGCGTACTCCCGGGAGGCGAGCAGGAAGGTCAGCGTGTCGTCCTCGTCGCCGTCGAAGGCGATGGTCACGACCATGCCGGGCGCGACGACACCCTCGGCCGCAGGAGCCTCACCCACCTTGGCGTTCTCCAGGAGCTGGGTCAGCTGGCGCACACGGAGCTCCTGCTTGCCCTGCTCCTCCTTGGCCGCGTGGTACCCGCCGTTCTCCCGCAGGTCGCCCTCCTCACGCGCCGCGGCGATCTTGGCCGCGATCTCGGTGCGCGCGGGACCAGACAGGTACTCAAGCTCTTCCTTGAGCTTGTCGTACGCCTCCTGGGTCAGCCAGGTGACGTTCTCGCTGGTCTGGGTCACAGGTGCTCCTCGTCGGTACTGGGAATACAAAGCATCGCCCTACCCAGAAGAATGTTCCTTCAGGAGTGGGCGAAACCACGAGCCTAACAATTCAAGGACGGAACGGGGAGGACATAAGTCACTAAAACCACGTCAACGCAGGTCAGCCCGTCGATATTCCGGGTGGTGCGTCGGTCCGCTCGGGGTGACGCGTCAGTCGGCGTGGCAGCCCACCAGCTCGGCCGTGGTACCGGGCGCGGTGGTGCGGAGCGTGACGACCTCGGTGAGTCGGGTGGCGTCCCCGTCGAAGCGGAAGTCGGCCCGGCCCACCTCGGCGCCGTTCTCCGCCTGGGAGCGCACCGTGCAGTAGCCGGAGGCGCCGGCGTCCTTCTCGACCCGCAGCTCCACCTTCACCGCGTCGTCCCGGAGATCGAAACTGATCACCTCGGCACTGATCTTGTTCTGGCCGACGTAGTGGTACCCGAAGTACGCGAGCAGGCCGAGCGCCACCACTCCGAGCACGCCGCCGACCACCTTGAGTGTGCGGTCCGTGCGCTCGTCCGAGCTACGGCCGTAACGGCCCTCGGGCAGTCGCGTACGCACCGTACTCATGATCGTCCTCTCGGCCGGGCGGGACACCTGTCCCGAAACGGGCCTCCCGGGCCGTATCCCGGAATTATTCGCCCTCCGATTCGGTCACTATAGAAGCCGCCGTTCGCACCCGGTCACTCCGGGCGGCGCCTGACACGACGACCGAGGATTGAGCCTTGACTGACCAGCTGCGACTGATGGCCGTGCATGCCCACCCCGACGACGAGTCGAGCAAGGGCGCGGCCACCATGGCGAAGTACGTGTCCGAGGGGGTGGACGTGCTGGTGGTGACCTGCACGGGCGGGGAACGCGGCTCCATCCTCAACCCGAAGCTCCAGGGCGACGCGTACATCGAGGAGCACATCCACGAGGTGCGCAAGAAGGAGATGGACGAGGCCCGGGAGATCCTCGGCGTCAAGCAGGAGTGGCTCGGATTCGTCGACTCCGGCCTGCCCGAGGGCGACCCGCTGCCCCCGCTGCCCGAGGGCTGCTTCGCCCTGGAGGACGTCGACCACGCGGCCGGCGAGCTGGTGCGGAAGATCCGTTCCTTCCGCCCGCAGGTGATCACCACCTACGACGAGAACGGCGGCTACCCGCACCCCGACCACATCATGACCCACAAGATCACGATGGTGGCCTTCGAGGGCGCGTCCGACACCGAGAAGTACCCGGAGGCCGAGTACGGCCCGGCGTACCAGCCGCTGAAGGTCTACTACAACCAGAACTTCAACCGCCCGCGCACCGAGGCCCTGCACAAGGCCATGCTCGACCGCGGCCTGGAGTCCCCCTACGCCGACTGGCTCAAGCGCTGGGACGAGTCCGGCTTCGGGGACCGCACCCTCACCACCCACGTGCCCTGCGCCGACTTCTTCGAGATCCGCGACAAGGCGCTGATCGCCCACCGCACGCAGATCGACCCCGACGGCGGCTGGTTCCGGGTGCCGCTGGAGCTCCAGCGGGAGGTCTGGCCCACCGAGGAGTACGAGCTGGCGAAGTCCCTCGTCGATACCTCCCTCCCCGAGGACGACCTCTTCGCGGGCATCCGGGACAATGCCTGACATGACCCCAAGCACAAGCCTGGCCATGACGCACTTCGTGACCATCGCCAAGGAGCTCGACAAGGACAAGGTCACCCCCGGTGTCCTGGGCTTCATCGTCTTCGCGGTGATGGGCCTGGCCGTCTGGGCCCTGATGAAGTCGATGAACCGCCACATGGGCAAGGTCGACTTCGAGGAGGCCCCGGCGAGCGACGGCGCGGAGACCGCCGCCTCCGGCGCCAAGCCGAAGAAGAGCTGACCCGCGCGCCGAGAAGACCGACCCGCGCGTCGAGAAGAGCCGACCGCGGTCACCGCGCCGCCGGCACCGCCACGCCCATCACCTCTCGGGCGTGGCGGCTCGGCACCATGCCGAGGCGCCAGGCCTGCCAGCCCGCCTCCAGGCTGACGCCGCGCTCCAGCAGCAGCCGGTACGCCCCGATGTAGCCGTCCAGCTTCTCGTCGCGGGCCGGATGGTCCGCGCGGGCCAGCTGGGCCAGCTCCTCCTGCGCCACCGCCGTACCGACCTCCACCCCGCCCGGGGCGGCGTACGGCAGCAGGGTGCAGCGCAGGAAGCGGGCCCAGTCCTCGCCCCGCCGGTCGCCGTACGAGGCGAAGAGGCCCACCGCCTCGTCGCACAGGGCGAGCGCCTGGGCCGTCCGCGCGTTGCCCGCGTCCACCACGGCCAGCTCCAGGCACGTCCACGCCTCGCCGTGGGCGACGCCGATGCGCTGGAAGTCGGCGCGGGCGTCGACCAGCAGCTGGCGGGCGAAGCCGGAGTTGCGCAGCGAGCCGGTCTGGGCCGCCCGCTGGTCGCGGGTGGCCCGCGCCGAGTGATGCCGGGCGCAGGCCAGGCCGTACACGTCCCGCATCCGGGAGAACATCGTGCGGGACCGCTCCAGCTCGCGCACCGCCCGGTCCAGGTCGCCGGTCTCCTCCAGGGCCTGCCCCAGGTAGTACAGCGTCCACGCCTCGCCGCGCGCGTCCTCGTTCTCCCGGTGCCGGGCCGCCGCCTGCCGCAGCTCCTCCGCCGCCGGACCGGCGTCCCCGGCCACCAGCAGCGTCCGCGCCAACTGGGTCAGCGCCCAGGCCTCGCCGCGCGCGTCCCGGGTGCGGCCGTAGCGCTCCAGGGCCTGCCGCAGCTCCGCCTGGGCGCGCGGCGCGTCGCCGAGGCGGATGTACAGCTGGCCGAGCTGGAAGTGCGCCCACGCCTCGCCGTGCACCGACCCGCCCGCGCGGTGCAGCTCCAGCGAACGCGTCAGCAGCTCCAGGGCCTCAGCGAGCCGCGCCCGGTCCCGCTCCACCGCCGCCAGCGCGTGCATCGTCCACGCCCGGTCCGTGGCCAGCGCCGGCGCCGCCTGCAGATCCAGCGCCTCCCGCAGCTTCGCCGCCGCCTCGGTGAGATTGCCCTGGTGGTGCAGGGTGATGCCGAGCGAGCACAGAGCCCGCGCCGCCCCCGCGTCATGGTGGGCCTCCCGGTAGAGGTCGACCACCGACGTCAGCGTCGCCCGCGCCCGGTCCAGCTCGCCCAGCTGCCGGGCCGCGATGCCCGTGCGCCACTGCACCGAGCGGATCAGCAGCCCCTGGTCCACGGCCTGCGCCAGCTCGCTGATCTCACCCAGGCGGTAGAGATCCCCGCGCAGCAGGCAGTAGTCGCACAGCGCGCCCAGCAGATTCAGCACCGCCCCCTGATCCACGCCCTCGGTGTGCCGCAGCGCCGCCGTGATGAAGCTGGACTCGTCGTCCAGCCAGCGCAGCGCCTCATCGAGGGAGGTGAAGCCGTGCGGGCCGAAGCGGTCCGAGCGGGTCGACATGTTGCCGTCCACCAGGCGCAGCACCGAGTCGGCGAGATCCGCGTAGTTCACGATCAGCCGCTCCTGCGCCGCCGTACGCTCCGCCGGGTCCTCCTCGTCGAGCAGGCGGGCGTGCGCGAAGGCGCGGACCAGGTCGTGCAGGCGGTAGCGGCTGCCGCGGACATGGTCGATCAGGCCCGCGCGGGACAGCGCCACCAGCAGCCGGGCCGCCTCCGTCTCGTCCGTCGCCAGCAGCGAGGCCGCCGCCGCGGCACCCAGCGAGGCCCGCCCGGCCAGCGCCAGCCGGCGCAGCAGTCTGCGCGCCGGATCCGGCTGGTCGGTGTAGCGCAGCCACAGCGCCCGCTCCACCGGCTCCACCGGGCCGTACGCCCCGAGGTCGGCGGCCAGCTGCCGGGGCGAGCGCGCGCCCAGCGACGACCCGGCGATCCGCAGCGCCAGCGGCAGCCCGCCGCACAGGTCCCGGATCCGGTCCGCCGACTCCGCGTCGTACGGCCCCGTGTCCCCCTGCGCCGTCTCGCGCAGCAGCTCTTCGGCACCGGCCGCCTCCAGCGCCGGCACCTCCAGATGGTGCACCCAGGCCGGGAAGTCCTCCGGCAGCCGCAGCGGCTCCCGCGCGGTGACCAGCACCAGGCTGTCGGAGCGCTCCGGGACCAGCGTGCGCACCTGCTCCGGATCGGAGGCGTCGTCGAGGACGACCGTGACCGGCACCCCCGTCAGATGCTGGTGATACAGCTCGCTCAACCGCTTGACCTGCTGATCCGCCGACGACCGCTCCCGGAACAGCAACTGCTCGCGGGGCGCGCCCAGCCGGTTCAGCAGATGCAGCAGCGCCTCCCGCGTCGACAGGGGCGGCTCCTCCGGACTGCCCCCGCGCAGATCCACCACACACGCCCCGCGGAACTGGTCCCGCAGATCGTGCGCGGCCCGCACCGCCAGCGCCGTACGACCGCTGCCGGGCGCCCCGTGCAGCACGACCACCGTCGGCCGGGTCTGCGTACTCGCCCGCGCCGCCTGCACCCACTGCCGGATCCGGCCAGCTCCTGCCGCCGCCCCGCGAACGCGCCCACCGGCTGCGGCAGGTGACCGAACGACTGCTCCAGCGCCGCCCGTCCGCGCGCCGCCGCGCTCTTGTCGGCGCCGAGCAGCTGCGGCCCGGTCTTCTTCGGCCCCGTCGACGCGGCGAGCACCCGCTGCTGATCGAGGAACGGCCGGATCCCCCGCACCTCCAGCGCCGTCAGCCACTGCAGCCGCAGCTGCTCGGGCCCGCCGGGCTGCCCGACCGCCCCGGCGCGGTGGTGGGCGGCGGGCAGATGCACCCCGGCCACCTTCACGACGGTCGCCGCCGCGCCCGCGAACCCCACGGTCACCCCGGCGCCGAGCGCGGTCCCGGTGCCGGTGCCGAGCGCGAGGTCGGCGACGGCCGCCGCGACGGCGGCGACCACCGCCACCATCAGCGGCGTCCCGGCCCCCTCCCGCGCATACCGCTGCCCGAACGTCAGCCGCCCGGCCTCCGCCTCGTCCAGCGCCCGCGTGTACGCGTCGTACTCCTCCCGCGCCGCCCGCGCCATCACGTCCAGCGCGCCGCGCGCCCGAGCCAGCAGCACCTTCCCGTCGGTACGGCCCCCGGACCGCCGCACCTCCTCCTCCACGGCCCGGACCAGCAGCCGCTCGGCCTCGGCCCGATGACTGTCGCGCATGGCACGTCCCCCTCCGGCGGCAACGGCGTTCCCGGTCAAGTGTGCTGCGCATGACGAGTCGAGGGGAGAGGGCGGGGATCGCCGGAACCCGTGACACCACATCCGGTGCTGTGAGCTGTTTCCCGGGTACTGGGGCAGGATGGACTCCATGCCGAACCGACTCGCCCACGAGACGTCTCCCTACCTGCTCCAGCACGCGGACAACCCCGTCGACTGGTGGCCCTGGTCGGAGGAGGCGTTCGCGGAGGCGCGGCGGCGGGACGTGCCCGTGCTGCTGAGCGTCGGCTACTCGAGCTGCCACTGGTGCCACGTCATGGCCCACGAGTCCTTCGAGGACGAGGCCACGGCCGCCTATCTCAACGAGCACTTCGTCAGCGTCAAGGTCGACCGCGAGGAACGCCCCGACGTGGACGCCGTCTACATGGAGGCCGTGCAGGCCGCCACCGGGCACGGCGGGTGGCCGATGACCGTGTTCCTGACGCCGGAGGCCGAGCCGTTCTACTTCGGGACGTACTTCCCGCCGGCGCCCCGGCACGGGATGCCGTCGTTCCAGCAGGTGCTGGAAGGGGTGCGGCAGGCGTGGACGGAGCGGCGGGAGGAGGTCGCCGACGTCGCGGGGAAGATCGTCCGGGATCTCTCCGGGCGGGAGATCGACTACGGCGCCGGGAAGCAGGTGCCGGGCGAGCAGGAGCCGGCACAGGCGCTGCTGGGACTGACGCGGGAGTACGACCCGCAGCGCGGCGGGTTCGGCGGGGCACCGAAGTTCCCGCCGTCCATGGTGATCGAGTTCCTGCTGCGGCATCACGCGCGGACCGGGTCCGAGGGTGCCCTGCAGATGGCGCAGGACACGTGTGAGCGGATGGCCCGGGGCGGGATCTACGACCAGCTCGGTGGCGGGTTCGCGCGGTACTCCGTCGATCGGGACTGGGTCGTGCCGCACTTTGAGAAGATGCTGTACGACAATGCGCTGCTTTGCCGGGTTTACTCGCATCTCTGGCGGGCCACCGGATCCGAGCTCGCCCGCCGTGTCGCCCTGGAGACCGCCGACTTCATGGTGCGCGAACTGCGCACCCCCGAAGGCGGGTTCGCCTCCGCGCTCGACGCCGACAGCGACGACGGGACCGGGCGGCACGTCGAGGGGGCGTTCTACGTCTGGACGCCGCAGCAGCTTCATGAGGTCCTCGGCGAGGACGCCGATCTCGCCGCGCAGTACTTCGGGGTGACGGAGGAGGGGACCTTCGAGCACGGGGCGTCGGTGCTGCAACTCCCGCAGCACGAGGGCGTCTTCGATGCCGGGAAGGTCGAGTCCGTACGGCGGCGGCTGTTCGCCGCCCGGGCCGAGCGGCCGGCCCCCGGCCGGGACGACAAGGTCGTCGCCGCCTGGAACGGCCTGGCGATCGCCGCGCTCGCCGAGACCGGCGCCTACTTCGACCGCCCCGACCTGGTCGACGCCGCCCTCGCCGCCGCCGATCTGCTGGTCCGGGTGCATCTCGACGACCGCGGCCAGCTCTCCCGTACCAGCAAGGACGGCCGGGCCGGTGCCAACGCGGGCGTCCTGGAGGACTACGCGGACGTGGCCGAGGGGTTCCTCGCGCTCGCGTCCGTCACCGGGGAGGGCGTCTGGCTGGACTTCGCCGGGCTGCTTCTCGACCACGTGCTCGTGCGGTTCGTCGACGAGAAGTCGGGTGCGCTCTACGACACCGCCGCCGACGCCGAGCAGTTGATCCGCCGGCCGCAGGACCCGACCGACAACGCCGCCCCGTCCGGCTGGACCGCCGCCGCGGGTGCCCTGCTGAGCTATGCCGCACAGACCGGTTCGGAGCCGCACCGGACCGCCGCCGAGCGGGCGTTGGGCGTGGTGCGGGTGCTCGGACCGCGGGTGCCGCGGTTCATCGGCTGGGGCCTCGCGGTCGCCGAGGCGCTGCTCGACGGGCCGCGCGAGGTGGCGGTCGTCGGCCCCGCGTTCGACGACGCCGGGGCGAGGGAGCTGCACCGTACGGCGCTGCTCGGGACCGCGCCGGGTGCCGTCGTCGCGTACGGCCCGGCGGGCGGCGAGGAGTTCCCGCTGCTCGCGGACCGGCCGCTGGTCGACGGCGGGCCGGCCGCGTACGTCTGCCGTCACTTCACCTGTGACGCCCCGACGACCGACCCCGAGCGGCTGCGGGCGGCGCTCTCGGGGCGGTAAGCGCTGTCTGAATTGGACGGGAAGTGAGCAGGTGTTCGGTTAGATCCCGCTAGACACCTCACCGTTCGGAAACACGCTTTTTATCGGAACAGCTCCCACGCTTCACAGTTCCCCCCTAGTCTCTCCACATGCCGTGACGCGGCCCGCTGTGGCCCGCCGTCACGGCAGGGGGATTTGGGGATCTGGGGGGATCTGTTTGCTGACGTCTGTCTTCATCGCTGCCGTCTCGCTGGCCCTGTTCTGGATGGCGGCGTTCACCCTGTGGTGGCAGATGCACGCGTGGCGTACGCCCGAGGTGCTGGCCTCCACCCGGTTCAGCCGCCCGGACGGGGCCGAGCAGCTGTCCTTCTCGCTGCTGCTCCCGGCACGGCACGAGCAGGCGGTGCTCGACCACACCATCCAGCGGCTGCTGGAGTCCACCCACACCGACTTCGAGATCATCGTGATCGTCGGACACGACGACCCGGAGACCACCGAGGTCGCCGAGCGGGCCGCCGCGCGTGATCCGCGGGTCCGGGTCGTGGTCGACACCCACGAGAAGAAGAACAAACCGAAGGCCATGAACACAGCGCTGCCGCACTGCCGCGGCGATGTCGTCGGGGTCTTCGACGCCGAGGACCAGGTCCACCCGGAGCTGCTCGCCCACGTGGACCACGCCTTCCGGACGACACAGGCGGATGTGGTCCAGGGCGGCGTCCAGCTCATCAACTTCCACTCCAGCTGGTACAGCCTGCGCAACTGCCTGGAGTACTTCTTCTGGTTCCGCTCACGCCTGCACCTGCACGCCCAGAAGGGGTTCATCCCGCTCGGCGGCAACACCGTCTTCGTCCGCACCGACGTGCTGCGCGAGGCGAACGGCTGGGACCCCAACTGCCTCGCCGAGGACTGCGATCTGGGCGTCCGGCTGTCCAGCGTCGGCAAGAAGGTCGTCGTCGCCTACGACTCCGAGATGGTCACCCGCGAGGAGACCCCCGGTTCGCTGATGTCGCTGCTCAAGCAGCGCACCCGCTGGAACCAGGGCTTCCTCCAGGTCTACCGGAAGCGGGACTGGAAGCAGCTGCCCGGCTTCGGGCAGCGGCTGCTCGCCCGCTACACCCTCATGACGCCGTATCTCCAGGCGGTCTCCGGGGTGGTCATCCCGCTCAACGTGGCCATCGCGCTCTTCCTCGACGTGCCGGTCGGCATCGCCTTCATCACCTTCCTGCCGGCCGTCACCGCCCTGGTGACCTTCGTCTTCGAGCTGGTCGGACTGCATGACTTCGGCAAGCAGTACGGGCTGCGCGTCCGGTTCGTCCACTACGTGAAGCTCATCGTGGGCGGCCCCTTCTACCAGGTGCTCCTCGCCGGTGCCGCCGTCCGTGCCGTCTGGCGTGAACAGCGCGGCCGCAACGACTGGGAGCTGACCAGCCATGTCGGCGCTCATCTCGCGCACGTGAACCGAGAGGACGTTCCTGCGTGACCTCCACCCTTCCCGCGGCGACCGGAGTCAAGGTCCCCGCGCAGCGGACAGCTGCGCCCACGACCCGTTCGACCGGTCGAACGCAGCCTCCGCAGCGACTGCGGTCCTCCCGCCCCGACCTGCTCCTGTGCGGCCTCCTCCTCGTGGCGATCCTCGTCGTCCAGGGCTGGAACATCGCCGACTACCCCACCCTCAGCGACGACGAGGGCACCTATCTCGCCCAGGCCTGGGCCGTCCAGGAGGGCCGCGGCCTCGCCCACTACACCTACTGGTACGACCACCCGCCGCTCGGCTGGATCCAGCTGGCCCTGCTCACCTGGATCCCCGCCCTGATCAGCCCCGAGTCGATGACCGTCGGCACCATGCGCGCCGCGATGCTGCTGATCTCCACCGTCAGCGCGGTCCTCGTCTACGTCCTCGGCCGCCGCCTCGCCCTGCCCCGCTGGGCCGCCGCACTCGGCATGGCGCTGTTCGGGCTCTCGCCGCTGTCGGTCGTCCTCCAGCGCGAGATCTTCCTCGACAACCTCGCCGTGATGTGGACGCTGCTCGCGTTCACCCTCGCCGCCTCCCCGAGCCGCCACCTCTGGCACCACTTCGGCGCGGGCATCGCCGCCGCGACGGCCGTGCTCACCAAGGAGACGATGCTCGTCGTCCTGCCCGCCCTGCTGCTCACCATGTGGCGGCACAGCCACCGCGACACCCGCAAGTTCGCGGTCACCGGCGCGATCACCGCCTGCGCCCTGATCGGTCTGTCGTATCCGCTGTTCGCCCTGCTCAAGGGCGAGTTGCTGCCGGGCGACGGCCATGTGTCGCTGTGGGACGGCATCGTCTACCAGATGAGCCGCCCCGGCTCCGGCTTCATCCTCGACCCGGGCTCCGGCTCCCACGGCGTCCTGCGGTCCTGGCTCTACTACGACCGCGTCCTGCCCCTCGGCGGTCTCGCCGGCGCCCTGCTGCTCCTGCTGACCTGGCGCTGGTCGGTCACCGCCCGCGCGCTCGCCGGGCCCGCGCTGACCGTGGCGATCCTCGCCCTGGTCGCCCTGCGCCCGAACGGCTACCTGCCCGCGATGTACATCATCCAGGCGCTGCCGTTCCTCGCCCTCGTCCTGGCCGGCGGCACCGCCAGCGTCGCGCACGCCGTGCTGCACAAGCGGCGCCGCGAGGGCGGCCGGCCGCACGCGCGGTACGCGCTCGCCGCCGTCCTCGCGCTCGCCGCGAGCGTGTACGTCCTGCCCCGCTGGTACGACGGCGCCCGCACCGCCGTGACCACCGACGCCAACGCCCCCTACCGGGCGGCCTCGACATGGCTGGCCACCGAGGTGGCGCACCCCGAGGACACGCGCGTCCTCGTCGACGACGCGCTCTGGCTGGACCTGGTCCACCAGGGCTACCGGCCCGGGCTCGGCGCCATCTGGTTCTACAAGGCCGACCTCGACCCCGCCGTCACCAGGACCATGCCGCGCGGCTGGCGGGACCTCGACTACGTGGTCGCCTCGCCGACCGTCCGGCGCGACGCGGTCGACCTGCCCAACGTCAGGGCCGCCATCGAGCACTCGACGCCGGTCGCCGTCTTCGGCACCGGCGCGGACCGGATCGAGATCCGCCGTATCCAGCACGCGGGCGCCCCGGGAGGCGAGCGATGAGCCAGGAATTCACCGTCCCCGAGGAGGCCGTGGCGGCGACGGAGGTCCCCGAGCCGGGCGCCGTCACCCTCGTCGTGCCGACCTTCAACGAGTCCGCGAACATCCGGCGGCTGCTGCACCAGATCACCGAGTCGGTGCCGGCCCGGCTGCCCTGCGAGGTCGTCTTCGTCGACGACTCCACCGACGACACCCCGGAGGTGATCCGCGAGGCCGCGCAGGACTGCCCGTTCCCGGTGACCGTGCTGCACCGCGAGGAGCCCGCCGGCGGGCTCGGCGGCGCGGTCGTCGAGGGCATGAAGGCGGCCGGGTCGGACTGGATCGTCGTCATGGACGGCGACTGCCAGCACCCGCCGTCCCTCGTCCCCGAACTGGTCGCCACCGGCGAACGCGCGGGCGCCGGGCTCGTCGTCGCCTCCCGCTACCTCAAGGGCGGCAGCCGCGCCGGGCTGGCCGGCAGCTACCGGATCGCCGTCTCCCGCGGCGCGACCTGGCTGACCAAGGCCCTCTTCCCACGCCGGCTGCGCGGCATCAGCGACCCGATGAGCGGCTTCTTCGCCATCCGCCGCAGCGATGTCGCCGCGGAGGGGCTCAAGCCGCTCGGCTACAAGATCCTCCTCGAACTCGCCGTGCGCAGCCGCCCCCGCGCGGTCACCGAGGTGCCGTTCGTCTTCCAGGAGCGGTTCGCGGGCGAGTCCAAGTCCACGGCACAGGAGGGGCTGCGCTTCCTGCGCCACCTCGCCGGACTGCGGACGGCCGACCCGCTGGCCCGCATGGTGGTGTTCGGGCTGATCGGGCTGACCGGCTTCGTGCCGAACCTGGCCGCGCTGTGGGCGATGACCGAGGCGGGGCTGCACTATCTGCCCGCCGAGATCATCGCCAACCAGTTCGGCGTGGCCTGGAACTTCCTGCTGATCGAGAAGCTGCTGTTCCGTGACCGGCGGCGGCACCGGCACTGGGCCGACCGCACCATACGGTTCGCGCTGCTCGCCAACGCCGACCTGGTGCTGCGCATTCCGCTGATCGCCCTGCTGGTCGCGCAGTTCGGGCTGGCGGTGCTGCCCGCCACGGCGCTCGCCCTGGTCATCACCTTCGTCCTGCGCTTCGTCGGTACCGAGGCGCTGGTCTATCTGCCGCGCAGGAGCCGCACAGCGAGGAGTACTGCATGAGATCCAGACGGAGAGCGGCCCTCTTGGCCGTCATGGGCCTCACCGGAGGTCTGCTGTTCACCACCCCCCAGTCCGCCTCCGCCGCCAACCTCATCAAAAACCCCGGGTTCGAGACGGCCGGCACCGGTGACATGCCGTACTGCTGGCAGAAGTCCGGCTGGGGCGACAACGACTTCACCTTCGAGACCGTCGCCGACGCCCACTCCGGCGGCAAGGCGATGAAGGTCACGCTGACCCGCCGGGTCGACGGTGACCGCAAGGCGCTGATCACCGAGTCCGCGGACTGCGCGCCGGTGGTGACCGTCGGGAAGCAGTACGACCTGTCCCTCTGGTACAAGACGACCACGCCCGACGCCAACGTCACCCTCTTCCGGCACGACACCACCACGGGCTGGCAGTACTGGACGGACCTGAAGACGCTGGAGATGGCGGCGGACTGGACCCAGGCATCCGTCCGCACCCCCGAGGTGCCGCCCGGCACTGACCGCATCAGCTGGGGCGTCTCCGTCTACGGCACCGGCTCGGCCACCACCGACGACTACACGATGGAGCAGGTCGCCGACCCGGTCCCGCCGCCGCAGTGCACCGGCACCGCCGACGAGTGCGCCAACGGCTCGTGGGAGGTGCTGCCCGCGAAGAACCCGGTGCGGTCCATGCACTCGGTCGTCCTGCACAACGGCAAGGTCCTGCTGATCGCGGGCTCCGGCAACGACCCGGAGAAGTTCGCGGCGGGCACCTTCACCTCGGCCGTCTACGACCCGGCGAACGGCACCTACAAGGTCATCCCCACCCCGAAGGACATGTTCTGCGCCGGGCACGTCCAGCTCCAGGACGGGCGGGTGCTGGTGATGAGCGGCAACAAGGGCTATCCGTCGGCGGACGGCACGATCGGCTACCAGGGGTACAAGGACTCGTACGTCTTCGACCCGGAGACCGAGACGTACACCAAGACGAACGACATGAACGACGGCCACTGGTACCCGTCGGCGACCATCCTCGGCAACGGTGACGTCATCTCCTTCGGCGGGCTGAAGGAGGACTCCACCGGCTCGGTCACCGCCGACCTGTGGTCGCAGGCCGAGCAGCGCTGGCTGCCGACCTGGCAGGTCAACCAGACCTGGTCGTACTGGGGTCTGTACCCGTCGATGATCCTGATGCAGGACGGCCGGCTCTTCTACTCCGGCAGCCATGTCTTCGGCAACAACATCCCGGGCACCGGCGCCGCGATCTACGACTACGGCGCCAACACGATCACCCAGGTGCCCGGCCTGCGGAAGAAGGACGAGCGCGACCAGTCGGCGAGCGTGCTGCTGCCCCCGGCGCAGGACCAGAAGGTGCTGACCATCGGCGGCGGCAACATCGACTCCAACCCGGACGCCAACCGGCTCACCGACGTCATCGACCTGAAGCAGCCCAACCCGGCGTACGTCGCCGGACCGCCCCTCCCGCAGGGCACCGTCGACCTCGGCAACGGCAAGGTCGCGCAGACCGGTGACCAGGGCAAGATGTACGCCTCCGCGGTGCTGCTGCCCGACGGCAAGGTGCTGGAGACGGGCGGCGCCCTGCACAACCGCGCCGACCCGGTCTTCGAGACGTCCCTCTACGACCCGCAGACGAACACCTTCGACCCGGTGACCGCGGACCCCGAGGCCCGCGGCTACCACTCCTCGGCGTTCCTGCTCCCCGACGGCCGGGTGATGACCACCGGCGACAACCCGGGCAACGGCAGCTGGAACCACAACGTGTCGGTCTACACGCCGCCGTACCTGTTCAAGGGCCCCCGCCCGACGATCACCTCGGTGATCGACACCGAGTGGACCTACGGCGACACCCAGCGGATCACCGTCGACCGGCCCATCGCCAAGGCGGAGCTGATCCGTCCGGCCGCCGTCACCCACTCCTCCGACCCGAACCAGCGGTTCGTGGACCTGCCCCTCTCCGTCGACGGGAACAACGTCGACCTGAACGTGACGAGCAACCCCAACCTGGCCCCGCCCGGCTGGTACATGCTCTTCGCGGTGGACGCCAACGGGGTGCCCTCGGTGGCCAAGTGGGTGCACCTCCAGGGACCGTCCGCGCTCAAGGCCACGGACGCCTCCCCGCACATCCACTCCTTCGCGGACTCCCTGGAAGGCGAGGTCAAGGGTCCCGGCAAGAAGCGCGCCTCCCAGCCGGTGAGCCCCACCGTCTCCGGCTGCGACCGGCACTACGGCTCCGCCAACGTCTGCGTGCCGACCGCCTTCCCGCCCCAGGTGAAGCAGACGACGGCCGCCCGCTGCACCTGGCTGAAGCAGAACGACTACGGCCGCCTGAAGGTCAACGGCAAGGACGACCCGCTCCGCCTCGACCGCAACAAGGACGGCGTGGCCTGCGGAAAGGGGGACGTCAGGCGCCGCTGAGGATCAGCAGGCCCAGCGTGAGCTGAGCGCCCCACTGCGCCAGTACGGCCCCGGCCCGGCCCCATGTGAACCTGGACCGGGGCCACAGCAGTGCCAGCATGCCGAGCCCGAACGCGCCCCAGAAGAAGCCCCACAGCACGCCGCCCGGGATGCCGGAGCAGTCCTCGCCGTACATCAGGCAGCGGGAGCCGCGCTCACTGGCGAGCACGAGGATCCACGCGCCGACGGCGATCGGCGGCAGGAGGAGGAGTCCGGCGACGGTGAGCCGGGTGAGGGCGCGGTCGCGGTCGCGGTCGGGGACGGCAGGGGTGGGGCGGTCGGAGCTGTTGTCCATGCCCCCATCCCACCGCCCGGCCCGCCGCCGCGTGATCGGCTCAGCTACTCAACCCGCCTGTGTACGCATGCTCAGCGCCCACTTCACGATCGCCTCCAGCTGTTCGTGGTGCGCGCCCTTCCAGTAGGCGCGGCCGCACTCCCGGCACTGCGCGAACACGTCGTACGTCCGCTGGGTGCCGGCCTCCAGTCGGTCCGCCACCTGCTCCTTGGTGGCCTCCGTCAGCAGGCCGTTGCAGGCGGTGCAGCGGGACCAGGGGCGCAGTTCGGGGCGGAACCGGTCCAGGACGTCGCGGAGTTGGTCCTCGGGCCGGGTGCTGTAGACGAAGGCGCCGGCCCACAGTTCCCGGCGGCGCAGCAGGCCCCGGTCGCGGCTGAGCATGACCCGCTTCTCGGTGGCCGAGCGGGTGGCGAGCGCCGCGTCGCCGATGTCCGTCGACTCGTAGGCGGTGTCCACACCGAGCAGCCGCAGCCGGCGGGCGAGGGTGCCGAGGTGCACGTCGAGCAGGAAGCGCAGCGGCGCGCCGGGCACCCGCTGCGGACGCGGCACGGCCCGCACGCTGACCCGCTCGCCGTCCTTCGGGATGTGCCCGGTGGGCACGGCCCGCCCGTCGACGACGAGCTCGCCGACCTCGGTGAGCGGCACCCCGAGGGATTCGATGACGTGCCCGAGCGTCGAGACGCCGTCGGTGGCGAGCGGGGTGGCACCGCGGCGGCGGTGCTGCGGGACGAACAGGTGCAGTTCCGGGGCGACTTCGACGTGGATCTCGGGTGCTTTCACGGGATCAGGATGTCAGGCCGTGTTCGAACACGGTGACGGCGCGGTCCACCAGCTCCCCGAAGTCCTCGCTGAAGCCGCCCCTCACCCAGTGCCGGGTGACCTCCATCAGACCGCCGATCAGGGACATCGCGAACACCCGGACCTCAAGGCTCTCCGGGTCCCGGCCGGTGCGCTCGGCGATGGCCGTGGCGAGCAGGTCGCCGGTGGCCGACATGCTCTCCATCATCCGTGAGCGCACCGCCGGTACCTCGGTCATCAGCGTCGTCCGCAGCCTGGTCACCCGGGGATCCTCGTGCTCGCCGAGACCGACGGCCTTCCGCAGCACGTACCGCAGGGACTCCAGCCAGGGCTCGTCCGCGGGCCGCTCCCGCAGTTCCTGCAGCAGCAGCGGGTCGTACTCGTCCGTGAGGACGATGTCCTCCTTGGTCGGGAAGTAGCGGAAGACGGTCGACGGCGACACCTCGGCGCGGTCGGCGATCTGCTCGATCGTGGCGGCCTCGTACCCGTGCTCCTCGATCAGCGCGTAGGTGGCCTCGCGGATCGCCTCGCGGGTCTTGATCTTCTTTCGTTCCCGGAGTCCGAGCTGGGGGCGGTCGGCGGGGGTGGGGGTGCGTACGGCCGTCATGCAGCTCATTGTCGGACATCGGCCGTGGGCGTGGCCATGTCCGGGACGGGGCCGGGGGTGGTCCGGGCGCCGGGCAGGAAGGCCGCGGCGAGCAGCGCGGACACCAGCGAGGCGAGGCCGCACACCAGCAGGGCCAGGCCCATGCCGTGCACATAGGCGCTGTGCGCGGAGGCCACCAGGTCGGCCGCGCCCGCCCGTTCGGCGACCAGATGCGCGGCGACCACCGACTCCCCGGCCGCGTCCGCGGCACCCTGCGGCAGCCCGGAGACGTCGAGCCGGTCGCGGAAGGCGCCGCTGAGCAGCGAGCCGAGCAGGGCGATGCCGAGCGCGCCGCCGACCTGGCGCAGCGTCATCAGCAACCCGGACCCTCCCCCACTGCCTTAAAGGCGTGGGGGGACCCCCAGCCCGCGCGGTCGGCGGGCAGGGTGCCGAGGGCGCCGTCCATCGCGGGCACGACCGCGAAGCCGAAGCCGACTCCGGCGACGGACAGCCACAGCGCGGTGAAGCCGTAGCCGGACTCCACCGTCGTACGGGCGCCCAGCAGCGCGGCGAACGCCAGCACCGTGAGGCCGGCGCTCACCACGGCCCGGGCCCCGAACCGGGCGACGACGGGCTGGGCGGCGCGCGCCGCGACGAGCAGCCCGCCTATCAGCGGCAGCAGCCGGACCCCCGTGCCGAGGGCGTCGTGCCCGAGGACCGCCTGGAGGTAGGGCGGCAGCACGAGCAGCAGCCCGGACAGCACGAACATCACCAGGGTCGCCGCGAGGGTGTTGACGAGGAACCCGCGCCGGGCCGGCAGCACCATGTCCAGCATGGGCCGCGCCGCCCGCCGCTCACGCGGCACCAGCAGGGCGATCAGCAGGAAGGCCCCGCCCAGCATGCCGAGGGTCAGAGGGTCGGCCCAGCCGTGCCCGGGCGCCTCGATGATCGCGTAGATGAGGATGCCGAGTCCGGCCGCGGTCAGCGCGGTGGAGACGGGGTCGACCTGGGGGGAGGCGGGGTCGCAAGTTCTCGGGGAGGAGGAACACGCAGGCCGCGATGCCGATCGCCGCCATCGGCACGTTGACCAGGAAGACCGAGCCCCACCAGAAGTGGTCGAGCAGCCAGCCGCCGATGATCGGGCCGAGCGGCATGCCGAGTGCGGAGGCCGCGGAGATGATGCCGACCGCCTTGGTCCGCTCCCCGGGTCCGAACAGCGAGGGCAGCACGGACAGCGAGAGCGGGGTGACCAGCGCTCCGCCGACGCCCATCACCGCCCGCGCGGCGATCACCGCGGGCACGTCGTCGGCGAGCGCGCCGGCCACCGATCCGGCGAGGAAGACGGCGAGCCCGGCGACCAGCATCCGGCGGCGCCCGAACCGGTCGCCGAGGAGTCCGGCGGGGAGCATCAGCGCGGCGAAGACGACGACGTACGCGTCGGCCATCCTCCCCCAGTGCTAAGCGCCTGGGGCCACCCCCAGCTGCTCGCCGGTGCTCGCGCCGAGCTGTCCGGGTCGAAGCCGAGGGTCAGCATGCTCGCCACCAGGGCGGCCCTGAAATGAGGGTAAATCTCAAAATCTGGAGACTGTCAATATCGAGGCGGTGTCAGGGCATGAAAAAGGGCCACGGCGCGCAAGCCGTGGCCCTGAGGAAGGGGGCTGGGTGTCACGCGTGCTGGTATGCCACCAGCGAGATCCCCACGTAGTGGACGACGAACGCCGCCAGCGTGAAGGAGTGGAACACCTCGTGGAAGCCGAACCAGCGTGGTGACGGGTTCGGGCGCTTGATGCCGTAGACCACCCCGCCCAGGCTGTAGAGCACCCCGCCGACGATCACCAGGGTCAGGACGGCGATGCCGCCGGTGCGCAGGAAGTCCGGCAGGAAGAAGACGGCCGCCCAGCCCATCGCCAGATAGCAGGGGGTGTAGAGCCAGCGCGGGGCGCCGACCCAGAAGACCCGGAAGACGATGCCGGCCAGGGCCGCCGCCCAGATCCCCCACAGCAGCCACTGCCCCTTCGCGCCGGGCAGGAGCAGCAGGGTCAGCGGGGTGTAGGTGCCCGCGATGATCAGGAAGATGTTGGCGTGGTCCAGGCGGCGCAGCACGCCGTCCATCCGGGGGCTCCAGTTGCCCCGGTGGTAGAGCGCGCTCACGCCGAACAGCAGGCAAGCCGTCAGGACGTAGATGCCGCACGCTATCCGGCCGCGGGTCGAGTTCGCGAGGGCGGTGAGCACCAGGCCCGCGATCAGCACCGCCGGGAACATGCCGAGGTGCAGCCAGCCGCGCAGCTTCGGCTTGATGGTCTCCGGCAGGGACGGATGCGGCACATGCAGCGCGACGGAACCTCGGTCGGCGACCGGCGTGTCCGTGGGCGCGTCGGAGGCGGACGCAGTCATGCGGGGCATCGTACCTACGGAGTCGTAAGTGACGGATCAGAGTCTCGCGACAACGGGGCGCGACCACCCGCTCGGATCGCCAAGAGAAGGTCAGCCGAACCCAAGATGTACGCAAAGAATCACGGCGAAAGCCGCAGGACGTGGCGTTCCTCACGGCGCTCAGGTGTGCGGCCCTCTGGACAAATGCGCACTCACCTCGGATGATCAAATGAGTGCGGTCGGCACCGGATGAGCGGCTACGAAGCATCCGGGTCGCGGCCCCCACGGGGCAGACAAGGACAAAAAACCCTCTTTTAGGAGCAATCGTGGCGCGCGACAACGCGGCTCCCACCGTCAGCCCGACCAACCATCAGGAACTGATCTCGTGGGTCAACGAGATCGCGGAACTGACCCAGCCGGACAACGTGGTCTGGTGCGACGGATCCGAGGCCGAGTACGAGCGACTGTGCGAGGAGCTCGTCCAGAAGGGCACCTTCCGGAAACTCGACCCCATCAAGCGCCCGAACTCCTACTACGCCGCCTCCGACCCCACCGACGTCGCCCGCGTCGAGGACCGGACCTTCATCTGCTCCGAGAAGGAGGAGGACGCCGGCCCCACCAACCACTGGAAGGCCCCCGCCGAGATGCGGGACATCTTCCAGGGCTCCGGTGGCGAAGGCGGCCTGTTCCGCGGCTCGATGCGTGGCCGCACCATGTACGTCGTGCCCTTCTGCATGGGCCCGCTCGGCTCGCCGCTGTCCGCGATCGGCGTCGAGATCACCGACTCCGCGTACGTGGCCGTCGCCATGCGCACCATGACCCGCATGGGCCAGGCCGTCCTCGACGAGCTGGGCGACAACGGCTTCTTCGTCAAGGCCGTCCACTCCCTCGGCGCCCCCCTGGAGCCGGGCCAGGAGGACGTCCCCTGGCCCTGCAACCAGACCAAGTACATCTCGCACTTCCCGGAGACCCGCGAGATCTGGTCCTACGGCTCCGGCTACGGCGGCAACGCCCTGCTCGGCAAGAAGTGCTACGCCCTGCGCATCGCCTCCGTCATGGCGCGCGACGAGGGCTGGCTCGCCGAGCACATGCTGATCCTCAAGCTCACCCCGCCGCAGGGCGAGTCCAAGTACGTCGCCGCCGCCTTCCCGTCCGCCTGCGGCAAGACCAACCTCGCCATGCTGGAGCCCACGATCTCCGGCTGGACGGTCGAGACCATCGGTGACGACATCGCCTGGATGCGCTTCGGCGAGGACGGCCGCCTGTACGCGATCAACCCCGAGGCCGGTTTCTTCGGTGTCGCGCCGGGCACCGGCGAGCACACCAACGCCAACGCGATGAAGACCCTGTGGGGCAACGCGGTCTTCACCAACGTCGCCCTCACCGACGACAACGACGTGTGGTGGGAGGGCATGACCGAGGAGGCGCCCGCCCACCTCACCGACTGGAAGGGCAACGACTGGACGCCGGAGTCCGAGACCCCGGCGGCCCACCCCAACGCCCGCTTCACCGTGCCCGCCTCGCAGTGCCCGATCATCGCGCCCGAGTGGGAGGACCCCAAGGGCGTGCCGATCTCCGCGATCCTCTTCGGCGGCCGCCGGGCCACCGCCGTACCGCTGGTGACGGAGTCCTTCGACTGGAACCACGGCGTCTTCCTCGGCGCCAACGTGGCCTCCGAGAAGACCGCCGCGGCCGAGGGCAAGGTCGGCGAGCTGCGCCGCGACCCGTTCGCGATGCTGCCGTTCTGCGGTTACAACATGGGCGACTACATGGCCCACTGGATCAAGGTCGGCAAGTCCGCTGACGTGGCGAAGCTGCCGAAGATCTACTACGTCAACTGGTTCCGCAAGAACGACGAGGGCAAGTTCGTCTGGCCGGGCTTCGGCGAGAACTCCCGCGTCCTGAAGTGGATCGTGGAGCGCCTGGAGGGCAAGGCCGAGGGTGTCGAGACCCCGATCGGCATCCTGCCGACCAAGGACGCCCTGGACACGAACGGCCTCGACCTGTCCGAGTCCGACCTGGAGTTCCTGCTGACGGTCGACAAGGAGGTGTGGCGCGAGGAGGCCGCCCTGGTCCCCGAGCACCTCAACACCTTCGGCGACCACACGCCCAAGGAGCTGTGGGACGAGTACCGCGCGCTGGTGGAGCGCCTGGGCTGAGCCTCCGGCTGAGCCCGAACACCGAAGACTCCGCGGCCGGTTGGAACCGACTGTGCCCTGACCAGCTACATCGTCACGGCCGGCCGCGGTGACAGCACCACAGCGCATCGAAGCCCCGCACAAGGGAGTGCGGGGCTTCGGTGTTTCCCCCTTGCGTGGCCGATCTTCACACCTGTTTCATGCTCTTCACAGGCGTCTCACGGCCACGCCGTGAGGCGCTCGATTCAGCCTGTGGGGGGCACAGTTGAATACAGCACACCGTCCCGGACGTCTCGCGGCCACCGCTCTGGCGGTCGCACTCGCCGGGACCGGACTGACCGTCGCCGTCGCACCCGCGGCCCACGCCGCCGCGTCCGACGTCGTGGCCAAGCTGCCGATCTCCTCGTTCTCGGCGCTGGCCGTCGACAATGTGCACCAGCGTGTGTACGTCGCCGATTCCCGCACCGACAGCTACTACAACAGCGGCACGATCGCCGTGTACACCTTCGAGGGCGAGCGGGCCACCACGATCAGCACCCAGCAGCACGTCTCCGGCCTCGCGCTCAGCGCTGACGGCGCCACGCTGTACGCCGGCGGGCGGGAGTGGATCTACCGGTACGACACCACCACCCACCAACTGTCCGGCTCCAGTTACGGATCCACGGACACCTGCGGCCGCAGCCTGGCCTTCTCCGGCGGCCAGCTGTACTTCACCACGCCGTACTCCTACTACACCAGCCAGTGCGACTCGACGCTCACCTACCTGGACGGCACGACGGGGCGCACCAACTGGCAGGACCACGGCAAGCTCCAGCTGGAGTCCGGCCCGGGCGACCGGATGCTCATGGGCCAGCCGCTCAACAGCAACGCGACCAACCCCTTCGTCACCGTCTTCGACACCGGCAACGGCACCCTGGTCCGCAACGCCGCGCGCCGCTTCGCCGACAGCGACGGCAAGGGCGCCCTGAACCTGAAGGACATGGCGTTCTCCGCCGACGGCAGCCAGGTCGCGCTCGCCGACGCGGCCTACGGCACCCGGCTGCTGAACACCAGCGACCTGACGGACGCGGCGAGCGGCTACCAGGCCCTGCCCGCCGGAGCCACCGCCAGCGCGGTCGCCTTCAGCGGGGACGGCAAGTACATCGCACGCGGCGCCGCCGCCTCCGGCGCGACCCCCGATCTGCTGGTCCAGCCCGCCGACCCGACCGACGCCACCACCCCGCTGGAGTTCGCCTTCGAGGGCAGCCTCGACGGCGACCGGGTGGTGCCGCGCGGGATGGAGTGGTCGGCGGACGGCTCCCGGCTGTTCACGGTGACCACCAACGCGTCCGGCAGCCAGTACTGGCTTCACGTCATCCAGCCCCCGGCCGTGCAGTACGACGTCCGCTTCACCGGAGACCTCGCCCACAGCCCCGCCCAGGCGGTGGCGGGCGAGCCGCTGGCGGTGCGCGGCCGGCTGGAGTACGACGGCCCGGCGCCCGCCCAGCCGCTGAAGGTGACGGCCACCCGGACCGACGCGAACGGCACCCACGAGCTGGGCACCTTCACCGTCCGCGAGGACGGGACCTTCACCGTCCTCGACGAGCCCGCCCTCGTCGGCGACGCCACCTACACGGTCTCCTTCCTCGGCGACCTGACCCACCGCCCCGCCACGGACGTCACCCACACCGTGTCCGTCGGCAAGGCGGCCAGCTCCATCGCGCTCACCGCCCCGGCGGAGGCCACGCTGGATGGCGGCATCCAGATCACCGGCATGTTCGCCGCGCAGGGCAAGGCGCTGCCGGAGCGTGCCGTGCTCACCGTGGAGCGCACCGACCGGCTGGGCAGCGGCACCCTCACCCCGGTCACGGTCGCCGCCGACGGCACCTTCACCCTCAACGACATCCCGCGCACCCGCCGCGAGGTGACCTACACGGTCACCTGGCCGGGCGACGACCTGCACACCGGGTCGACGGCGTCGGCGACGGTGTTCGTACGCCGGTGAGCGAGGGCTAAAACGTTCCGCCCCGGTCCTCCAGGTACCGGGTGTGGGACTCCTGGCGGCGGGCCTCGATCTCCCTGAGGCCCGCCGCCACCCGCGTCAGCTCCTTGTGGAGCAGGGACAGCTGCCGCTCCAGGTGGATCTCCGGCGACTCCTGCCCGGGCGCCAGCCGGGTCCACCAGCGGGTGCGCACGAAGGTGTCCACGGCCTCCGGCACGTCCTGCCGCACCGCCCGGGACAGCACATGCACCCCCTCGGGGTCCTGCGCGAGCAGCGGGGCGCCCCGCTCCGGGTCGAGCAGCGCCGACAGCAGCTCGACCACGCGGCCCAGCGACGCGTCGGCGGAGTCCGGCAGCTCGACCTCCCGCAGATAGCCGCGCAGCTTCTCCAGGTCCCCGCGCACCTCGTCGAGCTGTTCGGACGGCGACGGGAAGCGGGGCAGCGCGGGCCGCTCGGGCGGGGCGATCAGAGCGCCCGCGCCGTACAGCCCGGCGACCACGACCGGCCAGTAGGCGCCCGCCAGTCCGGTGAAGGTCAGCACCAGTCCCAGCAGCCCGCAGGCGCATCCGGTCAGGTTCTTGCGGGACTCGAGATATCCCAGTGCCTTACTGGTAGCCACGGATCTCCTCGAAGGCGCCGTCCAGCGAGCCCTCCTGGGCGTCGAAGAGACGGCCGCCGGTCAGTTCGGCGATGTGCTCCAGTTCGGCGCGGTCGGAGTCGCCGAAGAGGACCGGGAAGACGGGGATGTCCCGCCGGTGGCCGGTGAGCCCGGCGTGGAAGGCCTCGAAGTCCGCGGCCGACGCGCCGGTGGTGTTCTCGCCGTCCGTCATCAGCACGATCGAGGTGAACGTGTCCCGGTCGGCGCCCAGATGCTCGTAGGCCTTCTCCAGCGAGGTGTAGATCGCGGTGTCGCCGTCGGCGTCGAGCGCCGCGGTGTCCTTCCGGATGGCGTCCAGCCCGCGCCGGGGATCGGCGGGGTCGACCACATGGGTGCGCACGCTCTTCACCTCCGACCCGAACGGCATCAGCGTGACCTCCTCCCGCTCCCGGAAGTCCCCGGTCAGTCCGGTCAGGGCGCTCTTCAGCCCGGCCAGCCGGTCGCCCTCCATCGAGCCGGAGGTGTCGAGTACGTACACCGTCCGCGAGGGGCGCCGCAGCTCGTTCTCGTACGACTCCAGCAGCCCGTCGGCGACCGAACGGCTGCCCGGGAAGGGCAGTTCGCGCCGCCGGTCGGTGCCGAGCCCGGGGGCGGGCGGAACGGAGGTGACGACCGGGCGGCGGTGGGTGCGCTCGGTGATCTCCCGCTGGATCTCCGGGGAGCGCAGCGCCTCGGTCAGCCGGCGCACGTCCTCGCGGGCCGCGGGCTCGGCGGCGGCCAGCGAGGACAGCGGGTAGTCGGCGGTGACCACGCCGTCCTTCGGCCGGATCACCGTGAGGCCGGGGATGCCGGTCAGCACCGACTCGTAGTTCAGCAGCGCGTCCACGGTGCCGCGCCGCTCGTAGGCGGCGGCCAGCCAGCCCGAGGACCCGGAGGTCAGCTTCTGCCCCCGGAAGAACTCCTTCAGCCGGGGCGAGGCCTCCCGCACGTCCGCGTCGGTGAGCGCCGACTGGGCGCCGGACAGGGCGGAGGCGACGGAGACGAGCGTGGCGAAACCGGAGTTCGAGCGGGCGGGATCGGTCATTCCGTACGTCAGCTTCCCGGCGCGGACGGCCTGCTCCACCTGCGCCCAGGTGACGTCGTCCGGCCGCCACTTCAGGGCGCGCACGGTCTCGGGCTTCACCCCGACGGCGACCGGGCTGGACATGACCGGCGTCTCGGAGACCACCTTCCGCGCCGCCTCCGGACGCAGCCGCAGATAGTCGTTGGAGGACAGCCACACCGCGTCGTACGCCTGGTCCGCCCTGCCCTGCGCGAGCAGGTCCACCGCGTCGAGGGTGCCCATGTAGGTGGGCTTCACGGTGATCCCGGTGTCCTCACGGACCCGGTCGAGGACAGGGGCCATATCGGCCAGCTCGCTGGAGGCGAGGACGCGAAGGGTGCCGGGCTCGTAGGTGGAGGAGGTCTCCTCCGGCTGCTCCGCCGTCGTACAGGCGGTGAGCAGGGCGAGGACCGCGGCGGCGAGGACACGTCGTCTCATGAGCGCCCGCCCTCCAGCGCACCCTGCGCCCGGCTGCGCTCCAAGTGACCGCTCGCCTGGTGAAGTTCGGCGGTCAGCGCCTCCACCGTGGTGGCCATCGCCTCCGTCGCCTGCACCTTGTAGGTGTCGATGGCGTCGAGCGTGCGGTAGATCTGCTGGAACGCGGCGCGCAGCGTCTCCGCGCCGACCGCCGGGTCGGCGGCGATCCGCTGGATCTCGCCGCTCTGCGTGGCCAGCATCTCCGCGTTGCCCCGGATCAGCTCCTCGGTGGTTCCGCGCAACGCGTCGACCTGCTCGATCACCTTCCTCTGGTGGTCGAGCGCGGAGGCCAGCATCACCGAGATGCGCAGCGCCGAGACGGTGGTGGTGGCCGCCCGGTCGACGCCCTTGATCAGCTCGTCGTTGTTGCGGCGTACGACGTCCATGGCGAGGTAGCCCTGGGCGCACACCGCGAGCTGGGTGAGCAGGTCCTGGTGCTTCTGCCGGACCGGGAAGAGCACGTCGGCCCGCAGACTGTCGGCCTGGGCGGGATCGGTCGGCTCGACGCCGGCGATGTGCTCCTCGACGGCGGAGTCGAGGGCCTCGGTGAGGACGACGTACTCCTGGAGCTTGCCCATGGTCTCCCACAGGCGGACGCGTTCCGTCTGGAGCGCGGCGTTGTCGCGGCGCAGCTCGTCCTGCCCGCCGCGCAGCGAGCCGACGATCCGGTTGAGGGTGCCCTGGGCGGAGGCGTACTTGGCGAGGTGGTCGCGCAGCTTGTTGCCGCCCGGCAGCCGGGAGAGGAACGTGCGCCTCTTGGCGGCGGGCAGGTCCCGCGGATCCAGGTCCTCCACCACCCGCCGCAGCTCCACCAGCGAGGCCGCGACCCGCGCGGAGGCGTCCTCGCCCTTGCCCGGCAGGCTGCGCACGGTCCGATCCAGCATCCGGTTGGACTGCGAGGCGGCGGCCCGCATCTCCCCGGAGCCGAGAGCGGTGATCTCGCCGACCTTCCCCGCGAACTCGGGGGAGCGGGCGTCGAGCGCGGCGAGCGAGGCCACGTGGTCGGCGGCCTTGCGGGCGATGTCGGCGCGGGCGGTGTCGTCGACGGGGACGAGTCCGCCGGCCTTCTCGCGGGGTATCGCCGCGACGGGTTCGGGCGGGGTGAGGGTGAAGTCGTCGGTGCCGTTCATGAGCGGTGTCCCCCCGATCATCCGCGCGCCCGGCGCGCCATCTCGTGCAGCACCGCGGAGGTGGGCACGGGCGCCTGCCGGACACCGGTCAGCTTCTGGTTGAGATAGGCGGTGAGGTCCGCGGTGGCCGCGGTGAACTCGGCGCTCGCGCCCTGCGGGCGGAAGCCATGGCGTACGGCCAGCTTTCGCAACTCGGGGTCCCTGGCGAGGAGTTCACCGAGCGCGCGGCCGTCCTCGCTCAGCGGAACGACGGTGTGGTCGCTGGTCGCGGTGGTGTCCGGATAGAGCACGGTGAGGTCGCCGACGTCCTGACCGTCCGCCAGCAGGGCGGCCACCTGCGACTCGTACACCAGCACCAGCGGATTCCCGGCGCCGCTGACGAAGTCCCGGAACGCGGCGTCCGTGCTGGACTGCTGGGCGCCCTGCACACTGACCAGCTTGCGCAGCAGGGGCGCGGTCCGCTCGACGTCGGCGTCGCTCGCCACCACCCGGCCGCCGTTGTCGACGTAGGAGGCGGCGGCGAGGTACAGGGCACCGGAGTTGGAGGTCGCCGGGTCGGTGGTCGCGATGTACAGCGTCCCGCTCAACTCACCGTACTTCCCGGCTCCCTTCAGCTGCTGCCAGGTCCGGTCGTCACGGGCCGCACCGAGGAAGGGCTGCATCCGCAACGTCCCGGTGTTCCCCTTGCCCAGCTCGGCGAGCCCGTTCCCGGCCAGGACCTCGGCGGCATTCCGGTGGGCGACCACGACGAGCGGCGAGTAGAAGGGGCGCGGCAGGGGCTGCCGTGCGCCGTGCTTCTCGGCGAGTTCGGCGGCCGGCGCCTGACTGGACGGAAAGGCGAAGTCGTACCCCTTGAGGTCCAGCCCCTCCATGGCCCACGACCCGGAGGTCTCGGCCTTCACGGTGTAGCCCTCGGCGGCCAGGGCCTTCACCACCTCGGGGTCGGCGAAGAACTCCGCCTTCTCCGACCCGATCACTCCCCGCACGGTCTTCGTTGCCGTGCCCTGGTCCTCTCCCTGTCGCCCCGCAATGACGGCGGCGACCACGCCACCGACGAGCAGGACCGCGAGGACAATGCCTGCGATTCGTCTCACAAGGGGAGAGTGCGCGCGGAATCCAACGTTCCTCGCGGCGGGGGATGAACGGGGGGTGTCATACCGGCCCCGGAAGTGCAACGCGCCCCAAAGGGGCGCGGGGAACTGCGCGATCAACCACAGACAACCCGCAGCCGCAGACGGCAAGGCGCCCTACGGCGAACAACCGGTCAAGCCAACGCAGTGATGTTGTGGCAACCCGGTCCGCGCGTCGCTGCGGGTGCACGCGGACCGGGGCCGAAAAGGGGAGCCCGCGGGCTCAGTGGGAGGCGAGCTCCCTCGGACCCAGCGCTTCCGCGTGCGCATCCATACGCTCGGCGGCAAGAATCGCGGCAGCCGTGTCCGCCCGGGACGCGGCAACCACCAGCGCCCGCCCGGCAAGGGCATGCGCCCGCTGATGCAGCGCGGCGAGATGCGGCTCGGATACCGCGCTCACCGAGGAGCGAACCGGCGCCTGCCCACCCCGCAGCCGGCTCACCTGCTCCGCCAGCCGCCCGGCGGCGGCGTCCAGGTCACCGGACGGTGCCAGCGCCCGCAACTCGTCGGTGACGGCGAGCAGCGCCGCGAGATGGCCCGCGAGCTGGATGTCCAGCTCCTCCTCACGCGACCGGTGGGGGAAGTCCGAGGTGCCGGCCATCGTGCTGTGGACCGACTTGGTGCGGATCGGTTCGTACATGGGATGGCCTCCTGTGCTCTGACAGAAGCCATCCTACATTAGATCCGTTCTAAAGTTGACCGCGGTTTGGAGGCTGCTAGATCTGGCTGTAGCCGTCCAGGAAGTTCCCGATCCGCCCCACCGCGTCGCGCAGATCGCCCGCCGTCGGAAGCGTCACGACCCGGAAGTGGTCCGGTTCCGGCCAGTTGAAGCCGGTGCCCTGGACGACCATGATCTTCTCCTGCCGGAGCAGGTCCAGGACCATCCGCCGGTCGTCCCTGATCTTGAACACCTTGGGGTCGAGCCGCGGGAAGAGATACAGCGCGCCCTTCGGGCGGACACAGGTCACGCCGGGGATCTGCGTCAGCATCTCGTACGCGACGTCCATCTGCTCCTTCAGCCGCCCGCCCGGCAGCACCAGGTCGTTGATCGACTGCCGCCCGCTCAGCGCGGCGACGACCCCGTGCTGGCCCGGCATGTTCGCGCACAGCCGCATGTTCGCCAGGATCGTCAGACCCTCGATGTAGGAGTCGGCGTGGGCGCGCGGGCCGGAGATCGACATCCAGCCGACCCGGTAGCCGGCCACCCGGTAGGCCTTCGACATGCCGTTGAAGGTGAGGGTCAGCAGGTCGGGGGCGATCGAGGCGGTCGGGGTGTGCGTGGCGCCGTCGTAGAGGATCTTGTCGTAGATCTCGTCGGAGCAGACGAGCAGATTGTGGCGGCGGGCGATGTCCGTCAGACCGCGCAGCACCGTCTCGTCGTAGACCGCGCCGGTCGGGTTGTTCGGATTGATGATCACGATCGCCTTGGTGCGGTCGGTCACCTTGCGCTCGATGTCGGCGAGGTCCGGCATCCAGTCGGACTGCTCGTCGCAGCGGTAGTGCACCGCCGTACCGCCGGACAGTGACACCGCCGCCGTCCACAGCGGGTAGTCCGGGGCCGGTACGAGGACCTCGTCGCCGTCGTCCAGCAGGCCCTGCATCGCCATCACGATCAGCTCGGAGACGCCGTTGCCGATGAAGACGTGCTCGACGTCGGTCTCGATGCCGATGGTCTGGTTGTGCATGACGACCGCCCGGCGTGCGGCCAGCAGGCCCTTCGCGTCGCCGTAGCCGTGCGCCGTGGAGACGTTGCGGAGGATGTCCTCCAGGATCTCCGGCGGGCACTCGAAGCCGAAGGCGGCCGGGTTTCCGGTGTTCAGCTTGAGGATGCGGTGACCGGCAGCTTCCAGCCGCATCGCCTCCTCGAGCACCGGGCCCCGGATCTCGTAACAGACGTTGGCGAGCTTGGTCGACTGGATCACCTGCATGCCTGGGAGCTTACGGCCGGGTATCGCTCCGCGGGTCGTGTTTTCCGCCACGTGAGACGCGCGGTTTGGACGGGTATGGGCCGCCGCTGTCCCTGGAGTCACTCCAGTCTCTAGAATGCGCGGCCATGTCCGAGCCCCCCAGAACGGGTGACCCCCAGGGTCCGCCGATGGTGTACCAGCCCCAGCCGCGGCCGGACCAGATTCCGGCCTACGAGGAGTACGCCGATCCGGCGACCGCGCACGGCTGGGAGAACACCTACGACGAGACCCGCGAGCTGCCGTCGGTGCCGGCCCCCGGACCCGCGGCACCCGGACCCCGGCGTTCCCGGCGCAAGCCCAGCCCGTGGCGGCAGCGGCGGGTGGCGGTGGCCGCCGGTGCGGTGGGCGCGGTGGGTGCGGTCGCGCTGATCGCAGGGTTCTCGTTCTCGGGGTCCTCCGCCGAAGGCGGCGCGCAGGGCGAGAAGGCGCGGACGAGTCCGACGGCCGGCGACCCGGACACGGTCGCGCCGTCGCGCACGGATGACACGGGAGGCGGGGGCGAGGGCACGGCCTCCGTGCCCGCCGCGGGCGGCACCGGCACCGCCACCGCCACCCCCAGTGCCTCGGCCCCGAGTCCTTCGGAGAGCGAGGGCGGCAGCTCGAAGGCCCCGGCCACCGAGGAGCCTTCGAGCGCGTCCCCCTCCACCACCCCGACCGCCTCCGCGACCGCCTCCGCGACCCTCCCGGACGACGGCCCGGGGAACGCCAACGGCAACCCGGGGCACGGCCAGGGCGGCACCAAGCGGCCCAAGTAGCCCCGCGGCACCCGCGAAAACCCGCCACCCCCGGGCCTGAAACGCCTCCTTGTCCCCTCGTGTCCCCGCACCAACAATGCGCATGACAAGACAGCGGGCGGCCGGACGACCTCCGGTCGCTCACGTCGTACGTCGTCCAGTCGTACGTCGTCCAGAGGGGACCCCCACACATGAAGAAGCCTCTCCTCGCCACGCTCGCGGCCCTGGTGATCACCGGGGCGGGCGCGGCACCCGCCGTCGCGGCCACACCGGACACCGAGGCGGCGCCCGCGATCCAGGCGGTGAACTTCGCCGGGACCGTCGCGCTCAGCAACTGCTCCGGGTCCGTCATCCGCATGCCGGACTCCGCCGACGACGACCCGGCGCTCGTCCTCACCAACGGCCACTGTCTGGAGTCCGGCTTCCCGGCCCCCGGCGAGGTCATCGTCGACCGGGCCTCCACCCGCTCCTTCGGCCTGCTGAACTCCGCCGGCACCCGGGTGGCGACCCTGCGCGCGAACAAGATCGCCTACGCGACCATGACCGACACCGACGCCGCCGTCTACCAGCTCACCCGCACCTACGCGCAGATCAGAAGCTCCTACGGCATCAACGCGCTCACCCTGAACGACACCCACCCGGTCGCCGGAACCGCCATCAGCGTCGTCTCCGGCTACTGGAAGCGGATCTACAACTGCTCCATAGACGGCTTCGTGTACCGGATGCGCGAGGGCGACTGGACCTGGAAGGACTCCGTCCGCTACACCTCCGCCTGCGACACCATCGGCGGCACCTCCGGCTCCCCGGTCGTCGACCAGGCCACCGGCCGGGTGGTCGCCGTCAACAACACCGGAAACGAGGACGGCGAGCGCTGCACGGTGAACAACCCGTGCGAGGTCGACGCGAACGGCAACGTCACCGTCCGGCAGGGCATCAACTACGCCCAGCAGACCTACCAGCTCGCCGCCTGCTTCGGCCTCGACAACAAGCTGGACCTGTACGCGAGCGGCTGCACCCTGCCCAAGCCGTAACCGGTCACGGCCGTACGGTCACACGGGCGTCCTGCGCACCGAGCGGCCCGCCAGGACGTCCGTGCGCCGCCCGTCGTCGATCACGAAACGGCCGTCGACGAGGACGTACGGGATGCCGGTCGGGAGCGTGCGCGGACGGTCGTACGTCGATCCGGCCGCGACCGTGGCCGGGTCGAACAGCACCAGGTCGGCGCGGTACCCCTCGCGCACCACGCCCCGGTCCGGCAGCCGCAGCCGGGCCGCCGGGCGGGAGGTGAGGTGCGCGACGCACTCCTCCAGCGACAGCACGCCCAGCTCGCGGACGTACCGGCCGAGGTAGTGCGGGAAGGTGCCGTAGGCGCGCGGGTGCGGCTTGGCGCCCTGGAGGATGCCGTCCGAGCCGCCGGTGTGGACGCGGTGCCGCATGATCGCCCGGACGTTCTCCTCGTGGCCGACGTGCTGGAGGATCGTCGGCCCGAGCCGGTCCTCGACCAGCAGCCGGTGCGCGACCGTCCAGGGCGCCTCGCCGCGCGCGTCCGCCGACTCCTGGACCGTACGGCCCACGTAGTCGCCGAACGCCGGGTCGGTCACCCCCGAGATCTCGATCGTCTCCCACTCCACGGGCACCCCGTGGCACCCGTCCGCGCCGATCACCTCCATGTGGTGCCGGATGCGAGCGGCGGTCTCCGGATCGGCCAGCCGCTTCAGGATCGCCTCCGGCCCGCCCTCGCTCGCCCAGCTCGGCAGCAGCGCGGCGAGCGTGGTGCAGCCGGGGGTGTACGGGTAGGTGTCGAGGCTGATGTCGGCGCCGGCGGCCAGCGCGTCGTCCAGCAGGGCCAGCAGCTCGGGCGCGCGGCCCTGGTTCACGCCGAAGTTCATGGTGGCGTGTGCCAGGTGCAGCGCGCAGCC
The DNA here is from genome assembly GCF_055572035.1 of Streptomyces sp. NPDC030838. Taxonomy (NCBI): domain Bacteria; kingdom Bacillati; phylum Actinomycetota; class Actinomycetes; order Kitasatosporales; family Streptomycetaceae; genus Streptomyces; species Streptomyces sp. NPDC030838. The sequence goes on along the minus strand of NZ_JBVIED010000002.1, from coordinate 184,625 downwards.
CGCCTCCCGGGTGAGGGCCACCATCTCCTCGTAGGCCTGGAGGGCGCCCGCCCCGTACGAGCGGTGGTGCGGGCAGTAGTAGCCGCCGTACGACGCCACCACCCGGCACAGCTCGGTCAGTTCGGCGTCCTCGGCGTACATGCCGGGCGTGTAGGTCAGCCCCGACGACATGCCGACCGCGCCCTGCTCCAGCCCTTCGGCGACCAGCTGCCGCATCCGGTCCAGCTCGCGCGGGGTGGCCGCCCGGTCCTCCCAGCCGACGGCGAGCGCGCGGACCGTGCCCTGGGGGACGAGATAGGCGGCGTTCACGGCGATGCCGCGGTCCAGCCGGTCCAGGTACTCGCCGACCGACCGCCAGTCGAAGTCGATGTCGTCGCCGGAGCCGTTCCAGCCGGTGATCGCCCGGCGCACCTCGGCGAGCGTGCGGTCGTCGACCGGCGCGTACGACAGCCCGTCCTGGCCGATCACCTCCAGGGTCACGCCCTGCGCGGCCTTGGCGCTGTGGTCGGGGTCGCGCAGCAGGGCGAGGTCGCTGTGGGCGTGCATGTCGATGAAGCCGGGGGAGAGGACCAGGCCCTCGGCGTCCAGCTCGCGCCCGGCCGACGGGCGCTGGCAGCCCGCCGCGGCGGCCTCCTTGACGATCGAGACGATCCGGCCGCCGTCCACGACCACGTCGGCACGGTAGGAGGGCGCGCCGGTGCCGTCGACGACGTCCGCGTCCCGGATGACGAGATCTTCCACAGCGGCCTCCTCTAGAAGAACGTGCGGACGTAGTCGACGACCGTGCCGTCCGCCTCCGCCACCGGGATCAGCTGCCACTTGTCGAACGACGTGCACGGGTGGGACAGCCCGAGGCCCAGCCAGTCGCCGACCTCCAGATCCGCCTCCGGGGAGGTGCGCAGCCAGGCGTGCTGGTCGGACAGGCCGGTCACCTCGATCCCCGTGGCCGGGCGTTCGACGCCGTCCCGGCGGACCACCTGGGCGGACGGCAGGTCCAGGTCGTAGGCCGCGTCCCGCTTGCCCGCGTTGACGAAGGCCTGCTCGGCCGTCGGCCGGGACACCACCTGCGACCACAGCCGGAGCGCGGGCTCCAGCGCGCCCTCCTCCGGGACCCGGGTGAAGGGGGTCAGCTTGCGGTAGTGGCCGTCGTCGTGCGAGACGTACGCGCCCGAGCGCAGCAACTTCAGGACCGGCGCGGACAGTTCGGGGATGTCGGCGAACACGTCCGCCACCGCGTCGAACCAGGCGCTGCCGCCCGCGCTGACCACGATCTCGTCCAGCCCCGCGAACCGGCCCGCCTTGTCGAACTCGGCGGCGAGCGAGACCAGCCTGCCCAGCCAGGCCCGCACCCGCTCCGGGGTCGCCTGCGGCACCTCGCCCTCGTACCCCGCGACCCCGACCAGCCGCAGCGACCGGGCGGCGGCCACGGCGTCCGCGACCCGGGCACCCTCCGCCTCCGTGCGCACGCCGGTCCGGGCGCCCTCGCCGGCGGCGAGTTCGACGACCACGTCGAGCGGACGCGGGGCGTCGGCGAGGGCCGCGTCCATCAGCTCGACGCCGCGTACGGAGTCGACGTAGCAGACGAAGCGGAACGCGGGGTCTTCGAGCTCGGCGGCGATCCAGCCCAGGGCCGCCGGGTCCACCAGCTCGTTCGCGAGGAAGATCCGCTGGATGCCGAACGCCCGCGCCACCCGCACCTGGTGCGGCACCGCCAGCGTGATGCCCCAGGCGCCGTGCTCGATCTGGCGGGCGAACAGCTGCGGGGCCATGGAGGTCTTGCCGTGCGGGGCGAAGGCCAGGCCGTGGCGGGTGGTGTACGTCGCCATGAGCCGGAGGTTGTGCTCCAGGTGCTCGGCGGACAGGGCGAGGACCGGGGTGGTGAAGCCGCCGGTGAAGAGGTTGCGGCGCTGGGCCGCCAGCTCGCCGACGGTGAGCCCGTCGGCGTCCGGCGGGAGGCCCCGGAAGCGGTGGTCGACACGTTCCTCGGCGAGGCGGGCAAGGGCTTCGCTGCTCATGGGAGCCTCCCTGATCAGGCGCGTTGCGGTCTATGCAACGTCCATTGCGTATATCGCTTACCGCTGTCTAACATCTCGGCCAACGCGGGGTCAACGGAGCCGCCGACACCCTGGACGACGCCGAGGAGCTACGACGATCGTGACCGCCACCGGACTGTGCAACGCCCCCGGCGTCGTGGACGTCGTCGCGCTCGGCGAGTCCATGGTCACCTTCCTGCCCACCCGCCCCGGCCGCCTCGCCGACGTCCCCTCCTTCGAGCGGGCGATCGGCGGCGCGGAGTCCAACGTGGCCTGCATGCTGGCCGCCGCGGGGCACTCCGTGCGGTGGGTGAGCCGGGTCGGTACGGACGGGTTCGGCGATCACCTGGTAGAGGCGATCGGGGGGTACGGCGTCGATGTGGCGTCCGTACGGCGTGATCCCGCGCGCCCGACCGGCGTGTACTTCCGTACCGCCGGCGACCGGGCGACGGACGATCACGAGGTGGCGTATTACCGGGCCGGATCGGCGGCGTCCGCGATGTCCGTGACCAATGTCGACCTGGCGGCGGCCCGCGCGGGCGGGATCCTGCACCTGTCGGGCATCACGGCGGCGCTGTCGGGGGACTGTCTGGACCTGATGCGCGAACTGACCGAGCCGGGGGAGGAGCGGCCGCTGGTGTCCTTCGACGTCAACTACCGGCCGGGGTTGTGGCGGGACGGCGAGGGCGCCGGGGTGCTGCTGGAGCTGGCCCGCGCCGCCGACATCGTGTTCGTCGGCGCCGACGAGGCTGAGGAAGCCTGGGGGATGACGGCCGGGCCGGAGGCCGTACGGGCGCTCCTGCCGGAGCCCGACGTGCTGGTGGTGAAGGAGAGCGCGCGGGGGGCGACGCTGTTCCAAACCCGCGTAGCTGCGGGCAGTCGTGCCGCTTGGGGCGGCACGGGTGGGCGCAGCGGCATCCCGCCAGCGCCGGCGAGCGACACCCACCCCCGGCCGGCCCCCGCGCCGAGCACCTTCGTCCAGGCCCTGACCGTCGACGCCATGGCAAGCACCGGCGCCGGAGACGCCTTCGCCGCCGGGTTCCTCTCCGCGACCCTCCGCGAGCTGCCCATGCGGGACCGCCTCCGCCACGGCCACCTCTGGGCCGCCGCCGCCCTCACCGCCCCCGGCGACCTCGCCGCACCCCCCGCCCGCGGCCACGCCGACCGGCTGGCCGCCCTCGACGACGCCGCGTGGGGGAGACTTCGACTGGGTCCCGGCTGGACAGCCGCCACGGAAGGGGCCGAGGAGGAGGTACGTACGCCATGAGCCAGACCGTCGACCGCGCGCTGAGCATCCTGCCGCTGCTCGCCGAGGGCCCCGCCGACCTCGGGCAGGTCGCCGACCGCCTCGGCGTGCACAAGTCCACCGCCCTGCGGCTGCTGCGCACCCTCCACGAACACGGCTTCGTCTACCGCCAGTCCGACCAGCGTTACCGCCTCGGCGCCCGGCTCTTCGCCCTCGCCCAGGAGGCCATGGAGAACCTGGACATCCGGGAGATCGCCCACCCCCACCTCGTCCGCCTCAACGAACAGTGCGGGCACACCGTCCACCTCGCGGTGTACGAGGAGAACGAGGTCCTCTACATCGACAAGGTGGAGAGCCGCTACCCGGTCCGCATGTACTCGCGGATCGGCAAGCCGGTCGCCATCACCGTCGCCGCCGTCGCCAAGCTGCTCCTCGCCGACCTAGCCGAACATGAGCGCCGGGCCGTGGCGGACAAGCTCGACTACCCGCTGTACACGGCCCGTTCGACACCGAACGCCGAGGCCTTCCTCAAGGAACTCGCCAAGGTGCGCGAACAGGGCTGGGCCACCGACCTCGGCGGCCACGAGGAGTCCATCAACTGCGTCGCTGCACCCATCCGCGGCGCCGACGGCCGGGTCGTCGCCGCGATGTCGGTCTCCGCGCCCAACGTCGTCGTCACCGCCGACGAACTCCTCACCCTGCTCCCGCTGGTGCGCCGTACGGCGGAGGACATCAGCGGCGAGTACTCCGGAAGAACGCCAGTAAGGGACCCCGCATGACGGACAAGATCGCACTCACCCCCAAGACCCACACCACCCCGCCCGCGAAGTTCTCGCACGGCGTGAAGAAGGGCAACATCCTCCAGGTCGCCGGCCAGGTCGGCTTCCTCCCGGCCGAGGAGGGCAAGCCCCCGACGCCCGCCGGCCCCACCCTGCGCGAGCAGACCCTCCAGACCCTCGCCAACGTCAAGTCGGTCCTGGAGGAGGGCGGCGCGAGCTGGGACGACGTGATGATGATCCGCGTCTACCTGACGGACGTCGACCACTTCGCCGAGATGAACGAGATTTACAACTCCTACTTCGAGGAGCAGGGCCTCACCCAGCCCCCGGCCGCCCGTACGACGGTCTACGTCGGCCTGCCCGCCGGCCTCCTCATCGAGATCGACGCCCTCGCCGTCCTCGGCTGACCTCTCCACACCTCCCGCACGCCGTGACCGGCATGGTGTCCGCGCACTCCCGGACGCCATGCCGCGATCCCCCCTGCCCGAAAGCAGTATGTACTTATCCAGAGGACCCCCTGATGTCCCCTTCGTCCCCACCCCACACCGGCGGCCTCCTGCTGCTGATCGACGGCACCGCCGGACTGCTCACCGTCGCCGCCCTCGGCATCGCGCTGCTGCTCTTCCTCATCATCAAGACGCGGCTCCAGCCGTTCGTCGCGCTGCTCGCCGTCTCCATAGCCGTCGGCCTGATGGCCGGCCTCTCCGTCACCGAACTTTTCGGCACCGTCCAGCGCTCGGACGCCGTCTCCACCATCGAGTCCGGCATGGGCGGCATCCTCGGCCATGTCGCGATCATCATCGGCCTGGGCACCATGCTCGGCGCGATCCTCGAGGTCAGCGGCGGCGCGGAGGTGCTGGCCTCCCGGCTGCTCGGCCTCTTCGGCGAGAAGCGCGCCCCGCTCGCCATGGGCCTGACCGGCCTGATCTTCGGCATCCCGGTCTTCTTCGACGTCGGCATCTTCGTGCTCGCGCCGATCGTGTACGCCGCCGCCAAGCGCAGTGGCAAGTCGATCCTGCTCTACTGCCTGCCGCTGCTCGCCGGTCTGTCGATGACCCACGCCTTCCTGCCCCCGCACCCCGGCCCGGTGGCCGCCGCCGGACTGCTCCACGTGGACCTCGGCTGGGTCATCCTCATGGGCGTCGTCTGCGGTATCCCGGCCGTGCTGGCCGCCTGGGCGTTCTCCGCGTGGATCGGCCGCCGCATCTTCGTGCCCGTCCCGCAGGACATGGTCGAGGCGGCGGAGGAGGCCAAGCGCGCGGTGCTGGACGAGCAGCGCGCGCCGCGCGAACAGCCGGTCGCCCTCGGCACGGTCCTCGCCATCATCGGTACGCCGCTGATCCTGATCCTCGCGGCCACCTTCTCCTCGATCGCCCTGGACCCTCCCCCAAGCTCTCCGACAAGCTCCGAGCAGGGGGTACCCCCATCCCTCCGCTCGGTCATCGAGTTCTTCGGCCACCCCTTCGTGGCCCTCACCCTCGCCCTGCTGCTCGCCTACTACGTCCTCGGCATCCGCCGCGGCTGGTCCCGCAAGTCACTGGAAACCGTCTCCACCTCGTCCCTGAAGCCGGTCGGCAACATCCTGCTCGTCGTGGGCGCGGGCGGGGTCTTCGGCGCCGTCCTCAAGGCGAGCGGCGTCGCCCAGGCCCTGTCGGACACCTTCAACGGCGTCGGCCTGCCGGTGATCGTCCTCTCGTACCTGATCTCCCTGGTCCTCAGGGTCGCCCAGGGCTCGGCCACCGTCGCCATCGTCACCACGGCCGGCATCGTCGCCCCGCTGCTCGCCGAGGGCGACCACTCCCAGGCCTTCGTCGCCCTGGTCATCATGGCGATCTCCGCGGGCTCCATCTTCGCCTCGCACGTCAACGACGGTGGCTTCTGGATCGTCGCCAAGTACTTCGGGATCAGCGAGCGGGAGACCCTGAAGACGTGGACGGTGCTGGAGTCGGTGCTGTCGCTGGCCGGGTTCGCGGTGGCGGCGGTGCTCAGCGTCTTCGTATAGGGCCCTGACCGGGGACGGGAATCGCCCCGAGACCGACCTTTCCGCGACCGGCGGGCCGTGTGCAGTGGAGTAGGGGAGCCCCACGGGGGAGCAGCGGTCCTCGCCACGCCGCGCGCGAGGCGAGGGCTGGCTGTTCCCGACACAGGAACGTCGTCCATACTTCCGCCGTGGAGCAGCGCATAGGACCCAGCATTCAGCCCCTGCAAGGCGCCGCGGCCGATCCGGCGTTCGTCCCCGGCATCACGGGCCCGCGCCCCGACGACCCGGAGGAGACGACACCGGAGCCGGAGGAGACGGCCGTAGCCGAAGAGCGGGCCGAGGAGACGGCCGTAGCCGAGGAAGAGACGGAGGAGTCGGCCCCCGAGGAGGATTCCCCCGCCGACGGCCCCGTCTTCGAGGCCGCCGACCGGCGCGCCCGGATCATCGCCGACGCCAAGGGGGTTCGCCTGTCCCTCGACGAGGAGAGCTGCGAGTTCCGCTGGGACGAGATCGGCGCGGTGGAGACCGAGACGGCCCGCTTCGGCAAGCGGTTCACCGTCACGGTGCACACCCCTGACCGGCGCTGGTACCCGATCGAGATCGAGGCGCCGGCCAGGGCGCGCTTCGCGGAGTGGGAGTCACAGCTGGACGCGGTGCTGGACGCCTACTTCGACGATGACCAGGACGAGAACGACGACGACAAGGACAAGGTCGGCGCGGACGCCTAGCAGTACTGGGCTTCCTTCCCGATCGACCGGTACATGCAGTCCGCGTTCTCCAGCAGCTGCAGGACCGCGTCCCGGTTCCGTGAGGTCTCCCGCTCGATCACCTCGTCGGGCGGGTAGAACCCGCCTCCCGCGCTGGACGACGGGTACATCTCGAAGGTGTACCCGAAGATCTTGTGCACTCCCCAGAGGTAGTCGTCGATCGACCCGTCGGTGATGTACAGGTCGCTGGACTGCTCCGGGGTGTACCCGTTGCTGGCGGCCATCTTCTGCCCGACCGTGGCGAACGCGTTGCGGTCGTCGGCGGTCATGCCCGTGGTCGTGTCGGAGTACGTGTAGCCGAACGGCCAGAGCACCAGCTCGCTGTACGTGTGGAAGTCGATGCCCGCCTTGATCTGCTGCGTCCCGCCGACGACCCGGCTGCGCACGAAGTCGGAGACGACCTTGACCTCCTTCGCCGACTCCGGCGCCGTACCCCGGTAGGTCTCGGAGGACGGCGACCCGGAGGAGCCGCCGCAGCAGCCCCAGCGGTAGTTCCAGTTGCGGTTGAGGTCCGTGCCGACGTACGACGAGCCGGAGTTGGGCTGCCGGTTCTTGCGCCAGGAGCGGTAGGAGCCGCTCGCGATGTCGTACTCGCCGCCGTCCGGGTTGAGGTCCGGGATGATCCATATCTCGCGGTTGTTCACCATGTTGGTGACCCGGGAGTCGGTGCCGTAGTCGGAGGTCAGCTCGCGCAGCAGGTAGAGCGCCATCTCGACGGTCAGGTGCTCGCGGGCGTGCTGGTGGTGGGTGAACAGCACCTCCGGCTCGGACTCGTCGGTGGCCACGTTGTCGCTGATCTTGATGGCGACGATGTTCCGGCCCTGGTACGAGGTGCCGATGGTGCGCTGACTGGCGATGGACGGGTTGGCCGCGACGATCGAGTTGATCTGACTCGTCATCTCCGCGTAGTTGTGGTAGCGCGAGTCGGCCGACGGGAAGTCGTAGAGCCGGATCTCGTCCGACTCCGCCGACCGGTCCGGCACCGCGTTCAGCGCGGTGACGTCGTAGCCGAGTTGGCGCAGCTTCTTCACCTGGTCCGCGCGGCCGGAGACGACCACGCCGTGCCCGTGGACCTCGTCCACGGAGACGCCGGCCCGCTGGAGTGCGGTGCGGTCCTTCGCCGTCGAGTGCATATGGACCTCGTACTGGCGGATGTCGTCCGCCGAGGCGGCCGGTTTCGCGGCGCTGTCGGCGGTGGCGTCGGTGGCCGTCGCCGAGAGGGGTGCCGCGAGGGCGAGGGTGAGCAGGCAGGCGAGCGCGGCGGTGCGTCTGCCGCTGCGGGCGCCGTGGCCGCGTATGCGAAGTCGCATGAAGTCTCCTTGGTTCTCCAGGGATTCCGGGGTCTCCGGACGTGGGGAGTGGAGCTGTGGGGGTGGTTCTTCCGTGCGACGTACGACGTTCTGGTGCGGGTGTGGCGCTCATGGTTGAGGCAATGGCATGAGCAGGTCAATAGCGCGCCAAGGGTGGATGGCCTGAACCAGGCGGAAAACGGCCGCGCGGTGCACCGTTAAACGGCCGCGGTGCAGCGTGAAACGGCCGCGCAGTGTACGCGCGGCGGCCATCTCCGACGGCCGCCCCGGCAAAGTGCACCCGCGGGTGTGAGCGATGCGTGCATATATGTGGAATCCGGGGAAGAGTGAGGGTCCGCGCACCGGGAGCCACGGGACCGCCGACTCCCCGCTCAACACCCCAGAGGACTGGCTGATCATGGGCGGATCAGCGCCACGACGGGACTGTCACCTGCCGGTCGAGACGACCAGCTTCGTCGACCGGCGGGACGAACAGGCCGAGGGCCGCGAACTGCTGGCCCGCGCCCGGCTGGTCACCCTGACCGGACCGGGCGGCGTCGGCAAGACGCGCCTGGCCGCACGGATCGCGGCCCGCGTCGCCCGCGCCTTCCCCGACGGCGTGCGCTTCGTCCACCTCTCCGGGCTGCACGACCCGGCCCTCGTCCCGGTCGCCGCCGCGGACGCGCTCGGCCTGCACGACCACTCAGCCCAGCCCCCGCTCGACGCCCTGGTCGAACAGGTACGCGACCGGCGGCTGCTGCTCGTCGTCGACAACTGCGAACACCTGCTCCCCGCCTGCGCCGAGCTGGCCGCGGCCCTGCTGCGCGGCACCACCGGCGTCCGCGTCCTCGCCACCAGCCGGCACCGCCTCGGCCTCACCGAGGAACACCTCATGGACGTACGGCCGCTGCCCGTCCCCGACCCCGACGGCGACCTCTCCGCCGCCGACGCGAGCCCCGCCCTCGCCCTCTTCGCCGACCGCGCCGCCGCCGTCGTCCCCGGCTTCCGCCTCACCTCCGCCAACCGGGCCGCCGTCGCCCGCCTGTGCCACCGCCTCGACGGACTGCCGCTGGCCATCGAACTCGCCGCCGTCCGGATGCGCGTCCTCAGCGTCGAACAGCTCCTGGCCCGCCTCGACGACCGCTACCGCCTGCTCTGCGCCGGCAGCCCCGCCGTCCTGCCCCGGCACCAGACCCTGCGCGCCGCGGTCGACTGGAGCCACGAACTCTGCACCGAGGCCGAGCAGTTGGTGTGGGCCCGCGCCTCCGTGCTGGCCGGGAGCTTCGACCTGGAGACCGCGGAGGCGGTGTGCGCCGACGGCGAGCGGGTGCGGACGTACGACGTCCTCGAAGCCGTCGCCGGACTCGTCGACAAGAGCGTGCTCTGCCGTGAACCCGGCCCCGACGGCGTCCGCTACCGCCTGCTCGACACCCTGCGCCACTACGGCCTGGAGAAACTCCGCGAACTTCCCGGCGAGGAGAGCGCCGCCCGGCGCCGCCAGCGCGACTGGATGCAGGAGCGGGCCGCCGCCTGCGAACGCGCCTGGTTCGGGCCCGGCCAGCGGGAGACCGTCGCCCGGCTCCGCGCCGACCAGGACAACCTGCGCGCCGCCCTCGACTACAGCCTCACCGCACCCGGCGAAGCCCTGGCCGGTCTCCGCCTGGCCGGCACCCTCTGGTTCTACTGGCACGCCTGCGGCGCCCCCCGCGAAGGCCGCTACTGGCTCGACCGCGCCCTCGACGCCCACCCCGAACCCACCCGCGAACGCGCCCGCGCCCTGTGGATCTCCGGCCTCCTCGCCGGCTGCCCCGAAGACCTCACCCGGGGCCGCCGACGCGCCGAGGAGGCCGCCGCCCTCGCCCGGCGGCTCGGCGACGAGGCGGAGGCCGCGCACGCCGAATACGTCATCGGCGTCATCCGCCTGTTCAGCGACGACCTGCGCGCCGCCCTCGACCACTTCCGGGCCAGCGTCGCCCGCGGTCCCGTCCCCGGCCAGCACCTCAGCATGTTCGGCCTCGACCGGGTCGAACTCGCCTGCGCCCTCGGCTTCCTCGGCGAGGCCGACCAGGCCATCGCGGTCTGCGAGGAGACCCGGCGGCTGTGCGAGGCGCACGGCGAGGAATGGGTGCTGTCGTACGTGCTGCGCATGCTGGCCCTCGCCCACACCGTGAAGCGGGACTGGCCGCGCGCCGAACGCCACGCCCGCGAGGCGCTGCGCCGCAAACTCGCCGTCCACGACATTCTCGGCATAGGCCTCACCCTCGACCTCCTCGCCCAGATCGCCGGCCACGGCGGCGCCCCCGAACGCGCGGCCGTCCTGCTCGGCGGCGCCGACCGGGTGTGGGCCGACGTCGACCGCGACCGCTGGGGCTCCGCCGCCCTCGACGCCGCCCGCCGCGGCACCGAGACCCGGGCCCGCGAGGCCGTCGGCGCCCAGGAGTACGAGCGCGCCTACGCCCAGGGCGCCGCCTTCGGCCTCACCGAGCTGGTCGGCTACGCCCTGGAGGAACACCGGCCCCCCGAACCGCCCGAGCCGGAACGCCCCCCGCAGGGCGTCCGCCTCACCCGGCGCGAGACCGAGGTCGCCGAACTCGTCGCCGAAGGACTCGCCAACCAGCAGATCGCCGACCGCCTGGTGATCGCCCGCCGCACCGCCGAAGGCCATGTCGAACGCATCCTCAGCAAGCTCGGCTTCAGCAACCGCAGCCAGATCGCCGCCTGGGTGACGGCCCAGCGCTGAACGCTTCCGGCAGTCGCCCTGTCGGCACAGCTGCCTCGTCGGAGGAGCCGTGTCCGAAGGAGCAGCTGTGTCCGAACCCACCACCTACCAGGAGAGCCATGACCACCACCCGACCAGCCACCCCGCCCACCCCGCCGACCCGGCCCGGCCCCTTCGACCACCGCATGGCCGTCCACGGCTCCGACGAGGAGTTCCTGGCCACCGCCCTGCCCTTCCTCGCCGAAGGCCTCACCGCCCCCGACGAGCCCCCGCCGGTCGCCATCGCCGCCCCCGCCAAGCTCGACCTGCTGCGCGACGCCCTCACCGACGAGGACGCCAAGCGCGTCATCACCGTCCCGCACACCGACTGGTACACCGGCTCCGCCGCCAACGCCATCGCCCAGGCCGCCGGCTACCTGGCCGCGCACGCGGGCCCGGGCGGCCGTATCCACCTCCTCATGGAACCCGACTGGTCCGGCCGCGCCGGCCGCTCCGCCCGCGAGTCCGCCGAATGGATCCGCTACGAGGCCCTCGCCAACGTCCTCTTCGCGCCGTACGCCACCACTGCCCTGTGCGTCTACGACACCCGCACCGCGGGCCCCGCCGTCATCGCCGCCGCCCGCCGCGCCCACCCCGACACCGAGGTGTACGCCGACCCGCTGCTGGTCGCCGCCGAACTGGACGCCGTACCACTGCCCCCGCCCCCGCGCGACGCACACCGCCTGCCCGCGCCGGAGCCCGAGGCGGTCCGCACCTGGGCGCTCACCCGGGGACTGCCCGCCGCGGAGGCGGACCTGTTCGCCACGGCGGTGGCGGAGGCCGCCGTGGACCCGGTCACCGGCGTACTGCTGTGGGGCGAGGCACCGTCCTGCGTCTGCGAACTACGCACCGAACGCCGCCTGGACGACCCGCTGGCGGGCTTCGTCCCCCCGCCCGCCGCGGAGTTGCAGCCCGGACAGGGCCTGTGGTTCGCCCGCCAGGTGTGCGCGTACGTCGACGTCCGCGACGACGCGGACGGGGCCTCCGTCCGCCTCCAGTACGCGTAGCCCACACCGGTGACGTGCCGCCACGCAGGTATGGAAACGGGTAGTCCTCCCCGTGTGCCGGGTTGGCCCCCGGGACACTCTGAACCCATGTTGCGACTCTCCGGGGGCCTCCTCCCGGACCCCCACCCCCAGTACGGCGCGTATCCACAGCCCCCGATGGGCGCGGGACACGCGAGCACCGAGTACGACCCCCGTCCCTCCGCGGTCGGCGAGGCCCGCGCGGAGGTCCGCAGGCAGCTGGAGGGATGGGGGCTGGCGGAGCGCGACGACCTGGAGGACCTGGTGGACACCGCCGAACTCCTGGTCAGCGAACTGGCCACCAACGCCCTGCTGCACTCCGCGAGCCGCTTCCGGCTGACCCTGTCCGCCGCCCACGGCGTGCTGCGCTGCGAGGTCGCGGACGCCGGCCGCCGGGTCCCGCAGGTGCTCCAGGCGGGCACCTCGGAGAGCGGCCGGGGAATGTACCTGGTGGACGCGCTCGCCCGGCGCTGGGGCTGCCACCAGGACGGGCCGGGCAAGACCGTGTGGTTCGAGCTCGGCACGTGCGCGTGCGACGGCTGCGGTCGGCGACAGCCGTAGCACGGCAGCGGCCCGGGCCCCGGCGGCGCGCCCAGCCGCCGGGGCCCGTACGCCCGCGCGAGGTGTGAAGATCCCGCACGCCCTCTTGCCGCGAGGCCGGTGATCGGCTTTCTTGACCAGCATGGCGGACACCACGGGAAACACAACGGCATCACAGGTCGGCGGCCCGGACTCCACACCGCGCAAGTCGAGTTGGAAGTACATCGGCCCCGGAATCGTCGTCGCCGCGACGGGCGTGGGCGCAGGCGACCTGGTGGCCACCCTGATCGCGGGCAGCAGCTTCGGCTACACGCTCCTCTGGGCGGCGATCGTCGGCTGCCTGGTGAAGATCTCGTTGGCGGAGGCAGCGGGCCGCTGGCACCTGTCGACCGGCCGCACCCTGTTCGACGGCTGGGCGAGCCTGGGCCGCTGGACGACGTACTTCTTCGCCATCTACCTGGTGATCTGGGGTTTCGTCTACGGCGCGGCGGCGATGTCATCAAGCGCACTGCCGCTGCAAGCCCTGTTCCCGGACGTCATGGACCTGAAGTGGTGGGCGGTGGCCTGCGGCCTGGTCGGCCTGGTCTTCGTCTGGTTCAACAAGTACGCGGTGTTCGAGAAGGTCATGACGGTCCTGGTGGGCGTCATGTTCGTGGTCACGGTCTACCTGGCGATCAGGGTCACCCCGAACCTGGGCGACGCGGTCGCCGGTCTGCTCCCGGTCCTGCCGGACGAAAAGGACTCGATCCTCAACACCCTGGGCCTGATCGGCGGCGTGGGCGGCACGATCACGCTGGCGGCCTACGGCTACTGGGTCAACGCCAAGGGCTGGACGGACACGGGCTGGATGAAGGTGATGCGCCTGGACAACCGGGTCGCGTACGTGACGACGGGCGTGTTCGTGGTGGCGATGCTGTTCGTGGGCGCGGAGTTGCTCCATTCCGCGAACGTGGCGATCGCCAGCGGCGACAAGGGCCTCATCCAGCTGACCGACATCCTGGAGGCGGAGTACGGCACGGCGACGGCGAAGTTCTTCCTGATCGGCTTCTTCGCCACGTCCTTCACCTCCCTGATCGGCGTCTGGCACGGCGTGAGCCTGATGTTCGCCGACTTCGTGGCGCGGTACCGGCGGTCCGACGAGGCGAAGGCCGACGAGATCGCGGCGGGTACCCGCGAACGCTCCTGGCCCTTCCGCGCGTACCTCCTCTGGCTGACCTTCCCCCCGATCATCTTGTTGTTCCAGGGCCAGCCCTTCCGCCTGATCATCATCTACGGCGTCCTCGGCGCAGCCTTCCTCCCCTTCCTCGCCGGCACCCTCCTCTGGCTCCTCAACTCCCCGCGGACGCCGCGGGAGTGGCGCAACGGCTGGCTCAGCAATGGGATGCTGGCGCTGGCGGGGTTGTTGTTCCTGGTGCTGTGCGTGAAGCAGGTCTGGGATCAGCCGTGGTCGGAGTTCTTCTAAGGAACGGGTTTCGGGGGCATCGATGGGACTGACACCGCGCATCAGGCGGCGAATCTCCGAGGAGTACCGGCCGGAAGATCGGCAAGCTGTCGAGGAAATTCTCCTGGAGCTCCTGGATGACCTGGGAGAAGGGGGCGGAAGAGAACGGATCCTGGCCGCCACGCTCATTCACAGTCAGGGACAAGTGGACAGACTTCTGCTCTCGGTTCAGGATGCCCGTGAGGATTGGCGGGACATTCTGATGGGTTCCGGGCTGGAGCACGGAGACTGGGCCGAACGCCTGGACGCCGAGTTCGGAACGTGAGCCGGCGGCTGGGCCATCAGCCCATGGCGCGGTAGTACCCGAGCACCGCCGGCAGCTGGGCGAACCACTCCTGGATCTTCGTCCGGGGCTTCGCCTCGGCTACGCACTCGTAGAAACGGTACTGAGGCGATCTCCCGCAGCTGCTCGATCGTCAGGGCCGGCTCGGTGCGGGTCGGGGCGTCGTTCTGGGTCCCGGAGTTGAAGGCGCTGATACGACGCGGAAGCCGTCGAACCGCATGGTGTCGACGGTCCACATCACGCCACCCGCGACGCCCTCGTCGCAGACCCCGAAACTGCCCGCTACCTCACCACCGACCCCCTCGGACTTACGCACAGGAGCCTGCACGTGTCCAGCCTCGCCGCGAGGCACGCGTGCAGGAGCGACCTGAAACATTTCCCGACCCCCACCGCATCAATGAGGTGACAGCCACGACGAGGCGCCGGTGAGACGAGTCATCGGCAGGGGCGGGGAGCGTAGATGAGACAGGGCCGGGCGGACGAGTACGCCGAGTTCGCGGCAGCGCGCACCGGTCACCTGTACCGGTCCGCGTGTCTGCTCACCGCCGGAGACACCCACCTCGCCGAGGACCTGGTCCAGGAGACCCTGGGCCGGCTGTACGTCAGCTGGCACCGGGTCAGCCGGGCCGGCAACCCCGCCGCGTACGCCCAGACCGTGCTCACGCGGACCTTCCTCGCCCAGAAGCGGCGCCGCAGCAGCACCGAGCGGACGACCGACGTGCTGCCCGAGCGGGCCGACCCGGCACGTGGTGACGCGTCCCTGCGGCTGACCTTGCTGGAGGCGCTGGCCCGGCTGCCCGTCAAGGACCGGGCGGTGGTGGTGCTGCGGTACTGGGAGGACCGCAGCATCCAGGAGACCGCCGACGTCCTGCACGTCAGCTCCGCCGCCGTACGCACCCGGTGCGTGCGTGCTCTCGCGCGGCTGCGGGAGCTGCTCGGCGAGGACATGGCCGAGTACGCCGCGGCCTGAGCCCCCTCCGTCCTCTTCTCACCCCACGAATGACAGAAACGGTGGTTCGCCATGCCCGTGGAACCCTCGCAGGACCCCACGCACGACCCGCACGACCCCTTCGAGGTCCGTCTCGGCGCCGCCCTGCGCCAGACCGGTGACACCTTCGACGCCGACCGCCCCGCCCTGGTCGCCGCCGGTCAGGCGCGTGGGCGCCGGATGCGGCTGCGCCGCCGGGCCGCGGTGTTCGGCGGCGCGGCGAGCCTCGCGCTGGTGGGTGTCGGCGCCACGCTGGTCCTCCCCGGGGACGGAAACGGGGCACCCGCAACCGGCGGATCGCAGTCCGTCGGGCGGATGGGCGCGGCGTCCGCCAACGCGGCCGCGCCTGACCCCGTGACCGAGCAGGAGATGATCTCCACGCTGATCTCGCTGCTCCCCGAGGGGAAGGTCAGCGAGACGGCCGGGCAGGGCACGCGCGACGCCGGGCCGCCGCCGTACGCGCGGGTCGTGTTCGACGACGGGCAGGGCCAGGGGGCCGTCACCGTCAGCGTGGACCGGGTCGAGCCGGGCAGCGAGTCGGCCCGCCAGTGGACCACGTGCCCGGACAAGGCCATGATCCCGCACGACGCGTGCCGCACCAGCCGACTGGCGGACGGCTCGCTGCTCATGATCTTCCAGGGGTACGAGTATCCGGACCGGCGCGTGGACACCAAGCGCTGGCAGGCGGAGCTGGTCACGCCCAAGGGGCAGCACATCAGCGTCAACGAGTGGAACGCGGCGGCGGAGAAGGACGCGCCCATCAGCCGGCCGGAGCCGCCCCTGTCGACGGAGCAGTTGGAGAAGGTCGCCACGGCGCCGGTGTGGCGTGTGGTCGTGGACGCCATTCCCGAGAACCCCAAGCACCCCAAGGACCCCGGGGGCGAGGTCAAGCCTTCCTCGGAGGCCGGCCCGCCCCCCGCCGTCGACGGCACGACCATCCGCAAGACCCTCACCCAGCTGCTGCCGAAGGAGGACAAGGTCGTCTCCGAGGGCGGTCAGGAGACCGAGTTCGCGTACGTCGTCGTCGACGACGGCCAGGGCCGGAGCCTGGTCCAGCTCAATGTGCAGCCCGACATGCGCGACGTCGCCGACCAGCTGTACGCCGACGCCGAGACCCTGGCGGACGGCACCAAGGTCGCCGTACGGCAGGAACCGGGCGACAAGGGTGTCGCGGGTGGCGTGATGTGGACCGTCGACACCATGCGGCCCGACGGCTTCCGCGTCGTCATCAGTGCCTTCAACTCCGGGACTCAGAACGACGCTCCGACCCGCACCGAGCCTGCCCTGACAATCGAGCAGCTGCGGGAGATCGCCCTCAGCCCGAAGTGGCTCAAGCTGGGCTGAGGGTCCGGCCACCGGTCCACCGCTGCACCTGGGTGAGCCATTCGCCCAGGTGCGGCAGGCGGTTATCCTCTGGGAGCACACCACCTTCCGGGGGACACCGACGATGACCATGCAGCCGCCGCCCTACGGCCCTCAGCCCGCATACGGCCAGCCGTCACCGCCCCCGCCGACGACTCCTCCGGCCGGATTCGGCCCACCCCCGCCCCACTACGCTCCGGCGCCTCCGCCCCAACCAGTGGTGGCGTCAGGACCGGAGTTCATGGCAGTGGACCGCCACAGCTCGATCGTCGTCGACGCCGAGGGCGTGACCTTCGAGATCAACGACGTGACCGCTGAATTCCCCTGGCCGGAAATCCGCAGCGTCCACTACAAGGCAAGCCCCTCGGGCAAGCACCTCATGATGGCCGTAGTCCACCTCGACGGCCAGGTCTACGAGTGCGTGGTCGAGGCGAAGCCCCGGACGAAGATCCAGGAGTGGTTCGCCCAGCTACCGGCGGTGATCGGCTACTACCGCCCTATGGGCTGGTAGCCATGAGACCAGGATTCCCCCTCGCCACCGCCGGGCCGGCCGCAGAGCCCGGTAATGATCAGATAACGATGGATGAGCTGATGAACCCCGACGGACGGGTCACCGTCTCCAACGAGTGATACCTAGAGCGTCGCGGGTGTTCTCGCGAAGAAGAGTAAGAGGCAGAAGCGACTCCTCCGCATGGCGCCAACCCCGGGCGCTGCTGTGGGCCGCCGCCGGTGCGGTGACCGTCGCTTTCCTCATCGCGCTGGAGATGGCCGCGCGTCGCTACGGCGTGCCGGGGCCGATCACCAACCAGGCGCGAGAGGTGATATTCCCGCCCAAATCGGGTGGTCTGCTGTACGCCAGTATGGCGTTGATGATGGTGGTGCTCACCTGGCGGCAACGGTTCATCGCAGTTGCTGCCGCAGTGGGCATCGACGTCATCTTCTTGCTGGTCCGCTGGGCGGCCGACGCCGAGATCAGCGAAGGCCACCCCTTCGGCAACGGCGCTTTGTGGGTGATGCTGGGCTGTGCGGTCATCGCCGTCACGCGCCGCACCGGCAGGGAGCGCGCCCTGCTGCTGAAGGGCGTCGGGCTGGGCCTGCTGCTGATCACCGGCCGTAAGACCGGCGACACCTGGCTGCTCATCACCTCGAAAACCCGCCCGGATGTGCTCGACCAGTACGTGGCAACGGCCGATCACGCGCTGGGCAGCCCTTCGTGGCTGGTGGGCCGGATCGTCACGGCCACCGGCCCGATCGGCTTCAATGTCCTCGACTTCGTCTACGGCCAGCTTCCGGTGGCCGCGGTCGTCGTCGCCCTGTACCAACTGCGCAATGTGGCGGTCGAGCGCCGCTTTCCCCGCCATCACCTGGTGCGCAGCTTCCTGACGATCGGCCTCCTCGGGCCGGCCGTCTACATGATCTACCCGGTGGTCGGACCGATCTTCGCCTTCGGCACCGGCACCGAGCACTGGGCGGCGGTCAGCCTGTGGGCGGACACGTGGCCCACCCAGCAGTGGGCGGTGGCCAACCTCTGGCCGACAACACCGCTGCCGATCAGTACCCCGCACCCCTTTCCGTTCGACGAGGTCACCCCACGCAACTGCATGCCCAGCCTGCACACGGCGTGGGCCACCGCGATCTTCATCCACACCCGCAAGGGCCCACGCATCCTGCGCCACGCGGGCACGTTCTGGCTGATAGCCACGCTCTGCGCAACACTCGGATTCGGCTACCACTACGGCGTGGATCTCGTCGCCGGCGTGGTCTTCGTGCTCACGATCGAGGCAGGCCTACGCTCACTCGACCGCGGTTGGGACCGATCAGGGCTTCAGCTGGTCGCCTACGGCGCAACGGTCTTCGTCGCGCTCCTGGCGTCGTATCGCTATCTGCCGATGGAGATGGCCCGGCATCCGTGGCTGTCCGGACCACTCCTCCTGCTGGCCATGGCCTCAGTGATCTACGGCTACGCACGGACCACCGCCCTGCGCGAACCGAAAGCCGCACCCACCGGTGACGCAGGCCTCCTGGTTCCCCAGGAGGCACCCCCTCCGTCAGCGCCCGGCGTCGTCGACGTCAGCCGGTAGATGACAAAGGCTCGTGGCCGGGCCGGCAGCAGTCCAGTCACCACGGCAGGAGATGGTCGGCCTTGCCTTCCTTGATGTCGAGGATCATGGGTCGGAGGGCTTCGCGGGAGTCGGTGAGGTAGTGGTCCTCTTGGCCGGCTATGGCGATGTAGGCGTTGCCGTCGGGGTCGGTGCCGAGACGGAAACAACTGGTTCCCTCACCGCAGAAGGGCTCTGCCCAGGTGATGTCATCCACTGTGCGCCGTCTCCTCACAGGCTGTCGGCGATGGCCCGGACGAAGTCCCGAGATGCAGCGCCGCCTCGTGTACGACGGCGACGTACTCGGTCGGGTTGTCACCATCCAGCACTTGCTGACCCGGCACGGAACGCCAGCCGGAGCGCCACGGAAGAGTTCGAGCGTGTGGTCGCTGGTCTACAACAGCCCAGGGACGTACACGGCATGAGCGGCCCGCACCCGTGTCGCCTCGAGCTCTGCGATGTCCAGCAGCCCGGCGGCCGGCGAGCCCCCGGTAGCGTCTGCCTCAGTCGCGCCGTCCGGGATGGTGTCCGTCCCTGCTTACGCCGTCCGGTACCCGAGGTCATCACCCCCGTGAGGCGACGCACGGCCGAGTCGTTCGACCAGGTTGTTGTCGCGACGGCCATGCTCGGGCACTACCGCCCGAAAGGATGGTTCAACCGCCTGCTCCCTGACGGACGGTCTCCAGATTGGCCTTTCACAGCAAATCAGACAGAGATGCGCGAAAGTCGTCCACGTAGCTTTGAATATATTCCGACAAATCGGTAAGCATGCGCACGGTCTCATCAAGGTGTCGTGCGAGATCCGGGGTAGATCTCCATACGGCCTCTTTCCTGTTCAGCACTGCTGACAGCAGGTCGTCGTCGTACCAACCTCCTGTGGCTCCTTCCGGAGCCGTGTCGCGCAGGTGATCCAGTGCCACGGGAAGGAGCCAGCGAAGTCCCACATCTTGGCCGATCAGCCGGGCCAGATTCGGTGCCGATAGGTCCTTGATGGGTCGACGCCTCAGTTCGTGAACGCTCTGCACCAGGAGTGTGCTTTCTGCCGGCGGATCCGGCCAGCGCTCCCCCTCCAATTCTTCAATCGAGCTTTCTTTGTCAATGGAATCCGAGAGCACAGCCATTTGCCTTTCAGTTCTCTACTTGCGATGTCCGATCGAGTGCAGGAAGCCATTGAGTCGATCCAACTCGCTTGTCACCCTTTTGTGCTTCGAAACGAGAACCTCCAATCCTCGATCGGTCAACGAGTCGGGTAGGCTCTGCATCTCGCGCTCGAGAATCCTTCGAATCTTGTCCAACCCGTCTCTGGCTTGCTTCAGTTCAGTGATGTGGTCAAAAGGTGTTCCGTCGCTTCTTCGAGCTACCACCTCTCCGTTTGCCTCCCTTCTGGCCGCATCATAGTGATTGTGTCTCGGTTGCGAGTTAACATCACCCAATGGGTCCTGCATGATGTTCTCGAACCTCTCGATGGCTGCCTGTGCGGTCGAGGAAAGGCCCAACTCGGGGCAGTTCAGTGGGGCGAGGCCAAGCGCGTCCGACCATACGTGAGGGTTGTTGACATAAGTAACCGGGTTGGGGGCAGGCGCTAGCCCGAGGGGGTCTGGAGTGAGGTAGCGGGCACTTTCGGGGTCGTAATGTCTGAAGTAGTTGTAGTGGAGCCCTGTCTCAGGGTCGTAGTACTGCCCCGGAAAGCGGAGCGGTGTGTAAGTCGTGCTGTCCGTCGACCAGGCCGTCGTGCCCCACAGTGTGCTCCGCGTGCGCCACGCGACCTCGCCCCGCTCGTCGATGAGTTCCCTTGGGGTGCCGACCAGGTCGGTGACGATGGCGAAAAAGCGGGAGTCGATCTCCTCCTGCGGGGTGTCGGCCGTGGCGAGGATGCGTTCCGTCTGGGCAAGCGGGCGCAGAGCCTGGTGGTCCCAGGTGAGGGTGACCGGGTTCGGGAGAGCCGGGGACGTTGTCGTCTGTTCGCACAGGGTCGTGCCGTCCCAGGTGAACAGCACTTGCTCGACCACCGTTTCGCCGTCCTCAGCCAAGCGCAGCTTTGCCGTGCGGCGGCCCAGAGGGTCGTATGTGTAGTGCCAGCGGGTGCCGTCCGGGGTGGTCACCGCCGTCAGGCGGTCCTCGGTGTCCCATTCGTAGCGCCAGGTATCCGGTTTGCGGGACAGGCGAGTTTTCTGGCGTAGGACTGTGCGGCCGAGTTCGTCGTGTTCGTAGCGGACGCGGCCGGCTCGGGTGATGCGGGTGCCTGTGTACTCGCGGTCGCCCACTGCCTCCGCGCCTGGGTGGGACTCCGGCCAGGATGCCGATGTCTGGTTGCCTGCGGCGTCGTATGCGTACGTTTCCGTCCAGTTCGCCGCGTGCACCGCCGTTACCCGGCCCACCGCGTCCAGGTCGAAGCGGCGGGAGCCGGAGAGCTGGTCGTCGATGCCGATCAGGTTGCCGTCGGCCCGGTACGTGTACGAGCGGTGCTGGATCCGTGTCCCGCCTCCGCCCGTCACCGACTGCGTGGTGAGGCGGCCCAGCTCGTCGAAGACGTGTTCCAGGGTGACCGTCTCGCCGACCTGGCGGGTCAGTTCGCGGCCCGCCGCGTCGTACGCGAAGTCGATCGCGCGGCCCGAGGCCACCATCCCCACGCGGCGGCCTGCCGCGTCGTAGGACCAGGTCGTCGTCGCGCCGGTCGGGGTTGTGCGGCCCGTTCGGCGGCCCAGGCTGTCGTACGTGTAGGTCAGTGTCCGGCCGTCGACCGTTTCCGAGAGCAGGCGGCCGTACTCGTCGCGGGACAGCGTCAGAGTCGTGCCGTCCGGGCCGGTCGCCTGGGCGAGCTGGTCCGTCGCGTCGTAGGCGAACGTCGTGACCTGGCCCGCCACGTTCTTGCGGATCACCTGGCCCAGCGCGTTGCGCTCGAAGGACACCGTCTCGCCCAGCGCGTTCGCGCGGGAGGTCAGGCGGCCTGCCGCGTCGTACTCGTACGTCAGGCGGCGGTCGTCGAAGTCCGTCTCCGTGATCAGGCGGCCGGCCGGGTCGTACTCGTACGTCCACGCCAGGCCCTGCGGGTTGGTGACCTTCGTCAGCCGCAGTTGCTTGTCGTGGTCGAAGTCGTAGCGAACGCCGTCCGGACCCGTGCGCGCCGTCAGCAGGTCGAAGTGTGTGTACTCGAAGTGCGAGATGCCGCCCAGCGGGTCGGTGTGGCTCGTGCAGTTGCCCTCGCCGTCGTACGTCCACGACTCCGTCGTGCCGTCGGCGGCCGTACGGCGGGACAGGAGGCCCTCCACCGTCCACTCCAGGCGGGTCACCGCGCCCGTCGGGTCCGTGATCGTGACGGGGCGGCCGAAGGCGTCGCGTTCGTACCGGGTGACCGCACCGAGAGGGTCCGTGATTTCGACGGGCAGTCCAGCCGCATCGCAACGGACCGTCGTCGTGTGGCCGAGCGGATCGGTCACGGTGGTGAGGTGGCCCGCTTCGTTGTAGGTGAATCGGGTCGTCTGGCCCGACGGGGTGGTCAACCCGATCCTGTTGCCCCGCTCGTCGTACGTCTGATGTACGACCGTGCCGTCTGTGTTCACCACCCGGACCGGCCGTCCGAGTTCGTTGTATTCGGCCGTCGCTTGCCGTCCGTCGGGGCGGACGACTGAGGTCATGTTGCCCGTCTCGTCGTAGCGGAACGACGTGACGTGGCCCAAGGGATCCGTGCGCGACAGCACCCGGTGGTAGCGGTCCCGTTCGTAGCGCGTGATCGCACCCACCGGGTCGATCTCGGCCACCACCTGGCACAGCTCGTTGACCAGGTAGCGGTAGACGTGACCAGAACCTGTCGTCGCCGTCGTCGTCCGCAGCCCCGTGTGCGGGTCGCGCTCGCCGTACTCCAGGCGCAGGCTCATGTGGCCCTCGGCGCCGCCTTCCGCGATGCAGCGGTCCCTGTCGTCGTACTCGTACGTGTAGCTGCGGTCGTTGGTGTCGGTCCAAGAGGTGATCCGGCCCGCATCGTCGTATGTGAAGCGGAGAGGTACGCCCGAGGAGTTCACGACCTCCGTGAGGTCGCCTGCCTCCGAGTAGCCGTAGCGGATCAGCTCCTGGTCGGTGCCGTCCGAGGCGGCGCCTGCCAGGTTCAGCGCCATGATCCGGTGGTCCTCGGTCGTGATGCGGATGCGGTAGCCGCCGCTGTGCGTCAGGGCGAGCGGGGTGCCGTCCGGGGCGTACTCGAAGGTGATCCAGTTGCCGTTGCGGTCGTCGATCTGTTCCAGCACGGCGTGGGCGTCCGTCTGCGGCGTGAAGTGCCATACGCGGCCCGTTGACGGATCGGTGATCCTGTAGCCGTCCGCGTCCCGGTGCAGGGGCCAACGTGGCCCCTCGGTCGGGAGGGTCGGCTCGTCGCCGGGGCCGGGGTGCGGGTAGGCCAGGAGCAGGCCGTCCTCGTGGACGAAGACGATCCGCTCGTCGTCCATTTCCAGGCGCTGGTCGACCGTGTTCGACCAGGACGGGCCGAACCAGCGTCCGGCGCGGTAGCCGGACTCCGCGCGGCGTTTGAAGACAAGGGGGAGTGTGCCGGGCAGCGTGACGTCCGTCTGCGGCAGGTACATCTTGCCCGTGGCGAGGTCGACGGGGTCCGTAGGGTTGAGGTTCACACGCTGACCTGGCTCGCTGTGGGCGCCCGGGTCGGACCCGTTCAGGTGGCTGGAAGCCGTCCCCAGGCCGGTCGCCTGCCCAGATCCATTGGTCCCGTCCAGTCGGCGGACCAGGCCCGCCGAGCCGCCCACCACAGCCCCGCCGCCCAGGCTCGGCGCGAGATACCCCAGCATCCGCACCGGGTCCTTCTCGAACGCCTCCCACGTGTTCGACGCGCCCTGGTAGAAGTCCTTCGAGAAGGCGACGGGGTCGCGGACCGCCGCGATGCCGCCGTCCAGCAGCATCGCACCGTCGTGAAGGTACGCGCCGGGCTCCGTCAGGAGGCGGCCCGGGTTGACCGCCAGCGCCAGGTCGGCGAAATCGCCCGCGGCCTCCTTCGCGCCGCCCTTGAAACGCTCCCAGGCGTTTGGGCGGTTCGGTGCCTTCTCGGCGGCCGAACGCAACTCGCGCTTGGCGGTGGCGGCCGCCTCCTCGACATCTCCCTGTGCCTTCTGGATCATGCCGACCAGTTCGGTCATCAGGGTCTTGCCCGGGTCGGCCTCCGGCGGCTTGGTGGCGCCGGCAGTGTCGCCCGCCTTCACCGCCGTGTTGTAGTCGTTCACCGACTTCTCGTACGTACGCGACAACTCGCGTGCGACCGGCGCCTCGTTGTCGATGATCTGCGCTGTGAGGCGCTGCGCGGCGTCGAGGGTGTTCCGATACGCCAGCACCGCCAGACTCGCCGCGACGAACGCGTCCAGTGCCTTGTCCAGGTCCTTGGGGAGCCGTTTCACGGTGTCGCGGAAGACCTCTGCCGCCTCGCCCTGCCAAGGGTCCGTGTTCAGCTTGCGCAGCTGCTCCGCGCCCTCCCCGAAGTTTGCCGCCGCGCCGGCCAGCTTCTTGATCAGCGCGTCCAGTTCGGACGGCTTGCCCGGCACCCAGTCCTGGACGGTGTCCTCTGCGGTGATCCAGATCCGACGGTAGAAATGCTTCTCGGTCATCGCAGGGGTGCCTACTCCTCGCCGTCGCCCGCTTCGGGGCGGTCCACGCGGCCTCTGAAGTGCTGCTCCTTGCCCGTGATGCCGTAGCCCTCCAGCCACGTCGTCACCGGGTGGTCGTCCTTGTACTGCTCCTGCAGCCGGACCTGCCGCGCCTCGTACCCCACCTTTGTGTCCGTGACCAGGAACGTGTTGATCGCCGAGCTGAGCGCGGCGACGATCACGTCGGCGTCGTCGGCGATGCAGCCGAGGCCGTGGCACCACTTGTCGAGGAACGTGTTGACGGCGTCCGTCACGTCGTCCGCGCCGGTCTTGTCCAGCGTGTTCAGCGCCATGAACTCCATGCGCTGCTCCGCGCTTTCGCCGGCGAGCTTGCGTGCCGCCGCCGTCGACTCCTCCAGCGGACGGGCGATCGACTGGAGGAACTGGACCTCGTACTTGAAGTCGCCCCCGTCGGCGCCCTTGGGTATCAGCCAGGCCTCGCCGCCCACGTCGTCACTCCCCCCGGTTCCGGTACGAGATGTGCAGCACCGGCTCGGTGCCGACGGCCGCCGACGCCAACCGCACCGCGTGGTCCGCGGCCGGGTCCAGCCATACGTCCAGTCCGGGCGGCAGGAGATCGAGTACGTCGGCGCCGGTCGTCGAGAACCAGGGACCCTCGCCGGCGAACAGGGCGAACTGCTCCAGCGAGGAGAAGACCGGGACCAGGCGGTCAGCCGTCCCCGGCTGGTCCCCGTCACCGGCGTCCATGAAGTCCAGCAGCCTGGAACGCGGGCCCTCGCCCCCGTCGTCCGCCCTGGCAGCCGGTGCGGGCACGGTCAGGAACCCCGGCTCCTCCGGCCGTTCGCAGTACACCCGTGCCCGTACGAACGCGTCGAAGACGTCCTGCGGCGGGGCCTGTCCCTCCCGCGCCCGCCGCACGACGTCAACCAGACCGCCGCCTTCCTCCCCCGTACTCATGTTCCCAAAGATCACACGAGGCGGTTACGGAGAGCAAAGCAGCCCACGCGTTTTCGGACTACGGCAGCGCGTGCACATGCGCCCCCACCGCGTTGGACCACGCATTGCCCGCCGCGGCGTCCCAGTTCGTGGACCACGTCATCGCGCCCCGCAGGTCCGGATACGTCCGCGACGGCTTGAACGTCCCGCATCCCGTGCCCTTGGTCAGGCAGTCCAGGGCGCTGTTCACCACCGACGGCGAGACGTAGCCGCTGCCCGCCGCCCGCGTCGACGCCGGCAGTCCCAGGCCCACCTGGGACGGGGCGAGGCCGCCTTCCAGCTGGATGCAGGCCAGCGCCGTCAGGAAGTCCACCGAGCCCTGGCTGTAGACCTTGCCGTCACAGCCCAGCATCGAACCGCTGTTGTAGTACTGCATGTTGACGATCGTGAGGATGTCCTTCACGTTCAGGGCCGTCTGGAAGTACGCGTTCGACGTCGACTGCATGTCGATGGTCTGCGGGGCCATGGTCAGGATCATCGACGGGCCCGCCTTCGCCGACAGCGCCCGCAGCGCCTGCGTCATGTACGTCGCATTCAGACCGTTCTCGAGGTCGATGTCCACGCCGTCGAAGCCGTACGTCTGCATCAGCGCGTACACCGAGTTCGCGAAGTTCGTCGCCGACGCCGAGTCGTTGACCGTGACCGTTCCGCGCTCGCCGCCCACCGAGATGATGACCTTCTTCCCGGCCGCCTGCTTCGCCTTGATGTCCGCCTTGAACTGGTCCACCGTGTAGCCGCCCAGCCCCGCCGAGTCCAGGTTGAACGTCACCGCTCCCGGTGTCCCGGTCGCGTCAGCGAAGGCCACCGCGATGATGTCGTACTGGGACTGGATGTCCGAGAGGCGCTGCACGGTCGCGCCGTTGTTGAAGTTCTGCCAGTAGCCCGTCACCGCGTGCTTGGGAAGCGAGGGACCGTTTCCGCCGCCCGAGGGCGCCGTCGTCGCCGTCACCGTCGCCGACTTCGGCGACTCACCCGCCGCGTTCGTCGCCGTGACCTGGAACGAGTACGACGTCGAAGCCGCCAGGCCCGTCACCGTCGCCGAGGTGCCGGTCACCGCCGTCACCTTCGTATCGTTGCGGTAGACGTTGTAGCCGGTCGCGCCCGACACCGTGTTCCACGCCAGGGACACCGAGGAGGACGTCGTGCCGGAGACCCTCAGGCCGCTCGGAGCGCCCGGGATCGTCGGAGCCGGGTCGCCGCCTCCGCCCCCGTCCGGGCCGAAGACCGACACGTCGTCGACGTGGTACGCCGCCTGGCCGTACCAGCCGTGGGTGTACACCGTCACCGACGTGGTCGAGGAGCCCGTGGTGAACGTCGTCTTCAGTTCCTTCCATGCCGTGGAGTCGGGCGTCCACGTCGAGACGTCCGTCGTGCCCGTCCCCGTCGCCCCCAGGTACGCGTACCCGCCCTGCACCCACGCGCTCAGCGTGTACGTCGAGTTGGGCCTGACGGCGACCGTCTGGGTGCAGCGGGCGTTGTCCTGGCCGGCGGGTGTGGCCTTCAGGGCCGCCGAGCCGCCGTGCACGGGGGAGGAGACGGCCGTACCGCTGCCGGCCGAGCATGTCCAGTTGGTCAGGCCCGCCTCGAAGCCGGCGTTCTTCGCGTTGTTGACGTCCGCGGCGGACGCCTGTGTGGCGGTGGTGAGGGAGAGGGCGAGGGCGGCGGTGGCAGCGCCGGCCCAGAGGCGTATGCGCCTGCTGCGTCTGTGTCTGCGTACGAGGTTGAGGTCCACTGGGGCCTCCGGTGGGGAGTGGGGGTCGTTCGGGACGACGGTGGCCACCGCTGGCCTCAAAGTTGGTCCAGACCAATTGAGTTGTCAAGGGGTCCGCATCGGCGTGCACAACCTGCCCCGTTTTGCCGCGACTTGTGCGAAGACAGTTGCTCCCGAGCTACACAAACGCTGTTCTCCGGTCACAGAGCCGTGGATACAGTGCTGAGGTAGTCACGCAATGAAGTCACCTCGGTGCGCCGGAGTAACGCCGGCGGGCCGACCGGCGTGAGACGGGGAGCTGCGCGTGCCAACTGCCATTGCCGTGACCAGCGCCGACCTGGCGCTGCCGCCGCAGGACGAGCGGACCCTGCCCGCCGTCGTCCTGAAGGACCTCGACCGGCGTCCGCTGGAGCAGGTCCTCGGCGAGGTGCTCTCCGTCCTGGACGCCCACGGCCATCTCGTCGTCGTCCACTCCGCGGCCGTTCCCGCCGCCGTCGAGCGCCGGCTGCACACCGTGCGCTCGCTGCTGGAGACCGACCGGATCGCCCTGTTCAAGCCCGATCTGCCGCCGCTCGGCGTCGCCGTCCTCGCCCGGCAGCTGCGCCAGCTCGCCTCCTGCGACCTCAGCCCCGGCGTGCTCGCCTCCGCCGGCCGGCTGCTCACCCACTACATCCATGCCGGTGCCGTGCTCGGCTCGGTCGCCCGGCTCGACCGGGTACCCGTCGATCTCAAGGCGCACGCCAAGTCGTGGCTGCCCGGCAGCCAGTTCGCCGTCGTCGCCCATCCGCAGCCCCAACTCGTCCGGCTCGGAGGGCCCGGGGCCGCGCTCACCGGCCCGGAGTTCGCCACCTGGATGGTCACCGCCAAGGGTCAGCTCCAGTCCGACTGGGTCACCGGCACCCTCGGACCGTCCTGGAAGGTCCAGGGCCTGCGCGAGACGGCGCTGCCCGCCGAGTCCGCCGCCTGGTGGGGGACCGGCAAGCTGATCGAGTTCTGCTCCTACCTGCCCGATCTCTCCGTCCTCTACCAGCTGGTCGGCTCCGTCCGTCAGGGCACCTGTCACTGGTGCGGCATCGACGTCATCGGCGACCGCTGCGTGTTCTGCTCCGCCACCGCGCCGCCCCCTCCCGCCCAGCACCAGCACCGCCAGCTCACCGCCGGATAGAGCACCCGAGCACCCGAGCACCCGAGAAGCCCCGACCGCCACCCCCCGATGAGGTTGCCCGCTTCATGAACTCCCGTCAGCGCCGCGGCGTGATACTGCTCCTCCTGTCCGTCCTGTGCGCCCTCGGCGCGTTCGCGGGCGTCCTGTCCGTCGTCAACGACGTGAAGTCCAAGGTCGGTCCCGAGGTCACGGCATACCGGCTGAGGCAGAAGGTCGAGCCCTACACCCCGCTCTCCGCAGGTCAGTTCGAGAAGATCTCGATGCCCGAGCGCTGGCTGTCGCCCAACGCCGTCCGCGACCTGGCGGAGATCCGCGGCAAGATCGCCGTCACCACCCTCCGGGCGGGCTCCCTGCTGCAGACCGACATGATCGTGGAGCGGCCCGCCCTCCAGCCGGGCGAGCAGGAGGTCGCCATCATGATCGACGCGGCGACCGGTGTCGCCGGAAAGATCACCCCGGGTGCCCGGGTCAATGTGTACGCCACCTTCGAGGGCGAGCGGGACGGCGACCCGGACCAGTCCAAGATCATCGTCATCAACGCCAGGGTCCTCGACGTCGGCGAGCTGACCGCCCTCGAACCCGACGACAACGACCGCGGCCGGCAGCCCGTCGACGCCGTGCCGATCACCTTCGCCCTCTCCGCCCTGGACGCCCAGCGCATCACCTACGCCGAGTCCTTCGCCCAGCGGGTCCGGCTCGCTCTGGTCGCGCCCGGCGCCGACTCCGCGGTCCCCGAAAAGGACCGGACGTACGAACTCGCGAAGGACAAGTGAGAGGCCCGCATGCCCACGAGGATCCTGCCGGCGGTCGGCGACGCGGACGCGGCGCGCTCCGTCACCACCCTGCTCAGCCAGCTCCCGGACGCCGAGCCGGTGGCCCCGGTGGTGGACTCCACCCAGCTCGTCGACACCCTCGCCCGGCTCGCCGCCGAGTCCGTCGACGAACTCCCCGAGGTCGTGGTCGTCCACGAGCGGATCGGCCCCGTCCCCGCCCTCGAACTGATCCGCGAGGTCGCCCTCCGCTTCCCGGCGGTCGGCGTCATCCTCGTCACCTCCGACGCGAGCCCGGGACTCTTCCAGGCCGCCATGGACTCCGGCGCCCGGGGCCTGGTCACCCTGCCGCTCGGCTACGAGGAACTCGCCAGCCGCGTCCAGGCCGTCTCCCAGTGGTCGATCGGCGTACGCCGCCACCTCGGCCACGGCGGCGACGTGTTCACCGGCGTCGGCGGCACCGTCGTCACCGTCAGCGGGGCCAAGGGCGGAGTCGGATCCACGGTCACCGCGATTCAGCTGGCACTCGCCTCGCAGGCCTCCGGCCGCAACACCGCTCTCGTCGACATGGACCTCCAGGCCGGGGACCTCGCCTCCTACCTCGACGTCCAGTTCCGCCGCTCGGTCGTCGACCTCGCCGCCATCACCGACATCTCGCCGCGCGTCCTCGCCGACGCCGTCTTCCGCCACGACACCGGCCTCGCCCTGCTGCTCGCCCCGGCCGAGGGCGAACGCGGCGAGGAGGTCACCGACCGCGCCGCCCGCCAGATCGTCAGCGCCCTGCGCTCCCGCTACGAGACGGTCGTCATCGACTGCGGCGCCCAGCTGACCGGCGCCGGCGCGGCCGCCGTCGAGATGGCCGACACCGCCCTGCTGGTCACCACCCCGGACGTGGTCGCCGTACGCGGCGCCAAACGCGTGGTGCGCATGTGGGACCGGCTCCAGATCCGCAAGGCCGAGGAGACCACGGTCGTCGTCAACCGGCACACGCGCGGTACGGAGATCCAGCCGGCCCTCGTCCGCAAGATCACCGGTACGGCGGTGGCGGCCACCACGATCCCCGCCCACTTCAAGGAACTCCAGGCCGCGGTGGACGCGGGCCGCCTGCACCTGCTGGACAACCGCAGCACCGTGAAGCAGGCCCTGTGGGCCCTCGCGGGCGAACTCGGCCTGGTCAAGGCGGCGGCGGACCGCCGGTCGGGCGGCGGCCGGGTGCGGGGCGACCGGGGGTCCGTGAGCTTCCGCAGGCGGCGGGAGACAGGGGGATGACCATGCGGCGTACGCCGATACGCGACCGGGACGGCGGCCAGGTCACCGTCGAGTTCCTCGGCATGACCCCGCTGATCCTCGTCACGCTGGTGCTGCTGTGGCAGTTCGTGCTCGTGGGATACACCTTCGTGCTCGCGGGTAACGCTGCCGACGAGGCGGTACGCGCGGCCACGGCGGCGGCGCCGGGCGAGCGCCAGGGCGCCTGCGAGGCGGCCGGTCGGGACAAGCTGCCGGGGGCCTGGGAGGGGGGCGCGAGCGTGAGCTGCGGGGGCGCGGGCTATGTCACGGCCGACGTGACCCTCAAGGTGCCGGTCCTCTTCCCCGGCGCGGTCGACTTCCCCTTCGAGGTGGAGGGCCACGCGGGGGCGGTCGAGGAGGAGACGGACTGAGATGTCGACGGAACGGACCGAGAGGTCGACCGAGAGGTCGACTGAGCGGTCGTACGCGCCCTCTGACCGCCGTAGGACCCGCCGCGACCGCGGTCAGGTCGCGCTGGAATACCTCGGGTTCATCCCCGTCCTGATCATCGTCGCGCTCGCCGCCGTACAGATCGGGCTGATCGCGTACGCCGCCCAGCAGGCCGGCACCGCCGCGCGCGCCGGAGCCCGCAGCGCCTCGCTGGACGGGCCGTACGCGGCGGACTGCCAGGCGGCCGTGAGCGGCTGGCTCGCCGACGGGACGTCCTGCACCAGCGCCGGAGGCGGCGACGAGGTGGAGGTCACCGCGACCGTCGACATTCCGTCCGTCGTCCCCGGCTGGGACTTCGGCGACGCCCACAAGTCCGCCACCATGCCGCGCGACGCCGGACCGAGGAGCACGGAGCCATGAGCCTGCGGGCACGCATCAACTCCCCGGAGGAGCACGGCAGCCGGGGCGAGGACGGCCACCTGGTCGCCTCCTACCGGGCCAAGCTGCTGGAGGAGATCGACCTCGCGGAGATGAGCGCGCTGGCCGCCGCCGAGCGCCGGGCGCGCCTGGAGCGGGTGCTCGGGCACATCATCAGCCGCGAGGGCCCCGTGCTGTCCACGGTGGAGCGCTCGCAGCTGATCAGGAGGGTCGTCGACGAGGCGCTGGGCCTCGGCATCCTCGAACCGCTCCTCGAAGACGCCTCCATCACCGAGATCATGGTGAACGGCCCCGACGCGATCTTCGTCGAGCGCGGCGGCCGGGTGGAGCAACTGCCGCTGCGGTTCGCGTCGAACGACCAGCTGATGCAGACCATCGAACGAATCGTGTCGACGGTCAACCGACGGGTCGACGAGTCCAATCCCATGGTCGACGCCCGCCTGCCCTCCGGCGAGCGGGTGAACGTCATCATCCCGCCGCTCTCCCTCACCGGGCCGACCCTCACCATCCGCCGCTTCCCGCGCTCCTTCACCCTGCACGAGCTGATCGGCTTCGGCTCCCTCGACGAGCCCATGCTGTACCTGCTCGGGGGGCTCGTGCAGGCACGGTTCAACATCATCGTCTCCGGCGCCACCGGCACCGGGAAGACGACCCTGCTCAACGCCCTCTCCGGCCTCATCCCGGAGACGGAGCGGATCATCACCATCGAGGACTCCGCCGAACTCCAGCTCCAGCAGCAGCACGTCATCCGCCTGGAGTCCCGCCCGCCGAACGTCGAGGGCAAGGGGCAGGTCACCATCCGCGACCTGGTCCGCAACTCGCTGCGGATGCGCCCCGACCGGATCGTGGTCGGCGAGGTCCGCGGCGGCGAGTCCCTGGACATGCTCCAGGCGATGTCGACGGGCCACGACGGTTCGTTGGCGACCGTCCACGCCAACAGCGCCGAGGACGCCCTGATGCGGCTCCAGACGCTGGCCTCCATGTCCGACGTGGAAGTGCCCTTCGTGGCGCTGCACGACCAGATCAACAGCGCCGTCGACGTCATCGTCCAGCTCACCCGGTTCGCCGACGGCGCCCGCCGCGTCACCGAGATCGCCGTCCTCGACAGCCACGGCGGAGAGCCGTACCGCCTGGCCACCGTGGCCCGGTTCGACGCCCGGCCGATGACGCCCGACGGCCGGGTCCACGGCGCCTTCCGGTACTTCCCGCTGCCGCGCCGCACCGCCGACCGCCTGTACCTGGCCGGCCAGCCCGTCCCCCAGGCCTTCGGCGTGGCCCACACCGTGGACCAGCTCGCCACCAGGACATGGAACTGAGGACAGGGACATGAGGATGTGGAACGAGGACGTGGGACCGCGGATGTGGGACCGAGGACGTGGAACCGAGGACGTGAACTGAGGCCATGGAACTGAACACCCTCGTCTCCCTGACGACCGGCATCACCCTGCTGACCTGCGTCCTCGCCATCGTCGGGGTGCACGCGTACGCCATGGGCAGGGCCCAGCGCCAGGCCCTGGTCGACCGCCTCACGGCCACCGGCCAGGTCCCGCTCACCGGCCGCCGGCGCCGCTTCCGCAAGCTCGACCGCCGGCTGCGCCGTACGAAACTCGGCCGGCGCTTGGAGCTGCGGCTGGCGGCGACCGGCCTGGACGTCACCCCCGGCGAGTTCTTCGCCGCGATGCTCGCCACGGTCGCGGGCCTGTGGCTGATCGGCCAGGCGACCCTCGCGCCGTTCTTCGGCCCGATCGCGGGCCTGCTCGGCGTATGGGCGGCGACGCAGTTCCTCAACTGGCAGCGCCAGAAGCGCATCGAGAGGTTCATCAACCAGCTCCCCGAACTGGCCCGCATACTCGCCAACGCGACCCATGCCGGGCTCGCCCTGCGCACGGCCATCGGTATGGCGGCGGAGGAACTGGAGGCCCCCGCGGGCGAGGAGCTGGCGAAGGTGGCGAACCAGCTGGCGGTCGGCGCGTCCATGGACGACGCGCTCGGCGAGCTGGCGGAACGCCTCCCGTCGCGCGAGCTGGTCGTACTGGTCACCACACTGGTGCTGGCCAACCGCGCGGGCGGCCAACTGGTGGGAGCCCTGCGCAATCTGACCGAGACGCTGGAGGAGCGCAAGGAGACCCGGCGGGAGATCCGCACCCAGCTCTCCCAGGTGAACATGACCTCGTACGCCGTCCCGGTCATGGGCATCGGCTCCCTCTTCCTGATGAACGGCGTGAAGGACGGCGCCCTGGACCGCATGACCGGCTCGCCCTTCGGCCAGGTCGCCGTGATCGTCGCGTTCGCGCTGTACGCGGTCGGATTCATCCTGATCCGCCGGATGTCCCGGATCGACGTCTGAGGAAGTCTGAGGAAGCCTGAGGAAAGGGGGGGACCCGGACATGGCACTGCTGCTGGCCTTACTGATGGGCATCGGCGTATGGGGGATCTTCGCCGGGGTCCGCATGTACCGCGCGGACGCCAAACTGCCCACCGACCTGGCGCTCGCCCTGGAGGTCGGCGCCACCCGCACCGGCGCGGTCGACTCGCTGGTCGACCGCCTCGGCATGCGGTACGCCCCCGCCGTACTGCGCCTCATGGGCCCCAAGCAGGTCGCCAGGTACCGCCGCAAGATCGACCTGGCGGGCAACCCCGGCGGCCTGACCATCGACCGCTACGCGGCGAGGCGGGCGGTGTACGGCGCGCTGGGCGCCGTAGGCGGCCTGATCTTCCTGTTCCAGGGCAACGTACTGATGACCCTGCTGCTGTTCGCCTTCGGGGCGTTCTGGACGGAGGTCGGCATCTGGTCGGCGATCCGGGTCCGCAAGGACGTCATCGAACGCACCCTGCCGGACTTCCTGGACGTGCTGGCGGTGGTGGTGAGCGCGGGCCTGGGCTTCCGCCAGGCCCTCGACCGCGTGGCCTCGCGATACGAGGGCCCCTGGGCGGACGAGATCCGCATCACCCTGCGCCAGATGGACCTCGGCATGAGCCGCCGCCAGGCCTTCGCGGAGCTGCGCCGCAGGAACGACTCCGAGCAGGTCGCGATGTTCGTGACGGCGTTGCAGCAGGGCGAGGAACTCGGCGCCCCGATCGTCGACACCCTCGTCGCCCTCGCCAAGGACATGCGGCGCACGGACGCGCAGAACGCCCGCCGCAAGGCGGCCCGGGCCGTGCCCAAGGCCACCATGATGATCACCACCTTCATGGTCCCGGCGACGATGCTGCTGCTCGGCGCCGGCCTGCTGCTGGGCTCCGGGACGGACTTCGGCTCCCTCACGGGTGAGTGAGCGATGGCGACGATGGCTTCCGCGGGTTCCAGGGGGCGGGAGGTCGCGGGCCTGCTGTCGCGGCTGCGGAAGCGGAGGAAGACCGGACCGGCCGCCTCCGCCCAGGCACCGTCCGCACCCGCCCTCTCCCTCCAGATCAACGCCCTCCAGGCGTTGTGCCGGCAGGTCTTCGGCTTCCGCCTGGCGATGATCGCGCTGGCGGCCCCCGCAGCGCTCCTGAACGCCGCCCCCGGCCTGGGGGCGTATCTGGTGGGCGCGGCGGTAGTGGTCACCTTCATGGCGTCGTACGCCCTCTTCCGGGACTGGGAACGCTTCGGCCCCCTCCTCCTGCGCCACCCGGCCCTCCTGGCCGCGGACACCCTCTTCGGCTCGCTCCTCCTGGTCTCGGCGGGCCCCGACACGACCCTCGCCTACGTCAGCGTCTGCACCCCCCTCCTCGCCGGCCTCGCCTACAGCTGGCGCGGCGCCGCCTGCTTCGCCTCCCTCCAGTCGCTGATCCTGCTCCTGGTCGAGGCGACCCTGGCCCGGGGGGAGCACCGAACCCCCGCGGACGCGCTGCTCCTGCCCGGCCTGTGTGTCATCTCGGGGGCGGCCGGCTCGGCCCTGCGGGGGCTCATGCTGCGCTTCGGCGAGGCGACGCAGGCACTGACGACGGTCCAGGCCCGGCTGGCGGCCGCGGAGGCGGTGGCGGAGGAACGCGCCCGCCTCGCCCGCGAACTGCACGACTCGGTGGCCAAGACCCTGCACGGCGTGGCACTGGCCGCGGAGGGCCTGGCCGCCTCGGCGAACGCACCGGCCCCGGATGCGGCGGTCCTGCGCCGACAGGCGGAACTGGTGGCCCGCTCGGCCCGCAGAGCGGCGGCGGAATCCCGCGAACTCCTGACGGACCTGCGCCGCGAGTCGGCTCCGGCGGGTCTGCTGGACCTGGAGGCGGAACTGGCGGCGCGCACCCACGACTTCACGGCTCGTACGACGATCGATGCGACGTACCAGCGGACAGGTACCGACCCTGTTCCCCCCGTCCCACCCCCGGTGGCCCGCCAGCTCCTCACCATCACCACGGAGGCCCTGGAGAACGCCCACCGCCACGCGTCCCCCGCTTCCGTCCAGGTGAGAGCGGGCGTGGAGGGCGACCAGCTCAGCATCTCCGTGTACGACGACGGCGATGGCCTGCCTCCGGGCACGACCCTCGAACACCTCCGCGCCGCGGGTCACTTCGGCCTCGTCGGGATGGTCGAGCGCGCCGCGTCCGTCGGCGCCCGCATCCGCATCGGCCGCGGCGCGCACCCCCGGGGCACGGAGGTCCGGTTGGACCTGCCCCTGGCGGCGCTGCCCACGACAGGCGAGGCGCTGCCTCCGACAGGCGCGGCGCTGTCCACGACAGCCGAGGCGCTGTCGGGGACAGCCGAGGCAGCATTCGACGCAGCATGAGGAGCCCCGAGATGCCGTCCCCCTTCCGCGTCCCCCCGCCCCCGGCACCCCTCCGTGTGGTGGTGGCCGACGACAACCCGGTCGTCCGCGCGGGCCTGACCGCCCTCCTGACCGGCCGCCCCGACATCACGGTCGTGGCAGCGGCGGCGGACGGCCGCGAGGCGTACGAGGCGGCCCGGACCCACCGCCCCGACGTGATCCTCCTCGACGTCCGCATGCCCGGCGTGGACGGCCTGTCGGCACTGCCGCACCTCGTCCCGCTGGCCCCGGTCCTGATGCTCACCTACAGCCGCGAGTCGGAGATCGTCGAGGAGGCCCTGCGGCGCGGGGCGGGCGGCTACCTGGTCCACGGCGAGTTCACGCCCGACCAGCTGGTGACGGCCGTACGGGACATCAAGGAGGGCAGGGCGCACTTCACGGCGACGGCGGCGGGGGCGTTGCTGACGCAGCTGCGGGAGAGTGGCAGGGCGGCGGGTGTGGATGCGGATGCAAACACTCCGGTCCTGTCTACTGGGCCGGAAGTGAGCGCACCAAAGCCGAGTTCCCCGCAATCACTTTCGCGAACGCAACCATCTGTGGCACAGTCGCGATACCAACTCAGCACGAGGGAGGCGGAGATCATGGACCTCATCGCGTCCGGCATGAACAACCAGCAGATCGCCGCCACCTGCTTCATCAGCGAGAAGACGGTCAAGAACCACATCAACCGCATCTTCGCCAAACTCCACAGCACCAGCCGCGCCGAAGCCACCGCCAAGTGGCTGGGCACGGCCCCCGACTCCCCCGGGGGCCGACGATGACCCCGCCGACCCGGAAGCCCTCGAATTGGGCCCGCATTTGGGCCCACGGACCCTCGGAGGGCAGCCGCGTCCCGCCCTACCCTTCCGCCACCGACAGCGCGACATCCGGAGGGGAACACCATGCGCAAGTGGAACGACGACAAGGGTCAGACCGCGGTGGAGTACCTGGGGATCATCGCGGTGGTGGTGGCGATTGTGCTGGCTATTACGGGGACGGATATCGGGCAGACGATCTTCGATGCGATCACGACCAAGATCGCCGAAGTCACCGGCGGCTGATGCGGCCTCGGAGGTACGGCGGAGACTCAGGGCAGGCCTTCCCCATCTACATCACGGTGGTGGCGGGCCTGCTCTTTCTCGCGTTCGCGTACCTCGCGGTCGGGCAGGCCGGGGCGACCAGGAACGAAGCTCAGACGGCGGCTGACGCGGCGGCACTGGCGGCGGCGCTGGAGACCCGGGACCAGCTGGCGGGGGAGTGGCTGGACAACGTAACGGACCCGGCCGCATGGCAGGGCATCTTCGACGGCGACGTGCAGGTGGCCGACCCGTGCTGGCGAGCCCACCAGCTTGCCGCACAGAACGACGCCCACGTGCAGGGCTGCGGGCCGGACGGGCTGCTCGGCTACAAGGTCGACGTCGAGACTGACGAGCCGGTGGGGGACTCCATCGTCCCGGGCACGGAAGGCACGTACGCCAAGGCATCGGCGAGGGCTGTCATCGAGCCCCGTTGCACCTTCGAGCTGCCGGCCGAGGAGGCGGGCGACGACGAGTTGCCCACGCTCAGCTGCGAGGACAGGGACTGGGAGCTGTCTCCGGACGACGAACCGGCCGATCTACCGGACCCGGAGGACCTCTTCGAGGTCCACCTGGCCGACTGACACGCGAACGACGAATGGCGAAGGAAGCAGAGGCATGAGCATTCGGTTCACAGCGAAGGCCCGCAGGGGGATGGCCGCGTTGTCCGTGGTGGCCGGTCTGGCCCTCGGCGTGGCCGGATGCGGCGGCGGAGACGGCGAGGACAAGAAGCCGGACAGTTCGGCGTCGGCCTCCAAGGAGGGTGGATCCCAGCCGAGCGCTCAGGAAGGCCAGGCGGAAACGCCGCTGGCCGAGCTGAAGGGCTCGAACGGTCTGCTCCTCCAGATCACCTCTGCCGTGCGCGATTCCGGCGGCTTCGTCACCGTGAACGGGAACCTGAAGAACGACGGCGCGAAGAGCATCGCCATCCCCGCCTCATTGAGCGGCAACGAGACGGAGATCATCAGAAACGGCAGGTCGCTCGGCGGCGCGACCCTCGTGGACTCCCAGGGCAAGAAGCGCTACTACGTACTGCGCGACACGGACGGCCGCCCCCTGACGACCACCGGCTTGTCGACCATCAGGTCCGGCGAGAGCGTCGCCGTCTTCATGCAGTTCCCGTCCCCGCCGACAAGCACCACCGAAGTCACCTTCCAACTCCCCACATTCGCCAGCGCCCCCATCTCCATCTCCGGGTGAGGCCACCGATGATCCCAACGCAACGCCTCCCCCTGGCCCTCGCCACCACCACACTCCTCCTCACCACCACCCTCTACACCGCCACAACCGCCCACGCCGACGACAACCCCAGCGTCCCGCCCGGCACCGAGGCCACCGCCTCCGCCCCGGTGGAACTGGACGCCAACGACCCGGACCTCAAGCTTCCGGAGGGCGCCACCCTGGCCGAGCCGAAAGTGCTCGACATCAAGCAGGTCGTGGAGGACGAGAGCGGTGAGGAACGCCGGGAGGACACCAACGCGGACGTGAAGTTCGCCCTCCAGGCGGAGGTGCTGTTCCCCAAGGACAGCGCGAAGCTCAGCGCACAGTCGAAGGCACGTATCCAGGCGATCGCCCAGGAGATCAAAGCCCAGAACGCGACCCGCATCCGAGTCTTCGGCTTCACGGACAACCTCGGCTCCTCCGCCCACGGCGACGTCCTGTCCAAGCAGCGGGCGAACGCCGTCCACGAGATCCTGGACGCCGAACTGAACGACCCGGGCGTCACCTTCGAGGTCCGCGGCTACGGCGAGGACTACCCGATCGCCTCGAACGCCTCGGAGGAGGGCCGCAAGAAGAACCGACGGGTGGAGGTGTCGTTCCCGCGAGGGGAGGGCTGAGGGCACCGCCGGCTTCGGACGTGGTCGTGGGCCGCCCGCTTCTTTGCCAGCGTGGTGCTTCCGCGATCCGAGTAAAGGGCGCTCCGCTCCACTCCGCTGCGTTCCGCGTCGGCTTCGCCGATGGCCCTCCGGGACCAAATCTCGCCAATTGCCGTAGTCAAAGGGACGGTTGGCGCTGAGGGCCAGCCTTCGGACTGCGTCAGCAGGTTAGAGTCTCGGCGAGGTGCGCGATCAGTGCTGTACGGCGGGAGGGGCACCGGCGTGGCGTGGGACGAGTGGGAGCAACTGAAGGCTGACGCGGTCGAGCGCGGGTCCACTCAGATGCGGCTGAACCAGCTTCCCGCCGACAGAGGCGCAGGCGGTGCTGGAGGTGACCTGGTGGTCAATCAGGACGACCTCGGTGCCGTCGGTCACGACGCACACCTCCTGTACGACGATCTGCAGGCCGGTGCGGACATCGCCGGCGCCGGGACGAACAAGGACGGCGTGGGGTCCTCGAGCCAGGCTGCCGCCGCCCTGAAGTCGCACGGCTTCGCGACCGGTGCCGCGCTGGAGAGGACGGTTGACGTCTGGACGTCGCAGCTCAAGACGGTACTCCAGGCCTGCGCCCACATCTCCAACCACCTCGACTACAGCAAGAAGCGGCATGCTGCGGACGACGCCAAGATCGGTGCGGTACTCCTCGGCAGCGACGGCTCCGCCCTGTCCGTGTCCCAGCTGAGCAAGTACTTCCAGTAGGAGCAGTCAGGTGGCCCTCAGGTACATGGACCTCGTAGAGGTCGACCTTGGCAAGCTCGGCGCCGCGGTCTCCGACTGGGGCAAGGGCGTGGACGCGCTCAAGACCGCGGCTGAGAACGCACGCACCGGCATGCAGGCCAAGTCGGACAAGGCCCGATGGGCCGGAGTGAACGCCACGGTGACGCGAGGCTTCGTCACCAAGACGGCGAAGGAGATCTCGGACCTGCACACTGAAGCCGAGAGCATCCACAAGGTGCTCGTCGACGGCCACACGGAACTCGTCTCGCTCCAGAAGAAGATCAGGACCGCAGTCGAGCAGGACGCCACGAACCTCGGGGTCCGGGTAGAGGACATCGGTGAGGGCAGGGTCCGCTGCTTCTTCCCGCATATTAGGGGCGACAGCGACGATCGCACGCAGGAGCAGCTCGACGCCAAGCAGGAGCTGGAGGACCGTATCAACCGGCTCGTCGCGCACGCCTCTGAGATCGATGCGTCCCTGGCCCGCGCACTGGCCAAGAGCCACGGTGGCGACAAGCACAACGCTGGTCACAAGTCGTACGAGTCCCTGGACGACGCCCAGGCCGAGCGCGCCGCCGAGCTGGCCAAGCTCGGCCCGGAGATGAGCGACAAGCAGTACATGGAGCTCAACTCCATCCTGAGATTCAACGCCAGGGACGCGGACTTCTCCACCGACTTCTACAAGTCGCTCGGCGGCCCCAAGGAGGCTCTGGAGTTCTACGGCCGTATGTCCCTGGATGGCACGATGGGTGACAACAAGGAGAGGCTCGCTCTCGCCCGACAGCTTCAGCGGAACCTGGGCATGGCCCTGGCTTCTGCCACGGACCCCGACAACAAGTCCCACCTGCCGGCGAGCTGGGCGTCGGAGTTCCGCAAGCTGGGTACGCAGCCGGTCGAGCTCTACCCCGGAGCGGGCCAGTCCCCGTACGGCTACCAACTGCTTGGCGGCATTCTGCGATACGGCAACTACGACGCCCGGTTTATCAACCCCATCGCCGAACACGTAGTGCAGCTGCACAAGAAGGACCCCTACCGGTTCATGGACAACAAGCCCATGACCGGCGGATCCGACCTGGACTGGGGCTTCAATCCGTCGGGAAAGACCGGGGCCGGCTACGACCCGCTCACCAGCGTCCTCGAAGCCCTTGGTCACAGTCCCGAGGCCGCGAAGAAGTTCTTCTCCGATACGCCGACCGTCTACAAGGAGGACGGCACGGTCGACAAGAACGCCACGCTCGACTTCGACTCCTACTTCGATGAGCTGACAAAAAGCGACTTCGAGTGGGCCCCCGACAGCCTTGTCCACCCCGGCAGCGACGAGGCGAAGCACGTCCGCGAGGGCGGTCCGGACGCGCTCGGACACGCGCTGGAGGCTGCGACGACAGGGGCGGCGTGGGATGCGGATCCGCCGGAACTGCATCGGGACGAGCAGGCGTGGGAGATCATGGAGAAGGTGGTCCTCCGCTACAACCCCACCGTCGAAGACGGCCCACCCGAGGTCATGAAGGACAGTTTGGCCCGTATGGGTGCGGCGTACATCGACGACCTCAACTACTCCATCAAGGACTTCGGCGGCTCAGGCGATGAGTTGGACCGCGGTCGGCTCTTCGCGAACAGCAGCGATGGTTGGCCACGTCGGTCCTTCGGTGAGCAAGAGGCACGGAACTTCATGATGCTGGTCGCCGCGGACGAGGACGGCTACAGAACGCTGTCTACCGCTCAACAGGTGTTCACGGGGAGTGGGCTCGCGGCTCTGGAAGACAACCGAGCTGACGGAATCTCCTTCGCCAATAACGCGGCTAAGGTGAGCGGCATCCTCGACGAGTCCCGCGCCCATCAAATCCGCGAGGACTTCAAGGACGACTCGACCGCACAGAATCTGGAGATGGCAAAGCAAGGGGAGTGGCGCAAGACGTTGATGTCCGGTGCCCTCACGGCAGCCGCCGCCGGCGGTACGGCCCTGGTTCTCGGGCCGGCTGCTGGTCTTGTCGCTGCCACCGCCGTTCCGGTCATGCTCGGCTCGGGCGCCTCGGCGCTCAGCACTGCCTACGGCAACCACACGATGGAATACCTCCAGGACAACGAGGTAAAGAACGGCGCGAAGGCTCTTAGAGAGGTGCAGGGGCTGGAGGCCGTCGGTGAGCGTGGTGCCTGGGTGCCCGTTTCCAATTACGCGAATGCCGTAGGTATGGACGTACAGGCGAAGGACACGCTCAACGGACAGATCGAGGGCTCGTACAGAGACGGCAAGGATGCCGTCGAGGATGCCTGGGAGTCGTTCTCATGAAGGCTGTGATGCGGCTGGCCTGGTGCGGGGCGGTGGCTGGCGTACTTGCTTTGTCCACTGGATGTTCGAACGAGGGCGAACAGGCCCTAGCCGAGAAGTACCCCATCCAGTCCAAGACATGCGACGCACTCTTCGGTCCTAAGAACATGGAGTCGCTGCGCGAGACTCTCGGGTCAGACGACCTCAAATTCACCAATAGGCCTATCTCCGTTGACGAACTCAGGGAAGGTCTGACGAAGGAAGCGCAAGAGCCCTACGACGAGACCGAGGGTTTCGAGGAATACGACGTTTGTTGGCTCTCGGGCGACTCCCAGTTCCATTCCACCGTGACATGGGCCGCGGACTCGTTGAAGGCGGTGAAGTCCTCCCCTGAGCGCTGGCATCGAGTGGGCGCGGATGTCTACGTAGCCGACACCTCCCAGGTATCCGTTGTCTTCCGCTGCGACATCAAAGGCGCTTCCAACGGCCAGCAGGCACAGGTCCTGCTGGAGGCCAGGGTCGGAGACGTGAGTTCCTCGAAGTTCTCGGAAGCGTTTCACGAGGAGTTGGCGGTTAGGCTGGCCCGGACGGTCCGGGACGAGCTGCGGTGCACCAATCAGCCAGAGATCCCCGATAACTTGGCGATCGGTGAGTGAAGGCGTGCCTCGTGACGCGACAGTTGTTGCCCTCGCCGCAGTACTGGTCTTCCCAGCACGGCACGGGTGTCACCCTTATAGCTTGCGGGCCACATTGCGGATGAGGTTTCGCGAAGGTGGGTACGGTACTTGGACAGCTGAGCCTCGGAGCCCGTGAATTCGGGCCCGTGTGCGGAATCGAGCCGAATGGTGTCGAGCCAAGAGCTGTCCCGTAAGTAGGTTCAGAGATCAGACGAAGCACAGCGGTACGTACTTCTCGATGCAGACACGCAGGACGGTCGCCAGCTGGCGGCCATCCTCGATGTGCTCGTGAAGGAGCGTGTCGTCGCCATCCTGTGCCCACTGATCTGTGATGGTCTCCAGGCGGGGCAGGACCGCCGCGCAGTCGGCGGGCGAGAGGTCGTCACCGCCGACGTCCGGATGATTGAGGAGTGGCTCCAGCACGGTGGACACCTCGCGCCACAGCCGTTCGCCGCCAAAGCCCCACATCTCGGAGAGAGTGAACCCCTCGGCCTGGGCCAGGCGCCGCCGGAAGGCAGCAAAGCCGCTGCAGGACCAGGCAACATCAGGACTGGTCGTGTCGCCATCGCCCGGGAAAAGAACCAGCCCCATGCACCCTCCCCGCCTGCGTGTTGAGCACACAGGATCGACGAGATGGGGCGGGCGCGGCAACTGAGATGCTCCCCGTATGGCTGCTGTGATCACTGCGTTGGAGTCGTCCCGGATAGCCCCGTTCACCGGGCTAAGGCCGCGGCAGTTCGGCAAGCTGGCCACTGCGCTGCGGCGTGAGGAAGCGCCGCTTACTGGCGGACGAACCTGACGCTGCGGCAGCTGGCCCCGCTGTTCGGGATCTCGAAGTCGGCCGCCGACCTGCGCGACCATGCTCCGCGGGCAGGCGGGCGGGCACCGGCAGGCGGGAGCTCCCCGGATCCGATCGTCGCCTCATCCCGGTCGGCTGCGCCAACCGGGATGAGCCAGGGCCCTGCGGGTTGTGGTGGCGCACCTGCTGCGGTGTATTCGGGATCGTTGGCGGCGTTTCCCTCAGTCGCCGGACTGGTCACTCTCCACGGCGTCGGCAGGTGCCGCGATGACGAGCACGCCCTTGCCTTGGACTCCTTGAACGATGCCCTCGGCCTGCAGCATCTCGATAGTGGACTTGATGGTTCGGTGGCTGACCGTTCCGCCGGTCTCCTGCTCCAGTTCATGGTGAGAGGGAATGCGCCGGCCGACCGGGATGTCACCGCGTCGGATGAGGGGCAGTGCATGGCCGGCCTCGGACCCGGCAGCCTGGTGCTCCACGACAAC
This sequence comes from Streptomyces sp. NPDC030838, assembly GCF_055572035.1. Lineage (NCBI taxonomy): Bacteria > Bacillati > Actinomycetota > Actinomycetes > Kitasatosporales > Streptomycetaceae > Streptomyces > Streptomyces sp. NPDC030838. The sequence goes on along the minus strand of NZ_JBVIED010000002.1, from coordinate 140,996 downwards.
TCAGCCCTGCGAAGCCGGCATGCCGCACAGGCAGGCCGTCTCCTTGTCTCTGCTCCTCCGGCTCCCGAGGCGCATGCTGCCCGTTCCCGACCGACAGGCGGGGCGGCTCCTTGCGCGGCACTGCCCGGCCATCAGGGCGTGGGCGGCTGTTCGCCCAGTTCCTCACGGGGCTCGACGAGGAGAGCGGCGCCTGCATCGGCGGACCGGGTCCGGCTGTCGACGATCGCGCTCGACTTCGTCGGCGCAATGACGCCCAGCCTGGTTCAGGAGGGGGCTATGTGGCTGAGGATGTGCGTGGTCCCCTTTCGCCGCTCCTGGCCAGTCATGCGAACGGCATCGCCTCGGACGCACACTGGAACCGGAAGGTCATGCGTCATGAGCCGAACCCGGAGGTGGGCCATGAGCACCCTGGAGGCACACGTCGATGTATCGGTCCCGGTCGGCAAGGTCTGGGACAGCCTTCACCAGGTGGAGAGCTATCCCCGCTTCGTGGAGGGCGTGCGCGGCGCCCGCGTGGAGGCGGAGCGCCGAGCCCACCTGGACCTGGAGGCCGGTGCCCGGGTCCGGGAATGTGAGGCGGAGCTGATCGACGGCAGCGACGAACGCGTCATGCAGTGGCACACCACAGGCGCCCCGGAACTGTCCGGATCCTTCTCCCTGAGCCCGATCGACCGCGACCACACCCGCGTCCAGGCCCGCGTCGAGTACGACCCAACCACGGTCAGGGATGCCTTCGGCGGCCCGAAGGGCTTCGCCCAGGCGAGCGCGATCGAGCGCCTGGTCCGCAGTGACCTGGAGCACTTCAAGGAGTATGTGGAACAAGGTCGCTGATCAGCGGGGACGCTGCCGGGACGGGCCTGCCCCGCACGGGCCCCTCGTGCGCGAGCAGCCCCGTTCCGGCCAGAGCTTGAGATCCGCGACGACGCTGCGGCGCTGGTGACGACGACAGCGGCGCCGCCGCGCTCGCACGTCGGGCGTATACGTGACGTATACTACGTCTCATGGGTGACGTCATGATCCGAGTGCCTGCCGAAGTTCGCGATCAGCTGGCCGCCGTCGCGGAGGCGCGCGGGACCAGTCTGCGTGCCCTTATGCAGGAGATAGCGGCCCAGACTCTCACCCCCGAGCAGATCAAGGAGCGGGCCGAGCGCATTCGTGCCCTGCTTTCCGAAAGGTTCGGGCACTACGTCACGGATGAGGAGTCTGCGGAGATGCGGCGCAAGATGAGGGACGCGACCGCCGCGTATCGTGCCGCTCTCGCGGATGCGGAGTCATCCCGTTGAACTTCATCGAGCATTACGTTCTCGACAGTCCGACCCTGCTGGCGATGGGCGGAAACAAGCAGGTGTCGGGTCTCATCCACGCCGCCGCGGCCAGTCACGACGTACGTCTGTGGGTGCCCGTCCTCAGTCTCCTGGAGGCCGAGCGGGAACGCACGGGGACAGTGGCCCACGTGGGCATGCTGCTGGACGCGTTCCACGTCGTCGACGACGACTACGGGATGGCTGTGACCGTCGCCGAGTTGCAGAGCACCGGAGTCGCCTACGGCGTTGCGGCTGCCGTGCACGTGGCCCGGCCGAACCCGATGCTCCCCGAAGGGGGACTCGTGGCGACCGTCGCTCCGGATGCCTATGGCGGACTTGGGGTCGGTGTCATGGACCTGAATCGCTGATGCGGTGAGTTGCGGGGCTCGTGAGCCCATCGCTCCGCCTCCACGTCCGCTTCAGGCCCACTGCATCGCCCGCAAGAGGAGCCTACGAGTCCTGTCGCCCCGTGCGACTGGCCTGATACCGCTCCTCGACGATCTCATGGAACCGCCGAGCCCGCCGGCTCCTGGACTGTGTGTCACCGAAGTTGGACCGGCGGAGACCGCCTGCGCGGGGCGAAGGGCTGCCCGGCCGGACTTCGTGCCTTGACCGCCGGCGGAGTATCACCAGTCGACGTGCGCCTCGATCCAGCGGTCCAGTCCCGCCGTGTCGCCTGCGGCCGGCAACTCGGGGGTCAGGCTGAGGGGAGAAGCAGCGAGTTGCAGATGGGTGAGGTAGCCGTACGGGCCGTTGTCCGCATGTGGCCCCACGATCACGGCCTGCGTGGCCGTGCGCCAGATCCGGTGAAGCATTGGCGGGCCCGTCACTACGGCCGCGTCGCTGGTGACCGTCCGCTCCGGAGCGGCCCCGAGATGGGCAGCGACGGCGTCCGCGGCCCGGTCGAGCACCTCGATGCACGCCTCCACCGTGGACGGGCGTCGGACGGTCCAGCCAGGGGCCTGGCCCCAGTCGTCCACGAGTTCGCCCAGCCAGGGCATGTTGTCGAGGTCCTCGTCGTCCGGGTCCAAGGGATACAGCTCCCCGAACACCAGGAAACGTCGCGCTGTCGGATCCCCGAAAGGGGTGTCGCCCTCGGTGCACAACGGATGCCCGAAGCCCGTGCGGTAGGAGTCCGTCAGGCATTCGTGTTCCCAATTCCAGCCCCGGCACGCAGAACAGCGTCGAGCGCACCGTAGTCGCCGGCAGCCGTCGGTTGCTGCGGCAGGGTCAGGAACTTTGCCACGGCGGCCGGGGTCAGGGGCAATGGGCCGGTGCGTGCACAGCGGTGGGCATGGGGGTCAGGTTAAGACGTGTCTGTGGGACCATGTCGACGATCGCGAGGCGCCGGGACACGATGGATCCGGTATTCGAGTTTTCGCCTGGCCGGTCCAACTCCAGTGGCAATCGGTCCAGGTTCGGTGCCTCAGGACCGCGATCGTCTGAGGGGCCGTAGCGCGGTGGCCAAATGCCCACCCTGTGACGCATTCTCCGAACCGGCTGTCACAGCCGATCACTAAAGTAGTGAGTGCGGCCTTGTCTGATCCGGAGGCCGAACGGGGAACGGGGAGGCACCAGATGCTGCCGAGCGACAGTGGCGGTTCGACGGGCGCGACGGGTTCGTCCTGGCTGTCCGGCGTGTTCGACACGGCGAGGGACGCGATCCAGGACCTGTCCACCGAGCTGTCGTCGTTCACGAAGTTCCGGCAGCGAGTCGACGAACTCATCCGCGACCTGAAGGAGTCGCAGGCCGGCCCCACCAAGGTGGGTCAGGAGCAGCTCGCACGCCGGCAGTTCGGCGGTGGCGAAGGATCCTGGACCGAGGCGGCGGGCCTGCACACGTCGTACGAGAAGGTCATCACCGACCTGGAGAGCTTCTCCAAGCTGCTCTCGGACTGCATGGAGGCCATGTCCATCGCGGTCCTGGCCTCCCACAAGGGCTACGAGAACATCGACCTGGACGTCCGTAACCGCATGGCCGCGATCACCGCTGAGACGACGGAGCACTACGGCGGACCGTACGACCCGGAGCGCGCGAAGCACCACGGCGCCACGGGCGGCAGCAACGAAACCGGCGGCCAGAAGCCGCCCAGCGGCGACGCCGGCGGCACGATCTGAGCCAGACGGTGACGGGCACGGTACGAGAACGGGGAGACGGCTGATGGCAGGCAAGGGATCCGGTGGCGGCACGCCCTTCGAGGGCATGAGCCACCAGCAGATGCTCGCGTGGCTGGACCAGGCTGACAGCGGGACGGTCCAGGCCGCCGCCCAGAAGCTGGTCACCGCTGCGGAGGAGATCCGCAAGATCGCGGAAGAGCTGAAGTACCGCCCGCAGTGGGTGGAGTGGAAGGGCGAGGGCGCGGACGCCTTCCGCACCTGGGCCGGCGACCTCGCCAACTCCGCCCTCCGTCTCGCCGACTTCAGTGGCGAATCCGGCAAGTGGCTCTCCCAGGCCTCCGGCGCGATCGCCACCGCCCAGGCGGCCATCCCGCGCGACGAGGCGGGCGCCTCGGCCAATCTCGCGGCGGCCCAGGCCCACCACAACGACCCCGACGCGGGCGCGGTCGCCGCCAAGTCCGCCGCCGAGCTCGCGGCGCTGAAGGCGCAGAAGGAGAAGGTCCGCCAGGAGGCGGCGGCCGAGATGCGGAAGCTGGCGCAGGCGTATGACCTGTCGTCGACGCAGATGGACAAGCTGGAGCGGCCTAAGTTCCCGCCGCCGCCTAGCGGGATCACTGTCGAACCGTCTGAGGATCTGGCCCGCCCAGGAGTGGAAGGTTCTGGTGGCGCGCGCAGTGGCGGCGCAGCATCTGAAGTCGGCCGATCTGTAGGCGCGGTGGCCGGGCACGATGCAGCGCCCAGCCACTCGGTCGACTCGGGATCCGTTAGCCGAGTGCTGCCTGAGACACACCGGCCGCTGGACGTGGACCGCCCCACGCACGTCGCCATTGACTCGGTCAACACGCTTCCCGAGACGCATCGCCCTATCACGGGACCGGGGCCGTCTACAGGTCCGGCCCTGCCGAACCACCCCGAAACGGGCCTGCCGCCGTCTGCAACCGGAATGATCCCGCCAATGTCTGGTCGCAGTGGAGGTATGCCCACCGTGTCTGGTGGAGGGGGAAGGCAGAGTCCAGGGGCACGCCTGCCGTTCGCGCCCTCTCAAGGGACCCCTGGGACCCCTGGGACGCAGCGCGGTCGTGGCATTGCCGGCAGCGGCCAATTTCCGCATGCGCCAACCTCTGGGGCGCAGACGGGGAGGACACTTCCCGGCCAGAACCAGGGGCGCAATCTTCCCTCCGCCAGCGGCACAGCCGGGCGCCCCAGTACCAGCGGGCTCACGGGTCGCCCCACGACGGGTGCGGGAGTTACGGGTGGGCGTCCGACGGGGCCCGGCGTGACGGGGGGACGTCCTATTGGTCCTGGCGTGACGGGTGGGCGTGCGAGCGCTCCGGGAGTCACGGGTGGACGTCCGACGGGCCCTGGCGTGACGGGTGGACAGTTCACCGGCCCCGGTGCCACGGGCGGACGGACGATAAGCCCCGGCACGACCAGCGGACAGCCCATTAGCCAAGGAATCGCCGGGGGACGCCAGACTGGGACGCCTGCTGCGGGCACGGGTCGCCTGCCTGGTGGGACGGTCGTCGGCGGCGAGTCCGCCGCCAGCCGTAGAAACGAGAACACCGGGCGTCCCCTGTCAACGCCGCAAAGTGGCGTAGTAGGCGGTGCGCCGCAACAGATCGGCCGCGCCTCTACTCGCCCTGGTGCTCCGGTGCCGTCGGCGCCGACGCGAGGAGGTATCGCTGGCGGTACTTCGAACGACGACAGTAACCACGGCAGCGTGCGTCGCGTCGCCGGGCAGTCCAACAGCACACAGCAGGGCAAGAAGCAGCAGCCCCTGGATCGACGCAACCAGACCCCGTCGGCCATCGACTAACGCACAGAGCGCGCGAAGGGATACACATGCCCACCTTCAGGACACGGCACGGCCGGCTCAGGGCGGTCGCCTCAGCGGTCACAGGCCTTCTGTTGGTGGGTGGTGTAGCGGCTCCTGCTCACGCTGACTCCACTCGGTCTCTCCAGTGGCACTTGGACGCCATGCACGCCGAAGAGATGTGGCGTGTCAGTACCGGCAAAGGTGTCACTGTGGCGGTGGTCGATACGGGAGTCGACCCGACCAACCCTGATCTGCAGGGACAGGTGCTCGACGGCCTTGACTTGGCGAAGTCGACCCAGCCCGGGGACGAGCACACGGATTACGACGGCCACGGCACTGCTATGGCTGGGCTCATCGCTGGAACAGGAGCTTACGGAGGTGGAAATGGAGCCTTCGGCCTCGCGCCAGGTGCGAAGATCCTGCCGATCCGTGTACCGAAGCACACTTCTGCAACCGCCTTCTTGGGCGAGGGTGATTTCATCAAAGGCATCCGCTATGCAGTGGATCACGGTGCCAAGGTAATCAACATTTCCATGGGCACTAAGTACGCCGGTGCGGACTTGGCGGCAGCGGTGAAATACGCACTGAGTCATGGATCGTTGGTCTTTGCCGGTGTAGGTAACGACGCCAACGATGGCAACCCGGTCTACTACCCTGCTGCAACTCCCGGAGTCGTAGGCGTTGCCTCGGTAGGCAAGAACCTACGGCGCAGTGCCTTCTCGGGGTATGGCCCTCAGGTTGACATGGCCGCCCCAGGCGAAGACATGGTTGCCGCCTGCGGAGGCAAGACAGGCCTGTGCAAGACCAAGGGCACCAGCGACGCCACCGCCCTAGCCTCCGCCAGCGCCGCCCTAATCTGGTCCAAGCACCCCACCTGGACCAACAACCAGGTCCTCCGCGTCATGCTGAACACCCTCGGCGCCCCCACAGACGGCGCCAAGCGCAACGACTCCATCGGCTACGGCATCGTCCGCCCCCGCATCGCCCTCCAGAACCCCGGCAACCCGGGCCCGGCGGACGTCTACCCGCTGCCCGATCTGAAGGCAGCGGATTCCTCGAAGTCCCCGGCAGCCAGCGCCCCCGCATCGACGGAGCCGGGCGCGGCGGCGCAGGACGACGGCCAGAAGTCGAACGCCTCGGAAGCAGAGGACTCCGGCAACAGCACCCTGTGGATCGCGCTGAGCGTCGGCGCGGCCGCCCTGCTCGCAGCCGTCGCCGCAGCAGTCGCAGTCACCCGCAGGCGCCGCCGCCAGGCCACCCCGCCTCCGCCGCCCGGTATGCCCATGCAGCAGACTCCCTACGGTGGCTGGGAGTTCACCCAGTCCGGGCCGAGCGGAACAGCGCAGGGCGGCGGCCCGTACAACCGTGATGGGTCCCACTGAGGACAGACCGGTCAGCTGGCTCCATCCCCCTCCACCGACACCCGCACCCCCACCCCCAACCCCCACCCCGCCATGACCCCCGCCCCTGCCTCCACCACATGCCGAGCCCGTAGCCGTGGCCGTCCCAGCCGCCCCGGTCGCATCGTGCGTACGGCGATGACCCTCAGTCGGCGGTCCAGGTAGGCGACGTCGATGGGGATCCGCATGCCGAAGGTATGGATGCTTCCGGCGGGGGACAGGAGCATCGCGCCGTCCACCGTGTCCCGGCCCAGCAGGCCTCTCGTGCGGGCCCGGTAGGACGTCGCGAGTTCGAGGGGTACACGCACCTCGCCCCCGGCCCCGTGCACCACCAGCGTTCCCCGCCCGTCACGCCACCGCCGCCCCATCCGCGGCCACCTCCCGGTTCGGCAAGCTCCGGTGGATCAGACTGTCATCATGCGCAAGATCGTGCTCCACATGTCCGTCTCCCTCGACGGATACATGGAAGGCCCCGGCCACGACATCAGCTGGCACCGCGTCGACGACGAACTGCATCAGTACATCAACGACACCCTGCGAGAGATGGGCGGCTTCCTCTCCGGCCGGGTCGTGTACCAGCTGATGGCCGGGTACTGGCCGACGGCGGACCAGGATGCCCAGGCCAGTCCGCCGGTCGTGGAGTTCGCCGGGATCTGGCGGGACACGCCGAAGATCGTGTACTCGCGCACCCTGCGGGACGCGGACGTCGGGTGGAACACCACCGTCGTGCGGGAGGTCGTCCCGGAGGAGGTCCGCGCGCTGAAGGAGCAGCCCGGTGGCGATCTCGTGCTCGGCGGGGCGCGGATCGCCGAGGCGTTTCTCCGGTACGGGCTGGTCGACGAGATTCGTCTCTACGTTCATCCTGTCCTCGTCGGGCGCGGTACGCCCCTGTTCCCTCGGGGCTCGCAGGACTCGTCCTTGACCGAGCTACGGCTTCTGGAGAGTCGTACCTTCGGCAACGGGGTGGTGCTGATGCGATACGCGATCGTCAACGGGGCCACGCGGTAAAGGAGTTGTTCGTTGCCCCCCTCCGCGGTTAGGAAGTCCTCATGACTGGACTCGGCGCTGTGTTCCGTCCGCAACTTCCGCCCGAGCGACTGCGTGCCCTCGCGCGCCTCGCCGACGACACCGGGCTCGACGAGCTGTGGCTGTGGGAGGACTGCTTCCTGGAGGGCGGGATTTCGACGGCCTCGGCCGCGCTCGCCTGGACCGAACGGCTGAAGGTGGGGGTGGGGCTGCTGCCCGTGCCGTTGCGGAACGTCGCCATCACCGCCATGGAGGCGGCATCCCTGCACCGGATGTTCCCCGGCCGCGCGATCGTGGGCGTGGGGCACGGGGTGCAGGACTGGATGGGGCAGGTCGGGGCGCGGGTCGAGTCGCCGGTGACCCTGCTGCGGGAGTATCTGCTCGCGCTGCGGGCCCTGCTGGGCGGGGAGCGGGTCAGCACCGAGGGGCGGTACGTGAAGCTGGACGACGTCGCTCTCGACTGGCCGCCGCAGAACCCGGTCGAGGTGCTCGCCGGCGTCACCGGGCCGCGCTCGCTGCGGCTGTCGGGGGAGGCCGCCGACGGGACCATCCTGACCGCGGCCACGCCGCCGGACGGGGTACGCCGGGCCCGGCGGCTCGTCGACGAGGGGCGCGCGGCGGCCGGCCGTCTCGACGAGCCTCATCGCGTCGTCGTCTATCTGCTGACCGCGACCGGTCCCGACGCCGCCGCCCGGCTGCGTGCCGAGCTGACCGCCGAGGGCCTCGCCGGCGTTGCCGACCTGGGGGTCGCGGGCGACGCGGCGGACGTCGCCAAGGCCGTGCGGCGGCTCGTCGACGCCGGTGCCGACACGGTCGTACTCCAGCCGACCGCCGACGAGCCCGACCCCGAGGGGTTCGTCCGGTTCGCGGCGGAGCGGGTGCGGCCGCTCGTGACCTGAAATGCGGACGTACTAGACGTACTGACCGGTGCCCTGAATGGACGTAAGCGAGACGATCATGGAATCTCACCCCGCTCCCACCTTCGAGGAACTGATCGCCGAAGGCGCCTCCGTCCCCACCGAGGGCTGGGACTTCTCCTGGTTCGAGGGCCGGGCCACCGAGGCGCGGCCCTCCTGGCGGTACGCCGAGTCGCTGGCCGGGCGGCTCGACGCGGCGAGTGCCGTACTCGACATCCAGACCGGGGGAGGGGAGGTGCTGGACTTCGCGCTGGGGCGGGCCACGACCGCCCCCGTCCTCGCCGTCGCCACCGAGGGCTGGCCGCCCAACGTCGCCAAGGCCACCGCCCTGCTCCGGCCGCGCGGGGTGCCGGTCGTGGCCGTGCCCGAGGACGCGCCGCTGCCCTTCGCGGACGGCGCCTTCGACCTGGTCGTCAGCCGGCATCCGGTGGTGCCGCGCTGGGACGAGATCGCCCGGGTACTCCGGCCCGGCGGTACGTACTTCGCCCAGCACGTCGGGCCGAGCAGTGCCTTCGAGCTCGTCGAGTACTTCCTGGGGGCGCAGCCGGAGGAGGTCCGCCGGGGGCGTGATCCGGAGCGGGAGCGGGCCGGTGCCGAGGCGGCGGGGCTGGAGGTCGTGGAGCTGCGCGCGGAGCGGCTGCGGATGGAGTTCCACGACATCGCCGCCGTCGTTCACTTTCTGCGGAAGGTGGTCTGGATGGTGCCCGGGTTCACCGTGGAGGCGTACGAGCCGGAGCTGCGCGCTCTGCACGAGCGGATCCAGGTCGAGGGGCCGTTCGTCGCCCACAGCACCCGGCATCTGTTCGATGCCCGGAAGCCCGGCTAGCTCAAGGACCGGAGCCTGCCGCGGGCGGCAGTCACTTCCGCCTCACTGACCGCCTTATGCACAATGTTTTCACATTGTTATCGGAAACGGCTCCTTTCACCCCCACCCCTCACGTAAGTTCAGACCAAGGTAATTCGCGCCAGCAAAGCTGCGCGGGTGGCACCGCGCAGTGGAGGGGGCTGTGCGGCGCCCCACCTGACCTCCTCTTTCTTCCCGGCCGGCCCGCGTCAAGCGGGCGCCGATGTGTCGGTGTCGCCCGCAAGGGGGATGCCGGGACTGGTCCGCCGGGCGCTGTGAACCGGCCATGAACCGCCTGTGAACCGCACTTTCCGCGACCAGCGCCGCGTTGTCGGGCAACTTCGGAGAGTAGTTGTGGCGCGCCGATGTGCGCGCCATCCCTCACGAAGGGTTATGGTGGAAACCCCCCCTCGGGCCGGTCCGTCTCCCCCCCACGGACCGGCCCGTTTCTTTTGCCACCCCAGTGCCCTTCGGCCCCAGAAACGGGGTTTCGCCGCCACAGGGGTAGGCTTCGCCCCCGGGGGACCGCCATACGGACAGGGACGCAGCCGAAGCCGCCCTCGGCCCAGCCGCCGCAGGCGCGCCGCGCCCGTCCCCCGTCCGATCCGCACCGGAGGGGCTGACAATCACGTGAACCTGCGCGACAAGCTGCGCGGCCTGCTGGTCAGGCTCTACGCACGCCGGGTGGAAGGCCACCTGGACCACGCTCAGGTGCCCAAGCACATCGGCGTGATCATGGACGGCAACCGCCGCTGGGCGAAGGCGGCGGGCTCCAGCACCGTGCACGGCCACCGGGCCGGCGCCGAGAAGATCGAGGAGTTCCTCGGCTGGTGCACCGAGACGGACGTCGAGGTCGTCACCCTCTGGCTGCTGTCGACGGACAACTTCGACCGGCCGCAGGAGGAGCTGGTCCCGCTCCTCGGCATCATCGAGGACGTCGTGCGCACGCTCGCCGCCGACGGCCGCTGGCGGGTGCACCACGTGGGCACCATGGACCTGCTGCCGTCCGGCATGCAGAGCACCCTCAAGGAGGCCGAGGAGGCCACCGCCCACATCGACGGGATACTGGTCAACGTCGCCATCGGCTACGGCGGCCGGCAGGAGATCGCCGACGCGGTCCGGTCGATGCTGCACGAGGCGGCCGACAAGGGCACCTCCGTCGAGGAGCTGGCCGAGGCCGTCGACATCGACATGATCGGGCGGCACCTCTACACGGGTGACCAGCCGGACCCGGACCTGGTGATCCGCACCAGCGGCGAGCAGCGGCTGTCCGGATTCATGCTGTGGCAGACGGCCCACTCGGAGTACTACTTCTGCGACGTCTTCTGGCCGGCCTTCCGCAAGGTCGACTTCCTGCGTGCCCTGCGCGACTACGCGGCACGCCACCGCCGTTACGGCGGCTGACCCACACGCGTCCCCCGAGGGAGCGTACGAGTACCCCTTGCGACGTCGGTGAAACGACGGCAAGAGGGCGGGCGTAACAAGGAGTTCACCGGCGCGCCGTCATATGCCGTGGCATGGCGGCGCTTGTTCGAGGGCATAAGCCAGACAGGTCGACACCCGAACCACGGGTGTCGGATCTCAGCGGGCGGCACGGGGCCGTCCGCCCGGGAGGCCCTTTGCACCAGCCCGATCGTGCGCGTACGGCACGGACGAAGAGGCGGAGGGCCGGTTTTCGGCCCGTGCAGGGCGGCCGTCGACCGGTCGGGATTTTCCCACCCCTCCCGGCCCAGCCTCCACTCCGTCGCTCCCCGACCTCATCCGAGGGGGTACGTCCTTCCGTGGTGACCAGCGCACAGCGCCACAAGCCAGACCGGCGCACCTATGTTCTCGACACCAGCGTCCTGCTGGCCGACCCGAACGCTTTGAGCCGCTTCGACGAGCACGAGGTCGTGCTCCCGGTCGTGGTGGTCACGGAGCTGGAGGCCAAGCGGCACCATCCCGAACTCGGCTACTTCGCCCGGCAGGCCCTGCGCCTGCTCGACGACCTCCGGGTGCGGTACGGCCGTCTCGACGCCCCCATTCCCACCGGGGACCTCGGCGGGACCGTCCGTGTCGAGCTCAACCACTCGGACCCCAGCGTGCTGCCCAGCGGCTACCGCCTGGGGGACAACGACTCCCGCATCCTCGCGGTCGCCCGGAATCTCCAGGCCGAGGGGTTCGACGTCACCGTCGTGTCGAAGGACCTGCCGCTGAGGATCAAGGCCTCCTCCGTCGGGCTCCTGGCCGAGGAGTACCGCGCGGAGCTCGCCATCACGGACTCCTCCGGCTGGACCGGGATGTCCGAACTGACTCTGCCCGCCGAACAGGTGGACATCCTCTTCGAGGAAGGGCACGTCTACGCCCCGGAGGCGGCGGAGCTGCCCGTCCACACTGGCCTGACCATCCACTCCGAGCGCGGCCGTGCACTCGGCCGGGTGACCCCGGAGGGCAACGTCCGGCTGGTGCGCGGCGACCGGGAGGCGTTCGGCATCAAGGGGCGCAGCGCCGAGCAGCGGATCGCGCTCGACCTGCTGCTCGACCCGGACGTGGGGATCGTGTCGATGGGCGGCCGGGCCGGCACCGGCAAGTCGGCGCTGGCGCTGTGCGCGGGGCTGGAGGCGGTGCTGGAGCGCCGTCAGCACGAGAAGGTGATGGTCTTCCGTCCGCTGTACGCGGTGGGCGGGCAGGAGCTCGGCTATCTGCCCGGCACCGAGGCGGAGAAGATGAGCCCCTGGGCGCAGGCCGTCTTCGACACCCTCTCGGCGGTCACCAGCCGTGAGGTCATCGAGGAGGTCACCGCGCGCGGCATGCTGGAGGTCCTCCCGCTCACCCACATCCGCGGGCGCTCGCTGCACGACGCGTTCGTGATCGTGGACGAGGCGCAGTCGCTGGAACGGAACGTCCTGCTGACCGTTCTGTCCCGGATCGGGGCCAATTCACGGGTCGTTCTGACCCATGACGTGGCGCAACGGGACAATCTGCGGGTCGGGCGCTACGACGGTGTCGTCGCCGTCGTGGAGAAGCTGAAGGGCCATCCGCTGTTCGCGCATGTCACCCTGACCCGGTCCGAGAGGTCCCAGATCGCGGCACTTGTGACCGAAATGCTGGAGGAAGGGCAGATCTAGCCGGTCTGACCGCTCTGCACAACTTCATAGGCGTTACGCGGTAGTTGGCGCCGTCCGGAAAGGCAGAGAGCCTAGCCGGGCGGCGCCTTCGCTTGTGGGGAAACGATGAAATCCCCAGGCTCAAACGGGATGTGAGCTTTCACACGCAACTCGGAATTGCCTTGCGGCGTCGCCTTGCGGCAGAGTCTCACTCCTGTCAGGCCCCGCATACGACACACCTGTACCGCCAGCGGTACGGCACAACGCGCAGCACCACCGCCAACTCCATAGCAACCGTCGTATGCCGCCCGAGCACCATGCGGCGCTCCCCGCGAGGGAGTTGCCCACCGGGCCCGCGCCTCCCGTGACCCCGCTGTTGGGGAGGCCAGTGCCAGGGGCACGATTGCGTCCGCCAGGGTCACCGAAGCGGGCGATGCTGGAAGGAAACCGTGTGAGCCGGATTTCGGTCCGGGGATTCGCAGTGGCCTCGGCCACCGCGGTCACCGCAGTCGGAAGCGTCGTCGGCGTTGCCTCGGGCAGCACCGCGCAGAACAACGACGCCGAGGCGGCGGCAACCGACCTGACGCTCCTCGCGGACATACCCGCGGGCCAGCAGGCCCAGGTGCAGACCGCGTCCCTGACGCAGCAGGCCAACGTTCAGGCCATCGCCGCGGACGCGACCGCGAAGAAGGACGCCGAGGAGGCGGCCCGCAAGGCGGCCGCCGAGACCGCGATCGCGAAGAAGGAGCAGGCCGAGAAGGCCGCCCAGGAAGCCAAGGAGCGCGAGGAGGCGGAGAAGCTCGCGGCCAGCCGCAGCGCGGCCCGCGCCGACGCCTCGGACTTCGCCGTCCAGAGCTCGTACTCCGTCGCCGAGGTCCAGGCGATGGCGCGCCAGATGATCCCGGGCGACCAGTTCCAGTGCTTCAGCAACATCGTCGACCACGAGTCGAGCTGGAACTACCGGGCGACCAACCCCTCCTCCGGCGCCTACGGCCTCGTCCAGGCGCTGCCCGGGTCCAAGATGGCGTCCGCCGGTGCCGACTGGCAGACCAACCCGGCCACCCAGATCAAGTGGGGCCTGAACTACATGAACGAGCGCTACGGCAGCCCCTGCGGCGCCTGGTCGTTCTGGCAGGCCAACCACTGGTACTAGGCCGCACCTCCGACGGGCCGCCCACCGCGCCCGCCGTTCAACCTCGCGAAGCCCCTCGCCGTCCTACGGTGAGGGGCTTTCGCCATGTACGGTCTGACGGGACGACTCCAGGGGGGAGTGGTGGGGACCGACGGGGGAGAGGGACGGAAGATGTCGCGAGTGCCAGGGTGGCTCGGCCGGTTGGGTGCCGGCCTGAACCGCATGGGCAGGCAGTGGGAGGAACGCCGCGCGGAGGCGGAGCGGGAACACACGGCCGCCGAGAACGAATCGGCCAAGCCGCCCGCGCAGGTGCCGCCGCCTCCCGGGTACGCCCCGGCCGTCGCGCCCCGCCCCGACCCGGCGCAGGCCGTGCCATGGGGCGTTCGCGTCGCCGCCGAGGCCGGCTGGCGGCTGCTGGTGCTGGCCGGAACCGTATGGGTGCTGATGCGGGTCATCAGCGCCGTACAGCTGGTGGTGCTGGCGTTCGTCGCCGCGCTGCTGATGACGGCGCTGCTGCAGCCGACCGTGACGCGGCTGCGGCGGTACGGGGTGCCGCGCGGGCTGGCCACCGCGCTGACCGCGCTCCTCGGGTTCGTGGTGATGGGTCTGGTCGGCTGGTTCGTGACCTGGCAGGTCATGGAGAACATCGACAATGTCTCCGACCAGGTCCAGGACGGCATCGACGAGCTGCGCCGCTGGCTGCTGGACAGCCCGTTCCACGTCACGGACAAGCAGATCAACGACATCGCCGAGAACCTGCGCGAGGCGATCGGCGCCAACACCGAGCAGATCACCTCGGCGGGCCTGGAGGGCGTGACGGTCGTCGTCGAGGCCCTGACCGGGATCCTGCTCGCCGTCTTCTCGACGCTCTTCCTGCTCTACGACGGTCCGCGCATCTGGGACTGGACGCTGAAGCTCGTCCCGGCCGCCGCCCGGCCGGGGGTCGCGGGCGCGGGGCCGCGGGCCTGGCGCACCCTGACCGCGTATGTGCGCGGCACGGTGATAGTGGCCATGATCGACGCTATCTTCATCGGCCTGGGCATCTACTTCCTGGACGTGCCCATGGCCGTCCCACTGGCCGTCTTCATCTTCCTGTTCGCCTTCATCCCGCTGGTCGGCGCGGTCGTCTCCGGGGCGCTGGCCGTGGTCGTCGCGCTCGTCACCCAGGGCGTGTTCACCGCGGTGATGACGCTGCTGGTGGTGCTCGCGGTGCAGCAGATCGAGGGCCACATCCTCCAGCCGTTCATCCTGGGCCGGGCCGTGCGCGTGCATCCGCTGGCCGTGGTGCTGGCCGTCGCGGCGGGCGGACTGGTGGCCGGGATCGGCGGCGCGGTGGTCGCCGTACCGCTGGTGGCCGTGACGAACACGGTCGTCGGCTATCTGCGGGCGTACTCCCAGGAGGCCGCGCTACGGCACTCCCCGGCGCCGCACGGTGCCACGGCGACGGACGCGGCCGTGACCCCGCCGCCGGAGCCGGGCCCCGGTTCCTGAGAAACGGTTCCTGAGAAACGGCTCCCGAAGATACGGCTCCTGAGAAACACGAAGGCCCCGTCCACCACAGGGTGAACGGGGCCTTCGGGCGGCTCACTCGGAGAGGACCGCCTCGGCGTCGAGGGTGACGCCGACCGCCTGGATCACGGAGGCGATCTTGAACGCCTCCTGGATCACGTCACGGTCGAGGCCCGCCTTGCGCAGCACCTGCTCGTGCGAGTCCAGGCACATGCCGCAGCCGTTGATGGCGGACACGGCGAAGGACCACAGCTCGAAGTCGACCTTGTCGACGCCGGGGTTGCCGATGACGTTCATCCGCAGGCCGGCGCGCAGGGTGCCGTACTCGTGGTCGGACAGCAGGTGGCGGGTGCGGTAGAAGACGTTGTTCATCGCCATGATGGCGGCCGCGGACTTGGCCGCGGTGTACGCCTCCGGCGTGAGGTTCGCCTTCGCCTCCGGCTCCAGCTCACGCAGCACGATCGGGGAGCGCGAGGCGATGGCGGTCGCCAGCACGGTGCCCCAGAGCTGCTGGGCGGGGAGGTCGGAGTTGCCGATGACCGAGCCCAGGTTGAGCTTCAGGTCCTTGGCGTAGTCCGGTATGCGGGACTTCAGGGAGTCGAGCGACATGGCCGTCACTCACCGGCCAGCAGCTTGACCGGGTCCAGGGTCTCGTCGCCCTTGGTCCAGTTGCAGGGGCACAGCTCGTCCGTCTGCAGGGCGTCGAGGACCCGCAGGACCTCCTTGGGGTTACGGCCGACGGAGCCGGCGGTCACCATGGAGAACTGGATCTCGTTGTTCTGGTCCACGATGAAGACGGCGCGCTTGGCGAAGCCGTCCTCGTCCTCGATGCCGAGGTCGCGCATCAGCTCGTGCTTGGAGTCGGCCATCATCGGGAACGGCAGGTCGCGCAGGTCGTCGTGGTCCTTGCGCCAGGCGTGGTGGACGAACTCGGAGTCGCCGGAGAAGCCGAGGACCTGGGCGTCACGGTCGGCGAACTCGTCGTTCAGCTTGCCGAAGGCCGCGATCTCGGTCGGGCACACGAAGGTGAAGTCCTTGGGCCAAGCGAAGATCACCTTCCACTTGCCCTCGTAGGTCTTGTGGTTGATCTTCTCGAACTCCTTGCCCTTCTCCAGCGAGACGCAGGCGGTCAGTTCGAACTCGGGGAACTTGTCACCGACAGTGAGCACTAGCTCTCCTTGCAGCGCAGCGAAGAAACACCCGCTTTTGACGGGTGTTTCCCATGGGTTGGACGTGACCGATCGTGGCACAGCGAGCATTGATTAGTGAAATAGCTACACTCGGTCGTGTTGATCGGAGGTAGCTATTAGTGACTGTCAGCAATGTGGGTGCCATGGGTCATGCCGGTAAGCGCCGCCAGCCCAGCCTCGCCCAGCTCCGTGCCTTCGCGGCCGTCGCCGAGCATCTGCACTTCCGGGACGCCGCCGCGGCGATCGGCATGAGCCAGCCGGCGCTCTCGGGCGCCGTCTCCGCGCTGGAGGAAGTGCTCGGGGTCACCCTCCTCGAGCGTACGACCCGCAAGGTGCTGCTCTCGCCGGCCGGCGAGCGGCTCGCCGTCCGCGCGAAGGCCGTACTGGAGGAGGTGGGCGCGCTGATGGAGGAGGCCGAGGCGGTACGGGCGCCGTTCACCGGTGCGCTGCGGCTCGGCGTGATCCCGACGGTCGCGCCGTATCTGCTGCCGACGGTGCTGCGGCTGGTCCACGAGCGCTACCCCGACCTCGACCTCCAGGTCCACGAGGAGCAGACCGCCAACCTCCTCGACGGCCTCACCACGGGCCGCCTCGACCTGCTGCTCCTCGCGGTGCCGCTGGGTGTGCCCGGGGTTGTGGAACTGCCGTTGTTCGACGAGGACTTCGTCCTGGTCACGCCACTCGACCACTGGCTCGGCGGCCGCGAGGGCATCCCCCGCGAGGCCCTGAAGGAGCTGAACCTCCTGCTGCTGGACGAGGGCCACTGCCTGCGCGACCAGGCCCTCGACATCTGCCGGGAGGCGGGCCGCGAGGACGCCCCGGTGACCACGACCGCCGCGGGCCTGTCGACCCTCGTCCAGCTGGTCGCCGGCGGCCTTGGCTGCACCCTGCTCCCGCGCACCGCCCTCAAGGTCGAGACCAGCCGCAGCAACCAACTCCTCACCGGCTACTTCGCCGACCCCGCCCCCACGCGCCGGATCGCCCTGGCGATGCGGACGGGGGCGGCACGGGGCGCGGAGTACGGCGAGCTGGCGACTGCTCTGCGCGAGGCTTTGCGCCCACTGCCGGTGCGGCTGCTGGAGGGTGGGGACTGAGCGACTCGGGGTGCCCCACCCACGTAGGGGCGCGGGGAACTGCGCGACCAGCCAAGAACCAACCCGCAGCCGCCCAGGACCCGAGCCACCCCCCTCACTAGGCGCTCGGGCACACGGACCGGCGGAGCTACTCCGTCCGCAGACCGTCCGGCCGCATCAGACGGAGCAGCGGCGGCAGGCTCAGCAAGGTGACTGTAAGGACCACCCCGGCACCGACCCCGGTCATGGCCAGCACGCTTCCCCAGTCCACACGTACTGCCGTATCCGCCATCCGCAGGAGCACCGCGCCCAGCGTGAGCCCCACCACGCAGGCCAGTGCGAGGCCGAGCGCGATCGGGATCGCCGTCTGCCACAACACCGACAGACTCAGCGTCGAGCGCCTCGTGCCGAAGGCGACCAGCGACGACAGCAGCTTGCGGCGTTCCCGCAGCTGCTCCAGCTGGGAGACGAGCAGGCTCGCCCCGATCAGCGCCAGCACACAGGTCGCGCCGACGAAGAGTCCGGTGCGGATGGTGGCGAAGCGGTTGTTCTGCTCGCTCGACACCCAGGTCATCGGCTTGACGAACGGGTCGATGCGCGCCGCGGTGTTGCGGACGTACTCGCGCACGTCCGGGACCGACTCGTCGAGGCGCAGATACAGCTGGCCATGCAGGGAGGCCGCGGCCTCGCGGGTCAGGGCGCCCGAAGTCAGCAGGACGCCACCGCGCCGGATGCCGTTCATGTCCGGGACCGAGCGGGCCTCCTTGATGTCCTTCGGCACCGGCCAGGCGACCGTGTCCCCCCGCTCGCCGTCGGGCGTGGGGTCGAAGTGCAGCGTCCGGCCCTGCTTGACCAGTACCGGCGTGTCCGTGTCGTACTCGCCGCCCCGTACGACGAAGGTGTCGCCGTCCCGGCAGGACGGCAGCGTCGCCAGCTCGCGCAGGGAGGCGCAGTCGCCGACCGTCACCGGGGCGTACCGCTCGGCCCCGTCGGGCGAGTCGCCGAGCACGCCCTCGGAGAAGCCGTACACCTGCCGTACGCCCTCGGTGGCCTCGAAGCGCGCCCGGGCCGCGTCGAGCGAGAGCCCCTCCGGCACGCCCACCTGCATCTGGACGCGGTTGACGTCCTTGCCGGTGCTCTTCGTGTAGTCGTCGTCGACGCCCGCGAACAGCATCTGCAGCGCGATCGCCCCGGCCACCGCGACGGCGATGCCGTTGACCATGCGGGCCGCCGTGCCGCTGCTCAACTGGAGCCGGCGCACGGCGAGCTGCCAGGACACCGCCCCCGCGCCGAGCCGGGCGACGACCGCCTCGACGATCCACGGCAGCAGCGCGGTCACCCCAATCAGCAGGAACAGCACACCGCCGGTGACCAGGTACTGGTTGAACTCGCCCTCATCGCGGCCGTTGCCGACCATCGGGTAGAGCATCCCGAGGCCCGCCAGCGGCAGCAGCAGCCGCCACCACAGCCGGCGCCGCGCGGGCCGGGCCGTGCGCACCACACCGAGGGGTTCGATCACCACACCGCGCAGCGCGAACTGGGTGACCAGCACGGCCGCGGCCGGTACCGCGACGGCGACCAGCAGCGCCAGCAGCGGCGAGGGGTTCAGATAGCTCGGGAACGCGCTGAACCGGAACACCTCCACCGATCCCGCCCACTGGCGGCCGAGCAGGAAGAACCCGGTGCCCAAGACCAGCCCCAGCAGCGCACCGGCCATCGCCTCGCCCGCGGCCACCCGCCGGGTCATCCGGCTGTCGGAGCCCACCAGCCGCAGGGCGGCCAGCCGCCGGTCGCGCCGCTCGCCGCCGAACCGTACGGCCGTGGCGACGAAGACGGCGACCGGCATCAGCAGCACCACGAAGACGACCAGGACGAGCAGGAGCAGCACCGGGTCCATCGGCTCGCCGGCCGGGCGCGGCTGACCGAACCTGTCGATGCGCGACACTCCCGAGTCCAGCCGCGCCGCGAGCCCCTCGCCACCCCGGTAGAAGGCGAGTTCGGCCGAGCCGACCAGCCCGCTCTCCCCGATGGTGCCGACGATCCGCTGCGGCAGCCGTTCCCGCAGCAGCTTCCCTTCGTCCGACTCCAGCAGCCGCCGCAGGGCGGGGGAGACGACCATCTCGTCCACGCCGGGAAATCTGTCCACCCCCGGCGGCAGAGGCGCGCGCGGCCCCTCGGGCTCCAGCGCCCGCCCGCGGACGTCCTTGTCGCGGAAGGTCGTACCGGCGTTCGCGACCAGCAGGGTGCCGTCGCCCTTCGGCAACTCGGACTGGCTGAACACCAGGTCGGTGCGGGCCTGTTCGCGTTCGGACCTCACCTTCAGCGCGTTCGGGATCGCCGTCGTCAGCAGCAGCAGCGCCACGCCGAGCCCGACACCGACGGCCGTCAGCAGGGCGCGGATCCACCCCTCCCGCCCGCCGGCGAACGCGAACCGGAACCCCAGGCCCAGATCCCTGGACCACTGGCGCACGCTCATACGACCCACTCCATGTCCCGCGACTTCCCGTCCCGTACGACGATCTCGCGGTCGGAGTAGGCGGCGACCCGCGCCTCGTGGGTGACCAGCACGACCGCCGCGTTGGTCGACCGGGCCGCGTCCGTCAGCAGTTCCATCACGCGCTCGCCGTTGAGCGAGTCGAGCGCTCCGGTCGGTTCGTCGGCGAACAGCACCCGTGGGCCGGTGACCAGCGCCCGCGCCACGGCGACGCGCTGGCCCTGGCCGCCGGAGACCTCGCCGGGCCGCTTACCGGAGATGTCGTCGACCTCCAGCCGGGCCATCCACTCCCGTGCCGTCCGTTCGGCGGCCTTGCGGGGCGTGCCGTTCAGCCGCAGCGGCAGGGCCACGTTCTCCACGCAGCTCAGCTCCGGCACCAACTGCCCGAACTGGAACACGAACCCGAACTCGGTGCGCCGCAGCGCACTGCGCTCGGCGTCGCTCATCGTCACCATCTCCCGGCCCGCGTAGGTGATCGAGCCCGCGTCGGGCGTCACGATCCCGGCGAGACAGTGCAGCAGCGTCGACTTGCCGGACCCGGAGGGGCCCATCACGGCGACGACCTCGCCCGGGTGGATGGAGAACTCGGCGCCGTCCAGCGCCGTCGTCGGCCCGTACGTCTTGCGCAGCCCCTCGGCCGCGAGCAGGGCACCGGCGGGGGCGGTCATTCGGCCACCACCGCCTGGGCCAGCTTGTCGAGACGGGCGGCGGTCAGCTCCAGCCAGCGCAGATCGGCCTCCAGGTGGAACAGCGCGTGGTCGCAGATCAGCTGGTCGGCGAGGTCGCCCTGGCGCTTGCGGTCGGTGAGGATCCGCATCAGCCGCAGATGCTCGGAGCGCTGGGTGTCGAGGATCCGCGCCGCGTCGCGGTGGGTGAGCAGCGCGAGGACGACCTTGGTGTAGAGCGTCGACTGGAGGTACGGCTCGGGCTTCTCGGGGGTGGCGAGCCACTGCTCGACGTCGGTGATCCCGGCGTCGGTGATCGCGTACCGCTTGCGCTCGGGTCCGCCGCCGGGCTCGATGCCCTCGACTTCGACGAGCCCGTTCTTCAGCAGGCGGGACATCGTCGAGTAGACCTGGCCGTAGTGCAGCGGCCGGTCCTGACCGAACTTCGCGTCGAAGGCCCGCTTGAGGTCGTAGCCGTGGCGGGGGCCGGCCTCCAGGAGGCCGAGAAGGGTGTGACCGATGGACATGGCGGCCACTCTACACACCATGTATACGTCGCGTGTATACGCCGGGTGTCTACCGGTCTTCGGGCGCCTCGGACGCCTCGGGTACCTACCCGTCCTCGGGTGCCTTCGGTGGCCGGCCGCGGCGCGGGATCGGTCCCGTCTCCCCGGGCAGCCGCCCGGCCTCCGCCAGCGCCCGGCGCAGCAGGAACTCGATCTGCGCGTTGGCCGAGCGCAGCTCGTCGCCCGCCCAGCGGGCCAGTGCCTCGTACACCAGCGGGTCGAGCCGCAGCAGCACCTGCTTGCGCTGCTGCGGCCGCCGCCGGGGAGTGGGCCCCTCCGGAGAGTCCGTCACTGGTACAGCGTCCCGGCGTTGAGGACCGGCTGCGCGGAGCGGTCCCCGCACAGCACCACCATCAGGTTGGACACCATCGCCGCCTTCCGTTCCGAGTCCAGTTCCACGATGTCCTGCTCGGTGAGCTTGGCCAGGGCCGCCTCGACCATGCCGACCGCGCCGTCCACGATCTGCCGCCGGGCCGCGACCACCGCGCCCGCCTGCTGCCGCTGGAGCATCGCCGAGGCGATCTCGGGGGCGTAGGCGAGGTGCGTGAAGCGGGACTCGATGATCTTCACCCCGGCCGCCTCCACGCGGGCGTACAGCTCGGCGGCCAGCTTCTCGGTGATCTCCTCGGCGTTGCCGCGCAGCGAGAGACCGTCCTCGTCGTGGGCGTCGTACGGGTACTCGATGGCGATGTGCCGGACCGCCGCCTCGGTCTGGGTGGCGACGAACTCCAGGTAGTCGTCCACCTCGAAGGTGGCCTGCGCGGTGTCCTCCACCTTCCACACCACGACCGCGGCCAGCTCGATCGGGTTGCCGTAGGCGTCGTTGACCTTCAGCACGGCCGTCTCGTGGTTGCGGACGCGCGTCGAGATCTTCGTCCGGGAGGTGAGCGGGTTCACCCAGCGCAGTCCGTCCTGCCGGATCGTGCCCCGGTACCGCCCGAAGAGCTGCACCACCCGGGCCTCGCCCGGCGCCACCATGTTCAGCCCGGCCATGGCGATGAAGGAGGCGAGGCCGAGCAGGATGCCCCCGATGACCAGCGCGGCCTTGGCGCCGGTCGCCGAGACGGCCGTGGCGGAGAGCACCAGACCGATGCCGGTCAACACCCCGAGCAGGCCCAGGAACAGGGCGAGTCCGCCGCCGATGCTGTGCGCGGTGAACTCCCGGACGCGGGGTTCGGGCATCTCGGGTACGTCGGCGGTCGCTGCGGTGTCGCGTGTGGACATGGGTGGTCCCCCGTTCTCGTACTGCATGGCTGCGTACTGCATGACTGCGTACGGCATAGCTTCGGTCTAGCTAAGTGATATCACTTTACCCCGCCACGGCAACCACAACCCCCTCTCAGGCGTCGGTTCCGTTGGGACGGGTGCTGATTGTCACGTCCATAAAAGACCGGATCGAACCGACTTGGTCACATAGAGCGGTGTTAGCTTTCGTAGCTGACCTGACCCACGCGACTTGTGTGACAACCGAGAACGAAGCGGAGCAGACGGACTCATGGGACGAGCGGAAGAGAGACGAGCGCGACAGCGCGGTGGCCGCCGCGCGGCGCCCCGGCGCCGCCGTTCGTCGGGCGGGGCCGGCAAGAGCGGCATACGCCGGCTGTTCACCTGGAAGAAGATCCTCGGCACGTTCCTCGGGGTGTGCCTGCTCGGTATCGGCGCGTTCATCGTGCTGTACCTGGTGATCGACATTCCCAAGGGGAACGCCCTCGCCAAGGAGCAGGGCAACGTCTACAGGTACAGCGACGGCGCCATCCTCGCCCGCAAGGGCCTCAACCGTGAGGTCGTCGACCTGTCCGAGGTGCCCAGGCCCGTCCAGAAGGCCTTCGTCGCCGCCGAGAACAAGTCCTTCTACAACGACTCCGGCGTCGACCTGAAGGGCACCGCGCGCGGTGTCGTCAACACCCTGTCCGGCAAGGGCAAGCAGGGCGGCTCGACGATCACCCAGCAGTACGTCAAGAACTACTACCTCACCCAGGAACAGACGGTCAGCCGCAAGCTCCAGGAGCTGGTCATCTCCCTGAAGGTGGACCGCCGGATGTCGAAGGACGAGATCCTCGCGGGCTACATGAACACCAGCTTCTACGGCCGCGACGCCTACGGCATCCAGGCCGCGGCCCAGTCCTACTACCGCGTCGACGCCGAGGACCTCAACCTCGCACAGGGCGCCTACCTGGCCGCGCTGCTCCAGGCGCCCAACTCCTACGACTGGTCGATCGCCTCGGAGACCGGCAAGAAGCTGGTCCGGGAGCGCTGGGACTACGTCCTGGACAACATGGTCGAGGAGGGCTGGCTCGACGCCGGCAAGCGCGCCGGCATGAAGTTCCCGGTGCCCGAGGACCCCAAGGCCGCGCCCGGCATGGAAGGCCAGAACGGGTACATCGTCGAGGAGGCCAACCGCGAGCTCGCCCGCCGGCTGGTCGCCCAGGGCGCCGCCCCCGACATGGAAGAGGCGCTGACCAAGATCAAGCGCGGCGGCTGGACCATCACGGTCAACATCGACAGCAAGAAGCAGAAGCTGCTGGAGAAGGCCGTCAAGGACCAGCTCACCAGCAGGCTCGACCCGAAGGAGCGGGACGTCGACGCGGACGTCCAGGCCGGCGCCGTCTCCGTCGACCCGAAGACCGGCAAGGTCCTCGCGATGTACGGCGGCGTGGACTACGTCGAGCACTACACCAACAACGCCACCCGCGACGACTACCAGCCCGCCTCCACCTTCAAGCCCCTGATCCTGGCCGCCGCCCTGGAGGAGGGCGCCACCACCCAGGACGGCACCCCCATCGCCGCCAACACCATCTACAACGGCGACAGCAAGCGCCCGGTCGTGGACAACGGCACCCCGGTCGGCTTCGCCCCGGAGAACGAGGACGACGTCGACTACGACGACATCACCGTCCAGACGGCGATGAACAAGTCCGTCAACTCCGTCTTCGCGCAGATGGGCGTGGACGTCGGCATGCAGAAGGTGCTCGACGTCGCGGGCAAGCTCGGCATGGACACCGAGGGCCTGGAGGCCGTACCCGCCCAGACCCTCGGCTCGATGGGCGCGAGCCCGCTGGAGATGGCCGGCGCCTACGCCACCCTCGCCAACCACGGCAAGCAGGTCACCCCGACCCTGCTCAAGTCCGCCGAGCACAGGACCACCACCGTCGAGCTGCCCGACCCGGTCGGCGAGCGAGTCATCAGCCGCGAGGCCGCCGACACCGTCACCTCGGTGCTCACCGGCGTGGTCGACGACGGTACGGCCCGCCGCTCGGTCCGCGAGAACCCGCAGCGCGACGGCCAGCAGGTCGCCGGCAAGACCGGTACGTCCGACGACAACAAGTCGGCCTGGTTCACCGGCTACACCCCCAACCTGGTCACCTCGGTCGGCCTGTTCGGCGAGGACGACAAGCCCCCGCACCGGCAGGTCCCGATGTACAAGGCGGGCGGCGAGCCGCGCGTCAACGGCGGTGGCTTCCCGGCGCAGATCTGGGCCCAGTACACCTTCGGCGCGATGGGCGAGGTCACCAAGTTCGACCTGGACACCACCCAGGGCGCCGCGGTCCAGCCCACCTGGACGCCGACGGCCACCCAGACCCCGACCCAGGAACCGACGACGGAGGCGCCGTCCTCGTCGGCCCCGCCCACGTCGTCGAGCCCGACGCGGACTCCGTCGCAGACCCCGACCCAGACGCCCACGCAGACCCCGACGCAGACTCCGACGACGACACCACCCACGACGACTCCACCGGCGGACGGCGGTGGCGTCCCGGACAACCCCTTCGAGCCAGAAGAGGGCGATCAGTAGAGCGCCCCGGAAGGGGCGCGGGGAACTGCGCGAGAAACCACAACGAACCCGCACCCGCCGTGGATGAGAACCTCCTACGGCGGGTGCGCGCTATGTGCGATTCAGCTCAAACCAGACAACTTTCCCGGTGCTCAACCGAGTAGCCCCCCACCGCCGAGCCATCCGATTGACGAGATACAGCCCCCGCCCACCCTCATCAGTGGCCCGAGCCTGCCGCAACCGCGGCAACTGCGGCACATCATCGCCGACCTCACACCGCAGCACATCAGTCCGCAAAAGCCGCAGAGTAACCGGCCGCGAGGCATACCGCACCGCATTGGTGACGACCTCACTGACCAGCAACTCCACCGAGTCGGTCAGCTCCTCGAGCCCCCACCGGGCCAGCGCCCGCCGGGCAAGCCGCCGCGCCCGGCCGGGCGCGGCGTCCTCCGGGTCCAGATACCAGTACGCGACATCACTCGGCGCGATCCCGTCGAACCGGGCCGCGAGCAGCGCGATGTCGTCGTCCCGGTCCCCCGGACCGAGCATGTCCAGCACCTCGTCGCACAGCGCCTCCAGCGGCGGCGGGTGATCGGGTCCCGTGAGCTGCGCGGTGGCGGCGAGCTTCTCGCGCAGCTGCTCTATGCCGGTCCACACGTCCCGCAGCCGGGACTCGACGAGCCCGTCGGTGTAGAGCAGCAGCGTCGCCCCGGCGGGCGCGTCCAGCTCCACGGCCTCGAAGTCGACGCCGCCGACGCCGATCGGCGCGCCCGCGGGCACCCGCAGCACCTCGGCGCGCCCGCCCAGATGCAGCAGGACGGGCGGCGGGTGGCCGGCGTTGGCGATGGTGATGCGGTGCGAGACCGGGTCGTAGACGGCGTACAGGCAGGTCGCCATGCGGTCGGTCCCCAGCCGCTGGGCCTGCTCGTCGAGGTGGTGCAGCACCTCCTGCGGCGGGAGGTCGAGTCCGGCGAGGGTCTGCGCCGTGGTCCGCAGCTGGCCCATGATCGCGGCGGAGGTCATGGAGTGCCCCATGACGTCACCCACCACCAGCGCCACGCGGCTGCCGGGCAGCGGGATCGCGTCGTACCAGTCACCGCCGACCCGCGCGGTCTCGGCGGCGGGGAGGTAGCGCGAGGCCAGCCGCACACCCGTCGGCTGCGGAAGCGTTTCCGGCAGCATGGTGCGCTGCAACTCGTCGGCGATGTACGCCTCCCGCCCGTACAGCACCGCCTTGTCGATGCCGAGCGCGCTGTGGGTGGCGAGCTGGGCGGCGACGAGCAGGTCGTCGGCCTCGAAGGCGATGCGCTCCGGGCGGCGCAGGAAGACCGCCGCGCCGATCACCCGGCGGCGGCCGCGCAGCGGCGCGAGGATGGCCCGCTGGCCGCTCGGGATGAGCGACTCGCCCTCCTCGCCCAGGAGTTCGGGCAGCGCGGCGCGGGCGGCCGGCGCGTCGGCGAAGACCGGGCGGACGCCGCGCAGCACCTCGTTCAGGGCGCCGCCGGGGCGTACCTCGCACAGTTCGGCGGTGAGCGCGGACAGCTCGGACGGCTCAGGCTGGAAGACGGGCAGGAAACCGCCCTCGGTGTCCCGCTCCTCCGGAATCCGGTCGGTACGGCGCAGCCGCAGCACCACCGGACCCGTGGGCCGCTCGTCGCCGACCGGCAGCGGATCGCGCAGATAGACCAGGATCGCGTCGGAGAAGGTCGGCACGGTCGCCCGGCACAGCCCCATCACGATCTCGTCCAGGTCGATGCCGCGGGCGATGCGGCGAGTCGCGGCGCCCACGAAGCGCAGCCGGTCGCCGTCCCGGCGCATGGGAGTGGGCCGGCCGGGCGGCAGGCCCTGGCCGGTCCGGCGCTCCTGCTCCAGGCCGGGCGGCTGGGCCGGGATGGCCTCGGGAGTGGGGCGGGGTCGGTGGGTGTCGGGTTCGGCGGCCGCCGGCTGGGAGTGCTCGGGGCCGGTGCCGTCGGGTGCGGGCGTCACCGGCGGGCCGGGCGGCACGGAGGGCGTCTCACCGGCGCCGCCGCGGGCCTGGGCCTGTGCCTGGGGTAACCCGGAGCCGCCGGGCGTGCTGCGCTGCGGCCCCGGGGTACGCAGGAGCGCCCCGCGGGGATCCGCGGGGTCGGCGCCCGCCTGGGGGCGCTCGAAGGAGGTCGGCTGCTCCGTCACGCGTGTCGAATCCATCCGTCCGGGGCTGCGCGCCGCGCGTTCCGCGTGCGCCGTTGCAGTTCGTCCCGCAGGAAGGCCGATACCCCAAATACGTGTCCAGGGAACGGATTTCCCGCGTGGTCAGAGGTTGTTCCTGTGCCACTCGCGGACCGGCCGCGGCCCGCACGGGTGGTGCGCTCGTACCCCTCGCTCACGTCCTGCCGCCCCTCGGTGACATGTGGTCAGGCCCGTTGCGCGCCCCGGGAGTTGCCGCCGCGCGCCCTTGCGGAGGACGATCCTACGTTTCTTGCCCGGGGGCGCATCAAGGGTCTCATGAGGACACATGCGCGGGCGTACGATCCCAGTCGTCCGGGAGGACGGGGACGGACCAGGACGGATCCGGACGCCAGTGCTGCCAGCCGTCCGAGAACGGCGGGCCCCAGGCGCGGATCACCTCCACCGCGTCCCGCCCCGCCGCACGCACCCGCTCGGCGAGCCGGGCGTCCACCAGGCCGTCCCGCTGGGCCTGGGCGAACTCGTCCTCGTCGCGCCAGTGCCAGGTGCGGTCCGGGTGCACGGAGATGTCCAGGAAGTGATCCTCGGAGTCGACCCCGCCGTCCCAACGCGCCAGTGGCTCCTCCAGGTTGACGTACCAGTTCTTGAACCGCCAGCCCGGCTCCCAGAACAGCCACACCGACCACGGCTCGCCGGGCCGCGCCAGCTTCAGCACACCGGTGCCGAACCAGCGGTCGCGCTGCACGGTGCGCGGCTTGGTGTAGCGGGTCTCCAGCGGCTCCAGGTGCACGGGGGTGCCGTCGGCGAGCACCGGCTTCACACACTCGGTGCCGGGCGCCATCCAGACGGCGAGCAGTTCCTCGTCGTCCTGGACGACCGTGACGGGGCGGGCGATATGGAAGCGAGCGCCGGCGTTCTCCCGGTACCGCCACAGGATCTGACTCCCGGGCGCCCAGAAGGCCGTCGTGCCGCCCGCTTCCACTTCTCTCACCGCTCCGTCGTCTGCCATGCACAGATATTAGGTGTCACTGTCATACGACGCTGCGGTGCGCGTCACGGTTCACACGTGCGGAACCGACGGTTACGGATGTGTCATACGCAGGACGTCCAGCGCCTCGTCCAGCTGCTCGACGGTGAGGTCACCGCGCTCCACGTACCCACCCTCCAGGACCACCTGACGGATGGTCTTCCGCTCCGCGAGCGACTTCTTGGCGACCTTGGCGGCCTCCTCGTACCCGATGTACTTGTTGAGCGGGGTGACGACGGAGGGCGACGACTCGGCGTACTCGCGGGCGCGTTCGCGGTTGGCGGTGATCCCGTCGACGGTCCGGTCGGCGAGCAGCCGCGACACATTGGCGAGCAGCCGGACGGACTCGAGGACGTTCTTCGCGATGACCGGCAGCATGACGTTGAGCTCGAAGTTCCCGGCGGCCCCCGCGGCGGCGATGGTGGCGTCGTTCCCCATGACCTGCGCGGCGACCATCAGGGTGGCCTCGGGGATAACCGGGTTGACCTTGCCGGGCATGATCGAGGAGCCGGGCTGGAGGTCGGGCAGGGAGATCTCGGCGAGACCGGTGCGCGGCCCGGAGGCCATCCACCGCAGATCATTGGCGATCTTCGTCAGCGATACGGCGATGACCCGCAACTGCCCACTGGTCTCCACGATCCCGTCCCGGGCGCCCTGCGCCTCGAAGTGGTCGCGGGCCTCGCTGAGCGGCAGCCCGGTGGCGCGGGCGACTTCCTCGATGACGGCGGCGGAGAACCCGGGCGGCGTGTTGATGCCGGTGCCGACAGCGGTGCCGCCGAGCGGCAGCTCGGCGAGCCGGGGGAGGGACGCCTGAAGCCGCTCGATCCCGTACCGCACCTGAGCCGCATACCCCGCGAACTCCTGCCCCAGCGTGACCGGGGTGGCGTCCATGAGGTGCGTACGCCCCGACTTCACCACATCGGCGAACTCCTCGGCCTTGCGGGAGAGGGAGGCGGCGAGATGCTCCAGGGCGGGGATCAGGTCGCGGGTGACGGCGGCGGTGGCGGCGATGTGGATCGAGGACGGGAAGACGTCGTTGGAGGACTGGGAGGCGTTGACGTGGTCGTTCGGATGAACGGCCTTCCCCAGCCGCTCACTGGCCAGCGTCGCGATGACCTCGTTGGTGTTCATGTTGGACGAGGTCCCGGACCCCGTCTGGAACACGTCCACGGGGAAGTGCTCGTCCCACCGCCCCTCGGCCACCTCCGCGGCGGCCTCCTGAATCGCCTCCGCGACGTCCTTGTCCACCACCCCCAGCCGGGCGTTCACCTTCGCCGCCGCGGCCTTGATCCGCGCCAGCGCCTCGATGTGGGCCCGCTCGATCCGCTGCCCGGAGACGGGAAAGTTCTCCACCGCCCGCTGCGTCTGCGCCCGCCACTTCGCGTCCGCGGGGACCCGGACCTCGCCCATGGAGTCGTGCTCGATGCGGTATTCGCTCATACCGGCTATAGCGATCGGGGCCGGCACGATGTTCCGGGGGTTGGGCCGGACGGGAGCCCGCGCGGGCTCCCGTCCGGTGCACAGGCCTACGCCAGGCCCGGTCCCCGCACCGGAATGTGCGTGAACGTCGGCTCGGGCGCCGGGTTCTGGAAGAAGTCGTTGCCCTTGTCGTCGACGACGATGAACGCCGGGAAGTCCTCGACCTCGATCTTCCAGACGGCCTCCATGCCGAGCTCCTCGTACTCGACGACCTCGACCTTCTTGATGCAGTCCTGGGCGAGGCGGGCGGCGGGCCCGCCGATGGAGCCGAGGTAGAAGCCGCCGTGGGCGTTGCACGCGTCCGTGACCTGCTTGCTGCGGTTGCCCTTCGCCAGCATGACCTTGGAGCCGCCCGCCGCCTGGAACTGCTCGACGTAGGAGTCCATGCGGCCGGCGGTCGTCGGACCGAAGGAACCCGAGGCGTAGCCTTCCGGCGTCTTCGCCGGACCCGCGTAGTACACCGGGTGGTCCTTCAGGTACTGCGGCATCTCCTCGCCGGCGTCCAGCCGCTCCTTGATCTTGGCGTGCGCGATGTCACGGGCCACGACCAGCGGACCGGTGAGGGACAGACGGGTCTTCACCGGGTACTTGGTCAGCTCGGCGAGGATGTCGTCCATCGGCTGGTTGAGGTCGATCTTGACGACGTCGCCGTCCGACTCGAGGTGCTCGTCCGTCGTCTCCGGCAGGAACCGCGCCGGGTCGGTCTCCAGCTGCTCCAGGAAGACACCCTCGGCGGTGATCTTCGCGACGGCCTGCCGGTCGGCCGAGCAGGAGACGGCGATGGCGACCGGGCAGGACGCGCCGTGCCGCGGCAGCCGCACGACCCGCACGTCATGGCAGAAGTACTTGCCGCCGAACTGGGCGCCGATCCCGATCTTCTGCGTCAGCTCGAAGACCTTCTCCTCCAGCTCCTTGTCCCGGAAGCCGTGACCGAGCGGCGAGCCCTCGGCCGGGATCTCGTCCAGGTAGTGCGCGGAGGCGTACTTCGCGGTCTTCAGCGCGTACTCCGCCGACGTACCGCCCACCACGATCGCCAGGTGGTACGGCGGGCAGGCGGCCGTGCCCAGCGAACGGATCTTCTCCTCCAGGAACTTCATCATGGAGGCCTCGTTCAGGACCGCCTTCGTCTCCTGGTACAGGAACGACTTGTTGGCGGAGCCGCCGCCCTTGGCCATGAAGAGGAACTTGTAGGCGCCGCCGTCGGTGGCGTACAGCTCGATCTGGGCCGGCAGGTTCGACCCGGTGTTCTTCTCCTCCCACATGGTGAGCGGAGCCATCTGCGAGTACCGCAGGTTGAGCTTGGTGTAGGCGTCGTAGATGCCCCGGGACAGGGCCTCCTCGTCCCGCCCCTCGGTGAGCACGTTCTGCCCGCGCTTGCCCATCACGATCGCCGTACCGGTGTCCTGGCACATCGGCAGCACGCCCGCCGCCGCGATGTTCGCGTTCTTCAGCAGGTCCAGCGCCACGAACTTGTCGTTGCTCGACGCCTCGGGGTCGTCGATGATCCGCCGCAGCTGCGCCAGGTGGGCCGGCCGCAGATAGTGCTGGATGTCGTGGATCGCCTCCTCGGCCAGCTTCCGCAGCGCCTCCGGCTCGACCTTCAGGAACGTCCGCCCGTCCGGTCCCTCGACCGTGGAAACACCCTCGGAGGTCACCAGCCGGTACGGGGTGGTGTCCTCTCCCATGGGGAGCAGATCGGTGTACGCGAACTCAGGCATCTCGCCCATTCCTCACTCACGACAGACAGCGGCTGGCCTCCATTGGCAGCGTCCACCAGCGTAGAACCTGCCTACGACAGCGAGCCTGTGAGGTAAGGCTCAGTTGGAAACCGCGGGGGGCTATCGCGATCTATCGTGTTTCGCTACGCTGATGCTCGTGGACCTTCAGAAGCAGACCGCGCCCACCGCCTCCGAACTCCGCGCCTCCGAGCTCCGCGCGTCCGACGCCGACCGCGACCGCGTCGCCGACCTGCTGCGCGACGCCCTCGCCGAGGGCCGCCTCACCGCCGAGGAGCACGCCGAGCGGGTGGAGGGCGTGCTGGCCGCCAAGACGGTCGGTGAGCTGGAGCTCTTCATCCGGGACCTGCCCGGTGCGCACCAGCGGCGGGCGACCCCGGCGTACGCCCACGCGGCCGGCCGCCCCACGGCCGGTGCCATACCCGCCGACCCGGACGACAACGTGGTCGCGGTGTTCAGCAGTGCGATGCGCAAGGGCCGCTGGCGGGCCGGGCGCCGGATCCACGCGTACGCGATCTTCGGCAGTGTGGAGATCGATCTGAGCGAGGCGCTCTTCGAGTACCAGCAGGTCGTGGTGAAGGCCTACTCGGTGTTCGGAAGCGTCGAGGTCAGCGTGCCGGAGAACGTGTCGCTGCGCGGCACCGGCGGCGGTGTCCTGGGCTCCTTCGAGGTGGACCCGCTCGACGCCGAGGACCCGGACGCGCCGGTCGTGTACGTCGACGGCTGGGCGATCCTCGGCAGTGTGGAGGCCCGCCCGAGGCGGGGCAGGCTCGTCGCGGACATCCTCGACCGCGTCCAGCGCAAGGTCGACCGGAGTGTGCGCAGGCATCTCGACCGTTGACGGCTGTCGATCCGGCGGGGCGGCGGATACCGACCCGCCGGTCGGGGACTCCCTGCATAGGCGCGCGTACAGCGGGTAGACCTTGCTGCATCGTCTCTCGCTCGCGAAGCCGTCGTCAGGAGTAGACCGTGCTGCAACCGCCGCATTCGTCCCTGCAGGTAGCTGCCGTTCCGGCCCCGCGGGTGCCAGCGCGAGACAGGGATCAAGACGCCCCCTGGCACACCGAGGCGGTGTGCCGGCGCGACGAGGCCGGCCTGTTCTTCGCCCCCTCCAAGGAGCCCACCGCCGCGCGTCTGTCCCGCGAGGAGGCGGCCAAGCGCGTCTGCGCCCGCTGCCCGGTGATGGTCGAGTGCCGCGAGCACGCCCTGCTCCAGCCCGAGCCGTACGGCGTCTGGGGCGGCCTCACCGCCGCCGAACGCCGCGTGGTCCTGGCCCGACGCCGCCGCCGCGACCTGGAACTGAAGAAGGCGGCCCGGGCGACCAACCGCATAGCCGCAGCCGGCTGACGCACAGACAGAAGGGGCGTCCCCTCCGCACAGGAGACGCCCCTTCTGTTCTGCATGTGGGGGTTCGTTTTGCACGCCGGGCGCGGTGACTCACCCAGGGGCGCGGGGCTGTGTTTGATATGCGGCTCCGCCGCGTGGGCGCGATCAACCACAGACATCCCGCAGCCGCCCACGCTCCACACCCCCCCACTCAGTAGGCGCTACTTCGCCCGATCAAAATCAATCGCGCTGTACGCCCGCAACTTGCTCAGCCGATGCTCCGAGTCGATCCGCCGCACCGTCCCCGACTTCGACCGCATCACGATCGAGTCGGTCGTCGCGGTCTCCGACCGGTACCGCACACCCCGCAGCAGCTCGCCATCGGTGATCCCGGTCGCCACGAAGAACACGTTCTCCCCGGTGACCAGGTCCTCCGTGGTCAGCACCCGGTCGAGATCGTGCCCCGCGTCGATCGCCCGCTGCTTCTCCTCGTCGTCCTTCGGCCACAGCTTGCCCTGGATGGTGCCGCCCAGGCACTTCACCGCACAGGCCGAGATGATGCCCTCCGGCGTACCGCCGATGCCGAGCAGCAGGTCCACGCCCGTGCCCTCGCGCAGCGCCAGGATCGACCCGGCGACATCGCCGTCCGAGATCAGCTTGATCCGCGCCCCGGTCTCCCGGATCTCCTGGATGATCCCCTCGTGCCGCGGCCGGTCGAGGATGACGACCGTCACATCCTCGGGCGCGGACCGCTTGGCCTTGGCGACCCGCCGGATGTTCACCGAGACAGGCGCGTTGATGTCGACGAAGTCGGCCGCCTCGGGCCCGGTGACCAGCTTGTCCATGTAGAAAACGGCGGACGGGTCGAACATCGACCCGCGCTCCGCCGCCGCGAGCACGGCGATGGCGTTCGGCATGCCCTTCGCCGTGAGGGTGGTCCCGTCGATCGGGTCGACGGCGATGTCGCACTCGGGCCCGGTCCCGTCACCGACGCGCTCCCCGTTGAAGAGCATCGGGGCTTCGTCCTTCTCGCCTTCGCCGATGACGACGACGCCGTTCATGGAGACGGTGGATACGAGGGTCCGCATGGCGCGCACCGCGGCCCCGTCGGCGCCGTTCTTGTCGCCGCGCCCCACCCAGCGGCCGGCGGCCATCGCCGCTGCCTCGGTCACGCGGACCAGTTCCAGGGCGAGGTTGCGGTCGGGGGCCTCGGAGGGGACATCGAGTTCGGACGGCAGATGATGCTCGGTCATCGGAGCGCACCTTTCTGATACGACGACGGCCGGATGAGGGTGTTGGCCATGACTCTATCGTCAGGGTGACAAATTGAGCAGTGCACCCCACGGATGAGCGGACCAGGGCACCTGCGACGATAGGGGCGTGGCAGGTACGAACGGCAAGCAGAAGACGGCCCGGAGCATGGTGCTCTCCCTGGGCGTGACCGTGCTCGCGGCAGGGGTCATCTACCTCTTCGTCCCGCACGACGGCAGTGGGTCGCCGGTCAAGCCGGTCGACTACCGCGTCGAGCTGATCACGGCCCGCCGTGCGGCGCCCTACCCGGTGGCCGCGCCGGAGGGCCTGCGGGACGGCTGGACGGCGACGTCCGTGCGCTTCCAGGGCGTCGAGAACAACATGTGGCACCTGGGCTTCCACGCGCCCGACGGCGAGTATGTGCAGGTCAAGCAGTCCACGGAGAAGCGCTCGAGGTTCATCGACGAGGCGACCCAGGGCGCGCACGAGACGAAGGCCACCGAGGAGATCGGCGGCCGCACGTGGACGCGCTGGACCGGCGGCCGCTACGACGCTCTGGTGCTGTCGGCGGATGACGCGGACGCCAAGGGCGGCGTGACGACCGTGGTGGCCGGTACGGGCTCGTTCGAGCAGCTGGCGGAGATGGCGGCGGCGCTGAAGCTGGCGTGAGCCGCCCCGTACAGGGCGACGGGAAAGGGCCCCGGCGAGTTGCCGGGGCCCTTTTGTGTGCTGTGTGTGCCTGGTGCCGGGGGCCTCAGACGGTCGTCTGGTGCCAGGGGCTCAGACGGTCGTGACGACCTGCTCGAACTCCAGGCGCGGCGAGCGCGGGAACCAGGCGTCCGGGCCCGGCTTGCCGATGTTGACCACCATCAGCGGGGTGTGGTCGTCGTCCAGGAACTCCTTGCGGACGCCCTCGAAGTCCAGGCCGGTCATCGGGCCGGCGGCCAGACCGGCGGCGCGGACGCCGACGATGAAGTAGGCGGCCTGGAGGCTGGCGTTCAGCAGGGCGGAGTTCTCACGCACCGGGCGCTCGTCGAAGAAGGCGTCCTTGGCCTGCGGGAAGTGCGGGAAGAGGGCGGGCAGCTCCTCGTGGAACTCGTTGTCCGCGGAGAGGATCGCGACCAGCGGGGCGGTGGCCGTCTTCGGCTGGTTGCCCTCGGCCATGTGCCGGACCAGGCGCTCGCGGGCCTCGGCGGAGCGGACCAGGGTGATCCGCAGCGGGGACTGGTTGAACGCGGTCGGGCCGTACTTGACCAGGTCGTAGATCGCCTGGATCTGCTCGTCGGTCACCGGCTCGTCGGTGAAGGTGTTCGCGGTGCGGGCCTCGCGGAAGAGCAGGTCCTGGGCGGCGGGGTCAAGAACGAGTGACATGGCTGAACCTTTTCGAACGTGGTGCTGAACGGCATCGACAGTACGTCAGTGAAGTTCAACGTTCAACCAAAAGCGGGGCGTGGTGATCCGCTTCACAGCCCGCACGCTTCCGGACCCCGGGCGAACTACCGCTCGGCGGCCTCGGCCTCCTCCGCCGCGGCCTCCTCGGCCAGCGCCGCGTCCAGCCGCGCCCGCGCCCCCTCCAGCCAGCGCCGGCACACCTTGGCCAGCTCCTCGCCGCGCTCCCAGAGCGCCAGGGACTCCTCCAGCGTCGTACCGCCGGCCTCCAGCCGTCGTACGACCTCGATCAACTCGTCCCGGGCCTGCTCGTACCCGAGCGCCTCTTCCACCTTGCTGGTCATCCACCCACCCTAGGTTCGACTCGTACGGAGAACTCGCCCTCGGCCACCCGCGCGCGCAGCGGCTCGTCCGCGGTGACCTCGCCGGGATCGCGGACCACATGCCCGTCGGCCTTCTGCAGTACGGCGTACCCCCGCTGGAGCGTGGCCGCGGGCGAGAGGGCCACCACGCGCGCGTGGGTGTGGGTCAGCTCGGACTCGGCGCGGTCGAGGAGATGGCCCAGGCAGCGGCGGCCCCGCTCGGTCAGCGAGTCCACCAGGTCGGCGCGCTCGTCGATCATCCGGTGCGGATTCTCCATCACCGGCCGCGCCAGCGCGTGCGCCAGCCCGCGCTCCTCGCGGTCGACGAACGCCTCCATGCAGCGCCGCGCCCGGTCGCGCAGCTGCCGCACCCGCTCGAACTCCTCGCCGACGTCCGGCACGACCTTCTTGGCGGCGTCGGTCGGGGTGGAGGCGCGCAGATCGGCCACATGGTCCAGGAGCGGGTTGTCGGGCTCGTGGCCGATGGCCGACACCACCGGCGTACGGCAGGCGGCCACCGCGCGCACCAGCTGCTCGTCGGAGAACGGCAGCAGGTCCTCCACGCTGCCGCCGCCCCGCGCGACGATGATCACGTCCACGTCGTCGAGCTCGTCCAGCTCCTTCACAGCCTGCACCACCTGCGGGACCGCGTGCACGCCCTGCACGGCCACGTTGCGCACCTCGAAGCGGACGGCGGGCCAGCGGTGCCGGGCGTTCTCCAGCACGTCCCGCTCCGCCGCCGACGCCCGGCCGCAGACCAGGCCGATCAGCTGCGGCAGGAAGGGCAGCGGCTTCTTGCGCTCCGGCGCGAACAGCCCCTCGGCCGCCAGCGCCTTCTTCAGCTGCTCCAGCCGCGCCAGCAGCTCGCCCACGCCCACGGGCCTTATCTCGGCCGCCCGCAGCGACAGCTGCCCCCGCGGCGCATACCACTCGGGCTTCGCGAGCACGACCACCCGGGCGCCCTCGCTCACCACGTCGGCCACCGCGTCGAACACCTGCCGGTAACAGGTCACGCTCACCGAGATGTCGTACGACGGATCCCGCAGCGTCAGGAACACCACGCCGGCCCCCGGCCGCCGCGACAACTGCGTGATCTGCCCCTCGACCCACACCGCGCCGAGCCGGTCGATCCACCCCCCGATGAGCCGCGACACCTCACCGACGGGGAGCGGGGATTCCGGGGATGTGTTCACAGCCATGCTGGTGAGCGTAACGGCAGCGACTGACAATCCGGCGTGACGCGTCTCGTGGCTCAAGGCGCCGCCTCGACGTCTCCCCGGCGGCTCCGCTGGACGGCCAGCACCACCAGGCCGGCCGCGCACCAGATCGCGCCCACGACCTGCGCCGGCCGCGACGCCTCCACGATCACGGCGACGGTGATCGCCGCCCCGAGCACCGGCACCAGCACATGCCGCCACCAGCTCACCGGACGGCCTCGCCGCCGTACCACGAACCACCCGAACACGCTCGCGTGCAGCAGGGTGAACGCGGTCAGCGCGCCGATGTCGACCACCGACACCAGATGGTCCATCCCGTCGTCCCGGCGGGCCGCCCACACCGCGGCGACCAGCGTGATGACCGCCGCGCACAGCAGCGCCACGCGCGGCACCCCGGCGTCCGTGCGCGACAGCGCCCGCGGCAGGCGCCGGGCGCGGCCCATCGCGAACAGCAGCCGTCCCGCCGCCGCCTGCCCCGCCAGCGCGGCGAACGCGGCGCCGATCGCCTTGCTGACGGCCACCAGATCGTGCAGCCAGGTCCCGACGGAGGCGTTCACCGCGTCGTAGAACGCTGAGCCCTGCCGCGCGGGGTCGGCGGCCAGCTCCGCCGAGGACACTGGCGTCAGCAGCGCCACCAGATAGGTCTGGGCGACGAAGAGCACACCGGCGAGGGCGAGACAGAACAGCACCGCGCGGGCCACCTTCGCCGGGCCGCCGGTCACCTCCTCGGCGAAGGTGGCGATGGCGTCGAAACCGAGATACGACAGCACGGCGATCGACACCGCCCCGATCACCGCCGACAGCGCGAACGCGCCCCGCGTGCCGTCCCCGGACAGCGGAGACAGCCAGCCCCGCTCGGCGCCGTCCCGCGCGAGGACGACGATCGCGGCGACCACGAACACCAGCAGGACCACGATCTCCATCGCCAGTACGGCGAATCCCACGCGCGCGGCGACCCGTACGCCCCACAGGTTCAGCAGCGTGGTGACGACGACCGCGAGCGCCGTCCACACCCAGCGCGAGACCTCCGGGACCAGGGCCTCCATGGCGATCCCGGAGAACAGATAGGCGACCGCCGGGATGAGCAGATAGTCCAGCATCGCCATCCAGCCGGCGACGAAACCGGCCTCCTTGCCGAGCGCCACGCGCGCGTAGGCGAAGACCGAGCCCGCCTGCGGGACGACCCGCACCATCTGGGCGTAGCTGAACGCGGTGAACGCCATCGCGACCGTGGCGACGACGTAGACCAGCGCGACCGCGCCGTGCGAGCGGGCGTCCAGGGTGCCGAACACACCCACCGGGGCCATCGGCGCGATGAACAGCAGCCCGTACACCACCAGGTCGCGGAAGCCGAGGCTGCGGCGCAGCTCGTGGTGCTCGTCGGCCCGGGGGACCGCCGTGCCGGTATCGGACATCAGTTCCTCCGCGCGTCCCGTCCGTACTGTCGCGTCCCGCCCCTCCCAGCTCAGGCCAGTCTCCCCGGCGACGCGACGGGGACGCGATCTTTGACCCCCCGAACGCGGCCTTACGATGGGTGCCATGACTGCTTCGCCTGGCCGCCGTGTCCTGCTCGCCGCCCCCCGTGGCTACTGCGCGGGTGTGGACCGCGCCGTGATCGCCGTCGAGAAAGCCCTGGAGCAGTACGGGGCGCCGATCTATGTCCGCCACGAGATCGTCCACAACAAGTACGTCGTGCAGACCCTGGAGAAGAAGGGCGCGATCTTCGTCGAGCGGACCGAGGAGGTCCCGCCGGGGAACATCGTGATGTTCTCCGCGCACGGTGTCGCCCCGGTCGTCCACGAGGAGGCCAAGCGCGGCAAGCTGGCCACCATCGACGCGACCTGCCCGCTGGTCACCAAGGTCCACAAGGAAGCCGTCCGCTTCGCCAACGAGGACTACGACATCCTCCTGATCGGCCACGAGGGCCACGAGGAGGTCATCGGCACCTCCGGCGAGGCCCCCGACCACATCCAGCTCGTCGACGGGCCGGGAGACGTGGCGAAGGTCGAGGTCCGCGACGAGTCGAAGGTCGTCTGGCTCTCCCAGACCACCCTCTCCGTCGACGAGACCATGGAGACCGTCGACGCGCTCAAGGAGAAGTTCCCGCAGCTGATCTCCCCGCCGAGCGACGACATCTGCTACGCCACGCAGAACCGTCAGCTCGCGGTGAAGCAGATGGGCGCCGAGGCCGACCTGGTGATCGTCGTCGGCTCCCGGAACTCCTCGAACTCCAAGCGGCTGGTGGAGGTCGCCAAGCTCGCGGGCGCCCGCGACGCCTACCTGGTGGACTTCGCCGACGAGATCGACGAGGCCTGGCTGGAGGGCGTGTCCACGGTCGGCGTCACCTCGGGTGCGTCCGTGCCGGAGGTGCTGGTCGAGCAGGTGCTGGAGTGGCTGGCCCAGCGCGGCTTCGAGGACGTGGAGATCGTCAAGGCGGCCGAGGAGTCCATCACCTTCTCGCTGCCGAAGGAGCTGCGCCGGGACCTGCGCGACGAGGCGGCCGCGCTGGTCGCCGAGCGCGGTGGGGCCGGTCCGGCCGGGGAGTGACGGTCGGGGCGAGTGACGTCGGGGGAGTGACTGTCAGTCGTCCGTCGTAACGTAGAGCCATGCAGATCTTCGGCGTGGACATCGGCGGATCCGGAATCAAGGGCGCCCCTGTGGACCTGGACAGGGGCGACCTGGCGCAGGAGCGCTGCAAGGTGCTCACCCCGCACCCGGCGACGCCGGACGGGGTGGCCGACGGCGTCAAGCAGGTCGTCGACCACTTCGGCTGGACGGGGCCCGTCGGGCTGACCTTCCCGGGCGTGGTCACCGGCGGATCCACGGTGCGTACGGCGGCGAACGTCGACAAGAGCTGGATCGACACGGACGCCCGCGCGCTGTTCTCCCAGCGGCTCGGCGGCCTGCCGGTGACGGTGGTGAACGACGCCGACGCGGCGGGCGTCGCCGAGGTCGCCTTCGGCGCGGGACGCGGCCGCAAGGGCACGGTCATCCTGCTCACCTTCGGCACCGGCATCGGCAGCGCGGTCTTCGTCGACGGCACACTCGTGCCCAACACCGAGCTGGGCCATCTGGAGCTGCACGGGCACGACG
This sequence comes from Streptomyces sp. NPDC030838, assembly GCF_055572035.1. Taxonomy (NCBI): domain Bacteria; kingdom Bacillati; phylum Actinomycetota; class Actinomycetes; order Kitasatosporales; family Streptomycetaceae; genus Streptomyces; species Streptomyces sp. NPDC030838. Next base: position 101,041 of record NZ_JBVIED010000002.1, on the reverse strand, counting down.
CGGAGAAGCGGGCCTCCAGCAAGGCCAAGGACGACCACAACCTGTCCTGGCAGGAGTGGGCCCTCCGGGTCCAGAGATACCTCGCGCACGTCGAGATGCTCTTCTCCCCGGAACTGCTCATCATCGGCGGCGGCGTCAGCCGCAAGGCCCACAAGTTCCTGCACTTCATCGAGGGCATCAAGGCCGAGATCGTCCCGGCCGAGCTGCAGAACAACGCGGGGATCGTGGGGGCGGCGATGCACGCGGCGAAGGACAGGCAGGCCGACGGGTCCTGACCCCGCCGGAAACTCCCCGTCCCGACGACGAGCGGCGCGCGCCGCCGGGCGCGGCCCGTCCGGGCGCGGACCGGATGCCGGCGGGGCCGACCGGGACCTGCCGGTGTAGGCAGCAGTGGCCGGGTGAGGTCGGGGTCCCGCGGAAGGGGCCGGCCGTGGATGAGCCGCCGGGGCGGATGGTCGGCCAGGGCCCGCCGGATACGCGACTCGGCCGCCGCCAGGCGCGTGGCCGTACGGAGGGGCGGACGCTGTCGGGCGGCGTAAGGCGTGCGGAGATGGCCCGTGCTGTCGGGCGGTGTCAGGCGCCGGTCGGTGGGTGGTGATGCTGGGGCGTCGTGGCTCGTTGGATCATCAGCTTCAGTTTGCGGACGGTGACGATCGAGCCCGCGAGCAGGGTTCCGCCGTAGAGCCAGCCGGCCTGGGTCGCGAGGGCGGTGAACAGGGCCATCAGGCGGGCGCCGAGGCCGTCGCCGGTGGCGAGGGGGAGCAGGCCCAGGGCGAAGGCGATCGGGACGACGACCGGCGCGCTCACCAGGTCGCCCCGGCGCACCCAGACCGCGGTCAGCACGCACACCGGCAGGAACAGCACGCCGTACACCAGCGGCGAGGCCCCGAAGAGCAGGCGGTCCAGGAAGCCCAGGGCCAGCATCAGCGCGCCGCAGAAGAGGCCGCAGCCCAGACCGGTCAGCCGGGGGTTGGGCAGCCTGCGCGTCGCCCGGGCCGGAGCGGGAGCGGGGCGCCGGGCGGGTTCGGGAGCGGGACGCCGGGCGGGTGCCGTACCGCGCTGCGCGCCGGGGCGGGCCGGGCGCGGCTGTCCCGGGCGTGGCTGTCCCGGCTGGGCCTGCCGGGGCGTACGCGTACCGCCGCGGGGCACCTGCGGCGGCAGGGGCGGTGGGGTGCCGCGGCGGGGTCCGGGCTGCGGGGGGCGTGTCCTGTGTTGCTCCACTGGCCCAACTTAGGTCGGTTTATGTGCCGAATAGCCCGTCCGACACGCCGTGCGTCCCGGCTCGGCCAGGCGTTCGGTACTTCGCCGGGGCGGGGCGGGCACCCCGTAGACTGGTGGATCGGCCCACTCCGCCAGTCCTCCTCTCACGTACGGGAAGTCGCAACGTGTCGCTCACGATCGGAATCGTCGGTCTGCCGAATGTCGGCAAGTCGACCCTGTTCAACGCCCTGACCAAGAACGACGTGCTGGCGGCCAACTACCCGTTCGCCACGATCGAGCCCAACGTCGGCGTGGTCGGCGTCCCCGACCCCCGCCTGCACAAGCTCGCCGAGATCTTCAAGTCGGAGCGGACCCTCCCGGCCACCGTGGACTTCGTCGACATCGCCGGCATCGTGCGCGGCGCGTCCGAGGGCGAGGGCCTGGGCAACAAGTTCCTGGCGAACATCCGCGAGTCCGACGCGATCTGCCAGGTCATCCGCGCCTTCAAGGACGAGAACGTCGTCCACGTCGACGGCAAGGTCTCGCCCAAGAACGACATCGAGACGATCAACACCGAGCTGATCCTCGCGGACCTCCAGACCATCGAGAAGGTCCTGCCCCGGCTCCAGAAGGAGTCGCGGATCAAGAAGGACGTCGTGCCCAAGGTCAAGGCCGTCGAGGAGGCCAAGGAGATCCTGGAGAAGGGCGACACGCTCTTCGCGCACGGCATCGTCCAGGGCTCCGAGCGCGCCGAGCTGCTGCACGACCTGCACCTGCTCACCACCAAGCCGTTCCTCTACGTCTTCAACGTCGACGAGGACGAGCTGATCGACGAGGACTTCAAGAACGAGCAGCGCGCCCTGGTCGCCCCCGCCGAGGCCATCTTCCTCAACGCCAAGCTGGAGGCCGACCTCGCCGAGCTGGACGAGGACGAGGCCCTGGAGCTCCTCGAGTCCGTCGGCCAGCACGAGCCCGGCCTCGCCACCCTCGCCCGCGTCGGCTTCGACACCCTCGGCCTCCAGACCTACCTGACGGCCGGCCCCAAGGAGTCCCGCGCCTGGACGATCAAGAAGGGCGCGACCGCCCCCGAGGCCGCCGGTGTCATCCACACCGACTTCCAGAAGGGCTTCATCAAGGCCGAGGTCATCTCCTTCGCCGACCTGGTCGAGGCCGGCTCGGTCGCCGAGGCCCGCGCGAAGGGCAAGGCCCGCATGGAGGGCAAGGACTACGTCATGCAGGACGGCGATGTGGTGGAGTTCCGCTTCAACGTGTAGTCGTTCGTCCCGATACCGCTTGTGAGATCTTCGGTCGACATGCGGCTCAGGAGAGGCCGGACTCCGGCGAGTCCGGCCTCTTCCACGTTCAGGTGCTGACCCGGTGCTGATTTTTCAGCCGCTCCGGGGAGGTGTGAGCTTGTCGAGGTCGACACTGATCTCGAAGGGCACCGGGCGCTGGAGGGCGCCCCGGAAGATGCCGGCGGGCGCGTAGACGCCCGTTGGTTCGTCGAGCTCGTACACGTGGACGACGGGTGCGCCGTCCTCGTCCTCGATGCACCAGTAGTGCGGGATGCCGGCCTCCGCGTACTTGCGGAGCTTGACCGTGCGGTCGCGGTGGGCGGACTCGGGGGAGACGACTTCCACGACGAGGTGCACGTGTTCGGGGGCGTAACAGGTGCGGTCGGGGTCGTAGGGCAGGTCCGTCAGCAAGAGGTCCGGCTCGGGACGGTTGCGGGCATCGAGGCGGATCGTCATCTCCCGCTCGACCTCGACGCCGGCCGGCGCCTGCTCCATGAGCGTGGTGGTCAGGGCAGTGACGAGGCGGCCGTGCCAGGACCGCTGGGGCGACATCATGAATACGAGGGCTCCGTCGATCAGCTCCGTGTGGCGCGGTGCCTCGGGGAGGTGATCCAGGTCCTCCGCGAACCAGCCTTCCGCGCGGGGCGGGCGCATCCAGTCGGGTAGTGCGGTCATGGCTTCACGGTAGCGGCTGTGGCGGCGGCGAGCCGGGTGCTCCCCCGGAGCCTCCGATCCACGCCTCGCCACGGCCGCGAGTTCCTACGGCGTGGGGAGGATGCCTCCGTCCAGCGCGTCATGACGGATGCGTTGCGTCAGGGCGAGCTGTTCGCGCAGCAGGCGCTCGTGTTCGTCCAGCCGCTTCATCGTGTCGGCGATCGCCTGCTGGGTGGCAAGGCCGGGCAGTACCACGGGCAGCTCACGGAGCACGTCGAGGGAGATGGTCTTCATCTTCATGCTCCCGGTGGAGTGGGCCTCCAGCCACGCACGTGCCTCCAGACCCCGCAAGTACGCGGCGAAGTAGTCGGCGTCGAGCCCGGCGGGGGGACGCAGCAGGAAGCACCCTGTGCCGCACACCCAGCCATTCTGTTCCTCACGGACGACGGCGGCTCGTCCCAGCTCTCCCCGGCGCGCCATGACGACATCGCCGGGGCGGAGGTGGAAGCGCTCCAGCCCCATGGCCTGTCGCTCGCTGATGCACCGGATGCTCGCGGTGCTGAAGCCACTTCCGGTCAGGTCTTTGGGCATCACCACGGGTACGCCGCCGACGTCGACGTAGTGGTCGGCGCGGATCAGACTTCCCGACGGTCCCGCGAGCAGCAGGCCCGGGGCCTCGACTAGCCCTTCTGCGGAGCCCTCCACCAGGCGCCGGAGTGGCACACGCGGGGCTTCCGTCTCGCCGCGCGCCACCCGCTCGCTCCGGTCGAAGCTCTTGCAGAGGTGGGCCGTCGCGCCGGCTGTCGATTCGGCGCGATTCACCAGCTCGTCGAGCAGGCGGCGTGTGTCCAGCGCCGCGGTTGGCTGCTCCCGGGCAGGTGCCACGTACAGCCGGGGGTCAAGGGGGCAGCCGTCGTTCTCCAGGATCTCGTCGTACGAGACCGAGCAGGAGAATCCGGGTTCGTCGGGGGTCGCGCGGGGAGACCGCAGCCAGGCGTGGAACCGGCCGCTGATGCGGTCCCTGTCCGCCGGGCCGAGCTCACAGGCTCGGCGCGGAGCCTGCGTGCCGAGTTGGCTCGCGTCGATGAAGAGGACGGACTCGGTTTCACCGACGGGGACGTGGCGGGATTTGTCACGGGCGAGTAGCCAGAGGTGCACAGGGACCGTCGTGTGGGAGAAGAGATCGGCCGGTAGTGCGACAACGGCGAGAAGCGCGCCTTCGGCCAGTATCGCCTTGCGGATCTCCGCTGCGCGACCGCGTGCGGAGGCGGCGCCCGACGGCATGATCAGGGCGGCCTTCCCCTTCTCGCTGAGTCGGGTCCACGCGAATTGGATCCAGGCGAAGTTCGCGTTCGACTCGGGGGGTGGGCCGAAGGGCCAGTCGAGGTGTTCCAGACCCTGGACGCGCTGGTTGAACGGCGGGTTGCACAGCACGAGTTCGGCCATGCCGTTGCCCAGACTCCGGAAGAGTGACCCGGGATCGGAGGCACGTACCAGGGGCCGGTCGATCCCGTGCAGGGCCAGGTTCAGCATGGCCAGCTGGGGGTTGCGGTGATCCATGGCGTAACCCTCGAACGAGGCGCCGCCAACGTGACCCTGCTGTGCGATGTGCCGCGCGGCGGCGGCGAGGAACCCCCCGGTGCCGCAGGCGGGGTCGAGTACACGATCGCCGGGCTGGGGGGACAGGGATTCCGAGAGCAGTCGCGTGAGCGTGCGCGGGGTGTGGTACTCGCCCGTCTGAGCGGTGCCCTCCGCGACGTACCGTTCCAGGAGCAGGTCGGCGACCTCTTCGATTCCGGCCTCGGCGGCTGTAGGGGGCTGTTGGAGCGCGGCGAGGAAGGCCGCCACCCATGGCAGGTCCTCCGCCTCGCCTTTGCCGGCGAACACATTCTCCGGATTCCAGGGCGCGAGCACGGGAAAGCGGTCGTGCCTGGAGGCGAGGAAGAGCGCGTCATTCAGGTCCCTCAGCGGTGGATACCCGGTCTGTGCCTCCGCAACGGCTCTGGACCACCGTTTGACCAGTTCGTCACCCGGGTCGTTCGCAGAGTCGATGAACCTCGCGAGCACCAGGACGGCGAGCATCGCGGTGAGGTCGCGGTCCGTGCTCCGGCCCCGCTGAAAGGGTGCATACGCCCGCCACAGTCGGTCGACGACCTCTGCGGCGGGGCCGTGCGCATCCGTGCTCTCCACTGGGAACTCCTCGCTCGGGCGTTTCACTTCGGTCGGCTGATCGCATACGTGGCTGCCGGTACCAGCTTGAGTAGACATGCGCAGTGTGGCTGCGCAGTCGGCATGCCGCTGATGCGGCGTAACTCCTCCGGCAACCTCTTCTGTCGAGGTGTCATAAACCTAGCAACCCACGCGGGTTGATATGGCGTGCCAATCGTTCTCATCGCTGTACGAATGACCGGTGCGCAGTCGGACTGCGCGACGGAGCTGTCGCGTTCTTGCTGCTGGAGGGGCTCGGGGACGAGTCGCCGTGTGGGGGAGGTCGCCGCACGGAAGCTCTGGGGAGTGACTCACGTCACCATCGCCTTGACGTGCCGACCCTGTAAGCGTGGTCGCCGACGCCGGCGGCTTCAGGGCGCGTCCGCCCGTCGCCTCGCCGTGCGCTGACGCCACGTGCTGCGGAGCGCCTCCGGCGGGGCCGGGAGAAGAGGGGCGGGCGCGTGGCGTGTGGCGAGCAGACACGGTCGCGAGGGGGTCCGGCTGCACGAGGCCGGCCCAGTCGGTGGTCGATGGCCACGGCAGGGCGGTCGATGCGGTGCGGGCGGCGCTCCGGCCGATTCGCGACGCGGCGGTCGAGCGCGAGCTCGACGCCACGGAGCCCCAGCCATCAGCGCGGCCTCGTCGACGATCCGGCGCTAGGGCGTGCATCTGCCCCGCTCGGTGGGGGCCCGGGAGTCCGCAGAGAGTCCGCAGGATGCTCGTACACACTCGTCGGAGGCCAACGCTATAAAGCGGGAAAAATGCTGGTCAGCGGTCCGAGAGCAGCTCCGCCGCAGGTCAGGACCATGTGGCAGACATTCCGCTTCAACGTGTGACACCCGACGAGGAGCCCCAGGCCAGAGACCGGATCTTCGGGTCCGGCCCCTTTCTGTTCCCCCTCCACTACCCTTGCGACGTCTGAGACACGCGGCACCAGGAAGAACAGAAGCACAACCTTGGCCCTCAAGAAGACGGATCTCTACAGCTCGCTGTGGAAGAGCTGCGACGAGCTGCGCGGCGGGATGGACGCCGGCCAGTACAAGGACTACATCCTCACGCTGCTGTTCGTGAAGTACGTCTCGGACAAGGCGAAGGCCGACCCCGACAGCCTGATCGACGTCCCGCCCGGCGGTTCCTTCGACGACATGGTCGCCGCCAAGGGCGACAAGGAGATCGGCGCCCGCTTCAACGAGATCATCGGCACCCTCGCCGGGGCGAACGACCTGCGCAACGTCATCGACCTCGCCGACTTCAACGACGAGGAGAAGCTCGGCAAGGGCAAGGAGATGCAGGACCGGCTCTCCAAGCTCGTCACGATCTTCAGCGACCTGGACTTCCGCGGCTCCCGTGCCGAGGGCGACGACCTGCTGGGCGACGCCTACGAGTACCTGATGCGCCACTTCGCCACGGAGTCGGGCAAGAGCAAGGGCCAGTTCTACACCCCCGCCGAGGTCTCCCGGGTGCTGGCCAAGGTGGTCGGCATCACCAGGGACACCCGCCAGGACCAGACGGTCTACGACCCGACCTGCGGCTCCGGCTCGCTGCTGCTGAAGGTCGCCGCCGAGGCGCCGCGCGGCATCACGATCTACGGCCAGGAGAAGGACAACGCCACCTGGGCCCTGTCCAGGATGAACATGATCCTGCACGGGCACGCGGACGCCCTGATCCTCAAGGGCGACACCCTCACCAGCCCGGGCTTCACCGACGGCGACGCGCTCGACACCTTCGACTTCGCCGTGGCCAACCCGCCGTTCTCGCTCAAGTCCTGGAGCAACGGGCTGGAGCACGACTACGGCCGCTTCGCGTACGGCCGCCCGCCCGAGAAGAACGGCGACTACGCCTTTCTGCTGCACGTCCTCACGTCGCTCAACGACACGGGCAAGGCGGCGGTCATCCTCCCGCACGGTGTGCTCTTCCGCGGCAACGCCGAGGCCGACATCCGGCGGCGGCTGCTCAGGAAGGGGTTCGTCAAGGGCATCATCGGCCTTCCCCCGAACCTCTTCTACGGCACGGGCATCGCCGCCTGCGTCATCGTCCTGGACAAGGAGGACGCCGACGGCCGCACCGGCGTCTTCATGATCGACGCCTCCCGGGGCTTCATGAAGGACGGCCCCAAGAACCGGCTGCGCAGCCAGGACATCCACAAGATCGTCGATGTCTTCACCCGGCGGACCGAGATCGAGGGCTACTCGCGGATGGTCCCGCTGTCCGAGATCGCCGACCCGAGGAACGACTACAACCTCAACCTCCCCCGCTACATCGACTCCTCCGAGCCCGAGGACGTCCAGGACCTGCACGCCCATCTGCACGGCGGCATCCCGGACCGCGACCTCGACGCGCTCGGCGGCTACTGGGACGCCTTTCCGCACCTGCGCGGCCGGCTGTTCCGGCCGAACCGTCCCGGGTACAGCGATCTGACCATCGAGGTCGGCAGGGTCCAGTCGGCGATCCTCGACTCGCCCGAGTTCCGGACGTTCGCCGAAGCGGCCCGCGAGCGCACCGCCGAGTGGTTCGAGGCCCATCGCGAGCGACTGGAAGGCATCGACGCCGACACCCAGCCGAACGACCTCGTCGCGGCCCTCGGCGACGACCTGCTCGCCCGCTTCAAGCCGGTGCCCCTGGTGAGCGAGTACGACATCTACGAGCGGCTCATGACGTACTGGCACGACGTCATGCACGACGACGTCTTCATGATCATGAACGACGGCTGGTCGGCCGCCGCCCGGCCGCGGGTGATCACGGTGGACAAGGACCGCAGGTTCTCGGAGGTGCCCGACCTCGTCGTGGGCACGGGCCGGGGTGCCGCCAAGTACAAGATGGACCTCGTCCCGCCGTCCCTCGTCGTCGGCCGGTACTTCGCGCAGGAGCAGGCCGAGGTCGACGCGCTCATGGCGGCGGCGGAGGACGCGAGCCGGGCCGTCGAGGAGTACGTCGAGGAGCACGCCGTGGAGGGCGGGCTGCTGGCGGAGGCCATGGCCGACGACAAGATCAACAAGGCCCGCGCCGGGGACCGGCTGAAGAAGGCGCGGCACGAGGGCGCGGACCCCGACGAGGTGGCGGCCCTGACCCACCTGATCGGGCTGTACAACGTGGAGGCGGCGGCCCGGAAGGCCGCCAGGGAGGCCGAGACGGCGCTGCACCTCGCGACGCTGCGGAAGTACGGCGAGCTCACCGAGCGCGAGGTGCGGACCCTCGTGCTGGACGACAAGTGGCGTGCGGAGGTCATGCGCCGGGTGACGTCCGAGGTCGAGTCGCTCACCCTCGGCCTGGTGGCCCGCATCAGGCAGCTGGGCGAGCGCTACGCCCACACGGTGACCGAACTCGGCGCGGAGCTGCGCCGGGTCGAGGAGAGGGTCGAACGCCATCTCGCGGACATGGGCGTCCCGCGGGCGCCCGACGCTCGCCCCGCGGAGGACGACCGGCCCCGCTACCACGCCGCGTGGAGCACCAAGCCGCTCAAGGAGTTCATGCCGCTGCAGCGAGGCTTCGACCTGCCGAACTCCAGGGTCGTGAACGGGCCGTACCCGGTGGTGTACTCCAACGGCATCGCCCGGCACCACGCGGTGGCCATGGTGAAGGGCCCGGGCGTCGTCACCGGGCGTTCCGGGACGATCGGCAAGGTGCACTACGTCGAAGGCGACTACTGGCCGCACAACACGTCGTTGTGGGTGACGAGTTTCGCGAAGGTGGACGCGAGGTTCGCCTACTACTTCCTCACCCACCTCGGCCTCGAACGCTTCGCCAGCGGTTCCGGAGTGCCGACCTTCAACCGGAACGACGCGCATTCCCTCGAGGTCTCCGTGCCGTCGGACCGGCGCGAACAGGAGGCCGTCGCCGAGGCGCTCACCGCCGTCGACGGGGAGATCGAGGCGCTGGAGCGCCGGCTGGCCAAGGCGCGGGCCATCAGGACCGGAATGATGCAGGAGCTGCTCACGGGACGGACGCGGCTGCCTGTCCAGGGGGAGGGAGAAGGAGCGTCGTGAGCGACGTGGGGCAGATCGAGCGCAGGACGCAGAACCGGGTCGTCCGGCTGTTCGCCGAGCGGTTGGGGTACCGGTACCTCGGCGACTGGCAGGACCGCGAGGGCAACGCGAACATCGAGGTCGGGCTGCTGGAGGCGAACCTGCGCGCCCGCGGCTACGACGCCACGCTCGTCGCCAAGGCGATCGACCGGCTCCGCAAGGCCGCCGCGCTCGGGGCCGGACGCGGACTGTACGAGGCGAACCGCGCCGTCTACGAGCTGCTGCGCTACGGAGTGAAGGTCAAGCCGGGCGCCGACAGGCAGTACGAGACCGTCTGGCTCGTCGACTGGAAGGACGTCCAGGCCAACGACTTCGCCGTGGCCGAGGAGGTCACGGTCGTCGGGCGGCGCACCAAGCGGCCCGACCTCGTGCTCTACGTCAACGGTCTGGCCCTGGTGACGCTGGAACTCAAGCGGTCCCGGGTCGCCGTGAGCGAGGGCATCCGGCAGACCATCGGCAACCAGAAGCCGGAGTTCATCCGGTCGTTCTTCGCCACCGTCCAGCTGGTGCTGGCCGGCAACGACGTGGAGGGCCTGCGCTACGGCGCCATCGAGACGCCCGAGAAGTACTGGCTGGAGTGGAAGGAGCCGTCCGAGGTCGCCGAGCCGCTGGACCGCGCGCTGCTCCAGCTGTGCGGCAAGGACCGGCTCCTGGAACTGGTCCACGACTTCACGGTCTTCGACGCGGGGGTGCGCAAGACCTGCCGCCACAACCAGTACTTCGGCGTCAAGGCGGCGCAGGAGCGCCTCGCCCGGCGTGAGGGCGGCATCATCTGGCACACCCAGGGCTCGGGAAAGTCGCTCACGATGGTGTGGCTGGCCAAGTGGATCCGGGAGCATCTGGACGACGCCAGGGTGCTGCTGATCACCGACCGCACCGAGCTGGACGAGCAGATCGAGAAGGTCTTCAACGGGGTCGACGAGCAGATCTACCGCACCGGCAGCGGCGCGGATCTCCTGGACACACTGAACAGGTCCACCGAGTGGCTCATCTGCTCCCTGATGCACAAGTTCCGCGACCCGGCGGACGGCGGGACCGGTGACACGGCGGAGATCGACTTCATCAAGGAGCTGAACGCCCGTCTCCCCAAGGACTTCAAGGCCAAGGGCAATCTGGTCGTCTTCGTCGACGAGGCCCACCGCACCCAGTCCGGCCTGATGCACGAGGCGATGAGGAAGCTGCTGCCGGACGCCGTGTTCATCGGCTTCACGGGCACGCCGCTGCTCAAGGCGGACAAGGCCACCAGCAGGGAGGCCTTCGGCTCGTTCATCCACACGTACAAGTTCGACGAGGCCGTCGACGACGGTGTCGTCCTCGACCTGCGGTACGAGGCGCGCCACATCGACCAGCACCTGACGTCGCCCGCGCACGTGGACCGGTGGTTCGAGGCCCGGACCAGGGGGATGACCGACATCTCCAGGGCGCGGCTGAAGAAGCGCTGGGCCACGATGCGGAAGGTCGTCTCCGCCGAGCCCCGGGCGAAGCAGATCGTGCAGGACATCCTGCTCGACATGGAGACCAGGCCCCGCCTGATGGACGGGCGGGGCAACGCCCTGCTCGTCGCGGCGACCATCCACCAGGCCTGCACGTTCTACGAGTTGTTCCGCAACGCGGGCTTCGGGGACAGGTGCGCGATCGTCACCAGCTACGTCCCGAACGCGGCGGAGATATCCAAGGAGGACTCCGGCGCGGGCCGGACGCAGAAGCTCCGCCAGTACGACGTCTACCGCAGGATGCTCGCCGACCACTTCGGAGAGCCCGAGGACGTCGCCATGACGAAGGTCGAGCAGTTCGAGAACGAGGTCAAGCGGCAGTTCGTCGAGGAGCCCGGCCGGATGCGGCTGCTCATCGTCGTCGACAAGCTCCTGACCGGGTTCGACGCCCCGAGCGCCACCTATCTCTACATCGACCGGAAGATGCGCGACCACGGCCTGTTCCAGGCCATCTGCCGGGTCAACCGGCTCGACGGGGACGACAAGGACGTCGGCTACATCGTCGACTACCAGGACCTGTTCAACTCGCTGCGCAGCGCCATCACCGACTACACCTCGGGAGCGCTCGACGGGTACGCCCCGCAGGACGTCGAGGGACTGCTGGCCGGCCGGATCGGCCGCGCGAAGGACGACCTGGACGAGGCCCTGAAGCGGGTCCGGACGCTCTGCGAGCCGGTCGCGCCGCCCCGGAACACGCTCCAGTACCAGCAGTACTTCTGCGCCGCCGAACAGGGAAACACGGAGCAGCTCAAGGCCAACGAACCCAGGCGCGTCAAGCTGTACAAGGCCGTCGCCGCGGTGACGCGCGCCTACGCGAACCTGGCGAACGACATGGGCGAGGCCGGCTACCCGGAGCGGGAGGCCGAGGCCATCCGGAAGGAGATCCGGCACTACGCGGCCGTACGCGACGAGGTGAAGCTCGGCGCCGGCGAGGCCGTCGACTTCAAGCAGTACGAGGCCGGCATGCGGTTCCTGCTGGACACCTACATCCAGGCCGACGCGTCCGAGACCGTCTCCCGCTTCGAGAACACCGGGCTCGTCCAGCTCATCACCGAACTGGGCGCCGAGGCCCTCGACCGGCTGCCCGAGGGGATCAGGAACAGCCCCGGTGCCGTCACCGGGACGATCGTCAACACCGTACGCAGGCGGATCGCCGAGGAGCGGGCCACGAACCCGGCGTACTACGGCTCGATGTCGGAGCTGCTCGACACCGTGATCGAGCAGCAGCGCAGGGGCGCGCTCGCGTACCAGGAGTACCTCGACCGGCTGCTGGAGGCCGCCACACGGCTCGGCAGCGGGGACGCCGACCCCACGCGCACGTACCCGGCCTGGGCCGACAACGGGGCGCGCCGGGCGCTGATCGACTTCTTCCGCCCCGACGAGCAGCCGGCCGCCGACGTGGACGCGGCGGTGCTGGGCTCCAAGCCGCATGCCTGGGTGGGCCATTCGCTGCGGGAGCGGAAGGTGCGCAACGCGATCAAGCGAGTGCTGCCCGACGGCTTCGACCGGCTCGACGAGCTTTTCGACCTGGTGAAGGCCCGGCAGGAGTACCGCTGACACCCGGCAGGCCTTTGTCCTCGAAATGTCGGCGAACAACATCCTTTTCCCGCAGGCTTGTTGGGTCACAACAGCCACTTGAGGAGGGGACATGAGCAAGGTCTGGCTGATCACGGGCGCGAGCAGCGGATTCGGGCGGGCGATCGCCGAGGCGGCGCTGGCCGCCGGGGATGTCGTGGTGGGGGCCGCCCGGCGCACGGAGGCGCTGGACGATCTGGTGGCCGCGCATCCGGACCGCATGGAGGCGCTGCGGCTGGACGTCACCGACATCGCCGCCGCGGAGCCGGCCGTCCAGGGCGTGGTGGCCCGCCACGGGCGGATCGACGTCCTGGTCAACAACGCGGGCCGCACCCACGTCGGCGCCTTCGAGGAGACCACGGACGACGAGCTGCGGGCCCTGTTCGATCTGCATGTCCTCGGGCCCGCCGCGCTGACCCGGGCGGTGCTGCCGCACATGCGGGAGCGGCGTTCGGGCGCGATCGTGCAGATGAGCAGCGTGGGCGGGCAGATGTCCTTCGCCGGGTTCGGCGCGTACAGCGGGACGAAGTTCGCGCTGGAGGGCATGTCCGAGGCGCTCGCCGACGAGGTGGCGGAGTTCGGGATCAAGGTGCTCATCGTGGAGCCGGGTGCCTTCCGCACCTCGCTGTTCGAGGGCAACCGGGCCGGCTTCAGCCCCGACAGCGGGGTGTACCCGAAGGTCACCCAGACCCGTGGGTACGTGGCGACCGGCGACGGCACCCAGGCCGGTGACCCGGCGAAGGCGGCGGCCCTGATCCGGGCCGCCCTGGAGGCCGAGCGGACCCCGCTGCGCCTGCCGCTCGGCGACGACGCGGTCACCGCCGTCCTCGACCACCTCGACCAGGTGCGGGGCGACGTGGCGGCCTGGGAGAAGCACACCCGGGACACCGGCTTCGACGCCTGACGCCAACCCTCCGCCGGAGGCGCGATCCGCCTCCGGCGAAGATGACGGTGCGTCATGAAGGGCGTATGGCGGCACTGTTACGTCTGTGCAGGACCCTTGTGCAATTCCTGTGGAGGCCTCAATCTTTCGGCTGACGCGTCCGAATGGCGACCGGATTGACATGATCCTGCCATTCGTACGCGGAACCCCACCAGCGCACCACCGATCGAGGAGGACCCCTCAGATGGCAGTGATGCGTACTCCCCACCGCACCACCCGGCGAAGACTGGCGGCCCTCGCCGTCGCGAGCACCGCGGCGCTCGCCGCTGGCCTGGTCTCCGCGCCGCCCGCCGCCGCCGAAGGGCGCATCCAGTACGAGGGCGCGGCCAACGCCGTCGCCGACAGCTACATCGTGACCCTGAAGCCGGGCGAGGCCCGCTCCGGCTCCGCCGAGGGCCGCGCGCTGGCCAAGAAGTACGGCGCGACCATCGAGCGCACGTACACCAAGGCCCTCAACGGCTACGCGATCGAGGCCTCCGAGTCCGAGGCGAAGCGTCTCGCCGCCGACCCGGCCGTCGCCTCCGTCGTGCAGAACCGCACCTTCAGCATCGACGCCACCCAGCCCAGCCCGCCCTCCTGGGGCCTGGACCGGGTCGACCAGCGCGCCCTGCCGCTGAACAGCTCGTACACCTACCCGGACTCGGCCGGGCAGGGCGTGACGGCGTACGTCATCGACACCGGCGTCCGCATCACCCACAGCGACTTCGGCGGCCGCGCCACTTACGGCTACGACGCGATCGACAACGACAACACCGCCCAGGACGGCCACGGCCACGGCACGCACGTCGCCGGCACCGTCGCGGGCACCGCGTACGGCGTCGCCAAGAAGGCGAAGATCGTCGGCGTCCGGGTGCTGAATAACTCCGGATCCGGTACGACCGCCCAGGTCGTCGCCGGTATCGACTGGGTCGCGCGCAACGCCGTGAAGCCGGCGGTCGCCAACATGTCCCTCGGCGGCGGCGCCGACACCGCGCTCGACACCGCCGTACGCAACGCCATCGCCTCCGGCGTCACCTTCGCCGTGGCGGCGGGCAACGAGAGCACCAACGCCTCGACCCGTTCGCCCGCCCGCGTCACCGAGGCGATCACGGTCGGCGCCACCACCTCCTCCGACGCCCGCGCCAGCTACTCCAACTACGGCACGGTCCTCGACCTGTTCGCCCCGGGCTCCTCCATCACCTCGGCCTGGAACAGCGGCGACACCGCCACCAACACCATCTCCGGCACGTCGATGGCGACCCCGCACGTCGCCGGAGCGGCGGCGCTCTACCTGGCCGACAACCCGACGGCCACGCCCGCCCAGGTGTCCTCCGCGCTGACCACCGCCGCGACCCCCAACGTCGTCACCAACCCGGGCACCGGCTCACCCAACCGCCTGCTCTACGTCGGCGGCGGCAGCACCACCCCGCCCGGACCGCGCTTCGAGAACACCGGTGACTACGCGATCAACGACAACTCCACCGTCGAGTCCCCGATCACCGTCTCCGGCGTCTCGGGCAACGCCCCCGCCACCCTCGCCGTCCAGGTCAACATCATCCACACCTACATCGGCGACCTCCAGGTCCAGCTGATCGCCCCCGACGGCACCGCGTACACGCTGAAGGGCTACGGCACCGGCGGCAGCTCGGACAACATCAACACCACCTACTCGGTCAACGCCTCCTCGGAGCCGGCCAACGGCACCTGGAAGCTCCGGGTGAGCGACAACGCGAACCTGGACACCGGGCGGATCGACGCCTGGGCGCTCCAGTTCTGATGAACCGTCAGTAATTCCCCTCGTCCTCGCGGTAGGGCTCCGGGTCCGTCACCCAGCCCGCCGCGAGGACGAGGCGCGTGTGCCGGTGCACGGCGAGGAAGCCGAACGGGCGGTCTTGACTTGCTCCTCGGGACTGAAGCCTGAGGATTCTGGCCTTCTCGATCGGTGCTGCGCTGCTACGCGGCGCAGGGTTCCGTCGGGAATCCGTGGCTTCCTGCTTCGTTGCGCTGTGCCGGAACGTGTTCTGGTCTTACCGGCGCTCCACAGGCTGATGCCGCCAGTCCGGCGGCCGTTTTGATGTTGACTGCGGCGTTGCGGTCCCGGTCGTGGACCGTGCCGCAGGCGGCGCAGGTCCATTCCCGGACGTCGAGGGGTTTGGGCCCGTCCTTGGCCCCGCAAGCCGAGCAGGTCTGAGAGGTCGGCTCGAAGCGTCCGATCTTGACGAGAGTGCGGCCGTACCGGGCGGCCTTGTACTCCAGCATGGTGACGAACGCCGACCAGCCCGCGTCATGCACGCTCTTGGCCAGTCGGGTGCGCGCCAGTCCCGCCACCGACAGATCCTCCACGGCGATCGCTTGGTTCTCGCAGATCAACCTGGTGGAGAGCTGATGGTGGAACTCACGGCGTGCGTCAGCGACCTTGGCATGGGCGCGCGCGACCTTCAGACGTGCCTTCTCGCGGTTCTTGCTTCCCTTCTCTTTGCGGGACAGCTCCTTTTGTGCCTTCTTCAGCTTCTTCTCCGCACGGCGCAGGAACCGCGGAGAATCGATCTTCGTGCCGTCCGAGAGGACCGCGAAGTGGGTCAGGCCCAGGTCGAGGCCGACCGTCTGACCGGTGTCGGGCATCCGCTGTGCGTCGGCGTCCGGGTCGGTCTCGATGACGAAGGAGGCGAAATACCGCCCGGCCGCATCCTTGAATGACGGTGACCGAGGACGGTGTGGTCGGCAGGGGCCTCGACCACCGGACCTTCACCGCGCCGATCTTCGGCAGCATCAGGCGCCCGCTGTCAGTGATGCTCCAACGGGCGTTGGCGGTGAACCGGATCGACTGCCTACTGTTCTTGCGGGACTTGAACCTCGGCGCGCCTGTCTTCGCGCCCTTGCGCTCGCCCTTGAGGGACGCGAAGAAGTTCTTGTAGGCGGCCTCTGCGTCGCGTAGGGACTGCTGGAGTACGACGGCGGATACCTCGCCCAGCCAGGCTCGCGCTGCCGTCTTCTTCGCCTCGGTGATCAGCTTCCTGGACAGCTCGCCCGCCGTCGGGAACGGCAGCCCCGCCGCTCGGGCGTTCTCGCGGGCGCGCACCACGTCGTTGAACACCACTCGAGCGCACCCGAACGCCCTGGCCAGCGCGGCTCGTTGAACCATGTTCGGGTACAGGCGGAAGCTGTACCGGAGCTGCATGCCGATCACGCTACGTACTCGGGCTGAGGGTGAGACACAGAAGATCAGAACTGGTCGGAACGTGTTTCGCGATGCACGTGCACTTGGTCTTCGTGAGCAGGTTCCGGTCGGCCCGTGTGAGCATCTCCCCGGCTCGCCGGACCAGCCGCCGCCTCGATCCGCACCGTCAACCCGTTGACCGCCCGGATCGTCGCATTCGTGACCCCCATATCGCCCCCACCCGTCCCGCGCTTACCATGCGCCAGGTCGCACGTCAGTTCCTCAAGATCCGAGTCAGGAGCACGGTACCCGTGTCCACACCCCCGCCCCCCGGGCCGGAGCAGCCCCAGGGCCCCCAGGGCCGGTACCCGGCTCCTCACCCCCAGGGTCCGTACCCCCAGGGTCCGTACCAGCAGGGCCCCTACGCGCCGCCGCCGTACGGCGCCTGGAGCCCGTACCCCCACCCGCCGCAGCCGCCGGTCAACGGCGTCGCCATCGCCGCCCTCGTCCTGGGCGTGCTGTGCTTCCTGCCGGCCGTGGGGCTCGTGCTGGGGCTGGTGGCGCTGCGGCAGATCAGGAAGAAGGGCGAGCGCGGCAAGGGCATGGCGATCGCCGGGGCCGTGCTGTCGTCCGTCGGGCTCGCACTGTGGGCGGTGGCGCTGCCCTCGGGCGTCGCCTCCGACGTCTGGGAGGGCTTCAAGGAGGGCGCGGCCGAAGAGAGCCTCGCGGTGAAGAAGGGCCAGTGCTTCGACGCGCCCGGCGACTCCCTGCAGGGCGTGACGTACGACCTCGACATCGTGCCGTGCGACGGCGAGCACGACGGCGAGGTGTTCGCGACGGTCACCGTCCCCGACGGCTCCTATCCCGGCGACGACCACCTCACGGATGTGGCCGAGGACAAGTGCTACACGCTTCAGAGCGACTACGCCATGGACGTCTGGGCCGTGCCTCAGCACGTGGACGTGTACTACCTCACCCCGACCCGGCAGAGCTGGCGGCTCGGCGACCGGGAGATCACCTGCATCTTCGGCAACACCGACGAGAAGGGCACCCTGACCGGCTCCCTGCGCAACGACGCGACCACCCTCGACGCCGACCAGCTGGCCTACCTGGAGTCGGTGCGCGACCTCGACACGGTCCTGGAGCGCGAGCCCGACGCCTACGCCGAGGACGACCTCGACGCCAACACCGAGTGGGCCGGCGAGGTGCGCGACGCGCTCGCCGCCCAGACCGAGGCGCTGCGCGGGCACACCTGGCCCGGCGGCGCCGAGCGGCCCGTCACCGACCTGGTGAAGGAGCTGGAGGCGGCCCGCAAGCACTGGGCGAAGGCGGCGACGGCGACCGATCCGGACACCTTCTACGAGCACTACGACGCCGGGTACGAGTTCTACGACGGCGCGCGCACGATCGATGTGCGCGAGGCGCTGGACCTGGACACCAGCCCGCCGGAGTACGACTACGACGACGGGGGCGAGGACGGTGGCGATCTCAAGGTGTGAGGGCGGCTATAGCGGGGAGAAAGTGCCTGCGTAAAGCCCCTCCCGGCCCTTTGTCATCACATCGAGTGATTCTCTGGCCTTTGCTTGCTCGGCACAACCTACGGTTGCCACGCTGTTGCTGTCTGTACAACCTGATGGGAGCGGCCAGTGACATTCGGTGAGCAGCCGGCGTACCTGCGCGTCGCGGGTGATCTCCGCAAGAAGATCGTCGACGGTCTGCTGCCACCGCACACCCGACTGCCGTCCCAGGCCCGCATCCGCGAGGAGTACGGCGTCTCGGACACGGTCGCGCTGGAGGCCCGCAAGGTGCTGATGGCCGAGGGGCTGGTCGAGGGCCGCTCCGGGTCCGGGACGTATGTGCGCGAGCGGCCGGTGCCCCGCCGGATCGCCCGCTCCGGATTCCGCCCCGCCGACACCGCCACCCCGTTCCGGCAGGAGCAGGCCGACGGCTCGGTGCGCGGCACCTGGGAGTCCAGCAGCGAGCAGGCCGAGGCGGGCGGGCTGATCGCGCAGCGGCTCGCCATCAAGCCCGGCGACCGCGTGATGTGCACCAGGTATCTCTACCGGGAGGCCGGCGAGCCGATGATGCTCTCGACCTCCTGGGAACCCCTCGCCGTCACGGGCCGCACCCCGGTGATGCTCCCCGAGGAGGGTCCGCTGGGCGGCATGGGCGTGGTGGAGCGCATGGCCGCCATCGACGTCATCGTCGACAACGTCACCGAGGAGGTCGGCGCCCGCCCCGGCCTCGCCGAGGAACTCCACGCCCTGGGCGGCGTCCCCGGCCACGTCGTCCTGGTCGTCCAGCGCACCTTCTACGCCTCCGGCCGCCCCGTCGAAACCGCCGACGTGGTCATCCCGGCGGACCGGTACCGGGTGTCCTACCACTTGCCGGTGAAGTAACGGGGTCCGCAGAGCCTGCGGGTGCCTGCGGCGGCCTGCGCGGGTCCGGTGGGGGTTGTTGTAGCGCCTACGGTTCGTTTTGGGTCGGGGCCGCGCCGGGGGTATCCGTCCTCGGTCTGGCGCGGTGGCCCTGGGTACGGCCGTACCGGTGCCGGACGCGCCAGCCGCTGCGGGCGGACACCCCCGCCCCGTCCCCTCCTCGCCGCGGGCGGGTGCAGCCCCGTGGTTGGTACGGCAGCTCTTCCGCTCAAGCCGCGGGCAGCGGTCTGTCCGGCGTAGTCGCGTGGCGGGCAGTCCGCTCAAGCCGCGGGCAGCCCGTCCGCCCAAGCCGCGGGCATGCGTGCCGCCTGGGGCGGCACGGGTGGGCGCGGGCGGCGCCCCGTCAGCGCCGGGCTGCGCGACTCCCCCCCGGTCCGCACCAACGCCGGGCACAGTCCAACCCACGCCGCCAGTCCTCCCCGGCGCGAGCCCACATCACCCGCACCCCAGGAGCGCACACGTGTCCTAGGGCGCACGCCCTAGTGGCAGTTGCCGTGGGCACCCGCACAGCCGACGGCCCGCGCGCGCCGGTTGAAATCCGGTCGTTCTCGCAGGTCGCCCACGCGATGAGCAGGATGCCGCTGACCGGACCCGGCGGTCCCCGTCGACGGCGCGTTCGATGCCGCGCGCCCCCTCCGCCCTGGCTTGTTGCGTACCTCTTCGTGAAAAGCCGTATTCGCTGCGTGAAGGTTAGGCGTAGGCTCGGGCATATGCGGATTGCGGTTTCCTTAGCGGGCGGGGCGCGCAGGGCGGGAAGCGGAGGGGCGCGATGAACGACAGCACGGTCACTCTTCCCTGGCTCGTCATACGTCAGGACGACAACGGCAATCGCTACAGCGTCGGCCGGTACGCGACCCGCGCCGAGGCCCAGAAGATCGCGGACAGCCTCGACAGCCGCGGCCACAAGCAGCTCTATTGGGTCCAGCGGATCGACCAGGGCGGGGAGGACGCGGTCGGCTGACCACCCCTGGATAGGCTCCGGTGCATGACGCAACGGACCGTGGTGGTCGGAGCCGCCCTGCTCGACGACGGCCGCCTGCTCGCCGCGCGCCGCAGCGCGCCCCCGGAGCTGGCCGGCCGCTGGGAGCTGCCCGGCGGCAAGGTGGAGCCGGGCGAGGCCCCGGACGACGCCCTCGTGCGCGAGCTGCGCGAGGAGCTGGGCGTCGAGACCGAGGCCGTCGCGAGGGTGCCGGGGGAGTGGCCCCTGAAGCAGCCGTACGTCCTGCACGTGTGGACCGCGCGCCTGCGGCCCGGATCCGCGGAACCCAAGCCCCTCCAGGACCATGACGCCCTGCGCTGGCTGACCCCGGCCGAGATCTGGCACGTGGACTGGCTGGACCAGGACGTTCCGGCGGTCCGGGAGATCGCCGCCCGTCTCGGCGGAGGCGGCGACTGAGCAGCCGACTGCGCGGGCCTGCGCGCCCATGGTCGTGGAAGCGCCCCCTCGCTCTCGTACGCCGTTCGTGCCACAGTGCGCCCTCTCGCGCGGTACTGCCCCCTGGATATCGGGTATGTGCCCATTAACCCCACGAAACCGGACATGGGTGGGCTTGTTTGCCTGGGATGTGATCGGCGTGTTCGACACCGAAGGCGACCGCGCCGAGTGGACGTTCCCCGCGGACCCGGGAGCCGTGCGCACCGCCCGCGCCGCCGTCCGCGGCCGGCTGCACGGCTGGGGCCTGGACAGCCTCGGCGACCTGGCGGCCCTGCTGGTCAGCGAACTCGTGACCAACGCGCTGCGGCACGCCACCGGACCCATCGGCGTCCGGCTGATCCGCCCCACCGGCATGCCCGCCGTGCTGCTGGTGGAGGTCTCCGACCCGCTGCCGGAGCTGCCCCGCGAGCGCGTCGCGCGCCCCGAGGACGAGAGCGGGCGCGGGCTGCAACTGGTCGCCTCCTCCTCGCGTCGCTGGGGCAGCCGCCCCGACGATCGCGGCAAGACGGTCTGGTTCGAACTCGCGGTGCCGACGTGAGGCCGTACGGGTCGTGAAACGGCGCTGTCGTCCCCGTACCGTTGTCCAAACGTGCGGATCAGGCCACCAGCCGGTGCCAGGCAGCGTGATTCGGGGGCGTGTCCCCTGGTTAGAAGACTGGAAGTGTTCTCGCAGTCCGGTCCGAAAAGCACCTGGACCGTGCTGTGATCGTGAACACCGTGTTGTGCGGCGCCGTAGTGCTGGATACTGCGGGCAGCCGCCCCCGGTGACCGGTGCCGGACGCGGTGAGCTGGAGGGGACGGTTCGCGTGAGCGAGATACCAGCGAAGGCCACGGAGTCCGAGGACCCGTCGGACGGCGCGAGGGTAAGGGCCGCGGCTGCCACGGGCGGATCCTCACAGGCGCCGCCCGCCGACGCCCTGTGGCAGAGCAGTCCGCCCGGCTCGATCTACGACTACATCAAGGTGGCCTCCTTTTCCATCGGCCCCGACGGGCTGGTGGACCAGTGGAGCCTGCGCGCGGAGCAGCTGTTCGGCATCCCCGCCCAGCGGGCCGTGGGCATGGATCCCATCGAGGCGTTCATCGACCCCGACCTGCGCGAGCGCGGCCAGCGCAAGATGGCCGAGATCCTGGACGGGCGGGAGTGGACCGGCGTGGTGCCCTTCCGGGCGCCGGATCCGGACGGCGGACGCGGGCGGGACGCGCTCGCCGAGGTCTATGTGATGCCGACCCGCACCGAGGACGGCGAGAAGGCCGCGGTCTGTATCGTCGTCGACGTCCGGGTGCTGCGCAGCATCGAGACCGACCTCGCCGCCTCGCAGGCGATTTTCGGCCAATCTCCCTTCGGATTCCTGCTGATCGACACCGACCTGCGGGTGCGCCGCGCCAACCAGCGGTTCGCCTCCATCTTCGGCGGCACCCCCGACGACCACCGCGGCCGCGGCGTCCACGACTATCTGCCGCGCGCCGAGGCCGATCGGGTCTCCGCGACCCTGCGCCGGGTCCTGGAGACCGGCGACTCCATCACGGACATGCACGTCACGGGCTTCGTGCCGGGCTCCGACGAGCGGCGGCACTGGTCGGTCAACCTCTACCGCGTGCACAGCGGCAGCGGCCGCCCGATCGGCATCGCCTGGCTGGGAACCGACATCACCGCCCGGCGCGCCGCCGCCCGCGAGGCCGCCGCCGCGCGGCGCAATCTCGCGCTGCTCAACGAGGCCGGCGCCCGCATCGGGAACTCCCTCGACCTGGAGACCACCGCCCGGGAACTGCTCGACGTCGTCGTCCCCGGGTTCTGCGACCTCGCGACCGTCGACCTCTACCAGGGCCTCCTCGTCGGCGACGAGACCCCGCCGGGCCTGCCCGACGGCAGCGCGGAACTGCGCCGCGTCGCCTTCGCCAGCGCCGTCTCCGACGCCCCGTTCGCCGGCACCGGCAAGCCGGTCAAGGTCGGCGCGGTCCACCACTACCCGTTCAACTCGCCCTGCGCGGACGCCCTGCGCACCGCCCGCCCGCGGCTCGTCCCCCCGGAGGAGGGCGGGCTCGTGCAGTCCACCCTCGCGGTGCCGATGGTCGCCCACGACACCGTCGTGGGACTCGCCCAGTTCTCCCGTACGAAGGGCAGCGAGCCGTTCGGCGACCGGGACCGCGACCTGGCCGTGGAGCTGGCCGCACGGGCGGCCGTCTGCATCGACAACGCCCGCCTCTACCGGCGCGAGCACGAACGCGCGTTGATACTGCAACGGTCCCTGCTCCCGCCCGGCGACCCGGTGGCCTCGGGCCTCGACATCGCCTGCCGTTACCTGCCCGGCAACGCCTCCACCGGCCGCCCCAGCGAGGTCGGCGGCGACTGGTTCGACGTCATCGAACTGCCCGGCCACCGCACGGCGTTGGTGGTGGGCGACGTCATGGGCCGCGGTCTGCGCGCGGCGGTCGCGATGGGCGAACTCCGCACGGCCGTGAGAACCCTGGCGCAACTCGACCTCGAACCGGCCGAAGTGCTCTCCCAGTTGGACGAGATCGCCCGCGGCCTCGGCACCCCCGGAGGCATCCAGCAGGCCACCCGCGCCGCCCGCCGCCCCCGCGAGGCGGACCTGTCCGAGGTGTACCTGGCCACCTGCGTGTACGCGGTCTACGACAGCGTCACCCGGCGCTGCACCTTCGCCAACGCGGGCCATCTGCCGCCGGTGCTGGTGGAACCCGGCGAGGAGGCGCTGATGCTGGACGTGCCGCCGGGCATGCCGCTCGGCGTGGGCGGGGAGCCGTTCGAGGAGGTGGAGGTCGAACTCCCCGAGGGCGCGCTGCTGGCCCTCTACACGGACGGCCTGGTGGAGTCCAGGGACCACCCGCTGGACGAGGGCCTGCAGGCCTTCGTGGGAGCCCTGACCGACCCCGCCAGCCCCCTGGAGGACGTCTGCGACCACGTCCTCAACACCCTCGACACCCACCACGGCGAGGACGACATCGCCCTGCTCATGGCCCGTGTGCAGGGCCTGCCCGCCGAGTCCGTCGGCGACTGGACGCTGCCGCGCGAGCCGCGCAGCGTGGGCCGGGCCCGCGAGTACGCCCGCGGACAGCTGCTCTCCTGGGACCTGGAGCCGCTGGTCGACACCACGGAACTCCTGGTCAGCGAACTGGTCACCAACGCCCTCCGCTACGGCGAGGGCGAGATCAGACTCCGCCTCCTGCTGGACCGCACGCTGGTCTGCGAGGTCTGGGACTCCGGCCTCGTCCAGCCCCGCCGCCGCCGCGCCCGCGACACCGACGAGGGCGGCCGGGGCCTCCAGCTCGTCGGCCTCCTCTCGGCGGCCTGGGGCTCCCGCCGCACCCACCGCGGCAAGACGGTCTGGTTCGAACTGGCCCTCCCGGACGGCGAGAACGGCGTGGCCGACCCGGCGGAGGCACTGCTGAGCCTGTTCTGACGCACCGCGGGGACCCTACGAGAGCTCCGGTGTCCGGCGGGCGCGGGTCCTCGGCCCGCCGAAGCTCGCGGCCGGGGCCTTGTCCGGGGCGGGGCCCAGGAGGATGCCGCCCAGGAGGGCGCCGGCGGTGCCGGTGCCGGGGGCGGCGTCGGGGTGACCGTGGGCGCGGACGTCCCGTTCGGCGAGTTGCCGGGCCTGGCGGGCCAGGGCCTCGGCGGCCAGGGGCTCCGGCTCCTCGGCGTCCCACGCCGCCGCGAGCCTGGTGCGGGCCTCCGCACCGACCGCTCCCCGGTGTGTGGCGACGACGTCCTCCGCGGACGCCACGGCACCGCGCGCCACCAGCGCCGCCGCGGCCGACAGCACCGCCGCCCGCCCGGCCGCGACCGGCGCGGTCACCCGCACGATCCGGTGCAGCAGGTCCAGCGGGTCGTACGGCCCGGACGTCAGCTCCTCGCGTACGACGGACAGCACCGCGTCGGCGTGCAGGATCCGCGCCCGCAGCTCCCCGGCGGGCACGGGCGCCGCGCCCGCCTGCTCCCGCGCCCCCGCCAGCTCCGCCTCCGCCCCGGTCAGCGTGGCCGGGATCAGCGTGGCGGCCCGGGCCAGCTGCGCGGCGTGCCGGTCGACGGCGGTCACGAGGACGTCCGCCTGGGCCACCGCGCCCTCGGCGGCGCGCAGATGGGCGGCGGCCCGGCCGGTCTCGCCGCGGTCGGCGCACTGGCGGGCCTGGTTGAGCCGCGTGGTGGCGAACACCAGGCGGTCCTTGGCCTGTTCGACGTATCCGACGACCGGTGCCCGCGCGGCGGGCGGGTATCGGCGGGCGAGGTCCGCGAAGGTCGCCTCCGCCGCCCCGGTCCGCCCGGCCAGTTCCCGGAACCGGGACTCCGCGATCTCCAGCGCCCCGTCGATCGCCTCCTCCAGATTCCGCAGCCGGTCGAACCCGCCGGCCGCCTCGTCCAGCAGCCGGCCCGCCTCCTCGCACCGACCCACGATCCCGGCGAGCGCCTGCCGTCGGGCATCCGGCTCGATCGGCACGCCCTCGTCGTACCGCTGGCGCATCCGGAAAGCGGCCGTCAGCTCCGCTTGCGCCGCGGCCACCGTCCGCGCGTACGGCGCCACGGCCTCGGCGCCCAGCCGCAGCTCGGCGAAGTCCAGCTCCTCACGGCTGGTGCGCACCCAGTCGTCGGCCGCGACCAGCGCCTCCCGCGCCCGCTCCTCCGACTCGGCGAGCAGCGCGGGCGGCGATGGCCGCGGTCCGCCCGGCGTGGTGCGGGTGCGGGCGCGGCGGGTGCGCCGGACGTAGGCGTACGCGCCGAGCACGACCGCCGTGCCCAGCGCCAGCAGCGGCAGCACGAGATCGGCGGTGGTCGTCTCCTCGACCTCCTCCCGCTGCTGCGCCGCCGCGCTCGGCGCCGGCCCGGCCGGGGCACCCCGGTCCGCCGTCATCCCCGGCAGGACCAGCCACAGCACCGCCACCACCGCGCCCAGCACGGCATGTGCCACCCGTGCGGATATCTGCGAGGTCACGCGCCGCGGGCGGCCCCGGATCAAGGAGGGCGTCACATTTCGGAGCGTATGAGCAGGATTGCGGCACCGCGAGCGGGGTGCACCCCTGGTGGGGCCCGTGAGGCCCACTGGGGCGGAAAATCCCTCCCGGCAGGAGCGCGCCGACTGCGAGAATCCGCGGTTCACCCCCGTACGCCTGGGAGGCGCAGCCCGTGACCCGTACGCCCCTGACCCGCGACGACCTCGCCCCCCTCGCCCGGGCCGCCCTCGGCCGCCCGCGCCCGCTCGCCTCGGTCACCCGGCTGCGCGGCGGCAGCAAGAAGGGCGTGTACCGCCTGACCTGCGACGACGGCTCCACCGCCATCGCCTACGTCTGGTCCGCTGACGAGGACTACTGGGACGCCGGGCCCTCCGACCCCCGCGACCCCCTGTCGCCCGGCACCGGCCTCGGCCTGTTCACGGCCGCGCACGACCGGCTGGCCGCCGCCGGGGTACGCACCCCGCGCCTGCTGTACGCCGACGACACCCGCACCCACCTCCCGGCGGACACGGCGGTCGTCGAGGACCTACGGGGCGGAAGTCTGGAGGAGACGCTGACCCGGGACCCGGCGGCCGGACGCGCCGCCCTGGAGCGACTGGCCGACCAGCTCGCCAGGATGCACGCGCACCAAGGGCCCGCCTTCGGCAAGGTCGCCCTGATCGACGGGGGAGGGACCTCGTCCTCTCCCTCCTGCGAGCGGCG
Organism: Streptomyces sp. NPDC030838; assembly: GCF_055572035.1. Classification (NCBI taxonomy): domain Bacteria; kingdom Bacillati; phylum Actinomycetota; class Actinomycetes; order Kitasatosporales; family Streptomycetaceae; genus Streptomyces; species Streptomyces sp. NPDC030838. Next base: position 74,975 of record NZ_JBVIED010000002.1, on the reverse strand, counting down.
CGTCACCGACGGCGCCCTGCGCGACATCGAGCAGGCCGCCGCACGGGACGCGCGGATCGCCGCCGTACGGCGGGAACTCGCCGGTCTGGTGCGGGAGCTGGCCGCCGCGGTCCGGCCGCGCGCCCGGCACGGTCTCGTGCACGGCGAACTCGGACCGGACCACGTCCTGCTGGACGCCGAGGGACACCCGGCCCTGATCGACATCGAGGGCCTGCTGTACTGCGACGCCGAGTGGGAGCACGCCTTCCTGCGGATCCGCTTCGGCTCCCACTACGACGCCCTGCGCGCACCCGGCCTCGACGAGGACCGGCTGCGCCTCTACCGGCTGGCCCTGCACCTGTCCCTGGTGTCCGGCCCGCTCCGGCTCCTCGACGGCGACTTCCCGCACCCGGAGGGGATGCGGGCCATCGCGGAGCACAACCTCCGGGAGACGCTCAGCCTGCTGAGGAGCGCCGCCTGATCTTCGAACCCAGCCAGACCAGGGGGTCGTACTTGCGGTCCACGGCCCGCTCCTTCAGCGGGATCAGAGCGTTGTCCGTGATCTTGATGCCCTCGGGGCAGACCTCCGTGCAGCACTTGGTGATGTTGCAGTAGCCGAGGCCGTGCTCGTCCTGGGCGGTCTTCTTGCGGTCGACGCCGGTCTCCGCCGCCGCGTCCAGCGGATGCATGTCCAGTTCCGCGATCCGCATCAGGAAGCGCGGGCCCGCGAAGGCCGCCTTGTTCTCCTCGTGGTCGCGCACCACATGGCAGGTGTCCTGGCACAGGAAGCACTCGATGCACTTGCGGAACTCCTGCGAGCGGTCCACGTCCTCCTGCATCATCCGGTACTCCCCGGGACCGACCCCGGCGGGCGGCACGAAGGAGGGCACCTCCCTGGCCTTGCGGTAGTTGAAGCCGACGTCCGTCACCAGGTCCCGGACGACCGGGAAGGCCCGCAGCGGAGTGACGGTGATCGTCTCGTCGCGGGCGAACACCGACATCCGGGTCATGCACATCAGCCGCGGCCGCCCGTTGATCTCCGCCGAGCACGAACCGCACTTGCCCGCCTTGCAGTTCCAGCGCACGGCCAGATCGGGCGCCTGGGTCGCCTGGAGCCGGTGGATGATGTCGAGGACCACCTCGCCCTCGTTCACCTCGACCCGGAAGTCCTCCAGGCCGCCGCCGTCCGCGTCGCCCCGCCACACCTTGAAGCGGGCCTCGTAGCCGCTCATTCGTACAGCTCCTCTTCGGCGAGGTACTTGACCAGCTCCTCTTTCTCGAACAGGGCGAGCAGGTCAGGGCGGATGGGGTCGGTGGTCTCGCGGCTCAGGGCGATCTCGACGCCGGCGCCGTCCCCGGCGAGCGCGCACAGCAGGTTGACCCGCCGCCACGCCCGGTCCATCGCCGGGTAGTCCTCCCGGGTGTGGCCGCCGCGCGACTCGGTGCGCTCCAGCGCGGCCCGTGCCACGCACTCGCTGACCAGCAGCATGTTCCGCAGGTCCAGGGCCAGGTGCCAGCCGGGGTTGAACTGGCGGTGGCCCTCCACGCCCGCCTTCGCCGCCCGCCCGCGCAGGTTGGCGAGGGTCGCCAGTGCCTGCTCCATCTCCGCCTCCCGGCGGATGATGCCGACCAGGTCGTTCATGGTCTGCTGGAGTTCCTGGTGCAGGCTGTACGGGTTCTCGCCGGTCACCGAGAAGGGCCGCAGCGCCTCCTCGGCCGCCGCGTCCACCTGGGTGTCGTCCACGGCCGGGCGCCCGTCCGTCAGCCCCTGCGCGTACTCCGCCGCGTGCCAGCCCGCCCGGCGGCCGAAGACCAGCAGGTCGGAGAGCGAGTTGCCGCCCAGCCGGTTGGAGCCGTGCATCCCGCCCGCCACCTCACCGGCGGCGTACAGCCCCGGCACCCCGCGCGCCGCCGCCGTGTCGGAGTCGACGGCGATGCCGCCCATCACGTAGTGGCAGGTCGGCCCGACCTCCATCGCCTCCGCGGTGATGTCGACGTCCGCCAGCTCCTTGAACTGGTGGTACATGGACGGCAGCCGCCGCTTGATCACCTCGGCGGGCATCCGCGTCGACACGTCCAGGAACACCCCGCCGTGCGGGGAGCCGCGGCCCTCCTTCACCTCGGTGTTGATCGCCCGGGCGACCTCGTCGCGGGGGAGCAGCTCGGGCGGGCGCCGGTTGTGGTCCGGGTCGTCGTACCAGCGGTCGGCCTCGTCCTCGGTCTCGGCGTACTTCTCCTTGAAGACGTCCGGGATGTAGTCGAACATGAACCGCTTGCCGTCGGAGTTGCGCAGCACCCCGCCGTCGCCGCGCACCGACTCGGTGACGAGGATGCCCTTCACCGACGGCGGCCAGACCATGCCCGTCGGATGGAACTGCACGAACTCCATGTTCAGCAGTGGAGCCCCGGCCAGCAGCGCCAGCGCGTGCCCGTCGCCGGTGTACTCCCACGAGTTCGACGTCACCTTGAACGACTTGCCGATGCCGCCCGTGGCGATCACCACGGCGGGCGCCTCCAGCACGAAGAACCGGCCGGACTCGCGCTCGTAGGCGAAGACCCCGGAGACCCGTTCCCCGTCCTTCAGCACGCGCGTGACCGTGCACTCCTGGAAGACCTTCAGCCGGGACTCGTAGTCCCCGGTCTCCCGGTGGTCCTCCTGCTGGAGCGCGACGATCTTCTGTTGAAGGGTGCGGATGAGCTCCAGCCCCGTGCGGTCGCCGACGTGGGCGAGGCGCGGGTACTCGTGGCCGCCGAAGTTGCGCTGCGAGATCCGCCCGTCCTTCGTCCGGTCGAACAGGGCGCCCCAGGTCTCCAGCTCCCACACCCGCTCGGGCGCCTCCTGGGCGTGCAGCTCGGCCATCCGCCATTGGTTGAGGAACTTGCCGCCGCGCAGGGTGTCGCGGAAGTGGACCTGCCAGTTGTCGTTCTCGTTGGCGTTGGCCATCGCCGCCGCGATGCCGCCCTCGGCCATCACCGTGTGCGCCTTGCCGAACAGCGACTTGCAGATCACGGCCGTACGGGCGCCGCGCTCGCGGGCCTCGATGGCGGCGCGGAGCCCCGCACCGCCGGCCCCGACCACGACGACGTCCCACTCCTGCCGCTCGACCACGGACATCAGAAGAACCTCGGATCCTCGAAGACACCGGACGCGACCAGGTAGACGTAGAAGTCGGCGAGGGCGACGCTCACCAGCGACGTCCAGGCGAGCATCATGTGCCGGGCGTTGAGCTTCCCCACCCACTGCCACATGCGGTACCGCACGGGATGCCGGGAGAAGTGCTTGAGCTTGCCGCCGACGATGTGCCGGCAGGAGTGGCAGGAGAGGGTGTACGCCCAGATCAGGACGATGTTGACGACGAACACCAGGGTGCCGAGGCCCATGTGGCCCCAGTCGTAGTGCTCGTCGCGGAAGGCGAGCACGGTGTCGTACGTGAGGATGCCGGCGACCGGGATCGCCGCGTAGAAGAAGTAGCGGTGGATGTTCTGCAGGATCAGCGGGAATCGGGTCTCACCGGTGTACTTCTTGTGCGGTTCGGCGACCGCGCAGGCCGGCGGGGACGCCCAGAAGCCCCGGTAGTAGGCCTTGCGGTAGTAGTAGCAGGTCAGGCGGAAGCCCAGCGGGAAGATCAGGATGAGGATCGCGGGGGAGATCCCCCACCAGCTGCCGAAGATCTCCCAGTTGGGGCCCGCCTTCATCGGCTCGCAGTTCTCCGCGAGGCACGGGGAGTAGAACGGCGAGACGTACGGTGCCGCGTAGTAGTCGGCGTTGGCGAAGGCCCGCCAGGTCGAGTAGACGACGAAGGCGAGCAGCCCGGCGGCGGTGGCGGCCGGCGCCAGCCACCAGCGGTCGGTCCGCAGATGCGGGGCGGCGATCGCTGCGCGGCCGGCGGCGCGGACGCCGCCGCCGGGATGATGTTCGGTTGTCGGAGGTTCCGTACCAGTGGCCAAGGTATGACTCCGGTCGGCTCGGTGGCTCAGGGTGCGTGCCGGTCGCGGGCGCCGAGACCCTCGTCGTCCGAGTCCGTCCACAGGGCGACGTCGTACGGGGTGTCGGAGATGGTGACCAGCTCCGGGCGCCGGGCGGGGGCGTGGCCGGAGGCCGACTCCCGGAGCAGCGCCACGCTCGCGCGCAGGTGTTCGCAGTCGGCGCGGACCCGGCGGATGTCGATTCCGCCGCTGCCCATCTGCTGTTCCAGACGGTTCACGGACCGGTTCAGGTCGTCGAGGCACCGCTGGACGGATGCCAGTTCATCGTGCACGGACATGACGTGACCTCACTTCCGTCGGCCGGGTGGCCGTGGGCGGCAACGTTCATGCGCCTGCGAGTGTTGCGCGTCACACCAGTCGCTGGGAAGGGATGTGCACCGATTGGCCGAGGCGTGTGGGTGCATCCCGTGGTGCGTTGCGCCGCACGGGTGGCCTTCCCGGCGGTCATCGCCGTGTCGCCGCCCGTTGCCGAACCCTTTCCTCTTCAGTGGCCGCATACATGTGATCAGCTCCATATACCGCCAAAAGTGATCGTAACGCCCGCGGCCCCCGGAGGTAACACGAGATGTCCCACGACGGCGTCGGACTACGCGCGGTCACGCGCTCGGTCGCCTTCCTCACCGCGGGTGTGCTCACCGTGCCCGCTCTCGCCGGATGCAGTTCGAAGGACCCGGCGGGCAAGCCACTGGCCGCCCAGGACATCGCCCCGGCCGCCCGCGGCCAGGTCGCCGACGGCGGCACCCTGCGCTGGGCCGTGGACGCCGTACCGGAGACCCTGAACACCTTCCAGGCGGACGCCGACGCGGCCACCACCCGGATCGCCCAGGCCGTGCTGCCGTCCATGTACCGCCTCGACCCCGCCGGCCGGCCGCGGATCAACCCCGACTTCCTGGAATCGGCCGAGATCGTGGAGACCGAACCCCGGCAGGTCGTCCTCTACAAGCTCAACCAGCAGGCCGTCTGGAGCGACGGCCGGGAGATCGGCGCCGCCGACTTCGCCGCCCAGTGGCGCGCCCTGTCCGGCAAGGACAGCGCCTACTGGACCGCCCGCAACGCCGGCTACGACCGGATCGAGCGGATCGAGCGCGGCGCCAACGACCTGGAGGTCCGGGTCACCTTCAGCCGGCCCTACGCGGACTGGCGGTCGCTGTTCTCGCCGCTGTACCCGAAGGAGGTCATGGGCACCCCGGACTCCTTCAACGACGGCGCCCGCAAGAAGCTGAAGATCACCGCCGGGCCGTTCACCGTCAAGAAGGTCGACCGCAAGGACGACGAGGTCGTCCTCGCCCGCAACCCCCGCTGGTGGGGCGACCCGGCCAAGCTCTCCCGGATCGTGCTGACCGCCGTACCCCGGGACGAGCGGGCCGCCGCGCTGGCCGCCGGGGAGGTCGACCTGGCCGAGATCGACCCCGCCGCCGCCCGCCGCATCACCGCCGCCGCCGGACCGAGGGGCGTCTCCGCCGCCCCGTCCCGGAGCGCCGGCGCGAGCTCCCGCACCGACGACAAGGCCGACGCCGACGAGACGTCCGGCGCCGGGGAGGAGACCGACGCGGAGGAGACGTCCGGCGCCGGAGACGAGACCGGCGCCGAGGAGACGTCCGGCGCCCGGACCGAGACCGACGCAGACGAGAAGGACGGCAAGGCGGGGACCCGGCAGCCCGCGCTGCGCGACTTCGAGGTCCGCAAGTCCCTGGAGCCGGCCTACACCCAGCTCGCCCTCAACGGCTCCGACGGGCCGCTCGCCGACGAGCGGGTCCGCAGGGCCGTCGCCCGCGCCCTCGACCGGGAGGCGCTCGCCGAGACCGTCCTGAAGCCGCTGGGCCTGCCCGCCGTCCCCGTCGGCAGCCACCTGGCCCTGGCCGGCCAGGCCGCCTACGCCGACAACAGCGGGGCGCTCGGCAAGCAGGACACCGCCGAGGCGCAGGCGCTGCTCGCGGACGCCGGATGGGTGCGCGGGGGGCCGCTGGACAAGGCCACGAAGGGCGAGAAGGCGGCGGGCTCGCGGGGCGAGAAGGCGGAAGGGAAGGACAAGGGGGACACGTCCGGGGCGGACGGAAACGGCCGGTCCGAGGGCGACGAGGACGGGGTGTACATCGTCGGCGAGGACGACAAGGGCCGGGACGCCGACCACCTCGCCCAGGACGGCAAGCAGCACCTGAAGCAGGGCGGCGCCCCGGGCGCGTACGCCCCCCAGGGCACCGCCGCCCCGGCGGGCGCGAAGACCGGCGTCCTGGCGAAGAACGGCAAGCCGCTCGCGCTCCGCTTCGTACTGCCCTCCGGGACCGGCTCGGAGACCCTGCACACGGTCGCCGACCGCATCGTCCGGATGCTGGACCGGATCGGCATCCGCACCGAGACGATCAAGGTGTCCGACGAGAGCTACTTCAAGGACCACATCGCCTCCGGCCAGTACGACCTCGCCCTCTACTCCTGGCCCGCCTCCGCTTTCCCCGCCACCGACGCCCGCCCGATCTACGCCAAGCCGGTCCCGGCCGCCGATGGCTCCCTCTCGGTCGAGCAGAACTGGACGCGGGTCGGCACCGACCAGGTGGACCAGCTCTTCGACCAGGCGATGGCGACCCTGGACGAGTCCGAGTCCCGGTCCCTGATCCGCAAGGCCGACGCCCGCATCTGGGCCGCCGCCGGCTCCATCCCGCTGTACCAGCGCCCCCAGCTGATCGCGGCCCGAAAGAACCTGGCCAACGCGGGCGCCTTCGGCTTCGAGACACCTGTCTACGAGGACATGGGCTTCCTGAAGAAAGGGGTGAGGGTGTCACCGAGTCCGTCGAAACAGGGGTCGTGATCCGCCGGTAGAAGGGGGCGCGGGGAACTGCGCGACCAGCCGCAGACAACCCGCGCCCGCCGGCAACGATCACCCCCCGATGCGCCCGGCGAAGCCGTATTCTCAGCCTCCCCGTACCATGGGAGCAGGCCGAGGCGTGACCAGCCCGGCAGGCTAGCGCGAGCGACGCGCAGCCGATCTCACACTCCGGGAGTACGCCGCAATATGGCCACGCGCCACGACATCCGCAACGTCGCCATCGTCGCCCACGTCGACCACGGCAAGACCACCATCGTCGACGGCATGCTGAAGCAGGCCGGTGCCTTCGCCGCGCACCAGCTCGACTCCGTCGACGACCGCATGATGGACTCGAACGACCTGGAGCGTGAGAAGGGCATCACGATCCTCGCCAAGAACACGGCGGTGAAGTACCACCCGAAGGACGGCGGGGAGCCCATCACGATCAACATCATCGACACCCCCGGCCACGCCGACTTCGGCGGCGAGGTCGAGCGCGGTCTGTCGATGGTCGACGGTGTCGTGCTGCTGGTCGACGCCTCCGAGGGCCCGCTGCCGCAGACCCGCTTCGTGCTGCGCAAGGCGCTCCAGCAGCGGCTGCCGATCATCCTGTGCATCAACAAGACGGACCGGCCGGACTCCCGGATCGACGAGGTCGTCAACGAGACCTACGACCTGTTCCTGGACCTGGACGCCGACGAGGACCAGATCGAGTTCCCGATCGTCTACGCCTGCGGCCGTGACGGCGTCGCCTCGCTGACCAAGCCGGAGGACGGCACGGTCCCGGCGGACTCCGACAGCCTGGAGCCGTTCTTCTCCACGATCCTGGACACCATCCCGGCCCCGTCCTACGACGAGGGCGCCCCGCTCCAGGCCCACGTCACCAACCTCGACGCGGACAACTTCCTCGGCCGTATCGCGCTGCTGCGCGTGCACCAGGGCGAGCTGAAGAAGGGCCAGACGGTCGCGTGGATGAAGCGCGACGGCTCGGTCAGCAACGTGCGCATCTCCGAGCTGATGATGACCGAGGCGCTGACCCGCAAGCCGGCCGAGAAGGCGGGCCCGGGTGACATCTGCGCCGTCGCCGGTATCCCGGACATCATGATCGGCGAGACGCTGGCCGACCCGGAGAACCCGGTGGCGCTGCCGCTGATCACGGTCGACGAGCCCGCGATCTCGATGACCATCGGCACCAACACCTCCCCGCTCGTCGGCCGCGGCGGCACCGGCAAGGGCGCCGACGCGAAGGCGGCGGTGAAGGACCGCAAGGTCACCGCCCGCCAGGTCAAGGACCGCCTGGACCGCGAGCTGATCGGTAACGTCTCGCTGCGCGTCCTGGAGACCGACCGCCCCGACGCCTGGGAGGTCCAGGGCCGCGGTGAGCTGGCCCTCGCCATCCTCGTCGAGACCATGCGCCGGGAAGGCTACGAGCTGACCGTCGGCAAGCCGCAGGTGGTCACCAAGGACGTCGACGGCAAGGTCTACGAGCCGGTCGAGCGCATGACCATCGACGTGCCCGAGGAGCACATGGGCGCCGTCACGCAGCTCATGGGTGTCCGCAAGGGCCGTATGGACAACATGTCCAACCACGGCTCCGGCTGGGTCCGCATGGAGTTCGTGGTGCCGTCCCGTGGCCTGATCGGCTTCCGGACCGAGTTCCTGACCCAGACCCGCGGCACGGGCATCGCGCACTCCATCCACGAGGGTCACGAGCCGTGGTTCGGCACCCTGCAGACCCGTAACAACGGCTCTCTGGTCGCCGACCGCTCCGGTGCCGTCACCGCGTTCGCGATGACGAACCTGCAGGAGCGCGGCGTGCTCTTCGTGGAGCCGGGCACCGAGGTGTACGAGGGCATGATCGTCGGCGAGAACTCCCGCTCCGACGACATGGACGTCAACATCACCAAGGAGAAGAAGCTCACCAACATGCGGTCGTCCACGGCCGATGTGACCGAGTCGATCGTTCCGCCGCGCAAGCTGTCGCTGGAGCAGTCGCTGGAGTTCTGCCGTGACGACGAGTGCGTCGAGGTGACCCCGGAGGCCGTTCGCATCCGCAAGGTGAACCTGGACGCGCGCGAGCGCGCCCGCGCCGCGAGCCGCGCCAAGCACGGCTGAACCTGACGTACCCGAGGCCCGGGCGTCCCCAGCATGGGGGCGCCCGGGCCTTTTTCAACCCGTTTTTTCGCGCCCTCCCGCCCCCCTGTTGTCCGAAACGCGGAGATCGCCGCCCGATAGCCATGTAACACGTCCGTTTCGCGGCCTTCTTCGCCCGAACAGTTTGTCCAGATTTTGGAAGATCTACGCGCCAGCTGTGACTGAATTGAGATTTAAGAACGGTGGTCGGTAGTTGGCTCATGGCAGATAGTTAGCCGCGTAGCGCTCGGGTCAATGGGTCTCGCGCTGTGGGGACAGCGCCGACTCACGAGCACCAGGGGGTGTCTGACCCTCCGTCAGGGGTGTCGGAGGTTCAGATGTGTGCCCCCTCCTGTTGGTGAACACGTGGAGTCATGAGGAGGAGTCCCATGCGCGGTGTCACAAGCGCGAGGCGGACCACAGCCACACATCCGGCCGTCGCCGACCGACCTTCGCCCACCGCAGATCCGCGCTGAGTCCCGCACGGTAGCCGCTGCCGCCTCGCGCCTACGCGCGTCCGGCTGCGGATTTCCCGCCTGGTTCAGCGTGCCCTGACGCCTCTTCATGCACCGGACCGCGCTCGCCTGTTCCGCGAGCCGGCGGTTCGGCACACCCACACCCGTGAGATGGGCGAACTGTGACAAGTCCTATCGACCTTGAGGGCGGCGGAACGCCGGCCGTCACCGACGGCGAACCCGGGCCGGAGAAGAAAGCCGGTGACGCCAAGCTCGTCGGCCGCTCTCCTGGCCAGCTGATGTGGCTGCGCTTCAAACGCGACCGCACGGGCGTGATCGCCGCCTGTGTCGTCGGCTTCTACTTCCTGATCGCCCTGCTCGCACCGGTGATCTCGAAGCTGTACGGCAAGGACCCGTACACCGTCTACGCCGACGAGCGGCCCGAGCTGTTCGACAGCGCGGGTGTGCCGGTGCAGCCCAACGGCGGTATCAGCGGCGAGTTCTGGTTCGGCCTCGAACCCGGCAACGGCTACGACGTCTTCACCAAGCTCCTCTACGGCATCCGCACCTCGCTGATGATCTCCGTAGCGGTGACGATCACGGTCGTGCTGACCGGCATCCTGCTCGGCATCACCGCCGGCTATCTCGGCGGCAAGACGGACTACTGGATCAGCCGGATCATCGACTTCCTGCTCGCCTTCCCGGCCCAGCTGTTCTTCATCGCCAGCATGCCGGTGGTGGTCGCCCTCTTCGTCCACCCGCGCGACGAGACCCCGACCTATGTGCGAGTGCTGGCCCTGATCATGGTCCAGTGGTTCCTGGGCTGGATGAGCCTCGGACGCATTCTGCGCGGTACCACACTCGCCCTGCGAGAACGGGAGTTCATCGAGGCGGCGAAGGTCAGCGGGGCCTCGCCGTGGCGGATCATCCGCAAGGAGATCCTGCCGAACGTGGTCACCCCCCTCCTCGTCCAGGCCACGTATCTGCTGCCCAACTTCGTGACCGCCGAGGCCGGTCTGTCCTTCCTCGGGGTGGGCATCGTCGAACCGACGCCGGACTGGGGGCAGATGTTCTCCAAGGCGTCCACCGAACTCGTGATGCAGAACGACATCACGTACATGTTCTTCCCCGGCGTCTCGATGATCATCTTCATCGTGGCTTTCAACCTGCTCGGGGACTCGGTCAGGGACGCCTTCGATCCCAAGACAGCGCGCTGACCATTCCGTGTGCAACTGGTGCAACACAGATGGGTGGAATCTGAGTGATGAGTAGGGGCGGACGCCACACATACGCCGCAATCTCAGTGCTCGCGGCCGGAGCTCTCGTGCTCACCGGTTGCAGCGAGGGCGGCAGCAAGACCGGGAACGACAAGAACGACAAGGAGCAGCAGGAGAACGCCCAGCGGCAGCAGAGTTCCATCCCGTTCGGCGACGCGAAGGACTCCGAGGGCCCCGCGCCCGAGGTGCCGGGCGCCAAGAGCGGCGGCACCATCTCGGTGCTGGCCCGCGACAGTTACGCCCACCTCGACCCGGGCCAGATCTACGTCCAGGACGAGATGGCGGTCTCCCAGCTGATCCACCGCAGTCTCACCGGCTACAAGGCCACCGGCAACGACGGCAAGAAGCACGAGGTCGTCGGCGACCTCGCCACCGACCCCGGGACCACCACGGACGGCGGCAAGACCTGGAAGTTCACGCTCAAGGACGGCATCAAGTGGGAGGACGGCTCCCCGATCACGTCCAAGGACGTCCGCCACAGCGTCGAGCGCCTGTTCGCGCCGTTCATCAACCAGGGCCCGCCGTACCTCCAGCAGTGGCTGGCCGACACCCCGGGCGCCGACTACCGCAAGCTGCTGCCGGACGGCCCCTATGAGGGCAAGCACCTCCCGGACACCCTCCTGGAGACCCCGGACGACAAGACGATCGTCTTCAAGTTCAAGACCGCCCGCCCCGACCTGCCGTACGCCCTGGCCATGCCCGGCTACGCCATCGTCCCCGAGAAGCTCGACACCAAGGCCAAGTACGACAAGGACCCGGTGGCGGCCGGACCGTACAAGATCCAGGAGTTCAAGTCCGGCAAGTCGATGACCCTGGTGCGCAACGAGAACTGGGACCCGAAGACGGACCCGCTGCGCCACCAGTACGTCGACCGGTTCGACATCACCTTCAACCACCAGTACGAGCAGTCCACCAAGGCGCTGCTCGCCGACAGCGGCAAGGACCAGACCGCCGTCAGCTTCAGCAACGCCGTCGACGCGGGCAACCTCTCCAAGGTCCTGGGCGACGCGAGCCTGAAGAACCGTGTCGTCACCGGCTATCAGCCGTACGTCGGCCAGATCAACATCAACCTCAGCCACCCGGAGCTGAAGGACATCAAGATCCGTCAGGCCATCGCCTACGCGCTCCCCGTCACGCCGTTCGTCCGCGCCTTCGGCGGCACCGACGCGATGGAGGTCGCCGGCGGCATCCTCAGCCCGACGGTCAGCGGCTACAACGCCGACTTCGACCCGTGGGGCAAGAAGAAGAAGCCCGCGGGTGACCCGGAGAAGGCCAAGAAGCTGCTGGAGGAGGCCGGCAAGACCGGGATGAAGCTGACCTTCGGCTACATCAACACCCCCGAGGGCCAGCAGTACTCCACCGCCATGGCGGCGGGCCTGGAGAAGGCCGGCTTCGACGTCCAGCGCCAGGAGATCCCGGCCGAGACCTACTACGACCAGGTCAGCGCCCTGGACAACAACTTCGACATCTTCCACACCGCGTGGGGTGCCGACTGGCCGTCCGCCTCGACCGTGATCCCGCCGCTGTACGACGGCCGCGCGATCGCCGAGGGCGCGCAGAACTACTCGCAGGTCAACGACCCGAAGATCAACAGCGAGATCGACCGGATCAGCAAGATCACCGACCCGGCGAAGGCCGCGACCGAGTGGGGCAAGCTCAACGAGTACATCGTCAAGGACGTCGTCAACGTCGTCCCGACCGCGTACTACAAGCAGGTCCAGATCGCCGGCTCGAAGATCGGCGGTCTCGTCTACGACGACCAGATCCACGGCGTCGACCCGCGCCGCCTGTACGTCAAGTAACCCCTGCCCGACCGGTACCCGGTGCCCCCGTCCGCGACCAGGCGGCGGGCACCGGGTACCGCCCGGCCCGCTGACGTCTGAGAGCTGCCCCTGCCATGCTGCGCTTCCTCGTCCGCCGCGCCCTCGGCGCCGCCGTCATTCTCTTCCTGCTCAGCATCGTGACGTTCCTGATCTTCTACGGAATGCCACGCGACCCGGCGCTGCTGATCTGCGGCAAGTCGTGCACGCCGGCCAACCTGGAGAACATCCGGCATGTGCTCGGCCTCGACAAGTCGATCCCCGAGCAGTACTGGCTCTTCCTGCACAACCTGGTCCTGGGCAGCAACGAGTACATCCAGGGCCCGTGCCCCGCGCCCTGCTTCGGCTACTCCTTCCACACCGGTGAGGCGGTCTGGGGCACCCTCATCGACCGGCTGCCCATCACCGTCTCGCTCACCATCGGCGGAGCCGTCTGCTTCCTGATCTTCGGTCTGGGCACCGGCCTGCTCGCCGCCTGGCGCCGCGGCACCCTCGTCGACAAGACGGCCACGGCCACCGCGATGGTCGTCAGCTCGATGCAGATCTACTTCCTCGGCCCGCTGGCCCTGGCGATCCTCGTCTACCAGACCCAGCTGTTCGACAAACCGACGTACAACGAGTTCACCAAGGACCCCGTCGCCTGGTTCGGCGGGCTGATCATCCCCTGGGTGATCCTGTCGACGATCTTCGCCGCGCAGTACACGCGTATGGCCCGCTCGGCGATGATCGAACAGCTCCAGGAGGACCATGTCCGCACCGCCCGCGCCAAGGGCATGTCCCGGCGGTACGTCTTCTTCCGCTACGCCTGGCGCGGCTCGCTGATCCCGATCGTCACCATCTTCGGCATCGACATGGGCTCCCTGCTCGGCGGCGCCATCATCACCGAGTACACCTTCGGCCTGCCGGGCCTCGGCCGGCTCGCGGTGGAAGCGGTCTCCTTCAGCGACCTGCCGCTGCTGCTCGGCGTGATGCTCTTCGCGGCCTCGATGATCCTGCTGTTCAACATCGTCGTCGACGCCGCCTACGCCTTCATCGACCCGCGCGTCCGGCTGTCCTAGGAGCCCTGTCGTGACCACTCTGACCAAGGAAGCCGGTGCTCCGCGCCCGGCCGCCGGGGACGCCTTCCTCTCGGTGCGCGACCTGCACGTCAGCTTCAGGACCGAGGACGGGATCGTCCGGGCCGTCGACGGGCTCTCCTTCGACCTGGAGCGCGGCCGCACCCTCGGCATCGTCGGCGAGTCCGGCTCCGGCAAGTCCGTCACCAACCTGACCATCCTCGGCCTGCACAACCCGATGTTCACCACCGTCGAGGGCGAGATCCTGCTCGACGGCAAGGAGCTGACCACCGCCCGCGAGTCCGAGCTGGAGAAGCTGCGCGGCAACAAGGTCGCCATGATCTTCCAGGATCCGCTCACCGCGCTCTCCCCGTACTACACGGTCGGCCGGCAGATCGCCGAGCCGTTCCGCAAGCACACCGGCGCCTCCAAGAAGGAGGCCTGGGAGCGGGCGGTGGAGATGCTGGGCAAGGTCGGCATCCCCAATCCCACGCAGCGGGCCAAGGACTATCCGCACCAGTTCTCCGGCGGTATGCGCCAGCGCGCGATGATCGCCATGGCGCTGGTCTGCGACCCCGACCTGCTGATCGCCGACGAGCCGACCACCGCCCTGGACGTGACGGTCCAGGCCCAGATCCTCGACCTGCTGAAGGACCTCCAGCAGGAGTTCGGCTCGGCGATCATCTTCATCACCCACGACCTCGGCGTCATCGCCGACATGGCCGACGACATCATGGTGATGTACGCGGGGAACGCGGTGGAGCGCGGCTCCGTCGACGAGGTGCTGCGAGCGCCCGAACACCCGTACACCTGGGGCCTGCTGAACTCGATGCCGCGCCTCGACTCGGACGTCTCGACCCCTCTGGCCCCCATTCCCGGCACGCCGCCGTCGCTGCTCACCCCGCCGTCCGGCTGCCGCTTCCATCCGCGCTGCACCTTCCAGGACCGGGTCGGCGGCGGCCGGTGCGTGACGGAGCGCCCGTTGCTGGCCCCGGACCGGGCCTCGGCCTGCCATCTGACGGCGGAGCAGAAGCGGACCATCTTCATCGAAGAGATCAAGCCCCGGCTGGGCTGACAGAGGAGAAAGAGGAGTCATGAAGGAAGACCTCGTCCTCCCCGCCCCGCGCGAGGCAGCCGGCGACCGGGAGGGGGAACCGCTGCTCGTGGTGGAAGGGCTGACCAAGCACTTCCCGGTCAAGGGCGGCTTCCCGATCCGGCGCACCGTCGGCCAGGTCCAGGCGGTGGACGGCATCGACCTGACCGTGCACGTCGGGGAGAGCTTCGGCCTGGTGGGGGAGTCGGGCTGCGGCAAGTCGACGACCGGCCGGCTGATCACCCGGCTCCTCGAACCGACGGCGGGCACGATCTCGTACCGGGGCCGGGACATCACGCACGCCTCGCGCAAGGAGCTGGCCCCCATCCGCTCCGAGATCCAGATGATCTTCCAGGACCCGTACTCGTCGCTGAATCCGCGCCAGACGGTCGGCAAGATCATCGCGGGCCCGATGGAGATCAACGGCATCGAGCCGGAAGGGGGAAGGGAGAAGCGGGTCCGGGAGCTGCTGGAGATCGTCGGCCTCAACCCGGAGCACTACAACCGCTTCCCGCACGAATTCTCCGGCGGCCAGCGGCAACGTATCGGTGTGGCACGGGCGTTGGCCCTCGAACCCAAACTGATCGTGGCCGACGAGCCGGTCTCTGCCCTGGACGTCTCGATCCAGGCACAGGTGGTGAACCTGCTCCAGCAGGTGCAGCGGGACCTGGGCATCGCGTTCCTGTTCATCGCCCACGACCTGGCCGTCGTACGGCACTTCTCGGAGCGCGTGGCGGTGATGTACCTCGGCAAGGTGATCGAGGTCGGCGACCGCGACTCCATCTACACCCGGCCCCGGCACCCCTACACCCATGCCCTGCTCTCGGCCGTGCCCGAGGTGTCCGTGGCCGGCGCGGAAGCGGAGCCGCGCGAACGCATCCGGCTCGCCGGTGACGTGCCGTCCCCGATCTCCCCGCCGTCCGGCTGCCGGTTCCGTACGCGCTGCTGGAAGGCGCAGGAGAGGTGCGCGACGGAGGAACCGCCCCTGATCCGGCTGTCGGACAACCACGAAGGCCACCTGACGGCGTGCCACTTCCCTGAGGACCCGACCACCGAGGCCCGCGCCGAGGACATCGTGCTGGACCCGGCGCTGGCGGCACTGGAGGAGGCCCAGGAGGACTGAGAGGATCGGTCCGTGCTGCATCATGTGGAGCTGTGGGTGCCCGACCTCGGCCGGGCGGCCCGCTCGCTCGGCTGGCTGCTGGAACGGCTCGGCTGGGCGCCGTACCAGGAGTGGCCGGCCGGGCGGAGCTGGCGGCTGGGGGAGACGTACGTCGTCGTCGAGCAGTCGTCGGCCCTGCGCGGCGACCGGCACGACCGGCTGCGGCCGGGCCTGAACCACCTCGCCTTCCACATGCCCGGCGACCGGGCCGCCCTCGACGCGCTGGTCGAGGAGTCCTTCGCGCGCGGGTGGACGCTGCTGTTCCCCGACCGGCATCCGCACGCGGGCGGGGCGGAGCACTGCGCGGCCTACCTGGAGAACGCGGACGGGTTCGAGGTGGAGCTGGTCGTGAAGTCGGCGGCCATGCCCGCAAATTGACTCGACAGGCGAACGCGCGGCCCGTCATGCTCCCAGCGATGACACGCACCGACACGCCTCCCGCCTGGGACGAGCGCACTCAGCTGACCACCTTTCTCGACTACGCCCGGGACACGGCGCGCGCCAAGTGCGACGGTGTCTCGGCGGAGAACGCCCGCAAGGCGCCCCTTCCGGGTTCGCCGCTGATGACCCTGAGCGGGCTGATCAACCATCTGCGCTGGGTCGAGTACTACTGGTTCCAGGTGGTCTTCCTCGGCGAGGAGGACGAGGGGCCGTGGACGGACGAGGATCCGGACCGCGAGATGCGGATCGCGGTGGACATCCCGCTGCCGGACCTGCTGCGGGAGTACGCCGAACAGGCCGACCGCTACCGGAGGCTGGTCGCCGCTCACGACCTCGACACCCGGGCCAAGGGCACCATCCGCGACGGCCGCCACGTCGACCTGCGCTGGATCCTCCTCCACCTCGTCGAGGAGACGGCCCGCCACAACGGCCACCTGGACATAGTCCGGGAGCTGGTCGACGGCACGACCGGCGTCTAGGGCACCGATGCACAGCACAGCGAAGGCCCGCGCCTTGGGAGGCGCGGGCCTTCTGCCCCGGGAGCGGACGTTCGCGGGCTCGGGTCAATGGGCCGGTGAAGGTCCGTTCCGTGGCGGCGGCTGACGGAAAAGGGGTGTTGTCAGGCCGCCGCCTGGGGGTCCTTGGAGAGACGGGGTGCCGGAACGGTTCCCTCCGTCTCGGGGTGGTGACAAGCGGTCAGGTGGCCGGGCTTGTTGCCCTCGACCTGCACCAGCGGCGGCGCCTCCGACGCGCACTTCTCGGTCGCCTTCCAGCAACGCGTGCGGAAGCGGCAGCCCGACGGCGGGTTGATCGGAGACGGCACGTCGCCGGTGAGCCGGATGCGCTCACGAGCCGGGCCGTCGTCGTCGACCGTGGCCTCCGGTACGGCGGACAGCAGCGCCCGGGTGTACGGGTGCCGCGGGTTGCCGTACAGGTCGTCGCGGTCGGCGATCTCCACGATCTTACCGAGGTACATGACCGCCACGCGCTGCGAGAAGTGCCGTACGACGGCCAGGTCGTGGGCGATGAAGACGAACGCGATGCCCAGGTCCCGCTGGAGCTGCTGGAGCAGGTTCACCACCTGCGCCTGGATGGAGACGTCCAGTGCGGAGACCGGCTCGTCGGCCACGATCAGCTTGGGCTCCAGCGCGAGCGCGCGGGCCACGCCGATGCGCTGGCGCTGGCCGCCGGAGAACTCGTGCGGGAAGCGGTTGTAGTGCTCCGGGTTGAGGCCGACGATCTCCAGCAGCTCGCGGACGCGCTTCTCGCGGCCGCCGGCCGGGTCGATGCCGTTGATCTCCATCGGACCGGAGATGATCTTGCCGACCGTCTGCCGCGGGTTCAGCGACGCGTACGGGTCCTGGAAGATCATCTGGATCTCGGAGCGGACCGGCGCCAGCTGCTTGCGGTTGGCGTGGGTGATGTCCTGGCCGCGGTAGGAGATGGTGCCCGCCGTCGGCTCCAGCAGCCGGGTGATCAGCCGGCCGGTGGTCGACTTGCCGCAGCCGGACTCGCCGACCAGGCCCAGGCTCTCGCCCTCGTGGACCTGGAAGTCGAGGCCGTCCACGGCCTGCACGGCGCCGATCTTCCGCTTGATCGGGAAGCCGCCCATCACCGGGAAGTGCTTGGTCAGGCCCTTGACGTCCAGGAGGGGGTTCGTGTTGCTCATGATCGTGAAATCCCGTCTCTCGTACGTCAGTTCTGCCGGGACCCGGCGAGGTCGGCGAGGAGGTCGGCGCGCTGCGCGGCGGTGAGGTGGCAGGCCGAGCCGCGCCCGTCCACCACCTCCAGGACCGGCCGCTCGGTGGTGCACAGCCCGCCCGCGACCTTCTCCGTGAACGCGCAGCGCGGGTGGAAGCGGCACCCGGACGGCGGGTTGAGCAGCGACGGCGGCGAGCCCGGGATCGGGTTCAGCGGCACGTCCACCGGACCGTCCAGGCTCGGCATGGAGCCGAGCAGACCCCAGGTGTAGGGGTGCTGCGGGCTGCGCAGCACCTCCTTCTTGGTGCCGCGCTCCACGCACCGGCCGCCGTACATCACCAGCACGTCGTCGGCGATGTCCGCGATGACACCCAGGTCGTGGGTGATGAAGATGATCGAGGTGCCGAACTCCTGCTGGAGGTCCTTGAGCAGGTCCATGATCTGCGCCTGCACCGTCACGTCGAGCGCGGTGGTCGGCTCGTCCGCGATCAGCAGCTCCGGGTCGCAGACCAGCGCCATCGCGATCATCGCGCGCTGGCGCATACCGCCGGAGAACTGGTGCGGGTAGTCGTCCACCCGCATGTCCGGCTGCGGGATGCCGACCCGCCGCAGCATCTCGACCGCCCGCGCCCGGGCCTCCTGCTTGGAGGCGCCGGTGTGCTTGCGGTACGTCTCGGCGATCTGCCGGCCGACCGTGTGGTACGGCGACAGCGAGGCCAGCGCGTCCTGGAAGATCATGGACATCTTGTTGCCGCGCAGCTTCTCCAGCTCCCGCTCGGTGGCGGTCAGCAGCTCCTTGCCGTCGAGCAGGATCTCCCCGTCGAGGCTGGTGCGGCGGCGGTCGTGCAGGCCGAGGATCGCCAGGTTGGTGACGGACTTGCCGGAGCCCGACTCGCCCACGATGCCGAGCGTCTGTCCCTTCGCCAGGTCGAAGGAGAGACCGTCGACGGCCTTGACGATGCCGTCTTCGGTGGAGAAGTGGACCTTCAGGTCCCTGACGGACAGGAAGGGCTGCTGGTCGGTGCTCGTCACGGGGACGCTCCTGAGGGGGGTGATGCCGGGGCTAGCTGGTGGGGCCGGGTCAGGCGAGCCGGATACGCGGGTCGATGAGGGCGTAGACGAGGTCCACGAGGATGTTGGCGACGACGATCGCCGTCGCGGCGACGACGGTCACGCCGAGGAGCATGGGCAGGTCGCTGTCGGTGACCGCGCGCACGGCCCGGGTGCCGAGCCCCTGGAGGCTGAACGTGGACTCGGTGATGATCGCGCCGCCGATCAGCGTGCCCATGTCGATGCCGAAGATCGTCACGATCGGGCCCATGGCCCCGCGCCAGGCGAAGCGGAAGAAGACGTTGCGGCCGGACAGGCCCTTGGCGCGTGCCGTACGCACGTAGTCCTCGCTCAACTGCTCGACCAGCTGGGAGCGCGTCATACGGGTGTAGTTGGCGGTGAAGATGATGGACAGCACGAGCCACGGCAGGAGCAGCCCCGAGACCCAGGCGCCGGGGTCCTCGGAGAACGGCGTGTACGACGGCGGGTCCAGCACGCCGAGCTGCTGCACCAGGAAGAACATGGCGATGTAGCCGACGAAGTAGATCTGCAGCGAGGAGCCGAGCAGCGACAGGGAGCTGGCGGTCTTGTCCATCCAGGTGCCCTGCTTGACCGCCGCGATCATGCCCGCGCCGACGCCGATGATCAGGAAGAAGAAGGCCGCGCCGAGGGCCAGTGAGACGGTCGTCGGGAGGTCCTTCATGATCGACTCGAAGACCGGCTCGGTGTTCGTGAACGAGTAACCGAGGCAGGGCGCGTCGCAGTGCCCGTAACCGACGTAGTCACGGCCCACGAAGATGCCCTGGAGCCAGTGCAGGTACTGCACCGGCATGGGATCGGCGATCCCCAGGTTGATCCGCACCTGCTCCAGCACTTCCGGCTCGCAGACCTTGCCGCACGCCATCCGGGCGGGGTCACGCGGGATGGCGTAGAAGAGGAAGAAGGTGACGGCGCTGATGACCAGCAGAATGACGAGTGCGCCGATCACTCGGCGGATCAGAAAACGGAACATGGGTGAGGACTTTCCGGACGGGGCGCCGTCGCCGGGGTGTGGGGAGCGTGGACGGGGCCGGGGCGGCGGGCCGTTGTGCGGTCCGCCGCCCCGCGAGTGCGTCAGGCCTTGACGAAGACCTTGCCGATGGCGACGCAGGTGTCACCGGCGTTGTAGACCACGCCACCGACCTTGGAGCCGTAGAAGTAGTTCCGGATCGGGTGGTAGTCCGGGACGCAGGCCGCGAGCTCCATGATCTGGCGGTCGATCTCGCCCCAGGCCTTGTTGGCCTTCTCCGGGTCGGTCTCGGCGGTGGCCGCGGCGATCGCCTTGTTGACACCGGTGTTGTCGAGCTGGGCCCAGTTCACACCGCCGTCGGCGATCTGGCTGCCGTCCCAGCAGGGCTGGATGACCGTGTAACCGGCCGGCCAGTCCGGGCCCCAGCCCGCCGCGAAGAGGTCGAAGCCGTTGTCGAGCTGGCTGATCTCGCTGTAGAAGCTGGTCTTGTCGACCTGCTTGGTCACCACGCTGAAGCCCGCCTTCTCCAGGGCGTTCTTGATGGTGACGGCTTCCTTCACGGCCTTTTCGGACTGCTGGAAGGCGATGACCAGCTTCTGGCCCTCCTTGCCGGCCTCCTTCAGCAGCGCCTTGGCCTTCTCCGGGTCGCCCATCGGCTTGGTCTTCTTGCCGTACAGGTCGAAGTCGGCGTGACCCGGGGTGAGCGGGGAGATGATCGTGGTCGCGGTCTCCGTGACCAGCGAACCACCGCGCTGCTGCTTCAGCTGCTGCGCGGGCCAGGCGTAGTTGATGGCCTGGCGGACCTTCTGGTCCTTGACCCGAGTCATGTTGATCGGGAAGTAGTAGCAGGTCGTGTCGACCTGGGTCAGCACGCGCTTCTTCAGCGTGGCGTCGCCCAGGACCTTCTGGACGCGCTCGGAGGCGACCTCGTTCAGCAGCGACACGGCGAACTGGTCGTTGCCGCGGTCGGCGATGTACCGGTCGGTGGACGCCAGCGACTGGAAGCCGAACTGCATGACGACCTTGTCCGGGTAGCCGTTGCGGACCGGGTCCTTGTCGGCCTCCCAGTGCTCGTTGCGCACCAGGACGAGGGACTTGTCGATGTCGCGGCTCTCGATCTTGTACGGGCCGCAGGAGTACGGGCGCTTGTCGTACTTCTTCTTGGTGTCGTGCTTCTTCGGCACGATCGAGAAGCCGCGCATGGCCAGCATGTAGTTGAAGTCACCGTGCGCCTCCTTGAGGCGGAAGGTGATGGTGTTGCCGTCGACCTCGATCGACTTCAGGTGCTTGCCCTCGTACGGGCCCTTGTACTTGTCGCCGCCCTCGAGCCAGTTCTGCGGGTAGCGGGGGCCCTCGGTGACGAAGTCGGCGAACAGGCGCTCGAAGGTGTGGCGGACGTCCTCGATGGTGACGACCTCGCCGTCCTCCCACTTGACGCCGTCCTTGAGGGTGAAGGACCAGGTCTTGCCGCCGTCCTTCATGGTGCCCGGGTCGGTGGCCAGGTCGCCGACCAAGGTGGTGGTGCCCTTGGCGTCGACGCGGTAGCCGGTCAGACCGCGCAGGAACAGCACCGAGCCGGCGCCGGTGTACGACGAGTAGATCTGCGCCGGGTCCAGGTGGTCGAAGTCGATCTGGTCCAGCGTGTAGAGCGTGCCGCCCTTCTTCGCGCCGGGCATCTCCGGGGCCGGGCCCTGGGAGTCGGCCTTGGTGCCCACGGAGATGGTGGCGGCCTCGGTCTTGTCGATCGAAGGGGCCTTGCTGGCGCTGTTGCCGCCCGCGTTGCCGCTGGAGCAGGCGCTCAGCGCCATGGTGGAGCCGGCCGCCACACCCGTGGCTATGAGGAAGTTTCTGCGGGAGAAGGACATGGCTTACCTGCCTAGGGGTGAAGGGTGGGTCGAAGGTGCAGCTCGCCGGGCAGCGGTGACCGGGCGTAGGGGTGGTGCGGGTGCTCGGGGTCCTGGATCAGCGCTTCGACTTGGGGTCCAGGGCGTCACGGACGGAGTCGCCGAGCAGGTTGAACGCGAGGACGAAGATGATCATCGACACGCCCGGGAAGATCATGAAGGTGATGTCGTCCGTGTAGAACGTGGCACCGCGCTGGATCATCACGCCCCAGTCGGGAGTGGGGTCGATGATGCCGACACCGAGGAAGGCCAGGCCCGCCTCCGCGGTGACGAACGCCGGGAGGGCCAACGTGGACTGGATCAGGATCGGCGTCCACAGGTTGGGCAGCAGTTCCTTGAAGATGATCCGGGCCGGGGAGGCACCGGTCACCTTCGCGGCCTCCACGAACTCCCGCTCGCGCAGGGCCAGCACCTGGCCGCGCAGCAGCCGGGCGATGGAGGCCCAGCCGAAGGCCGCCAGAACCAGGATCAGACAGGTCGCCCGCAGCGCGGTCGGGATCTCCTCGTCCGGTGCCACGAAGAGGCCGTAGACGACCGGCATGAAGGCGATGAAGAACAGCGTGGACGGGAACGACAGCAGGATGTCGATGACCCGGCCGATCAGGAAGTCGGTGCGGCCGCCGAGGTAGCCGGCGGTGATGCCCACGATCACACCGATCACCGTGACCAGCAGCGTGGTGGCGGTCGCGATGAGGAGCGAGGTGCGGATGCCGTAGAGCAGGAAGGTGAAGACGTCGCGGCCCATCGAGGGCTCGACGCCGAACCAGAACTCGCCGTCGATGCCGCCGTTCGGCTTGATGGGGAAGCCCGCGTCGTTGAGCAGCCCGGGGATCTCCTGGCCGTACTGGGTGTACGGGTCCTTGCCGTAGAGGGCCGAGATCAGCGGCGCGCAGATCGCGATCACGAAGAAGAAGATCACGATGCAGGCGGATATGACGCCCGTACGGTCCCGCTTGAAGCGGTTCCAGGCCAGGCGGCCGGGGGAGCGGCTCTCGTTGCCCTTAGGGGTGGAGGGCGCGGGCGACGTGTCGACGCTCTCGTCGGTCACCTCAAGCGGGGCAGCCGCGGATGGAGTTGGGGGGGTCATGGTGCTCCTGGCCCAAGGGAGGGTCTGAGTGACTCCGCAGGGCGCTCCCCTACGGGCTACGCGGGACTTTTTCAACGCAATTCATTCAAGGTCAACAAATTCTGGTCCGAGATGGGTTTCTCTTTACCTTCTTTGCCTCCGCTTGACTGTTCCGTAGCTACGCGGGTAGCGCTTCTGTGATCAACCCGTGTCTTACATCGGGTCAACTGCGCGAAACGGACTATGTGTTCGTTATGCGGACGCCTGGGTGTCGAAATGCGTACATGACGGGGTTGTTTTCCAACGGTTCGGCATCGGATCGCGGTGATCCGTTGCGCGGTTTTCGAAGATCCACTTCAACGTACGGGCGGTCGGGGGACAAGATCACCCCAAAGGGCGGAGTGTATGTGCGGCGTGCCCTGATTGGGTCGATATTTACCGATAGCGAATTGGCGTTCGCCGGTAACGAATCGGCCGGGTCTGAGGAGGCACACCATGCGCGGAGCCACGCACGCCAAGTGGGTCGCATGCGCGGCGGCGGCAGCCCTGGCGGCGACCGCCTGCGGGGGCGGCGGCGAGGGCGGCGGTGGTGACAGCGGCGCGGTGCTCAGCTCCTCCTGGGGGGACCCGCAGAACCCGCTGGAGCCCGCCAACACCAACGAGGTGCAGGGCGGCAAGGTCCTCGACATGATCTTCCGCGGGCTCAAGCGCTACGACCCGGAGACCGGCGAGGCCCGGGACATGCTCGCCGAGAAGATCGAGACCACCGACTCGCAGAACTTCACCATCACCGTCAAGGACGGCTGGAGCTTCAGCAATGGCGAGAAAGTGACGGCGAAGTCCTTCGTCGACGCCTGGAACTACGGCGCCGGCCTGAGGAACAATCAGCGCAACGCACACTTTTTCAGCTATATCGAGGGCTACGACAAGGTCCACCCGGAGACGGGCGAGCAGAGCGCCGACACCCTCTCCGGGCTGAAGGTCACCGGCGAGCGGACCTTCACCGTCAAACTCACCCAGAAGTTCTCGACCTTCCCCGACACCCTCGGCTACAACGCCTTCGCCCCGCTGCCCCGGGCCTTCTTCGACGACCACGACGCCTGGCTGGCCAGGCCGGTCGGGAACGGGCCGTACACCGTGCAGTCGTACACCCGGGGATCCCAGATGTCCCTGCGCACGTGGGAGGAGTACCCCGGCCCGGACAAGGCGCGGAACGGCGGCGTCGACCTCAAGGTCTACACCGACAACAACACCGCCTACACCGACCTCATGGCCGGCAACCTCGACCTGGTCGACGACGTCCCCGCCGCCCAGCTCCGCAACGTCCAGAGCGACCTCGGCGACCGCTACCTCAACACCCCCGCCGGCATCATCCAGACCCTCGCCTTCCCGTACTACGACCGGGCCTGGGGCAAGGACGGCATGGAGAAGGTCCGCAAGGGCCTGTCCATGGCCATCGACCGCGAGCAGATCACCGAGACGATCTTCCAGAAGACCCGCACCCCCGCCACCGACTGGACCTCCCCGGTGCTCGGCGAGGACGGCGGCTTCAAGGAAGGGCTGTGCGGGGACGCCTGCGCGTACCGGCCCGAGGAGGCCAAGCGGCTGATCCAGGAGGGCGGCGGGCTGCCCGGCGGCCAGGTCAAGATCACGTACAACGCGGACACCGGTTCCCACAAGGAGTGGGTCGACGCGGTCTGCAACTCCATCAACAACGCCCTCGGCAACGACCGGGCCTGCGTCGGCAACCCCGTCGGCACCTTCGCCGACTTCCGCAAGCAGATCACCGACAGAAAGATGACCGGGCCGTTCCGGGCCGGCTGGCAGATGGACTATCCGCTCATCCAGAACTTCCTCCAGCCGCTGTACTACAGCAACGCCTCCTCCAACGACGGCAAGTGGTCCAACGCCGAGTTCGACAAGCTGGTCGACGAGGCCAACGCCGAGTCCGACACCGCCAAGGCCGTCGAGAAGTTCCAGCAGGCGGAGGAGGTCGTCCGGGACAACATGGCCGCCATCCCGCTCTGGTACCAGAACGGCAGCGCCGGCTACTCCGAGCGGTTGTCCGATGTGAAGCTCAACCCGTTCAGCGTCCCGGTGTACGACCAGATCAAGGTCAGCTGAGGCGGCGCCATGGGACGGTACGTCCTGCGGCGGCTGCTCCAGATGATCCCGGTCTTCGTCGGGGCGACGCTGCTGATCTTCCTGATGGTCAACGTGATGGGCGACCCCATCGCCGGCCTGTGCGGCGAGCGGCAGTGCGACCCGGCGACGGCCGCCCAGCTCAGACGGGAGTTCGGCCTCGACAAGCCGGTGTGGCAGCAATACCTGACCTACATGGGCAACGTCTTCACCGGTGACTTCGGCACCGCCTTCAACGGCCAGCCGGTCACCGAGCTGATGGGCTCCGCCTTCCCGGTCACGGTCCGGCTGACCATCGTGGCGATCCTCTTCGAGATCGTCATCGGCATCACCCTGGGCGTGATCACGGGCCTGCGCCGCGGCCGCCCGATCGACACCTCGGTCCTCCTGGTCACCCTGGTCGTGATCTCCATCCCCACCTTCGTCACCGGCCTGCTGCTCCAGCTGCTGCTCGGTGTCGAGTGGGCGTGGATCAAACCCTCGGTGTCCCCGGAGGCCGGCTTCGGCGAGCTGATCGTCCCCGGCCTGGTCCTCGCCTCGGTCTCGCTCGCCTACGTCACCCGGCTGACCCGCACCTCCATCGCGGAGAACAAGCGCTCCGACTACGTCCGTACGGCCATCGCCAAGGGCCTGCCCCGGCACCGGGTCGTCACCCGGCACCTGCTGCGCAACTCCCTCATCCCCGTCGTCACCTTCATCGGCACCGACGTCGGCGCGCTGATGGGCGGGGCGATCGTCACCGAGCGGATCTTCAACATCCACGGCGTCGGCTACCAGCTCTACCAGGGCATCCTGCGCCAGAACACCCAGACCGTGGTCGGCTTCGTGACCGTCCTGGTCCTGGTCTTCCTGGTCGCCAACCTCCTCGTCGACCTCCTGTACGCCGTACTCGACCCGAGGATCCGCTATGCCTGAGCAGCCGCCCTACGAGCCCGAGCGCGCCATCGCCGGCACCGGCATGGGCGGCCAGATGGACCTGGCGGCGAGCGAGGCGGTGACCCTGG
Source organism: Streptomyces sp. NPDC030838 (assembly GCF_055572035.1). Classification (NCBI taxonomy): domain Bacteria; kingdom Bacillati; phylum Actinomycetota; class Actinomycetes; order Kitasatosporales; family Streptomycetaceae; genus Streptomyces; species Streptomyces sp. NPDC030838. The sequence goes on along the minus strand of NZ_JBVIED010000002.1, from coordinate 48,897 downwards.
AGAAGGCGCCCGCGGGCCCCGACGGCCGGGGCGGCCCCGTGGGCAAACCCCGCTCCCTCTGGTCCGACGCCTGGCACGACCTGCGCCGCAACCCGGTGTTCGTCACCTCGGGCCTGGTGATCCTGTTCCTGATCGTGATCTCTCTCTGGCCGTCCCTGATCGCCTCCGGCAACCCCCTCCACTGCGACCTGGCCAGAGCCCAGCAGGGCTCCCGGCCCGGCCACCCCTTCGGCTTCAACGGCCAGGGCTGCGACGTCTACACCCGCACCGTCTACGGCGCCCGTACGTCGGTCGCGGTCGGCGTCTGCGCGACCCTCGGGGTGGCGATCCTGGGCAGCGTGCTGGGTGGACTCGCCGGATTCTTCGGCGGCGTCTGGGACTCGATCCTGTCCCGTATCACCGACATCTTCTTCGCGATCCCGGTGGTCCTGGGCGGCCTCGTCCTCCTGTCGGTGGTCACCAGCAGCACCATCTGGCCGGTCATCGGCTTCATGGTGCTGCTGGGCTGGCCGCAGATCTCCCGGATTGCCCGCGGCTCGGTCATCACCGCCAAGCAGAACGACTACGTCCAGGCCGCCCGCGCCCTCGGCGCCTCCAACTCCCGCATGCTGCTCCGCCACATCGCGCCCAACGCCGTGGCCCCGGTGATCGTCGTGGCGACCATCGCCCTCGGCACCTACATCGCCCTGGAGGCCACCCTGTCCTACCTCGGCGTCGGCCTGAAGCCGCCCAGCGTCTCCTGGGGCATCGACATCTCCGCCGCCTCCCCGTACATCCGCAACGCCCCGCACGCCCTGCTCTGGCCCTCCGGCGCCCTGGCGGTCACCGTCCTGGCCTTCATCATGCTCGGCGACGCGGTCCGCGACGCCCTCGATCCGAAGCTGAGGTGAGACGTGCTCCTCGAAGTGCGTGATCTGCAGGTGGAGTTCCGGACCCGGGAGGGGATCGCCCGGGCCGTCAACGGGGTCACCTACAGCGTGGACGCGGGGGAGACGCTCGCCGTGCTCGGGGAGTCCGGGTCCGGGAAGTCGGTCACCGCGCAGGCCGTCATGGGGATCCTCGACATGCCGCCGGGGCGGATCACCGGCGGGGAGGTCCTGTTCAAGGGCCGGGACCTGCTGACGATGAAGGAGGACGAGCGGCGCAGGGTGCGCGGCGCCGAGATGGCGATGATCTTCCAGGACGCGCTGTCCGCCCTGAACCCGGTGCTGTCCGTGGGCGACCAGCTCGGCGAGATGTTCGTCGTGCACCGGGGCATGTCGAAGAAGGACGCCCGCGCCAAGGCCGTGGAGCTGATGGACCGGGTGCGCATCCCGGGCGCCAAGGAGCGGGTGAGGCAGTATCCGCACCAGTTCTCCGGCGGCATGCGCCAGCGCATCATGATCGCCATGGCGATGGCCCTGGAACCCGCGCTGATCATCGCCGACGAGCCCACGACCGCCCTCGATGTCACCGTGCAGGCCCAGGTCATGGACCTGCTGGCCGAGCTTCGGCGCGAGTACGACATGGGGCTCATCCTCATCACCCACGACCTGGGGGTCGTCGCGGACGTGGCGGACCGGATCGCCGTCATGTACGCGGGCAGGATCGTCGAGTCCGCCCCGGTGCACGACATCTACAAGGCCCCCGCCCATCCCTACACGCGCGGCCTGCTCGACTCCATCCCGCGCCTGGACCAGAAGGGCCAGGAGCTGTACGCCATCAAGGGCCTGCCGCCGAACCTGCTCGCCATCCCGTCCGGCTGCCCCTTCCACCCCCGCTGCCCGATGGCGCGAGACGTGTGCCGCACCGACGTACCACCCCTCTACGAGGTGAACGAGGAGCGGGGCAGCGCCTGCCACTTCTGGCGGGAGTGCCTCCATGGCTGAGCCGATCCTGGAGGTGCGCGGGCTGGTCAAGCACTACCCGCTGACGCAGGGCGTCCTCTTCAAGAAGCAGATCGGCGCGGTGAAGGCCGTCGACGGCGTCGACTTCACCCTCGACCGCGGCGAGACGCTGGGCATCGTCGGCGAGTCCGGCTGCGGCAAGTCGACGGTCGCCAGGATGCTGGTCAACCTGGAGCGGCCGACGGCCGGTTCGATCCGGTACAAGGGCGAGGACATCACCAGGCTCTCCGGCCGCGCCCTGAAGGCCGTACGCCGCAACATCCAGATGGTCTTCCAGGACCCGTACACCTCCCTCAACCCCCGGATGACGGTCGGCGACATCATCGGCGAGCCCTTCGACATCCACCCCGAGGTGGCCCCCAAGGGCGACCGCCGCCGCAGGGTCCAGGAACTCCTGGACGTGGTGGGACTCAACCCGGAGTACGTCAACCGCTACCCGCACCAGTTCTCCGGCGGCCAGCGCCAGCGCATCGGCATCGCCCGCGGACTGGCCCTCCGCCCGGAGATCATCGTCGCGGACGAACCGGTGTCGGCGTTGGACGTGTCCGTCCAGGCCCAGGTCATCAACCTGATGGAACGCCTCCAGGACGAGTTCGACCTGTCGTACATCTTCATCGCCCACGACCTGTCGATCGTCCGGCACATCTCCGACCGGGTCGGGGTGATGTACCTGGGCCGGATCGTCGAGATCGGCCGCGACGCCGAGATCTACGACCACCCCACGCACCCCTACACCCAGGCCCTGCTCTCCGCCGTCCCCGTGCCCGACCCGGAGGCCCGCGAGCACCGCGAGCGGATCATCCTGCACGGCGACGTGCCGTCCCCCACCCACATCCCCTCCGGCTGCCGCTTCCGCACCCGCTGCTGGAAGGCCCGCGAACGCTGTGCCCTGGAGGTCCCGGCCCTCGCCGTCCCCGAGGCGTTCCGCTCCGCCACCGGCCCCGCCGTCCATCCCAGCGCCTGCCACTTCGCGGAGGAGAAGCAGGTCGTGCCGACGGAGGAAGCGGAGTAACACAGAGGCAACTTGGCCGACCCTGTTCCGATATACGGACGCGTCAGGCTGAACACCGTACGGCCGTGCGGGTGCCGTAAACGGGCCGGGGTGCGCCATGTCACCCCGGCCCGTTGCCTTACGGGACCAGTCCCAGGGACCGCTTCAGGAAGTCCACCTGAAGGAGCAGCAGGTTCTCGGCGACCTGCTCCTGCGGGGTCATGTGCGTGACGCCCGACAGCGGCAGCACCTCGTGCGGGCGGCCGGCGGCCAGAAGCGCGGAGGACAGGCGCAGGGCGTGCGCGAAGACCACGTTGTCGTCGGCCGTGCCGTGGACGATCATCAGCGGCCGGTGCGGCTCGACGGCGGAGGACAGGCCCTCGTCCGTCACCAGGGAGCTCTTCGCGTACGACTCCGGGGACACGGCCGGGTCGCCGAGGTACCGCTCGGTGTAGTGGGTGTCGTACAGCCGCCAGTCCGTCACCGGCGCGCCCGCGATGCCCGCGTGGAAGACGTCCGGGCGGCGCAGGACCGCGAGTCCGGCGAGCCAGCCGCCGTAGGACCAGCCACGGATGGCCACCCGGCTCAAATCCAGCGGGTGATTCCGCGCCAAATCCTGAAGTGCCTCGATCTGGTCGTCGAGGGAGACAGTGAGGTCCTGGTGGATCGCCTTCTCCCAGCCGGGGGAGCGCCCCGGCGTGCCCCGGCCGTCCGCGACCACGACCGCGAACCCCTGGTCGGCGAACCACTGCGAGGTCAGATGGGCGTTGTGGGCGGCGACGACGCGGGGACCGTGGGGGCCGCCGTAGGGGTCCAGCAGGACCGGCAGGGGAGTGTCACCGGGGTAGTCCCGTGGCATAAGCACGGCGCACGGAATCTTCCGTGCGCCCCCCTGGGTGAGGGTGATGCGCGGGGACATACCGGGGTCTTCGGCGTACGACGGGATGCTCGCCGCCTGCTTCCCCTCCCGCAGCACCCGCACCCGCGCCCCCGGCCGGTCCAGCGTCGCCGACACCAGCACCGTCACGTCTCCGGATCGCACCGCCGAGTGCACCCCGGGCTCCTCCGAAAGGCGCTCGACGCCCAGCTCGTTGACGCGGTAGACATGCACCTCGCCGGTCTCCGGCCGTTCCGCTTCGGCGCCGGCGGACGCCGAGACCAGCACGTCGTCGGACGAGACGTCGAGCACCGCGCGGATGTGCAACTGCGCCCCGGTGAGCGGCCGTTCGCCGACCGCGAGCACCCGCGCACCGCCCTCGTCGGCGATCCGCACCAGCTGCCCCGAGGGCGACCAGCACGGCACTCCGGGGAAAAGATCCAGCCAAATCGGATCTTCGTCGGCGTGCACCATCCGGGTCGCGCCGGTGTCCGGGTCCACCGCCAGGTACAACTGGCTGCGCTGATCGCGCGCCTGGACGAGCAGCAGCGGCGCACCCGCCGCTGACCAGTGCGCACGCGCCAGATACGGGTAGCGCGCCCGGTCCCAGAGGACCTCCGTGCGGGCCCCGTCGAGGTCGACGACGAACAGCCGGACGTCCGCGTTGGCCGTCCCGGCTGCCGGGTAAGGGACGTGTTGTGGGTCACGTTTCGGCTCCGCCGGATCGGAGATCCACCACCGCTCCACCGGTGTGTCGTCCACCCGCGCCACCAGCAGCCGGTCCGACTCCGGAGACCACCAGAAGCCGCGCGAACGCCCCATCTCCTCGGCCGCGATGAACTCGGCCAGACCGTGGGACACCCCTTCCGCTTCCGGTTCCGCGAGCGCCCGGTCGCCCGCGCCCTCGGCGCCGACGACTCGCAGCGCGCCGCCCGCGACGTACGCCACCAGCCGTCCGTCGGGGGAGGGCCGAGGGTCGATCACCGGTCCGGCGACGGGGAGTTCACGCGCCGTACCGGCCCGCAGCTCGGCCGCGAAAAGCCGCCCTGACAAGGCGAAAGACGCCAACTCCACAGCCGTGTCGGTGGCGTAGCCGACGATGCCGGCCCCGCCCTCGCGACTGCGCTCGCGCCGCGCCCGCTCCTCGGGCGAGAGGTCTTCCACGGCACCGCCGAGCAGCACACCCGGGTCGGCGGCCACGCGCTCCGTGCCGTCCGCCAGGTCGAGCACCCACAGCGCGTTCGCCCGGTCCGTACCGGAACGCGAGCGCAGGAACACGACACGCGACGCGTCGGGCGCCACGGTGAACGAACGCGGCGCGCCGAGCGTGAACCGCTGGGTTCGCGCGTGCCGCCGGGGGAAGGAATCAGGCTCCGTCGTCATGCCCTGACCATATTGGCCATGCGCCCCCTTGTGCGGCCGTGCGCCGACCGATGCGCGCGTACGGATAGTTATGATCACTAGCGCTGTGTGGGTATGAACCTGCTGGCTGCTGTATGGGTTTACACGTTCCCCTGCTCTGTGCCCCCAACGTTCCCGGGTCCTTGGAGGTGAGCCGCCGTGGCACTCTCGATTTCGGCGGTGGTGCTGCTGGCGATCATCGTCTTCCTGCTCATCAAGAAGTCAGGACTGAAGGCCGGCCACGCCGTGGTCTGCATGCTCCTCGGCTTCTACCTCGCCTCCTCGACGGTCGCCCCGACGATCAGCGAGCTGACGACCAACATCGCCGGGATGATCGGCAGCATCAAGTTCTGATCCCTTTAGGGTGGGCCCCATGAGTGACCTGCCCTCCCGTCGTCTGCTCCTGGTGCACGCGCACCCGGACGACGAGTCGATCAACAACGGCGCCACCATGGCCCGGTACGCGGCCGAGGGTGCCCATGTGACCCTGGTCACCTGCACCCTCGGGGAGCGCGGCGAGGTCATCCCGCCCGCGCTCGCGCACCTGACCGGCGCCGCGCTCGGCGCGCACCGCCTGCGCGAGCTGGCCGCCGCGATGGCCGCACTGGGCGTCACCGACTTCCGCCAGCTCGGCGGCGACGGCCGCTACACGGACTCCGGGATGATGGGCCTCCCCGACAACGACGACCCGGCCTGCTTCTGGCAGGCGGACCTCGACGAGGCCGCCGGACACCTCCTCCAGGTGATCGAAGAGGTACGCCCCCAGGTCCTCGTCACCTACGACCCCGACGGCGGCTACGGCCACCCCGACCACATCCAGGCCCACCGCGTCGCCATGCGCGCCGTCGAGCTGGCCGCCGAGGCGGGCTGCGCCCCCGCCAAGGTCTACTGGAACCGCGTCCCGCGCACCGCCGGCGAGGCCGCCTTCGCTGGGCTCCAGCGGGAGCTGCCCGGACTGTCCTTCACCAAGGCCGCCGTCCTCGACGACGTCCCCGGCGTGGTCGACGACGAGCGGATCACCACCGAGATCGACGGCGGCGACGCGTACACCGCCGCCAAGGCCGCCGCGATGGCCGCGCACGCCACCCAGATCACGGTCGACGGCGCGTACTTCGTCCTCTCCAATGAACTGGCGCAACCGGTCTTCCGTACCGAGTACTACGAGTTGGTACGCGGGGAACGGGCCGGCGCCGAGCGGGAGGCCGACCTGTTCGCCGGGATCGCCGAGGAGGCGTCATGACGGACCGTGGCTCTCTGCTGGCCCAGCCCCTGGCGCGCCCCTCCCTGGGCCGGATCGCCGCCCACCTGGGGCTGTTCCTGCTCGGCGCGGTGGTCGGCGGCGCCGGTGCGCTGGTGCAGGGCGGCTGGTTCCCGGGCGGGCTGCTGCTCGCCCTCGCGGGCGCTGCCGGGCTCTTCCTGGGCGGTGCGCGGGCCACCGGCGGCCGGGGCGGGGCGGTGGCGCCCGCCGCGGGCTGGATGATCGCCGTCGTACTGCTCACCGCCAGCCGCCCCGAGGGCGACTTCGTGTTCGCCGCGGGCACCGGCTCGTATCTCTTCCTGCTCGGCGGTATGGCCGTGGCTGTGATCTGCGCCACCCTTGGCGTCGCACGGCAACCCGGGGGTCCAGCGGTCCGACTTGGGAAGTGACGTACCACTTCGCCGTCAAGCGCACGTGCGAGTCCCGTGTGGGTTTCCCCAGTGCTCATGGGATAAGCGCCGGAAGCGGACAGTATGGTTGTGCGCGCCGCCGAGCCGCCCAGAGCAATGTGAGGTCGTAAGACGGGCGGCGGAGCCAACCGGGAGAACCTGCCTTGAGTCGTGAAACTGACAGTCCGTCCTCCGGGCCCCACGGGCACGGCGGAGCCGCATATCCCTCGGGCACGCCGCCGTACGGTACCCCCACGGTTTCCGACGGCGATGCGGAAGCGGGCCGTTCGGCCGCACAGCCGGAGGAACGCAAGACCGAGACCACGCTGACGACCCGGATCCGGATCAACATCCCCGGGTCGCGGCCCATCCCGCCGGTCGTCGTGCGCAAGCCCGTCGGGGACGCCGAGTCCGCCGACGGCCCCGAGGCCGAGGCCCCGGAGCCGGGCGCCGCCACGACCACGGGCACCGTCGAGCCTCCCGCCCCCGCCGAGCCCGCCGCGCAGGCCGAGGAGAAGACGAGCGACTGGTTCGCGCCCCGCAAGTCCGCGGCCCCCAAGGGCGGTCAGGGCGGCGGCCCCGCCAACGGCGCGGGCGCGCCCGGCGGTTCCGGCGCCACCGCTGCGGCCGCCGGTGCGGGTTCGCGCGGGCCCGGTGCGGCACCGTCCGGCGGTGCGCGCCCGGCCTCCGGCTCCGGCCGCCCCGGCGGCGTCGTCGGTTCCATGAGCAGGCCCGGCGGCACCAAGGGCTCCGGGCTGCCCGGCGCCACCGGCGGCCCCGTGGCGCCCGGCCACGGCGGCGGCACCGGCTCCTTCGACGTGACCGAGGCGCTGGCCGCCGGCCCGCTGGGCAACGGCACCCGCTCCTCGGGGGACACGCGCCGCGACGACCTGCCGTACTTCGCGGAGAACGGCCAGAACGGCCCCGGCGGTCAGCTCGGTCAGCCTTCCGGCAACGGACACGGCGGCCAGAACGGTTACGCGGGTCCCGGCGGCCGCAACGGCTACGGCGGCCCCGCCGGCCCGACCGGCGGCCCGGTCACCGGCGACGGCCCGCCGCTCCCGCCCGCCCCCGGCGCCCTCGCCGGCCCGGGCACGGCACCCGCCGTCCCGGGCGCGGCCCCCATGGGCCCCGGCGGCGGCCTCAGCGACGACACCGCCATCCTCACCCCGCAGAAGCAGGTGCCCGAGCCCCCGGCCGGCGCCGACTACCGCATCCCGCCGCACGACAACGTCTCCGGGCACACCGTCACCAGCGGCATCCCCGTCATCCCGAGCCCCGACCACGACGCCGGGTTCCCGCCGGCCGGTCCCGGCGCCCCGTCGGCACCCACGCCCCCGGCGCCGCTCGCGCCGGCCCAGCAGAGCGCTCCGGCCGCCGCGCCCCGCAAGAAGAAGGGCCGCAACAAGCTGGTGCTGCTCGGCGGTGGCGTGGTCGCCGTCGCCGGTGTCGCCTACGGCGCCGGACTGCTGATGAACCACTCCGACGTGCCCAAGGGCACCACCGTGCTCGGCGTGGACATCGGCGGCGGCACCCGCGACGACGCCGTCAAGAAGCTCGACGAGGCCCTCGGCGACCAGATCGACAACCCGATCAAGCTGACCGTCGACGGTGACACGGTCACCCTCAGGCCGGACCAGGCGGGCCTGTCGTTCGACGCCCAGTCCACCGTCCGCGAGGCCGCGACCAGCGACTACAACCCCGTCTCCGTGATCGGCTCGCTCTTCGGCGAGCAGCGGGTCGTCGAGCCGGTCATGCCGGTCGACGAGGAGAAGCTGCAGGTCGCCCTGGAGAAGGCGGCGGGCGGCGCCGGCACCGCGACCGACGGCACGATCAAGTTCGTCTCCGGCAAGGCCGTCCCCGTCTACGGCAAGCCGGGCAAGGGCGTCGACCTCGACGGCGCCACCGACGCGGTCGTCGAGGCCTACCGCACCCAGGTGGAGACCGGCACCGCCGAGGCGGTCGCCCTGCCGACCACCACCAAGCAGCCGACGGTCTCGAACGCCGAGGTCGACCGGATGATGAAGGAGTTCGCGCAGCCCGCGATGTCCGGCATCGTCACGGTCCAGACCGACGCGGCGCACTCGATCCCCCTCAGCCCGGAGAACTCCCTCTGGAAGTTCCTCCGTGTCAAGGCCGTCAACGGCAAGCTGGTCGACAGCCCCGACCTCAACGCCCTCAAGCAGCTCTACGGCAGCACCTTCGACGGCGTCCTCATCACCCGAGGCACGGGCGAGAAGACCCCGGTGACCCCGCAGGACGTCTACGGCGCCCTGCGCACGGCCCTGACGAGCAAGACGAACAGAACGGCAGTCATCGAGACCGACCCGAACTGACCGCCAAAACAAAAAGGGCACCCCGCAAACGTGGGGTGCCCTTTTCCTGTCAGCCCTTGCCGACATAACCGCCATAGTCGAGCGTGTCATCTGGGACTGTGGACCCACTGCCCGTACCGGTGCCCGGGGCCGTACCGCCCGTACCGGTGCCCGGCTTCTCGCCCTCGGGCTTGGCCTTGCAGTACACCGAGTCACCGATGATCTTGCAGCCCGGCATGTTTTCTATGTCCCGAGCCCTCTCGCCCTTCTTGCCCGTACTCTTCTTGCCCTTGCCATCTTGCTTTTCCGGCATGCTCTGGACATCGTGAGCGGCTTCCACCGCGGTTACGGCGCCGGTGTGCGGCGTAGCCGGGGCTGCGAATGCGGTGGACGGCAACAGCACGCCTCCGGCCGCCAGGGCGGTCGCGGTACCAGCCATCACGAAACGCTGTGCCCAAGAGGTGCGGATCATGGAAATTCTCCTCGAGTGGAATGGGGCGGAGGGGTGAGATCGGACTGGGCCCCCGGCTCTGCGTGAACCCATGTCTCAAGTAAGCCCCGGCACGCGAGACGAGTCATGCCCCTGCATCTCGGGGCTTGACAGATGGCGGCAGCCCTGGCAGGCGAAGCGGGCCGGCAGCGACAACCCCCACGGCGAATCGCTAATTCAACATCGCCCGAGCAGCCCGAGCCTCCCCCAGTAACCGCTCGCCGGCGGCAGCGTCCACCGCGGAGACGACCTCCGCATACGCCTCCAACTCCTCCGCCGCCGCCACGAACTCCCCCCGCTGCACCAGCAGCCGAGCCCGCTCGTACCGCAACCGCGCCGGATGAGACGGCAGCAGCAGCGACAGTTCCACCGCCCACAACGAAACATCCGACCGCTCCGGCCGAGCAGCGGCCCACGCCCGGATGTTGTTCAGGATCCGCAACACGACCTCCCCCGTCGCCGCGGGCGCCAGCAGTGAAGGATCGAGCGGCGCCCCCGTGGCCCCGACGACAAGCAACTCCGCATCCATCCCGCTCAGCACCCGCCCCCCGTCGAACGGATCCGCCAGCACCCGCTCCTCCGCCGCCCCGAACCCCACGACGAAGTGCCCCGGCAGCGCCACCCCGTACACCGGCGCCCCCGCCCGCCGCGCGACCTCCATCCACACCACGGACAGCAGGATCGGCAGCCCCCGGCGCCGCCGCAGGACCTCGTGCAGCAGCGACGACTCCAGCCGCCGGTAGTCCCCGGCCGTCCCCCGGAACCCCAGCCGCTCGCCCAGCAGCTCCCGCGTCGCCTCCGCCCAGTCGCGCGGCCCGCCGGGCCGGTACGGCAGCAGTCCGGCCAGCCGGTCCAGCTCCATCTGCGCGCCGTCGATCCCCGCCTCGTCCAGGGCGGCGTCCCCCGCCGCGGCCACCAGCAGGCACAGCAGCGACAGGTCGGGCCGCTCGGCCCGCGCCTCGTCGGCGAACCGCAGCCGCAGCTCGGTGGCGCGCTCGGGCGGCGGAGGGAACGGAGGACGCAACACGGCCCGCACCCCTCAGGCCGTCCCGGCACCGGACGCGCGGCGCGCCTCCGGCTCCCGGTAGTGGTGGTACGCGTGGTGCGCGGCGAAGCCCAGCCCGCCGTACAGCGCCCGCGCGCCCGCGTTGTCCGTCTCGACCTGGAGCCAGGCGGCGGACGCGCCCTCCTCCAGGGCCCGCCCGGCGAGCGCGGCCATCACGGCGGAGGCCAGCCCCCGCCGCCGTACCGCCGGATCCACCTCCACGGCGGCGAACCCGGCCCACCGCCCGTCGACCACACACCGCCCGATCGCCGCGGGCGGTGCTCCTTCAGGTGCCCCCGCCGCCTCGCCCGGCACGGTCGCGAACCACACGGACGGCCCACTGTGCAGCACCCGCAGCGCCACCTCGCTCAGCCCCTTGCGCTGGTAGCGGGCCAGCCACGCCTCGTCGGCCTCGCGGGACAGCCGCACCTCCGAGGACACCTCCCGGTCCGCGAGCGGCGCGAGGGAGCCGATCCACAGCTCGGCGGTCACCTCCCGCACCCACCCGCGCTCCGCCAGCTCGGCGCACAGCAGCTCCTGGGTGCCCTCGGCGCCCGTGGCGGTCTGGACGTACGCGGGCAGGCCTCGCGCGCCGTACCAGCGCCGTACGGCGGTCAGGGCGTCGTCCAGCGGCATGCCGGGGTCGCCCAGCGGCAGCACTGAGTTGGCTCGCCGGGTGAACCCGCCGGCGGCCCGCAGCTCCCACTCGCCCAGCCGCTCGCTCTCCACCGGCCGCCACGCCCGCGCGGCGATCCGCGCCAGCTCCGGGTAGGACGCGGCGGGGCCGCGGCGGCGCGCCGGGGCGGAGGGCACGACCTTGCCCGCGACCAGCGAGGATTCCGGGATACGGACGAGTTCGCCGTCCCGTCGTGTGATCACCAGCACACCGTTGTCCCAGGATGTGAGAACACCCACCGTGTCGGTGAATTTCTCCTCCGTTACCGCACTGGCACTAGTGTGGCCCAAGCGCCGCACGGAGACGCGTTTGCCCACGTCAGCAGCGGTGATACGGACCTCAAAGCGCCCTGCCGCAGAGAATTCCACAGGTCGGTTCACCCCTCCTGTTCGGATCATGCCCAAGAACGGAGATACTAGGTGCGGGCATCGACGACGCCGCGCTCCCGCGCGCCAGGCGGCGGAGCCTGAGGAGGCCCGCCAGCGCCCTATCGAGGAGGAACGACAGCGTGACCTACGTCATCGCGCAGCCTTGTGTCGACGTCAAGGACAAGGCGTGCATCGAGGAGTGCCCGGTCGACTGCATCTACGAGGGCCAGCGGTCCTTGTACATCCACCCGGACGAATGCGTCGACTGCGGTGCCTGTGAGCCGGTCTGCCCGGTTGAGGCGATCTTCTACGAGGACGACGTGCCGGAGGAGTGGAAGGACTACTACAAGGCGAACGTCGAGTTCTTCGACGAGCTGGGCTCGCCCGGCGGTGCCAGCAAGCTCGGCCTGATCGAGCGGGACCACCCGTTCGTCGCCGGTCTGCCGCCGCAGGCCTAGTGACACCCGCGTAAGCGGCCCGCAATTCCGCGCCGCCTCGGTCCCGTACGGCCTGATCGCCCCCGATCGCCGCACGGGACCGAGGCGTTTGCCGAACCGTTGAGAGTGAGCGAGAAACCGTGTCCGCAGTCTCCGACCGCCTCCCGACCTTCCCGTGGGACAAGCTCGCGCCCTACAAGAAAACGGCCGCCGCGCACCCCGACGGCATCGTCGACCTGTCCGTCGGCACGCCCGTCGACCCGGTGCCCGAGCTGATCCAGAAGGCGCTGGTCGCCGCTGCCGACTCGCCGGGCTATCCGACGGTGTGGGGCACGCCGGAGCTGCGGGACGCGATCACCGGCTGGCTGGAGCGCCGCCTCGGCGCCCGCGGGGTCACCCACCACCACGTCCTGCCGGTCGTCGGCTCCAAGGAGCTGGTCGCCTGGCTCCCCACCCAGCTGGGCCTCGGCCCCGGCGACCGGGTCGCCTACCCGCGGCTGGCCTACCCGACGTACGAGGTCGGCGCCCGGCTGGCGCGCGCCGAGTACGAGGTCTACGACGACCCGACCGAGCTGGACCCGGCGGGCCTGAAGCTGCTGTGGCTGAACTCGCCGTCCAACCCGACCGGCAAGGTGCTCTCCAAGGAGGAGCTGACCCGGATCGTGGCCTGGGCCCGCGAGCACGGCGTGCTGCTCTTCTCCGACGAGTGCTACCTGGAGCTGGGCTGGGAGGCCGACCCGGTCTCGGTGCTGCACCCGGACGTCAACGGCGGCTCGTACGAGGGCATCGTCGCCGTCCACTCCCTGTCCAAGCGCTCGAACCTGGCGGGCTACCGCGCGGCCTTCATCGCCGGCGACCCGGCCGTCCTGGGCCCCCTCCTGGAGATCCGCAAGCACGGCGGCATGATGACCTCCGCGCCGACCCAGGCGGCCGTCGTGGCGGCCCTGGGCGACGACGAGCACGTGCGGGTGCAGCGCGAGCGCTACGCCGCCCGCCGCACCGCCCTGCGCGAGGCCCTGCTCGGCCACGGCTTCCGCATCGAGCACAGCGAGGCCAGCCTCTACCTGTGGGCCACCCGGGACGAGTCCTGCTGGGACACCGTGGCGCACCTCGCCGAGCGCGGCATCCTCGTCGCGCCGGGCGACTTCTACGGCCCGGCGGGGGACCGGTTCGTACGGGTGGCGCTGACCGCGTCGGACGAGCGGGTGCGGGCGGCGGTGGAGCGGCTGGCGCGCTAGCCGCGCCGGTCGTGGACACGACCGTTCTGGACGCGACCGTCCTGGATACGACCGTTCCGGATACGACTGCTCTGGATACGACAAAGGGGTCCGGGGAGCGAGTCCCCGGACCCCTTGCGCCGTACCGGCGGTGGGTCAGCCGAGCGGCAGACCCTTCGTCGGCAGCTGCTGCGTGGGCAGCCCGCCCTTGGTGAGCGAGTCGGTGGGCAGCCCGCCCTTGCCGGCGGTCTTGGCGGTGTCGCCGACGACGTCCCCGGCGGAACCGGCCACGTCCCCGGCGGCCTTCTGCGCGGCCGGCGTCGCCTTCTTCGCCGCCTTGCCGGTGGTCTTGCCCGACTGCTTGACCGCCTTGCCGCCGGTCTCGCCCGCGAGCTCGGTGACGTTCGTGGCGGCGCCGTCGACGGTGTTGCCGACGCTCGCGCCGTCCAGGGCGGTCAGCCCGCCGAGGTTCGGCGTGGCCGGCAGCTCGGGGGCCGCGTTGGCGGAGCCGGTCGCACCGACCACGGAGGCCGCTCCCGCTGCGGTGAGCAGCGCGGCACGGGCGATCCGGCGGGTCAGGGGGAGGGACATGTTGCTCCTTTGACGGGGAGAGAACGTAAGAGAACGTGCGCCGTAACTACCGCTCGACCCCCTGCCGAGGTTGCGCTGACCCAACGTAAAGAGTTGGTAATGCGTCGCATTATCGGCTGTGGATAAAAATGGACAAAAGGTGCCCGGTCCGGAAGTCCGCAGAATCCTTACAGCCCTTTGTTTTCAAGGGTTTCGGTGATTGTCGGGGTGACCGGGCGAAAACCTGCGCACACCGTCGTGTCCCTACGACCGGTATTAGCCCGTCAGGGTGAACGTCCGCACTACTGCGCAGTGACGATCCGCACCGCGTCGGCGTCCTCGCCGTTCTTCGCGTCGGCCACGTCGGCGGCGTCGTCCGCCGCGCGCCACCGGTTCTCGGTGGTGCCGGCGACCCACACCCGGCCCGCGTACGAGACCCGCTCGATGTGCAGCGCGGAGGCGTTGGCCACCGCCCAGTGCGCCAGCTGCCAGCCGCGCTCGCGCGTGGCCCGCCCGTCGCCGGCCGCCGTCTCCCCGGCGACCGGTACCGTCACGGTCCGGCCGCTGGTCTCGGCGGTGACGGTCGGCCGCGGGGTCGCCGCGGCGCTCACCTCGGCGCCGGTCTCCTCCATCGCGTCCTGCCCGAAGTCCCGCACCAGCGCCGAGCGCACCGCGTCCGGGCCGGTGACCCGGGTGGCGTCCGGGCGTCCCTCGCAGGTCAGGGTGGCCTCGGCGCGCCCGGTGAGGGCGGCGGCGAGCAGCGTGGCGTCCGGCTCGTGCTTGGCGTACGCCTGCGGATAGCCGCTGCGCTGCACCCGCTGGGCGGCCACGGTGAGCGGCAGCCGGGTGTAGCCGGGCACCTCGACCAGATGGTCGTAGAACATGCCCGCCGAGTAGATCGGGTCCATGATCTGCTTCTCGGTGCCCCAGCCCTGCGAGGGCCGCTGCTGGAACAGGCCCAGCGAGTCCCGGTCGCCGTGGTCGATGTTGCGCAGCGCCGACTCCTGCAGCGCGGTCGCCAGCGCGATCGTCACCGCCCGCTCGGACAGCCCGCGCGCGGTGCCCACGGCGGTGATCGTCGCCGCGTTCACCGCCTGCTCCGGGGAGAACTCGTACGTCGCCCCGTCGCCCTTCCCCGAGACGACCCTGCACCCCGGACCGCCCGCTCCGCCGGTGATGTACTGCACCGCGAGATACCCCGCGACCGCGAGCAGGACCACGAAGGCCGCCCCGCAACGCAGGAGGCGGCCGCGACGCTTGGGAGAAGGGGACGGCTCTGGCACGCGTACAAGGTACTGGAGCCCGCGCGACACCTGGAGGCGGGTGCCCGCAGCGGGGCGTTAGGGTCGGGGCCATGGCCGATACCCCGCTTGACCTCACGCTGGACGCCGCGCGGCTGACCGCGCAGCTCGTCGACTTCCCCTCGGTGAGCGGCGGGGAGAAGCCGCTCGCGGACGCCATCGAGAGCGCGCTGCGCGCCCTGCCGCACCTCACGGTCGACCGCTACGGCAACAACGTCGTGGCCCGCACGAACCTGGGCCGGGCGGAGCGCGTGATCCTCGCCGGGCACATCGACACCGTCCCCATCGCGGAGAACGTGCCGTCCCGGCTCGACGAGGACGGCGTGCTGTGGGGCTGCGGCACCTGCGACATGAAGTCGGGCGTGGCGGTCCAGCTGCGGATCGCCGCCACGGTCCCCGCGCCCAACCGCGACCTGACCTTCGTCTTCTACGACAACGAGGAGGTCGCGGCCGACCTCAACGGCCTCAAGCACGTCTCCGAGGCCCATCCCGAGTGGCTGGAGGGCGACTTCGCGGTGCTGCTGGAGCCGTCCGACGGGCAGGTCGAGGGCGGCTGCCAGGGCACGCTGCGGATGCTGCTGAAGACGACGGGCGAGCGGGCCCACTCGGCGCGCGGCTGGATGGGCTCCAACGCCATCCACGCGGCGGCGCCGATCCTGGAGCGCCTGGCCGCGTACGAGCCGCGGTGGCCGGTGATAGACGGCCTGGAGTACCGCGAGGGCCTCAACGCGGTCTTCATCTCGGGTGGTGTCGCCGGGAACGTGATCCCCGACGAGTGCGTGGTGACCGTCAACTTCCGCTACGCGCCCGACCGTACGCCCGAGGAGGCGGTGGCCCACGTCCGCGAGGTGTTCGCGGACTGCGGGGTGACGGAGTTCGTGGTCGACGATCACAGCCCCGGCGCGCGGCCCGGCCTCTCCCACCCGGCCGCCGCGGCCTTCATCGAGGCGGTCGGTGGCATCCCGATGCCCAAGTACGGCTGGACGGACGTCTCCCGCTTCTCCGCGCTGGGCGTCCCCGCGGTCAACTACGGCCCCGGCAACCCGCACTTGGCGCACAAGCGGGACGAGCGGGTCGAGACGGCGAAGATCCTGGCGGCGGAGGAGCGGCTGCGGGCCTGGCTGACGGCCTGAGGGCGCGGTGGTTTGCGCGGGGCGCTTCATGGCGGACACGCATACGTCCCCCCTCCGTAACCCGCGTAGATCTACGCTGAGACCGAAAGACGTGGCAACCGGAGGGAGCGCACATGGCTACCGGCAGTCCTGAGAACGGCAAGCGTCCGCCGCAGGAACAGCGCCTCGGACCGGTTCTGCGACGGCGCAGCCAGGTGACGGCGAGCACCACGGACCAGCGGCTGCTGGACGCGGGCGGTCCGTCGGACTGGGTGCACACCGACCCCTGGCGGGTGCTGCGCATCCAGTCGGAGTTCATCGAGGGCTTCGGCACCCTCGCCGAACTCCCGCCCGCGATCAGTGTGTTCGGCTCGGCGCGGACTCCGGTGGACTCCTTCGAGTACGAGGTGGGGGTGCGGCTGGGCCGAGGCCTGGTCGAGGCCGGGTTCGCCGTGATCACCGGCGGTGGGCCCGGCGCGATGGAGGCCGCCAACAAGGGCGCCTGCGAGGCGGGTGGGATCTCGGTCGGCCTCGGCATCGAGCTGCCCTTCGAGCAGGGACTGAACCCGTACGTCGATATCGGGCTGAACTTCCGCTACTTCTTCGTCCGCAAGATGATGTTCGTCAAGTACGCGCAGGGCTTCGTCGTCCTCCCCGGCGGCCTCGGCACCCTCGACGAACTCTTCGAGGCCCTGACCCTCGTCCAGACCCAGAAGGTCACCCGCTTCCCGATCGTCCTGTTCGGCACCGCCTACTGGGGCGGCCTCGTCGACTGGCTCCGCGACACCCTGGTCGCCCAGGGCAAGGCCGCGGCGAAGGACCTCACCCTCTTCCACGTGACCGACGACGTGGACGAGGCGGTCGCCCTGGTCTCGAAGGAGGCGGGTCGCTAGCGCGGGGCTGAGCCGGGATGACGTGGGCCGCGGTCCTGGCGGGGTGCGGGGGGCGGAGTTCCCGGCGGGGGCCGGGGGCGGGCCGCTAGCGCGGGGCTGAGCCGGGATGACGTGGGCCGCGGTCCTGGCGGGGTGCGGGGGGCGGAGTTCCCGGCGGAGGTCGGGGGCGGGCGGCTAGTGCGGGGCTGAGCCGGGATGACGTGGGCCGCGGTCCTGGCGGGGTGCGGGGGACGGAGTTCCCGGCGGAGGTCGGGGGCGGGCCGCTAGTGCGGGGCTGAGCCGCGATGACGTAGGCCGCGGTCCTGGCAGGGGGCGGGAGACGCACTCCCCGCCGGGGCCGGGGGCCGGGCAGGCGTGCGGGGACGGAGGCCCCGGCGGGTGCTGGGGGCGGTCCTGGCAGGGGTGCGGGGGCGGAGGCCCGGCGAGGGCCAGAGGCGGAACCGCCGGCAGGTCCAGGGGGCAGAACTCCCAGGTGGGCGTCCAGGGGGCGGAGCTCCCAGGCGGGGGTCCAGGGGGCGGAGCCCCCGGTGGGGTCAAGGGGCGGAGCCCCTGGTGGGGGTGCTTGGGGCGGAGCCCCCGGTGGGGTTCAGGGGCGGAGCCCCCGGTGGGGTTCAGGGGCGGAGCCCCCGGTGGGGGTGCTGGGGGCGGAGCCCCCGACGGGGTTCAGGGGCGGAGCCCCTGGCGGGGTCGAAGGGGCGGAGCCCCTGGGGATGGGAGTGGGTAGGGGCGGCGGGGGCGAGAAACGCCTACGCCAGCCCCCGCCGGGCCACCGCCGGCGGGCGGTGCCCGGCGATCGACGCCACCATGTCCAGCACCTGGCGGGTCTCGGCCACCTCGTGGACGCGGTACACCTGCGCGCCCAGCCACGCGGACACCGCGGTCGTCGCGAGCGTGCCGATCACCCGCTCCTTCACCGGGCGGTCCAGCGTCTCCCCGACGAAGTCCTTGTTGGACAGCGACACCAGCACCGGCCACCCGGTCTCGACCATCTCGCCGAGCCTCCGGGTCGCCTCCAGGCTGTGCCGGGTGTTCTTGCCGAAGTCGTGCCCGGGGTCGATCAGCACCGACTCCCTCGGCACGCCCAGCGCCACCGCCCGCTCGGCCAGCCCCAGGGTCACCCGCAGGATGTCGGCCATGACGTCGTCGTACGTCACCCGGTGCGGACGGGTCCTCGGCTCCGCACCGCCCGCGTGGGTGCACACCAGACCCACCCCGTACCGGGCCGCGACCTCCGCCAGCCGGGGGTCGACACCGCCCCACGCGTCGTTCAGCAGATCCGCGCCCGCCTCGCAGACGGCCTCGCCGACCTCGGCCCGCCAGGTGTCCACGCTGATCACGACGTCCGGGAAGCGCCGCCGCACCTCCGCCACGAACCCGACCGTGCGCCGCGCCTCCTCCTCGGCGGACACCTCCTCGCCCGGCCCGGCCTTGACCCCGCCGATGTCGATGATCGCGGCGCCCTCGGCCACCGCCCGCTCCACCCGGGCGAGGGCGGGCTCGTCGCGGAACGTCGCTCCCTGGTCGTAGAAGGAGTCCGGGGTCCGGTTCACGATCGCCATGATCACCGGCTCGTGCGCGCCGAATTCACGCCTGCCCAGCCTGAGCATCCCCTGTGACCTCTCCTAGTACGTCGTACGACCAGCCGGTCTTTCGGCCGCCTGCGACCTTAACTGTCAGACTCGCATGGCACGATCGGACCCTGACACATCCGATTCGACTCATCCGACTCGACTTACCCGACCGTGGGGGCCACAGCGATGGTGATGTTCTTGTTCCTGGTCGTCGCGCTCGCCGTCGTGGTGGCCGCGGTGACCCTCGCCGTGGTGGGCGGCGGCGACCAGGCGCCGCTGCCGGAGGCGGCACCCGAGCGGCTGCACGACCCGCTGCCCCCGGACCGCCCCCTCACCCGCGCTGACGTCGACAGCCTGCGCTTCCCCCTCGCCGCCCGCGGCTACCGCATGGCGGACGTGGACGACGCCCTGAACCGCCTCGCCGCGGAACTGGCCGAACGCGACGCCCGGATCGCCGACCTGGAGTCCGCCCTGACCGGCGCCCGCCCAGCCGCCGACCGGGACGACCGGGTTTCCGTCGAGAAGCCCGACCAGCCCGGAGGGGACGGCGAGCAGTGAGCGACGGCACCTCCCTGACAGGCCCGGACGGCGCGCCGCGCTGCCCCTGGGCGCTGTCCGCGCCGGACTACCTCACGTACCACGACGAGGAGTGGGGCCGCCCGGTCCACGGCGACGACGCCCTCTTCGAACGCCTCTGCCTGGAGGCTTTCCAGTCCGGCCTGTCCTGGATCACCATCCTGCGCCGCCGCCCGGGCTTCCGCGCCGCCTTCGCCGGGTTCCGGATCGCCGAGGTCGCCGCCTTCGACGACACCGACCGCGAACGCCTGCTCGCCGACGCCGGCATCATCCGCAACCGCGCCAAGATCGACGCGACGCTCGCCAACGCACGCGTGCTGGCCGAGTGGTCCGCGGGCGAGCTGGACGAGCTGATCTGGTCCCACGCCCCGGACCCGGCCGACCGCCCGGTCCCCAAGACCCTCGCCGACGTCCCCGCGGTCACCCCCGAGTCGACGGCCCTGTCCAAGGCGCTGAAGAAGCGGGGCCTGCGCTTCGTCGGCCCCACGACGGCGTACGCGCTGATGCAGGCGTGCGGCCTGGTCGACGACCACCTCGCCGACTGCACCGCACGCCGTGCCTCCTGACCCGGCCGGTTACCGGCCCAGGTACTTCGGCTTCTCCTTGTTCACGAACGCCTGCACCGCGATCGCGTGGTCCTCGGAGGCCCCGGCGCGCGACTGCAGCTCGTCCTCCTTCTCCAGCGCCTCGTCGAAGGTGTGGGTGAGGGCGTAGGCCATGGACTCCTTCAGCGCCGCGTACGCCACCGTCGGCCCCTCGGCCAGCTGGCGGGCCACCTTCTCCGCCTCGGCGCGCAGCTCGGCGGCCGGCACCACCCGGTTGGCGATGCCCAGCTCGTAGGCCTCCTGCGCCTTGACGCCGCGCGGGAAGAGCAGCAGGTCGGCGGCGCGGCCGGGGCCGACGACCCGCGGCAGAGTCCAGGAGATGCCGGAGTCCGCGGTGAGCGCCACCCCGGCGAACGAGGTGTTGAAGGACGCGGTGTCCGCCACCACCCGGTAGTCGGCGGCGAGCGCGAACCCGAAGCCGGCGCCGGCCGCGACCCCGTTCACCCCCGCGACCACGGGCTTGCGCATACCGACCAGCGCCCGCGCGATCGGGTTGTAGTGCTCCCGCACGGTGCTCATGGTCTGGCCCTCGCCCGCCTCGCGGTCGGCGGCCAGCAGCCCGATGTGCTCCTTGAGGTCCTGGCCCACGCAGAACGCCCGGTCCCCGGCGGCGGTCAGCAGCACCGCCCGGACGGCGTCGTCGGCCGCCGCCGACTGCACCGCCTCCCGGAGGGCGACCTTGGTCGCGATGTTCAGCGCGTTCATCGCCTCCGGGCGGTTCAGCGTGATCGTCGCGAGTCCGTCGGTCACCTCGTAGAGCACGGTGTCGGCCATGGTGTTTCCCCTCCGGTACGGGTCCTGTGTACGGGCCCTGTGTGCGGCCCCGGGTACGAAGGACAGCATGGCGGAGATCACTGACAACGTCGTGTGACCTGCGTCAAAGAAAGCGGGCGGGTCTTCGCTCGGCGTGGCGACGTGCGGTCGCGCAGTATCGCAGTCACATCGCCGAATTGAGTGGTTTTGCTCGCGCGCGTTGCCCAAGCGATGCCGACTGATGTTGGTCATCGGGTCGTGAGATGCGGGATAATGGCTTGGAAGCAATGTGTTCGATGCCGGTGTCGCGTGTCCCGCTCTCGGAGCGCGCGTGCCCCCCAGTGGGCCGTCGGCTTTGACGATGAGCTGGTTTCAGGAAGGGGAACGAGCATGGCGGCCATGAAGCCGCGGACGGGCGATGGCCCGCTCGAGGTGACCAAGGAGGGGCGGGGCATCGTCATGCGCGTTCCGCTCGAAGGCGGCGGTCGGCTCGTCGTCGAGCTGACTCCGCAGGAGGCCGAGGAGCTGGGCGAGGCCCTGAAGAAGGTCGTCGCCTGACACGCGAACGCGACCATACCCTTTCGGCCGCCCCGGCACCGCACACGGTGCCGGGGCGGCTGCGTGTGTGGCTCCTGCCGTACGGCGCGGGGGCCTGCGGCGCTCGGGGCGTACGGCGGCGGGGGCGCTACGGGCGTACGGCGTCGGCGGACCGCTTGACCGCGCACAGCAGCCCGTCGCCCACCGGCAGCAGGGACGGCACCAGCTCCTGGCTCTCGCGCACCGCGCGCAGCAGCTCGCGCAGCCGCACCACCTCGGTCGGCTGCGGGCCCGAGTCCACCGTGCGGCCGTGCGCGAAGACGCCCTCGAATACCACCAGGCCGCCCGGTCGCAGCAGGCGCAACGATTCAGCGAGGTAGTCCAGCACCTCCAGCCGGTCGCCGTCGCAGAAGACGAGGTCGTAGCCGGCGTCCGCGAGCCGGGGCAGTACCTCCAGTGCCCGCCCCGGGATGAACCGGGCCCGGTTGCTCGCGAACCCGGAGGCGCGGAAGGCCTGGCGGGCGAACTGCTGGTGCTCCGGCTCGGGGTCCACGGTGGTCAGCACCCCGTCGGGGCGCATGCCGTGCAGCAGATGGATCCCGGAGACACCCGTGCCGGTGCCGATCTCCGCGACCGCCTTGGCGTCCACGGAGGCGGCCAGCAACCGCAGCGCGGCGCCCGTGCCGGGCGACACCGAGCGCAGCCCTGCCTCACGGGCCCGGTCGCGGGCCCACAGCAGCGCTTCGTCCTCGGCGACATAGGCGTCGGCGAACGCCCAGCTCGTCTGCCGGTTGCCGGTAATGACCCTCTCCTGTCCCCACGGTTGCCTCGGCGTGACTGTATCCGTTGGCGCCGGGAACCCGCAGATGGGACCGGGCGTTTAGAGGGGTGGGAGACGAGAGCGGGGGACACAGTTGGATCACGATGACGAGCGGGACGCCGAGCAAGTGCTGACGCAGCCGCATGAGCCGTATCAGCACAGATCAAATTCTCGTAAAACCGCTTATCCGGAGCTAACGGACGAGGTGGCTATGGTAGGGGCTCCACTGGACACCACCAGAGCCGACAGGGGAGGTGCGGCCGCGCCTGTGGACCGGGGAGGAGTGCTCCGGCGCTTCCTCGGGTCGGCGGGCAGGCCGAAATCCGTGAACGACACCGCTGCTGACCACCACCACGCCGCTGAACCCGCCCAGACCGCGACCTTCTCGACCGACGCGGCCGGGCAGGCGTGGACTCCGCCCACGTGGGAGGAGATCGTCAGCACGCACAGCGGCCGCGTCTACCGCCTGGCGTACCGCCTCACCGGCAACCAGCACGACGCCGAGGACCTCACCCAGGAGGTCTTCGTCCGCGTCTTCCGCTCCCTGTCGACGTACACCCCGGGCACCTTCGAGGGCTGGCTGCACCGCATCACGACCAACCTCTTCCTGGACATGGTCCGCCGCAAGCAGCGCATCCGCTTCGACGCCCTCGGCGAGGACGCGGCCGAGCGCCTGCCCAGCCGCGAGCCGTCCCCGCAGCAGGTCCTCAACGACGCGCACTTCGACGCCGACGTCCAGCAGGCCCTCGACACCCTCGCGCCCGAGTTCCGCGCCGCGGTCGTCCTGTGCGACATCGAGGGACTGTCGTACGAGGAGATCGCCGCGACCCTCGGCGTGAAGCTCGGCACCGTCCGCTCCCGGATCCACCGCGGCCGCTCCCAGCTGCGCAAGGCCCTCGCGCACCGCTCGCCGGAGGCGCGCGCCGAGCGCCGCTCGTTCCTCGCCCGTGTCCCCGCCCTGGGAGGAGGGGGCGCGTCCGCGTGAGTGGATCACGGCCGAAACCTGCCGAGGGACTCCTCGCAGAGCAGCACCTGGGAGACCGACTCGCCGCCCTGGTGGACGGTGAGCTCGGTCATGACGCGCGCGAGCGCGTGCTGGCGCATCTGGCGACCTGCCCGAAGTGCAAGGCGGAGGTGGACGCCCAGCGCCGGCTGAAGAACGTCTTCGCGGAAGCGGCACCGCCGCCGCCCTCCGAGAGCTTCCTGGCCCGGCTCCAGGGCCTGCCCGGGGGCAGTGGCCTGGACGGCGGCGACTCGCCGTTCGACGGGGGCGGACTGCCCGGCACGTTCTCCGGACGGCCCGGTGCCGGTGGTGTCTTCGGGATGCGGCGGGGTGGCGAGCGCTTCGAGTTCGACTACGTCCCGGCCCGCCCGCACGCCTCCGTGCTCCCGGCCTCCGCGCAGCGCGGCTTCCGCATCCACGACGTCGGGCGGACCGACGGCGAGCGGGCCTCGCGCGGGCGGCGGTTCGCGTTCGTCGCCGCCGGGGCGGTGTCGCTGGCCGCGATCGCGCTGGGCGGCGTCACCACCGGCGCGCCCGGCGATCCCGAGGCGCGGGGCGGTTCCGGCAGCAATGTGACGCCGCTGCGCACGCCCGGCGCGGGTGCCACCACGACGCCGGACACCCAGCGGCGGCGCGCTGTGGGCCCCCTGCTGGCGCAGGGCCAGGGCGGACGGGTGCTGGGCGAGACCCCGGCGGCCCGGACGGAGGTGTCGGCGCCGCTGCTTCCCGGTGTCACGGCGCCGGTCAGCGGACCGCAGCAGGGCTCCGGGCATCCGCTCACCACACCCGTGGTGGCCGGAGCGGCGGCCATGTCCCCGCTGATACGCCCGCTGAGCGCGACCCCGCTGATCAGCCTGACCGGCTGGTCCATGGCGCCCGAGGCCACCACCCCCGGTCTGCTCGCGGCGTCCCCCACACCCGACCCGGGCGGCACCCACCCCGCTCGCTGACCGAACCTGGTTGAATCCCGGGGAAGACCGCGCCCTGGGCACTCACCGGGCGCGGAGTCGACCAACCGCGGCCACCATCGACGAGCCGAGCCGCGGCCAGCTGTGGGGAGAGCATGAACGAGGGGAAGCCCACGCAGAGCCCTTCGGGCCGACCGGACGACCCGGCGACACCGCCGCCGAACCCAACGGACCCCGTGGGCATCCCCGCGCGGCGCCAGGACCCCGACGGCGACTTCCGACTGACGCGGCCCGCACCGACGACGCCGACCGCCGCCCCTGCTGCCGGGGGCGGGAGCGGGTTGGGCGGTGGTGCGGCTTCCGCCGAGGATGACTTCGAGCCGGGCGCCGCCCCTGCCGCCGGAAGCGGGTCGGGCGGCGGTGCGGCCTCTGCCGAGGGTGACTTCGAGCTGAGGCGGCCCGAGGAGCCCGAGGACCGGGGCGAGGCGCTCGCCGGCGATCCGGGCGAGGCGGAGGAGACGGCTCGCGGTGCCGCCGACTCCCACGCCGCTGTCACGGCTGCCACCGCCGTGGACTCCGGCTCCGCCGACTCGGGGTCCGTCGCCGAGCCGCTCCACGGCCTCGGTTCCGCCGATTCCGAGTCCGTGGCCGCGGGTTCCGCCGCGGTCGGGGCCGCTGGGCCGGTCGCCGCTCCGGGCACGTCCGGGAACGCTTCCAAGCCGCTCTACGGCTCCGACGCCGTGGACTCCGGCTCCGCCGACTCTGGCTCGGCCGACTCGGGGTCCGTTGCCGAGCCGCTCCACGGCCCCGGCGCTGGCGACTCCGTCGCCGCGGGTTCCGCCGCAGCCAGGGCCGCCGGCCCCGTCGCCGCTCCCAGCCCCTCCGGGGACGCTCCCAAGCCGCTCCACGACCCCGATCCCTACAGCACCCCGCCCTACGGGGAACCGGGCCCCTGGGCCCCCGCGCCGCCCGTTCAGCACCCGGCGGCGACGCCTGCCCAGGGCACGGCGATACCGGCGCCGCCGCCGTCCGGCATGGGCACACTCGCGCCCCACCCCACAGCCACCACAGCCACCGCGGCCGCCCAGGCCCCCACGGCGACGTCGGCGGCCCAGACTCCCGCAGTGCCCCCGGCAGCCCCAGCCCCCACAGCGACGTCGGCAGCTCAGACTCCCGCAGTGCCCCCGGCAGCCCCAGCCCCCACAGCGACATCGGCAGCTCAGGCCCCCGCAGTAACCCCGGTCGCCCAGGCCCCCACAGCGATCCCGGCCGCCCCCGCCCCCGCGCACGGTGCCACTCCGGCGCACGGCGTGCCCGGCGGTGCGGCGGCGGGCGCTCCCGGTGCCTCCGCGCCCGCGCCCGGGCTGTCCGCCTCCGCGCCCGCCGCCGACCCCTGGCAGCGCTACGACCCCTGGGCGGCGGCAGCGGCCGCCCCCGTCGCGCCGCTGCAGCAGACCGGTGCCGCCGTGCCCACGCAGCAGCAGCGCCGTAAGCGGGCCAGGAAGGTGCTGGTCGGCCTCGCCGCGCTGCTCGCTCTGGTGTCCGGGGGCGTGGGCGGCGTCGTAGGGGCGTATCTGGAGCGGAACGGTGGGGTCGGGCAGGTCGAGCTGCCGCAGGCCGGGGAGGAGACCGCGGAGCGGGCCCCGGACAGCGTCGCCGGGATCGCGGCCCGCGCGCTGCCCAGCGTGGTCACCCTGCATGTCTCCGGCAGCGACGAGTCGGGCACCGGCACCGGCTTCGTGCTCGACACCCGAGGTCACATCCTCACCAACAACCACGTCGTCGAGCCCGCGGGCGCCGACGGCGAGATAACGGTCACCTTCAACAGCGGCGACACCGCCGAGGCGGAGGTCGTCGGCCGGGACGGCGGCTACGACCTCGCCGTCGTCCGCGTCCGCGGCGTCAGCGGGCTGGAACCGCTGCCGCTGGGCAACTCCGACAACGTCCAGGTCGGCGACCCGGTCGTGGCCATCGGCGCACCCTTCGACCTGGCCGGCACAGTCACCTCCGGGATCATCTCCGCCAAGGAACGGCCGATCACGGCCGGCGGCGAGAAGGGCGACGGCAGCGATGTCTCGTATGTCGACGCACTCCAGACCGACGCCCCCATCAACCCCGGCAACTCCGGCGGCCCCCTCCTCGACGCGCAGGCCCGGGTCATCGGCATCAACTCCGCGATCCGCTCCGCCGGCGACGGCGGCGAGCTGGACGGCGGCCAGTCCGGCTCCATCGGCCTCGGCTTCGCCATCCCCATCAACCAGGGCAAGCGCGTCGCCGAGGAGCTGATCAACACCGGCAAGGCCACCCACCCGGTGATCGGCGTCACCCTCGACATGAGCTACACCGGGGACGGCGCCCGCGTCGGCACCAAGGGCAGCGACGGCGGCTCCGCCGTCAGCCCGGGCGGCCCCGGCGACCGGGCCGGCATCGAACCCGGCGACGTCATCACCGAGGTCGACGGCCAGCGGGTGCACTCCGGCGAGGAACTGATCGTCAAGACCCGCGCCCACCGCCCCGGCGACCGCCTGGAGCTGACCGTCGTACGAGACGGGAAGGAGCGGACGATCTCCCTGGTGCTCGGTTCGTCGGAGGACTGAACCGAGAAACCGCTCACATACACGCACTCGGAGGTCACGGGACGGTACCGGTCGGACAGGATCGACCGGTACCGTGGATCCGGCCCGGACCACGGGAGGACATCGCAAGGAGCTTCAGGTGTTCAATGACATAGGACCGCTCGAGCTGGTGACGCTCATCGTCCTCGCCGTGCTCGTCTTCGGTCCGGACAAGCTCCCGAAGGTCATCCAGGACGTGATGCGCACGGTCCGGAAGATCCGTGAGTTCTCGGAGAGCGCCAAGCAGGACATCCGGCAGGAACTCGGGCCGGAGTTCAAGGACTTCGAGTTCGAGGACCTGAACCCCAAGACGTTCATCCGCAAGCAGCTGGACAACGAGGACCTGGGGCTGAAGGAGCTCCGCAACGGCTTCGACCTGAAGAAGGAGATGGCCGAGGTCACGGACGCGGTCCACGGCCGCGACTCCGAGTCGTCGTCTTCGTCGTCCTCGTCGGCGTCTGCGTCCTCTTCGTCCTCCGGCGCCCGGGTCGACATGAGCAAGAAGCCCGAGGCCACGGACCACCGGCCGCCGTTCGACGCCGACGCCACCTGAGTCCCGCGCGCGGCGCGTCGCGCGCCCTTCGCACGGTCTGAACCCCGCCCTGGGGCGACCCACGCGCCGGGCGCATTCCCGGCTGCCCCGAGCGGTGTGGATATGCTGCCGAGTTGTTGTGCGGGCCGTACGCGAATCAGCAACGCCGCCCGAAGGGGGGCGGGCCGAACGGCCCGACGAGAGCGAGGAGGCGTCCGGGTACATGGAGACGACGAGTCGGTCAGTCGCGCAGACGCCGGCCGCGGAGGGCGGACAACAGGTCCCCTCCGCCCGGCGGGCGGTCGACGGCTACCTGCGAGCGTCCTTCCCGTGGTACGGCCTCGACGAGGCCTTCACGGGGCCGCGTTGGCTGATGCAGGTCGGCACGGCGGCCGACGGTGCCGTGGAACACGGGTCGATCGGACACGGGGACGAGCCCTCGGTGCGGGGGGACATGACGTCGGAGGACCGGGAGCGGTTCGCGGTCGTGGTGACCGTCGCGGCGAATCCGTCCCGCCGGAGCGCCGACGGTACGGGGCTGCTGGAGGCCACGTCGGTGTCCTCGGCGGCCTGGCTGGCCGGGGTGGGGCTGCTGTCCTTCACCTGGCCCGGGCAGATGGACCACAGCCTGCGTGACGACTGGCTGGAGCAGCAGACCGAGACGGCGTGGGCGCTCGCCGACGACCTCGACGGGCCCGAGTGGTCGACGCTGTCCCTGCCGGTCGACGGCGTTCCCACGCCGTTCCACTACCGCGAGTCCGAGTTCGGCTGGGTGCTTGCCGGTTCCACGCAGCAGGGGGTTCATGTGGGGGCGTACGGGCGGGGGATGAGCGCGTACGGGCTCGGCTTCGCCGCGATCAAGGACATCGCCGAGTACGAGTAGGGCTGCGCGCAGCGAAAAGGGGCGCCGTTGGTGTTTCGGCGCCCCTTCGCCGCAGGGGATGAGGGCTTCGGGCGGGTGCGGGTTCGCCGTGGCTGGTCGCGCAGTTGCCCGCGCCCCTGGCGAGTTGCCCCGCGCCCCTCAAGAGGTGCTGCTTCTAGAACTTGTTCTTCGGGGTGATCCCGAGCGACAGTCCCGAAAGGCCCCGCTGCCGCCCCCCGAGCTTCCCCGCGATCGCGCGCAGTGCCGCGCCCGCCGGGGACTCCGGGTCGGTCAGGACGACCGGCTTGCCCTCGTCGCCGCCCTCGCGGAGGCGGACGTCGATGGGGATGGAGCCGAGGACGGGAACGTTCGTGCCCGTCGTACGGGTCAGGCCGTCGGCCACCACCTGGCCGCCGCCCATGCCGAAGACGTCGACCATCTCGCCGCAGTGCGGGCAGGGCAGGCCGGACATGTTCTCGACCACGCCGACGATCTTCTGGTGGGTCTGGACGGCGATCGAGCCGGCCCGCTCGGCCACCTCGGCGGCCGCCTGCTGCGGGGTCGTCACGACCAGGATCTCGGCGTTCGGGATCAGCTGGGCGATGGAGATCGCGATGTCGCCGGTGCCGGGCGGCAGGTCGAGGAGGAGGACGTCGAGGTCGCCCCAGTAGACGTCCGCGAGGAACTGCTGGAGCGCGCGGTGGAGCATCGGGCCGCGCCAGACGACGGGCGCGTTGCCCGGGGTGAACATGCCGATCGAGATGACCTTCACGCCGTTCGCCGACGGCGGCATGATCATGTTCTCGACCTGGGTGGGCCGGCCGTCGGCGCCCAGCATGCGGGGCACGGAGTGGCCGTAGATGTCGGCGTCGACGACACCGACCTTCAGGCCGTCGGCCGCCATGGCCGCCGCCAGGTTCACCGTCACCGACGACTTGCCGACGCCGCCCTTGCCGGAGGCGACCGCGTAGACGCGGGTGAGGTTGCCGGGCTTGGCGAACGGGACCTCGCGCTCGGTCTGCCCGCCGCGCAGCGCCGCCGCCAGCTCCTTGCGCTGCGCGTCGCTCATCACGTCCAGGGTGACGTCGACGCGGGTGACGCCCTCCACGCGGGAGACCGCCTCGGTCACGCGCTGGGTGATCGTGTCGCGCATGGGGCAGCCCGACACCGTCAGGTACACGGTGACGGCGACCGCTCCGTCCGCGCCGATCTCCACCGATTTGACCATCCCGAGCTCGGTGATGGGTCGGTTGATCTCGGGGTCGTTCACCGTCGCCAGTGCTTCGCGCACCGCGTCTTCCGTAGCCATAGAGACGATGGTACGGCGCGGTAGCCAGGGCTCGGAAAGCCCGTCAGTGGTCGTCTACGTCACGTCCCGGCGACCGATCTGCCGGGAATACCACCGCCTCGGGACGATGGCCGTCGCGCCGGTGCTCCAGCTCCTTGACGAGGTCGTGCAGCTCGGAGCGGATCCAGTCGCGGGTGGCGACCTCGCCCATGCCCGTGCGCAGCGCGGCGATCTCCCGGGTCAGGTACTCGGTGTCCGCGATGGACCGCTCGTTCTGCCTGCGGTCCTGTTCCAGCTCGACCCGGGAGCGGTCGTCCTGCCGGTTCTGCGCGAGCAGGATCAGCGGCGCGGCGTAGGAGGCCTGCAGGGACAGCGCCAGGGTCAGGAAGATGAACGGGTACTCGTCGAACCGCACCGGCGGCGGCATGAGGGTGTTCCAGGCGACCCAGAGGATGATGGTCACCGTCATCCAGACCAGGAACCGCCCGGTGCCGATGAACCGGGCGATCCGCTCCGACAGGCGCCCGAAGGCCTCCGGGTCCCACTCGGGCAGCAGGCGGCGCCGCGGCAGGGCAGGCTGATCGAGCCGGGCGCGGGGGCGGCTGGTCGCCGTGGCCCCGGCCGGCATGCGCTCACGCGCGCTCTCCCGCTCAGGAGCCATGGGCGCCCGCTCCCTCGTCCAGGTGGAACTCGGTCTCCCGCCAGTCCTCGGGCAGCATGTGGTCCAGGACGTCGTCCACGGTGACGACGCCCAGCAGCGACCCGGACTCGTCGACCACGGGCGCCGCGACCATGTCGTACGCCGCGAAGAATCCGGCGACGAGGGGCAGCGCGGCGTCCGGCGCGAGGGGCTGGAGATCGTCGTCGACGAGCGAGCTGACCAGGGTGTACGGCGGGTCGCGCAGCAGGCGCTGGAAGTGGACCGTGCCCAGGTACTTGCCGGTCGGGGTCTCGTCGGGCGGCCGGCAGACGTACACCTGGGCGGCGAGCGCGGGGGAGAGGTCGGGGTTGCGGACCCGGGCCAGGGCGTCGGCGACGGTGGCGTCCGGGCGCAGCACGATCGGCTCCGTGGTCATCAGACCGCCGGCCGTGTGCTCCTCGTACGACATCAGACGCCGCATGTCGGCCGCGTCGGCGGGCTGCATCAGGCTCAGCAGCCGTTCCTGCTCCTCGGTGGGCAGCTCGGCCAGCAGGTCGGCGGCGTCGTCCGGGTCCATCGCCTCCAGGACGTCGGCGGCGCGCTCCTCCTGGAGCTTGCCGAGGATCTCGATCTGGTCGTCCTCCGGCAGCTCCTCCAGGACGTCGGCGAGCCGGTCGTCGTCGAGGGCGGCGGCGACCTCGGCGCGGCGCTTGGGGGAGAGGTGGTGCAGAACGTTCGCCAGGTCGGCGGGGCGCAGCTGCTCGAAGGTGGCGAGCAGGCTCTCGGCGCCCTGTCCGTGCTCCTCCAGCGAGAAGCCGGTGACCGCCGACCACTCGACGGTCAGCGTCTCGCCCTTGGCGCGGCGGAAGGCGCCGCCCTTCTTCCCCTTCCGTACGAACACCCGGTCGATCTCCCAGTCGCGGCGGGCCGGGAGCTGCTGCACCGACAGGTCGAGGACGGTGACCTCCTCGCCCGTCTCGACCAGGGTGACGCGCCGGTCGAGCAGCTCGCCGAAGACCAGCCGTTCGGTGGGGCGCTGTTCGAAGCGGCGGACGTTGAGCACGCCGGTGGTGATGACCTGGCCGGACTCGATGCCGGTGACCCGGGTCATGGGCAGGAAGATCCGGCGGCGGGTGGCCAGTTCCACGACCAGGCCGAGCAGGCGCGGCGGCCGCCGGGCGACGCGCAGCATGACGACCAGGTCGCGCACCCGCCCCACCTGGTCGCCGTTGGGGTCGAAGACGGCGATGCCGGCGAGGTGCGAGACGAAGATCCGGGGGGTGCCCGCTGCCATGTTCCGCACCTCCGATTCCGTACCGCGCGCGGTATCCCGATTGTCCGTTCGGATGGGCTTCAGGCTAGCCCGTCCGGATCGGGTACGCCCTGGTGAGCGGTCCGGACGGACTGGCTCCGCTCAGGCCTCCGAGCCCCGGTACTCTGCGGTACGCCGACCGGACCCCCGTGAGAAAGGCAGCCCCACCTGTGACCGCGATTCCCCAGGGCCGTACCCGCCGGGCCACGCTGGTGAGCGCGCTGTGCGCGCTGCTGGTGACGGGTGTGGGGCTCACGGGATGCAGTAGCGAGGATCCGGACGCGGGCACCAACGGGGTGGGCAAGCTGCCCCCCGAGAAGATCCAGGCGAAGACACGGGCGGCGGCGGAGGCGGCCGGCGCGGTACGGCTGTCCGGGACCGTGGTCACCAGCGGGCGCACCTACAAGCTCGACATGCGACTGAAGGGAGACGGCGGCACCGGGTCGGTCACCGCGGAAGGGGCGGCCTTCGAGCTGCTGCGCGTCGGGGAGCAGCTGTATCTGAAGGCGGACACGGCCTTCTGGAACCCGGAGGGCGGCAAGGGCGGGGCCGGGGACGCCGCAGCCGCGGACAAGCTCGACGGCAAGTACGTCAAGGTGCCCCAGGGCGACCCTTCCTACCAGCGGTTCAGCGGCTTCACCGACAAGGACGTCCTCCTCGACAGCCTGCTCACCCTGCACGGCACCCTGAAGACCGACGGCCGCCACGAGCAGTCCGGCGTCCGCACCATCCGCATCACCGGCGACCAGGGCTCCGGCGGCACCCTCGACGTCTCCCTGGAGGGCAAGCCGTACCCGCTGCGCCTGGTCCGCGGCGGCGGCGCCGGCACGCTGACCTTCTCGGCCTGGGGCGAGGACTTCGCCCTCACCGAGCCGGAGAAGAGCGAGACCGTGGACTACGGAAAGCAGCTGCCGACGTCGTAGCCGGCACCCAGACGCGCTACTTCCGCTTGCGCCGCTTCATCAGCAACCGCGGCAGTGCCGCCGGAATCGGCCGCCGGGTCGTCGCCGGGCTGGGCAGCGGGGCCTCGGCCAGGGAGGCGTCCGGGAGGGGCAGCGTCGTGCCGGTCGGCTCCAGGCGGAGCACCCGGCACTCCCGGCCCCAGCGCTCGGTCATCGCCTCGCCGTCGGGTGCGTTCAGCCGCTTGCCCTTCAGCTCGGCGACCGCGGCCTCCCATGCCTCGGAGCCCGGCGCCAGCTCCACGACCGTCGCCGTCCAGGCCACCACCCGGCCGCCCTTGTCCTTGCTGCGCACCGTCACCTCGGCCGTGGCCCCGTCGGTCAGCCCGGGCAGCGGCTGCTCGCCCGGCCCGTCGCCGACCACGCAGGCGGCACCCTCGTGCCAGGCGTGCCACAGCGCGCGGGTGGGAACCCCGGGTCCCCGCACCCAGATGAGGCCGGACTTCTTCGTGGCCTCCTCGACGAGGGCCCGGTCGAGCAGCTCGGTTGTCATGGGCTCAGCCTATCGAGGGCGCCTGTGGAGGCCGGCTCACAGCCAGCCGTTGCGCTTCAGGGTGCGGTGGATGCCGAAACAGATCATCGCGGTGATGCCGAGCACCATCGGGTAGCCGAACTTCCACCGCAGCTCCGGCATGTAGTCGAAGTTCATCCCGTACACGCCACAGACCATCGTCGGTACGGCGATGATCGCGGCCCAGGAGGTGATCTTCCGCATGTCCTCGTTCTGCGCCACGGACGCCTGGGCGAGGTTGGCCTGGAGGATCGAGTTCAGCAGCTCGTCGAAGCCCATGACCTGCTCCTGCACCCGGGCCAGGTGGTCGGCGACGTCCCGGAAGTACTTCTGGATGTCCGGGTCGATCAGCCGCATCGGCCGCTCGCTGAGCAGCTGCAACGGCCGCACCAGCGGCGACACCGCGCGCTTGAACTCCAGCACCTCGCGCTTGAGTTGGTAGATCCGGCCGGCGTCGGTGCCGCGCGGGGTGCCCTTGCGGCCCGGTGAGAAGACCTCGGTCTCCACCTCGTCGATGTCGTCCTGCACGGCGTCGGCGACCGCGATGTACCCGTCGACGACGTGGTCGGCGATGGCGTGCAGCACCGCCGAGGGGCCCTTCGACAGCAGCTCCGGGTCGTCCTGGAGCCGGTGCCGCAGCCCGCGCAGCGAGCCCTGGCCGCCGTGCCGGACGGTGATGAAGAAGTCCTGGCCGGTGAAGCACATCACCTCGCCGGTCTCGACGACCTGGCTGTTGGCGGTCAGCTCGTCGTGCTCGACGTAGTGGATGGTCTTGAAGACGGTGAAGAGCGAGTCGTCGTAGCGCTCCAGCTTGGGCCGCTGGTGGGCCTGGACGGCGTCCTCGACGGCCAGCGGGTGCAGCCCGAACTCGCGCGCGATCCCGGCGAATTCGGCCTCGGTCGGCTCGTGCAGCCCGATCCAGACGAACCCTCCGTCGCGGCGCACCTGGCGCATCGCCTCGTGCGGCGTCAGCGGCCGGGCGCTCTCGACCCGGGCGCCGTCACGGTAGACGGCACAGTCGACGACGGCCGAGGAGGTCGCCGGGTCGCGGGTGGTGTCGTAGCCGCCGGTGTCCTTGCGCAGCGCGGGGCGGGACGGGCGGACGGCGGCGCGCAGGTCGCGAATCATCGACATGGGCAGGCTCCTTCGCAACGGGCAACGAAAGACCGCCGACGACGGGTGGAACTACCCGGAATGGGGACGTCCTGAAAATGCGGATGTTTGGCACGTCCACAAAGCGGGGAGCACCGCACCGTCGCGGTGGCGAGCTTCGCTACTGAGTCAGCTGCTGATGCAGACCAGACAGAACAGACAGATCAGGTACAGCGAAACGAAGTGCTCTTCCGGGTGACCCGGATGAAGACGCGCATGCGAGAGGCGGCAGCCAGCCAGAGCCAGAGCAGCTACATCAGTGGCCGGAAGAGCGGGTGGTACTGCACGGTCGACTTCGATCCATGACAGCCCCACCTCCTCCGGCCGGTCCCTGGTGAGGGACGATCCCAACCCCCTAGAGGGTTCCCGTGGCGTCGGGACGTGACCCGCACGCTTGCCGTGTGCTGCCCGACCACCGGCCAAGAGTATCAGCCGACTGAAGTGTCAAGGCGCTGCTTTGCCCGGTCCTGACGAGTTCTATGCTCGCCGCATGGCTGATGTTCTTCCTTTGGTAGAGGCCCGGTTGCGTACCGCGCTCGGCGAGCCCGACGCCCGTGCCGCGGTCACCTTCCTGGGCACGGACCGCATCGAGGTGCTGCGCTTCCAGGAGGGGGACATCGTCCGTTATGCCACCCTCGGCATGTCCGCGCAGCCCATGACCGACCCCACCGCCGTGCTCGCCGACCCGGTCAAGGGTCCCCGCGCGGAGCTGGTCCTGTCGGTGCGCGCCGGTCGCGCCGACACCGACAAGGTGCTCCGCCCGCTGGCCGTGCTCGCCGCGTCCCCGCAGGTGGAAGGCGTGGTCGTGGCCCCGGGCGCCTCGCTGGACGTCGGTGAGCCGCTGTGGCCCGGCGCCCCGTTCACCTCGGTGCTGGTGGCCGAGCCGGGCGGTCTGGTGGAGGACCTGGAGCTGGACGCTCCGATGGACCCCGTACAGTTCCTGCCGCTGCTGCCGATGACGCCCAACGAGGCCGCCTGGAAGCGGGTGCACGGTGCCCAGGCCCTCCAGGAGCGCTGGCTGAACCAGGGCACGGACCTGCGCGATCCGCTGCGCGCGTCCGTCCCGCTCGGGTGACGGATCTCACCAACATCCGGCCGTAAGCCGTCAGTTGGCGCCCTGCGGTCGTGGCAGGATCTCTCCGCCGGCCGTTAGGTCGCCTAAATGATGTGGGTCGCATCCGATTCCTGTCGGTCCGGGTTTCCGCCCGGACGGGTGATCGTCCTTGACGCGGCGCGGCAGGGGTAGGACCGTGGGGCCCTATGAGGGGCGAACCCAGTTGCCCGAAGTGCGGTGGCCGGGTCAGGGCGCCCGGACTCTTTGCCGACTCGTGGCAGTGCGATGTGCATGGCCCGGTCTATCCAGTCCAGCCCGTGGTCCCGCCCAGCGTCGAGGCCCTCGCCGTGGTGGTGCGTCGCGCGCAGGTGCCGGTGTGGATGCCGTGGCCGCTGCCGATCGGCTGGCTCTACACGGGTGTGCTCTGTGCGGGTGACGACCGCAGCGGCGGCCGTGCCACGGCCCTGGCCTGCTCGGGACCCAGTCCGCTCGGTGGTGTCGGCGAGCTGATCCTGGTGGCCGAGGAGCTGGGCGTCGGGCTGGGCGCGCGGTACGCGGGCATCGACGGACCGGACCCGGGGCCGTATGTGAACGTCGAGAAACCACCGCAGGCGAAGGTCCTCGCCGCCGGCCGGCCCACCCCGCTCTGGCATGTCTCCGGCACACCCGACGACCGGGCGGTGTTCGCGGGGGAGGCGATGGGGATGTGGCTCTGGGCCGTCGTATGGCCCGAGCAGTCCGGGCTGCTGATGTACGACGAGCTGGTGCTCACGGATCTGCGGGACGCGGGGGCGGAGATGGAACTGGTGCCCTGCGGGGCGCTGTCGCCGCGGCTGCTGTCGCCGGAGCCATAGCCGTGGTCGTAGCCGCAGGGGTGACCGTCGGGGGGGCGGTGGCGTTACGCGGCTGTAAAGGGCGCACGCCGGGAGCGGGTGTGACATCCGGGTGCTGTTTGTGGCTATCCTTGGGTGTCCCTTCCGTATCGTCACCCGCCTGGAGTACGCGTCGTGCGCATAGACCTGCACAGCCACTCCACCGCGTCCGACGGTACGGACACCCCCGCCGAGCTGGTGCGCAACGCCGCCGCCGCGGGGCTGGACGTGGTCGCGCTGACCGACCACGACACGACCCGGGGGTACGCCGAGGCGATCGCCGCCCTGCCGCAGGGGCTGACGCTGGTCACCGGGGCCGAGCTGTCCTGCCGTGTCGACGGGATCAGCATGCACATGCTGGCCTACCTCTTCGATCCCGAGGAGCCCGCACTGCTCGCCGAGCGCGAGCTGGTGCGTGACGACCGGGTGCCGCGGGCCAAGGGCATGATCGCCAAGCTGAACGAGCTGGGTGTGCCGGTCGCCTGGGAGCAGGTTTCGCGGATCGCCGGAGACGGGTCCGTGGGACGGCCGCATGTCGCCACCGCCCTGGTCGAACTGGGGGTCGTCCCCACCGTGGGCGACGCGTTCACCCCGGACTGGCTGGCCGACGGCGGCCGGGCCTTCGTCGAGAAGCACGAGACCGACCCCTTCGAGGCGATCCGGCTGATCAAGGGCGCGGGCGGGGTCGCCGTGTTCGCGCACCCCGGAGCCGCCAAGCGAGGCCGTACGGTGCCGGAGTCCGCGATCGCCGAGATGGCCGCCGCGGGTCTGGACGGCATCGAGGTCGACCACATGGACCACGACCCGGACACCCGGGCGCGGCTGCGCGGACTGGCCAAGGAGCTGGGTCTGCTCGTGACCGGCTCCAGCGACTACCACGGCAGCCGGAAGACCTGTGTGCTCGGCGAGTACACGACCGACCCCGAGGTGTACGGGGAGATCACCCGGCGGGCCACCGGGGCGTTCCCGGTGCCGGGTACCGGTGGAGCGATCTGAGGGCGCACCGCGCCGCCCGCCCCACTCTCACGCCCTACTTCTCCCTTTCAGCGCAAGGCCTGTAGTTCCCCCATGTTCGACATCGCCGTCTTCGGCTCCCTGTTCCTCACCCTTTTTGTCATCATGGATCCCCCTGGGATCACCCCGATCTTCCTCGCCCTGACCGCCGGGCGGCCCGCCAAGGTGCAGAAGCGGATGGCCTTCCAGGCCGTCTGTGTCGCCGGCGGTGTGATCACCGTCTTCGGCGTCCTCGGGCACCAGATCCTCAACTATCTGCATGTGTCCGTGCCGGCGCTGATGATCGCCGGCGGACTGCTGCTCCTGCTCATCGCGCTCGACCTGCTCACCGGCAAGACCGACGAGCCCAAGCAGACCAAGGACGTCAACGTCGCCCTCGTGCCGCTGGGCATGCCGCTGCTGGCCGGTCCGGGTGCGATCGTCTCCGTCATCCTGGCCGTGCAGAAGGCCGACAGCGTCGGCATGCAGGTGTCGGTGTGGTCGGCGATCCTCGCCATCCATGTCGTGCTGTGGCTGGTGATGCGGTACTCGCTGCTGATCATCCGAGTCATCAAGGACGGCGGTGTGGTGCTGGTGACCCGGCTCGCGGGCATGATGCTGTCCGCGATCGCCGTGCAGCAGATCATCAACGGCGTCACCCAGGTCATCCAGGGCAGCTGAGCCGAACGCGACAGAGCCCCGTACGGCCGTCGTGCCGTACGGGGCTCTCAAGCATGCGAGTTACGAGGCCGGGGTCTCGGCCGGACGGATCCACAGGCGCTGGCCGATCGCGGCGGCCTGCTGAACGATCCGGTTGACGGAGGCGGCGTCCACGACGGTGCTGTCCACGGGTGTGCCGTCGACGTCGTCGAGTCGCAGAATCTCGAAGCGCACAGGCTTCTCCCTTCGTCTGGTCATCCTCCCTGAGGAGAACTACTGGTGGATGGCCCACGGAGCGACGGTGCCCCGGGTTCCATACGGATGCAACGCGATGCTTGTTACAAACATTCCCTACGCTAAAGAAAATTTTCGAACGACTAATTACTGACGCGTAAGCGTTCAACTGCCTTACGCTCTGGGACCGACCGGGACCGGTTGTGTTCGCACTGTGACGACCGGGACAATGGGGACGATGAACGACGACCTCTCGGCGCTGGCCGCCCGCCTCGACCGGACGAACGAGCTGCTGCAGCGCATGCTCGCCGAGGTGGCGAAGACGCCCTCGACCCATGCGATCTTCGTCGACGCCGGGTACCTCTACGCGGCCGCGGGCCGCCTGGTCGCCGGAACCGAGGACCGGCGGGCCTTCGACCTGGACGCCGAGGGGCTGATCGACGCTCTGATCGACCGGGCCCGCACCATCTTCGCCGACAGTCGGCTGCTGCGCGTCTACTGGTACGACGGCGCCCGGCGCCGTATCCACACCGCCGAGCAGCAGACCATCGCCGAGCTTCCCGACGTCAAGGTCCGCCTCGGCAACCTCAACGCCAACAACCAGCAGAAGGGCGTCGACTCCCTGATCAGGACCGACCTGGAGTCCCTCGCCCGGCACCGGGCGATCAGCGACGCGGCGCTGCTCGGCGGCGACGAGGACCTGGTGTCGGCCGTCGAGGCGGCCCAGGGGTACGGCGCGCGGGTGCACCTGTGGGGCATCGAGGCACCCGAGGGCCGCAACCAGGCCGAGCCGCTGCTCTGGGAGGTCGACAGCCAGCGCACCCTCGACCTGGACTTCTTCAAGCCATACGTCTCCCGGCGCACCGCCGCCGCCTACGACGCCACCGCCGCCGCCCGGCCCACCCGGGAGGACGTCCGCTTCGTCGGCGCGCAGATCGCGGCGAAATGGCTGTCCGCGCGGGGCCGCGAGGCGCTGGTGGAACTGCTGCCCGGGCACCCCTACCTGCCGGGTTCCGTGGACCAGGACCTGCTGGTGGAGGCGGAGGGCATGCTCCAGTACTCCCTGCGCGGGCAGGCCGATCTGCGGCGGGCACTGCGCGACGGGTTCTGGGACCACCTGCAGACGCAGTACTAGCCAGCCGTACAGGGCGCACCGCTCAGTAGTAGCCGTACTAGCCGTACACGTCCGCCGGATGCCGGTCCCAGAAATCGGCCACCGCGCGGGCGGTCGGCAGGGGGCGGTCCAGGTTGGGGGAGTGCTCGGCGCCCGGCACGACGGTGCGGGAGGCGTTCAGCCGCCGTGCCATCTCGTCCAGCAGGGGCACCGGCCAGGTGCCGTCCCGGACCCCCGACACCACATGGCACGGCAGCCGCGTGGCGGCCAGCTCGTCCACCCGATCCGGCTCGGTGCACAACTGGCGCCCCACGGCGGTCAGCTGGGCGGGTGAATGGCCCAGCCAGCGGCGGCGCAGCTGCTCCGGGCCGCCCAGACCGCGTGCCGGGCCGCCGACGTCCTCCGGCGCGCCCATCGCCAGGATCGCCTCCCACACCTGATCCATCGACATCACGGCCAGCGCGTCCCGCAGCAGCTTCACACGCTGTTGCTGCGGCAGCGAGATCTCGGCCGGGCCCGACGCGACGAGGGTGAGCGAGGCGAAGGGGGAGCGGTCCAGGAGGACAGCCGCGCGGGCGATATGCCCGCCGAGGGAGTGCCCCAGCAGATGCACCGGGGCGCCGGCGCCGAGGGCTTCCGCCTGCGCCAGCACGTCCCGTGCCAACTCGCCCTGCGCGTACGCCGTTTCGTCGTCCGCCGGACCCTTCGACTCGAACTGCCCGCGCCCGTCCACGGCGACCGTCCGGTACCCGCGCGCGGCCAGCGGCTCGTGCATCAGATGGAAGTCCTCCTTGCTCCCGGTGAACCCGGGCAGCAGCAGGGCGACGCCGCGCTGCTCGGTACCCGGGGCGACGGGTACGTCCACGACGGCGAAGTCACCGCGGTCGGTACGGAGGGGGTAGGCGCGGGCGCCGGGGGGAGGGGCGAGGGGGGTCGGGGTGGTCACGGGGGGAGGGTAGCGGGGGTGTGCGGGGGCGCGTGAGGCGTGCGGGAGCGTGCGGGGGCGGGAACGCCGACGGCCCGGTCCCCCCTCTCGGGTGGGACCGGGCCGTCGTGTGCTGCCTCAGCTCTCCACGGACTCCGCGGCGGCCGTGGCCTTGCGGGTGCGGCGGGCCTTCGGCTTGGCCTCCGTGCCCTCGGCGGTGTCGGCCGCGGCTTCGGCCGTGGCCGCCGCCTTGCGGGTGCGGCGCGGCTTGGCCTCCGGCTCCACGGCGGCGGCCTGCGCCGGGATCTCCGCGGGCTCGGCGGCCTTCCGCGTGCGGCGGGCCTTCGGCTTCGCCTCGGTGCCCTCGGCGGAGTCGGCCGTGGTCTCGGCGGCGGCCGCGGTCTTCCGCGTGCGCTTCGGCTTGGCCTCGGCCTCCGGAGCCTCCGTCGTCACGGCGGGCTCGGCGGCCTTCCGGGTACGGCGGACCTTCGGCTTCGCCTCCGTGCCCTCGGCGGTGTCGACCGCGGCTTCGGCCGTGGCCGCCGCCTTGCGGGTGCGGCGCGGCTTGGCCTCCGGCTCCACGGCGGCGGCCTGCGCCGGGATCTCCGCGGGCTCGGCGGCCTTCCGCGTGCGGCGGGCCTTCGGCTTCGCCTCCGTGCCCTCGGCGGTGTCGACGGCCGTCTCGGCGGCGGTCGTGGCCTTGCGGGTGCGCTTCGGCTTCGCCTCGGCGGTCTCGGCCGTGGTCTCGGCGGCAGCCGCTGTCTTGCGGGTGCGCTTCGGCTTGGCCTCCGTGGCCTCAGCCGTGTCCACAGCGGTGACCTCGGGGGCCTCGGCCGCCTTGCGCGTACGGCGCGTCTTCGGCTTGGCCTCCGCCGCCTCCGCGGTGTCCACGGCGACGGCCTCGGGGGCCTCGGCGGCCTTGCGGGTGCGGCGGGTCTTCGGCTTCGTCTCCGCGGCCTCGGCGGTGTCCACCACCGTCTCGGCCGTGGCCGCCGCCTTGCGGGTGCGGCGCGGCTTGGGCTCCGGAGCCTCGGCGACGGGGGTGTCCTGCGGCTGCGGCTGCTCCGCCACGGTCACGGCAGCCGTCGGCTCGACGGTCGTCGTGGCCTCGACGGACGGCGCCGACTCCATGGTCGTGGCAGCCTCGGCGCTCCGACGGGTGCGGCGGCGGCGCGGCTTGGCAGGGGTCTCGGGCGCGTCGAGTGCGCTCGGGCCCTCCGCCGTGGTCACCGCGGCCTCGGCGGCGGGAGCCGTCGTCTCGACCGCCATGGCCGGTGCCGCCTGCTCCGCCGGGGCGCCGCCGCGGGTGCGGCGACGGCGGCGCGGGGTGCGCGGCGCGGTGACCGACTCGGTGGCGTCGGCCGCCGGGGTCTCCGGCGCGGTGGTGCCGGACGGCGTCTGGACGGCCGTATCGACGAGGGCTCCGCCGCGCGTACGACGACGGCGGCGCGGCGTACGGGCCGTACGCTCGCCCTCGGTCGGGCGGGACTCCTCGCGGCCCTCGCGGCGGCCGCTCCGGCCACCGCGACCGCGGGCACGGCCGCCCGGCTCGCCCAGGTCCTCCAGCTCCTCCGCGTCGAGCCCGGCGCGGGTGCGCTCGGCGCGCGGCAGGACACCCTTGGTGCCGGCCGGGATGCCGAGGTCCTCGAACAGGTGCGGGGAGGTGGAGTAGGTCTCGACCGGGTCGTTGAAGTCCAGCTCCAGCGCCTTGTTGATCAGCTGCCAGCGCGGGATGTCGTCCCAGTCGACGAACGTGATCGCCGTACCCTTCGCGCCCGCGCGGCCGGTGCGGCCGACGCGGTGCAGGTACGTCTTCTCGTCCTCCGGCGACTGGTAGTTGATGACGTGGGTGACGCCCTCGACGTCGATGCCGCGTGCGGCGACGTCGGTGCAGACCAGGACGTCGACCTTGCCGTTGCGGAAGGCGCGCAGCGCCTGCTCGCGGGCGCCCTGGCCGAGGTCGCCGTGGACCGCGCCGGCCGCGAAGCCGCGGCGCTGGAGCTGCTCGGCGATGTCGGCGGCCGTGCGCTTGGTCCGGCAGAAGATCATCGCCAGTCCGCGGCCCTCGGCCTGCAGGATGCGGGCGACCATCTCGGGCTTGTCGAGGGAGTGCCCGCGGTAGACGAACTGCTTGATGTTCGCGACCGTCGCGCCCTCGTCGTCCGGCGCGGTGGCACGGATGTGCGTGGGCCGGGACATGTAACGGCGGGCCAGGCCGATGACCGCGCCCGGCATGGTCGCCGAAAACAGCATGGTCTGGCGCTTGGCCGGGAGCATGTCGATGATCTTCTCGACGTCGGGCAGGAAGCCCAGGTCGAGCATCTCGTCGGCCTCGTCGAGGACGAGGGCCTTGACGTGGCTCAGGTCCAGCTTCTTCTGGCCCGCGAGGTCGAGCAGTCGGCCCGGGGTGCCGACGACCACGTCGACGCCCTTCTTCAGGGCCTCCACCTGGGGCTCGTAGGCGCGGCCGCCGTAGATCGCCACGACGCGCACGTTGCGGACCTTGCCCGCGGTGAGCAGGTCGTTGGTGACCTGGGTGCACAGCTCGCGCGTGGGGACGACGACGAGCGCCTGCGGGGCGTCGGTCAGGGCCTCGGGCTTGGCGCGCCCGGCCTCCACGTCGGCGGGGACGGTGACGCGCTCGAGGAGCGGAAGGCCGAAGCCCAGCGTCTTGCCGGTGCCGGTCTTGGCCTGGCCGATGACATCCGTGCCGGCGAGGGCGACGGGGAGGGTCATCTCCTGGATGGGGAACGGGGTGACGATGCCGACGGCTTCCAGGGCCTCGGCGGTCTCGGGAAGGATCCCGAGCTCTCGGAACGTCGTAGTCAGGGTGCTGCCTCTTCTGTGTGGGCGGCGCGAGGCGAGCGCGGGGGTCGTGACAGACCGTGCCGGGGACGTCGGCTGCCTACGGGCGGGCCGTGGGGCACGGGACCGCGCCGACGCTCTAGCGCTCGTACCGCTGAGGGGTCCCTCCGATCGTCGTACGCACAGTGCCGTACGGTCAGGGAGGGCTGTCGGGTCGGAGCCGATCGGGCCACCGACCGGGCATCCTCATACGTGCGGCCTGTCGAGACACGTCGGAATCAGCCGACGTACCAGCAGGCGCATTACCACCATACCCCGGATTCGCGCACATGCGATGGCCGATTCGGTCACGTAGTCGTCGTCACACCGAATCGCGCGGTCAGCCGGGTGGTCCCGTGCGTCGTCGTTGTCACACTGAATGACCAGGGACTTCCCCGGCCCTGCGGGCGGGCTATTGTGCGCTTCATGACGAGCTCTGACAAGCCTGCCCACCCCGCCGACACCTCCGAGACCGCCGCACACACCGGTGTCGCCGCCCAGGACTGGGCGACGGCCTCCGCCGATCCGCAGTACCGGGCCGCGGTCGTGGACCTGCTGGGCGCGCTCGCGTACGGGGAGCTGGCGGCGTTCGAGCGGCTCGCGGAGGACGCCAAGCTGGCGCCGACCCTGGAGGACAAGGCGGAGCTGGCGAAGATGGCCTCGGCCGAGTTCCACCACTTCGAGCGGCTGCGGGACCGGCTGACCGAGATCGGCGAGGGGCCCACCGCGGCCATGGAGCCGTTCGTCGCCGCGCTGGACGGCTTCCACAAGCAGACCGCGCCCTCCGACTGGCTGGAAGGTCTCGTCAAGGCCTACGTCGGCGACTCGATCGCCAGCGACTTCTACCGCGAGGTCGCGGCCCGGCTGGACTCCGACACCCGGGAACTGGTGCTGGCCGTCCTCGACGACACCGGGCACGCCGGATTCGCCGTGGAGAAGGTGCGTGCGGCGATCGACGCGGACCCGCGCGTGGGCGGACGGCTCGCGCTGTGGGCGCGGCGCCTGATGGGCGAGGCCCTGTCGCAGTCGCAGCGGGTGGTCGCGGAGCGCGACGCGCTGTCGACGATGCTCGTCGGCGGTGTCGCGGACGGCTTCGACCTGGCCGAGGTCGGCCGGATGTTCTCCCGGATCACCGAGGCGCACACCAAGCGGATGGCGGCGCTGGGGCTGGCGGCCTAATCGGGATCCTGCTCCTCCTCCTCCCGCCGCCGAGCCCACCCACGTCCCCGCCGACGGCGGCGGGGACGTGGGTGGGCTCGGCGGCGGCTCAGGCCGTCGCCGACCGCCGGTGGAGTCTTCCCGCCGGGCGAAGCAGCAGCGACAGGGAGGCGATGGCGACCACCGCCGCGCCGATCAGGGTCAGCGGGAAGCCCCCGGCGTCCAGGGCACCGCGGATGAGGAAGGCGCCGAAGAGGCCACCGGCGACACCGGTCGCCAACACCAGCAGGCGTGCCGGCAGGCGGTGCGGCAGCCGGTGGGCGTACGCCCACGCCAGGACCAGGCCGAGGATCGCGGAGCTGAAGGCTTCCAAGAGCATGTAGGGGTCCTCCCACCTGGCCGTCCTGCCCTAACGGTCACAGCCCGTCTTACCCCTGACCTGCGGAATGCAATCCTCCCTCTGTGGGCGACTTGTGGTCCTCCTGTGCGCGGCGCACGTACGGCTGCGTCGACGGCCGTTCCTGCGTCGACGGCCGTTCCTGCTGTGCGCGCACACGGCGACGGCCCGCCGGGTGGTTCACCCGACGGGCCGTCGCCGTTGCTCGCGTCGCTTACAGCGCGCC
This sequence comes from Streptomyces sp. NPDC030838, assembly GCF_055572035.1. NCBI lineage: Bacteria > Bacillati > Actinomycetota > Actinomycetes > Kitasatosporales > Streptomycetaceae > Streptomyces > Streptomyces sp. NPDC030838. The sequence goes on along the minus strand of NZ_JBVIED010000002.1, from coordinate 4,550 downwards.
GAAGCCCACCTTGCGCGGCGCCGGCTCGCCCAACTCGACGTAGGCGAGGCGGTCGGCCGGGACCAGGACCTTGCGGCCGTGCTCGTCCACGAGGCTCAGCAGCTGCGACTTGCCGGCCAGTGCCTCGGCCACCACCCGCTCGACCTCCTCGGCACTCTGACCGCTCTCCAGAACGATCTCGCGGGGCGCGTGCTGCACGCCGATCTTGACCTCCACGGCTATGTCCCTCCGAACGGTCAGTGTTGCGCGGGCGTCCGCGCCGTACCCAGCACACATTAGCCCGGTGAGGGGACGCGCACGCTCCGCGCAAGAACGCCAGGAGCGAACAGCCGACGGGAACAAACGCGCCCCGGCCCGCGGCGTCAGTGGTGCTGCTGCTCGCTGTGGTGCAGCGGGAACCCCGCGATGCCCCGCCAGGCGAGCGACGCCAGCAGCTGTACCGCCTGGTCGCGCGGCACGCTGCGGTCGCTGTGCAGCCAGGAACGGGCCACCACCTGGGCGAGGCCGCCCAGGCCCGAGGCGAGCAGCATCGACTCCGCGCGGGAGAGTCCGGTGTCCTCGGCGATGACGTCGCAGATCGCCTCGGCGCAGTCGTTGGTGACCTTGTCGACGCGCTCGCGGACGGCGGGCTCGTTCGTCAGGTCCGACTCGAAGACCAGACGGAAGGCACCGCCGTCGTCCTCGACGTACGCGAAGTACGCGTCCATCGTCGCCCGTACGCGCTGCTTGTTGTCGGTGGTCGACGCCAGGGCGTTGCGTACGGACTGGATCAGGGACTCGCAGTGCTGGTCCAGCAGTGCGAGATAGAGGTCGAGCTTGCCCGGGAAGTGCTGGTAGAGCACCGGCTTGCTGACGCCGGCGCGCTCGGCGATGTCGTCCATCGCGGCCGCGTGGTAGCCCTGCGCCACGAAGACTTCCTGAGCGGCGCCCAGCAGCTGGTTCCGTCGGGCACGGCGCGGCAGGCGCGTACCCCGCGGGCGTGCCGCCTCTGTCTGCTCGATGGCTGTCACGCCGCCTCCCAAAATCGTCCACATGCGGTGTGCGCCGCGCCGCCATCGTACTTTTCGGTAACCGTGTCGTGCGCGGTGCGAGCGCAGAATTTCACGTACCGGACGGCGGCGATAGCCGCGCAAAAGGTTTCAAACAGATGGAGACCGGGCAAAAATCGGCCCCGTTCCTGCTCAGCGGTGCCGCGCGTCCGCGCGGATCACCGGCGTCGTCCTCCTCGGATCACCGGCGGTCGTCCTCGTCCGGTCACCGGTAGTCGTCCTCGTCGAGGGAGACCACGCGGGCCTGCTCGACGAGATCGGCCTCGTTCGCCCGGTCGGGGTTCACACCCGTCAGCGGGTCGTCGCGGTCCGGTTTCACCTCCGCGTGCTGCTCGGCCGCGTCGACCTCGGGGGCCTCGACGCCGAACTCCTGAGCCTCCTCGCCTTCGCCGTTCTCGAACGTATCCGGGTCGGTGGGGTCTACGGCCATGGTGGGCTCCCTTCCTACGAACGTCCCTGAGAGAAGCAGGGGCCACACGCGGGTGCCCTCTGTACGAGCCTAGGAGACACCCGATCGGGACGCTATGCGATCCGCGTCCGGATCGTCACGCGGTGCGCATCGGAGCGCTCCCGCCTCCGCCGAAGTGGCCCTGCTGAAACGACACTGCTTCTGTGACGGCGAACACATGAACCACGGCGTGATCACCTCGTAACATTGCCGCATGTCTTCGACCGAGCCCGCCTTCGTGCTGACTGCCAACGTGCTCCCGAAGGTGGCGCCCGTCCGGGTCGCGGAGGGCGAACGGCTCAGGTCGGTCCGGCTGCCGGGGATCACGCTCACGGTCCGCTCCCGGCCGCCCGCGCGCGAGGGACTCCCGCCCGCCCTGTACGTCCACGGCCTCGGCGGGTCCTCGCAGAACTGGTCGGCGCTGATGCCGCTGCTCGAGGACGTCGTCGACAGCGAGGCCGTCGACCTGCCGGGCTTCGGCGACTCGCCGCCGCCGGACGACGGCGACTACTCGGTCACCGGGCACGCGCGCGCGGTGATCCGTTATCTCGACGCGGCCGGCCGCGGCCCCGTGCACCTCTTCGGCAACTCCCTCGGCGGCGCGATCGCCACCCGGGTCGCCGCGGTACGGCCCGACCTCGTGCGGACGCTGGCGCTCGTCTCGCCCGCGCTGCCGGAGATCCGGGTCCAGCGCGGCGCCGTACCGACGGCACTCCTCGCGCTGCCCGGCGTGACCGCGCTGTTCACCCGGTACACCCAGGGCTGGACGGCCGAACAGCGGGTCCGCGGGGTCATGGCGCTCTGCTACGGCGACCCCGGGCGGGTGACGCCGGAAGGCTTTCGCAACGCGGTCGAGGAGATGGAACGGCGGCTGCGACTGCCGTACTTCTGGGACGCGATGGCGCGCTCCGCGCGCGGGATCGTCAACGCGTACACCCTGGGCGGGCAGCACGGGCTGTGGCGCCAGGCCGAACGCGTCCTCGCGCCGACGCTGCTCGTCTACGGCGGGCGCGACCAGCTCGTCGGCTTCCGCATGGCCCAGAAGGCGGCCCGCGCCTTCCGGGACTCCCGCCTGATCACCCTGCCGGACGCCGGGCACGTGGCGATGATGGAGTACCCGGAGACGGTGGCGGGGGCGTTCCGGGACCTGCTGGCCGAGGAGGCCGCCCGCGGCGCCGCCGAGTCCGCGAGTGCGGGGAGCTGAGACGCGACGTGGGACGCCACAGCCGCCGCGGTCCGGCACCCAAGGGTGAGACCACGAAGGCCGGCGCGAAGGCCGGCGCCGGGGGGACGGGACGACGGAGGGCCGCGGGGGCGGGGCCTGCGGCGCCTGCTGCTCCTGGGGGGCCCGCTGGACCTGCTGGGCCTACTGGGCCTGCTGGGCCTGCTGGGCCGCCCGCGGGAGCCACGGGGGAGGCGCGTGGGGCCGCTCCTTATGGGGTGCCGGGGCAGGGGGCGCCCCGGTTCGCCGACGGGACGCCGGCGCACGGTGTTCCCCGTTTCCCGGACGGGACGCCGGCGCACGGTGTGCCCCGTTTCCCGGATGGCACTCCCGCGCATGGCATTCCTCGCTTCCCGGACGGGACCCCTGCGCAGGGGACGCCCCGTTTCCCGGATGGCACTCCCGCGCAGGGCACGCCCCGTTTCCCGGACGGGACGCCGGCGCATGGCATTCCTCGCTTTCCGGACGGCACTCCCGCGCACGGCACCCCCCGCTTCCCCGACGGCACCCCCGCGCACGGCGTCCCCCGCGTCCGTGGTGGGCACCCCGAGCAGCGGGAACCCGGGGGTGGCTGGGGTGAGTTGAGGAGTCCGGCGGCGCCCGGCGCTCCGATACCGCGGCAGCGGCCGGCGTCGGGTCCGGCGGGTCCGGCAGGTCCGGCGGGCCCGAGGCAGGACTACCTCGACGCCTTCGGCGCTGATGGCTCGGACGGCTCGGACGACGACGTCTTCACCCGGCGTACGGCCGCCGCCCCCGCCGATCCGTACGCCTCCGCCAACCGCTGGGACGACACCCCCGCCGACGACGCCCCGCCCACCGGCGAGCCCGTGCGCGGCAGGGGCGGCAAGGGGCGGGCGTTCGCCGGGGTCGCCGCCGCCGCGGTGACCACCGTGCTGGCCGTGGTGGTCGCGGGCCAGGTCGCCGACGGTCAGGACGACGACGCCGCACGGTCGCAGTCCGCCACCGATGACAAGCGGGGCGCCCACGACTCCGCCTCGCGCGGCGAGGGGCGGCCGACGCCCTCCGGGTCGCCGAGCGCGGTGCCGCTGACGTACGAGCAGAAGATGGCGAAGAAGTACCCGCTGAGCCCGTCGCTCGACGGCTCCGGGAGGTTCGAGGCGATCCCCGGGATCGACAAGGCGCCGGGCAAGGGGCAGAAGTACACCTACCGGGTGGACGTGGAGCAGGGGCTCGGGCTGGACGGCGAGCTGTTCGCGCAGGCCGTGCAGCAGACGCTCAACGACGACCGCAGCTGGGCGCACAACGGTGGCCGTACCTTCGAGCGCATCCACTCGGGCGAGCCCGACTTCGTGATCACCCTGGCCAGCCCCGGCACGACCGCCGACTGGTGCGCCAAGTCCGGCCTCGACACGACGGTCGACAACGTCTCGTGCGACTCCGCGGCCACCGAACGCGTGATGATCAACGCCTATCGCTGGGCGCAGGGCTCGAGGACGTACGGCGACCAGATCCACGCCTACCGCCAGATGCTGATCAACCACGAGGTCGGCCACCGGCTCGGCTACTCGCACGTGACCTGCGACAAGAACGGCGATCTCGCGCCTGTCATGCAGCAGCAGACCAAGTTCCTGGAGTACGACGGCATTCGCTGCAAGGCCAACCCCTGGCCGTACCCGGCGAGTTGAGCGGCCCCTCCAGGTTCGCGTGACGATGCGTACGCGGGTGATCTCCTAGCGCGACGGAACGCGACCCGCGCGGGAAAGTTACGACCGTTCACCCCTTTTGGTGGGGGGGGGGAGGAAACCACCCCCCCCCCCCCCCCCCCCTCCCCCCCCCCCCCCCCCCCCCCCCCCCCCCCCCCCCCCCCCCC
>NZ_JBVIED010000001.1:1491417-1586305 GCF_055572035.1 Streptomyces sp. NPDC030838 | reverse complement strand
GGGGCGCCGTGTTGGGGGGGGGGGGGGGGGGGGTGTGGGTCTGGGGAAAAGAAACAGCCGGGGGGGGGGGGGCTTCTTCTTCCGGTCGGGAAGGGGGGAGGGGACCCCCGCCACACCGGAGGGAACCCCATGGCACAGCCTGCACAGGGGCCGGCGAAAGCCCCCTGTTCCACCCCGCCGGTGCACACCGAGGACGCCGTCATGTCCGTGCACCCGGTGGACGAGAAGCTTCACCCCTCGCGGCTCGTCCCCGCCGCGCTCCAGCACATCGCCGCCATGTACGCGGGCGTGGTCACTCCTCCGCTCATCATCGGCCAGGCCTGCGGACTCGACCTCGCGGCCCGCACCCGGCTGATCGCCGCGTCCCTGCTCATCGCGGGTGTCGCGACCATCCTGCAGACCATCGGCGTCAAGGGCTTCGTCGGCAACCGGCTGCCCTTCGTCAACGCGGCCTCCTCGGCCGGCATCGCCCCGATCCTCGCCATCGCCGAGACCAACGACACGGGCCACCAACTCCCCGCCATCTACGGCGCGGTGATGGTCGCCGGAGTCTTCTGCCTGGCGATCGGGCCGTTCTTCGGGCGGCTGCTGCGTTTCTTCCCGCCCCTGGTCACCGGCGTCGTCATCACCCTGATCGGCGTCACGCTGATGCCCGTCCCGGTCGGCTGGGCGCAGGGCGGAGACAAGACCGCCGCCGACTTCGGCGCCATGAAGTACCTCGCGCTCGCCGGCTTCACCCTGGCCGTCATCCTGCTCGTCCAGCGCTTCGGCCGCGGCTTCGTCAAGCAGGTCGCCCTGCTGTTCGGGCTGCTCGTCGGCACGCTCGTCGCCATCCCGTTCGGCATGGCCGACTTCAGCGCCCTCAAGTCGGCGCCGGTCGCCGCGCTGCCCGCCCCGTTCGCCTTCGGCGCGCCGGAGTTCCAGCCCGCGGCGATCCTGTCGCTGTGCATCGTGATGCTGGTGCTGATGACCGAGTCCAGCGCCGGCATGCTCGCCCTCGGCGAGATCTGCGACCGCCGCGCCGACGCGAAGACCATCACCCGCGGCCTGCGCACCGACGGCATCGCCACCCTCGTCGGCCCGGTCTTCGGCGGCTTCCCGACCTCCGCCTTCGCGCAGAACGTCGGCGTCGTCTCGCTCACCCGGGTGCGCAGCCGCTACGTCGTCGCCGTCGCCGGCGCCACCCTGCTGGTCCTCGGCGCCTTCCCGGTCCTCGGCGCGGTCGTCTCCCTGGTCCCCATGCCGGTCCTCGGCGGCGCGGGCATCGTGCTGTTCGGCTCGATCGCCGTCAGCGGCATCCGTACGCTGTCGGAGGCGGGGCTGGACGACAGCTCCAACATCATCCTGGTGGCCGTGGCGCTCGGCGCCGGCATCATCCCGCTGGCCGCGCCCACCTTCTACGCCGGCTTCCCGGCCTGGGCGCAGACCGTGCTCGGCTCGGGCATCAGCGCGGGCGCGCTCGTCGCGGTCGTCCTCAACCTGTTCTTCCATCATCTCGGCACCCGGGGCCGGCAACCGGTTCCGGCACTCAAATCCTCCTAGGGTCCTGCCGTGCCCTTCCCGTGGACACCCCACCGTTCACGGGCCGCCACTGAAAGACAAGGAAGCACGATGGCACCATCGGCAGCCCAGCGCATCGTCATCGAGAACTGCGCGATCGCGACCGTGGACGCTGGCGACACGGAGTACGCCTCCGGATACCTCGTCCTCGCCGGCAACCGGATCGAGTCGGTCGGCGCGGGCAAGGCCCCCGAGGGGCTGGAGAACGTGGTGCGCCGGATCGACGCGAGCGGCCATCTGGCCACGCCCGGTCTGGTCAACACCCACCACCACTTCTACCAGTGGATCACCCGGGGCCTGGCCACCGACCACAACCTGTTCAACTGGCTGGTCGCGCTGTACCCGACCTGGGCGCGGATCGACGAGCGGATGACGTACTCGGCCGCGCAGGGATCCCTCGCGATGATGGCCCGCGGCGGTGTCACCACCGCCATGGACCACCACTACGTCTTCCCGCACGGTTCGGGCGACCTGTCCGGCTCGATCATCCGGGCCGCGGCCGAGATGGGCGTACGGTTCACGCTGGCCCGCGGCTCGATGGACCGCAGCGAGAAGGACGGCGGCCTGCCGCCGGACTTCGCCGTCGAGACGCTGGAGGGCGCGCTCGCCGCCACCGAGGAGACCGTCAAGAAGCACCACGACGCCTCCTTCGACGCCATGACCCAGGTGGCGGTCGCCCCCTGCTCGCCGTTCTCCGTCTCCACCGAACTCATGCGCGACGGCGCCGAGCTGGCCCGCCGCCTCGGCGTACGGCTGCACACCCACGGCTCGGAGACGGTGGAGGAGGAGAAGTTCTGCCACGAGCTGTTCGGCATGGGCCCGACGGACTACTTCGAGTCCACGGGCTGGCTCGGCGAGGACGTGTGGATGGCGCACTGCGTCCACATGACCGACTCCGACATCGCCGCCTTCGCCCGCACGAACACCGGCGTCGCCCACTGCCCGTCGTCCAACGCCCGCCTCGCCGCCGGTATCGCCCGCGTCCCCGACATGCTGAAGGCGGGTGTCCCGGTCGGCCTCGGCGTCGACGGCACCGCGTCCAACGAGTCCGGTGAACTCCACACCGAGCTGCGCAACGCCCTGCTGATCAACCGCCTCGGCGCGCACCGGGAAGCGGCGCTCAACGCCCGCCAGGCGCTGCGCCTCGGCACCTACGGCGGCGCGCAGGTCCTCGGCCGGGCCCAGCAGATCGGCTCGCTGGAGCCGGGCAAGCTCGCCGACGTGGTGCTGTGGAAGCTGGACACCCTCGCCCACGCGTCCATCGCCGACCCGGTGACCGCGCTCGTCTTCGGCGCGGCCGCCCCGGTCACCGCCTCCTTCGTCAACGGCCGGCAGATCGTCGACAACGGCCGCCTGCTCACCGTCGACGAGGACGCCATCGCCCGGTCCACCCGCGAGGAGGCCCAGCGCCTGGCACGCATCGCCGCGCAGGGCTGATCACACCATCCAGGACTCCCGGCCGGGAGGGACGGCTCCCGGCCGGGACCGTGGATCCGAGCGGGATCCACGGCAGCCGTCTCCGGGGCGCGCGTGGACGCGCGCGCCCCGGAACGGTCACCGTTCACAGCTGTGCCACCCCCCAACGGTCCCGCACGACCACCCGCACCACCTCCTTGAACCCCACGTCAGAGCCGACGTGTAACCGACCGGAGGAGCCGCCGTGGCCGCTCAGCCCGATGCCGTACCGCCCATATCCGCGACCGACGCCGCCGAGGAGGCGGACGCACGCTCCGGCGTGCACCCCGTCGACGAGAAACTCCCGCCCCTGAAGATGGCGACGACCGGCCTTCAGCACGTGGCCGCCATGTACGCGGGCGTCGTCGCCCCGCCCCTGATCGTCGGCGCGGCCATCGGCCTCTCCGGGACCGAACTGACGTTCCTCACCGGCGCGTGTCTCTTCACCGCCGGCCTCGCCACCTTCCTCCAGACCCTGGGCATCTGGAAGATCGGTGCCCGCCTGCCCTTCGTCAACGGCGTCACCTTCGCCGGTGTCGCCCCCATGACCGCGATCGTCGTCTCCACCGACGACAAGTCCGACGCGCTGCCGATCATCTTCGGCGCGGTCATCGTCGCGGGCCTGCTCGGCTTCCTCGCCTCACCCTTCTTCAGCAAGGCGGTCCGTTTCTTCCCGCCGGTCGTCACCGGCACCGTGATCACCCTGATCGGCATCTCGCTGCTCCCGGTCGCCTTCGGCTGGGCCCAGGGCTCCAGCCCCACCGCGGACGACTACGGCTCCGCCACCAACCTGGGCCTGGCCGCCGTGACCCTGCTGATCGTGCTCCTGCTGCGCCGCTTCACCCGAGGCTTCGTCAAGCAGATCGCCGTGCTGCTCGGCCTGGTCGTCGGCACGCTGGTGGCGATCCCGCTCGGGGTGACCGACTTCAGCCCCGTCGCGGACGCGGACATCGTCGGCTTCCCGACCCCCTTCCACTTCGGCGCCCCGCAGTTCCAGCTCGCCGCGATCATCTCGCTGTGCGTGGTGATGGTGGTGTCGATGACCGAGTCGACCGCCGACATGCTCGCGCTCGGCGAGATCGTCGGCCGCCCGGCGGACGAGAAGACCATCGCCGCCGGTCTGCGCGCCGACACTCTCGGCTCCGCGATCAGCCCCCTGTTCAACGGCTTCATGTGCAGCGCCTTCGCGCAGAACATCGGCCTGGTGGCGATGACGAAGATCCGCAGCCGTTTCGTGGTCGCGGCCGGCGGCGGTTTCCTGGTGCTGATGGGCCTGTGCCCGATCGCCGCCTCGCTCATCGCCGTCGTGCCCCGTCCGGTCCTCGGCGGCGCGGGCGTCGTCCTGTTCGGCTCGGTCGCCGCGAGCGGCATCCAGACCCTGGTCCGGGCCGGCCTGGACAAGGACAACAACGTGCTGATCGTGGCGGTCTCGCTGGCCGTCGGCATCATCCCGATCACCGCGCCGGAGTTCTACCACGCCTTCCCGGAGACCGCGAAGATCGTCCTGGACTCCGGCATCTCCACCGGCTGTGTCGCCGCGGTCCTGCTGAACTTCGTCTTCAACCACCTCGGCAAGGGCAGCGACGCCCAGGAGGTCACCCACCCGATGGAGGCAGGAGAGGAGATCACCGGGGCGGCGACCCGGGCCCCGGCCACTTCATGAGGTTGACGAACAGCTCAGCCTGCTCGACGGCGTCGTCCAGCGCGATGGGGGTGCGTGTGGCGGCGCCGCGGCAGCAGTTCCGGCGGCATGCGCTTGGCGGCGGCCCGTAGCGGCACCCCCGCCTTCGCTGCGTACAGCGTCTTCACACATCACCGGCTGGGCACCCGCGTCGGCGCTCACTTCGCGCACCCAGCGGGTGAACTGGCCGAGCGCGAGCGCCGGATCGAGCCCCTCCCGGCGCAGCCGGTCGCGGTCCAGCCCGCTCACCGCCGGCGCCTCCGGCACGAACTCCCGGTTTCAGATGCGGGCGAGCGCCTGGCAGGGCCGGGCGCCGGGCAGCCGGCCGGAGAAGTAGGCGCGGGGCGGCACACCCATCAGGGCGCGGAAGTCGGCCGTCATGTGGGACTGGTCGTAGTAGCCGGTGTCGGCGGCCAGAGCGGCCCACGGGGTGCCGGCCGCGCGGGCCAGGACCTGCCGCACCCGGGCGATACGGGCGTAGTGCTTGGGCGAGACGCCCACCCCCTCGGTGAACAGATGGCGCAACTGGCGTTCGCTGACGGCCAGTCGGCGGGCCGCGTCGCCGACCCGCACCGGCGCCCGGCCGTCCTCCCGGACGGACAGCGCGGCGACCGCGGCCCGCAGCAGCCGCGCGCGCTCGCGGTCGGCGTCCGTGGGGAGCCCGTCCGGCAGCACCTCGGCCAGCCGCCGCGTCAGGTCCTCCGGGTCCGCCTCCCGCAGCCGGTCCGCGAGCCGGCGTGCCGCCGGACCGGGCAGCGCGTCCAGCGGCACCACCCGCCCGACCAGATCCACCGCGGGCACGCCCAGCAGCGGGCGGCCGGTGCCCGGTGCCAGGCTCAGCCGCACACAGGACGCGGGCTGCTCGGGGGCGTGGTAGGAGGCGCGGGTCCGCGGGCCGACGACCATGGCGTCCCGGCGCCCGTCCGGTCCGGTGCGCACCACCAGCTTCACCGCCGGGTCGGGCACGAACGTGTACGGCAGCGGTGCCGCGTCCCGTGCCGCCGTGGCCGTGACGTCGGTGATCCACGGGCTCAGCCCGGCGGGCAGGGACAGCGGGCGCTCGGCCGTGGCGGTGGTCATGACCTCACCGTATGCGCGGGCGGGCGGCCTGTTCGACCCCTGAACCGTGCCGGAATTTCCAAGAGTCACGGCGGGGATGCCCGGCACCGTGGACGGCATGATCCTCGTGACCGGTGCCACGGGCACCATCGGCAGTGAACTCGTACGACAGCTCGCGGCGCGCGGCGAGAAGGTGCGCGCCCTTACCCGGGACCCGGAGCGGGCGGCCCGGCTGCCCTCCGGAGTGGACGTGGTGCGCGGCGACTACCGCGACCCGGACTCGGTGCGGGCGGCGATGAGCGGGGCGACGGCCGCGTTCCTCCTGGGCGTGCCCGGCCCGGGTGCCCAGCACGACGAGGAACTGGTGGCCGCCGCCCGGGCGGCCGGGGTGGGCCGCCTGGTGAAGCTCTCCGCGATCGCCACGGGTGACCCCGGCCTCGGCCCGTCCGCCGCCTGGCACCTGCCGGGCGAGCGGGCGCTGCGGGAGAGCGGCGCGGAGTGGACCGTACTGCGGCCCTCCGCCTTCGCCTCCAACACGCTGAGCTGGGCGGCGGCGATCCGGGCGGGCGAGCCGGTGCCGAACATGACCGGCGACGGACGGCAGGGGGTCGTCGACCCGCGTGACGTCTCCGAGGTGGCGGCGCGGACGCTGGTCGAGCCGGGGCACGCGGGACGCACGTACACGCTGACCGGGCCGGAGACGGTGAGCGTCGCCGACCAGGCGGCGGCGCTCACCGCCGTGCTGGCCCGCCCGGTCGCCACCCGGGACCTGACCCCCGAGGAGATCCGGGAGTCGCTGCGGACCTGGGGGCTGGGGGAGGAGGCCGTGGCCGGCGTCCTGGGCGGCCACGCCTATGTCCGCCAAGGACGCAACGCCGTCGTCACCGAGGACGTGCGCCAGGTCCTCGGCCGCCGGGCGCGGAGCTACCGGGAGTGGGCCGAGGACCACCGGGCGGCCTTCACCGCGATGTGAGAAAGGCTCAGAGGCCGAACAGGGCGGGATCGGCGGCCAGTTCCTTGAACCGCTCGCGGGGATCGGCGAGCAGTCGGCGGGCGTTGAGGTCCAGCAGCCCGCCGACGGCCTCGATCTCCGCCGCGACCGTGCCGTCGGCCTTGACGATGCTCTGCCGTATCCGGAACGTCTTGCCCTCGCCCCACTCGAAATCGCAGCTGACCTGGACCTCGTCGCCCGCGAGCAGCTCCTGCCGGTAGCGGATGGTCGTCTCCAGCGCCACCGGGCCCACGCCCCGGGCCTGGAGGTCTGCCTGGCGGATTCCGGCCGCCTGGAGCAGCGACCAGCGGGCGTGCTCGGCGTAGTTGAGATAGACGGCCTGGTTCAGGTGGCCCTGGGTGTCGGTCTCGTACCCGCGGACGGTCACCGGAACGGAAAACGGCTCGGTCACGACTTCCTCTTCTCCTGCCACGGTTGTTGGTGCCCCGATCCTGACACGTGTCCCTTCCCTTACACGCGCCGTGGCGAGGCCAGCAGATAACGGGCGCGCGTCCGCGGCTCCGTGTGCGCGCCGACCTGCCAGCCGGCCCGCTCCAGGGTGGCCGCGCAGGCGTGCAGCGTCGCGTCGTCCGGTGCGTGCACGGCGACGGCCTCCGGCTGCGGAGTGGCCCGCACCCGGTATCCCGCCGCCTGAGGCCCCTCGGGCCGGTGCCCGGCGGCCTCCAGGGCGAGCGCGGCGGCCTGCACGAGATGGCCGCGTTCCCACCCGCACGGCCGGTCCACGGCGCCGTCGGGGTTGGTCACGCGGCGCAGCTCCAGCAGCCCCTGCCAGGCGCTGTGCACCTCGCGCACACGCGCCTGACCGGACTCCGGCGCGTCCTCCTCCCCGCCGATGCGCGCGGCGAACACGCCGGTGCGCGCGGCGGGCTCGGGCGGCGGGGGAGACGTGGGCCCGGCCTCCCGCAGGCGGTGTCCGGCCGGGGTCAGGAAGTGGTCGTGCGGCGGGCGGGGATGCCGGAAGGCGAGCCCGTGCCGCACCAGGGCCGCGAGCTGTGTCTCGGTGCCCTTCAGCCGTCCGGTGACCGGATCGGCGGCGTCGATCACCCGCCGCTGCGCGGCGGTGGGCGGTCGGGTCACGGCATGCTCCTTCCCGGCGCCGGCGACGGACGTCCCCACCGCTTCGAAGGCTACGACGCGGGTCTGACATTCCACCCGGCGACCACCGGCCGCCCGTGCTCGGTGCCCAGCCGGCACAGGGTCCCGGTGGCCAGCTGGAACAGCGCGCCGTCCGCCGGGGGCAGCCCGAGCCGCCGCGCGGTCAGCACCCGCAGGAAGTGCCCGTGCGCCACCAGCACCACGCACCCCTCGGTGTCGGCGAACGCCGCGTCGACCTTGGCCAGCATCCGGTCGGCCCGCTCCCCGACCTGCTCCGGCGTCTCCCCGGGACGCTCCGGCGGCCCGGGCGCGACCCCGTCCCGGAACAGGAACCAGCCGGGCCGCTCGCGCTGGATCTCGACGGTGGTGACGCCCTCGTAGGCGCCGTAGTCCCACTCCCGCAGATCCGCGTCCACCCGCACCCCGTCCAGCCCGATGAGCCGCGCGGTCTCCCGGGCCCGCTGAAGGGGGCTGACGAACGCGGCCCCGATCCGGTGCGACCGGATCAGCGGCACCAGCCGCCGCGCCTCCTCCCGCCCGTGCTCGGTCAGCGGAACGTCCGTCGATCCGGTGTGCCGCCCGGACCGTGACCACTCGGTCTCACCGTGCCGGACGAGGAGCAGATCACCCATGCGGCACAGGCTAGGGTCCCGGCGCCCCGACGCGGTGGAATCACACCCGGCACGGGGAGGCGGCGCCTCCTACCGGGTGTGGGGAGGTGACCAGTCCTGGGGGTGGGCGAAGAGAGCCCACAGTTCCTCGGAATCGTGCACCTCGCCTGTCGGCTCCATGCCAAGCGCCCTCGCTATCCCGGCCGATGCCCGGTGCTCGGGATGCACATGGGCCACGAACCCCGAGACGCCCTGGGCACGCAGCCAGCGGGCCATGGTGCAGGCCCCTTCCCTGCCGTAGCCCTGCCCCTGGAAGTCGTGGCCGATGACCCAGGCGAGCTCTGCTTCGACACGGTCGGGGCGGGACCGGTGGAGCGTCGCCTGCACCGTGCCGACCAGCTTGCCGTCGGCCCGCCTTCGCAGCATCCAGTTCAGCCAACCGTGCCGGCCGTCGGGTGAGTGGCCGACGGTCTGCCGCCGGTACCGCTGCTCCAATTCTTCCCGGGTGGGTGGAGTACCCCCGATCCACTTGTGCAGACGCACGTCATCGAGGATGTCCGCGGCTTCTCGCGCGTGCGTGACCGTCAGCGGTTCCAGTCGCACACGCGGTCCTCGCAGCGGCGCGGCGATCGGCCAGGACAGGTTCGCCGAGACGGAGTTGGGCACGGGCACAGTGTCACCGGCCGGCCGCGGCCCGCAGGACGGACTCGGCCAGACGGCCGTTCTCCAGCGCCGCGCCGTGGCCGGACGGGAAGGCGAAGCGGCGCCGCGTGTAGGCGTACGCCACCCCGCTCGCCGGATCGGCGAAGCCCAGCGAGCCGGTCGCCCCGCTGTGCCCGAAGGCGTCCTCGCCGAGGAACGGATAGCGTCCGGCCAGGTACTCGAAGCCCAGCCCGAAGTGGTCGTCGGTGCCGGTGACGAGGTCGGGGCCGCCGGGCGTGCGCAGCCCGCCGAAGAGCGCCGCGGTCTCCCGGGTGAGCAGCGGGGCCCGGCCGTCCACCGTGCTGATCGCCGCCGCGTACATCCCGGCGACGCCGCGCGCGTTGCCCACGCCGCCGGAGGACGTCGGACCGAGAGCCCGTACCCGGGGGTGGTTGGCGAACGCCACCAGGTCGACGGGCGCGGGCCCGTGCTGCTGGAAGGCGATGCCCCGGATGCTGTCCGGGGCCGCCGCCCGCTCCGCGAGCAGCGCCTCTTCGGCGGGGGTGGGCACCAGCGGCTGCACGTCCACCCGGCGCGGCTCCAGCCCGGCGGGCAGCCCCAGGTGGAAGTCGAGGCCGTACGGCGCCCGTATCCGCTCCTCGTACAACTCCCGCACGGACCTGCCGGTGACCCGGCGCACCACCTCACCGGTGAGCGCGCCGATGACGAAGGCGTGGTAGCCGTAGGCGGTGCCCGGCTCCCACAGCGGCTTGACCCCGGCCAGCCGGGCGGCGAGCACCCGGTCGTCCGCCAGTTCGTCGACGGTGAAGGCGCGTTCGGGGTCCCCGACCAGCCCGGCCCGGTGCTCCAGCAGCTCGCGCAGGGTCAGCCGGTCCTTGCCCTCGGCGGCGAACTCCGTCCAGTAGGCCGCCACTTCGCGGTCGAGGTCGAGCACGCCCTCCTGCACCAGCAGCGCGACGACCAGGTGCGCGGCGCCCTTGGCGATGGAGAACAGGGTCGTCAGCGAGTCCCCGTCGATGTCCTCGCCGCCCCACAGGTCCACCACCCGCCGTCCGTCCAGATGGACGACGAGCTGCGCTCCCGGATCGTGCCGCTCCTCGGCGAGATGCGCCGCGAACTCCTCCCGTACGCCCTCGAACCCTTCGGCCACCGTGCCGTGGACGTCGTACGCCATGTCGAGCCCCCCATGCCATGATCGTGTGTACGACGTCCCCAACAGCGGGCCCGCACCGGGCATTCCATGGCCAGGGGAACTACTGCCGGTAGCCGCTGAGGAACCGCCCGATCCGCCCGATCGCCGCTTCGAGGTCGTCCGCATAGGGCAGCGTGAGGATGCGGAAGTGGTCCGGGGCCGGCCAGTTGAAGCCCGTGCCCTGGACGACCTGGATCTTCTCGCGCAGCAGCAGGTCCAGGACGAACTTCTCGTCGTCGTGGATCTTGTACACCTTGGGGTCGAGGCGGGGGAACGCGTACAGCGAGCCCATGGGCTTCACGCACGACACACCGGGGATCTCGTTGAGTTTCTCCCAGGCCACGGTGCGCTGTTCGTACAGCCGCCCGCCCGGCACGGTCAGCTCGCGGATGGACTGCCGGCCCCCGAGCGCGGCCTGGATGGCGTACTGCGCGGGCGCGTTGGCGCACAGCCGCATGGAGGCCAGCATGGTCAGGCCCTCCAGGTAGTCGCGCGCGTGCTGCTTCGGGCCCGTCACCACCAGCCAGCCGGAGCGGAAGCCCGCCACCCGGTAGGTCTTGGACAGACCGCAGAAGGTGAGGACGACCAGGTCGGGGGCGAGGGCGGCGGCCGAGTGGTGGACGGCGTCGTCGTAGAGGATCTGGTCGTAGATCTCGTCGGCGAAGACCATCAGGCCGTGGCGGCGGGCGAGGTCGAGGATGCCTTCGACGATCTCCTTCGGGTAGACCGCGCCGGTCGGGTTGTTCGGGTTGATGATCACGACCGCTTTCGTCCGGTCGGTGATCTTCGACTCCATGTCGGCCAGGTCGGGGTACCACTCGGCCTGCTCGTCGCACAGATAGTGGACCGCCCTGCCGCCGGCGAGGGTCGTCACCGCCGTCCACAGCGGGAAGTCGGGCGCCGGGATCAGGACTTCGTCGCCGTCCTCGACCAGTGCCTGGACGGCCATCGAGACCAGCTCGGAGACGCCGTTGCCGAGGAACACGTCGTCGACCTCGACCTCCAGGCCGAGCGTCTGGTAGCGCTGGGCGACCGCGCGGCGGGCGGAGAGGACGCCGCGCGAGTCGGTGTAGCCGTGCGCTTTCGGCAGCATCCGGATCATGTCCTGGAGGATCTCCTCCGGCGCCTCGAATCCGAAGAGGGCCGGGTTGCCGGTGTTCAGGCGCAGCACACTGTGCCCCGCCTCCTCCAGCGCGTTGGCGTGCTCGATCACCGGGCCGCGGATCTCGTAACAGACCTCGCTCAGCTTGCTCGACTGCCGGAACTCCATGCGCCCCTCCAGGTAACCAGTGTCACTTGGTTTTACCAAGTAGCCGCTTGGAAAGTCCAACAACTTGTCTAGACTGCGTCGCATGCCACCTCGTCGAAGCTACGACCAGTACTGCTCCGCCGCCCGCGCGCTCGATGTCGTCGGCGACCGCTGGACCCTGCTGATCGTCCGTGAGCTGCTGGCCGGTCCCCGGCGCTACACCGACCTGCACGCGGACCTGCCGGGCGTCAGCACGGACGTACTCGCCTCGCGGCTGAAGGATATGGAGCGCGACGGGCTGACCACCAGGCGCCGACTGCCGCCGCCCGGCGCGGCCTACGTCTACGAACTCACCGCGCGCGGACGGCGGTTGCTGCCCGTGCTCCAGGCCCTCGGCGCCTGGGGCCAGGCCGAGCTGGGCGAGCGGCGGCCCACCGACGCGGTCCGCGCGCACTGGTTCGCGCTGCCGCTGCTGCGGGCCCTGGAGGGGGAGCGCGGCATCGTCGAAGTGCGCCTGGAGGAGGGCGAGTTCCATCTGTACGTCGGTGCCGAGGACGGGCCCGTCTACGGCAACGGCCCCGCGCCCGGCGAGCCCGACGCCCGGCTGGCCATGGACGTCGGCACCTGTACGGCCATCGGGCGCGGGGAGCTGGGCCTGGCCGACGCGGTGCGGGACGGGCGGGTCACCGTGACCGGCGACGGGACGGTCGCCAAGGCGCTCCGCGCATGACCGTCCCCGGCAGGGCCCTCCGCACCTGACCCTCCGGGCATGAAGAAGGCCCGCGCCACGAGGACGCGGGCCTTCCGGAACGAGGCGTCACACGGTCGGCGGAACCCTCGACGGCCGCCCCGAGCCGCGGGTGAGCGCGTACCCGGCGATCCCCGCCAGCGCGGCCAGCACACCGCCCGCCGCCGTCCACACCCAGCGGTCGGACCACCAGCCGGAGGCCCAGCCGTCCTCCGGCTCGATGCTCGACAGCACCGCCGGCGCGGCGTCCTCGTCGGTCTCCCCGGCAGCCGACGAGTCCACCGCGCTGCCCGGCACCAGCGGCTCGGCCAGCCGGCCGTCCACCGCCGCGGCGCCGCCCATGTCCTTCGCGTCCACCCGCACCTCGGCGCCGACCGGCAGACCCAGATCGCCGGTGGGCAGACCGACGGCCGTGAGCCGGACGTAGTACGTGCCCGGCAGCGGGTCGTTCGCCCACGGCTCCGACCAGGCCCGCACCGTGCGCAGCACACAGGCCAGCTCCACGCCGCCCGCGTCCGCCGCGGCGGTACGGGTCTGCGCGCCCCACTGGCAGGCCTGACGGCGGCGCAGGCCGTCGTACACGTCGAGCTGCCAGGTCTCGGCGGCGTGCGTCTCGGGCAGCTTCACCGTGGCCCGGACGGTCGGCCGCTGTCCGGCGTCCGCCGGGAACGACCAGTACAGGTAGTCGCCCGCGGAGGCGTCCGCGGTGGCGGTCTGCCCGTGGTCGATCTCGGTCGCCGTACGGAAGGACGTGCCCGCCTCGGTCGGCGCCTCACCGGAATCGGCCGCCGCCGCGGGACCCGCGGCCAGGCCGAGAGCGAGCAGGGCCGTGCCCAGCACTCGGGAAACACGCATCAGTTGGTCCTCCAGACCGCGATCCGCCAGCGCGACACCCAGCCCCACACCACACCGGCGAGGAACCCGGTGACGATCAGCGCGCCCAGCAGCCACCAGCCGCGCCCCAGACCGAAGGCGGCCACGTCGTCCGCCTCGCTCGGCCCGTCCACCACGTCGAGGGTCAGCTCCAGCGGCAGACCGGGCGTGGTCTTGACGCCGGAGGCCGGGGAGAAGGAGCTGGTCAGCTGGAGGCATACGGTCTCGGCGGGCGCGTCGTCCTCGTCGTCTTCGTCGTCCGTCTCGGGCCTCGGGTAGCGCAGGCCCGTCGAGATCACGTCCGTACGGCCGGTGCCCGCCGCCTCGCCGCGCACGATCTCGCGGCCGTGCGCGGTCACCGCGCGGAGCAGCACTCCGTAGTCCGGGTCCACCGCGCGGTCCGCGGCCACGCTCACCGAGGCGCGCAGCTCCTGGCCCGGCCGCACATCCACCCGGTACCAGCGCTGCTGCCCGAACTCCGCGCGGTCGCTGTACAGCCCCGACTCCAGCGTCGGCGCCTTCGCGCACTCCGAGCCGCCCTGCGTGACCACCGGCGTGACCACCGGATCGGCCGCGCGGTCCACCAACTGGTTGACCCGATCGGCGAGTTCGTCGGTGTGCTCGACCGAGGTGTAGGTGCCGCCGGTCGCCTCCGCGATACAGCTGAGCTGCTGCCGCATCTTCGTGTTGGGCACCAGGCCGAGGGTGTCGATGGTCAGGCCGATGCCCTTGGCCGCGATCTCGCGGGCCACCTCGCACGGGTCGAGCGGGGCGCAGGTGTCCTCGCCGTCGCTGATCAGCACGATCCGCTTGGAGCCGGTGCCGCCCTCGAGGTCGTCGGCCGCCTTCAGCAGCGCCGGGCCGATCGGCGTCCAGCCGGTCGGCACCAGGGTGGCGACCGCCGCCTTGGCCTCGGTGCGGTCCAGCGGGCCGACCGGGTAGAGCTGCGCGGTGTCCCGGCAGCCCCTCTTCCGGTCGTCGCCCGGATAGTTGGCGCCCAGCGTCCGGATGCCGAGCTGGACGTCCTCCGGCGTGGCGTCCAGCACCTCGTTGAACGCCTGCTTGGCCGCGGCCATCCGGGACTGGCCGTCGATGTCCCGGGCGCGCATCGAACCGCTCACGTCCAGCACCAGGTTGACCTTGGGCTGCGTGGCCGTGGTCTCATCGGCGAGCGCCGTGGACGGCAGCGCGAGCCCGGCCGTCAGCGCGGCGAACAGGGCACCGGCCCCGGCCGCCAGCCGTTTTCTTGTGATCATCGGCGGATCTTATGGATCAGGAGGGCCCGGCTCCAAAACGGAGCGTCACAGAAGCGGATTGGGCAGCTCCGTCCACTGGTCCCCGGGCGTCCCCGGCGACAGCCGCATCAGCGTGAGCGCCTTCACCGGCAGGGGTTCCCCGGTCAGCGCCGCCCGGTCCGGGGTGTCCGGCAGCTCCCGTACGGCGCTCTCCAGCGCGGTCCGCAGGACCGCCGCCGAGCCCGCCGTCGCGGCCAGCGCCCCGCCGACCAGCGACCCGAACACCTTCCGCCGCAGCGCCGTCACCTCGTCCGTGAGGATGCGCGGCGGCAGCTCGGGTAGCCGGATGCCGTGCCGGGCGAGCCGGGCCGGGCTGACCCGGATGTCGGCGAGGTCGCGGTAGACCAGCCGCACCGGGGCGTCGGCCGGGGACAGCACCACCAGCAGGTTCTGGCCGTGCGCCTCCAGCGCCACGCCCAGCTCCAGCAGCCGCAGCCCCTCGGTCAGCGCGAGCCGGGCGAACTCCGCGAACCAGCCGGGGTCCTGGGGCAGCCCGGTGAGGGGGAGCGCGGCCACCGGCACCACCCGCTCCCCGGCCGCCGCGTACTCCTCGGGGGACTCCCGCAGCACGGCCGCGAGATCGGGCGAGCCGTCCGAGACCGCGCCCAGTGTGCGGGTGAAGCACAGCCGGTCGTCCGCCAGCGGCTCGGCGAACTCCGAGAGCGTCATGGCGGCGGTCACCGACCCCACCGAGATGTCCCGCACCGACGACGTCAGCCGGGCGCTCAGCGCCGTCTTCACATGCGGTCCGCCGGGCAGCGCGAGGGTGCGCAGGGACATCAGCGGATGCCCGGTGAGCCGCTCCGCTCCCGACCGCTTCAGCACATGCGCCGCCTGCCACGGATGCACCGGCACCAACAGCCGTTCCCCGTCACGCAGTTCCGCGGGCCAGCCGCCCGACACCAGACACGCCTCACCCGGCACCGGCAGCAGGCCCAGACCCACCATCGGCCGGTGCTCGGGCGCGTAGGCCAGCTGCTCGGCCACCGAGAAGCCGGGCCGGGAACGGCAGTTGGGGTGGTACGGGTGCCCGTCCACCACCCGCTGCTCCCACTCCCAGTCCCGCTCCGGCCGGCCCCGCGGACCGTCCGGCTGCCCGGCCCGGGACAGCGCCAGCGAGGCCACGCTGTGCCCGAGCTCCCGGGCGAGGTCCCTGCCGTGCGGCACCCGCAGGTCGGCCATCAGCCGGGCCGGATCCTCGTACGCCGTCTCGTCGAGTCGTACGACGGTGACGTACCCGGCGGTCGCGTACGGGTCCGGCACCGGGCCGTGCAGCCGGCGGCCGTCGCGCAGCCGCAGCAGCCGGCCCTCCCCGGCGGCCTCCCGGCGCTCGATCCAGGGCATCGGCTCATGGGTGAGCGCACGCCACAGGCGGGTCAGCACCGCCGCCCGGGCGCCCGGCAGTTCGGCCGCGTACCGCGCGACGAGGTCCGGCCGCAGGGCGGCCAGCTCGTCGGCGACCTCGGCCTCGGCGGTGGGGGAACGGTGCACGGTCGGGTCCTCCGTACGGATAGGGCGAGCGGGACGGTCACGGCGTGGCGTGACGACGGGGATACTGATCGTCTCCGGAGAACCGTAGGGAACTCCGCACGACCGTGGACAACTCCGCAAGGCCGTACGAAACGAGTGGATCGCGTGGACCTCATCCCCCCGCCCGCCGACCGCGACTCCGCCGGGGACGACATCACCGCACGGGCCGACGCCTACGCGGCCGCGCCGCTGCTCAACTGCCTGCTGCGCGAGGTCGCCCGGCCGGTCGAGGGCCGGGCGGGCGTCCACCTGCTGCCCGGCAGCGGGACACTGCTGCGGGTGCGCGGCGGCCGGCGGCCCGCCGCACCCGAGGTGCACACGGACCGCGGCTGGCACCGCCTCGGCCACCCCGAGCTGGTCGAGCTGGTCGCCGAGGAACTGCGCCTGCACACCGGTCTCGCCAACCACGACCTGCCCGCCGAGATGACCGACAGCCGGGACGTGGTCGCGGCGCTGCTCACCGCCCGGGCCCGCGCCACCCCGCCCGACGACCCGTATCTGCGCTCCGAGCAGTGCCTGATCACCGGCCACCCCCACCACCCGGCGCCCAAGACGCGCGGCGGCGGCCCGGCGGCCGGCTGGCTGCCGTACGCCCCGGAGGCGCACGCCCGCTTCCCGCTCGCCCTGCTCGGGGTGCGCGAGGACGCCGTCGTCGAGGAGGGCGATCCCTCCGCGCTCGACGCCCTCGGCACCGCGCCGCCCGGCTACCGGCTGCTGCCCGCCCACCCCTGGCAGCTCGACCTGGCCGCCGGACGGCTCGCCGGGGCCTTCGCCGACGGCCGGCTGATCCGGCTCGGCACGACCGCGTCCGCCACCTGGCCGACGGCCGCGATCCGCACGGTGTACGCGCCCGAGCGCGACCTGTTCCTGAAGTTCAGCCTCGATGTGCGCATCACCAACGACATCCGCCGGCTGTGGCGGCACGACCTGCTGAAGCTCACCCGCACCGACACCGCCGTCCGCACCGCCTTCGCCGCCCTCGACGGGCCCGCCGCCTGGCTCTCCGACCGCGGCTACCGCACCGCCTCCTTCGCCTTCGAGGAACTGGCCGTCCTGGTCCGCGACGGGCTGCGCGAGCACCTCCCGCCCGGTGCCACGCCCTACCTCGCCGCCGGCCTGGCGGAGGGCTTCCCGGGCAGCCCGCCGGCCGGCACGCCGGACCCGGCGGCCTGGTGGGAGGCGTACCTGACCGCCGTCGTCCCGCCCGCCCTCGCGGCGTACGCCGACCACGGCGTCGTCCTGGAGGCGCACCTGCAGAACACGCTGATCGCCGTGGACGCCGACGGCATGCCGGTGCGGGCCCTCTTCCGGGACGCCGAGGGCGTCAAACTGCTGCCGGACGTGACGCCCGAGGCCGGGTGGGAGCGGCTGGTGTACACCCTGGTCGTCAACCACCTCATGGAGATCGCCGCGGCGCTGGCCGAACGCCACCCGGGCCTCGACCCCTGGCCCGTCGCCCGCCGCGCCCTGGCCCGTCACGACCTGCCCGGCATCGAGGAGCTGCTCACCGCGCCCACCCTGCCCGCCAAGACCAACCTCCTGCTGCGCTGGACGAACGCGGACGGCGCCGACGCCCGCTACCGCCCGCTGCCCAACCCGCTGGCCGGTACCCGGCCTGAACTACGCTGACCGGTGTGCTGCGCGATGTGACTGCTGTTCGATACGTGACCCCGCTGCGGTCCGGCGGCTCCGTCCCCGGAGTCGTCGAGGCCGACGACCAGGGCACGTACGTCGTGAAGTTCACCGGCTCGGCGCAGGGCCGCAAGGCGCTGGTCGCGGAGATCATCGTGGGTGAGCTGGCCCGCGCCCTGGGGCTGCGCTTTCCCGAGCTGGTCATGGTCGGCTTCGACCCGGCGATCGCCGCGGACGAGCCCCACCAGGAGGTCCGCGAGCTGCACGCGGCCAGCGCGGGCGTCAACCTCGGCATGGACTATCTGCCGGGCGCACAGGACTTCAGCCCGGAGATCGCCGAGGTCTTCGACGTCGACCCGCTGGAGGCCGGCCGGATCGTCTGGCTGGACGCGCTCACCGTGAACGTGGACCGCACCGTGCACAGCTCCAACCTCATGGTCTGGCCGACGCTCGGCGTGGCACCGCCGCGGCTGTGGCTGATCGACCACGGCGCCGCGCTCGTCTTCCACCACCGGTGGGGCACCACCGACCCGGCCAAGCGCTACGACTTCCGGCACCACGCCCTCGGCCACTACGGCCCCGACGTCCGCGCCGCCGACGCCGAGCTGCGGCCCAAGGTGACCGAGGAACTGCTGCGGGCGATCACGGACGAGGTGCCCGACGCCTGGCTGGCCGACGAACCGGGGTTCGCCACCCCGCAGGACGTACGCCACGCCTACGTGGCGTTCCTGCACGCGCGCGCCCAGGCCTCCGAGGCCTGGCTGCCCACCGATTTCCCCAGCCGCGAGGAGCTGGCCGCGGAGAACGCGCGCCGCGCGGCGAAGACGCAGCAGGGCCGTCCGGACTGGCTGAAGCGGGTCCCCGACCTGCACGGCAAGCCGGCGGCGGAACAGGATTGGTCGGTGCACCTGGGATGAGCGGACGGGTTCAGATCGAGTACTGCACCCAGTGCCGCTGGCTGCCGCGGGCGGCCTGGCTGGCGCAGGAGCTGCTGACGACGTTCGAGGCCGAGCTGGACGAACTGGCCCTGAAGCCGGGCACGGGCGGGGTCTTCGTCGTCCGGGTCGGCGACGAGGTGGTCTGGGACCGCCGCGAGCACGGTTTCCCCGAGCCCACGGCGGTCAAGCGGGCCGTACGCGACCGAGTGGCCCCGGGGAAGACCCTGGGCCACTCGGAGCGTACGTCCTAGGGCTGCTCAGCCCTTGAGCTGCTCGTACGCGGGCAGCGTGAGGAAGTCCGCGTAGTCCTCGTCGAGGGAGACCTCCAGGAGCAGGTCGTGGGCCTGCTGCCAGTGGCCGGCGGCGAACGCCTCCTCGCCGAGCTCCGCGCGGATGTTCGCCAGCTCCTCGGCGGCGACCTTGCGGGCCAGCTCGGCGGTGACCCGCTCGCCGTTGTCGAGGACGACCCCGGCGTTGATCCACTGCCAGATCTGCGAGCGGGAGATCTCGGCGGTGGCCGCGTCCTCCATCAGGTTGAAGATGGCGACCGCGCCGAG
The DNA here is from genome assembly GCF_055572035.1 of Streptomyces sp. NPDC030838. Taxonomy (NCBI): domain Bacteria; kingdom Bacillati; phylum Actinomycetota; class Actinomycetes; order Kitasatosporales; family Streptomycetaceae; genus Streptomyces; species Streptomyces sp. NPDC030838. The sequence goes on along the minus strand of NZ_JBVIED010000001.1, from coordinate 1,567,155 downwards.
CCCGCGCAGCCAGGCCTCGATGTACCGGATGCCGACCTGGACGGCGTTGACCAGGCCGTTGTAGGTGGGCTTGGCGTCGAGGGAGTCGATGGCGATCAGGTCGTCGGCCTTCACGTCGACGTCCTCGCGCAGCCGGTCCTTCTGGTTCGGCTTGTCGCCCAGGACCCTGTCGAAGGACTCCATGGCGATCGGCACCAGGTCCGGGTGGGCGACCCAGGAGCCGTCGAAGCCGTCGTTGGCCTCGCGGTCCTTGTCGGCGCGGACCTTCTCGAAGGCGACCTTGTTGACCTCGGGGTCCTTGCGGGAGGGGATGAACGCCGCCATGCCGCCGATCGCGTGCGCGCCGCGCTTGTGGCAGGTGCGGACCAGGAGTTCGGTGTAGGCCCGCATGAACGGGGCGGTCATAGTGACCGCGTTGCGGTCCGGCAGGACGAACTTCTCGCCGCCGTCACGGAAGTTCTTGACGATGGAGAACAGGTAGTCCCAGCGGCCGGCGTTCAGCCCGGAGGCGTGGTCGCGCAGCTCGTAGAGGATCTCCTCCATCTCGTACGCCGCCGTGATGGTCTCGATCAGCACGGTGGCGCGGATGGTGCCCTGCGGGATGCCGACGTAGTCCTGCGCGAAGACGAACACGTCGTTCCAGAGGCGGGCCTCCAGGTGCGACTCGGTCTTCGGGAGGTAGAAGTACGGGCCCTTGCCGAGGTCGAGCAGGCGCTGGGCGTTGTGGAAGAAGTACAGGCCGAAGTCGACGAAGGCGCCGGGGACCGGGCGGCCGTCGGCGTCGACGAGGTGACGCTCGTCCAGGTGCCAGCCGCGCGGGCGCATGACGACGGTGGCGAGGTCCTCGTTCGGGCGCAGGGCGTACGACTTGCCGGTGCGCTCGTCCGTGAAGTCGATGTTCCGGGTGTAGGCGTCGATCAGGTTGAGCTGGCCGAGGACGACGTTCTCCCAGGTGGGTGCGGAGGCGTCCTCGAAGTCCGCGAGCCAGACCCTGGCGCCCGAGTTGAGAGCGTTGATGGTCATCTTGCGGTCGGTCGGGCCGGTGATCTCGACCCGGCGGTCGTTCAGCGCGGCCGGAGCGGGGGCCACCTTCCAGGAGTCGTCCGCGCGGATCGCGGCCGTCTCCGGCAGGAAGTCGAGCGTGGAGGTGCGGGCGATCTCGGCGCGGCGCTCGGCCCGGCGGGCCAGGAGTTCGTCGCGGCGCGGCGTGAACCGCCGGTGCAGCTCGGCCACGAAGGCGAGCGCCGCGTCGGTGAGGACCTCCTCCTGCCGGGGCAGGGGCTCGGCGTCGACGATGGCCAGCGGGGACGGCGCTGGTGTGGACATGAGCTGTCACTTCCTTCAGCGGTGGCACCGGGTGCCAAGAGGCACGTATGGGAGATATCGCATCCGCTGTGCGGTCGGATGCTTCTGGTCAGTGGATATTAGTTTCCTCATCGTGGAACTTCAATGGTTTGTTGATGTCGAGATTCTCTGAGTCGAGGCAAGGTGGCGCTGGGTGCCACCCCGCTCACTCAAGGTGGACCAGGTCGGCCTCCGTGTCGATGTCATAGGCCTGTGCGATGTCGCCGCACTCCACGAGACGGATCTCGGCGGCGTGTTCCCGCAGGTAGGCGCGGGCTCCCTGGTCCCCGGTCGCCGTCGCCGTGATGCCCGCCCAGTGCGCCGCGCCGAAGAGCACGGGATGTCCGCGGACACCGTCGTAGGCAGCCGCCACCAGCGAGGTCTCGTCCGTGTACCCGGCCAGGACCCGGGCCACCGCCTCGGGTCCGATGCCGGGCTGGTCCACCAGCGACACCAGCGCCCCGCGCGCCGGCGTCCCGGCGAGCGAGGCGAGCCCGGCCCGCAGCGAGGTGCCCATGCCCCGCTCCCACTCCGGGTTGTCCACCAGGACGCAGCCGGGCAGCTCGGCCCGCTCCCGTACGGCGTCGGCGCGCGCCCCCAGGACCACGTGGACGCGGGCGCAGCCGGCCGCGCGCAGTACTCCCACCGCGTACTCCACGAGCGGCCGTCCCCGGTGTTCGAGCAGGGCCTTGGGGCGCCCGCCGAGCCGCCGTCCGCCGCCCGCCGCGAGGACGACTCCTGCCACCTCGTCCGCGGCCGTGCCGGCCGCCGCCTGGTCTTCCGTGTCGGTCATGGATCCTGCATACCGGACACAAGGTCGAGCGGGCGGTCCCGGCGGGCTGAATTTCCTTCCGCGTGGTAGCGCTTGCGGACGGGGTGGCGTTTACTTTCCGGCACATCCCCGGCGCCCGACTCGTGCGGGGGGCGCACAGGGGGAGTGAACGGGAGCGGGCACAAGGGTGTGCCAGGGGGGAGTGCTGTGTTGCGGAGCTTGGGGCAGAGGCCGGTGACCGGCAGCGATGAGGATCCGAGAGTGGCGGAACTGCGCATCGCCGTGTCCCGGTTACGCCGGGATCTCGCCGCGCATCCGGCGGAGTTCCCGGACCGGGCGGTCGCCGAGGACGAACTCGCCGCGCTCGCCGCGATGGCCGTGGGCGGCCTCCCCGAGGTCCCGCGGTTGCGTCGCTCGCTGCTGCTGATCGCCGGCGCGATCGGCTCGGTCAGCGCGCTGTCGCGGGGGCTGGCCGACGTACGGCAGGCGGTGGAGCTGTTCGGCCTGCCGTCACGGGACAACTGACATCACGACAACCCCTGGCCCGCGCGGCCAGGGGCTGTTCGCTCGTCCGTGCGCTCAGGCGCGAGCGCCGGGTCTGTTCAGGCGCCCGAGCTGGCCAGCGCCGCCGACAGCTCCGTCGCGACCTGCTGGAGCATCGGCACGATCCGCTCGGTCGCCGCCTCGGTGACCCGGCCCGCCGGGCCCGAGATGGAGATCGCGGCGGTGGTGGGGGAGTCGGGCACCGACACCGCGAGGCAGCGGACGCCGATCTCCTGCTCGTTGTCGTCCACCGCGTATCCGAGCCGGCGCACGTCGTCCAGCGCCGCGAGGAAGCCCTCGGGGGTGGTGATGGTCTTGTCGGTGGCGGCGGGCATGCCGGTGCGGGCGAGCAGGGCGCGCACCTCGTCGTCGGGGAAGCTCGCGAGCAGCGCCTTGCCGACGCCGGTGGAGTGCGGCAGCACGCGCCGGCCGACCTCCGTGAACATGCGCATCGAGTGCTTGGACGGCACCTGGGCGACGTAGACGATCTCGTCGCCGTCGAGCAGCGCCATGTTCGCCGTCTCCCCGGTCTCCTCGACGAGGCGGGCGAGGTACGGGCGGGCCCAGGTGCCGAGCAGCCGGGAGGCGGACTCGCCGAGGCGGATCAGGCGGGGGCCGAGGGCGTACCGGCGGTTGGGCTGCTGACGGACGTAGCCGCAGGCCACGAGTGTGCGCATCAGGCGGTGGATGGTGGGCAGCGGCAGTCCGCTGCTCGCCGAGAGCTCGCTGAGCCCGACCTCTCCGCCCGCGTCCGCCATCCGCTCCAGGAGGTCGAAGGCGCGCTCGAGGGACTGGACACCACCGCCGCCGTTGGCGGTCTTGGCGGAGTCGGTGGTGCTGGCGCTGGACGTCGGCACGGCGCGTTCCTTTCGGGACTGGCAGGAAGGTCAGAAGCCTACCCGGCGGCCGGTTGACTCCTCGCTTGTGCGTAGCTACGTTCTGCTTGCTGGAATTCTAATTCCGCTTTGTGGAAACATCCAGAGCAGGGCGCTGCGGGTGCACGGTGGAAGTGTGCCTCTTGACGGCGCGGGAGCGGGAGTGAAGACTCCCGAGAGGGATTCAACAGAGTGTTGAATTCCGTAACGCGGAAGTGAACCCCCGTTTCCTGGGAGTAACACGCGGCAGAGAGAGGGGTCCGGGTGTCCGACGCTGAACTGGTGCTGCGCTCGACGCGCGTCATCACGCCCGAGGGAACGCGCGCCGCGACGGTCGCGGTCGCCCAGGGCACGATCACGGCCGTACTGCCGTACGACGCCCCGGTGCCGGACGGGGCCCGCCTGGAGGACCTCGGCGACGACGTCCTCCTCCCCGGCCTCGTCGACACCCACGTGCACGTCAACGACCCCGGCCGCACCGAGTGGGAGGGCTTCTGGACCGCCACCCGCGCGGCGGCGGCCGGCGGCATCACCACCCTCGTCGACATGCCGCTCAACTCCCTTCCGCCGACCACGACGGTCGACCATCTGCGGATCAAGCAGGACGTGGCCCGGTCCAAGGCGCACATCGACGTCGGCTTCTGGGGCGGTGCCCTGCCCGACAACGTCAAGGACCTGCGCCCGCTGCACGAGGCCGGCGTCTTCGGCTTCAAGGCCTTCCTGTCGCCCTCCGGCGTCGACGAGTTCCCGCACCTCGACCAGGAGCAGCTGGCCCGGTCCCTCGCGGAGATCGCCGGGTTCGGCGGCCTGCTGATCGTCCACGCCGAGGACCCGCACCACCTCGCCGCCGCCCCGCAGCACGGCGGCCCCAAGTACGCCCACTTCCTCGCCAGCCGCCCGCGCGACGCCGAGGACACCGCGATCGCCGCCCTCATCGCCCAGGCCAAGCGGCTCAACGCGCGCGTGCACATCCTCCACCTGTCCTCCAGCGACGCGCTGCCGCTGATCCGCGCGGCGCGCGCCGAGGGAGTGGCGGTCACCGTGGAGACCTGCCCGCACTACCTCACGCTCACGGCCGAGGAAGTCCCCGACGGCGCCAGCGAGTTCAAGTGCTGCCCGCCCATCCGCGAGGCCGCCAACCAGGACCTGCTGTGGCAGGCGCTGGCCGACGGCACCATCGACTGCGTGGTCACCGACCACTCCCCGTCCACCGCCGACCTGAAGACCGACGACTTCGCCACCGCGTGGGGCGGCATCTCCGGTCTCCAGCTCAGCCTCGCCGCCGTCTGGACCGAGGCCCGTAAGCGCGGGTACGGACTGGAGGACGTCGTCCGCTGGATGTCCGCGCGGACCTCGGAACTGGTCGGCCTGGACCGCAAGGGCGCCATCGAGGCCGGCCGCGACGCCGACTTCGCGGTCCTCGCGCCCGACGAGACCTTCACCGTCGACCCGGCGGCGCTCCAGCACCGCAACCGCGTCACCGCCTACGCCGGCCGGACCCTCAGCGGCGTCGTGAAGTCGACCTGGCTGCGCGGCGAACGAATCTACGCCGACGGCGAGTTCACCGACCCTCAGGGGCGCCTGCTCACCCGCACCCCCTGACCGCCCCCGCCCGCACCCGCAGCGGCCGACTCCCGAAAGGAAGAACTGATCACCGTGACGGCGATACCCAGCTTCACCGGCGACGCGAACCCCTACGGAGGCGGTGACCCGTACGCGGACTACCGCACCGCCGACTTCCCCTTCACCCAGTACGCCAACCTCGCCGACCGGCAGCTCGGCGCCGGTGTCATCGCCGCCAACGACGAGTTCTTCGCCCAGCGGGAGAACCTGCTGGTGCCCGAGCGGGCCGAGTTCGACCCCGAGCACTTCGGCCACAAGGGCAAGGTCATGGACGGCTGGGAGACCCGGCGGCGCCGCGGTGTCTCGGCCGAGCACCCGTGGCCGGCGGCCGAGGACCACGACTGGGCGCTGATCCGCCTGGGCGCGCCGGGCGTGATCCGCGGCATCGTGGTCGACACGGCCCACTTCCGCGGCAACTACCCCCAGTCGGTGTCCATCGAGGCCGCCTCCGTACCCGGCTCCCCGTCCCCCGAGGAACTGCTCGCGGACGACGTGAAGTGGACGACCCTCGTCCCGCGCACCCCGGTCGGCGGCCACGCGGCGAACGGCTTCGCCGTCTCCGTGGAGCAGCGCTTCACCCACCTGCGGGTCAACCAGCACCCCGACGGCGGCATCGCGCGCCTGCGCGTGTACGGCGAGGTCGTCCCCGACCCGAAGTGGCTGGACGTGCTGGGCACCTTCGACGTCGTCGCCCTGGAGAACGGCGGCCAGGTCGAGGACGCCTCCAACCTCTTCTACTCGCCCGCCACCAACACCATCCAGCCGGGCCGTTCCCGCAAGATGGACGACGGCTGGGAGACCCGCCGCCGCCGCGACCAGGGCAACGACTGGATCCGCTACCAGCTGGTGTCCCAGTCCCAGATCCGCGCGATCGAGATCGACACGGCCTACCTGAAGGGCAACAGCGCGGGCTGGGCGTCGGTGTCGGTGAAGGACGGCGAGGAGGGTGAGTGGACGGAGATCCTCCCGCGCACCCGCCTCCAGCCCGACACCAACCACCGTTTCGTCCTGGACGCGCCGGCCGTCGGCACGCACGCGCGGATCGACATCTTCCCGGACGGCGGTATCTCCCGCCTCCGCCTCTTCGGCTCCCTGACGGAGGAGGGCGCCCAGCGCCTCTCGGCCCGCCACCAGGAGCTGGGCGGCTGATCCGCCGCCCCACGACCCGCGGGGCGTCCCGGCCTGACAGCACCGGGGCGCCCCGCCGGGGCCGTCAGGCGGCGTGGCCGCCGTCCACCGAGAATTCCGCGCCGGTGACGTAGGCAGCGGCGGCCAGGTGGGCGACCGTCGAGGCGACCTCGTCGGCCGTGCCGAAGCGGCCCAGGGCGGTCATGGCGGCCTGGCCGGCCGCGTACGGGCCGTCCGCCGGGTTCATGTCGGTGTCGATCGGGCCGGGATGGACGATGTTCGCGGTGATGCCGCGCGGGCCCAGCTCGCGGGCCAGTGCCTTGGTCAGGCCGGTCAGGGCCGCCTTGCTCATCGCGTAGAGCGTGCCGCCGGGGCCCGGCACCCGCTGGGTCATGCAGGTGCCGACGGTGATGATCCGGCCCCCGTCGGCCATCCGCGCGGCGGCCGCCTGGGAGGTCAGGAACACCCCGCGCACGTTCACCGCGAGCACCCGGTCGACGTCGGCGAGCGTGATGCCGTCCAGCGGTCCCAGCAGTCCGACGCCCACGTTGTTCACCAGCACGTCGAGGCCCCCGAGGGCCTCGGCCGCGCGCTCCACCGCACCGGCCGCCTCCCCGGGGTCCGCCGAGTCCGCCCGCAGGGCCACCGCGCGGCGTCCCAGCGCTTCCACGCCCCGGACGACCTCCTCGGCCGCCTCCTTGCCCCGCACGTAGGTCAGGGCCACGTCCGCGCCCTCCCGGGCGAGCCGCAGGGCGGTCGCCGCACCGATGCCACGGCTGCCGCCGGTCACGAGAGCCACCGTGCCGCCGAGAGTTCCTTGAAGCTTCGTCGAGTTCATGCGCCCATTCCAGCCGCCCGCACGCCCGAGCACCGGCGGCGATCGGACATGGACCTGCGGGCCTTGGCCCGCCTCGGACAGGGACCTCGGCCCCAGGAACTCCATCGTCCCCCTGTCACGTTCACCCCGTGTGACACTTCAGCAAGAGATCGTCGGCAATGCCATGCAGATGGCGGTCGTCAGCCTCCAGCCCGGCCAGACCGTGTACTGCGAGGCGGGAAAGTTCCTGTTCAAGACGGCCAACGTGACCATGGAGACCCGTCTGACCGGCCCCTCCGACGGCGGCGGCGGGCAGCAGGCGCAAGGCGGCGGCGTCGGCATGGGCGGTCTGCTGCGGCAGGCGATGGGCACCGCCATGCAGGTCGGCCAGCGGGTGCTGGCGGGCGAGTCGATCGCCTTCCAGTACTTCACCGCGCAGGGCGGCGAGGGCACCGTCGGCTTCGCGGGCGTCCTCCCGGGCGAGATGCGCGCCCTGGAGCTGGACGGCACGCGCGCGTGGTTCGCCGAGAAGGACGCCTTCGTGGCCGCCGAGTCCACCGTCGACTTCGGCATCGCCTTCCAGGGCGGCCGCACCGGCATGAAGGGCGGCGAGGGCTTCATCCTGGAGAAGTTCACCGGCCGCGGCACGGTGATCATCGCGGGCGCGGGCAACTTCATCGACCTCAACCCGGCCGACTTCGGCGGCCGTATCGAGGTCGACACCGGCTGTGTGGTCGCCTTCGAGGAGGGCATCCAGTACGGCGTGCAGCGCGTCGGCGGACTCAACCGCCAGGGCCTGATGAACGCCGTGTTCGGCGGCGAGGGCCTGTCCCTGGCCACCCTGGAGGGCAACGGCCGGGTGATTCTCCAGTCGCTGACCATCGAGAGCCTGGCCAACGCCCTGAAGAAGGCCCAGGGCGGCGACAAGCAGGGTCCGACCGGCGGACTGTTCTCCACACACGCCGGCTGAGACCGGGGAGTGCCGGGGGAACCGATGAGTTGCGGGGGCCGGCGGGGTCTGCCCTGATGACAGCAGACCCCGCGCACTCCATGAAAGGCACCCGCCATGGGCAAGCTCGTCTCCACCATCTTCGTCAGCCTCGACGGCGTCTACCAGGCCCCGGGCGGCCCCCAGGAGGACACCCGCGACGGCTTCGAGCAGGGCGGCTGGGTCTTCCCGTATGTCGACGACGACTTCGGGCAGTTCGTCAACGACGTCTTCGGACGCGTCGGCGCCTTCCTGCTCGGCCGCCGCACGTACGACATCTTCGCCTCGTACTGGCCGAAGGTGACCGACCCGGACGACCCGATCGCCGGCCCCCTGAACCGGCTGCCGAAGTACGTCCCCTCCAGCACGCTCACCGAGCCCGAGTGGTCCCCCACCACCGTGCTCCGCGGCGACCTCGCCAAGGAGGTCACCGCCCTCAAGGAGCGCACCGACGGTGAACTCCAGCTGCACGGCAGCGGCGCGCTGGTCCAGTCCCTCCTCGACCTGGGCCTCGTCGACACCCTCCACCTGCTGACCTTCCCGGTCGTCCTGGGCGCCGGCCGCCGCTTCTTCGCCGACGGCGCCGTCCCCACCGCCTTCCGGCATACCGGCGGCAGCGTCACCGCGGCGGGCGTCTCCATCCAGTCGTACGACGTGGCGGGACGGCCGGAGTACGGCTTGATCGGCGAGTAAAGCGAGTAAGGCGAGGAAAACGCCTGGCCGAGGCCCGCGCCCACCGGTACGGTGATCACCCCTGTGCGAGCCGCCGCCGTCTCCGCACTCCCCGCCGGAGACGAAAGCCGCAGCCGCCATGTCCTCGATCGCCGTACCCGGCGCCCTCGCGCCCCGCCGTGCCTGGCTCACCGATCTGCCCGTGCTCCTGGTGGCGGTGGTCTGGGGCGCCAGCTATCTCGCCGCCAAGGACATCACCACCGCGCAGACCGTGCTCGCGGTCCTCGTGCTGCGGTTCGCGGTCGTGCTGCCGGTGCTGGTGGTCGCCGGCCGCCGCGCGCTGCGCGACCTCACCCCGGCCCAGTGGCGGGGCGCCGGGCTGCTCGGGCTGATCCTCAGCGGGATCTTCCTGCTGGAGACGTACGGCGTCGTGCACACCTCGGCGACCAACGCGGGCCTCATCATCAGCCTCACCATGATCTTCACCCCGCTGGCCGAGTCCGCCGTGACCCGGACCCGGCCCGCGCGCGGGTTCCTCGCGGCGGCCGCGGTCTCGGTGCTCGGCGTCGTCCTGCTCACCCAGGGCGGCGGCTTCACCCGGCCCTCGCTCGGCGATCTGCTGATGCTGCTCGCGGCCCTCGCCCGCACCGTGCACGTGCTGGCCATGTCCCGCGTGAAGGCGGTCCAGGGCGCGCCCGCACTGCCGCTGACCACCGTCCAACTGGGCACGTCGGTGGCGGTCTTCGCGCTGCTGGCGGCCGGCGCCGGCACCACCCCGTGGGGCACGGCGGCGGCGTTCGGGGCGCGCGAGTGGGCGGGACTGCTGTTCCTGTCGGTGTGCTGCACGCTGTTCGCCTTCTTCGTGCAGATGTGGGCCGTGCGCCGCACCTCGCCGTCCCGGGTCAGCCTGCTGCTGGGCACCGAACCGCTGTGGGCCGCCGCGGCCGGGATCGCGCTCGGCGGCGAGCGGCTCGGGGCGGTCGGCCTGGCGGGCGCCGCGCTGGTGCTGGCGGGCACGGCGTGGGGACGCCGGTCGGCAGGTTAACTCCACGAAAACGAACGGGACTTCACAGGGAATTCTGCTCGCTTGTCATTGACATGCCATCGTCTACGCGCGTCATCATGGGGGGCATGAGATTCCCCCCACGCGCCACTCGGATCGGCGCCGCAGCCGCGCTCCTGTCCGCCCTCCTCGTCGGCGGCACCGTCTCCGCCGCCCCCGCGGGTGCCGCCGCCCAGGCGGTCGGCAGCATCTGCCACAGCGACCTGCCCTCCCAGGCGTACGACACCCTGAGGCTGATCGACCAGGGCGGCCCCTACCCGTACCCGCAGGACGGCACCACCTTCTACAACCGCGAAGGCATCCTGCCCAGCCAGCCGTCCGGCTACTACCACGAGTACACGGTGAAGACCCCCAACGTCTCCACGCGCGGGGCCCGGCGCATCGTCACCGGCGAGGAGTACCAGGAGGACTACTACACCGCCGACCACTACGCGTCGTTCGACCTCATCGACTACGACTGCTGAGCCGGCGGGGCTTACGGCTCCCAGACGGACTTCCGGCTCTCAGCGGGACCTCCGGCTCTCAGCGGGACTTCCGGCTCTCCGCGGCGGCGAACAGGGCGCAGGCCAGCACCAGCAGGGTCACGCTCGCGAAGACCCCGTAGCCGTCCAGGAAGGCGATCCGCGCCACGAGCCCTCCGTCCCAGTCGGTGAACTCCTGCAACAGGCCCATCACGCCCTGCACCAGGGCGACGAATCCGAGAAACTCCAGCAAGGTCTTCATACGGAGGACTCTCGCCCCGCGGACCCCCCACACGCATCGGCCGCGGGGCGAGACACCTCCGACGGAAGTCGCCGCCGCCCGCCGCCCGGCCGCGCCGGTCGGCACGCGGCGGTACGACTTTCGTCGGAAAGCCGCGCGACTTCGGTCGACGACCGCGCGCGCGGGGCGCCGACCCGGCCCGCGCCCGCCTAGATTTGTCGACCGTGAGGGACGACAGCACGGCACCGCAGGCGCCGGCGTTCACGGGGCGCCGGTGGCTGTTCCCGTCCGCCGTGATCCACGAGCTCGACGCGGACGGCGCGTCGCCCGGACGGGCTCGCCGGCCCCGGCGCACCGCGCGGGACTGGGCCGTCGACTTCACCTGCTTCCTGCTCTCCGCCCTCATCGGCGTGGCGGGCGCGGACGCCGTCTCCGGCGACCCCACCGTCCCGTACGGCCTCGCCGTCGCCGACCAGTGGCTCGGCGCCGTCGCCTGCGCCGCGGTCTGGCTGCGCCGCCGCCGGCCGGTCGGGCTCGCCGTCGCCCTGACCGCTCTCGGCCCGGTCTCCGTCACCTCCGGCGGGGCGGGCCTGGTCGCCCTGTTCACGGTCGCCGTGCACCGGCCCTTCCGGTACGTCGCGTGGATCGGCGGAGCCTCCCTCGGGCTGATCCCGATCGTCCTCTGGCTGCGCCCGGAACCGGACCTGCCGTACCTGGCGGCCGTCGTGCTCACCGCGCTGCTCACCGTCTCCGCCATCGGCTGGGGCATGTTCGTCCGGTCCAAGCGGCAGCTCATGCTGAGCCTGCGGGACCGCGCCCGGCGGGCCGAGACGGAGGCCCGGCTGCGGGCCGAGCAGGCCCAGCGGCTCGCCCGCGAGGCCATCGCCCGCGAGATGCACGACGTCCTCGCGCACCGGCTGACCCTGCTCAGCGTGCACGCCGGCGCGCTGGAGTTCCGGCCCGACGCCTCCCGCGAGGAGATCGCCCGCGCGGCCGGCGTGATCCGGGAGAGCGCCCACGAGGCACTCCAGGACCTGCGGGAGATCATCGGCGTGCTGCGCGCGGGCGAACCCGACGACGCGGGCCGCCCGCAGCCCACCCTCGCCGCCCTCGACACCCTGGTCGCCGAGTCCCGCGCGGCCGGCATGAAGGTCACCCTCGTCCACCGCGTCACCGACCCGGCCGCCGTCCCCGCCTCGGTCGGCCGCACCGCCTACCGCATCGTCCAGGAGGGCCTCACCAACGCCCGCAAGCACGCCCCCGGCACCGAGGTCACCGTCCACGTCTCCGGCACTCCCGGCGACGGCCTCACCGTCCAGGTGACCAACCCCGCCCCCGACGGCGACGTCCCGCCCGTCCCCGGCTCCGGCCAGGGCCTGATCGGCCTCACCGAGCGCGCGACGCTGGCCGGGGGACGCCTGGAGCACGGGCCGCGCGAGGACGGCGGGTTCGGGGTGCGGGCGTGGCTGCCGTGGGGCTGAGCGCGACCGCCCGGCCGACGACCGCACTTCGACCGGGTGACGCCCGGCAACCGCCCCTCCCGGAGGCCCCGCGCCCAGTAGCGTGAACAGACGCTCCGCGCAGTCCCTCCCGGCCGGTGAGTCACGCGCACCGTCATGCACCCGTGGCTGACGCGGAGCCGTGCGACGACGAGAGGAGAGGGCACAGGTGCGGGTGAACTCCTTCATGCTGCTCGGTGCCGCGGCGGCCGACTGGGCCAGGCTGTCACGCCTGCTCGACCCGGGCGCGCGGCGCGAACTGGGCGGCCGGCTCGCCGAGTTACGGGCGGCCACGGCCGAGGGGAGACCGGACGCCGACCGGCAGTCGGCCGCCGACCGCGCGGCGCGGATCATCCTGGACGCGCTCCCGCCCGACGAGGCCGCCCGCCTCCGGCAGGACGGCACCACCGAACGCTTCACGGGAGCGCCCGCCACGGCCGAGTACCAGGGGTACGGCGCCCTGGACCTGACCCTTCTGGTGCTCGACCGCAACCCGATGGTCGGCCCCGTCCTCGGCCCCGTCCGCGCACGCCTGCTGGCGGAGCCCGCGCTGCCGTGGACCGAGGGCGCCGACCCGCGCCTGATCGTCCTGTCCGCCGAGGACGGCCGGCGCCGGCTGCCGCTCTTCCAGTTCGAGGCCGCGAGCATGCCGTGGCAGATCGTCCTGGAGGTCAACTCCCTGCTGCGCGCCGAAACCGACCCGTGGGGCGCGGCCGACTGGTGGCTGTCGCCCACCACTTGGTGGGACGGCACCCCCGCCACCCTGCTGGGCCGCGGGCGCGACGACGAACTGCGCGGCGCCGCCCGCGAGCTGGCGGCCGTCGAGGGGGAGGGGTAGGCGATGGGCAAGTACCCACCGCCCGAGACCCTGCCGGGCGAGCCGACCCGCGCGGTGCTGCGCGCGGGCACACCGGTGTTCCGGGTGCACTCCACCCACCGGGACCCGGCCGCGTACAACACCCGCCTGACGCACCCCTTCTACTACGGCGGCCGGTTCGACAGCACCCCGTACGACCCGTACGGCTACCTGTACGTCGGCTTCAGCGTCGGCGCCGCCGTCAGCGAGGTGCTGCTGCGCTCCCTGCCGTTCGACGCCGGTCCCGGGCCCCGGCTGCTGCCGCGCGTCGCCTTCGAGGGACGCGGCCTGTCCTTCCTGCGCCTCGCCGCCGACGTCGAGGTGGTGTCGCTGATGGGCGGTACGGACCTGGCCGCGGTGGCGCAGGACTCGTGGCTGGTGCACACCGAGGGCGCGGACTATCCGCAGACCCGCGACTGGGGGCACTGGATCCGCCGGCAGACCAAGACCTGGGCGCAGGGCTTCGTCTGGCCGTCCAAGCGGGAGCCCGCCGACCGGGTCGCGATCCTCTTCGACGACCGGGGCGAGGCACCGCTGCTCGAACCGGCCGGTGCCCCCTCCGTCGACTTCGGCACGGAGGAAGGCGAGCGCTGGCTGAACGGCGTCCTCGCGCCGTATCGCACACAGACCGCGCCACGACGACCGGAAGGGGAGCTCTGACCCGTGCGCCAGAAGGCATACGACTTGCACGCCCTGCTCTACGAACTCCAGCAGAGCGGACGCCAGGGCGTCAGCGACGCCGAGGACCTGTCCCGGTTCACTGCCCTGGTCCTCGACCACCTGGGCTGCGCGACCGCGCGTGAGGCCTACGACAGGCTGTACGCCGACTGGCAGGCGCTGCCGCGCGGCACCGTGATGTCCGGGCTGCGCGCGGGACAGATCCTCAGCATCCTGCCCAACCTGGTGTTCGACCAGCCGGTCGGCGACGGCCGCCGCGAGGAGGAACTCCTGCGCGAGGCCCAGCAGTACGGCCCGCAGGACCAGCGGTGGCAGTCCGCCATCATGGCCACCACCGGCATGTCCGCACTCGTGCAGGCGGGCGACCCGGCCCAGCTGGAGGCGGCCATCGCCCAGCTGGAGGAGGCACGCGCCGCGTGGCCGCCCGGCAGCCCCGAGCGGGATGTCATGGACGCCAGCCACGCCGGACTGCGCGTGTATCTCGCCCAACTCGCGGGCGGTGAGGACGACTTCGACTCGGCGGTCGAGGACCTGGCCCGCCTGGGCGACTCACCGGCGTTCGACGAGCAGCAGAAGCTGGCCATGGCCGGGCAGCTGGCCGTCTTCCGCTCCCATCAGGCCGTACGGCGCGAGGACGAGGCGGATCTGGCCCAGCGCATCCGCGAGCTGGAGACCGTCCTCGCGCGGTTGTCGCCCGGTCACATGGACCGCCCCAATCTCGAGGCCTACCTCGACAGCCTGCGCGGCAATCTGGCGATCCTCCGCGCCCGCCGCACAGGCGAGGACCTCACCATGGCGGACTTCGCGCCTCCGTCCGAGATGCGGGAGGTGCGAGCGCGGATCGCCGCGCTGCCGCGCAACGCGCAGGCCGACCGGCTCGGCGAAGTGGGACTCGCCCGTCTCGGCCGCGCCATGATGGCCAAGGACTACCAGGGCAGCCTCGAGGCGTTCGGCCTCCTCGAGGAGGCCATGGACCTGCTGGAACCCGACGACGAGCGCTGGCTGCGCAACGCCGGCACCCTGGGCATGGGCCACTGCGTGCTCGGCGCCATGTCCATCGCTCCCCGCGCCGACTGCCCGCACCACCTGGACCAGGGCATCTCCTGGCTGCGGCACACCCTGCGGCTGTGCGGCGGCCCGGAGCACCCGATGTACGGCAACACCGGGATGGCCCTCGCCCTGGCCTACCGGTGCCGCGGCGACTTCCTGCACCCGCGCGACGCCCGCGCCAAGCGCCGCAACCACGAGGAGTCCCGGCGCATCGGCCTCGACGCGCTGCGCACGGCCGCCTGGCACGTGATGCTCCAGTCCGGTACGGCGCACGCGGCCGAGACCGCCCGGCGGGCCGGCGAGAACGCGCTCGACGTGGCCCGCTGGTGCCTCGCCGACGGCACCCACGCCGATGCCGTCCGCGCCCTGGACGCCGGGCGCGGACTCGCCCTGCACGCGGCGACCGTGGCGGCCACCGTGCCCGACATGCTGACCGCGCTGGGCCAGTCGGAACTCGCCGCCGAGTGGCGCGACGCCGGCGACCCGGCTGTCCCCGAACCGGGCGTGGACGCCCTGCTCACCGGCCGCGCCCCGGCCTCGGGGCCGTCCAGCCGGCTGCGCCGCCGGGTGCTGCGGGCCCTCGCGGCGTCCCCGCTGCGGCAGCGGCTGCTGGACGCCCCCTCACCCGAGGAGATCGGTGCGGCCCTGCGCACCATGGGCGCCTCCGCCCTCGTCTATCTCGTGCCCGGCAACGCGGAGGAGCCGAGCCTGACGGACCGTCTGGTCTTCGGCCGGCGCGCCGACGAGGGGAAGGCGCTCATCGTCTCCTCCGACGGCACCACCCGCGCGCTGGACCTGCCCGGACTCCTCGTGGAGGCACCGCCCGTGGCGTCCTACCGGGCCTCCGGCACGCCCGGCCGGGACGCCGGCGGACCCCCCGTCGCGGACGCCGTCGCGGAGCCCGTACCCACCCTCGAGGAGAGCCGCGCCGCGCTGGAGCGGCTGTGCGACTGGGCCGGTACGGCGGCCATGGAGCCGCTGCTGAAGAGACTCCCGCGCGGCTACGGCCGCGTGCCCTCCGTCGTCCTCGTCCCGATGGCCGAACTCGCCGCCGTACCCTGGCACGCCGCCCGGCTCCCGGGACGGGGCCACACGATCACGTACGCCTGCCAGCAGGCGGACATCTCCTATCTGCCGTCCGCACGGCTGCTGTGCGAGGTGGCCGCCCGCCCCGCCGCCGGCACCCGGCAGGCCCTCGTCGTCGGCAACCCGACCCGCGACCTGCACCACGCCGGCGAGGAGGCCGAGGCCATCCACCGCGCCTTCCACCCCGACGGCGACCTCCTCGGCCCCGGCACCGCCACCCCCGCCGCGATCACCGACTGGCTGCGCCGGCAGCGCGGCGGGCTGCTCCACCTCGCCTGCCACGGAGTGGTCCGCCAGGGCGCGCGGCACAGCGCCTATCTCGCCCTGTCCGGCGGGCGGTTGGCGGCGGAGGAACTCACCGAGGGCGCCGACCGTTCCCGGCACCTGGACCTGGTGGTGCTCGCGGCCTGCCGCACGAACGTCTCCGGGCACGGCTACGACGAGGCCTACAGCCTGTCCACCGCGTTCCTGGTGGCCGGCGCCCGGTCGGTGATCGGGTCGCTGTGGCCGGTGCCCGACGAGGCGACGTCGCTGCTGATGTACATGACCCATCACTTCATGAGCCGCGAGGGGCTGCCGCCCGGGCCGGCACTCCGCAGCGCCCAGTCCTGGATGCTGGACGACCGCAGGCAACCGCCGCCCGGGATGCCGCCGGAGCTGCGCGCCCGGGTGCCGTACATCCGCCGCGACGACCTCACCGCCTGGGCCGGCTTCACCCACCTCGGCTGGTAGGCCCCGCCCCTCGGCTGCTCCGCCCCGTCACGGGACCTCCGTGCGCAGCACGACCTGGGCCGTGCCCCAGCGGCCCACGTCGTGCGCCGGGCCGCCCGCGTCCCGGCTGCCGGGCGGCGCGGCGAGCCGCAGCAGCCCGCCCTCGGCGCCCGCGCCCGCGTCGCCCCGCGCGGCCGGCGGGGCGCCGGGCGACCAGGGCTCCAGCCGGAACGGGGCGATGTTCAGCTCGTTCTCGGCCACGATCACCTTCAGCCAGTCCCGGGTGAACGCCCCCGGCACGACGGCGCTCCCCTGCGGCAGATACAGCCACACCGGCTGACCCTGCCGCGCCCATCCGGCCCGGCCCGCGCCGACGAAGTCGCCCGGGTACAGGCTCGGCGACGAGGCATAGCTGTCGGTCAGGTCGAGCAGGACGCACCACAGCGGCCGGTCCGAGTCGTTGTGGACGCGCACCATCACCTGCGGCGGCCGGTGATCGGCGGTGTACGAGCAGACGATCTCCCCGTCGGCCGCGTACCGCATCCGGCCGACCGCCGTCTCCTCGACCGTGACCCGGACCAGCGACGACAGCCAGGGATCGGGGTTGACCAGGTCCCGGACGCGATGCCAGTGCGCGATATGGGCGAGGCAGTCGGCGACCCGCGCCGCGTCGGCCCGCGTCCGCAGCGGCAGCGCGGGCAGATCCCGCCCCGCACCCCCGGACACCCGTGCCAGCCCGTCCCGTACCTCGACCCGCAGCGGCAGCCCGTCCCCGCCCGCCGCCAGCGCCGGCACAGCCGCCACAGCCTGCGAGACCAGCCGTACGGCGTCCGGTTCACCGGTGACCGTGACGGCGGCGGGCGGGAACGCCAGCGCCGACGGCGTCACCCCGTACACCGACTCCCGCTCGGCGGGCGTGGGTTGCCACCCGAGCGGATCCACCAGCGCCGACTCCGGCCGTACCTCGCGGACGACGACCGCGCGCGCCGCGGCACCGTCGTCGAGCAGCGTGAACTCGGCGCCGGCCGCCCGCAGCCCGTGCGCCTGACCGCAGTTGACCTCCCAGCCCGCCGCCGTGTGCCGCAGCAGGAAGGGGGAGGACGGCAGCGGGTCGCCGTGCAGGAAACGGGTGTCCTCCAGGCCGCGCAGCTCGGGGTGCTGCGTCGGCACCTGGCTGCGCACGTGCTCCTCCACGCGCGCGTGCAGCGCGCCGTACGAAGGCGCGGGGCCAAGCCGGTCGAGCGCGTCGAGCACGGCGTGGCTGAAGTAGCCGCGGATCCGACCGTCGATCAGGTTCTCGTGGGCGCGCTCCTGCGGGCGGCACGCGGCGAGCAGGACGTGCCGGCGCGGTTCCGGCCCCGCGCCGCCGCCGTCCCGCGCCCCGCGCGGGCTCTCCGTCCGCCACCACGGCCGCCAGGCCACGCCCCGCGCGGTCGCGCCGGGGACGGTGTCGCGGGTCGCCCCGCCCGAGTGGCAGCAGTCCAGGACGGCGACGACATGGGTGCCGCGCGCCGCGATCCGGTCGAGCAGCGCGCCCAGTTCGGCGTCCTGGAGCAGCGCCTGCCCGCCCTCGGCCAGGCTGTCGTGGCACACCAGCGCCTGCGCCTTGCCGGTCGCCTCCCGCGGATCGTCCGTGTCGTGCTCGCTGCCGTGTCCGCTGAACCACAGCAGCGCCGTGTCATCCGGGCCGCCGCGCCCCAGATGGCCCTCGACGCCCGCCAGCACGGCCGCCCGGGTGGCCTGGGCGTCGTACAACGTGCGGATCTCCGGCGCGAGTCCGCTGCGCCTCCGCAGCCAGTCCTCCGCCGCCCGCGCGTCGTTGACGCAGCCGCGCAGCGGCGCGCCGGGGTAGTCGTCGATGCCCACGAACAAGGCGTACACGGTCCGCATGCGGTGATCTTGCCAGGCCGGCGGGGTGCGGGCAGGGCGTTTCCGGGGCGCGCGCCGGGCGAGTACCGGGCGAGTTCGCGTTCGACCCATGTCTCCGCGTGCGTACGCCAGTTGACAGTGGTACATCACCGTCAGCACCGGCAGGAAGGACAGCAGCGTGAGTACCGGGGGACCCAATCCGTATCAGCCGTCGTGGCCGCCGGGCGGCGGGCCGTATCCGCCGCCGCAGCCGGGGCCCTACGTCCCGCCGCAGCCGGGCCCGCACCCGTACAACCCCTACGGCCCGTACGTGCCGCCGCAGCCTCCCGTCCCGCTCTGGCGCCGGCTGCGCGACGACGAGTGGCCGACCCTGCGGGAGCTGCTGGGGCGGGTGCGGGCGCGCGGCAACGGCTGCGTGGCGGCGCTCCTGTTCGTCCCGTGCCTCTGGGGCGTGACCCTGCCGCTGCTGGTCGGCTATCCGCTGGCCCGCGCGGCCCGCCGGAAGGCACGGCAGATCTTCCCGCCGAGCCACCGCCGGATCGAGGACGCCGAGGTGGTCCGGGTGCAGAAGGTGCGGGCCTGGACCGCCGCCGTCATGTCCTTCCTCATCCTGACCGTCTACGGCAAGCCGGAGGATGTCGCGCAGGCGCAGGAGCAGTACATGCTGCGGCTCGCGATCACGCCCTGGCTGCTGCTGCTCAGCGCGCCCGTCGTGGTGGCCCTGCTCTTCCGCTGGGCCGCCGCGGACGCCCGGCAGACCATGCGGCAGAACCTGCGCGCGGCCGGACGGTCGGCCCTGTGGTACTTCGGGGCCGTCACGTCGGTGCCGCTGATGGCCCTGCTGGCCGGCGGTCTCGCGGAGTTCGCACCCGGCCTCGGCGGAGCCGGGCAGTTCCTCGTCCTGCCGCTGGTGCTCGGGCAACTCGCGGCGCTCGTCTGGGCGGGGTGCTTCCTGCTGTTCGCCACCGGCCCCGCCGTCCGTGGCGCCTTCAACACCGCGCGGGTGCACGCGGCGCTGCCCGCGCTGCTCACCGGCGTCCTCGTGTGGGAGTTCACGGCGATCAGCGTGGCGACCGGCGGTACGCCGCCCGGCCCGCCGCTGGTGCAGATCGCCGCCCTGATCGGCGGCCCCGCCTCGGTGACGGCGGTGGCCTGGTGGGAGATCCACCGGCTGCGCACCCGGCACGGGGTGGTGCTGCGGGCCGGGTGAGGGACGGGGCGTCCGACCCGGTCGTACGACCGCGCGGGGCAACCGTGATTACGTAAGCCCATGACTGCGATCCGACTGCTCCTCGTCGACGACGACCCCCTGGTGCGGGCCGGGCTGTCCTTCATGCTGGGCGGGGCCGACGACATCGAGATCGTCGGGGAGGCCGCCGACGGCGACGAGGCGCAGGCCCTGGTCGCGCGGACCCGCCCGAACGTGGTGCTCATGGACATCCGGATGCCGACGGTGGACGGACTCACCGCCACCGAGCGGCTGCGCTCCCGCGCGGACGCCCCGCAGGTCGTCGTGCTCACCACCTTCCACGCCGACGAGCAGGTGCTGCGCGCCCTGCGCGCGGGCGCCGCCGGATTCGTCCTCAAGGACACCCCGCCCGCCGAGATCCTCGACGCCGTGCGCAGGGTCGCGGCGGGCGACCCCGTGCTGTCGCCCGCCGTCACCCGGCAGTTGATGGCCCACGCGGCCGGCACCGCCGCCGACATCCGCCGCACGCGCGCGCGTGAGCGCATCGCCGTCCTCGGCGAGCGGGAACGCGAGGTCGCCGTCGCGGTCGGCCGCGGTCTGTCCAACGCCGAGATCGCCGGGCGGCTGTTCATGAGCGTGCCCACCGTGAAGACCCATGTCTCGCGCATCCTGGCCAAGCTGGACCTCAGCAACCGGGTGCAGATCGCGCTGCTGGCCTACGACGCGGGACTCCTGGACCAGCCGGACGAGGACGCGCCGGCCGGGCACTGACGCCGCCGCTCGTCCGTTGACGGGGTGGACGGAGCGACAGGGGAAAGTCATGGGGGAAGGCGTGGGGGACCACATGGGGGACATCATCGATCTGGCCGACCACGGCGAGATCATCGATCTGGCGGACCACGGGGACGCGTTCCGCACCGACCCGCACCCGGTCTACGCCGCACTGCGCGCCCGCGGCCCGGTGCACCGGGTGCGGCTGCCGGCGCCCGAGGGCTACGAGACCTGGCTGGTCGTCGGGTACGAGGAGGCGCGCGCGGCGCTCGCCGACCCGAGGCTGTCCAAGGACACCGGCAGGATCGGGTTCACGCCGCTGGACGAGGAGCTGATCGGGCCGTATCTGCTGGTCGTCGACCCGCCCCGGCACACCCGGCTGCGCTCGCTCGTCACCCGCGCGTTCACCGCGCGGCGGGTGGAGGAGCTGCGGCCCCGGGTGCAGCGGATCACCGACGACCTGCTCGACGCGATGCTGCCGCTCGGCCGGGCCGATCTCGTGGAGTCGCTTGCCTACCCGCTGCCGATCACCGTGATCTGCGAACTGCTCGGCGTGCCCGAGCTGGACCGCGCGGAGTTCCGCACACTGTCCACCGAGGTCGTCGCCCCGACGAGCGCGGAGATCGGCCAGGACGCGGTCGCCCGGCTCGGCGCCTACCTGACCGAGCTGATCGAGGACAAGCGCTGCGCCGGCCCCGGGGACGACCTGCTCAGCGCGCTGATCGGCACCACCGCCGAGGACGGCGACCGGCTCTCCCCGGAGGAACTGCGCGGCATGGCCTATCTGCTGCTCCTCGCGGGCCACGAGACGACGGTCAACCTCATCACCAACGGCGTGCACGCCCTGCTCACCCACCCTGACCAACTGGCCGCCCTGCGCGCCGACATGACCCTGATCGACAGCGCGGTGGAGGAGATGCTGCGCTACGAGGGCCCGGTGGAGAACGCCACCTTCCGGTACGCCGCCGAGCCGCTGGAGATAGCCGGGACCCGGATCGAGGCGGGCGAGCCGGTCATGGTCGGCCTCACCTCGGGCGACCGCGACGACTCCCGCTACCCCGACGCCGGCCGCTTCGACATACGCCGCGACCCGCGCGCCCACCTCGCCTTCGGCCACGGCATCCACTACTGCCTGGGCGCCCCCCTGGCCCGCCTGGAGGCCCGCACCGCCATCCGCACCCTCCTCGACCGCGCCCCGGACCTGACCCTCGACGGCCCGCCCGGCGACTGGCTGCCGGGGATGCTGATACGGGGGATGCGGAGTCTGCCGGTGCGGTGGTAGGAGCGCGCGTCGACGGAACCGTCCCTCCGCGGGTGTCCTCCGGTCACCGGAACACCGCCTGTGCGGGCGTCCCTCCGGTCACCGGAACACCGCCTCCGCCCCGCCCGCTATCTCCGCCAGCCGTACCGGTCTGCGCTCGCGGCGGGAGCGTTCGCAGGCCTCGGCGATGCGCAGGGCCTGCAACGCCTCGCGGCCGTCGCACGGGTTGGCCCGCTCGCCCCGCACCACCTCCACGAACGCGGCGAGTTCGGCCTCGTACGCGGGTCCGAAGCGCTCCAGGAACCCGGTCCACGGGCGGGACGCGGCGGGCGGACCGGTCGGCTCGGTGGACGCGATCGGCGTGCGGTCGTCCAGGCCCACCACGATCTGGTCCAGCTCCCCGGCCAGCTCCATGCGCACGTCGTAGCCCGCCCCGTTCAGCCGGGTGGCCGTCGCGGTGACCAGGGTGCCGTCGTCCAGGGTGAGCAGCGCCGCGCCCGTGTCGACGTCGCCCGCCGCGCGGAACATCGCCGGACCGGCGTCGGACCCGGCGGCGTACACCTCCACCACCTCGTGGCCGGTCACCCAGCGCGCGATGTCGAAGTCATGGACCAGGGCGTCCCGGAACAGGCCGCCGGACAGCGGCAGATGCGCGGCCGGCGGCGGGCCGGCGTCGGAGGTGGTCGCCCGCACGGTGTGCAGCCGTCCGAGCCGCCCGGAGCGGACCGCCTCGCGCGCCCCCGTGTACCCCACGTCGAAGCGGCGCTGGAAGCCCATCTGCAAGACCGTCCCGGCCGCCTCCACCTCCGCGAGGGCGTGCAGCGTGCCGGGCAGGTCGAGCGCGATCGGCTTCTCGCAGAACACCGGCAGTCCCGAGCGCGCCGCCCGGCCGATCAGCTCGGCGTGGGCCGAGGTCGCCGTGGTGATCACCACCGCGTCCACGCCCCACCGGAAGATCTCGTCCACCCCGGGCGCCGCCGTCTCGCCGAGCCGGTGGGCCAGCTCCTGCGCCCGCGCGGGGTCCGCGTCCGTCAGGATCAGGGAGCCGACGTCCCGGTGCCGGCTGAGCGTGTTCGCATGGAAGGTGCCGATGCGGCCCGTACCGATGACCCCGATGCGCATGGAATCAAGGTGGGGTCGGACCCGCCCCACTGTCAATCCGCATGTCCGGACAATCGGACTACACAACTTCCCGTCAACCAGTCGTGAAAGCTACGCTCGGCCCGTGCCGAAACCAGATGTCGACCCGACCGTCCAGCTCGACCTCAGCGTGGACCGGAGTTCTCCGGTGCCCCTGTACTTCCAGTTGTCCCAGCAACTGGAGGCCGCGATCGAGCAGGGAACGCTGACCCCGGGCAGCCTGCTGGGCAACGAGATCGAGCTGGCCGCCCGGCTCGGCCTGTCCCGGCCCACCGTCCGCCAGGCCATCCAGTCCCTGGTCGACAAGGGGCTGCTGGTGCGCCGCCGCGGCGTCGGCACCCAGGTCGTGCACAGCCAGGTCAAGCGCCCGCTGGAGCTGAGCAGCCTCTACGACGACCTGGAGGCGGCCGGCCAGCGCCCCGCCACGAAGGTCCTGGTCAACACCGTCGTCCCGGCCTCCGCCGAGGTCGCGGCGGCGCTCGGGGTCGCCGAGGACAGCGACGTCCACCGCGTGGAACGGCTCCGGCTGGCGCACGGCGAGCCGATGGCGTACCTGTGCAACTTCCTGCCGCCCGGCCTGCTCGACCTGGACACCGCCCAGCTGGAGGCCACCGGCCTGTACCGGCTGATGCGGGCCGCGGGCATCACCCTGCACAGCGCCCGGCAGTCCATCGGCGCCCGCGCCGCGACCGCCGCCGAGGCCGACCGGCTCGGCGAGAGCGAGGGCGCCCCGCTGCTCACCATGCAGCGCACCACCTTCGACGACACCGGCCGCGCCGTCGAGTACGGCACCCACACCTACCGCCCGAGCCGCTACAGCTTCGAGTTCCAGCTCCTCGTACGGCCCTGAGATCGACCGTCCCGCGGGGCCCGGGTTCGTCGCAATGTCCGGACAATGCGACCGACTCGCGGTCCCCGGTCTCGGGAGGCACGATCCCCGTGTTCATACTGGGGCGTTTGGGGCCGGTGAGATGACCGGCCCCTCATGCACCGAAGAACACGGCAAGAAGGGCACGGCCTCGTGGCACGGTTTCGGACCTGGGTAGGCATCGCGGTGGCAGGGGCACTGACACTGTCCCTCGCGGGGTGCAGCAGCACCGGCGGCAAACGCGCCGAGGACGCCCGCAAGGCCGCGGCCGCCCGGGGCGAGGCGGCGGTGACCACCCCCCGCTGGACCTTCGCGATGATCACCCACTCGGGTGACGGCGACACGTTCTGGGACATCGTCCAGAGCGGCGCGAAGGAGGCGGCCGCCAAGGACAACATCAACTTCCTCTACTCGCACGACGACGAGGCCCAGCAGCAGGCCCAGCTGGTCGACGCGGCCATCGACAAGAAGGTCGACGGCATCATCGTCACCCTCGCCAAGCCGGACGCGATGAAGGCCGCCGTCGCCCGCGCCGTCAAGGCCGGCATCCCCGTGGTGACCGTGAACTCCGGCTCGGAGAAGTCCGAGGAGTTCGGCGCGCTCACCCACATCGGCCAGGACGAGACCATCGCCGGGCAGGCCGTCGGCGAGGAGCTGAACGCGCGCGGCAGGAAGAAGGCGATCTGCGTCCTGCACGAGCAGGGCAACGTCGGCCACGAGCAGCGCTGCGCCGGCGTCGAGGAGACCTTCGACGGCGACGTGCAGAACCTCTACGTCACGGGCACGAGCATGCCGGACGTGCAGTCCGCCATCGAGGCCAAGCTCCAGGCCGACAAGAAGGTCGACGCCGTCGTCACGCTCGGCGCCCCGTACGCCGACACCGCGGTCAAGGCCAAGCAGGGCGCGGGCAGCGACGCCGAGATCGACACCTTCGACCTGAACGCCAAGGTCGCCGCCGGCCTGAAGGACGGCACCCTCGGCTTCGCCGTCGACCAGCAGCCGTACCTCCAGGGCTACGAGGCCGTCGACCTGCTGTGGCTGTACAAGTACAACGCCGACGTCCTCGGCGGCGGCAAGCCCGTGCTCACCGGCCCGCAGATCATCACCAAGGACCAGGCCGCCGCTCTGGAGGAGTACACGAAGCGGGGCACCCGATGAGCGCGACCACCACCACCGACGAACGCCTCCTGCGCACCTCCCCGCTGCGCAAGCTCCTCGGCCGCCCCGAGCTGGGCTCCGTCGTCGGTGCCCTCGCCGTCTTCGTCTTCTTCGCCTTCGCGGCCGACAGCTTCCTGCGCGCCTCCAGCCTGAGCACCGTCCTCTACGCGTCCTCCACCATCGGCATCATGGCCGTCCCGGTCGCGCTGCTGATGATCGGCGGCGAGTTCGACCTGTCGGCCGGCGTCCTGGTGACATCGTCCGCGCTGATCTCGTCGATGTTCAGCTACCAGATGACGGCGAACGTCTGGGTCGGCGTAGGCGTCTCCCTGCTGGTCACGCTCGCGATCGGCGCCTTCAACGGCTTCATGCTGACCCGCACCAGGCTGCCCAGCTTCATCATCACGCTCGGCACCTTCCTGATGCTGACCGGCATGAACCTCGGCTTCACCAAGCTGATCTCCGGCACCGTCTCCACCAAGACGATCGCCGACATGGAGGGCTTCCCCAGCGCCCGCGACGTCTTCGCCTCGACCCTCACCATCGGCGGCGTCGACTTCAAGATCACCATCCTGTGGTGGTTCGCGCTGGTCGCCGTGGCCTCCTGGATCCTGCTGCGCACCCGCGCGGGCAACTGGATCTTCGCGGTCGGCGGCAACAAGGACGCCGCCCGCGCGGTCGGCGTCCCCGTCACCGCCACCAAGATCGGCCTCTACATGGGCGTCGCCTTCGGCGCCTGGATCGCCGGACAGCACCTGCTCTTCTCGTACGACGTCGTCCAGTCCGGCGAGGGCGTCGGCAACGAGCTGATCTACATCATCGCCGCCGTCATCGGGGGCTGTCTGATCACCGGCGGCTACGGCAGCGCCGTCGGATCGGCGGTCGGCGCGTTCATCTTCGGCATGACCAGCAAGGGCATCGTCTTCGCCGAGTGGAACCCCGACTGGTTCAAGTTCTTCCTCGGAGCGATGCTGCTCCTCGCGACCCTGCTCAACGCCTGGGTCCGCAAGCGCGCGGAGGCCACGAAATGACGGACACGGCGACTCGTACGGCGCTCGTGGAGCTGTCCGACGTCAGCAAGCACTACGGCAACGTCCGCGCGCTCGAAGGCGTCTCCCTGGAGGTTCACCAGGGCGAGATCACCTGCGTCCTGGGCGACAACGGCGCCGGCAAGTCCACCCTCATCAAGATCATCGCGGGCCTGCACCAGCACGACGCCGGCACCTTCCGCATCGAGGGCGAGGAGACCCGCCTGGGCTCCCCGCGCGAGGCCCTGGACCGGGGCATCGCCACCGTCTACCAGGACCTGGCCGTCGTCCCCCTCATGCCGGTCTGGCGGAACTTCTTCCTCGGCTCCGAACCCCGCAAGGGCGTCGGCCCCTTCAAGCGCATGGACGTCGACTTCATGCGCCGCGCCACCTATGCCGAACTGCGCAACATGGGCATCGACCTGCGCGACGTGGACCAGCCCATCGGCACCCTCTCCGGCGGCGAACGCCAGTGCGTGGCGATCGCCCGCGCGGTGTACTTCGGCGCGAAGGTCCTGATCCTGGACGAGCCGACGGCGGCACTGGGCGTGAAGCAGTCGGGCGTGGTGTTGAAGTACATAGCCGCGGCCCGGGACGAGGGCCTGGGCGTTGTCTTCATCACGCACAACCCGCATCACGCGTACATGGTCGGCGACAGATTCGTCCTGCTGCGGCGGGGCACCATGGTGGGGAATCACACCCGGGACGACATCACGCTGGACGAGCTGACGAACCAGATGGCAGGCGGAAGCGACCTGGCAGATCTACGCCAGGAACTGGAACGTCCCTAAGGGGCGCGGGGAACTGCGCGAAGTACCACAACGGCGCCGCACCCGGCAATGAACCGGAACCACGCAGTTCGGCACCCCGCACCCCCGTGAGGCAGAATCGGCCCCGATGAGCACCTACGGCACCTTCAACGCCCCCATCGGCTCCCGGCGTGCCCCCGCCCTCAGAACGATCGGCACCCGGGAACGCCGCTCCCACCTGACCGCGCCCCGCGTGCCCACGGTTGGTATCGACATCGGCGGCACCAAGGTGATGGCGGGCGTCGTCGACGCCGACGGCAACATCCTGGAGAAGCTCCGCACGGAGACCCCGGACAAGTCCAAGAGCCCCAAGGTCGTCGAGGACACCATCGTCGAGCTGGTGCTGGACCTGTCCGACCGGCACGACGTGCACGCCGTCGGCATCGGCGCGGCCGGCTGGGTCGACGCCGACCGCAACCGGGTGCTCTTCGCCCCCCACCTGTCGTGGCGCAACGAACCCCTGCGCGACCGCATCGCCGACCGGCTCGCGGTCCCCGTACTCGTCGACAACGACGCCAACACCGCCGCCTGGGCGGAGTGGCGCTTCGGCGCCGGCCGTGGCGAGGACCACCTCGTCATGATCACCCTCGGCACCGGGATCGGCGGCGCGATCCTCGAGGACGGCCAGGTCAAGCGGGGCAAGTTCGGGGTGGCCGGTGAGTTCGGCCATATGCAGGTGGTGCCCGGCGGCCACCGCTGCCCGTGCGGCAACCGCGGCTGCTGGGAGCAGTACAGCTCCGGGAACGCGCTGGTCCGCGAGGCCAAGGAGCTGGCCGCCGCCGACTCCCCGGTGGCGTACGGGATCATCGAGCACGTCAAGGGGCAGATCGACGACATCACCGGCCCGATGATCACCGAGCTGGCCCGCGAGGGCGACGCGATGTGCGTCGAGCTGCTCCAGGACATCGGCCAGTGGCTCGGCGTCGGCATCGCCAACCTGGCCGCCGCGCTCGACCCCTCCTGCTTCGTCATCGGCGGTGGCGTCTCGGCCGCCGACGACCTGCTGATCGGCCCCGCGCGGGACGCCTTCAAGCGGCATCTGACCGGTCGCGGCTACCGCCCCGAGGCCCGGATCGTCCGCGCCCAGCTCGGCCCCGAGGCCGGCATGGTCGGCGCCGCCGACCTCGCCCGGCTGGTCGCCCGCCGCTTCCGCCGCGCCAAGCGCCGCCGCGTGGAGCGGTACGAACGCTATGAGCGGTACGCGCAGGCCCGCCGCGCCCAGGGGTCGCTGTGACGTCGGGTCCCCTGCCGCACCAGGCCGGTCCGCTCGACGAGCCGCAGCGCCCCGTCGAGGACCGCCGCCACATGATCCGCCGCCGCGCGCTGACCCTGATCATCATCGTGCTGCTCATCGGCATCCCGGCCGGCTATCTCGTCATCTCCGCCAACCAGAGCCGCGACAGCGGCAAGGACAAGGAGAAGAAGTACTCCGCGACCGGCCTCACCGAAGGCTGGCCGTCGAAGGTGCAGCGCCGCCTCTACCAGGTGCCGATACCGCATCCCTCGAACAAGGTCGCCTGGTACGAGACGAACAACTGGAAGACCAGCCGCCTCTACGTCCAGTTCCAGACCACGCACGACGGCCTGGACGCCTTCCTGAAGGAGCTGGGCGTCAGCCGCAGCGACCTGGTCAAGGACGACATCACCATCGGCGCGCGCGACCGCGATGTCACCGGCTGGAAGTTCTCCGGGCAGAACGTCCGGCCCGGCCCGAACTACGGCCTCGTCCGCGAGCAGAAGAACCCGAGGCCGACGCAGAACGTGGTCGTGAACTTCGGCAATCCGACGTACCCGATGGTCTACGTCGTCTCCCGCACGGTTCCCTGACGCACCGGCCCCGGACGGCCGCCGGAGCCGATTGTCAGACCCGGCCCGTAGAGTCGAAGACGACTGATCGACGCGCACGGGCGGGAGGTGACCAGACGTATGCGCGACACGGCGACGGCGGCCGAGCGGACGGACGCGCGGGTGCCCGCGGGACTCGCGGCCGTCTTCCTCCCCGCACCCCTGCCGCGCGACGGCCGGATCGCCTTCTGGCACCCCGAGGGCGACCCCCCGGCGGACCTCCGCGCCGCCGAGCCCACGGAGCTGACGGTCGTACGGCGCCATGGCTCCGGCGTACGCCGCAGGCAGACCCCCGCACTCAGCGTGCCGCTCGACCAGGCCCTGCCGCTGCTGGTCCGCGCGCGGCACGATCCCGCCGCCCACCCCGCCACCGCCTGCTGGGGAGCCGCCGCCCGGCATGCCCTGCGGCTCGCCGCCCGCGGCCGTCTCCTGCCCGGACTGACGCCCACCGGCCACGACGCCTGGCGAGCCGGCCCGCTCGACCCCGACGACCTGGCCCACCTGCGCGCCATCGCCGCGGCTCTGCCGTACGAGGGCCACGCGGTGCCGCTGCCCGGCACCGGCCCACTCCGGCTGCCCGAGCCGGAGGCGCTGATGCGCTCCTTCCTGGACGCCGTCGCGGACACCCTGCCCCGCACCCCCGCCGCACCCCACGCCTGCGGACGCCCCTTCGCCGACCGCCGGCCGCAGCGCCTGCCCGACGCCCACGACTGGGCCGCCGAGGTCGCCGCCGGCATGGACGCGGGCGTGCGGATCTCGCTCCGCCTCGACCTGTCGGCGTACGACCTGTTCGACACCGGGCAGCACAGCGGGGAGAACGAGCGGCTGCGCCGCGCGGGCGCCGCGATCGTCCAGGTGCACAGCCTCGCCGACCCCACTCTCGTGACCGACGCGGCGGCCCTGTGGGCGGGCGAGGCGGACGCCGCGTTCGGACCCCGCGCCCGGGTGGACGCCGCCCTCGCGGTCCGCCGCGCGGCCCGCGTCTGGCCCCCGCTGGACCGGCTCGCCGAACAGGACGTGCCCGACGTCCTCGCGCTCTCCGAGGAGGAGCTGGGCGATCTGCTCGGCGTCGCCGCCTCCCGCCTCGCCGCCGCCGGAGTCGCCGTGCACTGGCCGCGCGACCTGGCCCGCGACCTCACCGCCGCCGCCGTGGTGCGCCCCGCGCCGGGCTCCGCGACCGACGGCACCGGCTTCTTCGAGAGCGAGGAGCTGCTCCAGTTCCGCTGGCAGCTCGCGCTCGGCGGGGAACCGCTCAGCGAGGCCGAGATGGACAGCCTCGCCGAGGCCCACCGCCCCGTCGTCCGGCTGCGCGACCAGTGGGTGCTCGTCGATCCGGCCCTCGTCCGCAAGGCCCGCAAACGCGAACTCGGACTGCTCGACCCGGTCGACGCCCTGTCCGTCGCCCTCACCGGCAGCGCCGAGATCGACGGCGAGACGGTGGAGGCGGTCCCGGTCGGCGCGCTGGCGGCCCTGCGCGACCGCCTGACCGCCGGTATCCACCCCGCCGAACCCCCCGCAGGCCTGCACGCCACCCTCCGCGACTACCAGCGGCGCGGCCTGGCCTGGCTCGACCTCATGACCTCCCTCGGCCTCGGCGGCTGCCTCGCCGACGACATGGGCCTCGGCAAGACCATCACCGTCATCGCCCTGCACCTGAAGCGGGCCCGCCCGGAACCGACCCTCGTGGTCTGCCCGGCCTCTCTGCTCGGCAACTGGCAGCGGGAGATCGAGCGGTTCGCCCCCGGCGTCCCGGTCCGCCGCTACCACGGCACCGGCCGCACCCTCGACGACCTGGACGCCGGCTTCGTCCTCACCACGTACGGCACCATGCGCTCGGCCGCCCCGGCCCTGGCCGGACAGCCATGGGGCATGGTGGTGGCGGACGAGGCCCAGCACGTCAAGAACCCGTACTCGGCCACGGCGAAGGCCCTACGGACCATCCCGACGCCCGCACGCGTGGCCCTGACCGGCACCCCCGTCGAGAACAACCTCTCCGAACTGTGGGCCCTCCTGGACTGGACGACGCCCGGCCTCCTCGGCCCCCTGAAGTCCTTCCGCGCCCGGCACGCCCGCGCGGTGGAGAACGGCGAGGACGAGGAGGCGGTGGCGCGGCTGGCCCGCCTCGTCCGCCCGTTCCTCCTGCGCCGCAAGAAGTCCGACCCGGGCATCGTCCCCGAGCTGCCGCCCAAGACGGAGACCGACCACCCCGTCCCCCTCACCCGCGAACAGGCCGCGCTCTACGAGGCGGTGGTGCGCGAGTCGCTGCTCGCCATCGAGACGGCGGACGGCATGGCCCGCCGGGGCCTGGTCCTGAAACTCCTGACGTCGTTGAAGCAGATCTGCGACCATCCCGCGCTCTACCTGAAGGAGGAACCCGCGCGGGCCGGCACCGACCGACTCGTGGCCCGCTCCGGCAAACTCGCCCTGCTGGACGAGCTGTTGGACACCCTCCTCGCCGAGGACGGCTCGGCGCTGGTCTTCACCCAGTACGTCGGCATGGCCCGCCTCATCACGACTCACCTCAACTCCCGCGCGGTCCCCGTGGACCTGCTGCACGGCGGCACCCCGGTGCCCGAGCGCGAACGAATGGTCGACCGCTTCCAGAGCGGGGCCACCCCCGTCCTCGTCCTCTCCCTCAAGGCGGCCGGCACGGGCCTCAACCTGACCCGGGCAGGCCACGTCGTCCACTTCGACCGCTGGTGGAACCCGGCCGTCGAGGAACAGGCCACCGACCGCGCGTACCGGATCGGCCAGACCCAGCCCGTCCAGGTCCACCGCCTCGTCACGGAGGGCACGGTGGAGGACCGCATCGCCGAGATGCTGGCCTCCAAGCGCGCCCTGGCCGACGCGATCCTCGGCTCCGGTGAGGCAGCCCTCACCGAGCTGACGGACCGTGAGCTGTCCGACCTCGTCTCCCTGCGGAGGGCGTCGTGAGCGGGGTGGCGCGTGGGCGGGGCGAGGACGGCGTGGGTGCCGGGGAGGTGAGCTTCGAGGAGGCCGGCTTCCAGGGGGAGGCCTTGTTCGAGGGGGAGCCCCTGGAGGGGGAGCGTTTCGAGGGGGATGGCGCCGAGGATGCGCGCTCCGAGGGGGCGGCGTTCGAGGGGGCGGCGTTCGAGGGGGCGGGCCTGGAGGAGGTCGGCTTCGAGGGGGAGCCCTTGGAGGAGGAGCGTTTCGAGGAAGCGGGCGTCGAGGTGACGCGGTCCGAGCGGACGGGTGTCGAGGAGACGCGCTCCGCGGAGGCGGGCGTCGACGAAGCGGGCGTGGAGGACGCGGGGTCCGCGCGTCCCGCGGATATGGCGCGCCGTGCCCTGAGGGCCGCCCGGTCGACGGCGGATGCCGTCCCGGGGGAGGAGACGTCATCCTCCGACGAGCGTGCCTCTGCCTCCGGCCCGGCGGGAGCCACTCCCAACGGCCCCCGCGCACCCCGGCCCGGCGACGCCGCACGCGCGGCCCTCCGCCGGGCGGTCGCGGCCCGGCGGGGTGCGGGGGAGAGCGTGGGCCGGGAGACCGGAGAGGCTGAAGCGCTCGCGGCCGTGGGCCGTGCCGCTGACCCCGCGAACCCGACGGACGTGTCGGAGGTCCCGCGGACCCCGGAGGCCCCGCAGCCCGACGCCCCGGCCACCCCGCGCGAGGTGCCCGAAGGCACCTCCGCAGGTCAGGCCGGCCTGGCGGATCCCCGTCCCGCCCTGACCGGTCATGGCCGCCCGGCGGACTCCGGTGCCGGCTCCGCAGGTCGGGACCGCACTACAGACCCCCGCCCCGCACCCGCGGGTCAGGCCGGCCCGGCGGATCCCCGCCCCACCCCTACAAGCCCTACCAGCCCCACAAGCCAGGCCCGCCCGGCGGACTCGTCTCCCTCACATCCGGACCGCACCGCGGCCTCCCGCCCCGCCGACGTCGCCCGTGACGCGCTCCGAGCCGCCCGTCGGGAGCAGGAGAAGCAGCGTGAGCGTGCGGCCCAGGCGCGCGAGGGTGGCAGGGCTGGGCGCAGCGCTGCGGAAGGGCGGCGCCCGGTCCGGCCCGTGCCCTCGCGGAGGGCCGCGGCGAGTGGAGAGATGGCCGCCTTCCTGGCGAACGCCTTCCGGATGCCGACCGACTCGGACGGCGCGGGCAGGACCGGCGACATCGCTCCGGCCCTCGACGCCCATGCCCCCGCGCCCAATGCGCCCGTCCCCAGTGCCCCCGCGCCCCATGCCCCTGTGCCCCAGGCCTCCTTCGCGTCCGAGGCCCCCTCGGAGGACACGGACCCCAGGACCGCCGCGCACCCCGAGGACCCGCACCACCGCACCCCCCGCTCCATGGCCTCCCCCCACCGCGACAGCGACCTGCGCCGCACCTTCGCCGCCTTCCCGTCGCGCCCGCATTCGGACGACGCCCGGTTCGCGGAGACCTGGTGGGGCAACGCCTGGATCACCGCGCTGGAGGAGGGCGCGCTGGACGCCAAGCGGCTGGCCCGCGGGCGTGGTTACGCCGAGCAGGGGCAGGTGGACGCCATCACGGTGACGCCGGGCCTGGTCCTCGCGTACGTGCACGGCAGCCGCCCGCGGCCGTACCGGGTCCAGATCCGGCTGCGCACGCTGGACGACGCGGACTGGGAGCGGTTCCTGGACGCCGCAGCGGACCGGCCGGGGCACATCGCCGCGCTGCTGGACAAGGAGATGCCGCACGCCCTCGCGGAGGGCGACGTCCCGCTGCTGCCCGGCCCCGGCGACCTGGAGCCCCGGTGCAGCTGCCCCGACCGTGGCCACCCCTGCAAGCACGCCGCCGCCCTCTGCTACCAGACCGCCCGGCTGCTCGACGCCGACCCCTTCGTGCTGCTCCTGCTGCGCGGCCGCGGCGAGCGCGAACTCCTCGACGCCCTCTCCCGGCTGAGCGCCACGCGGGCGGCCCGCGCCGCCCGGGAACGGGACCCGGAGCCCCTGCCCGGCGTCCGCGCGGCCGACGCCCTCGCCCCGCGCGCACTCCCGCCGCTGCCCAGGCCGTTGCCGGTGCCCCCGCACCCGGAGCAGCCCCCGGCCTACCCGGCGGCGCCCGGCGGCCCCGACCCGCTCGCCCTGGACCAGCTCGCCACCGACGCCGCGGCCCGCGCCCACGCCCTGCTCGCCACCGGCCACGACCCGGTCGCGGAGCTGACTCTGTGGCAGGACGCGGTACGGCTCGCCGCGGCCCGGCCCGGTGCCGGCCTCACCGCCGCCACACGGGGCCTGTACGCGTCCCTCGCCTCGGCCGCCGGCCGCACCCCCGGCGAGCTGGCCCGCGCGGTCGCCGCCTGGCGGCAGGGCGGCCTCGACGGGCTCGCCGCACTCGAGGAGCCCTGGGACCCGCCTGCGGGCCGCTTCGACCGCGCCCGCCCGCTCCTCCTCGCCGCCGACCTCCCCGCCTTCCGCCCCTGGCGCAACCGCCTCACCCACCCCCGCGGCCACATCCAGCTCCGCCTCGGCCGCGACGGACTCTGGTACGCCTACGAGTCGGAGCCGGGCGCGGACGACTGGTGGCCCCGCGGCACCCCGGACCCCGACCCGGTCGGCGCCCTGACGGGCCTCGGCGGCCCCACCGACCCCTGACCGGCCTGCCGGTTCGCCGGGGGCCCGGCGGCCAGGGTCGAAAGTCCTGTCAAGGCAACTCGGTGGCGACGCACCGCTGATGGCCGGGATCACCGCGACGCAGACGCTTCTCGGGATCGCCGCTGTCCCGATCGTCGTGGCACTGGTCCCGGCATAGTCCTGCCTCGAGCCGACCGCCACGTGCTACTTCCTGCGGTGACGGCGTACGGCATCGGTGTTGGCGCAGCGTGCGGAGCAGTAGGTACGGCGGCCGTTGCGGCTGGTGTCGACGAAGGCTGTCCGGCAGGAGTCCAGCGCACACACGCCCAGCCGCCCTCCCTCGCCTCCATGGTGAAGATGGCCAGGCCGCCGGCTGTCACGGCTTTCACGCGGCTGTGCAGATCCTGGCCGTCCGGGGTGAAGTGCAGGTGCGGCCGCAAACCGTCGTGCGTGGTCAGGTAGACGCTGCGCGCGCCATCCGCGAGCAGCGTGTTGATGGATTCGCACCGTTCCGTCTCGGAGGACGCCTCGAAGACCGGCCTCAGCCGCCGCGACCACGTTCTGATCCCCTCGCACGTGGAGCCGGTGATCAGCGGACGGCGGATCTCAGGTCCCGTAGCGCCTGTTCCAGCGCCTCAGGCGCCCATGCACTACTGATTCGAGGTTCACCAGCACCACGGCCAAGCGAACCCCGACCATGTTGTCATGCTCAAACCGCCCATGACCATTGCATCACCTGACCTCCGCTGAAGCCAGTCGCACAGTCGCGCGGTGCCTGCCGCACCGCCAGTGGCCTCGTCATGGCAGGGTGCGTGACCGGGGCCGGTCCGCCGGGTGCCCTCACCGGGGTGAGAGACGCGTCCGGGTGGAACCGACTGATCACGGCCGTCTCGTGCTCTCTGAGGGCACGACCCTTCACGAGCGTAGTGAATGACGACGGCACCACTGCCGACGGCTCCCCCCTGATCGACGGTGACGGATCCTACGACAGCGGTCGCGGCGGTGAGGAAGCCCGCCGGGGCAGCCCGGGCTTGTTCGGTGTCATCGCTCGGACCCTTCGCGGTGGGTGGGATGGTAGGCGCGCAGGAAACCGCACATACCCAGCGTCTGCTGGGGTGGTTGCGCGATACGCGAGACCTCTGCGTCGAACAGGTAGTCGAAGTCGTCGCCTCGCAGGGCGTTGATCTGCCGTAGTGCCATGTGCGCGGCAGCCAGCGCACCGTCGCTGACTGTCTTCTCCCAGGTGTCCAGCCGGGGTTGGACGAGCCGCACCGCTGCCGCGCAGAAGTCCTCGTACGCCGAGCGGTTCCCTCGCCGCCACTGCCGCTTCAGCTCGGTGAATCCTTCGACAGCCAGATCCCTGCGAGCCCGCGCGCGCTCGGGGCTGGGGATGCCGTCGGCGTCGAGGAGCGAGGCCGCGTCCGGGTAGGTCTCGGGGGAGAGGTACTCAGGCGGGAAGGTCATGACCGCGTCGCCTGCTTCTGGGAGGCCGCTGTTCTGCATGACGACGATCACGCGGAGGTCCTCGTCGTTGACGGCGCGGTGGATCGTGCCCGGGGTGAACCAGACCGTGTCTCCGGGGTGCAGCTCGGTCGTCGTGTGCCCCTGGTGGTTGAGGGTTTCCAGTCGGCCGCGTCCACTGACGACGACGTAGCACTCCGCGCAGGTGAGGTGCATGTGGGGCGAGCCGCCGTGTTCGTCGTCCGCCGTGGGCCAGGGATACACCTGGAGCTGGCTGAGTCCCACGGCTCCCGGGAAGTCGGGGACGGAGGTCACAGTGCGAACTCCCTTGCCGTCGCCTCGAGTTCGCGGCGATCAACCATGCGGTCGAGGAACACGAAGCGGTGGCTCAGGGACAGGGTCTCACCGGGTTCCAGCTTGATCTCCGTGTCGAAGGCGGGCGACGGGTTGAGGCAGGCGAAGGCGCTGCTGCGGGCGAACCACGTCAGCGGGGCGGCGGCGCTGGTGGTGCCGGCGTAGGCGAGTACGGTGGCGCCGCCGTCGATCTCGTCGTGCTCGCCGGTGATGGCCGCCCAGGCCCCCCGTGTGCCCATGACGGCGTCGCCCTCATGACCCCCGTCGGCGATGACGTCCGCGCCGGTCCAGGCCCGGGGACCGCGCCAGAACAGACCCGTGTACCCGGCGTTGGGGCGGCCGTGCGTGGTGGGGCTGCCCATCTCCAAGGGCTCGTGATGCACGTTGGTCAGGGCGGTGGTGAAGTCCAGCGCCCAGACACCGTCGTCGGTGTCTGCGCTGTGGAAGCGCAGGGTGCGCGTCTCGTCGATCCACACCTCGTCGCTGGAGGCGATCCAGTCCAGCCCCTGGATGACGGAGACCTCGCTGCCGCCAACGTCCTGCCGGTCGAAGGCGCGGTGCACCTGCCAGCCGTGGTTCTCACGCCAGACGTAGCCGTGGCCGGGTGCGCCCTGTTCGAAGGTGGGCCCGCCCCAGAAGTTGTCGCCGGACAGATGTGACCAGGTCATCTGCAGGCCCTTGTGCCAGCGGTGATCCCAGGGCCGGTAGACGCCCACGGGCGCGCCGGAGAGGGTCCTCAGCGGATAGAGGTAGGGCTTGGGGGATTCTTCGAGCGGGGTGTCCGGCCGGTACACGTACGTGGCGAGGTCGGTGCCGGCAGCCGACACCACGAACTGGGTCCCGGCGTCGTCGTGGTCGATCGTGAAGCGAGTGTCAGACACCGGTCTTCTCCTTGACGGCGTTGTCCTGGGCGGCGCCGGGGCGACCGCTCATGGAGTGGTAGAAGGGGTTGGCCGGGGCGATCACGTCCGGGGTGACGGGGCGTCCGGTCGTCGCCGACTCGTACAGGGCGGCGATGAAGGCCAGGACGCGGCGGCCGTCGTCGCCACTGGCCTCGGGGCGTTCCCCGGCGCGTAGCGACCGCAGCAGCGCGCGCAACTGCGCGGCGTGCGAACTGGCTTCGTCGTCGAGCGGTGCTCCCAGCTCCGTGGCCGTGGCGCCGGCCCGGTGGGGTGCGGGGGTCCACGTCCAGTGGGAGTTGTCGTAGCCGTAGAGGTGGGACAGCTCGACCGTGGCCTCGGTGAAGTCGAAGCGCAGGTAGCTGGTCTCGCGGGGGGAGAGGAGGCTGTTGACCAGGGACACCATGGCGCCACTGGCGAAGCGGACCATGGCCATGGAGACATCCTCGGTCTCCACGTCGCGGGCCAACGTGCCCATGGCGGCGCGGACTTCGGTCCATTCCCCCATCAGGGCCAGCATGAGGTCCATCTGGTGGATGCCGTGACCCATGGTGGGACCGCCGCCCTCGGTCTCCCACCTGCCGCGCCAGGGGACTTCGAAGTAGGCGTCGTCCCGGTACCACAGGGTGTGACAGACGCCGACCAGGGGAGCGCCGAGGCTGCCGGTGCGGATGTGCTCCCGCAGGGCTCGGGCGGCGGAACCGAAGCGGTGCTGGAAGACATAGGAGACGTACGGGCCACCCTCCCGCTCGTGGGCACCGACGACGTCGTACTCGGCCACCGAGAGCGTGGGGGGCTTCTCGCACCACACCCACACACCGGCGTCCAGGCAGGCGGTGATGGCCTCCCCGTGGGCGATCGGGGGCGTGCAGACGATGGCCAGGTCGGGGCGCTGCTCCTGGAGCATCCGATCGAGGTCGTCGTAGGCGGCGGGGATGTTCCAGCGGGCGGCGAATGCCTCGGCGCGCTGCTGGTCGACATCGACGACCGCGATGACGGTGGCCTCGCCGCTCTGGGCCTGGACGGCGGGCATGTGGCAGCCGTCGGCGATGTTTCCGGCGCCGACGATCGCCACCCTCACGGGCTGGCTGTACTCAGTCATGTGGCTCTTTCGTAGAAGCTCGGGTGGTGCCGTGGGCGCGACGCCGGGTCTTGGAACCGCTGACGAAGAAGGTCGGTTCGACCCGCCCAGCCCAGGCGTGCACACGTGGTCGTGCGGTCGAAGAGGGAAACGGCACTGATCAGATGATCCCGGCGCTCGCCGATGTAACGCGGCGGCAGCCTGAACGTAGTGAACGATCACCTTTTCGGTCAAGAGTTGGCGCAGTGATCGTTCACATTCGACAGTGAAGTCGCCCTCTGTGAGGGGACTTCAGGCCCGACGGTGGACTTGTCGAGGGGCACCCTGGCGAGGGGCCGGGCCGCTCGACTCTCGCGGAATGATGCGGAACAGATCGGCGACTTCGGCCACCGGCCCGGGCTCGCCGCGCAGGAGGGCGAGCAGCGACAGCATCGCCCGGCGGCCGACTTCTTCCTTGTCGGTGTGCACCGTTGAGATGGCCGGCGAGAAGTACTGGGTGAACTCCTCGTTGTCCCAGCCGAATACGCTCATGTCCTCGGGCACTCGCGTACCGCGGTCCTGGAACCCGCGGATGACGCCCATGGCGACGTAGTCGTTGGCGGCCAGCACAGCCGTCACACCGGAGTCGGCGGGCAGGTCCCGAGCGGCCTCGTATCCGGAGCGCATCGACCAGTCCCCGTCGACCACGCCGTAGGACTCGAGGCCCAGTCGCTCGATCGCCTCCACGTAGACCGCCCGCCGGTTGCGCGCCGAGGCCCACTAGCGGCTGCGGGCTGGCGGGGGATTGTCCCGTGAGGCGACCCTGCGCGCCTGCAACGAGGCGGCCACTTGGGTCAGCGAGGTGGCCTTCGATAAGGATGTGAAGAACAACTTCGCGCTGCGCAAGCTCACCTACAACGAGGCCAAGGCGCGGTGGAACCTGGGCGCCCAGGCCGCCCAGCACGTGATCAAGAAGGCCTGCGACGCCTACGCGACGCTGAAGGCGAACCTGAAGGCCGGGAACCTCGGGAGACCCGGCTCGAAGCGGTACCGCAGGGCCACCGGGAAGCCGATCGCCTTCCGCCCGGATGGGGCGCAGCCCTACGACGACCGGATGCTGTCCTGGCAGATCGCCGAACGCCGGATCTCGGTCTGGACGACGGCCGGGCGGATCAAGGACGTGGCGTTCATCGCCGCACCCGAGCAGCTGGCCACCCTGGCCCTGTACCGCAGGGGCGAGTCGGACCTGGTGTGCCGGGACGGCATGCGGTTCCTGAACGCCACCTGCGACGTACCCGAGCCGCCCCTGAACACCGATCCGGTGGACTTCCTCGGCCTCGACCTGGGCATCGTGAACATCGCCACCACCTCCGACGGCGAGATCATGGCCGGGCGCGAGCTCAACCGCGTCCGGGCCCGGGAGCGCAGGCTTCGCACCAAGCTGCAGAAGAAGAACACCCCGTCCGCCAAACGCAGGCTGAAGAAGCGGCGGCGCAACGAAGCGCGGCGGGCCAAGGACATCAACCACAAGATCGCGAAACATGTGGTGGCCGAGGCGATGGGGGCACCTCCCGCGCGAGCGAAGCCGAGCGTGGGGGAGCACCGGTCGCGGGATCGCCCTGGAGGACCTCACGGGCATCCGCGAACGGGTACGGCTTCGCAAGCCCCAACGGGCCACCCACTCCAGCTGGTCTTTCGCCCAGCTGGGGCAGTTCATCGCGTACAAGGCCCGCCGGGCGGGGGTGCCGGTGGTGTACGTCGATCCGGCGTACACCTCGCGCACCTGTGCCGAGTGCGGGCACGTCGACAAGGCGAACCGGGTCTCCCAGGCCTGGTTCGCGTGCCGGTCCTGCGGCGTCGTTGCCCGCGCATGGGAGTTGTGGCGACGCGGGGCCCAGCCAACGGCCCCTGCCCCACCACCGCGTCAGCGGGGTGGGGCTGGACGCAAACGCAGCATCACCGCCAGTGATGCCCGTTGTGCAAGCCCGTCGCTTTAGCGACGGGTAGTTGACTGCACGAGTACAAGGAACTCGCGACGGCAGGAGGGCGTACAGCGTCCTTGTGACGGACGAGGAACCGTACGCCCTCCTGGTCGGATGGCCCTCAGGGCGCCGTCTACTTCGGTTGGAACTCCCAGACGGTGTTCGAGTCCTGTGCTCCCGTGTTCCACCTCACGTCACCCGCGGAGG
The DNA here is from genome assembly GCF_055572035.1 of Streptomyces sp. NPDC030838. Classification (NCBI taxonomy): domain Bacteria; kingdom Bacillati; phylum Actinomycetota; class Actinomycetes; order Kitasatosporales; family Streptomycetaceae; genus Streptomyces; species Streptomyces sp. NPDC030838. The sequence goes on along the minus strand of NZ_JBVIED010000001.1, from coordinate 1,527,304 downwards.
TCCCGTACAGGTAGGCCCTTCCGGCATGGTTGTTCCTGACGCGAAGCCCGCCCCCGGCAACCCCTTCCATGTCCCAGAGCGCGCTGTCCGAGATGGTGCCGGAATTCCAGAAGACGGTGTTGTCGCTGGAGCCGGTTTCCAGGTAGAAGCGCCCCGTTCTCACGTTCTTGAGGGTCCAGGATCCGGACGAATCCCTGGCGACGATCCAGTCCTGGTCGTCGTAGGTGGTCGCGGACGCGAGGGTGACCACACCGTTCAGGTCGGTATCGAGGTACAGACCCGAGGACGAGTTCCTTATCTTGTAGGTCGCGCCACTGGCGAGGTAGGCGACCCGCACGCATTCGCCGGCCGCCATGTCGATGGCGATGCCCCCGGAGACCGTGCTGTACGCCTTGACGCCGGCCCTCACCCAGTTGTCATTTCCGTCGTAGTGGCCGGTTTCGACAGACCTTACGACGCCGATGGTTCCCGGCAGCGTGAATGTGGCCCGGGCCGTGCTGGCGAGGGCGAATTCGGCCGCACCGCGCTTGACGGCGATGCCTTGTCCGTTGCTCGATGTCATGTAGTCGACGTTCAGCCCGGCCAGGGTTTTGGTGACGTTGACGCTGGTGGTGGCGTTGCGATTGAACGTCTGGAGGTTTGTACCGCCGGCTTCCACCGGGCTCTTGCCGGCCAGGTCGCGGCTGATCTTGTTCAGCATGCGGTTGAGGGCGGCGACCTTGTCGGAGACGGCCTTGCGGGTGACGACCTTGGTGGTGGGGTTGAAGTCGTACAGGCCGTGATCGCTGCTGCCGGTGCTGGAGTCCGGGTCCAGGGCGGCGTACAGATTGAACGCGGTGTTTCCGGCGAGGGCATTGAACTTGTGAATGTCCGCTGCCGTGTGCCCTGCGAAGTTCTCCATGATCATGGGGAAGTTCTTTCCCTGGGCCCAGAAGCTGTGCGTCCCGTAGGAGTAGATCGCGTCGTTGCTCGTGGTGTACGGGTCCCTTCCGAAGAAGTCGATGAACGACTTCCCCTGGTTCCGGAGGGCCTCGTTCTCGGTGATCGGAAGCGCATCCCCGACGACATTGACCCGGGTGTAGACCGAGTGGTCCGACTGCTTGACCACCTGCCCCAACTGATTCAGGTAATCCAGCAGCACGTCCTTGCGGAACTGCGCCGCGTCGGTGTACCCGCCACTGTTCCATCTGCTGGTGCTGTAGGCGCTGTAGCTCCGGTCGCTGGATGCGCCCCACTGCATTTGCGCCACGTTCGGCTCGTTCAGCACCTGGACCCCGATGACCGTGTGACGGGTGTCCGCGGAGGCGATGTGGGCCATGAGCCGGCCGAGTACGTACTTCTCCCGGCTGAGCAGGTTCGGGTCGGTCTTGTCCAGCAGGTGGTGGCCGTTCCGCTCCAGCCTGGTGCCGTCGGACTTCAGCACCAGCTGGTAGTCGTTGAGCACGTAGGACGGGAACCGGGGCGCCATGGAGAAACCGGTCGAGTCGCTGCCGAACCACAGGACTTCGAGCTTGAGACCGTATTCGCCGCACCAGGCGAGGTACCGGTCGATATCGGTCCAGTCGAAGGTGTCCTTCGAGGTCTCTACCTGCGACCACCAGATCGGGATGTTCACCACAGTGAATCCGTCGTCGCGGATCATCCGTAGCACGGGCTTCAACTGGGCGTCCGTCCAGCCGAACGTGTACTTGTGCTTCTCGTACCGGAATTGGACCCCACTGTGGAAGAAGGGCTTCCCGTCAACCATCAGCACGAGCTTGTCGTACGTGGACCTCGACGTGTCGACGTACGACACCACGTCGGCCGCCGCGGTGGCCCGCGGGAGGCTTCCGACGAGATTGAGGGCCGTACCCCCCAGAGCTGCCGCGCCGGTCATGGCGAGGAACCTGCGGCGTGACCAGTGATCGGTGTTCGGCTTCATGGCACTACCTACCTCCGTGCTGGGTAGTCAGCTGCTGGATGGTTAACGTTCACGTTCTGTGCTCGAAGTGCTGGTGGCCCGACCGTCGTGCCGGTCGCAGCGGGAAGGCAACATTGCAGAACCCAAGCGATCAGAAGTTGACTGAAGTCAACGGCATCGCACATGAGACTGGGCGGAGTGCTTGTGTGTCAATGGTGTGGACGAGGTGAGTTCCGAGGTCGTCCGCCGCAGGTCGGTTCACATCGAGGTGGCGGCCGCCATGGCGAGGCGCACGGTCATGCGCAGACGTCTTGACCATGAGGGTGAACGATCACTACGTTGCCCGTGCAGGTGTCGGGCACCTCATCCTTTCCGGGGTTCGTGGCCTTCTGTGAAGCCTTCGGGCTGACGCCACGGCCAGGGTCCTCCCTCTTCCCGCCGGCCACCGGTCGTCATCACCACAGATCAAGGGAGATCACGTGTACTCCGTCATGAGCAGAACGGGCTCGCGGTCCCGAAGATGGGCCGGCCCCTTGGCCGCCGGGACCTTGCTCCTCGGAGCTCTTCTCATACCTCCGGCCGCCTCGGCCGCCGAAACGCCGGGCACGACGCTGATCAACGAGACGTTCGACGCTCAGACCGAGCCTGCGAACTTCGGCTTCCCGGTCGGGGCCGACATCAGCAACGGTGTACTGAACGTCACCAAGGGCATGGGCAACTACACGACGTCGGTACGGCCGTTCGGGTCGTCCATCACGCAGGAGAAGACGCTCGACCTGCGCTTCGACTGGAAGACAGGCATCACCAGCACCGGGATGAAGTCCGGTCTGGAACTGCGCGACGACGCCGGGCACCTCGTCTTCGGGCTCGCCGCGACCGCCTCAGAGCTCCGCTACGCCGTGACCGGGCCCGACTCGGACTCCACCTCCGCCCCGGACTCACTCAATCCCACCTGGACCAGGATCAGTTTCGACCGGAGCAAGTGGTACACGGTCGATCTGCACATGGACTTCACTCTGCGCAAGGTCCAGTACTCGATCACCAGCAAGGAGGCCGCGCCGATCGTGATGGCCTCCGCCACGGGGAGCATCACGGGGACGAGCCTGGCGAAGCTGGTCGCCTGCAACTACTACGGAACCGGCGTGCAGTCGATCGACAACTTCCGGCTGGCCCGCCCCGCGAACTCCGCCTACGGAGCCCTCGCCGGCTCGTCCGTCTACGTCTTCGGCGACAGCATCGTCCACGGACACAAGTACGCGCGCAGCTTCGTGAACTTCCTCGCCGAACGTGAGGGAATGACGCTGACGAAGTACGCGGTGAACGGTGCGACCGTGGGAGCGGTGCCAGGGAGCACCAACCAGATCCTCCGCCAGGTGCAGTCGGCCAACGCACAGGCGCCCGACTTCGTCGTCTTCGACGGTGGCACGAACGACGCCATCCAGATCCACGACAACCACACCTACGGGGTCGGCACCGTCAGCGCCTCCCAGGACCCCGCCCCGTTCGACAACGGCACGTACACCGGAGCGCTCGAAACCACCATCCACACGATGAGGCAGAAGTGGCCGTCCGCCCAACTCGTGTACGTGGCCGCCCACAAGATGGGCTCGCGGGACTGGGACACCCAGCTCGCCCTGCGCCAGGTGACGCTGCAAGCCGCCCAGAAGTGGGGCGTCGCGGTGGCCGACGTCTTCGCGGACGCGACCCTCGACACGCGCGTCGACGCTCAGCGGGTGGCGTACACGTTCGACGACCTCGTCAACACCTTCCCGGGCAGTGGCGGCAGCGGCACGCACCCGAACATCGCCGGGATCACCGACTTCTACGTGCCCGTACTCACGGCAGAACTGTCTCAGCTCGCCGACACGACAACGCTCAAGGCGCGGCACTCGGGCAAGTGCGCCGCTGTGTCCACCGTCGAGGGGGCCGAGGTCCAGCAGTGGAGCTGCTCCGGCGGCGACAACCAGCAGTGGCAGCTGCACACCGTCGGTGGGGGCTACCGCCAGATCCTCGCCCGGCACTCCGGGATGTGTCTGGACGTGGCCGGCTCCTCCACGGCGGACAAGGCCGCGATAGTCCAGCAAACCTGCGACGGCCGCACCAGCCAGCAGTGGCTGCTGCGTGATACCGGCACCGGCTACGTCGAGATCGTCGCCCGTCATTCCGGGAAGTGCCTCGACGTGGACTCGGCCTTCACCGCGGACGGGACTCGCCTGCTGCAGTACACCTGCTGGAGCAGCGAGCTGCACAAGAACCAGCACTGGAGTCTCGGGGTTTGACATGAGGATTTTCGTGCCGCCAGGTGACGGCGGACTGGGCAGTAAAGTACCGACGGGCATGCGGGGCGGAGAGAGGCGGCGGAGCAGTACTGTGGACGCAGATGCGCGGCCGGAGCGATCGGAGCGGGATGTGAAGCGGTCGAAGCCTCCGAGTAAGAAGCGGCCCACCATCCTGGACGTCGCGGCGCACGCGGGTGTGTCGCATCAGACCGTCTCCCGGTTTCTGCGGGGCAACGGAGGGATGAAGCCGCAGACGGTGGCCCGCATCGAGCAGGCCGTGGCCGAGCTGGACTACCGGCCCAATCTGGTGGCGCGGTCGATGCGTACCCGCAAGTCGAACCGCATCACCGTGGTCCTGCCGACCATGACGACCTTCGTGCCCTCGCAGATCCTGCGCGGCGCGTCCGCGGAGGCCCAGGCAGCCGGTTACCTGCTGGACATCGTCGGGCTGGAAGGCGACGAAAGAGTCCGGGGGGACCGTGTCCGTGCCCTGCTCGACTCCGGTCAGGCCGATGGAGTGCTGGCCTTCACCCCGATCGGCGACATCGAACAGCTCGGGCTCGAGCACACCCCCACCGTGGTGATAGGCGAGTACGACGACCAGATGCGGTCCCACGGCATCACGGCGGACGGCGAGCCGGCCGCCATGATCATCGACCATCTCGCGTCCATAGGCCATCGGCGCTTCGTCCATGTCGCCGGCAGCACGGAATGGATGTCGGCACGCAAGCGACGCGAGGTCTATCTGCGGGCGGTCGCCGAGCGGGGCCTGGAGAACTACGCCGTCATCGACGGCGACTGGTCCGTGCGGTCCGGATACGACGCGGCCCAGGGCCTGTCGGCGGATTCCGGCGTCACCGCGGTTCTCGCCGCGAACGACGACGTCGCCATGGGCGTCATCCGCGGCTTCCAGGATCGCGGATGGCGGGTCCCGGAGGACGTGAGCGTCTTCGGCTGGGACAACCACGAGTTCACCGCGTACTTCAACCCGTCGATCTCCACCGTGGACCTCGACCGCGAGGCCATGGGCCGACAGGCCATGAAGGCCCTGCTGGCCCGCATCCGCCAGGAGGCGGAGCCGGAACTCCACCTGGACCTCAACTACCGCCTCGTGCTGCGCGAATCGAGCGGACCGGCGAGGACCGGCCCCGTCATCCGGTAAACGCACGGCCAGGACGCGGCCGCCCCGGCACGTTCCCGTGGTCCGTCCCTCGTCCGTGGCGAGACGGAAACCGGTGAAGTGCCATTGGGAGCTCAAAGGTTGTGTACAGAGCCTTGACCGAGATGTGGTCCGTCACTACGCTCGCCGCAGTGAACGTTCACTATTTCTGACGTCACCCGGATCTCAGCTCGGTGCGGGGCTTGTGCGGTCAATCCAGCGCAGCAACTCGCCACACCGGTGACAAGGTTCAAGCGCACGTTCACCATCACCCAGTCAGAGCCGCCGTAGTCCGCCCGAGAGCTCGACGAGCCCGGGCGGGCGAACTTCCCCACGGGCCGCAGGAAACTTTCGCGGGCCGGAGAACAGCCGAGTTGTGCAGCCCCGCGGCCGCGCCGCGAGACGGGCGACGTCGCAAGTCGGCTTCCTGACACGACGTATTCCCAGTCTGGGCGCATCGCCCGCATGGCAGCAGAGGAGCCCTCAACATGAACAACTCTTCCCGCCTGAGCAGACGCACACGACTCCGTGCGGTCGGGCTGAGCTGTTCGGTCTTCGCCCTGGTCCTGTCCGCGGGCTGCGCCGGAGACTCCTCCGGGAGCAACGGCAAGACCGTCATCCGGTTCAACTGGTGGGGATCGGACTCCCGGCATGAGATGACCAAGCAGATGATCGCGGTGTTCGAGAAGGAGCACCCGGACATCGACGTCCAGCCCGAGTACTCCAACTGGGACGACTACTGGAAGAAGCTGTCGACCGGTGCCGCCGCCGGTGACATGCCCGATGTCCTGCAGATCACCGACCCGTACATGTACTCCTACATCGACAACGGGCAGCTGATGGACCTGAAGAAGGTCAAGGACGTGCTGCACACCGACAAGCTGCCCGCGAACTCCATGGCGATGACGACCGTGAAGGGCGGCCTCTACGGAGTCCCGGCCGGCGACAGCGCGTTCGGTGTCGTCGCGGATCCGGTGGCGTTCAAGCAGGCCGGCGTGCCTCTCCCGGACGACACCAAGTGGTCGTGGGACGACTACGTGAAGACCGCCGAGGCCCTCTCCAAGGGCAAGAGGGGTCTGGTCGGTAGTGCGATGCCGCTCTACACCAACGACCTGGGCACCTGGCTGCGGCAACACGGCGAGGACTACTGGACCAAGGACGGCAGCGAGATCGGTTTCTCTGCGGAGACTGTGGCCGCCTACTGGGAATGGGTCGTCAAGCTGCGTGACAGCGGTGGCACGACCAGCCCGGACGCCGCGATCGAGCAGTTGTCGTCGGGAGCCGGTATCGAGCAGGGCCTGGTCGCCCAGCACAAGGCTGCCATGAGCGACATATCCGTGACCCAGCTCGGTGCGCTCGAGGGTGCCAGCGGACGCGAGGCCAAGCTGCTCCTCTTCCCCGGCGAGGACGGAGCCACCCAGGTCGGTGCCTACACCAAGCCCGGCGTCTTCTACGGCGCCTCCGCGCGGACCGAGCACCCCAAGGAGGCTGCGGAGCTGCTCGACTTCCTGGTCAACTCCCCTGAGGCGGCCAAGATCCAGAAGTTCGACCGAGGCGTTCCCGTCAACCCCGACGTGCTCAAGGCGATAACGCCCGAACTGTCCCCCGCGGAGAAGCGGATCGCCGACTACCTGAACCGCGTCAACGCCCTGAAGCCGACCGCGGTTCACATCCCCCACGCGGAGGCCGGTCCCGCTGTCCCCGACATCTTCCAGCGACTCAACGAGGACGTGCTGTTCAACCGTGCGTCGCCGAAGGAGGCGGCCGAGAAGTTCATCTCCGAGATCAAGTCCCAGATGTGAGCCCCCACTTGTAAGTAGCACCTCCGGAAGGAATCCCCGCTGTGCCCGATCCGCGCATGACCACCTTTCGCCGCCGACTGCCGGGAGTCGTCTACGGCGGGGACTACAACCCAGAGCAATGGCCGAAGGAGGTGTGGCAGGAGGACGTCCGGCTCATGCGAACCGCAGGCGTGCGGCTCGTGAGCCTGGGTATCTTCTCCTGGGCCATGCTGGAGCCGGCCGACGGCCGGTTCGACTTCTCATGGCTCGACGAGATCATGGACCTGCTGTGGGCGAACGGCATCCACGTCAACCTCGCGACCCCGAACGCCGCGCCACCGCCGTGGCTCGTCACGGAATTCCCCGAGACACTGTCGGTCGACCGGCAGGGAGTGCGGCACGGCATCGGCAGCCGAGGACACTTCTGCCCCTCCTCCCCGGTCTACCGGGACCGCAGCCGGCGCATCGCCACGAAGTTGGCCGAGCGGTACGGGAGGCATCCCGGCCTGGCCATGTGGCACATCGGCAACGAATACCACTCCGACTGCTACTGCGACCTGTGCGACGACCGCTTCCGCACCTGGCTGCGGCAGCGGTACGGCACGCTGGACGAGCTCAACCACCGGTGGGGCACGGCGTTCTGGAGCCAGCGCTACAGCGACTGGTCCCAAGTGCATCTTCCCGGACCCGTGCGCGGCTCGGTCAACCCTTCCCGTGAGCTGGACTTCTCCCGCTTCACCTCCGACCTCCTGCTGGAACTCGTCACGCAGGAGCGCGACCTGCTCCACCGGATCACACCGGACGTTCCGGCGACCACCAACTTCTTCGGGTGCCGGCTGACCGACAGCCACCGGTGGGCGAAGGAACTCGACGTCGTCGCCTTCGACTGCTACCCCGACCCGGGAAAGCCGCACTCGCTGGTCACCGCCGCCTTCCAGTACGACCTGATGCGCTCACTGGGTGGCGGCCGGCCCTGGATGCTGATGGAGCAGGCGGCCGGCGCGGTGAGCCAGTGGAAGATCAACCAGGTCAAACAACCGGGCCGGATGCGCCTGGGCTCCTACCAGGCCGTCGCGCACGGCTCCGACGCGGTGATGTTCTTCCAGTGGCGGGCCTCCCGCCAGGGGCAGGAGAAGTTCCACTCGGCGATGCTCCCCCACGGCGGTGAGAAGACCCGTACCTGGCAGGAGGTGAAGGCGCTCGGCAACGAGCTGCGGACCATCGACGAGGCGGCCACGGCACGGACCGGCGCACAGGTCGCGATCGTATGGGACTGGCAGAACTGGTGGGCCGTGGAAGGCTGCGCCCACCCCGACAACACCTTCGACTACCGGGACACCGTCGCCCGGCACTACCGCGCCCTCTGGAACAGCCAGGTTGCCGTCGACGTCGTGACTCTCGACGACGACCTGTCGTCCTACCGGGTCCTGGTCATTCCCAACCAGTACCTGATGACCCGCCGACACAGCGCGGCTGTACGAACGTTCGTGGAGGACGGCGGTCAGCTAGTCGTCTCGTACTTCTCCGGGATCGTCGACGAGGACGACCGGATCGTCGAAGGCGGATACCCAGGAGCCCTGCGCGAGGTCATCGGCGCGCACGTCCAGGAGTTCTCTCCGCTGCCCGCCGAGGCCACGGTGCCGGTCCAGGCGGCAGCCGACCAGGCCGCGCTGAACGGTTTCCTCGCGACCGCCTCCGTGTGGCAGGACGACCTCGACCTCGAGACCGCCCGACCGCTCGCCGTCTACTGCGAGGGCCATCTCGCCGGCAAGGCCGCGGTGATCGAGCACGAACTCGGCCAGGGCCGTGCCGTATACGTCGGCACACGTCTGGACGACGACGCCCTGGAGGCCCTTGTGCGGCACGTCCTGGTCCGTGCCGGCGTGCGACCGGTGCACGCCGCACCGCGGGGCGTCGAGGTCACCGAGCGACGGTCGGACACGAGCGCGTACCTGTTCCTGCTGAACCACCGGCAGGACAAGGCGACCGTCACCCTCGACCGCTCCGGCACCGACCTGCTCACCGGACGCCGCCTGGGAGCCGGGGAGACGCTCGTCCTCGACGCGGCGGACGTCGCCGTCGTACGCAGTCCCCTGGCCGCATTGCAGCACGCCGAGCCGTCGAGCGGCTCCTGAGCCCCGCACCCGATCCAAGAACCCGAGGACGATGACTGTGCTCCGCAGACCCCTCAGCCAGGCGGCCAGAAAAGAAGAACGTGTTGCATGGGTCTTCCTTCTGCCGTGGTTCATCGGCGTGGCCGGCGTCACGCTCGGTCCGATGATCGCCTCGCTGTACTTCTCCATGACGGACTACAACCTGCTGAGCTCTCCCCAGTGGGTGGGGCTGGAGAACTACAGCAAGATGCTCGACGACCCCCGGTTGCGCCAATCCCTGAGCGTGACCTTCGTCTACGTCGCCATCAGCGTGCCGCTGCTGCTGGCGGTCGCCCTCGCCCTGGCCATGGTCCTCAACCGGGGCATCAAGGGGCTGGCGTTCTACCGGTCCGTCTACTACCTGCCCTCGCTCCTCGGTGCCTCGGTCGCGGTGGGCATCCTGTGGCGGCAGGTCTTCGGCACCGAAGGCCTGGTGAACAGGTTCCTCGGACTGTTCGGCATCGACGGGCCCGGCTGGATCTCCAACCCCGATACCGCGCTGTACAGCCTCATCGTCCTGCACGTGTGGACCTTCGGCTCCTCGATGGTGATCTTCCTGGCCGGCCTGCGGCAGATCCCCGAGCAGTACTACGAAGCCGCCGCCCTCGACGGCGCCGGCCGCTGGCACCAGTTCCGGCACGTCACCGTGCCGCTGCTCACCCCGATCATCTTCTTCAACCTCGTTCTGCAGGTCATCAACTCCTTCCAGTCCTTCACCCAGGCCTTCGTCGTCAGCGGGGGGACGGGAGGTCCCTCGGACTCGACCCTCTTCTACTCCCTGTACCTGTACGAGGAGGGCTTCGGCCGGCTCCACATGGGATACGCCTCGGCCATGGCCTGGCTCCTCGTGGTGATCGTCGGCGTCCTGACCGCGATCAACTTCTACTTCAGCAAGAGATGGGTGTTCTACGGTGACGGTAAGTGAGATGACACGCCTGACGGCCGAAGACGCTCCTTCGCCCGCTCCTGCTTCTGCCCCGCACCGCCGCAGGCGGGTGGCTCGCATACGCGCGCTCCTCAAGCACGTCGCGCTCATCACGTTCGGGCTCGTGATGCTCTACCCGCTGCTGTGGATGATCGCCAGCTCGATCAAACCCGACGCCCTGATCTTCCGCGAGCCCTCACTGCTCCCCACGGAGACCGACTTCGGTCACTACGTCGACGGCTGGAACGCGCTGTCGCACCCGTTCGGGGTCTACCTGATGAACTCGGCGATCGTCGTCCTGGGGGCACTGCTCGGCAACCTGGTCAGCTGCTCCATGGCGGCCTACGCCTTCGCGCGACTGAAGTTCCGCGGGCGGGCGTTCTTCTTCGGCATGATGATGCTGACCCTGATGGTGCCGATCTACGTACTCATCATTCCGCAGTACGTGATGTTCTCGAAGATCGAATGGGTCAACACGTTTCTCCCGTTGATCGTTCCCAAGTTCCTGGCCACGGACGCCTTCTTCATCTTCCTGATGATCCAGTTCTTCCGGAGCCTGCCCATCGAGCTGGACGAAGCGGCCAAGATCGACGGGGCCGGGTACTGGCGGATCTACTTCCGCATCCTGCTGCCGATCTCGCTGCCGGCCCTGGCCACCACCGCGATCTTCACCTTCATCTGGACGTGGAACGACTTCCTGGGCCAGCTGATCTACCTGACAAAACCCGAACTGCAGACGGCGCCCGTGGCCCTGCGCAACTACGTCGACGCCACCAGCGGAGCCTCATGGGGATCGCTGTTCGCGATGTCCGTCGTCACCTTGATCCCGGTCTTCATCGTCTTCCTCGTCGGCCAGCGCTACCTCGTCAAGGGAATCGCCACCACAGGAATGAAGTGACCCTTGGTACGGAGGGAGGCGTCGAGGAGCTCGACCGGGTGGACGACGGGGACGCCGACCTCGCCCACGTGACGGCGGATCTGCAGCGGACAGCCCGCGTTCCCGTGGCGATCACGTCGGGCCGGCCGGCGAGGAGGTTGTCCGCCTTGCGGCGGCCCAGCAGTTCGGCGGGCCAGAGCGTGTCTCTTGGATGGGTGGTCAATTGATGGGATGTGTCCGTCCGATGAGTGATCACTGAGCGATGCGGGACCGGATCGAGCCGCTGATGCCGGCGGATCCGGTCCGCGGGCGGCGATGGGCCGACCACCGCCTCACTCTTGGGGCCATCGCGTGGAAGTCCCGTACCAACTCGCCCTGGCGGGACCTTCCCGGCGAGCTCGGTTCCTTCCAGACCGCTCACAAACGGCTGATCAGATGGGCCGTCGACGCCTGGGAGATGATCCTCGCCGCCGCCCTGGCAGCGGCGGACGCTGACGACGACATCGGCTGGACGGTGTCGGTGGACTCTACGGTCGTCCGGGCCCACCAGCACGCTGCCGGGGCACGCAACAGGGGGCGGCCCACGCCGCGAGCCCGCCGATCACGCGCTCGGACCCTCGCCTTCACTGTCACCGCAGGCCAGGCAGGTGACGCACCGGCCTTCGGGACGATAATGCCCCGTATCCGCGTGCCCCGCACTGGCCCGGGCCGGCCCCGGACCCGGCCCCTGGCCGTTCTGGGCGACCGCGCGTACTCCTCACACGCCGTCCGCAGCCACCTGCGGCGCCGGGGCATCCGTGCGGTCATCCCGCAGCCGTCCGCCCGGCTTCGACAGCGGGGCGTACAAGCAGCGGAACAGCGTCGAGCGGTGCATCAACCGCTTCAAGCAGCGGCGCGGCCTGTCCACACGAACCGACAAGCTCGCGATCGCCTACCAGGCCGCACTCCACCTCGCGGGCATCCTCATCAGGGCCCGACGCTGACCAAAGAGATGGAACCTATAGCCCCAGCACTGCGTGGCGGCGGGTCGCACCTCAGCCTCCGAGGGTGCCCCGCTGAGCGGTGAGCGCAACCCGGGTGAGGAGGTCTCGGAACTGGGCCCGCTGTTCTTCGCTCAACTCCCCAAGCAGCCGTGCTTCAGCGGCCGCGACATCAGTTCGCATGCGCTGCAGTTGCGATCGGCCTTCGTCCGAGAGGATCACGTGGCGAGCCCGCCGGTCCTGCGGATTCGGGCGTCGCGACAGCAGACCCAGGCCCTCCAGGTCGTCGAGAAGGTAGGTCATCACCGTTCGGTCGAGACCGACCTGGCCGGCCAGTTCGAGTTGTGTGGGGGGTTTGTCCCCGGCCTCGGCCAATGCCATGAGTACCAAGTAGGCGCGTGATCCTCCGGGCAGCGTCTCCGCGGCCTCAGCCGCAGCGCGCCGAAGCGCCGCCGAGATCATTCGAATGGCCCAAACCAGGTCGTTGTCCAAGGCGAGACACTCGGCGCCTTCGCTCGCTCGGCCGCGGGGTTGAGAGGACATCACATCACCGTAGCACCCTTCGACAGCCCGACAGATAGTCTTGTTGACAGAACATCTTGTCGACATAGTGTTCTGGGGAGGCGGCGCGCTCCAGCTCCGCAATGACGCAGCGGGTGCCGCATCGAGGCCGCAACGTCTGGGATCGGGTGAGCGATCGCCGAGGGCCTGGCCCGACGAGGAGCGTCCGGCGTCCTGCTGTATGAGTCCGTTCCGACGACACACACGTTCCTGCCGGTAGGGCCTTGGTGCCCGAAATGGTGCGCCGACAGAACGGATCGATCGTCCAATCGAGTCGGGCTCGGCGCGAACCCCGGCTGCGGTCGGTGCGGCTCACGGCGCTTCAAGGGCCGGCACCGAGATGCTCGCTCGCTAGCGGGCGTCTGGGCTCGGTCCGTCGGCGTGCGTCAACGCGGTCTCCCCGGGAGCCCTCCACGCCGAGGGAACGGCCGCGATGCTCGGCGGGGACATGGTCGTGCTCGATGGAACAAGCGCGCGAGGGGCGCTGGGGACCCGAACGAAATCGCCGATGTCGTCTGCTTCCTGCTCGGACCTTCGAGCGGCTACGTCAACGGTGCGGTCCTCGCTTCCGATGGCGGCGAGCGCAGCGCCAGATGACGGTCCGTTCGTCGGGCCTCGCCCCTGACCTCGCGCGGCGGTGAGGACTTGGTAGCCGCGGCCGCAGGGGACGCCTGCGATGACGCGCCCTGCCTCCTTGGCGTAGGCGCGAAGCGCGACCCCCAGAGCCCAGCCGAGATCCAACTGGAGTTCGTCGCGAACCTCCGGTACCCGCGTCATGCCGCATTTACAACCGGCTCACTTTTCTTGTCGGCAGATGTTCTGTCATGCATACTATCTGCATCACAGCAGAACTACGTTGGAGGACCGCACCGTGCACCTGTTCCGTCTCGACGCGAGCATCCGTACCGAAGGATCGGTGAGCCGCGCCCTCGCGGACATCGCCGAGCAGGCGTGGCTCGCCGAGCACCCCGGCGGCGTCGTGACCCGGCGCGACCTCGGGGTCCAGCCGCTGCCCGGGGACGCGTGGACGGCGCTCGCCCACGAAGTCGTCAACCCGTCCGCGCCGGCCCCGGCCGAGGCGCACGAGCTCCTCGACCGTCTCGGCGCGGAACTGCTCGAGGCCGACGCGTTCCTGTTCGCGGTGCCGATGTACAACTGGAATGTCCCGGAACAGGTCAAGACCTGGATCGACCTGATCCTGAAGCACCCCGTGGTGGGGGTGCACGGTGACTGGCCGCTCAAGGGCAAGCCGGCGCTTCTGACGCTGAGCCGGGGCGGCGGCTACGGGCCCGGCACCCCGAAGGAGGGCTGGGACCACGCCACGCCCTACCTGCGCACGATCCTGGCCGACGTCTTCGGCCTCGACCTGCAGATCGCCGAGGCGGAGCTGACCCACGCGTTCTGGAATCCGGAGATGGCGCACCTGCGGGGGCTGGCCGAAGAGTCGATGAAGACGGGGCAGGAGCAGGCCGCCGAGCACGGGCTGCGGATCGCCAAGCTGAGCAGGGCCTGACCGCCCCAGGGGCTGTCTGTCTCGTAGATCACCGCGAACTGCGCCCCCCGCGGCGGCATCCGGCTTGCGGGGCACTGGCTGCGCCGGCGTCGTCGCACGGAGGATCCCCTGGCGAGCGTTCCTCCGCCGCCTTGCGATGCATCCCCCGGAACGGCCGCTCGCCACCGCACTGATCTGCGAGACAGACCCTTAGGCCGTGACTCTGCGGCGGCGAAGCCGTTCGCGCGATGGTCGATGAAGGGTGACTGGCGCCTGCTGGTACCGAGCCACAGGGCGTGTCCCAAGAGGGGCCTTGCCGCATTTCAGGCGCCATCACGGTTCAGGCCGCCCGAGCGGGCCGGTGCCATCCACCCAGCACTTCACCGCGCAGCAATCGCGCTGAAGCACGCGATCCGTGCCGTAGGGCTGTACCTCGAGGAAGGTCTCGGGACGGGGCAGGCGGCTACTGAAGCTCACAGCGAGTTTGCCGCGGTGCTACTGAGGATTTCGGTTCAGGGTGACCGGGGTCTCGGCGGTGGGTGTATCCCTGGGGGACGCGGCGCCCCGATGGGGGCGGCCTGACCGCGAAGCAGCGGGCCGGCGGGAACAAGTGCGGTTCGAAACCGCCGTGCTGGCCTGCCCCTGTGAAAAGCCTCGTGACGCCCTCACTGCTGAGCGGCCCTGCGGTGCTCGCCTCCAGGGCTGCGGTGTCAGAGTGCGGTGACCGCCTGACTGTCAGAGGGCGTCAGGGAAGGCGGGCCCTGAAGCCTGGACCAGGCCCTGTCTTCCGGAAAGCGGGCCACGCGCGCCGACGGCTAGTCCGTACCGGTGGGGGCGGGGCGGGCGCAAAGCGTGGGGCGCCTGCCGGGGCCGGGAGCGCTGCCATCCTCCTCGTCCATGGATGTCAGCACTTTCTACGCCCTCTTCTCCGCCACCTGCTTCACCCTGGTCGGCCTGTGGTGGAACGTCGTCCAGAGCCATGCCGACTGGATGCGCGACGCCGACCTGCGCCGGGTCGTCGGCGGGATCTACCTGTCCTTCCTGCTGCCTGCCCTGATGGGCCTGTTCGCCCAGGTCGGAGGTACCGAACAGCCGCAGGTCTGGCGGACGGCCTTCATCGCGCTCGCCGTGGTCGGCTGCGTGTGCACCCTGCGGCTGCTGGCCCGTGCCCGCGGCGACCATTTCGTCACCTGGCAGCAGGCCGGCGCCGCACTGCTCTACGCCCTGATCGCCGTCGTCGGCGCCTTCCCCGAACTCGCCCGCCACATCGAGCTGCGCCCCATCCAGGCCGAGGCCCTCATTCTGATCGCCCTGGTCGTCCTGGGCCACGCCCTGGTCTGGCGGTTCATGGCGGGAGAAGGCCGCGCTGCCGAGGACGTGGCTACTACGGCTACTGAGGTTTTGGGTTCGGAGTGACGTCATGGCGGCGTCGTGATCAGTCCCAGCCAGGTCATCGATGCTGCACGGGGCCAGGTTGCCCAGGCTCTTCTTCAGATGCGCCCACACCCCCTCCGCCGGGTTGAGGTCGGGGGTGTAGGCCGGGAAACGGAAGACTGTCAGCCACGGCCGTTTCCCGATCAGCTCGCGCATAGCGGCGTCGACGTGGTGGCTGTAGTTGTCCCAGAGCAGCACGATGTTGCCGCCGAGCTGCTGGTGGGCGGCATCTGGCAACGAGGCGAAGTCCCTCTCTCGAAAGCCTTTCTTCTCACCTTTGCGGCCATGGTGCACCAACATCCGGAAGATCAGCCGGGTGCGCTGATCGGCCTTGTGACAGACCAGGCCCGCCAGGGAGATGCGGCCCGAGCCGGCTGCCCGGACCTGACCAGGGGCGGACGGCCACGACGGGACCAGGTGCACGCCTTCGGCGGCCGCAGCAGTTGCCCTGCCTCGTCCGCGAAGCACAGCCAGGCATCCCGGTCCCTCACCGTCTTTCCACCCGCGGCCACATCTCCTTGATCCACGTGGCTACGGCCTCCTCGTCGCGTTCGGCAGCCCGCCGCACCGGCACCTGCACCGAAAAGCCCATCTGGTGCCGATGCGCCAGGTTTGTGCTGGGCTGAAGCGCACGTGGAAGCGCCGGGCGATCACGGTCGCCACCCGGGCCAGCGTCCAGCGCTGGTCCTCCATCCAGCCGTGCGCGGCCGGTCCCTTCTCCAGTTCCGCCGCCAGCCAGGCCCGCCACTCGGGTTTCATCCTTGACGGACGCCCGGACGGCCCCTTTGACCGCAGTGCCTCCATACCGCCGTCTCGCCAGCGGGCATTCCAGGCGTGGGCGGACTTCCGCGAGACGCGTAACCGCCGCGCGACCTGGGGCGGCGTCTCCCCTCGCGCGAATAACTCGGCGGCCCGAAACCGCACCTGCTCCCGCCGGGCCCGCTGCTTCGCGGCCAAGCCGCCCCCATCGGGATACCGCATCCCTCAGGCATACACCCACCGCCGAGACCACGGTCACCCTGAACCGAAAACCTCAGTAGTCAGGCGTGGCCACAGGGGCCGGGGCGGTCACGCCACCTCGTTCAACAGGTCGGCCAGTACGTCGGGCCGTTCCAGGGCGAGGAAGTGGCCGGCCTTCGGCACCTGCGTGAAGTCGGCGGCCGGCAGCAGCTGCTTGTCGGCTTCCCGGTCCGATGGCCGGGACCAGTCCTTCTCCCCGTAGACGAGGTGGATGGGAGCCTTGACCTCGGGGTAGCGCGAGCGGGCCGCGATGAGGCTGGGCAGGGCCTGGTACACGCTCCGGGCAACGGCCGGGTAGCCGGGACGGCTTCCTACCTGGAGGAGCTCGTCCACGTAGTCCTCGGGCAATGCGCTCTTGTCGCCCAGGCCGCCCTGAAGAATCTTGCGGAGGGCGGGCTTTGGCTCCACACCGGCGATCACCGGGCCCACTCCGGGCATGAGGACACCGCTGACCACCACGCGGGCGAGGAGGCTGGAGCGGGCGATCCCGCCGCGGAAGTCGTAGGTGTTCACCGCGACGACGCGCCGTACCTGCTCCGGCAGATCGGCCGCGGCGGTCAGGGCGAGCACCGCCCCCATGGACTCCCCGACCAACGTCACGTCGTGCAGGTCGAGTTCGGTGAGGAGCCGCTCGACGCCCGCACGCATGGCCGGCTCGTCGTACGACGCCCCGGGCACGATCTGCGAGTAGCCCATCCCCGGCAGATCGAGGGCGTACACGGTGTACCGGTCGGCGATCAGCGGGATGAGGGAGTGGTAGTGCTCGGCCTGTGTGCGCACGGTGTGCAGCAGGACCAGAGGGCACCGGTGCCCGCCTTGAGGTAGCGCAGGGTCCCCTCGCGGCTGTTTCGCCCTGCACGCGGGGCGATGGTGTGACTGGTGGTCCCGGGGATGTCGATCGCGGGACGTGAATCCTGACTGGGCATCTCGCCGACTCCTGGTGTGCGAACTGCTGATGGGAACGGGGGTACGGTCCGGCAGGGCCACAGTGGGAAACCGACCGGTTCAGAGTGTAAACCGATCGGTTTCCGAGAGTAAGCGCCACGCACACCCATCGCCCGAATGGCACCCGGATGGCGCCGGGAGGCGGCTTTCCCTCGCTTGCGTTGCGAAAACCGATCTGTTTTCCTGGAGGAAACCGATCGGTTTCCCATCGGTGTCCGGTCCATGCCAATAATCAGCAGCCAAGGGGAAAAGTGAGTACCACCATCGACCGCGGGGCGCCCGCCTCCGGAAAGACAGACTCGGGCCGCCGCGGCTCACACGCCATGCGCTGGTGGGTGCTCGTCGTGCTGGGCACGGCACAGCTGATGGTCACGCTCGACGCGACCGTCGTGAACATCGCGCTGCCCGCAGCCCAACATGACCTCGGTTTCGGTGACGGCAGCCGGCAGTGGGTGATCACGGGTTACGCCCTGGCGTTCGGCAGCCTGCTGCTGCTCGGTGGCCGACTCGGTGACCTGTTCGGCCGGCGTACCACCTTCGTGACCGGCCTGGTCGGTTTCGCGGGCGCGTCCGTCGCCGGCGGCGCGGCCGGCAGCTTCGAGGTCCTGGTCGGGGCACGTGTGGCACAGGGTCTCTTCGCCGCCCTGCTGGCACCCGCGGCCCTCTCACTGCTCAGCGTGACCTTCACTCAGCCGTCCGAGAGGCCGAAGGCGTTCGGCATCTTCAGTGCATTGTCCGGTGCGGGTGCCGCGGTCGGGCTGCTGCTCGGCGGCATGCTCACCGAATGGACATCGTGGCGCTGGGTGATGTACGTGAACGTCATCTTCGCGGGCGTCGCGCTCCTCGGTGCGCTGCTGCTGCTCGCCAAGCCCGCGGTCACCGAACGGCCCCGAATAGACGTCCCGGGCACCGTCACGGTCAGCGCCGCGCTGTTCGCCATCGTCTACGGTTTCGCGCACGTCGAATCCACCAGTTGGACCGACCCGGTCAGCCTCGGGTCCCTGGCGGGCGGCGTCGTGTTGCTCGCGGTGTTCGTGTGGCTGGAGTCCCGGGTCGCGTATCCGCTGCTGCCGCTGCGACTGGTGCTGGACCGGACCCGCGGTGGTTCGTTCCTGGCGGTGTTCGTCTTGGGCATGGGGATGTTCTCGATCTTCCTGTTCCTGACCTATTACCTGGAGGCCAGCATCGGCTACTCGCCGATCGAGGCCGGTCTGGCGTTCCTGCCGATGGTCGCGGGCATTGTCGCCTCGTCGACCACGGCGCCGTCGTTGCTGCTGCCCAGGGTCGGACCGAAGGCCGTGATCACCGCCGGGTTCCTGGTCTCCGCCTTCGGCATGGCTCTGCTGACCCGGCTCACCCTGGACAGCACCTACGTCGCCCACATCATGCCCGGGATGATCCTGCTGGGTCTCGGCATCGGCGCAGTGATGACCACCGCGTTCCAGGGAGCGACCGCAGGCGTGCACCACGAGGACACGGGCGTCGCCTCAGCGCTGATCAACACCAGCCAGCAGGTGGGCGGCTCGATCAGCACGGCGCTGCTGACCACCGTCGCCTCATCGGCCACGACCGACTACCTGTCCTCGCACAAGCCTGGCGCGCTGACCGTGGCGCAGGCCGGGGTCGAGGGCTACACGGCCACCCTGGCGTGGGGTGCCGGGATCTTCATGGTCGGTGCGGCGCTCGCAGCGCTCCTGATTCCGAACCGGGCTCTGGCGCCGTCGGAGGGTGAGCCCCTGATCGCGCACTGATCCTGAATCCACCGAGGCGTTGCGGGAGGGGGAGGATTCACCCGATGTCGGCGGCACGCGCGGTCATGGTGGGCGCGGACACCGTCTTCGTGAGGGGCCCCGCCCACCAAGCTCACACGCCCGCTCGGCTGCGGGCAACTCCCGAGATCGCTCCGCCTGTTCCGTAAACCGATCGGTTTTCTGTTCGTTGGGATCGAGTTAACCTCGCGGTATGACCACCGAAGCGAAGTCAAGTTCCAGGGAGCGGCTGCTGGAGGCGGCGGCAACACTCACCTACCGAGAAGGCGTCGGCATCGGCGTCGATGCGCTGTGCAAGGCGGCGGGAGTGTCGAAGCGCTCCATGTACCAGCTGTTCGAGAGCAAGGACGAACTGCTCGCGGCGAGTCTGGAGCGGCGCACTTCCGCCTACGTGGCGGCACTCCTGCCCGCGGCGGACGACGACCGTTCACCACGGGAGCGGATCCTGCACGTCTTCGAGCAGGTGGAATCGCAGTCACGCGCGCCCGAGTTCCACGGCTGCCCCTTCCTGGCCGCGCAGATCGAGCTCAAGGACCAGGGCCACCCCGCGAGCCGGGTCGCCCATCAGATCAAGGAGAACCTGACCGCCTTCTTCCGCGCCGAGACCGAGCAGGGCGGAGCGAGTGACCCCGGTCTCCTGGCTCGACAGCTCAGCCTGGTCTTCGACGGTGCCAGCGCCCGCGCGGGCATCGGAGCGGACAAACTGACGGGCCTCATCGCGCCCACGGTGATCACCCTGCTCGACGCGGCAGGCATGCGCTGACGCATCGCCCCTCCCGAACGCTTCCCCACCGCCCGGCGTTCGGGGGAAGCCCCATAGCCGTAAGAAGTGTTGCCGAGCATGCCGCAGGCGAAGAAGCCTGCGGTCCGGTCGGCATCGGCGCCCAGCGGCAGGTGCACGGTCTCCCAGATCCTCATCCAGCCGCCTCGGACGACCTCGCCGATCAGGTCATCGCCCTGCGCCTCGGCGGCCGCCGCGACGGCGTATCCCTGCATCTGCATCAGGAGCGTTTCGGGGCGCGTCGACATCAGCTGCGCGTACGCGTTCGTCATGGCCTGAAGAGCCCGCTCGGCGCCTTCCGCCCCGTCGGCCGCCCCCTCGAAAGCCAGGCGCGTGTCCTCCATGCTCCGCGTCAAAGCGGCGACGAAGAGCGCCTTCTTGTCCGGGAAGAGCCGGAAGAGATACGGCTGTGTGACGCCGGCCCGCCTGGCGGTCGCCGCGGTGCTGGTGCCGTGGTAGCCGGCGATCGCAAACTCGGCGATCGCCGCGCGGACGACGCTCTCGCGCCTCTCCTGCGCACTGATCCTGCCCATACCGTCCTTCTCCCTGCCTGAGCTTGCATGTGGAAACCGATCGGTTTACTGCGGTAAAAACCGATCGGTTTTTCAATGAGTACGGGAGTCATGATGAGGACAGATCGGCCGGTTGCACTCGTGACGGGTGCGTCATCCGGCATCGGGAAGGAAACCGCGCTCGCACTGGTCGCAGCGGGTTTCGACGTGGTCGGCACAAGCCGCGACACCCTTCGGGGTCATGCGCATGGTGAAGGAGGTCCTGCCGCACATGCGCGCTCAGAGGCGCGGGCGCATCATCAACATCTCGTCCGTACTCGGGTTCTTGCCCCAGCCCTACATGGCCGCCTATGCCGCCTCCAAGCATGCGGTCGAGGGCTACACCGAGTCCCTGCACCACGAGGTCCGTGACCACGGCGTGCGGGCGCTTATCGTCCAACCGGCCTACACAAGGACCGGATTCGAGGCCAACGGCGCGAAGCCCGACACGCCCCTGGAGGTCTACGCGGAGCAGGGGCAGACCGTCGACCGCGTGATGGCGGAGGCGATCAGGGACGGTGACGCCCCCACACAGTGTCAGTCTTCTCCGACCAGGCTGGGCGCTGGTTCGGCTGAAGCCGTGCGACTGTGGTCGGTCATGCCAGTGCGCCGGGATCGATGGGACGGTTGCGCAGTGCCGTCCCGGACCGGGGGTCTGACTCTTGAGATCTTTGACCGAAGTGTCCAGTCACGGGCTTGTCGACTGTCCTTGCGGGATGGTGTCTGCTGTCACCGAGCCACAGGGCGTGTCCCTAGAGGGCCTTGCCGAGTTTCAGGCGCCATCACGGTTCAGACCGCCCGAGCGGGCCGGTGCCATCCGCCCAGCATGTCACCACGCAGGAGGCGAACCACCATGACGACCAGACAGCACAGCACTTCCCCCAGTACGGATCCTCCCGTGCGGAGAGAGGTCGTGCTGGGTGTTGACACGCACGGCGAGGTTCACGTCGCCGCCGTGGTGTCCCCGCTGGGGAAGGTCCTGGGCACCGAGTCCTTTCCGGCGACGGTGGCCGGCTACCGGCAGCTGCTCGTGTGGGCCCGTAAACGGGGGACGGTGCGCCGGGCCGGTGTGGAGGGCACCGGCACCTTCGGCGCGGGCCTGTCCCTCGACCTGCTGGCGCAGCAGGTCGAGGTATATGAGGTGAACCGGCCCGACCGCTCGGCCCGCCGGCTGCTGGGGAAGTCGGACCCGATCGATGCGCAGGCCGCCGCTCGAGCCGTGCTCAGCGGCCGCGCCCGGGCGCGGGCCAAGTCCGGCGACGGTCCGGTGCACAGCGCCAGGTTGTTCAAGCTCGCCAAGGACTCCGCGGTCAAGGCCCGCACCCAGGCGATCAACCAGCTCAAGGCCGTCCTGGTCATCGCTGAGCCCGCCCTGCGGGAACAGCTGTCCAGGCTGGGCAATCGCGAGCTGGTCCGCACCTGCGCGCGCCTCGCCCCGCACGACAGTGGGGGAGACGAGGACGCGGTGGCCCAGGCCACCCATCTGACGTTGCGCATGCTCGCCGAGCGCATCGAACAACTCACCGCTCAGATCGACGAGCTGAACCAACGCCTGACCCGGCTCGTCGAACGCCACGCCCCCCAGCTACTCGAACCGGTGGGCATCGGCCCCGACAGCGCCGTCACTCTCCTAATCACCATGGGAGACAACCCCGAGCGACTGAACACCGAGGCGTCCTTTGCTGCCCTTTGCGGAGTCAGCCCCGTCGAGTACTCCTCGGGCCGGCGGCGCACACGCCGGCTCAACTACGGCGGCGACCGTCAGGCGAACGCGGCCCTGCACCGCATCGTCTTCACCCGCCTGCGCCACGACCCGCGCACCCAGGCGTACTACGAACGCCGCACCCAGGAGGGCAAGACCCGCCGTGAGATCATCCGATGCCTCAAGCGATACGCAGCCCGCGAGGTCTTCAACCTGGTCAG
The DNA here is from genome assembly GCF_055572035.1 of Streptomyces sp. NPDC030838. Lineage (NCBI taxonomy): Bacteria > Bacillati > Actinomycetota > Actinomycetes > Kitasatosporales > Streptomycetaceae > Streptomyces > Streptomyces sp. NPDC030838. The sequence continues at coordinate 1,504,774 of NZ_JBVIED010000001.1, read as the reverse complement.
ACCGGTATCTTGCACCCCCGCGTTATAGGGGCGTCCGTGAGACGTGAGAGGGTCTGGGGCGTGAGTGAGACACCGTCGAACACCCTGCAATACCGCTTTGACGGGCCAGAAGAGGCCCCGGTCCTGATCCTCGGTCCCTCACTGGGTACTACATGGCACATGTGGGACCGGCAGGTTCCGGAGCTGACCAAGCAGTGGCGCGTCTTCCGGTTCGACCTGCCGGGCCACGGCGGCGCCCCCGCCTACCCGGCGGGTTCCGTCAGCGAGCTCACCGCCCGGCTGCTCACCACCCTCGACGGCCTCGGCGTGCAGCGCTTCGGCTACGCGGGCTGCGCGCTCGGCGGCGCCGTCGGCGTGGAGCTGGCCCTGCGCCACCCGGAGCGCCTGGCCTCCCTCGTGCTGATCGCCGCCTCCCCGAGGTTCGGCACGGCGGACGAGTTCCGCCAGCGCGGCGTGATCGTCCGCACCAACGGACTCGACCCGATCGCCCGCACCGCGCCCGACCGCTGGTTCACCTCCGGCTTCGCCGCCGCCCAGCCCGCGATCACCGACTGGGCGGTGCAGATGGTGCGCACCACCGACCCCGGCTGCTACATCGCCGCGTGCGAGGCACTGGCCACCTTCGACGTCCGGCCGGAGCTGGGCCGGGTGGGCGTCCCCACCCTGGTCCTGGTCGGCTCGGAGGACCAGGTCACCGGCCCCGCCGAAGCCCGCACCCTGGTCGCCGGGATCCCGGACGCCCGCCTCGCCGTCGTCCCCGGCGCCTCCCACCTGGTGCCCGTCGAGCAGCCCGCCGCGGTCACGGACCTGCTGGTCACCCACTTCTCCACCGCCTGGCAGCCGGTCGTCGACCCCGGCACCGGCCAGATGGCCATCGCGGCCGCCCCGGTCAAGCCGGTGCTCGCCGCGGTGCCCCCGCAGACCGCGCCGATCGCGCCCATCGCCGAGATCGCCCCGGCCGCCGCGCAGCCGCACGCCGTGGGCCGGCCGGACCCGTACGACGCCGGGATCAAGGTGCGCCGGGAGGTGCTCGGCGACGCGCACGTGGACCGGGCGCTGGCGCAGGCGGACGAGTTCTCCGGGGACTTCCAGGAGTTCGTCACCCGCTACGCCTGGGGCGAGGTCTGGGACCGCCCGGGCCTGGACCGGCGCACCCGCAGCTGCATCACCCTGACCGCCCTGGTCGCGGGCGGCCACCTGGACGAGCTGGCCTTCCACACCCGCGCCGCCCTGCGCAACGGCCTGACCCCGGCCGAGATCAAGGAGGTGCTGCTGCACGCCGCCGTCTACTGCGGCGTACCGGCGGCGAACAGCGCGTTCCGGGTGGCGCAGCAGGTGATCCGGGAGGAGACCACGCCCCAGGAGTGAGCGCACGTCCCGCCCGGACGGCAGGATGACCCCATGAAGCTGAAGCTCACGAAGAAGTCGCACGCCTGCGTCCGTCTGGAGAAGGACGGGCGCACGCTCGTCCTCGACCCCGGCGGATTCAGCGAGGCGGACGCCGCCGTCGGCGCGGACGCGATCCTCGTCACGCACGAGCACCCCGACCACTTCGACGAGGTGCGGCTGCGGGCCGGGATGGAGGCCAATCCGGCGGCCGAGATCTGGACCCTGAAGTCGGTCGCGGAGCAGCTCTCGGCGGCGTTCCCGGGGCGGGTGCACACCGTCGGCCACGGCGACACCTTCACGGCCGCGGGCTTCGACGTTCAGGTCCACGGCGAGCTGCACGCGGTGATCCACCCGGACATCCCGCGCATCACCAACGTCGGCTACCTGATCGACGGCGGCAAGGTCTTCCACCCCGGCGACGCCCTCACCGTCCCCGACCACCCGGTGGAGACGCTGATGCTCCCGGTCATGGCCCCGTGGAGCAAGATCTCCGAGGTCATCGACTACGTCCGCGAGCTGCGCCCGCAGCGCGCCTACGACATCCACGACGCCCTCCTCACCGACCTCGCCCGCCCGATCTACGACCGCCAGATCGGCGCGCTGGGCGGCTCGGAGCACCTGCGGCTGACGCCCGGAGACTCCGCGGAGCTGTAAGCCCTGTCGTTTGGATCATCCCGGCGTCGCGGGGTCTGGCACGCACATCTGCCGCGTTGTCGTCACTCGCCGACGCTCCGCGTCGACTCCCTCCTCCGCCTTGCAGCTGCACGCACCAGACCCCGCTCGAGTCGGCCAAGACGCACCGCACCTCACAGCCGGGCTGATCCAAACGACAGGGCCTAGCGGCCACCCGGGCGGGACCGCGTTGTCAGTCCCGCCCGGTAGGTTGTGAGGCATGCGCATCGCGACCTGGAACGTGAACTCGATCACCGCCCGCCTGCCGAGGCTCCTGGCCTGGCTGGAGAGCAGCGGCACCGACGTGCTCTGCCTCCAGGAGGCCAAGGTCGCCGAGGAGCAGTTCCCGTTCGACGAGCTGCGCGACCTCGGCTACGAGGCGGCGGTGCACGCGACCGGCCGCTGGAACGGCGTGGCGGTGCTCTCCCGCGTCGGCATCGAGGACGTGGTCAAGGGCCTGCCCGGCGACCCCGGCTTCGACGGCGTGGTGGAGCCCCGCGCCATCTCCGCGACCTGCGGCCCGGTCCGCGTCTGGTCGGTGTATGTGCCGAACGGCCGTGAGGTGGAGCACCCGCACTACGCGTACAAGCTCCAGTGGTTCGAGGCCCTGAAGGCGGCGGTCGCGGGCGACGCGGGCGGCAGCCGCCCGTTCGCCGTGATGGGCGACTACAACGTGGCCCCGACCGACGACGACGTCTTCGACCCGGCCGCCTTCGAGGGCTCCACCCACGTCACCCCGGCCGAGCGCGCCGCCCTCGCCTCGCTTCAGGAGGCGGGCCTCGCCGACGTGGTCCCGCGCCCCCTGAAGTACGACCACCCGTTCACGTACTGGGACTACCGCCAGCTCTGCTTCCCCAAGAACCGCGGCATGCGCATCGACCTGGTCTACGGCAACCAGCCGTTCGCCAAGGCCGTCAAGGACGCCTACGTGGACCGCGAGGAGCGCAAGGGCAAGGGCGCCTCGGACCACGCGCCGGTCGTGGTCGACCTGGACGTGTAGCCGTCACAGCAGCCGCAGGTCCACCGACTCCGCCAGCGCCGCCAGGCCGGCGTCCCCCGGATGCAGGTGGTCCCCGCTGTCGTACGAGGGCAGCATCCGGGACGGCCGCGCGGGGTCGCGGATCACCGCGTCGAAGTCCAGCACCCCGTCGAAGACGCCGGCGCGGCGGATCCAGTCGTTGACGGCGACCCGCTCGGCGTCGACGGCGGCCGTGCAGCGGACCTCGCCCTCGCAGGGCAGGATCGTCGCCGCCAGCACCCGCAGCCCGCGGGCGTGCGCGCGATCGGCGATCTCCCGCAGCCCGGCGGTCACCCGCGCCGCGGTCGTGCCCCAGCGGACGTCGTTGACGCCCTGGAAGACGACCACCGTGCGGGCCGAGGTCTGGGCGAGGACGTCCCGGTCGAGCCGGTGCAGGGCGCTCACCCCGCCGGAGCTGGTGGAGACGCCGTCGCCCGGGTAGACGTCGGTGACCACGCGGTTCGCCGAGATGCCCTGGTTGAGCACGCCGTAGTGCGGCACCTCGTCCTGCGCCAGCAGCCGCCGGGCCAGCACGTTCGGCCAGCGCCGGTTGGCGTCCACCGTCGACTTGTCCCCGTCGGTGATGGAGTCGCCGAGCAGCACCACCGAGCCCGGCCCGCGGCCCACGTCCACCCCGGTGAGCAGCGGCCAGCTGGTGATGACCGAGGTGTACGCGCTCGCCGTGCCGTCGGCCGCGTGGTCGCCGGGTTCGCTGACGTACGACCGCTGCTGCGCGAGCCGGTGCACCGGCGCCGCCGGGACCGTGTGGGGGAGGTGGAAGCTGACCAGCAGATTGGCGTCGGCCGGCACGTCGAAGTCGACGGGGTCGCTATAGGCCTGCGCGCCCGCCGGGATGACGGTGCCCGGCGCGCCCCCGAACGTCAGCGGTACGGGTGTGCCGAGCGCCGCCGCGCCCGCCGCCTGGACCGCGACCGTGGTGCTGCCGATCCGTACCGGCGCGGAAGCGAAGGTGTTGTCGAGGCGCAGCCGCACCCGCGGCCCGCCCGCCGAGGTGTGCACCACCAGCCGCAGCGTCCGGTCGGTCCACGGCCCCACGGTCGGATAGCCGGAGGTCGCCGTGGTCCAGCTGCCGGTCCAGCCGGCCGTGCCCGCCCGTACCGACACCGCGAACACATGCAGTCCGGCCGCGCGCGGCAGCCGTACCGACACCACCTCGCGGTCCCGCACGAGGGGCACCGTCACGACGTACAGCCGGGCCTTCTCGGCGAGTTGGCCGCCGGGGGTGTTGATGTGCGGCAGCGCCACCGCCTTGGTGGCGAGCGGGCCGCGGCGCCAGTCGGGGGCGGTGAGCAGGTAGGAGGAGGCGGAGCCGTCGGCGTACCCGACCGTGCCCGAGCCGGTCACGTCCTGTCCGGTGGTGCCCGCGACCAGGAAGGCGAGGGCGTCGCCGTGGCCGTGCACCCGGACCTCCTGGCCGTCGGCGACGACGTTGTCCGGCTCGCCCGCGGCCCGCTTCGGCCAGGTGAGCCGGGCACCCTGCACGGTGAGCGAACGGCCGGGCGTCCAGCCGGCCGCGGCGAGGTCCCGCGCGGACAGGGAGGCGCCGGTGCCGTCGAAGTCCGCCGCGGCGGGGCGGGCGTCGTCGCTGACGGCCGTGTTGTCGAACAGCTGGGTGATCGGCTTCGGTTCGGCGGGGCGCTCGCCGGCGGCCCGGGCGGCGGCCGTCGGGGCCGCGGACGCGCACAGCAGGAGGACGACCGCCAGCCCTCGGACCCCTCGACGCACCAACCGGACCTCCCGACACAGGCGACACGGACACCGCTCCGTGAAGCTAGAGAGGGGGCGGGGACCCGTCAACGAACCGGGGGAGAACACGGCGTGAAACCGCCCGCGGGCGTGGCCGGGATCGTCCGCGTGCCCTGTGGTGCGCACGCCGGTACGAATGTCAGGCTGGAGGTATGAACATCCCTTTCCTGGGCGACCGGCACACGGAGCGTGGGACTCCCGATCCCGCGGGCATCGCCGAACTCCTGGCCGAATGTGAGCTGCTGCGTTCCCAGGCGGGCCAGGCGGGGGTCCGGCTGGACGACACGGCGGCCTCGCTGGAGGCGCTGGACCAGCTGCCGCCGCGCTGGCGGGACGACGCGGAGACGCTGCTCCGGCTGGGCAACGACGCCGGCCTGTATCTGGGCACGGTGGTGGTGCGGACGGTGCCCGGCGCGTCCTGGGAGATCCGCTCCGACGGGCAGCCGGTCGTCCTGCTCGCCTCGGGGCGGGAGGTCGACGTGGTGGCCGCCGGGCAGGAGTGGGCGGCGAGCGGGGTGCCCGAGCTGTCCCAGCTGTACGCCGAGGTCGCGGAGGCCTGAAGCGGCGCGCTGACGTAAATACGGCTTATGCCCGAAAGATGCGTGTCGTGACTTAACTCCCTTCTGGGATGGATAGTTTGCGGCCACCACGACACAGCGGAAAGTGGGTAGCGCTGAGCATGGCCGTCGATCCGTTGATCGAGCTGCGGAACGTCAACAAGTACTACGCATCCAGTCCGGGACGATCCTGCTCGACGGCAAGCCGCTGCCGGAGGAGGGCAAGGCGCTCGCCCGGCTGCGCGCCGAGGCCGGCATCGTCTTCCGGTCCTTCAGCCCTCAGGCCCTTGAGGCACCGGGGTTCCAAGATCCTCCGTCACTGAGCGGGGGGCACCGCCCATGGCCCTCGCCATCCGGGTGCCCCGCGCCCAGCGCGTCGGATCTCGACTACGATGTGCCGTTCATCCTCGTGGTGAGGACGCTTGCCCAGAGCCGGGCCGTCCGGCCGCGGCCGCCGATCACTGCTCGCGCAGCGGAATCGACACGTACGACGGGTCGTTCGCCGGTGAGGAGAAGGTCAGCCGCGCGCCGGACGGGTTGTGCTCGATGTAGAGCGGGTCGACCGTGTCGACGACCAGGGCGAGCCGGTGCCCTGCCGGGACGTCGTAGGCCGTGGAGAACAGCTCCAGGTCGACGCCGAACGGCTTTCCGGGCGTCTGTCCGTGGAAGGTGTACGGCGCGTTGCTGACCAGCTTGCCGAGGCCGAGCGGGCCCACGTCGTAGAGGTACGCGACGAGGGTTCCGCTCTCCTTGGTCGAGGTGACCGTGGTGTGCAGCGTGGCGGCGCCCCGCACCCGCTGGGCCGTGGCGTACTTCTCCGACTGCCAGACGGCGGCCCAACGGCGCGGAAGCAGGGGGATCGAGGCGACCGGGGGGACCTGGGCGACCTGGTCGAGCAGGTTGGACAGGAAGATGACCCCGCCGTCCGCCCCGGAGTTGACGTTCGTGTCGATCGTGGTGGTGCCCCCGAGGGTGATCTTCCGCTGGGTCGCGGCGACCGACTTCCAGTCCGGGTAGTCCTCGTAGCCGCCGCCCGAACGGGACTTCAGCCGCACCGGTTGCTCGCGGTCGATGCCGTTGTCCTCGCCCTTGAGATGGTGGTCGAACCAGCGCTCGGTGTCGGTCCACACGTCGTTGGGCAGCCCGAGCAGGCCCGTCGCCTCGGCGGTCGCGTGGTCGCCGGGCCGCAGCTGGAGTCTCTTCGGGCCGGTCAGCTTCTCGTAGAAGTCGGCGTACTGGTTGGGCGGGAAGATGGTGTCGCCCCAGGCGTTGGCGAGCATCACCGCCGTGCCGTGGTCGTTGATCCGGTCGACGTAGGTCGCGGGGGAGCGCTTCTTCCCCCAGGCGATCATCTCGTCCTCCTTGTCCAGGTTGGAGGCGAAGAAGTCCTGGAAGATCTGCTGGAGTTCGGCGCTCGGGCGGCCGGTGAGCTGTCCCGCGCCCTGGAGCAGGGCGGCGGCCTGGGCGTGCTGGGTGCGGCCGGAGTAGATGGAGTCGATGAGGTCGGACCAGCCGCTGAGCGCGGCGACCGCCTTGACCCGCTCGTCGTGCGCGGCGGTGAGCAGGCTGATGCCGGCGCCGTAGGAGACGCCCGCCATGCCGACGTTCCCCGCGTCGGACGGGGTGTGGGCGAGGGCCCAGTCGATCACTTTCGACGCGTCCGCTATGTCGGGTGGGCCCGCGACCTCGATATGGCCGCCGGACTGCCAGAACCCGCGCACGTTGTAGGTGACGACCACATAGCCGGAGTCGGCGAGTTTCTGAGCCTGGGCCAGATACTCGATCTGGGGCGTGGCCCAGCTCGTGGGCAGCACGATCAGCGGGTAGCGGTGCGAGCCGTCGGCGCCGGCCGGGGTGACGACGTTCGCCTTGAGCGTCGTACCGCCGTCGCCGGCGATGTCGACGAACCGGACGCCGCCGGTCGCGGCGTGGGCGGTGGGGGCGACGGTGAGGGCGCCACCGGCGACCAGGGTCGCGGAGACGGCGCCCACGGCGGTCGTGCGCAGGGCCTTGCGATGGTGTCCCACGGGTCACTCCTCACGCGTGTCAACGAAAAGTGACCCGACGGTAACCTCAGTGGCTTACCGGGGGTAACCCGTCGGTAAGTTACGTGAAAGTAACAATCATTGAAGGGCGGACGGCTCGGCTGCCGCCGGGATCGGCGACTGCGCCGCCCGCGTCACGTCCGCCACCAGCTCCACCACGTCCGGCCCGTACGCCTGCGAGTTGACCACCTTCAGGAGCAGCACGAAGGAGCCCGTGCCGTACTTGCGCGACAGCCGCTCGTGGTGGCGGGCGAGATAGCGGGTCGCGGCCTGGTTGTCGATCGCCCGCTGCCCGCAGAACAGGAACACCGGCCGCGCCTGCCGTGCCTCTCCGGCGGTGAGCCGGGCCAGCAGCACGTACTCCGTGCGGCCCGGCTCCAGCACATAGCGCTCGCCGCCGATCTGGAAGGCGCCCCGCTCCGGCCCCGGCTCGGCGTCGACGTTGACCCGCACCCCCGGCAGCAGGCTGTGCAAATGGGCCGCCATCCGGCGGTTGGAGGCCGGCCCGCCCACGCAGAACTCGGTGCGTTCACCGAAACCCTGCTGGGCCGAGTCGTGCGCGACGACCTGCGCGTGCGCGTTGCAGTCCTTGATCAGGGCCGACAGCTCCAGCAGCGCGAAGACGTCGTGCCGGGTCACCGTCAGATCCGGCCCGCCCGCGTCCCGGTTGACCACCAGCAGCGACTCGGAGTTGTCCGGCAGCCCGAAGAACGCCTGCTTGCGACGGAGTCTGCGCTTCCAGAGATAGGTGCGGGTGAACCAGCCCAGTGCGGCGCTGATGCCGGTCGCCAGCACGCCCAGGACGAGGTTGCGCACGTCGTCGTTCATGGCCGGGCATCGTAGCGGGTGCTCCTGACGTGCCCATGGTCATGGACTACGCTGCCCGAACGGCCTTTCTCTGGAGGTGCGGATGCGTCGTCCTGTCGCACGGAAGCTGTCCGTCCTGGCGGTCTCGGTCGCCGTCGTGTCGGTGGGCGCCGCCGCGCCACCCACGGCCCCGCGCACGGAGCCCGAGAAGGTCCCCGTCGCCGTCGGCCACGGCGGCGCCGTCGCCAGCGTCGACGCGGACGCCTCCGCCGTCGGCATCGAGGTGCTGAGGAACGGCGGCAACGCGGTCGACGCGGCCGTCGCCACCGCCGCCGCGCTCGGCGTCACCGAGCCCTACTCCGCGGGCATCGGCGGAGGCGGCTACTTCGTCTACTACGACGCCAAGTCCCGCACCGTGCACACCATCGACGGCCGCGAGACCGCCCCGCTGACCGCGGACTCCCAGCTCTTCCTGGAGAACGGCAAACCCCTCACCTTCGCCGAGGCCGGCACCAGCGGCCTCTCCGTCGGCACCCCCGGCACACCCGCCACCTGGCGGGCCGCCCTCGACAAGTGGGGCAGCGAACGGCTCGGCACCCTGCTGAAGCCCGCCGTGCGGCTGGCCCGCGACGGCTTCACCGTCGACGCCACCTTCCGCGCGCAGACCGCCGCCAACGAGACCCGCTTCCGGTACTTCCCCGACACCGCCGAGCTGTTCCTGCCGGACGGCGAACTCCCGGTCGTCGGCTCGACGTTCAAGAACCCTGACCTCGCCCGCACGTACGAGGAACTGGCCCGCAAGGGCGTCGGTACGCTCTACCGGGGCGATCTCGGCCAGGACGTCGTCGACACGGTCAACAAGCCGCGCGTCGACCCTGGTTCGAACTGGAACCCCCGCCCCGGCGACCTGTCCGCGAAGGACCTGGCCGCCTACCGCGTCAGGTTCCAGGCCCCCACGAAGACGTCCTACCGCGGGCTCGACGTCTACTCCATGGCGCCCTCCTCCTCGGGCGGCACCACGGTCGGCGAGGCCCTCAACATCCTGGAGCGGACCGACCTGTCGAAGGCGAGCGAGGCGCGGTACCTGCACCGCTACATCGAGGCCAGCCGGATCGCCTTCGCCGACCGCGGGCGCTGGGTCGGCGACCCGGCCTTCGAGGACGTACCAACGAAGGAACTGCTGTCGCAGCGGTACGCCGATTCGCGCGCCTGCCTCATCAAGGACGACGCGGTGCTCACCAGCCCGCTCGCCCCCGGCGACCCGCGCGACCCGGCGGCCTGCGGCACCGGCGGCACGGCGGCGCCCACGACGTACGAGGGCGAGAACACCACGCATCTGACGGTCGCCGACAAGTGGGGCAACGTCGTCTCCTACACCCTCACCATCGAGCAGACCGGCGGCAGCGGCATCACTGTTCCGGACCGCGGATTCATTCTCAACAACGAGCTGACGGACTTCTCCTTCGCTCCCGCCAACCCGGCCGTCCACGACCCGAACCTGCCCGGACCGGGCAAGCGGCCCCGGTCGTCGATGTCGCCGACGATCGTGCTGGACCGGCACGACCGGCCGGTCGTGGCCCTCGGTTCGCCCGGCGGCTCCACCATCATCACCACCGTGCTCCAGACCCTCACCGGGTTCCTCGACCGCGGCCTGCCCCTCGTCGACGCGATCGCCGCACCGCGCGCCAGCCAGCGCAACGCCGCACAGACCGACCTCGAACCGGGCCTCTACGACAGCGAGATGCGGGCCGAACTGGAGGGCGTCGGGCACGCCTTCCGGCGCAACCCGGAGATCGGCGCGGCCACCGGTGTGCAACGGCTGCCGAACGGCACGTGGCTGGCGGCGGCGGAGACGGTACGGCGGGGCGGGGGCTCGGCGATGGTCGTCCGGCCGGTGCCGTAGGCGGCCCGACTGGGCACGGCCGGTAAGGGACTGACAGATCGTCTTCGCGACGGCTACGATGTCCGCGATGATGACCTTCTCCTCGTACGGATTGGGGGAATCGTTCGCGCAAGGTGAGTGCTGATGGCACATCACTTCGCGAACGAGCTTCCATCCCGACTGCTGATGTGGCAGCGCGTGCGTGAGTACGCCGTGCCACCGTCCATGATCGAGACCGCGACCGCACGGCGTGCGGTCGGTGACTGGGCGGGGGCCTGCGCCGCCGCCCGGATCGACGTCGATCTCGATCTGCGCGCCGTGCGCGACCGCCACGGCACCGACCTCGTCCACCGCCTCCGCGCGGATCTGCGCCGGCTGGCGCCGGATCTGCTCCGCTGGCACATGCCCCGGATCGCCCCCGACGGGCGACTGCGGCCCGGCCTCACCCTCTCGCTGGCCCGTTACCGGAGTTCCGGCGCCACGCCGCTGGAACTGGTGGTGCGGACACCGCCGGCCTGGGCGGACGCCGGACAGCGGATGTCCCTGGCCCTGTGGGACGGATCCGCGAACGGCGCCCCACGGCACCACCCGCACCCGCATCCCGACCGCCGTTTCCGGCTCGACCTGCATCGGCACCTCTGGGACGCCGGGCGAAGCGGGGAACTGGCACGGCGGTGCGGTGCGGAGGCAGCACCGTCGGCGCCGCCGCCCGGCCTCCCGCTCCCGCAGGACCCGCCTGCCGCGGACGATTCCCCGTGGGCGGTGGGGCGTTGGGCCGCCGAGGCGGAGCTGCTGCTGCGGGCCGAGGGGCGTCCGCGCGGGGCGTTCACCGTGCGGCTCGGTGCCCGTCGCCGCGCCGTGCTCGAACTCGTCGCCCCCGACGACAGCCATGCCCCGACGGTCCGGCCGCTGCGGGAGACGCTGCCGCCGCAGGAGACCGCGGCGCTTCCGGTGCTGCCCGAGGCGGCGGCCCGGGTCCTGCCGGACCTGGAGCTGCTGCGGGCAGGGCTCGTCCCGGCCGAGCGGCTGCATCCGCTCGTCGCCGCGGCGCTGCCGCCGGTCTTCGGCTCCGTCCCGCCGGCCGGCTCCGCCCTGGTGCCCGGCTCCGCCCCGCCGGCCGGCTTCGCCCTGGTGTCCGGCTCCGCCCCGCCGGCCGGCTTCGCCCTGGTGTCCGGCTCCGCCCCGCCGGCCGACTTGGCCCTGGTGTCCGGCTCCGCCCCGGTGGGCGGACCGGCCGCCCTGCCCGGTGACCCGCACCGGGTGGAATGCCGGGGCGCGGTCCACCGGATCGCGCTGCGGGACGGGGTGCTGACGGCGGTCGATCACGACCCGGCCGAACTGCGCCGGGAGGAACTGCTGGTGGCGCTCGGCGGGCCGGCACTGCCCTGCCTGCGGGCGATCGACGCCGTGCACCGCAGCCCGGAGGCACTGCCCGCGGTGCGGGAGCGGCTCCGCCACGGTGACATCGCCGGGGCGCTGACCGTGGTCGAGGGGCTGCTCGGTCCCGCCGCGGTCCTGCGCGACGGGCCGCTCCGCGAGGAACTGGAGTCGGCCGCGGCGCGCCGCATCGACCACGGGCTCTTCCGCTCGGGGCTGGTCGCCGTGCACCCCGCCGCCGGTGCGGCGGACGGCGGTACCGCCGCGGGCGGGGAGCACACGGAGGCGGACCACCGTCCCCGGCTCGACCGCCGTACGCCTCTCGCGATGCGCCGCAAGCGCACCGGCCGGGGCCGGCCCCGCACCGGTCTGACCTGCTGACCACCGCGGAAGTCCCTTACCCGCACCGCGCGTTCCGGCGCCGTACGCCCCCATGACCTCCGGGACGGCCGTCCCGTTCCGTTCCCTTCTCCCACCCCAGGTGATGCCCATGACCACCAGCACCCTTCTCCCCGCACCCGCGCCCGCGCCCGCCGCCGACGCCTTCCGGACCGGCACCCAACTCGCCCTCGCCGACGACCTCCTCACCCTCCTGCGGACGACCACCACCGAGCCGCGCCCCGACGAGCAGCTCGAAGCGCTCACCCTGGCCGTCGCGGCCGACCTGCCCGTGCTGCTCTGGGGCGAGCCGGGCATCGGCAAGACCGCAGCCCTGACCCAGCTCGCCGCCTCCCTCGACCTGCCGCTGACGACCGTGATCGCCAGCGTCCACGAACCGTCCGACTTCTCCGGGCTGCCCATCGTGGGCGACGACCCGGCCGTGCAAGGGGTGCCGATGGCGCCGCCGCAATGGGCCGTGGAGCTGGTACGGGCCGGCCGGGGCCTGCTCTTCCTGGACGAACTGTCCACCGCCACCCCGGCCGTCCAGGCCGCACTGCTCCGGGTGGTCCTGGAGCGGAGGGTCGGGGCGCTGCAACTGCCGCCGGGAGTGCGGATCGTGGCCGCCGCCAATCCGCGCGCGTCGGCGGCGGACGGCTGGGAGCTGAGCCCGCCGCTGGCCAACCGGTTCGTGCATCTGTACTGGGTGCACGACCGGGAGGTGGTGGTGCGCGGGCTGGGCGGGGTCTGGCCCCGCGCGGAGCTGCCCCGGCTGGCGCCGGAGCGGCTGCCGGAGGCGGTGGCCTTCGCCCGGCGCGCGGTCTGCGGCTTCCTGGAGGCCCGGCCGACGCTGATCCACCGGCTGCCCAGCACCGAGACGCGGCGCGGCGGCGCCTGGCCCTCGCCCCGCAGCTGGGAGGCCGCGCTGACCCTGCTGGCCTTCGGTACGGCGGCCGCCGTCTCCCGCGATGTGCTGGCGCTGCTGGTGCGGGGCGCGGTGGGAGACGGCCCCGGGCTCGAACTCCTCGCCTACCTGGACCGCATGGACCTGCCGGACCCGGAGACACTGCTCGCCGATCCGGCCACCGCCGAACTCCCCGAGCGGGGCGATCTGCGCCAGGCGGCGCTGGAGGCCGTGGTCGCCGCCGTCGGGGCACGCCCCGAGCGGGAGCGGTGGGAGGCGGCCTGGGCGGTCCTCGTCCGGGCTCTGGAGACCGGCGCCCCGGACCTGTTGGTCGCCCCGGCGACGACGCTGGCCTCGCTGCGGCGCGACGACTGGGAGGTGCCGGAGACGGTGGAGCGGCTGGCCGGGGTCATCGGTCTCGCCCGGCGCGCTGACCACTCGGTGGAGCGGGTCGCGGCAGCGGCCGGCGCTCGGCAGGCGACGGGCGCACGCCGATGACGGGGGCCGCGCCGCGCCCGGTCTCGGGTGCTGTGTCTTCGCCTGCGTCGGCGGGCCCGGTGT
>NZ_JBVIED010000001.1:1132007-1491318 GCF_055572035.1 Streptomyces sp. NPDC030838 | reverse complement strand
TCGCGTCCGGTGTCTTCGGCTGGGTCGGCGGGTGTGGTGTCGGGTTCGGCGTCTTCGGCTTGGTCGGCGGGTCTGGTGCCGGGTCCTGTGCCTTCTTCCGCGTCGGCGGGCCCGGTGTCGCGTCCGGTGTCTTCGGCTGGGTCGGCGGGTGTGGTGTCGGGTTCGGCGTCTTCGGCTTGGTCGGCGGGTCTGGTGCCGGGTCCTGTGCCTTCCTCCGCGTCGGCGGGCCTTGTGTCGCGTCCCGTGCCTTCGCCCGCGTCGGCGAGCCCGGGGCCGGATTCCGTGTCCCCGCCGACGCCGGTGGGTCCGGTGCCGGCGAGCCGGGTGCCCCGTGTCGTGTCCTCGCCTGCGCCACCCAGTCGCGTACCGCGCCCTGCGTCCTCGTCTGCGCCGCCGAGCCCCGTGCCGCGCCCCGCGTCCTCACCTGCGCCGCCCAGCTCGGTACCGCGCCCCGCGTCCTCGCCCGCGCCGCCCAGCCCCGTACCGCGCCCCCCGTCCTCGCCCGCGCCGCCGAGCCCGGTGCCCCGCCCCATGGCCCCGCCCGCGCCGCCGCGCCCGGTGCGGGCCGCGTTGCCGGAGGCTCCGGCGGGCTCCGGTGAGGTGGCCGGGCGGACCCGGCTTCGGCTCGACAGGGAGAAGTTGCTGGCCGCCCGGCTGCACGCGGTGAAGGTTCGTCCCTATCTGGCCGACGCGCTGTTCGCGCTGCACGTGGTGGAGGACCGGTCGGTGCCGACGATGGCGGTGGACGCGCACTGGCGGTGCTACGTCTCGCCCGGCTTCGTGGCGCGCACCCCGGTGGAGGAGCTGGCGGGCGTGTGGGTGCACGAGGTCTCCCATCTGCTCCGGGACCACCACGGCCGCGGCGAGCGGTACGCGCGCGAGCACGAGGAAAACGGGCCGGGCGAACGGCTGCGCCGGAACATCGCCGCCGACTTCGAGATCAACGACGACATCTACGGCGACGGTCTGCCCCTGCCCTCCGGAGCGGTGCTGCCCTCGCTGCTGCGGCTGCCCGAGGGGCTGCTGATGGAGGAGTACCTGCGCACGGCGTCGATGTCCTCCCTCGCCGCGGACCTGGCCTGGCTGGACTGCGGCAGTGGTGCCGACGGGCAGGAGCGGCCCTGGGAGCTGGGTCCCGACGGGGCCCACGGGCTGACCAGGCAGCAGCGCGACGCGGTCCGCTTCCGGGTCGCCGAGGGGATCAAGGGCAGGCCGGGCGAGGCGCCGGAGGGGTGGCGTCGCTGGGCGGACGAGGCGTTCCATCCGCCGCAGCCGTGGCGGCAGTTGCTGGGGTCGGCGGTCCGCTCGGCGGCGGGCGCGCCGGGCGTGGGCGAGGACCACAGCTACCGGCGTCCGTCCCGGCGCTCGGCGAGCGTCCCCGGGGTGGTGCTGCCGAGCCTGCGCCGTACGCCGCCCCGGGTCTGTGTCGTGATCGACACCTCCGGGTCGGTGAGCGACGCCGAGCTGGGCAGCGCGCTGCTGGAGGTGGCGGCGATCTCACGGGCGGTGGGCGGGCGGCGCGACCTGGTCTCGGTGATCTCCTGCGACGCGGCGGCCGGGGTCGCCGTCCCGCTCTGCCGAGCCGAGAACATCGAGCTGATCGGCGGCGGAGGCACGGACCTGCGCTCCGGGTTCGCCCAGGCGCTCCGCTCCCGGCCGCGCCCGGACGTGGTCGTCGCCCTGACGGACGGTCAGACACGGTGGCCCGACCAGCCGCCCTGCCGCACCGTCGTCGGTCTCTTCCCCCGTCCCGCCCGCGCCGTGAACGAGGACGACCCGGACTACGTCCCGGACGCCCCGCCCTCCTGGGCGCGGGTCGTCACCATCGGCTGACGATGCGGGGTGGTGCGCAGCCCCCTGGCCGACCGCCGCCCGGCCGCCTAGCCGACCGCTGCCTGCTCCGGGCGGAAGGCGAGCCGGTCGTCCGACACGTCCACCGTGACCCGGTCGCCCTCCTTCACCCGGCCGTCCAGCAGCAGCCGGGAGAGCCGGTTGTCGACCTCGCGCTGGATGGTGCGGCGCAGCGGGCGGGCGCCGTACTCGGGCTGGTAGCCCTGCCGGGAGAGCCAGTCCACGGCCGCGTCGGTGAACTCCACGGTGACGCCCTGCGCGGTGAGCAGCCGCCGGGTCTCCTCCAGCAGCAGGTTGGTGATCCGGTGCAGCTGGTCGGGGGTGAGCTGGCGGAACACCACGATCTCGTCGATCCGGTTGAGGAACTCGGGCCGGAAGTGCTCGCGCAGCGGGCGCAGGATCTGCTCCCGGCGCGCCTCCTCGTCGGCCTCGCCGCCGCCCGGCCCGAACCCGATGCTCGCGCCGCGCCGGATGATCACCTCCGAACCGAGGTTGCTGGTCATCACGATGACCGTGTTGGTGAAGTCCACCGTGCGGCCCTGCGCGTCGGTGAGCCGGCCGTCGTCCAGCACCTGGAGCAGGATGTTGAAGACGTCCGGGTGCGCCTTCTCCACCTCGTCGAGGAGGAGCAGCGAGTACGGATGACGGCGGACCACCTCGGTGAGCTGCCCGGCCTCCTCGTGGCCGATGTATCCGGGCGGGGCGCCCACCAGGCGGCTCACCGTGTGCCGCTCCTGGTACTCGCTCATGTCCAGCCGGACCATCCGGTCCTCGCTGCCGAACAGCGCCTCGGCGAGCGCGCGGGCCAGCTCCGTCTTGCCGACGCCGGTCGGGCCGAGGAAGAGGAAGCTGCCGATCGGCCGGTCGGGTGAGGACAGCCCGGCCCGGGAGCGCATCACCGCGTCGGAGACGACCCGTACCGCCTCCTCCTGGCCGACCACCCGCTCGTGCAGATGCTCCTCCAGGCCCAGCAGCCGGTCCTTCTCCTCCTCGGTGAGCCGGCTGACGGGGATCCCGGTCAGCCGGGACACCACCTCGGCGACCGCCTCCGCGGTCACCTCCAGGTTCTGGCCCTCGTCGGCCTCCTCGCCCCCGGCGGCCTCGGCGATCCGCTGCTTCAGCTCGGTGATCCGGTCGCGCAGCCGCATCGCCTGCTCGTACTGCTCGTCCGCGACCGCCTGGTCCTTGTCGAGCGCCAGCTGCTCGGCCTCCCGCTCCATGGCCCGTACGTCCGTGCCCTTGGTGCGCGCCCGCAGCCGTACGCGCGCCCCGGCCTGGTCGATCAGGTCGATCGCCTTGTCCGGCAGGCGCCGGTCCATGAGATAGCGGTCGGACAGCTCCACGGCCGCCTCCAGCGCCTGGTCGCTGTAACGGACCTGGTGGTGGGCCTCGTAGCGGTCGCGCAGTCCGCGCAGGATCTCCAGCGCGTCCTCGGTCGTCGGCTCCGGCACCAGGATCGGCTGGAAACGGCGGGCCAGCGCCGCGTCCTTCTCGATCCGGCGGAACTCCTCCAGCGTGGTGGCGCCCACGATGTGCAGCTCGCCGCGCGCGAGGGCCGGCTTGAGGATGTTCCCGGCGTCCAGCGAGCCGCCCTCGCCGCCACCGCCCGCGCCGACCACGGTGTGCAACTCGTCGATGAAGATGATCAGCTGGTCGGAATGGCTGCGGATCTCGTCGACGATGTTGTTCATCCGCTCCTCGAAGTCGCCCCGGTAACGGGTGCCCGCGACGACGCCCGTGAGGTCGAGGGCGACCACTCGGCGGCCGATCAGCACATCCGGTACGTCCCCGTCGGCGATCCGCTGGGCCAGCCCCTCGACGATGGCGGTCTTGCCGACACCCGCGTCGCCGATCAGCACCGGGTTGTTCTTGCCCCGGCGGGACAGCACCTCGATGGTCTGCTCGATCTCGTCGTCCCGCCCGATCACCGGGTCGATACGGCCCCGGCGGGCCTGGTCGGTGAGATCGCGGCCGTACTTGTCGAGGGTGGGCGTGCCGGTCTGCCGCGGCCGTTCGACCCGGGGCGCCGCCGGTCCCACCTCCGGTGCCTCCGGGGGCACCCGGCCGGGGGAGAAACGGGCCGCGTTGAGGATGTGCCCGGCCGCCGAGTCGGGGTTGTTGGCGAGCGCGCTGAGGACGTGCTCCGGGCCGATGTAACCGGCGCCGGTCGCCCGGGCCAGGTCGTGCGCGTCCAGCAGGGCGCGCTTGACCGCCGGGGTGAGGGACAGCGAGGTGGGCGGGGGCGCCTCGCCCTCCTGGTACTGGACGGGGCCCGTGCGCTCGTCGATCTCCGAGGCGAGGGAGTCGGGGTCCGCGCCGGAGCGGCTGAGCAGGCTCCGGGTCGGTTCGGCGGACAGGGCCGCGCGGAGCAGATGCTGGGTGTCGAGGTCCCGGCTGCCGTGCTCGGCGGCGTACTGCGCGGCGCCCCGGACCAGATCCCGGGCCGGCTGGCTGAGCAGCCGGCCGATGTCGATCTGGCGCGGGCCGGGGCGGGGGCCGCCGAAGAAGCGGGCGAGGAATTCTCCGAAGGGGTCGCCCTCCGAGCCGATGAAGCCGCTGGTCATCGTTTGGGTTCCTTCGCTGTTGACGTGCCGGGGCCGGGTATCCCGGGGTGGGCTCGCTTATGCCACCTTGGCACGAGTTGCGGCTGCGGGCATGTGCAGGGGGCGCCTTCTGAGGTGGGGGCTGTCGTTGTCTCGCGGGTGCGGGTTGTGTGTGGCTGGTCGCGCAGTTCCCCGCGCCCCTAAGCGGCGGCGTCCACCCGTCGGTCCGTGAGCACCCTGGGTCCTGCTTCCGTGATCGCCACCGTGTGTTCCACGTGGGCTGCTCTCGAGCCGTCGTTGGTGCGGAGGGTCCAGCCGTCCGGGGCCGCGTGGTAGCCGTCGGTGCCGCCCGCGATGAGCATGGGCTCGATGGCCAGGACCATGCCCGCGCGCAGCGGGAGGCCGCGGCCGGGGCGGCCCTCGTTGGGGACCCCCGGGTCCTCGTGCATCCGGCGGCCGATGCCGTGCCCGCCGAAGCCGTCCGGGATGCCGTAGCCGGCGTCCCGGCACACCCTGCCGATGGCGTGGGCGATGTCGCCGATGCGGTTGCCGACGACGGCGGCCTCGATCCCGGCGGCGAGGGCGCGCTCGGCCGTTTCCACGAGGCGGACGTCGGCGGGACGGGGCCGGCCGACGGTGAAGGTGATCGCCGAGTCGCCGACCCAGCCGTTCAGCTCGGCGCCGAAGTCCAGGGAGACCAGGTCGCCGTCGCGCAGGCGGTACCGGGTGGGGATGCCGTGCACGATCGCGTCGTTCACGGAGGCGCACAGGACGGCGGGGAACGGGGTCGGGGCGAAGGAGGGGCGGTAGCCCAGGAAGGGCGAGGACGCGCCGGCCTCGCGCAGCACGTCGCGGGCCAGGGTGTCCAGGTCGAGGAGGGTGACGCCCACGTCCGCGGCGTTCCGTACGGCCGTCAGGGCGCGGGCGACCACCTGCCCGGCCTCGTGCATGGCATCGATCGAGAGATCCGTCTTCAGTTCCACCATGCCAATTACTATACCGGTATTAGAATAGGCGTCATGGTGCGTACTCCACTCACCCCGGAAGAGCGGGAACGCGGCGAGCGGCTCGGTCTGCTGCTCCGGGAGGCCCGCGGCGGCCGCAGCATGGCGGACGTGGCGGCGAGCGCCGGCATCTCCGCGGAGACGCTGCGCAAGATCGAGACCGGGCGGGCCCCGACCCCGGCGTTCTTCACGGTCGCCGCCCTCGGCCGCGCCCTGGGGCTGTCCCTGGACGAGCTGGCCGTGGCCACGACCGTCACGGCCGGGGCGGCGGCGGCCTGAGGGTCCCGCGCCCCGGCTGAAAACTCCCCGTAGCGAGCCCGTAACACGGCTCGTGTTGGCTACGGACCCGAGTACTCCGGTCTTGCGGGGAGTGGGCGATGACAGTGGATCAGCTCCCGGGACGGGTGCGGGAGTTCGCGGACTACCTGGGCGGCCTGCTGGCGCGGCTGGACCCGGACGGCGGGTGGTGCGCGGTGTTCTGGCAGCGCGACCCGGACGGTATGCAGGCCTGCCTGGACGGGTGGGAAGTCCCGCCCTGGGACGTGGTGGAGGCCCTGCTCCAGGACCTCGCCGCCGAGCACGGGCCCGAGGCCGCGGCCCGCGAGGAGGACCGGGCCCGCTTCCTGCACGCCGCCGCGCTCGCCGCGTACGACGCCCGGCCCGGCGGCCGGGACGCCCTGGGGGACCGGCTCGACGTGATGCTCCGCGAGCAGAAGTACGCCGCCGAACGCCTCGCCCAGCTGGGACGGGCCCTCGCCTCGGCCACCACCCAGGAGGCCGCAGACGCCCTCCGCCTCGACCTCGCCTGGGCCCGCGACGACCACGACCGCGCCACCGCCCGCTGCGCCGAACTCCGCGCCCGCATGGCCGACCTGGACCAGCGCTCCCCGGCGGGCAGGGCACAGAACACGCAGCCGATCCGGCCGAGGCGGGCCGGGGGAGGGCAAGAGGAGGCGTCGGAGTTCCGCCAGGCGTTCGAGCCCGAGGTGCCGGATTCCCGCCAGGCCTTTCACCGCGAGGCGCCGGAGTCCCGCTGGGCCCATGAGCCCGAGCCGTCGGAGTCACGCCGGGTGTATGAGCCCGAGATGCGGGACTCCCCCCGGACGTATGGGCCCGAACCGTCGGAGTCCCGTCGGACGTATGAGCCTGAGCCGTCGGAGTCCCGCCGGACGTATGAGCCTGAGCCGTCGGAGTCCCGTCGGACGTATGAGCCCGAGCCGTCGGAGTCCCGCCGTACCTTTCGCCCCGAGGCGCCGGAGAACCGCCCGGCGCACCATCCCGAGGCGCCCGACCCCCGCCCGGCCCGTCACTTCGCCCCCGCCGTCCCCACGACCGACGCCCCCGGTGTCACACCGTCGACACCGACCCCCGTCCCAGCCCCCACCCCAGCCGCCCCGGCTCCCGCGCCCACCCTCGGGACACCGACCCCCGCCGACCAACCCCCCGCCACCCCGACTCCCGCCCCCACCCCCACCCCCAAGCCCCGCAAACGCCGCCGAGGCAGTGCCCGTTTCGCCGGGATGGTGGAGGACGACGGTGCCGCGCCCGTCGTCGTACCGCCCGCCCCGGTGCCCGTGATGCCCGAGCCGGCCGCGCGGACCGGGCGTACCCCGCGCGGAGCGCGCTTCGCGGGGGTCGACGAGGCCGTGCAGGTGCCCGAGCCGCCGCGGGGGGAGTCCCTGGACGCGGCGGCGCGGCGGGAGGCCGGGGCGGTGACCGAGGCGCTGGCGCGGCTGCGTGCCGAGGGACGCAGCGGGGAGGCGCACGCGCTGCTGGTCGAGGCCGCGCACTGGCCCGCCGCCCGGTTCCCGCTGCTCGCCGCCGAGATGGAGCGCGCGGGGCTCGCCGCGGACTGGGCGACCCTGCTGTGGGAGACCGCCTCGCTGCCCGCGGAGCGGCTGGTCGCCGCCGCCGACGCGCTCACCGCGGCCGGGCGGAGCACGGACGCGCAGCAGATACTGCGCCAGGGCGTCGTGCGCCCCGCCGCGGAGATCGGGCAGGCCGTGCTCGCGCTGGCCGCCGAGGGCCGCCGCAGCGAGGCGGACGCCCTCCTCGACGCCTACGTCCGGGTCCGCAGCCCGGAAGAGGCCGCCCGCAGCGCCACACCCGACCCGCAGACCCTCGTCCCGCTGCTCCTGGAGGCCGCCGGACGGGTATCCGCCGAACGGCACTGGGACCTCGTGCACGCCCTCCGGGTCGCCGGACTGACCCCCTGACCGGCCCCGTCGATCACCCACAGGAGTGGCAGACACGGCCGACCGAGCGGGTTGCCGACGATGGTCTTGGCAAGGCCTCCGCTGAGGCATACGTTCATCCCTCTACGACCTGCGTCTACGGGCGTAGAGGCTCTGACGTCCCGTCGAAGGAGCAGCTCATGGCCAACGTCGTACGCGCCGCTCTGGTCCAGGCGACCTGGACCGGCGACACCGAGTCCATGGTCGCGAAACACGAGGCGCACGCCCGCGAGGCGGCCCGGCAGGGGGCCAGGGTCATCGGGTTCCAGGAAGTCTTCAACAGCCCCTACTTCTGCCAGGTCCAGGAGCCCGAGCACTACCGCTGGGCCGAGCCCGTGCCCGACGGGCCGACCGTGCGCCGGATGCGGGCGCTGGCCCGGGAGACGGGGATGGTGATCGTGGTCCCCGTCTTCGAGGTCGAGCAGTCCGGCTTCTACTACAACACCGCGGCCGTGATCGACGCGGACGGCAGCTACCTCGGCAAGTACCGCAAGCACCACATCCCGCAGGTGAAAGGCTTCTGGGAGAAGTACTACTTCAAACCCGGCAACCTCGGCTGGCCCGTCTTCGACACCGCCGTCGGCAAGGTCGGCGTGTACATCTGCTACGACCGCCACTTCCCCGAGGGCTGGCGTCAACTCGGCCTCAACGGCGCCCAGCTGGTCTACAACCCGTCGGCCACCCACCGCGGGCTCTCCGCCCACCTCTGGCGGCTGGAGCAGCCCGCCGCGGCCGTCGCCAACGAGTACTTCGTCGCCGCCATCAACCGCGTCGGCCAGGAGGAGTACGGCGACAACGACTTCTACGGCACGAGCTACTTCGTGGACCCGCGCGGGCAGTTCGTAGGGGAGGTCGCCGACGACAGCAAGGAGGAACTGGTCGTGCGCGACCTCGACTTCGACCTCATCGAGCAGGTGCGGCAGCAGTGGGCCTTCTACCGCGACCGCCGCCCCGACGCGTACGAAGGGCTGGTGCGGCCGTGACCAAGGACCACGTGACCAAGGACCTGCTGGGACGGCACCGGGCCGTGCTGCCCGAATGGCTCGCCCTCTACTACGACGACCCGATCGAGATCACCCACGGCGAGGGCCGGCACGTCTGGGACGCCGAGGGCAACAGGTACCTCGACTTCTTCGGCGGCATCCTCACCACCATGACCGCGCACGCCCTGCCCGAGGTGACCAAGGCGATCAGCGAGCAGGCCGGGCGGATCATCCACTCCTCGACCCTCTATCTCAACCGCCCGATGGTCGAACTCGCCGAGCGCATCGCCCAGGTGAGCGGCATCCCGGACGCCCGGGTCTTCTTCACCACCTCCGGCACCGAGGCCAACGACACCGCGCTGCTGCTGGCCACCACCTACCGGCGCAGCAACACCGTCCTCGCGATGCGCAACAGCTACCACGGCCGCTCCTTCTCCACCGTCGGCGTCACCGGCAACCGCGGCTGGTCCCCGACCTCCCTCTCCCCGCTGCAGACGCTGTACGTGCACGGGGGCGTGCGCACCCGTGGTCCGTACGCCGCGCTCGACGACGACGCGTTCATCGAGGCCTGCGTCGAGGACCTGAAGGACCTGCTCGGCCACACCCGCCCGCCCGCCGCCCTCATCGCCGAACCCGTCCAGGGCGTGGGCGGCTTCACCTCCCCGCCGGACGGCCTGTACGCCGCCTTCCGCGAGGTGCTGCACGAGCGCGGCGCGCTGTGGATCGCCGACGAGGTGCAGACCGGGTGGGGCCGCACCGGCGAGCACTTCTGGGGCTGGCAGGCGCACGGCCGCAGCGGCCCGCCGGACATCGTCACCTTCGCCAAGGGCATCGGCAACGGCATGTCCATCGGCGGGGTCATCGCCCGCTCCGAGATCATGAACTGCCTGGACGCCAACAGCATCTCCACGTTCGGCGGCACTCAGATCACCATGGCCGCGGGCCTCGCCAACCTCACCTATCTGCTGGAGCACGACCTCCAGGGCAACGCCCGGCGGGTCGGCGGGCTGCTCATCGAGCGGCTGCGGGCCGTCGCCGCGCAGATCCCGGCCGTACGGGAGGTCCGCGGGCGCGGGCTGATGATCGGGATCGAGCTGACCCGGCCCGGCACCGACGAGGCGGCGCCCGAGGCCGCGGCGGCCGTGCTGGAGGCGGCCCGCGAGGGCGGGCTGCTCATCGGCAAGGGCGGCGGGCACAACACCAGCGCCCTCAGGATCGCCCCGCCGCTGTCCCTCACCGTCGCGGAGGCCGAGGAGGGCGCCGCGATCCTCGAACAGGCGCTGCGGAGCGTTCAGTAGTCACCGAGCAGGGGAGCGTCGCCATGGCCACCTCCTTGGAACCCTGGGAGCCTCGGGAGCCCCCGGCGTCCCGCGCGGCCGTGGAGCCCTGGGAGCCGCCTCTGTCCGTCCGTCAGGTGCTCGCCCTGGAGCGGGTGCTGGCCGGCGAGCCCGAGGTGGTGGCGGGCGCCGACCGGCTCGACCGCCCGGTGCGCTGGGTGCATGTCGCCGAGGCCGCCGACGTCGGGGTGATGCTCAGCGGCGGCGAGATGGTCCTCACCACCGGGGTGCTGCTCGTCGGCGACGAGGCGAAACAGGCCGAGTACATCCGCTCCCTGCACCGCGCGGAGGCCGCGGCCGTCGTCCTCGGACTCGGCCGCGCCTTCCCCGCGCCGCCACGGGTGATGTGCCGGGCCGCCGAGCGGTGCGGCCTGCCGCTGGTCGTGCTGCACCGGCCGTTCCCCTTCGCCGAGCTGACCGAGGAGGTGCAGTCCCGGCTGGTGCGGCGCAAGTTCGCCGCGGTCAGCCTCTCCGAGGCCGTGCGCACCGCGCTCACCGGCCTGATCACCGCCGGAGCCCCGCTGCAACGGCTCCTCGACGAGATCGCCCGGTACAGCGGCTGTCCCGTCGTCGTCACCAACCTCGCCCACCGGGTGCTGGCCACGGCGGGCGAACGCCCCGCGGTGGACGACGTGCTGCGCGACTGGGAGCGCATCGCCCGGCAGGCCGGCGGCCGGGAGGGTGACGGCTGGATCCACGCCGAACTCGGCGGCCGCGGCGAGCGGTGGGGGCGGATCCTCCTGTGCGGCTACCGCGGCGACACCGCCACCGGCCGGCTGCTCGCCGACCGCGCCGCCGAGGCGCTGATACTGCACCGGATGCTCGGCGGCACCGCGCACAGCTGGGAAGAGGAGTCCGCGCAGAGCCTGCTCACCGACCTGCTCGGCGGTGTCGTACCGGCGCGCCGGCTGCTGCCCCGGGCGCGGGCCGCCGGACTGCCCGTCAACCGGCGTGCCTTCGTCCCGCTGGTCGTCCGCGACGCCCGGCCGGCCGAACTCGACCGCACCCTGCGGCTGCTGGGCCTGCCCGGGCTGGTCGCCGGACTCGCCGACGACGCCACCGCCGTCCTGCTCAGCCTCGCCCGCGACCAGGACGCCCCGGCGCTCACCGAGCACTTCGCCGCCCGGCTGCGCCAGGAGGGCCGCCCCGCCGTGGTGGCCGCCGCCGACGCCCGCACCGACTGGGACGAGGTGCCCGCCGGGCTGCGCGAGGCCCGGCATGTCGCGGACGCCGTGGCCGGCTCCTCGGCCGCCCTCGACCTCCCGGCGGTCGTCCGTCTGAAGGACGTCCACCTCAGGGGCCTGATCCGGCTGCTGCGGGACGACCCGCAGGTGCAGTCGTTCGCCGAACGGGAGCTGGCCGGGCTGCTCGGCCGGGGCGACGACGCGCTGCTGGCGGTGCTGCGCACCTATCTCGCCACCGGCCGCAACAAGTCCCGCACCGCCCAGCTCCACCATGTCTCCCGGCCCGCGCTCTACCGCCGCCTGGAGGCGATACAGGCCCGCCTCGGCGTCGACCTGGACGACTTCGAGCAGGCCGCCTCGGTGCACATCGCGCTCCTCGCGCATGACGCGCAACAGCGGTGAAACATGGGACTACCTGGGAAAACGGCGGTGAAACATGGGTCCTTCGCAACGTGACACGGTGGCACGCCGCCCGCCCGCAGACGTGACACGCTGCCCGTCGAAGCGGGCCCGCCGGCTTCCTAGGCTCACCGCACACCGAGCTACCGGAGCGACCGGAGGTCCCGATGAGCCGAGTGATCCGCGCCGCCGTCTTCCAGACCGCCTGGACCGGCGACAAGGAGTCGATGATCCGGGTGCACGAACAGGCGGCCCGCGACGCCGCCGCGCAGGGCGCCCAAGTCCTCTGCTTCCAGGAGCTGTTCTACGGACCGTACTTCTGCCAGGTCCAGGACCCGGCCTTCTACGCCTACGCCGAGAAGATCCCGGACGGCCCGATCGTCCGCCGCTTCCAGGCACTCGCCCGCGAGCTGGGCATCGTCCTCGTCCTGCCGATGTACGAGGAGGAGCAGCCCGGCGTCCTCTACAACACCGCCGCCGTGATCGACGCCGACGGCTCCTACCTCGGCAAGTACCGCAAGACCCACATCCCGCAGGTGCGCGGCTTCTGGGAGAAGTTCTACTTCCGCCCCGGCAACTCCGGCTGGCCCGTCTTCGACACCGCCGCCGGCCGGATCGGCGTGTACATCTGCTACGACCGCCACTTCCCGGAGGGCTGGCGGGCCCTCGGCCTCGCGGGCGCCGAGATCGTCTTCAACCCGTCGGCCACCTCGCGCGGCCTGTCCGGCTACCTCTGGCAGCTGGAACAGCCCGCGGCGGCCGTCGCCAACGAGTACTTCGTCGGCGCGATCAACCGGGTGGGCGTCGAGGAGTACGGCGACAACGACTTCTACGGGACCTCGTACTTCGTCGACCCGGAGGCCCAGTTCGTCGGCGAGGTCGCGAGCGACAAGGAGACCGAATTGGTCGTCCGGGACCTGGACATGGCGAAGCTGCGCGAGGTCAGGGACCGCTGGCAGTTCTACAGGGACCGGGCCCCCGGGGCATACGGCTCGCTGACGACTCCGTGAGGGCAACTCCCTAAAGGGGCGCGGGGCTGCATCGATATGCGGCTCCGCCGCGTGGGCGCGACCAGCCACAAACAACCGCACATACCCACCGCGAGGAGCGACCGAGACATGAGCAGCCGCACACTCATCCACGGCGGCCTAGTCATCACCGCATCCGACGAGTTGCACGCCGACGTCCTGATCGAGGACGGCCGCATCGCCGCCCTCGCCGCCTCCGGCACGCCCGCCGCGGAGGCCTTCACCGCGGACCGGACGATCGACGCCACCGGCAAGTACGTCATCCCGGGCGGCGTGGACGTCCACACCCACATGGAGCTGCCCTTCGGCGGCACCTTCGCCTCCGACACCTTCGAGACCGGCACCCGGGCCGCCGCCTGGGGCGGGACCACCACGATCGTCGACTTCGCCGTCCAGAGCGTCGGGCAGGCGCTGCGCGAGGGCCTCGACGCCTGGCACGCCAAGGCGGAGGGCAACTGCGCGATCGACTACGGCTTCCACATGATCGTCTCCGACGTCAACGACGAGACGCTCAAGGAGATGGATCTGCTGATCGAGGAGGGCGTGACCTCGTTCAAGCAGTTCATGGCCTATCCCGGGGTCTTCTATTCCGACGACGGCCAGATCCTGCGCGCCATGCAGCGCTCCGCCGAGAACGGCGGCCTGATCATGATGCACGCCGAGAACGGCATCGCGATCGACGTCCTGGTCGAGCAGGCGCTGGCCCGGGGCGAGACCGACCCGCGTTACCACGGCGAGGTACGCAAGGCACTCCTCGAGGCGGAGGCCACCCACCGCGCCATCAAGCTCGCCCAGGTCGCCGGCGCGCCCCTGTACGTCGTGCACGTCTCCGCGATGGAGGCGGTCGCCGAGCTGGCCAAGGCACGGGACGAGGGCCTGAACGTTTTCGGCGAGACCTGCCCGCAGTATCTGTTCCTGTCGACCGACAACCTCGCCGAACCGGACTTCGAGGGCGCGAAGTACGTGTGCAGCACCCCGCTCAGGCCGCGCGAGCACCAGGCCAGGCTCTGGCGGGGCCTGCGCACCAACGACCTCCAGGTCGTCTCCACCGACCACTGCCCCTTCTGCTTCACCGGCCAGAAGGAACTGGGCCGCGGCGACTTCTCCAAGATCCCCAACGGGCTGCCGGGCGTGGAGAACCGTATGGACCTGCTCCACCAGGCCGTCGTCGACGGGCACATCTCGCGCCGCCGCTGGATCGAGATCGCCTGCGCCACCCCGGCCCGGATGTTCGGCCTGTACCCGAAGAAGGGCACCATCGCCCCGGGCGCCGACGCCGACGTCGTCGTCTACGACCCGCACGCCGAGCAGGTCATCTCCGCCGAGACGCACCACATGAACGTCGACTACTCGGCGTACGAGGGCAAGCGCGTCACCGGCCGGGTCGAGACCGTGCTCTCCCGCGGCGTCCCCGTCATCACCGAGCGGGAGTACACCGGGCACGCCGGGCACGGCGTCTACACCCCCCGCTCCACCTGTCAGTACCTCAGCTAGGAGGAGCGACCGTGGACTTCGGACTCGTTCTCCAGACCGACCCGCCCGCCTCGCGCGTCATCAGCCTGATGAAGCGCGCCGAACGCAACGGCTTCCGCTACGGCTGGACCTTCGACTCCGCCGTGCTCTGGCAGGAGCCGTTCGTGATCTACAGCCAGATCCTCGCCAACACGCAGAAGCTGAAGGTCGGCCCGATGGTCACCAACCCGGGCACCCGTACCTGGGAGGTCACCGCCTCCACCTTCGCCACCCTCAACGACATGTTCGGCAACCGCACGGTGTGCGGCATCGGCCGCGGCGACTCCGCGATGCGCGTCGCCGGGCGCACACCCAACACCCTCGCCCGGATCAGCGAGGCCATGAAGGTCATCCGGGCGCTGGGCAGCGGCCGGGAGGCCGACCTCGGCGGCGGCACGGTGGTCAGGTTCCCGTGGATCAAGCCGGGCGCCGAACTCCCCGTGTGGATGGCGGCGTACGGCCCGAAGGCGCTGAAGATGACCGGCGAGGAGGCGGACGGCTTCATCCTCCAGCTCGCCGACCTCTACCTCACCGAGTACATGGTCAAGGCGGTCAAGGATGCCGCGATCGCCGCCGGCCGCGACCCGTCCGAGGTGACGGTCTGCGTCGCCGCCCCGGCGTACGTCACCGCGGACGACTCGCCCGAGGCGCTGGCCCACGCCCGTGACCAGTGCCGCTGGTTCGGCGGAATGGTCGGCAACCATGTCGCCGACCTGGTCGCGAAGTACGGCGAGCACTCCTCGGCCGTCCCCGACGAACTCACCGACTACATCAAGGCCCGCCAGGGCTACGACTACGCGCACCACGGGCGCAGCGGCAACCCCGACACCGAGTTCGTGCCCGACGAGATCGTGGACCGGTTCTGCCTGATCGGCACCCCCGCCATGCACATCGAGAAGCTGAGGAAACTGCGCGAGCTGGGCGTCGACCAGTTCGCCGTCTACGACATGCACGACGCGCAGGAAGCGGTGATCGACGCGTACGGCGCGCAGATCATCCCCGTGGTCAACGCCTGACCGCCCGCCGGTACCGCTCCGAGGATCCGACCCCCCACACCTTGTCCCCCCTCCCCGCCGTCCCGGGGAGGGGCCCAAGGCCCCCGCACGGCCTTTCCCGTCCCCCTCATGCCGATTGGCCTGCCATGACCGAAACCGTTCCCCCGGGGTCGCCCGCCGCCACCCAGACCACCGACGTCCACGGCCGGATAGAACTGGCCCCCGAGGCCTTCCCCGCCGACAGCCCCTTCGCCAACGAGGACCTGCGTCCCGTCCCCGTCGCCGAGCGCCGCTGGACGACGTACAACTTCGCCGCGCTGTGGATCTCCATGGCGCACTGCATCCCCAGCTGGACCCTCGCCTCCGGTCTGGTCGCGCTCGGCATGGACTGGAAGCAGGCGGTGTTCACCATCGCCCTGGCCAACGTCATCGTGCTGCTGCCGATGCTGGCCACCGGGCACGCCGGACCCAAGTACGGCATCCCCTTCCCGGTGCTCGCCCGCGCCTCCTTCGGGCTGCGCGGTGCCAACGTCCCGGCGCTGATCCGGGCGGCCGTGGCCTGCGGCTGGTTCGGCATCCAGACCTGGATCGGCGGCAGCGGCATCTTCGCGCTCGGCTCCAAGCTCACCGGCGGCGAGTGGGAGAACGCCGGCCGGATCGCGGGCAACCCGTGGCCGCTGTGGCTGTGCTTCCTGCTCTTCTGGGCGGTGCAGATCGCGATCATCCACCGCGGCATGGACTTCCTGCGGCACTTCGAGAACTGGGCCGCGCCCTTCGTCCTCGTCGGCGCGTTCGCGCTGCTGATCTGGATCGCCGTGCAGGCCGACGGCTTCGGCGAACTGCTGTCGCAGCCCTCGAAGCTGGGCTGGGGCGCGGACTTCTGGCCGGTCTTCTTCCCGTCCCTGATGGGCATGATCGGCTTCTGGGCGACGCTCTCGCTCAACATCCCCGACTTCACCCGCTTCGGCGCCAGCCAGAAGGCGCAGACCTGGGGCCAGTCGCTGGGACTGCCCACGACCATGACGCTGTTCGCGATCCTCGCCGTGCTGGTCACCTCCGGCTCCGAAGTGGTCTACGGGGAGGCGATCTGGGACCCGGTCACCCTCGCCGCCAAGGCGGACAACGTCTTCGGCCTGCTCTTCGCCCTGATCACGGTGCTCGTCGCCACCGTGTCCGTGAACATCGCGGCCAACGTGGTCTCCCCGGCGTACGACCTCGCCAACCTGGCGCCGAAGTTCATCACCTTCCGCACCGGCGCGCTGATCACCGGTGTCGTCGGCATCCTGATCTTCCCGTGGAAGCTGATCTCCACGCCCGAGTTCTACATCTTCACCTGGCTCGGCGTGGTCGGCGGGCTGCTCGGCACGGTCGCGGGCATCCTGATCGCCGACTACTGGATCGTCCGCCGCACGGTGCTGCACCTCGCGGACCTGTACACGCCCGGCGGGCGCTACTGGTACTCCGGCGGCTGGAACTGGCGCGCCCTCGTGGCCTTCGCGGTCGGCGGAGTCCTCGCGGTCGGCGGCTCGTACTCGACGACCGGCGCGGACGGGACGACGTCCGGCCCCTTCCCGGCGGACGGTCTGATCCCGTTCCTCAAGCCGCTCGCCGACTACGGCTGGGCGGTGGGCCTCGCGGCCTCGCTGCTGCTGTACGTCGTGCTGATGCTGCCGCGTCGCGAGCGGGCGCCCATCGGTTGATTCACGCGGTTGATTCCGGGCCGGAGGGCGGTCAGCCCGTGCCGCCCTCCGCCAGCGCCGCGACCGCGGCCTTGGCCGCCTTGATGGCGCCCTTGTTGATCTCGTCGGTGCTCGGGGCCGTCTTGTTCTCGAAGTCGGACCCGTTGTACGTCACCGTCACCAGCGCGTTCGCCGCGCGGACCAGCACCACGCCCTCACGGGTCTGCTGCTGGTCCTCGGTGGTGAGGTTCACGACGGAGTACGCCGCGTCGCCGAGGCCGGGCACCGGACCGCCGCCGCTCTTCTCCGCCCGGCGCGCCTCGTACTGCTTCTCCGCCTCCTCGTCCGAGTCGCTGATCTCGAAGGAGACGTCGAGCCAGCGGTAGTCGTAGCCCTTCAGCGCGTTCCAGGAGCAGGTGCGGCGCACCGAGGTGTCCGTGGACGGTATCTCCTTGCCGGCCGCCTTGGCGCCCGGCACCAGCGACGTGATCGTCTTCTCGGACAGGCTGTCGCACGGCGCCGGGGCCGCGGTGTACGTCTTGGGCACCGCCGTCGTGGACGGGGCGGACGCGGACCGGGTCCCGGTCTCGCGGGGCGCCTTGCCCGCGGCGGCGGTGGTCGTCTCGGAGCCGGACGTGAGAGCCCAGCCCGCGCAGGCGAGCACAGCGACCGGGGTCAGGCGCGCGGTGAGGGCGAGCGGCAGGGGAAGAGAACGCACGTTTCGCACTTCTCGTGGGGGTCGGTGCGGAGGGAGTCCGCACTGCGGACGGGACGCCAGTGTCACACGAGTCCCTGTGGGGCGGAAGTGCCAACTCGCTCCGTGCCTGCGCGGTAACTCTCCCTCACCAGCGGCGCGTTGAATGCCCGGTTATGTCCGGGCGGTCCCCGGGGCCGGGCCGGTCGCCAGGAGGGCGCGACCCGTCCCGACCCGACCGGGGCACGGCGATCGATAGCCTGCGGACGATCAGGGGCGGAATCCCTGACACCGACTCCGCGGAAGCGAGGTGCGACGCCGTATGTTCACCACCCGGCCCACGCTCCAGGGCACCTTCGGCATGGTGTCCTCCACCCACTGGCTGGCCTCCCAGTCGGCGATGGCGGTGCTGGAGGACGGCGGGAACGCCTACGACGCGGCGGTGGCGGGCGCGTTCGTGCTGCATGTCGTCGAACCGCACCTGAACGGGCCGGCCGGGGAGGTGCCGATCCTGCTCGCCCCGGCGGGCGGCGCGGTGCGGGTGCTGTGCGGGCAGGGCGTCGCGCCCGCCGGGGCGACCGTCGACCACTACCGATGGCTCGGACTGGACCTCGTCCCCGGCACCGGACCGCTCGCCGCCGCCGTGCCCGGCGCGTTCGACGCCTGGATGCTGCTGCTCCGGGACCACGGCACCAAGTCCCTCGCCGACGTCCTGAAATACGCCATCGGCTACGCGGAGCACGGGCACGCGCCCGTCGAGAACATCGGCGCGACCGTGGAGACCGTACGGGAGCTGTTCGAGACCGAGTGGACCTCGTCGGCGGAGGTGTACCTGCCGGGTGGCAAGCCGCCCCGGACGGGTCGGCTGCTGCGCAATCCCGCCCTCGCCGCCACCTGGCAGCGGCTGCTGGCCGAGGTCGCCCGCGCGGGGGACCGGGAGGCGCAGATCGAGGCCGCGCGGGAGGTGTGGCGCACCGGATTCATCGCCGAGGCCCTGATACGGCAGGCCCGGCGCCCCACCCTGGACACCAGCGGCGAGCGCCACACCGGCACCCTCACGGCCGACGACCTCGCCGCCTGGTCGGCGACCTACGAGACGCCCGCGACGTACGACTGGAACGGCTGGACCGTGTGCAAGGCCGGCCCCTGGAGCCAGGGCCCGGTCTTCCTCCAGCAGCTCGCCCTGCTCCCGCCCGAACTGCCCCCGTACGGGTCCGCCGACTACGTCCACCTGCTGGTCGAGAACTGCAAGCTCGCCATGGCCGACCGGGAGGCCTGGTACGGCGACGCCGCCGAGGTGCCGCTCGACGCGCTGCTGTCGGAGGCGTACAACGCCGGGCGGCGGGCGCTGGTGGGGGAGCGGGCCTCGCACGAGCTGCGGCCCGGCAGCCCCGACGGGCGGACGCCGCGGCTGTCCCGGTACGCGCGCGTGGAGGCCGCCGTGGAGCGGGCCGCCGGCGCGGCGGGCGCGGGGGAGCCGACGGTCGCCATGAGCACGAGCGCGCCCGTGCCGGGGGAGCCGGCGGTCGCCGCCGACGGCGGCACCCGCGGGGACACCTGCCATCTGGACGTCGTCGACCGCTGGGGCAACATGGTCGCGGCCACGCCCAGCGGCGGCTGGCTCCAGTCCAACCCCGTCGTCCCCGAACTGGGCTTCCCGCTCGGCACCCGGCTGCAGATGACCTGGCTGGAGGAGGGCCTGCCGAACACCCTCACCCCCGGCCGCCGGCCCCGCACCACCCTCACCCCCTCGATCGCGCTGCGCGACGGCGTCCCTGTGCTGGCGTTCGGCACCCCCGGCGGCGACCAGCAGGACCAGTGGCAGCCGCACTTCTTCCTCGCCGTGGCCCTGCGCCGGCCGGTGCGCGGCGGGCTCGACCTCCAGGGCGCCGTCGACGCGCCGAACTGGCACAACGACAGCTTCCCCGGCTCCTTCTTCCCGCGCGGCATGCGGCCGGGGAGCGTGACGGTGGAGTCCCGCATGGACCCGGCCGTCGTGGCGGAGCTGCGGCGGCGTGGTCACCACGTCACCGTCGGTGACGCCTGGTCGGAGGGGCGGCTGTGCGCGGTCGCCCGGGACCCGGAGACCGGTGTGCTGTCGGCCGCGGCGAACCCGCGCGGGATGCAGGGGTACGCGGTGGGCCGCTGAGCCTGTCGGTGGTCCGCCGTCCTCCGGGCCGTTCATCCTGATTCCACCGTGAGTGCACCGGCCGGGTGGGGATTGTCAGTGGCGCGTGCTCTCATGGAGTCATGATCCAAGACAGCGGAACCATCGACGATTTCCTCGCCCGGCACGCGGCCGACGTGGAGGAGGCGGTCCGCGAGGCGGCCGCCGCGGAGATCATGCCGCGCTTCCGGCAGCTGGCCGCGCACGAGGTCGACGAGAAGACGGGCCCGCACGACCTGGTCACGGACGCCGACCGCAAGGCGGAGCTGTATCTGACCGAGGCGCTGTGCGCCCTGCTGCCCGGTTCCGTCGTCGTCGGCGAGGAGGCGGTGCACGCCAACCCGCTCACGTACGAGGCGATACGGGGCGACGCACCGGTCTGGATCGTCGACCCCGTCGACGGCACACGGCAGTTCGTGCACGGCGACGACGGCTTCTGCACCCTCGTCGCGCTCGCCCGGCACGGCGTGCTGCACGCCTCGTGGACGTACGCGCCCGTCCGCGGTCAACTCGCCACCGCCGTAAGGGGCCAGGGCGCCTTCCTGAACGGCGAGCGGCTGTACGCCGGCCCGCCCACGCCCGGCCGGGACCTGCGCGTCGCCACCTCCCACCCGGACTACACCACGGACGACCAGAAGCGCGCCCTGCACGGCCTGCGCACCGAGGGCGTCGCACCGCGCCCGTGCGGCTCGGCGGGCCTGGAGTATCTGGCCATCGCCCGGGGCGAGTCGGACGCCACCGCTTTCTCCTGGGAAGCGGCCTGGGATCACGCCGCGGGCCTGCTGCTCGTCGAGGAGGCGGGCGGCGCCCATCTGACCCGCACCGGCGAGCCGTTCCGCATCACCGGCGGCAACGACCTGCCGTTCACCGCCGCCCGCGACGCGGCGACAGCCCGCCGGGTGGCCGCCCTGCTGGCCGCGTCGGTGTGACCGGCCCGCGGCGGGCCCCCGTCGCGGAGGAGTGTCAGTCCCCCGGCATATCCTGAAGTCCAGTGGCCATCGGCTGACGAAGGAGTCCGAAGGTGCCGTCGATGTTCGATGCGGTCGTGGTGGGGGCGGGGCCGAACGGACTGACGGCTGCCGTGGAGCTGGCCCGCCGCGGCTTCTCCGTGGCCCTCTTCGAGGCACGGGACACCGTCGGCGGGGGCGCCCGCACCGAAGAGCTGACCCTCCCCGGCTTCCGCCACGACCCCTGCTCCGCCGCCCACCCGCTCGGCATCAACTCGCCCGCCTTCCGCGCCCTGCCCCTGGAGCGGTACGGCCTGCGCTGGCTCCAGCCCGAGCTGCCCATGGCCCACCCCTTCCCGGACGGCACCGCGGCCGTGCTCTCCCGCTCGGTGGCGGAGACGGCCGCGTCCTTCGGCCCGCGCGACGCGGGCACGTATCGCAGACTGATCGCGCCCTTCCTGCCCCGATGGGACACCCTCGCCCGGGACTTCATGTCCCTGCCGCTCACCGCGCTCCCGCGCGACCCGGTGACCCTCGCCCGCTTCGGCCTGGTCGGCCTGCCCCCGTCGACCTGGCTGACCCGCCGCTTCCACGACGAGCCCGCCAAGACCCTCTTCGCCGGACTCGTCGCCCACGTCATGGCCCCCCTCACCGGCCTGGCCACCGGCGCCATCGGCCTGGTCTTCGCCCTCGCCGCGCACGCCCGCGGCTGGCCGGTGGCGCAAGGCGGGTCCCAGTCCATCTCCGACGCGCTCGCCGCGTATCTCGAGGACCTCGGCGGCACCATCCACACCGACTACGAGGTCAAGCGCCTCGACGACCTGCCGCCCGCCCGCGCCTATGTCTTCGACACCTCGCCCACCGCCCTGGCCAGGATCGCGGGCTTCGGCCGCCTCTACGACAACTACCGGTACGGCCCCGGAGTCTTCAAGATCGACTACGCGCTGGACGGCCCGGTCCCGTGGACCGCCCCCGAGGCGCGCACCGCCGGCACGGTCCAGATCGGCGCGGACAGCGCGGAGATCGGCGCGGCCCTCCGCGCGGCCTCCCGCGAGGGCCGCGCACCCGACCGCCCCTTCATGATCACCGTGCAGCCGAGCGTCGTGGACCCCACCCGCGCCCCCGAGGGCCGGCACGTCTTCTGGGCGTACGGCCACGTCCCGCACGGCTGGACCGGCGACCTCACCGACGCCATCGAACGCCAACTGGAGCGCTACGCACCCGGCTTCCGCGACCGCGTCCTCGCCCGCGCCACGGCCGGACCGCCCGAACTGGCCGCCCGCAACGCGAACTACATCGGCGGCGACATCGCCTCCGGCGCGGTCTCCGGACTCCAGGTCCTGCTGCGCCCCCGCCTCTCGCTGTTCCCGTACAGCACCCCGCACCCGGCGGTCTTCATCTGCTCGTCGGCCACCCCGCCGGGCCCCGGCGTCCACGGCATGTCGGGCCACAACGCGGCGAAGGCCGTCTGGAGAAAGCTGAGACAGACGCCATGACCACCCTCACGCTCGTCCAGGGCGACATCACCCGCGAGACCGCCGACGCCATCGTCAACGCGGCCAACTCCTCACTGCTCGGCGGCGGAGGCGTCGACGGCGCCATCCACCGCCGCGGCGGCCCCGCGATCCTCGAGGACTGCCGCAGACTCCGCGCCTCCCGGTACGGCAAGGGCCTCCCCACCGGCCAGGCGGTCGCCACCACCGCCGGCGAGCTGGACGCCCGCTGGGTCATCCACACCGTCGGACCGGTGCACAGCACGACCGAGGACCGCTCGGACCTGCTCGCCTCCTGCTACCGCGAGTCGCTCCGCGTGGCCGACGAGCTGGGCGCCCGCACGGTCGCCTTCCCGGCCATCTCGACGGGCGTCTACCGGTGGCCCATGGAGGACGCGGCACGTATCGCCGTGGAGACGGTACGGAACACACCCACAGCGGTCGAAGAGGTCCGGTTCGTCCTCTTCGACGACCGGGCGTACGCGGCGTTCGCCGCGCAGGTCGGCTGACGCGGCTCCCCGCATCCACACCAACCAACACATCTACAGGAGGCCTCAGTTGACCTCGATCCATGACGTCGCGACGTGGGAGCCGCTGCTGCGGCTGCTGCGGTCCCAGGCCGCGGACGAGTTCGCCGCTCCGGGTGGGCGGGTGGCGGGCCGGATCGGCCGGTACGGGTGGAGTCTGCCGCTGCGGCGGCCGATGCCGCTGCCCGGGCGCGCCATGCAGGTCGAGGACATGCAGGACGAGTTCGACGCGGTGGAACGGGTGCAGAGCGCGCTCGAGGGCGACGACGACATCGCCTTCTCGGTGGAGTTCGCGCCGGACGGGAGGTTCGTCCTGCATCTGCTCGGCTCCAGCCCCGCCGTGGAGCCGGGCATAGGCACCGCGCGCCCGGGCTCGCTCATCCTCGTCGAGGACGCCGTCCCGGCGCCCTGGCGGCGGCTGCCGGATCCGGTGCCCGGCGCGCGGCCCGCCCCGTCGGCGGACCCGGAGCTGCTGGAGCGGACGCTGCGGGAGCGGATGCCCGACGCGATCGGCGCCACCGAGGAGGAGATCGCCGCCGCGGAGGCGCGTCTCGGCCTCGCCCTGCCC
The DNA here is from genome assembly GCF_055572035.1 of Streptomyces sp. NPDC030838. NCBI lineage: Bacteria > Bacillati > Actinomycetota > Actinomycetes > Kitasatosporales > Streptomycetaceae > Streptomyces > Streptomyces sp. NPDC030838. The sequence continues at coordinate 1,468,173 of NZ_JBVIED010000001.1, read as the reverse complement.
GAGGAGCTGAAGGCGCTCTACCGGGTGACGCGGGCGCGCTGGCAGGACCTGGGCGACGACTACGAGGACGCGATACGCCACGCCAAGGCCGTCCGCTGTGAGCTGTTCGACCTCGACGGGCTGTACATCTCGGACGCCTCCGCCCGCCCGTCCCTCTGGCAGTTCGCGGCCACGGAGGCGGCCGTCACCGGGCCCGACGCCGCGGTGCAGTACGTGGTCGGTTCCCCCGGCTGGATCGTCTTCGGCGACAACGGCGGCGGCGACCGGATCGCGGTCGACCTGACGCCCGGCCCGCGCGGGCACCTCGGACAGGTCGTCATCCTCAGCCACGAGGAGCGGGTCGGCGCCGCGCTGCTCGCCGACTCCGTCACCGACTTCCTCCTGGACCGGCCTCCGTCCGCCTCCGGCGACGCGCGCCCGGACGCCCCCCACGCCGTCGCCCACGTCAACACCGGCAGCCTGCCCAGCGTCGAGGCCGCCGCCCACCCCGCGCTGGAGGTGCTGTGCATCGGCGTGTGGGAGGACGAGCCGGTGAGCCTCGCCCCGGTCGTCGGGCTGCCCCGGCTGCGGACCCTCACCGCCTACCCCGGTACGCTCGCCGACCCGCTGGAGATCACCAAGCTGACCGGCCTGGAGTACCTGGAGCTGGGGCCGAAGGAGTGGCGGGTCCTCCTCGACGCCGACGCCGTGCCGCGCGGGCTGTCCGCCGCCGGCATCGAGGTGCACGGCAACCAGGACACGCTGCCGATCGTGGAGCTCGCCAACGAGATCCTCGCCCTCTGGGACCGTCCCCAGATCCCGCGGACGGTCCTGGAAGGGCGCCTCGACCCCGTGCGGTGAGCCGATCCGGCCGTGCGGGTCACCAGGTGCGGCCCGCCTCCAGGAGGAGATCGCGGACCCGGATCACGTCCGGGTTGTCGGGGCGGCCGGGGCGCTGGACGAGGTAGCCGGTGTTGATGGGCGGGTCCTCCGGTTCGAGCAGCGGCACCAGCGCCCCGGAGGCCAGCTCGTCCAGGCACAGATAGCGCGGCAGCACGGTGAACCCGGCTCCCGCGACGACCGCGGCGAGCACCCCGCGCAGGTCCGGGACGGTGACGGCGGCGGGCCTGGAGAGCCGGGTGCCGAAGACATGGCGCCAGTAGCGGCGGGCGATCGGCACGTCCTCCGCGTAGCTCACGAGCGGGACGGCGCGCAGCGCGTCGGGGTCGTCGGCGGCGAGCCGGTCCGCCAGGCGGTCGGCCCAGACGGGCGCGGCGACCAGCACGAACTCCTCGTCCATCAGCGGCATCGCGGTCAGGGCCCGCCCGCGCGGCCGGTAGGTGGCGATCGCCAGGTCGTGGCGCCCGGCGCGCAGCTCCTCCAGCAGCGGTTCGGTCAGGCCGAGGGTCACCCGCAGCCGTAGCCCCTCGGCGGTCAGCGGGGCGAGGGCCGGCAGCACCCGGACGCACATCAGCTCGGCGGGCCCGGCCAGATGCACCGGCGCGGCCAGTTCGGCCGCACCCGTCTCCAGCCCGGTGGCGGCGGCGAGCGCGTCGAGCGGTGCCGCCACCCGGGCGGCGAGATCGTGCGCGACGGTGGTGGGGGCGACACCGCGCGGCAGACGCTCGAACAGCTCGCGCCCGGACTGCCGCTCCAGCGCACGGATCTGCGTGGTCACGGTCGGCTGCGACACGCCGAGCAGCCCCGCCGCGGCGGTGAACGAGCCCGAGCGGTACACCGCCAGGAAGGTGCGCAGCAGGTTCAGATCCGCCACCTGATGCGCGACGGGCGACGGCTCCCCGGCCGGACCGACGGAGCCATCGGGGTCCTTATACCTCACGGAACGAGCCTAGCCGCCGCCTATGGCACCGGCGCGCCACGAGGACGCGCAGCGCCGTCTCGCCCCAGCGGACGTAGTCCTCCTCGAAGGAGATGCCGCGCAGCAGCGTCAGATACGGCCCCACACGGTCCGCCGTGGCGAGGCCGCCTCGTATGGCGGTCGTCGGCCGGCCGGGCCGTGGCGGGGTGCCGTCGTGGCCCGGTGGCTGCCTGCCGGCCCGCGGCGGGCCGCTGCCATACGGCGATCGCCCCCCGCCGTGGCGCGGCGAGGCCCGGCAGGGGTCGGCCGTGCGTTGGCCTGGCGGCGACCGGCGACCAGCGATCGGCGACCGGCGATCAGCTGCTCAGGCCTGACCGGCGGCCCGCGCCCGGTGGCTCGGAAGGTCAGGCCAGCTTCTTCAGCAGTTCCGCGGCCAGCGGCGCGGAGGACGCCGGGTTCTGGCCGGTGACCAGGTTGCGGTCGACGACCACGTTGGGGCCCCACGGCTCACCGGCCCGGACGTTCAGCCCAGCCTCGACGAGGCGGCTCTGGAGCAGCCAATTCGCCCTGTCCGCGAGGCCGCCCTGGATCTCCTCGGCGTCGGTGAACGCGGCCACCTCGTACCCGGCGAACGCGTTGGAGCCGTCCTCGCGGGTCGCGGCCAGCAGCGCGGCCGGGCCGTGGCAGACCACGCCCAGCGGCGTGCCGGAGTCGAGGGCGTCGACCAGCAGCCGGCCGGAGGCGGCGTCCACGGCCAGGTCCTCCATCGGGCCGTGACCGCCGGGGTAGAACACGGCCGCGTACTCGTCGAGGACGACGTCCTCCAGCCGGACCGGCCGCTCCAGCTCGGTCATCGCGGCCAGCGCCGCCGCGATCCGGTCGGCGCCCTCCTGGCCCCCGTTGACCTCGGCGGCCAGGCTCGCCTTGTCGACGGTGGGCACGACGCCGCCCGGCGTGGCGACGACGATCTCGTGCCCGGCGGCCTTGAACGCCTCGTACGGGGCGACGGCCTCCTCGGCCCAGAAGCCGGTGGGGTGCCGGGTGCCGTCGGCGAGCGTCCAGTAGTCGACGCCGGTCATCACGAAAAGGATCTTCGACATGCTGCTCTCCCAAGGGGTGCTTCGACGTCATCGACGTTAGGCCTGCCCGGGAGGGCGTTTCCAATGACGAATCCAATGTCCGGCATAGGGATGCCGATGGATCGGCGGGAATAACCCGAACGGCCGCTCACCGGGAGGTCGGCGCGGGGGTCGGCGACGGCGACGCCGTGTTGATGTTCAGATCCGGCCGCGGCTCCAGCGCGAGCACCGGCGCACCCGGCTGCGGCGGGGGAGGGGTGAGCTGGTCCTTGGGGAGCTTCGGCGGGGTGGTCTGCTGGAAGTTCACCTGCTCGTGATTGACCAGTCCGGTCTTCTCCAGCACGGTGATGTGGTCCAGGACCGTGTCGTTGGCCTGGTCGGCGAGTTCCCGCACCAGGCTGTTGCGCGTGTTGGCGCGGACCTTGGCGACGACCGGGAAGATCTGCCCGTGCGTCACCCGCATGATCGTGACCGCCGTGGAGTCGAACTGCCGGCCGTTCTCCGCCGCCGCGGTCGCCACGAACTGCTGCTGCTGGGGACTGGCCTGGTTGGGCAGGGTGATGCCCAGCTCCGGCGCGATCCGGCGGCAGGTGGCGTCCAGCCGCGCGTGGCCGACGATCAGATGCGCGCCGGCCTCCTTCATCTCCGGTGTGGTCCCCCGCTCCATCGCCAGCTCACCCAGCGGGTACTCCCACAGCCCGGCGGCCCGCACCTTGACCACGAAGTCACGGTCGGCCTCGGTCAGCGGACCGTAGCGGGTGTTGGCGATGATGCGGTCCGCCGTCGTGGCCGTGTTCTCCACACCGAGCATGGCGGGATACGCGAGGGCCGCCAGGGTCAGACCCAGCGCGCCGAACACGAAGACGCTTCCTGCCGTGTTGCGGGACATCCGCATGCTGCCTCCAGACGCGAGCGCGTTGTACGCCAGGAGGTACGCAAACGCCGGGCGGTTCGATCAGCGCGCCGGGGAATTCTTTCGCCGGGTGGTGTGTGGGGTGCGCCACAACCAGGGTGCGCGGGGCGGCTGTCGGCCGTCTGGCCCAACAGAACCGCACAGACTGCGACGGCGTCATTGCTTCGAATGTGTTGGAGTTTTAGTGTGACCGAGGCTCAGAAGTCCCCTGGGGCCCGCGAGTTGAGTGGTTCACCGCCGAGGAAGGTCACGGTCATGCCGCACCCGCACGCACCGCACGCCCACCGCCCCGAACCGCCCGCCGACCGCCCGATCGTCAGCCGCCGCCGGCTGCTCGAAGGCGGCGCCGCCGTCCTCGGCGCGCTCGCCCTGTCCGCGCCGCCCGGCACGGCGTACGCCGCCGCCGCGCCTTCCGCCGCGCCGGACGGCACCCCCGAGTGGAACGGCCACATCGGCCTCTTCCGGATCGGGACCCAGCCGCCCCACACCACGCTGATGCCGTACGCGGAGGTCGGACAGGCACTGGACGGCGACCGGACGCGCTCGCCGTACCGGCTGAGCCTGGACGGCACCTGGAAGTTCGCCTACGCCGACCGCCCCGACGACCGGAACGCCGACTTCTACCGAACCGACGTCGACGACCGCGACTGGGACACCCTGCCCGTCCCCTCCGTCTGGCAGCTGCACGGCTACGACCGGCCGATCTACACCAACATCACCTACCCCTGGTGGGGCCCCAACGGCCTCGGCGAGGAACCGCGCCCGCCCGCCGCACCGACCCGCTACAACCCGGTCGGCCAGTACCGCCGTACCTTCACCGTGCCGCGCTCCTGGGCCGGCCGCCGCACCTTCCTGCACTTCGAGGGCGTGAAGTCGGCGCACTACGTATGGATCAACGGCGAGCTCGTCGGCTACCACGAGGACTCGTACACCCCCGCCGAGTACGACATCACCCCCTACCTGAAGTCCGGCACCAACCAGATCGCGGTGGAGGTCTACCGCTACTCCGATGGCGACTGGCTGGAGGACCAGGACATGATCCGGCTGAGCGGCATCTTCCGCTCGGTCTACCTCTACTCCACGCCGTCCGTACATCTGCGCGACTTCAAGCTGGACACCCCGCTGGGCGACGACTACACGGCCGCCGAGCTGAAGGTCACCGCGCACGTTCGTGACTACGGTGAGCGATCTGGTGGATCCGGTGGGCGGTATACCGTCGACACCATGCTGTACGACGCCGACGGCCGACCCGTCTGGCGCCGGCCGCTCCAGCGGTCCGTCGACGTCCCGGCCGGTGAGGAGGCCACCGTCGAGGCAGCCCAGGCGGTCCCCGAGCCCCGCCTCTGGTCGGCCGAGGACCCCTACCTCTACACCGCCGTCCTCCAGCTCCGCGACCCCGCCGGGAAGGTGATCGAGACCCTTTCGCACCGGGTCGGCCTGCGCGAGTTCGCGCTCAAGGACGGGCTGATGCGGATCAACGGCAAGCCGGTCTCCTTCCGCGGCGCCAACCGGCACGAGATGCACCCCGACCGCGGCACCGCCCTGACCCGCGCGGACATGGTGGACGACATCCGGCTGATCAAGCGGCTCAACATGAACAGCGTCCGCACCTCGCACTACCCCAACAACCCGCTGTGGTACGAACTCGCCGACGAGTACGGCCTGTACCTCGTCGACGAGGCCAACGTGGAGACCCACGGCATCCGCGGCGAGTACCCGGGCAACCACCCCGAGTGGACCGAGGCGTGCGTCGCCCGCGCGCAGAACATGGTGCACCGCGACAAGAACCACGCCTCGGTCGTCATCTGGTCCCTCGGGAACGAGGCGGGCGGCGGCACCACCTTCAACGCCATGTACGACTGGATCCGCTCCTACGACCCCACCCGGGTCATCCAGTACGAGGGCGACGACCGCCCGGGCATCAGCGACATCCGCTCCGAGATGTACGACAGCCCGCAGCGCGTCGAGGCCCGCGCGAAGGACACCGCCGACACCCGGTCGTACGTCATGATCGAGTACTCCCACGCGATGGGGAACTCCAACGGCAACTTCAAGAAGTACTGGGACCTCGTCCGCCGCCACGACGTCCTCCAGGGCGGCTGGATCTGGGACTTCGCCGACCAGTCGCTCAGCTGGCCGACGCCGCCGCGCATCCTGCTCACCGAGACCGGCCCCGCCGCCCTGAAGGGCGAGATCCTCGCCCCCGGCGGCACATTCGACCGCGCCAAGGGCCTGTCCGGCGGCACCGTCTTCGCCCGCGACGAGCGCCTGGATATCACGGGCTCGCTGACTCTGGAGGCCTGGATCACCCCGCATGTGACGGGGTATCACCAGCCGATCATCGCCAAGGGCGACACCCAGTACGCCCTGAAACAGACCAACAGCAACCTGGAGTTCTTCATCCACGGCGGCGGCCAGTGGATCAGCGCGAGCTGGGCGCTGCCCGCCGACTGGACCGGCACCGAACACCACATCGCGGGTGTCTTCGACGCGGACGCCGGCACCCTCACCCTCCATGTCGACGGCCAGGTCAGAGCCACCCGCACCACCACCCGGCGGCCGAGCAGCACCACCGCGCCCCTCGCCCTCGCCACCGACGTCGACAACTGGACCCGCGAGTTCAGCGGCACCATCCGCCGCGCCCGCGTCTACGCCCGCGCCCTCACCGCCGCCGAACTCGCCTCCGACGGCCGCGGCCCCGGCGACGAGGGCGTACGGTTCTGGTTCGACGCGGCCACCGTCGGCCACACCGAGAAACGGCCCCGCGAGAAGACCTTCTTCGCCTACGGCGGCGACTGGCGTGACAACCCCAACGACGGCAACTTCGTCGCCGACGGCATCGTCACCGCCGACCGCGGACACACCGGCAAGGCCGCCGAGATCAAGCGGATCCACCAGGCGATCAACGCCGCTCCCGCGGACGGCGGCGCCGGCGCGGTCACCCTCACCAACGAGTACCTGTTCACCAACCTCCGCGCCTACGACGGCCATTGGGCCCTGGTCGCCGACGGCAAGACCGTCCAGCGCGGCCGGCTCACCCGCGCCCAGCTCGACGTACCGCCCCTGTCCACGAAGCGGATCACCGTCCCCGTACGGCTGCCGCAGGACCCGCCGCCCGGCACCGAGTACTTCCTGGAGCTGTCCTTCACCACCAAGGAGCCCACCCCGTGGGCCGAGCGCGGCTTCGAGATCGCCCGGCAGCAACTCCCCCTCGACGCCGGCAGCCCCGAGGTGACGCCGGTGCCGTTGGCCCGCGTGCCCGCGCTGAGCCACACCGACGGCGACCGGGAGGTCACCGTCACCGGCGAGGACTTCTCCGTCACCGTCGACAAGCGGGCCGGCGTCATCACCTCCTACGAGGCCCGGGGCAAGGCCCTGATCGTCTCCGGACCCACGCCCAACTTCTGGCGGGCCCCCACCGACAACGACAAGGGCAACGGCCAGCACACCCGCAACCAGACCTGGCGCGACGCCGGAGCCCGCCGCACCGTGGCCGAGGTACGGGTGCGCACCCTGAGCGACAAGGCCGTCGAGGTCACGGTGACCGGCACCCTGCCGACCACCGTCGCCTCCGCCTACTCCACCACCTACACCGTCTTCGGCAACGGCGAGATCAAGGTCGACAACACCCTGCGTCCCGGCGCGGCCTCCCTGCCGTACATCCCCGAGGTCGGCACCATGCTGTTCCTGCCGGGGCGCTTCGAGCACCTGCGCTACTACGGCCGCGGCCCCGAGGAGAACCACTGGGACCGCAACAACGGCACCGACGTCGGCGTGTACTCCGGGACCGTCTCCGGGCAGTGGACGCCGTACATCCGCCCGCAGGAGAACGGCAACAAGACCGACGTCCGCTGGATCGCGCTCACCGACGACAGCGGCGCCGGGCTGCTGGTCAGCGGGGAGCCGCTGCTGGAGGTCAACGCCTCCCACTTCACCCCCGAGGACCTGTCCGTCGGGGTGCGCCACGACTACCAGCTCACGCCCCGCGAGGAGGTCGTGCTGCGGGTCAGCCACCGGCAGATGGGCGTCGGCGGCGACAACAGCTGGGGCGCGCACACGCACGACGAGTACAAGCTGTTCGCCGGCCGCGACTACTCCTACACCTACCGGCTGCGTCCGCTGGCCGACGTAGAGGAGGCGATGACGGCGTCCCGGCGGCCCACGGCCACCGAGGCGTAACCCGCTACCAGCGGACCTCGAAGCCGCCCTCCGGACCGGAGACGACATCGGCGCCGACGGCGATCCCGTCGAGCGTCATGCGCAGCCAGGCGCGGTCGTCTCCGGCCGGGTGCTCCAGCCGCATCCGCCGGGCCTGGAACGGGACCATGCGCAGCCCGGCCAGCCGTCCCGTCCCCGCCTCCACCGACACCAGGTAGGCCAGCCGCAGGTCGTCGCGGTACTCCTCGTAGCCGACGATGCCCTCGTAGTCGTCGATGAAGTCCCCGCAGCCGTACAGCACCAGCCGCTCCCGGTACACCTCGATCCGGCGCGGATGGTGCGAGGAGTGGCCGTGGACGACGTCCACCCCGCCGTCGACGAGCGTGTGCGCGAAACGCACCTGGTCCTGGGGGATGCGATACCCCCAGTTCGAGCCCCAGTGCACGGAGACGACCACCAGGTCGCCGGGGCGCCGCGCCCGCCCCACCCGGCGCAGCACCTCTTCGGCGGCCGGGGGCGACGGCGCCGGCGCGTACGCGACGCCCGACTGCTCCGGCGTCGCCGCCCAGCTCGGCGGGACCCCGCTCGAGGTCATCCCGAGCGCGAAGACCAGCACCCGCGTGCCGGAAACGGTGTCGATCACGGCGGGCGCGTACGCCTCGTCCGCGTCCCGGCCCGCGCCCGCCACCCGCAGCCCCGCACCGGCCAGCACCTCCAGCGTCTCCGCCAGACCCCGCCGCCCGAAGTCCAGGACGTGGTTGTTGGCCAGCACGCACACATCGGGCCGGGCCACCGTCAGGGCGGGCAGGTTCGCCGGGTGCATCCGGTAGTGCACCGCCTTGCCGGGCGCGAACTCGCCGTCCGCCGTCACGGCCGTCTCCAGGTTCACGATCCGCCCGTCCGGCGCGGCCCCGGCCAGCACCGGCAGCGCCTCGCCCCACGGCCACTCGGGGTCCACCGGCGCGGGCACCGGCCCGTTCACCGCCTCCGCCAGCGCCACATAGCCCCGGGCATCGCGCACGTAGTCCTCCCGCAGCCCCGGATCACCGGGGTGCGCGAGGATCTGGTCGACGCCGCGCCCGAGCATCACGTCCCCGCACAGGAACAGCGTCACGACACCGCCCTCCATGCCTCCACCGTAGGCCGCCACGTGTGGTTCGCGTCGCCGGGGAAACCCGGGCCACGTGAGGGACGGACGAGAAGGGAGGCGTGCCATGAACACGCCCGCGCGGCGTGGCGGCGGCCCCCTGGAGCCGCGTCGGGGGCCCGGCTGGGCCGGCGCACCGTGGGACTGGGACCCGCTCGCGGAGCTCCAGCGGCTGTGGCGTGACATGGGCCGCACCTTCGACCGGGGCACGCCCGCGTGGGGCGGCGTCGCCTGGGTGCCCGCGGTCGAGGAGGACGAGACCGACGACGCCTACGAGATCCGCGCCGAGCTGCCCGGCATCCCGCGCGAGCAGATCACCGTCGACGTCGACGAGCACGAGCTGCGGATCTCCGGCGAACTGAGCGAGGAACAGCAGGGCCGCACGCTCGCCCGGCGCAGCGGCCGCTTCTTCTACCGCACCAGCCTGCCCACGGGCGCGGACCCGGAGCGGGCCGAGGCGGACCTGACCGACGGCATCCTGCGGGTCCGGCTCCCCAAGTCCGAGGCACCGAGACGGCGCCGCCTGGAGATCGGCGGAACGGACCGGGAAACGGACCGGGAGACGGACCGGACGGGGGCGGACACATGACGACACGGTTCCACGACCGCGCGCACGCCGGCCGCGAGCTGGCCGAGCATCTGCGCATCCTCCAGGAGAAGGGACTCCTGCCGCATCCCGTCGTCCTCGCCCTGCCCCGCGGCGGCGTCACGGTCGCCCGGGAGGTCGCCCGGGCCCTCGGCGCATCGCTCGACGTGCTTGTCGTACGGAAGATCGGGGCGCCGTTCCACGAGGAGTTCGGCGTGGGCGCCCTCGCCGGCGACGAACCCCCGCTGTTCGACCAGCGGTCCCTGGACCAGACCGGGCTCACCGAGGACGACCTCGCCCCGGTGGTGGAGCGGGAGCGGGCCGAGCTGCGCCGCCGCGAGGAGCGCTACCGGGAGGGCCGCCCCGCGCCGGAACTGGAGGGGTGTACCGCCATCCTCGTCGACGATGGACTGGCCACCGGCGCCACCGCCCGCGCCGCCGTGCGCTCCGTGCGCGGCCGGCAGCCCGAGCGGATCGTCGTCGCCGTGCCGGTGGCGTCCCACGAGGCGGTCGAGCTGCTGCGCCACGAGGCCGACGACGTGGTCTGCCTCATGCGGCCGAGCCCCTTCCACGCGGTCGGCCTCTGGTACGAGAACTTCGACCAGCTGACCGACGACGACGTCCTCAAGGTCCTGCACGGCGGCTAGGAGGTGCCCCGATGACCAGGTACGTACGCGACGTGATGTCGCCCGGCGCGGCCGCCGTCGAACCCATGACGACCATCGCCAAGGCCGCCCAGGTGATGCGCGAGCAGAACATCGGCGACGTCCTGGTGGCGTACGACTGCGATCTGTTCGGCGTCCTCACCGACCGGGACATCACCGTCCGGGCGGTCGCCGAGGGCCGCGACCCCAGGGTCACCACCGTGGGCTCGCTGTGCACCAGGCCGCCCGTGATCACCCTCGAACCCGACGACACCACCGACCACGCCGTCGAGCTGATGCGCAAGTACGCCGTGCGGCGGCTGCCCGTCGTCGAGCACGGCGGCTGCCCCGTCGGCATGGTCAGCCTCGGCGACCTCGCCACCACGGAGGACCCGCACAGCGCACTCGCCGACATCAGCCGGGCGGATCCCAACCGCTGAGGAGGCACCCTCCGTGCACCGGAACCAGGCCGCGCGACGGTCCCGCAGCGGCACCGAACCCGTCACCGCGCGGAGCCCCCTGCGGCTGCGGCTGCTGCTCAGCTCGATGTTCCTGCCGCTGTTCGCCGCGGCGGCCGTCCTCTTCGGCTTCGGAGCGGCGAACTCCGGGCCGGGCGACAGCCCGGACACCGGCGTCCTCACCGGCCTCGCCGTCGCCTGCGCGGCGCTCGCCGTGATCGCCGCCGTGGACGGGGCGGTCGTACGCCGCCGGATGCGCCGCGAGCGGGGCACGCATCGCCGGACGTAGCGGCGGCCGGTGGCGAGGAGCGGTGCGGGACGGAACAATCCGAACGAAACGTCCGACCGCAGGAAACGTCCGACCGCACCGAAAGGGACCTCGCGCATGGTTGAGCAGGACGAGCGCTTCGACGTCGTCGTACTCGGCGCCGGCCCCGGCGGGTACGTCGCCGCCATCCGCGCCGCCCAGCTGGGCAGGAGCGTCGCCGTCGTCGAGGAGAAGTACTGGGGCGGCGTCTGTCTCAACGTCGGCTGCATCCCCACCAAGGCCCTGCTGCGCAACGCCGAGCTCGCGCACATCGTCACCCGCGAGGCGAAGACCTTCGGCATCAGGTCGGACGCGCCGATCACCCTCGACTACGGGGAGGCGTTCCGGCGCAGCCGCCGGGTCGCCGACGGCCGGGTCAAGGGCGTCCACTACCTGATGAAGAAGAACAAGATCACGGAGTTCGACGGCCGCGGCACCTTCCTCGACCCGCACACCCTCCAGGTCACCGACTACGAGGGCACCACCCGCACCATCGGCTTCGAGAACTGCATCATCGCCACGGGCGCCACACCGAAGCTGCTGCCCGGCACCAAGCGCAGCGCGCGCGTGGTCACCTACGAGGAGCAGATCCTCGCCGAGGACCTGCCGAGGTCCATCATCATCGCGGGCGCCGGCGCCATCGGCATCGAGTTCGCCTACGTCCTGCACAACTACGGCGTGAAGGTCACCGTCGTCGAGTTCCTGGACCGCGTCGCCCCCACCGAGGACGCCGACGTCTCCGCCGAACTCGCCAAGCAGTACCGCCGCCTCGGCATCGACGTGCTCACCTCCACCCGTGTCGACGCCATCGACGAGTCCGGCCCGCAGGTCCGGGTCACCGTCACCGCCAAGGACGGCTCCCAGCGGATCCTGGAGGCCGACAAGGTGCTCCAGGCCCTCGGCTTCGGCCCGAACGTCGAGGGGTACGGCCTGGAGAACACCGGCGTCCGGCTCACCGAGCGGGGCGCGATCGACGTCGACGCCCGCTGCCGCACCTCCGTCCCGCACCTCTACGCCATCGGCGACGTCACCGCGAAGCTGATGCTCGCGCACGCCGCCGAGGCGATGGGCGTGGTCGCCGCGGAGACCATCGCGGACGCCGAGACCATGGAACTCGACTACGTGATGATCCCCCGCGCCACCTACTGCCAGCCCCAGATCGCCAGCTTCGGCTACACCGAGGCCCAGGCCCGCGACCTCGGCCACGACGTCAAGGTCGCCAAGTTCCCCTTCACCGCCAACGGCAAGGCGCACGGCCTCGGCGACACCACCGGCTTCGTGAAGCTCATCAGCGACGCGCAGTACGGCGAGCTGATCGGCGGCCACCTGATCGGCCCCGACGTCACCGAGCTGCTGCCGGAGCTGACCCTGGCCCAGCAGTGGGACCTCACGGTCCACGAGGTCGCCCGCAACGTGCACGCCCACCCGACGCTGGGCGAGGCCCTCAAGGAGGCCGTGCACGGACTCGCCGGACACATGATCAACTTCTAGCGGCCGGAAGCCCGAGCTCACCCGAACGGGCCCGCACCGCTCGCCGCCGCCCCGCCGCCGCGATCTGCTGTTCCCCATGAGTGAAGAGACAGGACGGACAGGCCAGGAGGGGCAGCCGGATCGGCCCCCGGAGGGCGAGATCGGCACCGCGTGGACGGCCGACCGGCGCTCCGAGCGCGGCCCCGGGCGCTCCGGGCCCGCACGGCAGAGCGACTGGGTGTCCGGCGGCGTCACCTTCGCCGGGGTGCTGATGCTGTGCGGCGGTGTGCTGGCCGTGCTCCAGGGCATCGCGGCCATCGCCGAGGACGACGTCTACGGCCGTATCGGCAGCTACGTCTACGAACTCGACCTCACCGGCTGGGGCTGGATCCACGTCGTCCTGGGCGCCCTCGTGGCCGCCACGGGCTGGGGCGTGCTCAGCGGCGCCGCCTGGGCGCGGTTCACCGGGATCTTCCTGACCTCGCTCAGCCTGGTCGCGCAGTTCCTGTTCCTGCCGTACGCGCCCCTGTGGTCCCTCGTCATGATGGTGATCGACATGTTCGTCCTCTGGGCGCTGGCCGCGTGGACCCCCGCTACTCGGCCGAGTCGCTGATCCCCAGGCGCAGATGCTCCACGTGGTACACGGCCTGGTCGAGGAGTTCGGCGACATGGTGGTCGTGCAGCGCGTACACCACCGACCGGCCGCGGCGCTCGCCCACGACCAGGCCCAGATTGCGCAGCAGCCGCAGCTGGTGCGAGCAGGCCGACTGCTCCATGCCCACCTCGGCGGCCAACTCGGTGGCCGGCAGCGGACCTTCGCGCAGCCGGGCGAGGATCAGCAGCCGGGAGGGGGTGGAGAGCGCCTGGAGCGTGGTGGCCACCTTCGCGACGTTGTCCGCGTCGAGACGGACGCGCTCGGGGGCGCTCTGCGCGGTGGTGACGGCTCCATGACCCATGGCGGGTATCTTACTCACCGTACATGAACGAATGAATGAGTCTTCATGTGTTCCTGTATGGTGTGGCGCGTGTCCGCGACTCTTGCTCCCCAACCGACCCCTGCCCGCACCCTGACGGCGCCCCGCCGCCGCACCCGCGTCCTCGCCCTCCCCGAGGCCCGCTGGGCGCTCGCCGCGCTGGTCGCCTTCCTGCTGGGACTCGCGCTCGATCTCGGCGGCGCGCCCGTCTGGACCTACGGGATCCTGTATGCGGTCGCCTATGTCGCCGGCGGCTGGGAGCCGGCCCTCGAAGGGCTGCGCGCCCTGCGCGAGAAGACGCTCGACGTCGACCTGCTGATGATCGTCGCCGCCCTGGGCGCCGCCGCGATCGGCCAGGTCCTCGACGGCGCCCTGCTGATCGTCATCTTCGCCACCTCCGGCGCCCTGGAGGCCCTGGCCACCGCCCGCACCGCCGACTCGGTGCGCGGCCTGCTCGACCTCGCCCCCACCACCGCGACCCGCGTCCGCGACGACGGCACCGAGGAGACCGTGCCGGCCGGCGACCTGGCCGTCGGCGACATCCTGCTCATCCGCCCGGGGGAGCGGATCGGCGCCGACGGCACCGTCCTGGACGGTGTCAGCGAGGCCGACCAGGCCACCATCACCGGCGAACCCCTCCCGGTCGTCAAGCGCCCCGGCGACGAGGTCTTCGCCGGCACCCTCAACGGCACCGGCTCGCTGCGCGTCCGCGTCGACCGCGATCCGGCCGACTCGGTCATCGCCCGGATCGTCACCCTGGTCGAGGAGGCCTCCCGCACCAAGGCGCCCACGCAGCTGTTCATCGAGAAGATCGAACAGCGCTACGCCGTCGGCGTGGTCGCCGCCACCCTCGCCGTCTTCGCCGTCCCCCTCGCGTTCGGCGAGAACCTCACCGACGCCCTGCTCCGCGCGATGACCTTCATGATCGTCGCGTCGCCGTGCGCGGTCGTGCTCGCCACCATGCCCCCGCTGCTGTCCGCCATCGCCAACGCCGGCCGCCACGGTGTGCTGGTCAAGTCGGCCGTCGCGATGGAACGCCTCGGCGAGGTCGACACCGCCGCCCTCGACAAGACCGGCACCCTCACCGAAGGCGCCCCCGAGGTCACGGCCGTACGGCCGCTGCCCGGCTCCGGGCTCGACGAGGAGCAGCTGCTGGCCCTGGCCGCGGCGGCGGAGCACCCCAGCGAGCACCCGCTGGCCCGGGCGATCGTGGCGGCGGCGCGGGCCCGGGAGCTGCCGGTCGCGACGGCGGAGGACTTCGTGGCGACGCCGGGGCAGGGGGTCACGGCGACGGTGGACGGTCGGCGGGTGACGGTCGGCCGTACGCAGGATGCTGTATACGCCGACCGCCAGCTCTCCGTATCCGGCAGCGAGGATGTCGTATCCGGCGAACACCGAGGCGCCACCGTCGTCACCGTCACCCGCGACGGCACCCCCGTCGGCACCCTCGCCCTCACCGACCGCCTGCGCCCCGACGCAGCGTCGACCACCGCCGCCCTCACCGCCCTCACCGGCACCGCCCCGGTCCTGCTCACCGGCGACAACGCGCACACCGCCGCCCGCGTCGCCGAGGCCACCGGACTCACCGACGTCCGTGCGGAGCTGCTGCCGGAGGACAAGGTGAAGGCCGTACGCGAGATCCAGGAGGCCGGCCGCAAGGTGCTGTTCGTCGGCGACGGCGTCAACGACGCCCCCGCCCTCGCCGCCGCCCACTCCGGTATCGCGATGGGCCGCGCCGGCTCCGACCTGGCGCTCGAGACCGCCGACGCGGTGATCGTCCGCGACGAACTCGCCACCGTCCCGGCGGTCGTCCGCCTGTCCCGCGCCGCCCGCCGCCTGGTGGTGCAGAACCTGGTCATCGCCGGTACGTTCATCACCGTCCTGGTCGTCTGGGACCTGGTCGGCCACCTCCCGCTGCCGCTCGGCGTCGCCGGTCACGAGGGTTCGACCGTGCTGGTCGGCCTGAACGGGCTGCGGCTGCTGCGCGAGTCCGCGTGGCGATCCGGGACGGTCCAGGACAGCCGAGGTTGATGTCGGAATCTCGCCAGCCCGCATGCGTCCGGTACCGGATGCTGGACGCATGCAGATGGGGATGCACACCGACACCGAGCGCTGCGTGCGCGCCGTCCAGTCCAAGGATGCCCGGTTCGACGGCTGGTTCTTCACCGCCGTCCTGACCACCCGGATCTACTGCCGGCCCAGCTGCCCGGTCGTGCCGCCCAAGCCGGAGAACATGGTGTTCCACCCGAGCGCGGCCGCCTGCCAGCAGGCCGGCTTCCGGGCCTGCAAGCGCTGCCGCCCGGACACCAGCCCCGGCTCCCCGGAGTGGAACCAGCGCGCCGACCTCGTCGCCCGCGCCATGCGGCTGATCGGCGACGGCGTCGTGGACCGCGAGGGCGTCCCCGGCCTCGCCGCCCGGCTCGGCTACAGCACCCGGCAGATCGAACGCCAGCTGCTCGCCGAGCTGGGCGCCGGCCCGCTCGCCCTGGCCCGCGCCCAACGGGCGCAGACGGCCCGCCTGCTGATCGAGACGACGGCCCTGCCCATGGCGGAGATCGCCTTCGCCGCCGGCTTCGCCTCCATCCGCACCTTCAACGACACCGTCCGCGAGGTCTTCGCCCTCACCCCGAGCGAACTACGTGCCCGGGCACCCAGGAAGAGCGGGGCCCTTGCGGAGGGCACCCCGGGCGCGATCTCCCTCCGCCTCCCCTTCCGCGCCCCGCTCCACCCCGACAACCTCTTCGGCCACCTCGCGGCCACCGCCGTCCCCGGCGTCGAAGAGTGGCTCCCCCACAGCCCTAAAGGCGTGGGCGGTACCCCCACCGGCGCCTACCGCCGCACCCTGCGCCTGCCGTACGGCCACGGCATCGTCGCCCTGACCCCGAAGCCGGACCACATCGCCTGCCGCCTCACCCTCACCGACCTGCGCGACCTGCCCGTCGCCATCAGCCGCTGCCGCCGCATGCTCGACCTGGACGCCGACCCGGTCGCCGTCGACGACCAGCTGCGCGCCGACCCGGTCCTTGCCCCGCTGGTCGACAAGGCGCCCGGCCGACGCGTCCCGCGCACCGTCGACGAGGCCGAGTTCGCCGTACGCGCGGTGCTCGGCCAGCAGGTCTCCACGGCCGCCGCCCGCACCCACGCGGCCCGCCTGGTCAGCGCGCACGGCGAGCGGATCGACGACCCGGAAGGCGGCCTCACGCACCTCTTCCCGGCGCCGGACGCACTCGCCGCCGTCGACCCGGAGCACCTGGCGATGCCCCGCACCCGCCGCACCACGTTCACCACCCTCGTCCGCCAACTCGCCGACGGATCCCTCCACTTGGGCGTGGAAAGCGACTGGCCCGAAGCCCGCGCCAAACTCCTCGCCCTGCCCGGCTTCGGCCCCTGGACGGCCGACGTCATCGCCATGCGCGCCCTCGGCGACCCCGACGCCTTCCTCCCCACCGACCTCGGCATCCGCCGCGCCGCCCGCGACCTGGGCCTGCCCTCCACACCGGCGGCGCTCACCGCCCGTGCGACGGCCTGGCGGCCGTGGCGGGCGTACGCCGTCCAGTACCTGTGGGCGACGGACAGCCACCCGATCAACTTCCTTCCGGTCTGAGGACGTTCCATGAGACAGCACACCGTGATCGACAGCCCGTACGGCCCGCTGACCCTGGTCGCCGACGACGGCGCCCTGTGCGGCGTCTACATGGAGAACCAGCGCCACCGCCCGCCCGAGGAGACCTTCGGCGCCCTCGACGAGCGCCCCTTCGCCGAGGCGGAGGAACAGCTCGAGGCCTATTTCGCGGGCGAGCTGACCGAGTTCACCCTCCCGCTCAGCCTGCACGGCACCCCGTTCCAGCGCACCGTCTGGGAGCACCTGCGCACCATCCCGTACGGCGAGACCCGCACGTACGGCCAACTCGCCGCCGCCCTCGGCAACCCCAAGGCCTCCCGCGCGGTCGGCCTCGCCAACGGCAGGAACCCGATCGGCATCATCGTCCCCTGCCACCGCGTCGTCGGCACCGACGGCAGCCTCACCGGCTACGGCGGCGGCCTGGACCGCAAACGCCGCCTGCTGGACTTCGAGCGCGGCACCGCGCTGTTCTGAAACCCGCGGACCGCTAGCCGTCCAGCAGCGCCCACCGCACGGCCGCCACCCCGCCCAGCACCAGGGCCGGCACCACCCACGCCCCTCCCATGACGCGTCGCACCGACGGAAACAGCCACAGCGCCGTGGCCGCGGCGGATGCCCCGACGGCGAGCAGGCAGGAGAGGACGACAGCGGCGTACGCGCCGTCGTCCCATGGGCCGTTCGGCCGGGTGATCAGCGCAGCCCAGCAGAAGAACGCGGAGACGAGGGTGAGCAGGGTCAGCGGAACGGCGAACACCCCGCGCAGCCGGCCACGGTCGTCGTCCTCGTGGTAGGGGGCCGTCACGCGCGCGCTTCCCTCCCCTCGCCGCCGAGTTCGCGGAGCAGTGCGGGCAGGGCCGTGCCGATCGGCTCCCGGATCACCTCGTCGGCCAGGTCGTCGTACGGTGTCGGCTCGGCGTTGACGATGATCAGGCGGGCGCCGTGGTCGGCGGCGACGCCCGCGAGGCCGGCGGCGGGCTGCACCTGGAGGCTGGTGCCGACGGCGATGAAGACCTGGCACGCCTTGGTGACGGCGACGGCCTCGCCGAGGACCATGGGGTCGAGGCGTTCGCCGAACATCACCGTCGCCGGCTTCAGGATCCCGCCGCACTCCGGGCACGGCGGATCCGCCTCCCCGGCGTCGATCCGGGCGAGCGCGTCCTCCATCGGGCCGCGGGCGTGGCACGTCGTGCACACGTAACGGCGGGCGGTGCCGTGGAGTTCGAGGACCTTGCGGTCGGGCATTCCGGCGAGCTGGTGCAGGCCGTCCACGTTCTGGGTGATCACGCGTACGGGGACCCCGGACCGCTCCAGCTCGGCCACCGCCCGGTGCGCGGCGTTCGGCCGGGCGTCCAGTGTCCTGTTCTGCCGCCGCATCTGCCAGGAGCGGCGGCGGATCTCCGGATCGCCCATGTAGTACTCGTAGGTCACCAGCTTCTCGGCCTCCGGGTCCCGTCGCCACAGCCCGTTGGGGCCGCGGTAGTCGGGGATACCGGAGTCGGTGGAGATGCCGGCGCCGGTCAGCAGGGCGACGAGGGGTCCGCTCATGCCGCCGAGCGTAGGGCGGGCGGGGCACCGAGGCGAACGGATATCCGAGCGGCCGGGTGCGGTGCTAGGGTCCGCGCATGGCCAAGGTCACCGTGTCGCTCGATGCCGAACTCGTCGTGGAAGCCATGGTGCTCGCCGGCGTCGGCAGCCCCCAGGACGCCGTGGAACTCGTGCTGCGCGACTACGTCGAGCGCGGCCACCGCACCGAGGCCAGGGTCGCCGCCCGGGACGAGGCCCTGCGCGAGATCGAGATCAAGCCGCGCGAAGAGGGCTGACCGCCGGGCGCGGCAGTCCGTGACCGCGGGGCCGCGTGCCCGCGTCGGTCCGTGACCGCCGGGCCGCGTCAGGCCGCGTCCGACGGGCCGCGTCAGTCCGCGACCACCGGGCGCCCGTTCTCCAGCTCCACCGGACCCGAGCCGTCCGCCAGCACGTCCAGGGCGGCCAGCACCCGGTGGCCCAGCTCGCCCGGCAGGTAGTCGGTCAGTTCCTCGCGGGGCACCAGCCGCCAGGACAACAGTTCCTCCTCCTGCAGCCGGATCGCCTTGAAGTCGTCCTCGTCGAGCACCCCGCCGTCGTAGAGGTACGCCACCAGCGGGGGCCGGAGCGGGCCCTGCACCCAGTCCACCGCGAGCAGCCGGCCCAGCGTGCGGTCCAGGCCGATCTCCTCGGCGGTCTCGCGGCGCGCGCCCTGGCGCGGGGTCTCGCCGTCGTCGGACTCGACGGTGCCGCCGGGCAGCGCCCAGCCGTCCCGGTAGTTGGGCTCGACGAGCAGCACCCGCCCCTCGGCGTCCCGGAAGAGCGCGGCGGCTCCGGCGAGTACCCGGGGCAGACCGGCGATGTACGCGGCGAAGTCAGGAGTGTGGGTCATCCTGGAAGGGTAACCAGCGCGCGGTCCCGCCTTCTCCGGCGCGCGTGGCCCCGGATCGCGCCGCCCTACGCCCTCGCGCGCGCCAGCCGCACCGTGCGCTCCGCCAGCTCGCTGATCCGCACCCCGTCGAAGCCGAAGACCGCGCTGCGCACCGTGTCCTCCAGCGGGTCCTTCCACTGGCCGGGGATGGCCGCGGCGCCGGTGAGGACGCCCGCCACCGAGCCCGCCGTGGCCCCGTTGGAGTCGGTGTCGAGACCGCCGCGGACGGTGAGCGCGATGGTGCGGGTGAAGTCGCCGCCGCCGTAGAGCAGCCCGGCGGTGAGCACGGCCGCGTTCGGCACGACGTGGATCCAGTGCGCCCCGGCGGTCTCCTCGGACACCGTCGCCAGGGTGTCCTCCCAGCTCATCCGGGTGTCGTGCAGCGACATCACCCGGCGCACGGTGCGCGCCAGCCGGCTGCTCGCCGGGACGACGGTCAGCGCCGTGTCGAGGGCGTCGCGGACGGTGGGCGCGGTGAACGCGGCGGAGATCAGCGCCGCCGCCCACATCGCGCCGTAGACGCCGTTGCCGGTGTGCGAGAGCACCGCGTCCCGGCGGGCCAGCGAGGCGGCCTGGCGGGGGACGCCGGGGCAGGTCCAGCCGTGGATGTCGGCACGGATCAGGGCGCCGATCCACTCCTGGTACGGATTGTCGTACGTCGCGGTCAGCGGCGGCCTCAGCCCGTTCGCGAGGTTGCGGTAGGCCGCGCGCTCCGCCGTGAAGGTCTGGAGGTACGGCAGCCGCAGCAGCCACAGGTCGCCGACCTGCTCGGTGCTGAAGCCGAAGCCGTGCGTCTCCAGCAGGTGCAGGCCGAGGATCGCGTAGTCGACGTCGTCGTCGCGGCAGCTGCCGTGGACGCGGCCGCGCACGCAGTCGCGCCACTCCGGGCGCAGCGGCGGCAGGTCGTCGCCGGCGGGCGGCTCGGGGAGGTAGTCGGTCAGCGGCAGGGCGTCCGTGCGGCGCAGATAGCGGTCGATGCGCTCGCGCGTCCACACCTCGCCCTGCTCGACCGGTTTGCCCAGCATGTTGCCCGCGATCCGGCCGAGCCAGCCGCCGAGGACCCGGTCGGCGAGGTCCGGGCCGGTGAGGACGGGGGTCGGGGCTTCGCTGCCCACAGAGGTCATAATTTCCGGTTTACCCGTTTCCCGCTCCCTTCCACCGGGGCGGCCCGGGGCGTTCCACGCTCCGGGCAGGGGCATGACGGCGAGGGCGCCTGGAGGTTAAGGTCGCAGCGGCGCGACTGCCTTGACGTGCGCAAGGCTCGGAGAGCAAGGGGAAAAGCAAGGTGGCTGACGCTGCACTGGACGGCGCCCGCAGGGTGCTCATCGCCGCGGACAAGTTCAAGGGCTCGCTGACGGCCGTGGAGGTCGCCGAGCGGGTCACCGCCGGGCTGCGCCGGATCGTACCGGACCTCGCGGTCGAGGCGATGCCCGTGGCCGACGGCGGCGACGGCACCGTGGCCGCGGCGGTCGCCGCCGGGTTCGAACGCCGCGAGGTGCGGGTCGCGGGGCCGCTCGGCGACGAGGTGACCGCCGCGTACGCGCTGCGCGGGGACACCGCGGTCGTGGAGATGGCCGAGGCCAGCGGGCTGCAGCGGCTGCCCGCCGGGGTCTTCGCCCCGCTGACCGCCTCCACTTACGGCTCCGGCGAGCTGCTGCGCGCCGCGCTGGACGCCGGGGCGCGCACGATCGTGTTCGGCGTCGGCGGGAGCGCGACCACGGACGGCGGCGCGGGCATGCTGGCCGCGCTCGGGGCGCGCTTCCTGGACGCCGACGGGGAGCCGGTGCCGCCCGGCGGCGGGGGCCTGAGCGCGCTCGCCTCCGCGGACCTGTCCGGTCTCGACCCGCGCCTCGCGGACATCGAGCTGGTGCTCGCCAGCGACGTCGACAACCCGCTGACCGGCCCGAAGGGCGCCCCGGCGGTCTACGGCCCGCAGAAGGGCGCCTCCCCGGACGACGTGGCCGCCCTGGACGCGGCGCTCGCGCACTACGCGAAGGTGCTCGCCGAGACGCCCGGCGTCGGTGCGAAGGCCGCGGAGTACGCCGAGTCGCCGGGCGCGGGCGCGGCCGGCGGTATCGGCTACGGCGCGCTGCTGGTCGGGGCCCGCTTCCGGCCCGGTATCGAGGTCATGCTGGACGTGCTCGGGTTCGCACCGGCGCTGGAGCGGGCCGATCTGGTGATCACCGGTGAGGGGTCGCTGGACGAGCAGACCCTGCACGGCAAGGCGCCGGCGGGCGTCGCCGCGGCGGCGCGGGCGACGGGCAAGGAGGTCGTCGCGGTGTGCGGGCGGCTGGCGCTGGCGCCCGAGGTGCTGGGGCGTGCCGGGATCCGCCGGGCGTACCCGCTCACGGAGGTGGAGCCGGACGTGGCGAAGTGCATCGCCGAGGCGGGGCCGATTCTGGAGCGGGTGGCGGAGTCCATCGCCCGTGACTTCCTGAGCTGAGGCCGTGGCGGGGCGGGGCCGGGAGGTTTTCGCCCCCGCCGCCCCTACCCTTCCCGTCCCCGGGGGCTGCCGCCCCCGGACCCCCGCTTCGGCCCTGAACGGGCCTCGTCCTCAAAACTTTCTCCCTGGACATGCGAAGGGCCCCGAACCACCCGGTTCGGGGCCCTTCGGCGTCGTATGACCGCTACGACCGCTACGGAAGCTGTGCCGCCCGCGCCTCGCGGCGGTTGTCGCGGAAGTTGTTCACCCGGCGGGCCGTGGCGAACAGCGGGATCACCGCGCCGAGGACCAGCTGGAGCGCGCAGCCGGCCTGGAGGAGGAGCTGGCCGCCGGGGGCGTCGAAGGCCCAGGCAGCGAGAAGACCCATCGCGGAGACGATCCAGGCCAGCATCGCCACCGCCAGCGGGCCGCGCGGCTTCGGGTACTCGACCCGGCTGACCATCAGCCACGCCGTGCCGAGGACCGCCAGCAGCGTCGCCTCGAAGGGCAGCTCCAGCAGGACGATCGAGACCACCGTCAGCGCGCCGAACGGCGATGGCATGCCCTGGAACATGCCGTCCTTCATCGTCACGCAGGAGAATCTCGCCAGCCTGAGTACGACCGCCAGGAGTACGACGATCGCGCCGACCGCCGCCACCCGCTGGTGCGCGTCGTTCGCGACCATGCCGTAGACCAGGACGAAGTACGCCGGGGCCAGGCCGAAGCTGATCAGGTCCGACAGGTTGTCCAGCTCGGCGCCCATGGGGGAGGAGCGCAGCTTGCGCGCCACCAGGCCGTCGAACAGGTCGAAGACCGCCGCGCACAGCATGAGGATCACCGCGGTGGCCGCGCTGTGGCGGGCCATGCCGGTCTCCTGGCTGCCCGTGAGGTGCGGGATCAGGATGCCGGTGGTGGTGAAGTACACCGCCATGAAGCCGCACGTGGCGTTGCCGAGGGTGAGGGTGTCCGCTATCGACAGGCGGAGCGAGAGCGGCATCTCCTCCTCGTCGTCCTCGATGGCCTCGGGGACCCAGCCCGGCTGCGCCTCCGGATCAGTCACGGTCAATGCGAGTCACCCCAGCCACTGTCTTCTGGCCGACCTCCACCGCGACCTCGACGCCCTCGGGCAGGTACAGGTCGACGCGGGAGCCGAAGCGGATCAGACCGATCCGGTCGCCCTGCTCGACCTTGGTGCCCTGCGGGATGTAGGGGACGATACGGCGGGCCACCGCGCCGGCGATCTGGATCATCTCGATGTCGCCCAGCTCGGTGTCGAAGTGCCACACGACCCGCTCGTTGTTCTCGCTCTCCTTGTTGAAAGCGGGAACGAAGCCGCCCGGGACGTGCTCCACCGACGTCACCGTGCCGGCCAGCGGCGCGCGGTTGACGTGGACGTTGAGCGGGCTCATGAAGATCGCGACGCGGGTGCGCCCGTCCTTCCACGGCATGATGCTCTGCACCACACCGTCGGCGGGCGAGATGACCCGGCCCTGGGCGATCTCGCGCTCGGGGTCGCGGAAGAACCACAGCATCCCCGCCGCGAGCGCGGTGGCGGGAACGGCGACGGCCTTGGCGGCGCCGGAGCGGCGGGCCCGGGCCAGGCTGAGGGCTGCGGTGGCGACGGTCGGGAGAAGCCACGGCGATGCTCCGCGCGCGAGGCGTACGCCGACTCGGCTGTCGCGAGGTGCAGAGGTTTGGCTGTGGGGCATGGATGACCTTCGTAGCGGATGATGCCGCGCTTCTGACGGGGGACGGCGGCTTTCCGGCGATCGTAGCGGCTAACCGCCACAACTGGGTAAGGCAGGAAGCCGAGTCGGCGGCCGAAGAGTGCCTACGGGGTGTGATCTTCTTCTCGAAGAAAACACCCCGTTCCGGGCAATCAGCCCTGGAATCGATACTCTTCGAGCAACCTGCGCCCGATGATCATTTTCTGGATCTCGGCGGTACCTTCACCGATGAGCAGCATCGGGGCCTCGCGGTAGAGGCGCTCGATCTCGTACTCCTTGGAGAAGCCGTAGCCGCCGTGGATCCGGAAGGCATCTTCCACGACCTCCTTGCAGTACTCGGAGGCGAGGTACTTCGCCATCCCTGCTTCGAGGTCGTTTCGCTCCCCGGAGTCCTTTTTGCGCGCTGCGTTCACCATCATGGCATGGGCGGCCTCGACCTTGGTAGCCATCTCCGCCAGCTTGAACTGGATGGCCTGGTGCTGGGCGATCGGCTTGCCGAAAGTGTGACGCTGCTGGGCGTACTGGACACCCAGTTCGAACGCACGCTGAGCGACGCCGCAACCACGCGCCGCGACGTTGACGCGGCCGACCTCGACGCCGTCCATCATCTGGTAAAAACCGCGTCCGGTGACCCCGCCGAGCACCCGGTCGGCGGGAAGCCGCAGGCCATCCATGATCAGCTCGGTGGTGTCGACGCCCTTGTAGCCCATCTTGTCGATCTTGCCGGGGATCGTCAGACCCGGGCGGACCTCGCCGAAGCCCGGCTCCTTCTCGATCAGGAAGGTCGTCATCGACTTGTGCGGGGCCGTGCCCTCGGGGTGTCCTTCGTCACTTCGGACGAGGACGGCCACCAGGGACGACGTACCGCCGTTCGTCAGCCACATCTTCTGACCGGTGAGGACGTACTCGTCGCCGTCCTTGACCGCCTTCGACGTGATGGCCGACACATCGGAGCCCAGGCCCGGCTCCGACATCGAGAAGGCGCCGCGGATGTCGCCGGCCGCCATCCTCGGCAGGAAGTGGTCCTTCTGCTCCTGCGTGCCGTGCTGCTTGAGCATGTACGCCACAATGAAGTGCGTGTTGATGATGCCGGAGACCGACATCCAGCCGCGGGCGATCTCCTCCACGCACAGCGCGTACGTCAGCAGCGACTCGCCCAGACCCCCGTACTCCTCGGGGATCATCAGACCGAACAGGCCCAGCTCCTTCAGGCCGTCCACGATCTGCTGCGGGTACTCGTCGCGGTGCTCCAGCTCCGTCGCGACCGGGATGATCTCCTTGTCCACGAAGTCGCGGACCGTGGAGAGGATCTCCTGCTGGACGTCCGTGAGGCCGTGGGTCTGGGCGAGGCGGGCCATGGTTACTTCTCCTGCTCCTTGAGCTGGGGGCGGCCCGGCTGCTCGCCGCCGCGCTCCTTGATGTACGTCTCGGTGGGCACCATCACCTTGCGGCGGAACACGCAGACCAGCGTGCCGTCCTGCTTGTAGCCCTTGGTCTCGACGTAGACGATGCCGCGGTCGTTCTTCGACTTCGACGGCCACTTGTCGAGCACGGTCGTCTCGCCGTAGATCGTGTCGCCGTGGAAGGTCGGCGCCACGTGCTTGAGCGACTCGATCTCCAGGTTGGCGATCGCCTTGCCGGAGATGTCCGGCACGCTCATGCCGAGCAGCAGGGAGTAGATGTAGTTCCCGACGACGACGTTCTTGCCGAAGTCCGTCGTCTTCTCCGCATAGTTCACGTCCATGTGGAGCGGGTGGTGGTTCATGGTGAGGAGACAGAACAGGTGGTCGTCGTACTCGGTGACCGTCTTGCCCGGCCAGTGCTTGTACGTCGCCCCGACCTCGAACTCCTCGTAGGTCCGTCCGAACTGCATGGCCGTCACGCCTCCGGGATCTCGAACGTGCTGGTGCGCCGCATGCCGGCGGCGCGGCCCTTGCCCGCGATGACCAGGGCCATCTTCCGGCTGGCCTCGTCGATCATCTCGTCGCCGAGCATCGCCGAGCCCTTCTTGCCGCCCGCCTCGGACGTGTAGTACTCGTACGCGTCCAGGATCAGCTCGGCGTGGTCGTAGTCCTCCTGCGAGGGGGAGAAGACCTCGTTCGCCGCGTCGACCTGGCCGGGGTGCAGCACCCACTTGCCGTCGAAGCCGAGCGCGGCGGCGCGGCCGGCGACCTCGCGGAAGCCGTCGACGTTGCGGATCTGGAGGTAGGGGCCGTCGATCGCCTGGAGGTTGTTGGCGCGGGCCGCCATGAGGATCTTCATCAGGATGTAGTGGTAGGCGTCCGCCGGGTAGCCGGGCGGCTGCTCGCCCACGACCAGCGACTTCATGTTGATCGACGCCATGAAGTCGGCCGGGCCGAAGATGATCGTCTCGATGCGCGGGGAGGCCTGCGCGATCGCGTTGACGTTGTTCAGGCCCTGCGCGTTCTCGATCTGCGCCTCGATGCCGATCCGGCCGACCTCGAAGCCCATGGTCTTCTCGATCTGGGTCAGGAGGAGGTCGAGCGCGACGATCTGCTCGGCGTTCTGCACCTTCGGCAGCATGATGCAGTCGAGGTTCGGGCCGGCGCCCTCGACGACCGTGACGACGTCGCGGTACGTCCACTCGGTCGTCCAGTCGTTGACGCGCACCACACGCGTCTTGCCGGTCCAGTCGCCCTCGTTGAGGAACTTCACGATGGTGTGCCGCGCCTCGGGCTTGGCGAGCGGCGCGCACGCGTCCTCCAGGTCGAGGAAGACCTGGTCCGCCGGGAGGCCCTGCGCCTTCTCCAGGAAGCGCGGGTTGCTTCCCGGCACCGCGAGACAGGAGCGGCGGGGACGCAGACGGTTGACGGTCATGCGGGGACCTCCAGGGGGTCGAGCTTGTTCGCTGTCCGGATCTCGTCGACGATGCGGCCGATGATTCCGGTGATGTCGAAGTCCTTCGGGGTGAAGACCGCGGCCACTCCGGCGGCGCGCAGCTGTTCGGCGTCACCGTTGGGGATGATGCCACCTGCGATCACCGGGATATCTGTGGCACCGGCCACACGGAGCCGTTCGAGCACGTCCGGCACCAGCTGCGCGTGGGAGCCGGAGAGGATGGACAGGCCGACCGCGTGCACGTCCTCGGCGAGGGCGGCGTCCACGATCTGCTCCGGCGTCAGCCGGATGCCCTGGTAGACCACCTCGAAGCCCGCGTCGCGGGCCCGCACGGCGATCTGCTCGGCGCCGTTGGAGTGCCCGTCCAGGCCCGGCTTGCCGACCAGGAAGCGCAGCTTGCCGACGCCCATCTCCCGGGCGGTCAGCTCCACCTTGCGGCGCACCTCGGCCAGCTTGGAGCCCTCCTCGGCGGGGATCGCCACCGGCGCCGACGAGACGCCCGTGGGCGCCCGGAACTCGCCGAACACCTCGCGCAGGGCCCCGGCCCACTCGCCGGTCGTGACACCGGCGCGGGCGCACTCCAGGGTGGCCTCCATGAGGTTGTCGGTGCCCCGCGCGGCCTCCTTCAGCCGCTCCAGCGCCTTGCAGGGGCGCGGGTGGTTGAAGGGCGGCTGGTAGCGGGTGTCGCGCCAGTGCTGGAGGGACTCGATGACGCGGGCCTCGACGGCCGGGTCGACCGTCTGGATCGCCGTGTCCAGGTCGGCGGTCAGGGGGTTCGGCTCGGTCGACTCGAAGATGTTGACGCCGACGATCTTCTCCTGGCCGGACTCGATCCGCGCGCGGCGCTCGGCGTGCGAGGCGACCAGCTGCGACTTGAGGTAGCCGGACTCGACGGCGGCCATCGCGCCGCCCATCTCCTGGATCCGCTCGATCTCGGCCAGCGACGCCTCGACCAGCTCGGAGACCTTCGCCTCGATCACCTTCGAGCCCTCGAAGATGTCGTCGTACTCCAGCAGGTCGCTCTCGTAGGCGAGCACCTGCTGGATGCGCAGCGACCACTGCTGGTCCCAGGGGCGGGGGAGGCCCAGCGCCTCGTTCCAGGCCGGGAGTTGGACGGCGCGGGCGCGGGCGTCCTTGGACAGGGTCACCGCCAGCATCTCCAGCACGATCCGCTGGACGTTGTTCTCCGGCTGTGCCTCGGTCAGACCGAGGGAGTTGACCTGGACGCCATAGCGGAAGCGGCGCTGCTTGGGGTTCTCGATGCCGTACCGCTCGCGCGTGATCCTGTCCCAGATGCGGCCGAACGCCCGCATCTTGCACATCTCCTCGACGAAGCGGACACCCGCGTTGACGAAGAAGGAGATGCGGGCGACGACGTCGCCCATGCGCTCCTGCGGCACCTGGCCGGAGTCGCGCACGGCGTCCAGGACCGCGATCGCGGTGGACATCGCGTACGCGATCTCCTGCACCGGCGTGGCGCCCGCCTCCTGCAGGTGGTAGCTGCAGATGTTGATCGGGTTCCACTTCGGGATGTGGGAGACCGTGTACGCGATCATGTCCGTCGTCAGGCGGAGCGACGGCCCCGGCGGGAACACGTGGGTGCCCCGGGACAGGTACTCCTTGACGATGTCGTTCTGGGTCGTCCCCTGGAGCTTGGTGATGTCCGCGCCCTGCTCCTCGGCGACGACCTGGTAGAGCGCCAGCAGCCACATGGCCGTGGCGTTGATCGTCATCGAGGTGTTCATCTGCTCCAAGGGGATGTCCTGGAACAGCCGGCGCATGTCACCGAGGTGCGCGACGGGCACCCCGACCCGGCCGACCTCGCCGCGGGCGAGGATGTGGTCGGAGTCGTAGCCGGTCTGGGTCGGCAGGTCGAAGGCGACCGACAGACCCGTCTGGCCCTTGGCGAGGTTGCGCCGGTACAGCTCGTTGGACGCCTCGGCGGTCGAGTGCCCCGCGTACGTCCGCATGAGCCACGGCCGGTCCTTCTGACGCTCTGTCATCTGCGGCTCTCAGATGTTCCGGAAGCGGTTGATGGCGTCGATGTGCTGGGCGCGCAGCTCCTCGTCGCGGACGCCCAGGCCCTCCTCGGGCGCCAGGCACAGCACGCCGACCTTGCCCTGGTGCAGGTTGCGGTGGACGTCGTAGGCGGCCTGGCCGGTGTCCTCCAGGCTGTACGTCTTCGACAGCGTGGGGTGGATCTTGCCCTTGGCGATGAGGCGGTTGGCCTCGTAGGCCTCGCGGTAGTTGGCGAAGTGCGAGCCGATGATCCGCTTCAGCGACATCCACAGGTAGCGGTTGTCGTACTCGTGCATGTAGCCCGAGGTGGAGGCGCAGGTGGTGATGGTCCCGCCCTTGCGGGTGACGTAGACCGAGGCGCCGAAGGTCTCACGGCCGGGGTGCTCGAAGACGATGTCGATGTCCTCGCCGCCGGTGAGTTCGCGGATGCGCTTGCCGAAGCGCTTCCACTCCTTGGGGTCCTGGGTGTGCTCGTCCTTCCAGAACCTGTAGCCCTCGGCGTTGCGGTCGATGACGTGCTCGGCGCCCATCTTCCGGCAGATCTCGGCCTTCTCCGGCGAGGAGACGACGCAGATCGGGGTGGCGCCGCCGGCGAGGGCGAACTGGGTGGCGTAACTGCCGAGACCGCCGCTCGCGCCCCAGATCAGGACGTTGTCGCCCTGCTTCATCGCCGCGCCGTTGCGGGAGACCAGCTGGCGGTAGGCGGTGGAGTTGACCAGGCCCGGGGCGGCGGCCTCCTCCCAGGTGAGGTGCTGGGGCTTCGGCATGAGCTGGTTGGTCTTGACCAGCGCGATCTCCGCCAGGCCGCCGAAGTTGGTCTCGAAGCCCCAGATGCGCTGCTCGGGGTCGAGCATGGTGTCGTCGTGGCCGTCGGGGGACTCCAGCTCGACGCTGAGGCAGTGGGCGACGACCTCGTCGCCGGGCTTCCAGGCGTTGACGCCGGGGCCGGTGCGCAGGACGACGCCGGCCAGGTCGGAGCCGATGATGTGGTACGGCAGGTCGTGGCGCTTGGTGAGCGGCGAAAGCCTGCCGTAGCGCTCCAGGAAGGCGAACGTGGACACCGGCTCGAAGATCGAGGTCCACACCGAGTTGTAGTTGACCGAGGAGGCCATGACGGCCACCAGGGCCTCGCCCGGACCGAGCTCGGGAACCGGGACCTCGTCCAGGTGGATCGACTTGCGCGGGTCCTTGTCGCGGGTCTCCAGGCCCGCGAACATCTCGACCTCGTCCTTGTGGACGGTGATCGCGCGGTACGACTCGGGGAGCGCCAGGTTGGCGAAGTCGGCCGAAGTGGCCTCGGGGGACTGGATCGCGTCCAGAATGTCCTTCACGGTCACGGTATTGCCTCCGGCGATGAGCGCCCTTGAGGGAGGGGCGCTGAGGGTTACGTCGGTGCTGCTGAGGGATGAGGGTGTGGGTGCCGTCGGTTCGGCGGGTGGTGCTGTTCGGCAGCGCTTTGTGGCGCGGGAGGATGCCTGTGACGCAGGCGTCCGGGCGCGCGGGCCATGGGCCCGCGGGGACAGTCGGCGCACGGTGGATCGGTGTGCTCCGGCCGCCCGGACAACATCAACGTATGGCACGCCGTGTCAGGTGACAAGGCACTGCGTGCCAGAAGTTGCTCTCAAATGAATTCTTTACTTGACAGATGAGCGATGATCGATCGAACGGCTTCGGGAAGAGCCCCGAAAACCGCCTCTGACATGGCAAAACGGCCACCCCGTGGGGTGGCCGTTCTCACATCGGTGCCAGGAGGTCAGCGCTGCTTCACCGGGTGGTCAGCGCTCCTTCAGCGCCTCCTCGATGGTCCGCATGACCTCCTCCAGCGGGGCGTCGGTGCGGGCCACGGTCACCAGCACCTCGCCGTGCGCGGAGGCCGTCGCCGCGGCCGGCGTCGGGGCGGTCGTGCGGCCCGCCATGATCCCGGTGCCGAAGGTCTTGCGGACGATCGCGAAGGCGTGGTCGAGCTGGGCCTCCACATCGCCCTGGCCACCCGCCCGCAGCCAGCGCCGCAGCACGTGGTTGTGGGCCGTGACCACGGCGGACGCGGCGACCTCCGCCAGCAGCGGGTCGTCGTTGGCGTCGTCGTCGTGCGCGTGCTCGTCGAAGTGGCCGAGGAGATAGCGGGTGAAGAGACGTTCGTAGCGGGCCACCGACGCGATCTCCGCCTCGCGCAGGGTGGGCACCTCGCGCGTCAGCTTGTAGCGGGCGACCGAGATCTCCGGCCGGGCCGCGTACATCTTCATGACTTCCTTGATCCCGCGGCACACCGTGTCGAGCGGGTGCTCGTGCGCGGGGGCCGCGTTGAGCACGGCCTCGGCGCGGATCAGGGTGTCGTCGTGGTCCGGGAAGATCGCCTCTTCCTTGGAACGGAAGTGGCGGAAGAAGGTGCGGCGCGCGACCCCGGCCGCGGCCGCGATCTCGTCGACGGTGGTCGCCTCGTACCCCTTGGTCGCGAACAGCTCCATCGCCGCGGCCGCCAGTTCTCGGCGCATTTTCAGCCGCTGGGCGGCGGCGCGACTGCCTGCGGCACTTTCCGGCGCGTCGGGCGTGGCTGGTGTACGGGAGGACTTGGCGGGCTGGGACATGACCCGAACGTACTGCATGTGCGCGGCCTTTTGCGCAGGTCCGGGGTTTCCCCCGCCCTCGGAGGGCGGGGGAGTCCGGGCGGGCGCGGGCTGGGTGAGCCTCCCCGGGTCGAGGAGTCCGCCCCACTCCGCACCCGCCCGGAACCAGTCGCCGGGCCGCTCAGCGCCGGGCATATTCGCGGAAGCCGCGGCCCGTCTTGCGGCCGAGGCAGCCCGCGGCCACCAGGTGCTCGAGGAGCGGCGCGGGGGCCAGGCCCGGGTCGCGGAACTCGCGGTGCAGGACCCGCTCGATGGCCAGCGAGACATCCAGTCCGACCACGTCCAGCAGCTCGAACGGGCCCATCGGGTAGCCGCCGCCGAGCTTCATGGCGGCGTCGATGTCGTCGAGCGAGGCGTAGTGGTCCTGGACCATCTTGATCGCGTTGTTCAGGTACGGGAAGAGCAGCGCGTTCACGATGAAGCCGGCGCGGTCGCCGCAGTCCACGGCGTGCTTGCGGATCTTGGTGCAGACCTCGCGGACCGTGGCGTGGACGTCGTCCGCGGTCAGCACCGTGCGGACCACCTCGACCAGCTTCATCGCCGGGGCCGGGTTGAAGAAGTGCATGCCGATCACGTCCTGCGGGCGCGAGGTGGCGCGGGCGCAGGCGACGACGGGCAGCGAGGAGGTGGTGGTGGCCAGGACCGCGCCCGGCTTGCAGACCTTGTCCAGCGCGGCGAACAGCTGCCGCTTGACCTCCAGGTCCTCGGCGACCGCCTCGACGGCCAGGTCGACGTCGGCGAAGGCGTCGTAGGAGCCCGCCGGGGTGATCCGCCCCAGGGTCTCGGCGGCCGCCTCCGCGGTCATCCGGCCCTTGTCGACCGAGCGGGCCAGGGACTTGCCGATCCGGGCCTTGGCGGCCTCGGCCTTCTCCTCGCTGCGGGCGGCGAGGACGACGTCGTAGCCCGCCTTGGCGAACACCTCGGCGATGCCGGACGCCATCGTGCCGGAGCCCGCCACGCCGACCGAGCGGACCGGGCGGCCGGGGACCCCCAGACCACCGGAGAGCGGGGTCAGCGCGTCCCGCACGACGGTGGCGCTGCCCGGGGCCTCGTAGGTGTAGAAGCCGCGGCCCGCCTTGCGGCCGGTCAGGCCCGCCTCGCTGAGCTGCTTCAGGATCGGCGCGGGGGCGTGCAGCCGGTCCTGGGACTCGGCGTACATCGCCTCCAGGACCGTGCGGGCGGTGTCGATGCCGATGAGGTCGAGCAGGGCGAGCGGGCCCATGGGCAGTCCGCAGCCCAGCCGCATCGCGGCGTCGATGTCCTCGCGGGAGGCGTACTTCGCCTCGTACATCGCGGCGGCCTGGTTGAGGTAGCCGAACAGCAGGCCGTCGGCGACGAAACCGGGGCGGTCGCCCACCGCGACGGGCTCCTTGCCCAGGTAGTACGCGAGCTGGGTGATCGCGGTGACGGCCGCGGGCGCGGTCAGCACCGAGGAGACCACCTCGACCAGCTTCATCGCCGGCGCCGGGTTGAAGAAGTGCAGGCCCAGAACGCGTTCGGGGCGGGCGGACTCGGCGGCCAGGCGGGTCACGGAGAGGGCGTTGGTGCCGGTGGCGAGGATCGTCTCGGGCCGGACGATGCCGTCGAGCTCCCGGAAGATCTGCTGCTTGATCTCGTACGACTCCGGAGCCACCTCGATGACCAGGTCGGCGTCGGCCGCGGCCCGCAGGTCGGTGGAGGTGCGGACGCGGGCGAGCGCCTCCGTGCGCTCCTGCTCGGTGAGCCTGCCGCGCTCGACGGCGCGGGCGGTGGAGGCCTCCAGGGCGGCGACGCAGCGCGCGGCCTGGGCCTCGCTGATGTCGATGCCGACCACCTTCCGGCCGGCCTTGGCCAGGACCTCGGCGATGCCGGTGCCCATGGTGCCGAGGCCGACGACGGCGACGGTCTGGAGCGGGGACAGGGAACTGTCGGACAGGGGAGCGGCCATCGCGGGACTCCAGGAATGAGGGTGACGACGGGAAGCGCGCCCGGGTGCGCCGAAGGGCGCACCGGGTGCGTGAGAGATGTGCGGGTGTTGGCCGGGCTGCGAGCGCACACGCCCGGTGCCGACCGCCGCGGACGTGCACACGTCCGCCGAGCGGCGGTGAACCGACCGGCCCTGTCCCGTGGCCGAGTCGTATCGAGGTACGGAAGAAGTACCGAACCGACTGCTCCTCGCGGCGGCCGCGTCACCAGACCGTCGCGAGGGGGTGCGAGCGGGTAACTCGCTCGTCTGAGCTTAACTCGCGGGTAACGAGCGCGCCAGTCCCCCGTCTTTGTGATGTGGGTCCCGCATCGGGTCCCTCGCCCGACCGATCGCCCCTACCCTCGCCTCATGGATGTCAGGGACGAAGCGTCACGAGCGCTCACCGAACGCTTACGGCAGGAGTCGGGAGCCTCGGCGGCGTACGAGCATCTGCTGGCGACCGAGGACCACGACGAACTCGCGGAGGTGCTGACGGCCCCCGGACAGCCCCTGTGGGCCCGCGAACTGGCCGCCTTCCGCCTGGGCGTGGCGGGTGACCGCCGCGCCTTCGAGGCCCTGGTCCTGCTCCTCAACCACCGCGACCCGCCGCGCTGCGCCGCCGCGGCCCACGCCCTGGCCCGGCTCGCCGACCCGCGCACCGCCCGCGCGGCGGCCGCCCTCGCCACCAACGAACTCCGCGTGGCCTACGCCCTGCACCCGGTCCGCCTGCTGGTGGAACTCCGGGCCCCCGAGTCCGTCCCCGCGCTCATCACCACCCTGCAACGCCGCCTGCGCCCGCACGACCCCTACCGCCGCGTGGCCCTCGCCTGCGTCGAGGGCCTCGGCACCCTGGCCGACTCCCGGGCCCGCCCCGTCCTCAACGAGGCCCTGGCCCACCCACCCCTGGCCGAGGCCGCGGTACGGGCCCTGGCCCGGATCCCTGAGCGGAGGTGATCCCAGGGAGCGGTGATCCGTGCACGGCCATCAGTCGGGCACCACCGCGAACGCCTCGACCTCCATCAGGAACTCGGGGCGCACCAGGGCGGCGACCTGGACGGCGGAGGAGGCGGGGAGGCGGTCGTCGGGGATGTGGGCGGCGCGGGCTGCGCGGAGGGCGGGCAGGTGGGCGATGTCGGTGACGTAGTAGGTGAGCTTGACGACGTCGTGCCAGGTGGCGCCGGCCGCGGTCAGGCAGTGCTGGAGGTTGGTGAAGACCTGGTGGGCCTGGGCGGCCGGGTCGCCGTCGCCGACCAGCGCGCCGGACTCGTCCAGCGGGAGCTGGCCCGATATCGCCACGAAGCGGCCGGTGCCCATGACGACGTGGGAGTACTGCGCGGCGGGTGCGACACCCTCGGGGGCGGGGATCCTGGTCAGCTCGGTCATGGGTCCATCGTGGACCATGGGTCTGACAACGCCCCCGACGGGCCGTCACCTCCCGTTGCTCAGCGGCGGAAACCGAGCAGGCGGTGCAGGGCCGCCCCCTCCGTCGCGGCGGACGTCTTGGCCTTCAGCGGCTTCGGGTCCGGCAGCGCCGGGCACACCGCGTCCGCCTCGCCGTCGCCGCGCGGCACCGTGCCGTCGGACAGATACGCCGCGAGGTGCTTGTCCAGGCAGGCGTTGCCGCTCAGCGTGATGCCGTGGTTCCCGCCGCCCTCCTCGACCACCAGGCTGGAGCCGCGCAGCAGCCGGTGGAGCGTGGTACCGCCCTCGTACGGGGTGGCCGCGTCCCCGGTCGCCTGGAACAGCAGCACCGGCGGCAGCGCGTCGTTGGCCACGTCCACCGGGTCGTTCTTCTCGTCCGTCGGCCAGAATGCGCACGGCGCGTTGTACCAGGCGTTGTTCCAGGCCATGAACGGCGCCTTCTCGTGCACCGCCCAGTTGTCCTCGCGCCACTCCTTCCAGTCGCGCGGCCAGCCGGCGTCCCGGCACTGCACCGAGGTGTAGACGCTGTAGCCGTTGTCGCCGGAGGCGTCCACCGCGCCGAAGTCCTCGTACGCCTCGACGAGCGGCTCCGCGTCCTTGTCCTTGACGTACGCCGCGAACGCCTCGGCGAGATACGGCCAGTAGCCGTTGTAGTAGCCGCCGGGCATGAAGGTGTCCTCCAGCTCCGCCGCGCCCACCGTGCCGCCCGCCGGCTTCTTCGCCAGCGCCGCCCGCATCGCGTACCAGGCGGTCTCGACCTTCTCCGGGTCCGTGCCGAGCCCGTACGTCCTGTCGTGCCGGGCCACCCACGTCATGAAGGCGCGGTGGCGGTCGTCGAAGGCCAGGTCCTGGGCGAGGTTGTTGTCGTACCAGACCCCGGTCGGGTCGACGACCGAGTCCAGGACCGCGCGGCGCACCTGCTTCGGGTACAGCCGGGCGTAGACCGCGCCGAGGTAGGTGCCGTACGAGTAGCCGAAGTAGGAGATCCGCTCGGCGCCCAGCGCCTGGCGGATCCGGTCCATGTCCCGCGCCGCGCTGACCGTGTCCATGTACGGCAGCACGTCCGCGTGCTTCGTGCGGCAGGCGTCCGCGAACGACTTCGCGCGCGCGAGGTTGGCGGCCTCGACCGCGGGTGTGGCCGGCACCGAATCCGGCCGCACCGGGGCGAAATGGCGGGGCGCGCAGTCCAGGGCGGGGGCGCTCTGGCCCACCCCGCGCGGGTCGAAGCCGATCACGTCGTACTGGGCGGCGACCGCCTTGGGCAGAGTGGAGGCGACGAATCCGGCGAGGGTGCGGCCGCTGCCGCCCGGGCCGCCGGGATTGACCAGCAGGGGGCCCTGGTACGTCTTCGCGGTGTGCGGGACGCGGGACAGCGCCAGTGTGATCTGCCGCCCGCGCG
The DNA here is from genome assembly GCF_055572035.1 of Streptomyces sp. NPDC030838. Taxonomy (NCBI): domain Bacteria; kingdom Bacillati; phylum Actinomycetota; class Actinomycetes; order Kitasatosporales; family Streptomycetaceae; genus Streptomyces; species Streptomyces sp. NPDC030838. The sequence continues at coordinate 1,432,148 of NZ_JBVIED010000001.1, read as the reverse complement.
GATCGGTGTGGTCGAGCGGCACCTTCAGGGACGCGCACTGGAGCGTCGGGTGGTCGGAGGTGCCGCACTTCTTCCAGGCGAGCCCCGCGGCGGGAGCGGTGTCCGCGCCGGGGGCGCCGGCCTGGGCGGGGGCGGCCGTGAGTGTTCCGGCCGCGACGACGGCGGCGCCGCAGAGTACGGCCGCGCGCTGGGTCAAGTAGTGCATGGAGTCCTCCCGGGACGGAGGTTTCCGGACCGCGCGGGTCACGGTCCTCGCCGCATCGTCCCGGCGAGAGGCCCCGGAAGAACATGTTCTGGCAAGAGTTGACCCCATTGGGTCGCTCTATGCGCCCTAATGCTCTCAAATGAGGGTGAGTTGGGTCGGCTCCGACGGAGCCGCCGGGGCCGGCGCGGGCTCCCGGATCCGGCGCGGCGTCCCCCCGCGCGCGGGGCCGATGCCGTACTCCTGGGCGAGTTCGTGCACCTGGCGGGTGATCCGGCGCTGGTACCACTTCGGGGCGTAGGCGCCGTCCGCGTACAGCCGCTCGTAGCGGCGCACCAGATACGGGTGCTCGCGCGCCAGCCAGGCCATGAACCACTCCCGGGCGCCGGGCCGCAGATGCAGCACCAGCGGCGTCACGGAGGTGGCCCCGGAGGCCGCGATCGCCCGCACGGTGGCCCGCAGCCGGTCCGGATGGTCGCTCAGGAACGGGATCACCGGCGCCATCAGCACCCCGCACCCGATCCCGTGCTCCCCGAGGGTCCGTACGACGTCCAGGCGCCGCTCCGGCGCCGGGGTGCCCGGCTCCACCGTGCGCCACAGCTCGGTGTCGGTGAAGCCGACCGAGACGGAGATGCCGACGTCCGTGACCTCGGCCGCCTGGGTCAGCAGCTCCAGGTCGCGCAGGATCAGCGTGCCCTTGGTCAGGATCGAGAAGGGGTTCGCGTGGTCGCGCAGGGCCTCGATGATGCCCGGCATCAGCCGGTAGCGGCCCTCCGCGCGCTGGTAGCAGTCGACGTTGGTGCCCATGGCGATGTGCTCGCCCTGCCAGCGCCGGGACCCGAGCTGGCGGCGCAGCAGCTCCGGCGCGTTCACCTTCACCACGATCTGGGAGTCGAAGCCGAGGCCCGTGTCGAGGTCCAGATAGCTGTGCGTCTTGCGGGCGAAACAGTAGACGCACGCGTGCGAGCAGCCGCGGTAGGGGTTCACCGTCCACTCGAAGGGCATGCGCGAGGCCCCGGGCACCCGGTTGAGGATCGAGCGGGCCCGCACCTCGTGGAAGGTGATCCCGCGGAACTCCGGCGTATCGAAGGTCCGGGTGGTCACCGCGTCCGCGCCGAACAGCGCGGCGTCGGCCCGGGCGTGGTCGTCGGACTCGACGGAGAGGTTCTCCCAGCGCATGACGCCTCCTCGGTAGTGCTCGGGCCACAGAATAGAACATGTGTTCCCATGATCGTGCGAACGACACAGGACCCCGATTTGGGCGGCCGGGCGCCGGGGTGGTTGGCTTGCCCCAACCCCGAGAACCCAGGTGCTGGAGGTACGCAATGGCGCAGGTCGAGGCCACTACGGAACGGGTCGTCGCGGCGGACCCGGAGACGGTGTTCGACGCGCTCGCCGACTACAGCGGCACGCGCGCGAAGCTGCTGCCCGAGCACTTCAGCGAGTACGAGGTGCGCGAGGGCGGCGACGGCGAGGGCACCCTCGTCCACTGGAAGCTGCAGGCCACCAGCAAGCGCATCCGCGACTGCCTCCTGGAGGTCAGCGAGCCCACCGACGGCGAGCTGGTCGAGAAGGACCGCAACTCCTCCATGGTCACCACCTGGCGGGTCACCCCGGCCGGCGAGGGCAAGTCCCGGGTCGTCGTGACCACCACCTGGCAGGGAGCCGGCGGTATCGGCGGCTTCTTCGAGAAGACCTTCGCGCCCAAGGGCCTCGGCCGGATCTACGACGCGGTGCTCGCCAAGCTCGCCGCCGAAGTCGAGAAGTAGTCAAGAGTCAATCACTTACTGGGCGTTGGCGCTCTCACCGGATCGAGTGGTTCTCCGTATCGACCGGCTTTACGCCGTAACTCGTCGCGCTCGCGTGTAGTTGCCGATGCGCACAGGGCTTCTGTGCGCATCGTGCAGCGGCGCGACGAGGGGAGCGGTACGTGGGCGGGATCACTCTGGTACAGGACGAGCCGGTCGCGGCGACGCCCCCGCAGCTCCCCGCCCCGCACCCCGCCCAGGCCGTCGAACTCGGCCCCCGCCGGGTGCGGTTGATCTTCTTCGCGCTCATGCTGGCGCTGCTCCTCGCCGCCCTGGAGCAGATGATCGTCGCCACCGCGCTGCCGCGGATCGTCGGCGAACTGCACGGCCTGGACAAGATGTCCTGGGCGATCACCGCCTATCTGCTCACCGCCACCGTCGGACTGCCGGTCTACGGCAAGCTCGGCGACCTGCTCGGCCGCAAGGGCGTCTTCCAGTTCGCCATCGTCGTCTTCGTCATCGGCTCCGCACTCGCGGGACGCGCGCAGACCATGGACCAGCTGATCGCCTTCCGCGCGGTGCAGGGCGTCGGCGCGGGCGGGCTGATGATCGGCGTCCAGGCGATCATCGCGGACATCGTGCCGCCGAGGCGGCGCGGCCGGTTCATGGGTCTGATCGGCGCCGCCTTCGGACTCGCCTCGGTGGCCGGGCCGCTGCTCGGCGGCTACTTCACCGACCACCTCTCCTGGCGCTGGTGCTTCTACATCAACGTGCCCTTCGGCCTGGTCACCATGGCCGTCGTCGCCGTCGTCCTCAAACTCCCCAAACCCAGCGCGAAACCGCGCTTCGACGTGCTCGGCGCGCTGCTGCTCGCCGCCGCCTCCACCTGCCTGGTCCTGCTGACCAGCTGGGGCGGCACCGAACACGCCTGGGACTCGCGGGTCATCCTCGGCCTCGGCGCGGGCGCCCTCGCCGCCACCGTGCTCTTCCTCGTCGCCGAGCGCTTCGCCGCCGAACCCCTCATCCCGCCGCGGCTGTTCCGCGACTCCGTCTTCAACGTCACCGGTCTAGTCGGTCTCGTGGTCGGTGTCGCCCTGTTCGGCGCGGCGAGCTATCTGCCGACCTTCCTGCAGATGGTGGACGGCGCCAGCGCCACCGAGTCCGGGCTGCTGATGCTGCCCATGATGGGCGGCATCGTCGGCGCCTCCATCGTCTCCGGCCAGCTCATCAGCCACACCGGCCGCTACAAGGTCTATCCCGTCCTCGGCAGCGCCCTGTCCGCCGTCGGCATGTGGCTGCTCTCCCGGCTGGAGACCGACACGCCCCGGCTGCACTACAGCGTCTGGATGGCCGTCCTCGGCGCCGGCATCGGCCTGGTGATGCCGGTGCTGATCCTCGCCGTGCAGAACTCGGTCCGCCCCGCCGACCTCGGCACCGCCACCAGCGCCAACAACTACTTCCGGCAGATCGGCGGCAGCGTCGGCGCCGCGGTCTTCGGCACCCTCTTCGCCGACCGGCTCACCGACGCCCTCGGCGACCACCTCCCGGCGCGGGCGGGCGCCGGGCTGCCGGACCCGGAGTCGCTGACCCCGGAGCTGGTGCACGCGATGCCCCCGGCGCTGCGCGACGCGTACATCCAGGCCTACGCCGACGCCATGCCGAGGATCTTCCTCTACCTCGTGCCGGTGCTCGTCCTCGGCCTGCTCTTCGCCTTCTTCCTCAAGGAGAGACCACTGGTGTCCCACAACGCCTCCGCCACCGCCCCGGAGACCCCGCCGGTATACGCACCGGCGCCCGCCCCGATCCCGCACGCCCGCGCGGCGTACGCGGGCGGCATCCCGGTCTGCGGCACGGTGCAGCACCCCGACGGGACGGTCGTACCCCGCGCGGCGCTCACCCTCATCGACGTCGCCGGACAGCAGATCGGACGGGGCGCCAGCGGCGAGGACGGCCGGTACGCGCTGGCCACGCCGGGCTCAGGGGCGTACGTCCTCATCGCTGCCGCGGGCGGCCACCAGCCGCAGGCGGTCTCCGTGACCGTCGGCGAGCGCCCCGTCGAGCTGGACGTCGTCCTCGGCGGCGCCGGGCGCCTCGCGGGCACGGTGGTCACCGCCGACGGCACCCCCGTACGCGACGCCACCGTCACCCTCACCAACGTGCACGGCGAGGTCGTCGCCAGCACCCGCAGCGGCCGCGAGGGCGGCTACGTCATCACCGAACTGGTCGCCGGCGAGTACACCCTCGCCGCCAGCGCGCCCGCCTTCCGCCCCGCCGCGCTCCCCGTCACCGTCCAGGCCGCCCGCGAGACCCGCCAGGACATCGAACTCGCGGGCGGCGCCGTACTGCGCGGCACCGTCCGGGCCGGCGGCGGACGGCCCGTCGAGGACGCGCGCGTGACCCTGCTCGACGCGGCGGGCAACGTCGTCGACACCCTGACCACCGGCCCGGACGGCATCTTCCGGTTCGTCGACCTGTCGTCCGGCGAGTACACCGTCATCGCGGCCGGCTATCCGCCCGTGGCCACGGTGCTCCAGATGGCGGGCGGCGGCCGTACGGAACGCGATCTCCAACTGGGGCACGAGGACTAGGGCCTGCCTCATAGGGGCGCACGGCGCCCCGGCGTGCGCGCCGGAGCGGACCGGTGGCGTCAATTCCCGTATTGCCGCCCCTCACCCGCGGCCGTCGCCGTACGGTGGTGGCCGGGGCACAGATCATCCGCAGCCAGGGGAGAGAGGGCCTGCGCCATGGACCGTGGCACCGACCGGGAGGCGCCTGACGGCCACGAGACCGGGACGGTCGCGGCGACCGGCCACCCCGCGCCCGGACGCGTCCCGCTCGCCGTGGTCGTCGTCGACCGCGAAGGCCTCGTCTCCCACTGGAGCAGCGGCGCCCGACGGCTGTTCGGCACGGCCAAGGAGACCGCGATCGGCCGCCCGGTGACCGACCTGCTGCCCGTCACGGGCGCGCTCCCGGAGGACGACCCTCCGGGCACCGGGTACGACGGTCTCGGCCCCGGCCTGGAGGCCTCCCTCGACGGTGGGCTGTCCTACCCGGCCGCGGGCCGCGCCCGGCTCACCGTGCCCGCCGGGGACCGCGTCGACGTTCTCTGGTGGGCCTATCCGCTGGTCGGTCCCGGCCCGGAGCGGCTGCTCGTGCTCGCCGCCGACGCGGCCCGGCTGCGTCCGCGGGACACCGGGGAGCCCGGCGGCGCCGCGCCCGTCGAGCGGATCGCGCCCGGCTTCGCCCTGCACACCGACTTCCCCGGCGCCCCGGAACTGGCCCGACGGCTCCCCGAGATCCTGCCCAGCATGAGCGTCGACGAGAGCGCCCGGATCGTCTCCCAGATCCTCGAACTGGGCTATCCGATCCTGGAGTTCAGTCAGAACGACCGGGTGCCCGTCACCCCCGACTGGGGCGTGCCGCGCCGGGCCGAGCGGCGGGCGCGCCGGGAGCGGCTGGCCCGCGCCGTGGCGGCCGGGGAGCCCGTGCCCGAGGAGCTCCGGGACGAGGGCGAGGACCTGGAGTACGCCGCCGTACGCGAGCGGCTGGAGTTCCTGAACGAGGTCAGCGGGAAGATCGGCACCTCGCTCGACCTGGCGCGGACCATCGTCGAGGTGAGCAAGGCCGTCGTCCCCCGCTTCACCGACGTCGCCGGAACCTATCTGCGCGAACAGGTCGTCGCCGGCGAGGGGTTCCCGGAGGGCGCGCCGGACACCACCACGATGTGGCACCGGGTGGCCGTCGAGCACACCGACGAACCCGGCCGCTGGGATGACGTCGTCCCCGTCGGCGAGGCCATGCCCTTCCCGGCGCACACGCCGTTCTTCCAGTGCATGACCACCGGCGAACCCGTCCTGGTGCCGCGGATCAGCGAGGAGATGGGCCACGCCATCGCCGCGCAGTTCGAGAAGCGGGACATCCGGCCGCTCATCACCGGACGTTCGATGCTCGTCGTGCCGCTCAAGGCACGCAACGTGGTGCTCGGCTTCATGATCCTGCTGCGCCACCCCGAGCGCACCGAGTTCAACGACATGGACCGGGTCACCGGCGCCGAACTCGCCGCCCGCGCGGGCCTCGTGCTCGACAACGCGCGCATGTACACCCACCAGGAGAACGTCGCCGAGACGCTCCAGGACAGCATGTTGCCGCACATCCCGCCGCGGATGGCGGGCTGCGACATCGCCACCCGCTATCTGCCGGGCACCCTGCTGGGGCGCGTCGGCGGCGACTGGTTCGACTCGGTGAAACTGCCCGGCGCCCGCACCGCCTTCGTCGTCGGCGACGTCATGGGGCACGGCCTGAACTCGGCCGCGATGATGGGGCAGTTGCGCACGGCCGTCCAGACCATGGCCGCGCTCGACCTGCCGCCCGCGCAGCTGCTGCGCAACCTCGACGACCTCGCCCAGCGGCTCGGCGACGGCTACCTCGCCACCTGCCTGTACGCCGTCTACGACCCCATCGCGGGCGAGCTGCACCTCGCCAACGCCGGGCACATCCCGCCGGTGGTCGTCCGCGCCGAGGACGGGCGCAGCGAACTGCTCGACCTGCCCACCGGCGCGCCCATCGGCGTCGGCGGGGTGCCCTTCGAGGCCGTACGCGTGCGCGTGGAGCCCGGCGACCGGCTGGTGATGTGCACCGACGGGCTGGTGGAGACGCGCGGCGAGGACATCGGCGTGGGCCTGGCCGCGCTGTGCGCGTCGGCCGCCCATCCGGCCGCCTCCATGGACGACGCCTGCGACACCATCATCCGCGCCCTCGCCGCGACCTTCTCCGCGGCGGGCCGCGGCGGGCGCAAGGACGACGTGGCGCTGCTGATGGCGCGGCTCAACGGCATCGCGCCGGACGACGTCGCCGAGTGGCGGCTGGCCCTCGACCCCGCCGAGGTGCGCCGGGCCCGCGCGGTGGTGCGCGAGCAACTGCACGAGTGGGGCCTCGCCCGGCTCGTGGACGCCGCCGAGCTGATGGTGAGCGAGCTGGTCACCAACGCCGTACGGCACTCCCACCGCCGTCCCCTCGAACTGCGGCTGGTCCGCGGCGACACGCTGCTGTGCGAGGTGGACGACGACGATCACGAGCTGCCCACCCTGCTCAGCGCCGGACCGCGCGACGAGGCCGGACGCGGACTGCGCGTGGTGAGCACGCTCGCCCGGGAGTGGGGCGCGAGCCGCACCGGCGCGGGCAAGAGCGTCTGGTTCGAACTGACGCTGCCGCGCCGCTGACGTGGCGTCGGGTGCCGGGGCGGCCACGGGTCGAACGTGCCGTGAAGGTCCGTGTGGCCCGCTTGTGGCCGTGACCGGGGAGCGATAGACCGTACTCGCCCGTCACTCGGTCGGGCCGCCGTCGCACCTGGGGAGTCGGTCATGAGCGTGACGAGTCGGTATCGGGAGGCCTGGGAGGGCTTCTGGCACGAGGCGCCGAGCGAACCGGGGGCCGTGTTCTGGGACGCGGAACCGGCGCTCACCGCCGGTCTCCACGTCGGCCTGTTCGAACCGCACCTGACCGAGCCCGGCCTGCCGATGGTCGACCTGGGCTGCGGCAACGGCACCCAGACACGCTTTCTCGCCGCGCGCTACGGGCGGGTCCTCGGCGTCGACCTGTCCGCCGCGGCGCTGGCGCACGCCCGGCGCGCGGACCCGGCCGGACAGGCGGCGTACCGGGTGCTGGACGCCGCCGAGAAGGGCGAGATCGAGTCGCTGCACGCCGAATTCGGCGACACCAACGTGTACCTGCGCGGCGTACTGCACCAGTGCGAGCCGGACGACCGGCAGCCGCTGGTCGACGGCATCGCCGCGCTGGTCGGCACCCGCGGGCGGGCCTTCCTCGTCGAGCCCGCGGAGGCCGCCGGGGCGGTCCTGCGCTCCCTGGCGCAGCGCCCCACCGGTCCGCCGGCCAAGCTGGCCCCGGTGTTCCGGCACGGCATCGCGCCGGCCGAGCTGCCCGACGCCGCCGTCCCCGCGTTGCTGAGCGCGGCCGGGCTCACCGTCCTGGCGAGCGGCGAACTGCCGCTGACCACCACGGAGTCGGGGCCCGACGGGGCACCGGTGCAGCTGCCGTCGCTCTGGCTGGTGGCGGGGCGCGTGGGTTAGCGCCGGTGCCCGCCACGACAGCGGTGGCTGTGCGTACGTTCTGGTCTGCCGTCCGGGCCGCGCGTAACGTGAGGCCGACAAGATCCGCGGTCCGGACGCAGCGGAGTGGGGAGCATGGTGAAGATCCTCATCAGTGCCGACATGGAGGGCGCCACCGGTGTCACCTGGCCGGCCGACGTCCTGCCGGGGACACCGCAGTGGGAGCGGTGCCGCGCGATGTTCACCTCGGACGTCCAGGCCGCCGCGCTCGGCTTCTTCGACGGTGGCGCGGACCAGGTGCTGGTGAACGAGGCGCACTGGACGATGCGCAATCTGCTCCTGGAACAGCTGGACGACCGGGTCGAGATGCTGACCGGGCGGCACAAGGCGCTGTCCATGGTGGAGGGCGTGCAGCACGGCGACGTCGACGGCATCGCGTTCGTCGGCTACCACGCGGGCGCCGGCATGGAGGGCGTCCTCGCCCACACCTACCTCGCCAACTCCATCACCGGCGTCTGGCTGAACGACGTCCGGGCCAGCGAGGGGCTGCTCAACGCGCATGTCGTCGCCGAGTTCGGCGTCCCGGTCGTGCTGGTCACCGGGGACGACGTGGCCTGCGAGGACGCGCTGGGGTACGCGCCGGAGGCGCTGAAGGTCGCGGTGAAGGACCATGTGTCGCGGTACGCGGCGGTGTGCCGTACGCCGGCCAGGACCGCGGCGGACATCCGGGCTGCGGCGAAGGAGGCGGTGGCGCTGGCCGGTCGGCGGGATCCGGTCGCCGGTGGATCGTATGCAGTCGGCGGTGCGGGTGCAGGCGGTGGGTCGCATACGGCTGGCGCGCCTTCCGTAGCCGGTGGACCGTATACAGTCGCCGTCGAGTTCGACGCCGAGCATCTGGCGATGGCCGCCACCGTCGTGCCGGGTGTCGACCGGATCGGTGAGCGCAAGGTGGCGTACACCAGTCCGACCATGTACGAGGGGATCCGCACCTTCAAGGCGGTCACCACCGTCGTCTCGGCCGCAGTGGAGGAGCAGTATGGCTGACCAGCGCGCGATGGACGAGGTCGTCGAGTTCACCTCCGGGCTCATCCGGATCGACACCACCAACCGGGGCGGCGGCGACTGCCGGGAGCGGCCCGCCGCCGAGTACGCGGCCGGGCGGCTGGCCGAGGCGGGCCTGGAGCCGACGCTGCTGGAGCGCACCCCCGGCCGCACCAACGTCGTCGCCCGGATCGAGGGCACCGACCCGTCCGCCGACGCGCTGCTGCTCCACGGTCACCTGGACGTCGTGCCCGCCGAGGCCGCCGACTGGAGTGTGCACCCGTTCTCCGGGGAGGTGCGCGACGGGGTCGTCTGGGGCCGGGGCGCGGTCGACATGAAGAACATGGACGCGATGATCCTCGCCGTCGTCCGGGCCTGGGCCCGCGAGGGCTTCCGGCCGCGCCGGGACATCGTGATCGCGTTCACCGCCGACGAGGAGGCCAGCGCCGAGGACGGCTCCGGGTTCCTCGCCGACGAGCACCCGCACCTGTTCGAGGGCTGCACCGAGGGCATCAGCGAGTCCGGCGCGTTCACCTTCCACGACGGCGCCGGCCGGCAGATCTACCCGATCGCCGCCGGGGAACGCGGCACCGCCTGGCTGAAGCTCACCGCGCGCGGCCGCGCCGGGCACGGTTCCAAGGTGAACCGGGAGAACGCGGTCACCCGGCTCGCCGCCGCGATCACCCGGATCGGCGCCCACGAGTGGCCGCTGCGGCTGACCCCCACCGTGCGGGCCGCCCTCACCGAACTCGCCGCGCTCTACGGCATCGACACCGACCTGCGCGACGTCGACCGGCTGCTGGAGAAGCTGGGCCCGGCCGCCAAGCTGGTCGAGGCGACCGTGCGCAACAGCGCCAACCCGACCATGATGGACGCCGGTTACAAGATCAACGTCATTCCGGGCGAGGCCGTGGCGTATATCGACGGGCGGTATCTGCCCGGCGGCGAGGAGGAGTTCCGTACCACCCTCGACCTGCTCACCGGGCCGGACGTGGACTGGGAGTTCCACCACCACGAGGTCGCCCTCCAGGCGCCGGTGGACTCGCCGACGTACGCCAAACTGCGCGCCGCCGTCGAGGAGTTCGCGCCGGAGGGGCATGTCGTGCCGTACTGCATGTCCGGCGGCACCGACGCCAAGCAGTTCTCGCGGCTCGGCATCACCGGCTACGGGTTCACCCCCCTGAGGCTCCCCGAGGGCTACGACTACCAGGCCATGTTCCACGGCGTCGACGAGCGGGTGCCGGTCGAGGCGCTGCACTTCGGCGTCCGCGTCCTCGACCGCTTCCTGCGGACGGCCTAGGCGGACGGGGGACGAGAGGTGCGCACCCTGGCCTACGGTTCCTGGCCCTCCCCGATCGACGCGGCGCTCGCCGCCGCGCACGACGGCCATCCCGAGTACGTCGGCTTCGTCGGAGACGAGGTGTGGTGGACCGAGCCGCGGCCCGCCGAGGGCGGCAGGCGTGCCCTGGTGCGGCGGCGGGCGGACGGCGTCGAGGAACAGGTGCTGCCCGCGCCGTGGAACGTGCGCAGCCGGGTCTGGGAGTACGGCGGGCGGCCCTGGGCGGGCGCGGTCGTGGACGGCCGGCCGCTGGTGGTGTTCGCGCACTGCGCCGACCAGCGGCTGTACCGGTACGAGCCCGGCGGCGGCCCGCCCCGTCCGCTGACTCCGGTGTCGGCGGTGGGCGGCGGGCTGCGCTGGGCCGATCCGCTGCTGCGGGCGGAACGCGGGGAAGTGTGGTGCGTGCTGGAGGAGTTCACCGGCGACGGGCCCGGTGACGTCCGCCGGGTCCTGGCCGCCGTACCGCTGGACGGCTCGGCCGCCGAGGACCGGGGAGCCGTCCGCGAACTGAGCGACGGCGGGCACCGCTTCGTCACCGGGCCGCGGCTCGCGCCGGACGGACGGCGGGCGGCCTGGCTCGCCTGGGACCATCCGCGGATGCCGTGGGAGGGGACCGAACTGGTCGTCGCCGAGATCGGGGACGACGGCGGGCTGCGGGACGCGCGGACGGTGGCCGGGGGGCCGGAGGAGTCCATCGCCCAGGTCGAATGGTCGGCGGACAACCGTCTTCTGTATACAAGCGACCGTACGGGCTGGTGGAACCTGTATCGCGACGGCGAACCGCTGTGCCCGCGCGAGGAGGAGTTCGGCGGCCCGCTGTGGAAGGTCGGGAGCCGCTGGTTCGCGCCGCTGGACAACGGGCTGATCGCTGTCGTCCACGGTCGGGGGTCGACCGTACTCGGCATACTGGATCCCGAATCCGGTGAACTCGTCGACAGCGCCGGCCCGTGGACCGAGTTCACCCCCACCCTCGCCGTACACGGCGAGCGCGTCGTCGGCGTCGGCGCCAGCCCGCGCAGCGCCCACGAGGTCGTAGAACTGGACACCCGCACTGGCCGCGCCCGGGTGATCGGCGCCCCGCACGACCACGCCGTCGACCCCGCGTACTACCCCGAGCCGCAGATCCGCACCTTCACCGGCCCCGCCGGACGCGAGATCCACGCCCGGGTGTACCCGCCGCACCACCCCGCGTGCACCGCCCCCGCCCACGAGTTGCCCCCGTACGTCGTCTGGGCGCACGGCGGGCCCACCGACCGCGCTCCCCTCGTCCTCGACCTCGCCATCGCCTACTTCACCTCGCGCGGCATCGGCGTCGCCGAGGTCGACTACGGCGGGTCCAGCGGCTACGGGCGCGCCTACCGGGAGCGGCTGCGCGAGCAGTGGGGCGTGGTCGACGTCGAGGACTGCGCGGCCGTCGCCCTCGCCCTCGCCGACGAGGGCACCGCCGACCGGGCGCGGCTCGCCATCCGGGGCGGCAGCGCGGGCGGCTGGACCGCCGCCGTCTCCCTCACCGCCACCGACGTCTACGCCTGCGGCACGATCGTCTACCCCGTCCTCGACCTCACCGGCTGGGCGTCGGGGGAGACCCACGACTTCGAGTCCCGCTACCTGGAGAGCCTGGTCGGGCCGTTCGCCGAGGTGCCCGCACGGTACGCCGAGCGCTCGCCCGTGACCCGGGCCGACCGGATCGCCGTACCGTTCCTGCTGCTCCAGGGGCTGGACGACACGGTCTGCCCGCCCGTGCAGAGCGAGCGGTTCCTGGCCCGGATGAACGGACGGCGGGTGCCGCACGCGTACCTCGCCTTCGAGGGCGAGGGCCACGGATTCCGCCGGGCGGAGACCATGCGGCGCGCCCTGGAGGCGGAACTGTCCCTGTACGCCCAGGTGTTCGGGCTCCGGGTGCCCGGCGTCCCCCAGCTGGAGCTGACCAAGTGAAGGAACTCGTCCGGCCGGCCCGCCTCGCTCCCGGCGCCCGGGTCGCCGTCGTCGCGCCCAGCGGGCCGGTGCCCGAGGAACGGCTGCAGGCGGGGCTCGACGTGCTGCGCGGCTGGGACCTCGACCCGGTCGTGGCCCCGCATGTCCTCGGCCGGCACCCCGAGTTCGGCTATCTGTCGGGCACCGACGCCGACCGGGCCGCCGACTTCCAGGCCGCCTGGTGCGACCCGGCCGTGGACGCGGTGCTGTGCGCCCGCGGCGGCTACGGCGTGCAGCGGATGGTCGACCTGCTCGACTGGGACGCGCTGCGCGCCGCCGGGCCCAAGGTGCTGGTCGGCTTCAGCGACATCACCGCGCTGCACGAGGCGTTCGCCGTCCGGCTGGGCCTGGTCACCCTGCACGGGCCGATGGCCGCCGGGATCGACTTCATCAAGAGCGCGCGCGCCCAGGAGCATCTGAGGGCCACCCTGTTCGCGCCGGAGACGGTCCGCGTGATCGCCTCGGGTGGACGTGCCCTGGTGCCGGGGCGGGCGCGTGGCGTGCTGCTCGGCGGCTGTCTGTGCCTGCTGGCCGCCGAACTCGGCGCCCCGCACGCCCGGCCCTCCGCCGAGGGCGGGCTGCTCTGTCTGGAGGACGTGGGCGAGGAGACGTACCGCCTGGACCGTTATCTCACCCAACTCCTGCGCTCCGGGCGGCTCGACGGGGTGCGCGGGGTGCTGCTCGGCTCCTGGGAGGAGTGCGGTCCCTACGACCAGGTGCGCGCCCTGCTGGCCGAACGGCTCGGAGGACTCGGCGTGCCGGTGGCGGAGGAGTTCGGATTCGGGCACTGCGCCGGCGCGTTGACGATCCCCTTCGGGGTGCGGGCGGAACTCGACGCGTCGGCCGGGACCTTGACGCTGGAGGAACCGGCGCTGCGCTGACCGTGCCCCGGCTGAGTTCCCGTCAAGAAACCTCCGTGCCGGTGATTGACCCGCTCTGACACGTGTCACAGCATGACTACCGACCAGTACCTACTGGTCGGTATCGGGTTGTCCTCAGTGTGGAGGTCCATGTGCCCCGACGTGCGCCCAGATCGCGTGCCGCCCTCGCCGCCGTGCTCGGCGCGGCCCTCACCGCCCCGCTCGCCCTCACCGCTCCCGCCACCGCCACCACGCCCTACACGGTGACCGCCCTGACGTTCACCGTCCGGGCGGGCGACCGCACCTGCGCCGTCGACGCCGACCTCTACCGGCCCGCCGGCGTCGACCGCGACCACCCCGCACCCGCCGTCCTCGCCACCAACGGCTTCGGCGGCAGCAAGGACGACGGCTCCACGGACGCCATCGGCAAGGCCTTCGCCCAGCGCGGTTACGTCTCACTCGTCTACTCCGGACTCGGCTTCGGCAAGTCGGGCTGTCTGATCTCCCTCGACGACCCCGAGACCGACGGCCGGGCCGCCGCCCAACTGGTCGACTTCCTCGGCGGGAAGCGGACCGCCGACGACGGCACCCGCGCCGACTTCGTCACCCTCGACCGGGCCGGCGACCCGCGCGTCGGCATGATCGGCGGCTCCTACGGCGGCGCCGTCCAGCTCGCCACCGCCGCCGTCGACCGGCGCGTCGACGCGCTCGTGCCGATGATCACCTGGCACGACCTCGCCTACTCCCTCGACCCGAACAACGCGGTCGGCGCGCGGGACGTCCCCGGCGCCTTCAAGTGGCAGTGGACCAACGGCTTCTACCTCATCGGCGAGGGCCAGCCGCTGCTCCAACCCAGCCTCGACCCGTCGCGCATCAACTCCCTCGCCTGTCTGCACTTCGTCACCCGGGCCTGCGAGACCGTCCGCACCCTCAACTCCGGCCGCTACCCGGCCGACCGGACCGCCGAGCTGCTCGCCTACGCCCGCAGCGTCTCCCCGGTCTCCTACCTGCACCGGGTGCAGGCGCCGACCCTGCTGGTCCAGGGGCAGGCCGACACCCTGTTCAACCTCAACGAGGCCACGGCGACGTACCGGACGCTCAAGGCGCAGGGCACGCCGGTGAAGATGATCTGGCAGTCCTGGGGCCACAGCGGCGGCCTCACCAGCCCGGCGTCCGGCGAACTGAACCTCGCCCAGGGCAACCTGGAGACCAGCTACGTCGGCCGCCGCATCCTCGCCTGGTTCGACCGCCATCTCCACCGCAGGCCCGCCGACACCGGACCCGCCTTCGCCTACCACCGCGCCTGGATCACCGACCCGGACGACACCTATGCCACGGCCGACCGGCTGCCCGCGCTGACGAACACGCTGTACCTCTCCGGCGACGGCAAGCTCGTCGACAACCGCACCGAGGTGACGCGCGGCAGCCGCTCGTACACCAACGGGCTGCTGCCCAGCAGCCACTCCGAGAGCTCGCTGGCCGGACTGATCGGACTGCCCGACCCGGCGCCGTACGACACTCCGGGCACCCACCTCGGCTGGACCAGCGAGCCGCTGACCCGGCCCCTGACCGTCGTCGGCGCGCCCCGCGCCACCCTGAAGGTCGTCTCCCCGGCGGCCGAGCGCACCCAGCACTCCGGGGACGCCGCCGACAAACTGGTGCTGTTCGCCAAGCTGTACGACATCGCGCCCGACGGCACGAGGACGCTGGTGCACCGGCTGGTCGCCCCCGTGCGGGTGCCGGACGTCACCGAGCCGTTCACCGTGACCCTGCCCGGGATCGTGCACCGCTATGAGGCGGGGCACCGGCTGCGGTTCGTGATCGCGGCGAGCGACGACGCGTACTTCGGCAACCGGGGTGTCAAACCGGTGACCGTGGTGAGCGCGCCGGACGACACCGGCGTACTGCGGCTGCCGGCGGTCGGCGGCTGAGTGGACCCAGTGGCCGCCCGCTGAGTGGCCGGTGACCGGTGGCTGAGTGGCTCGGGTGGCCGGCCCGCGTGGTCCGGCCGGATGCGTCGTACGCTGGATCGATGCCGCACACCACGTCCCGCTACCTCGCCGAAGGCCCCCGGGTGGGCATACGCCACTTCACCCACCGGGACGGCGCCGAGTTCACCCAGCGCGTCCGGGAGAGCAAGGACCTGCACCACCCGTGGCTCTTCCCGCCGGACACCCTCGCGGCGTACACCGCGTACGCGGGCCGGCTGATCGACGATCCGACGAAGGCGGGGTTCCTGGTCTGCGAGAAGGACGGCCCGGCCGGGCCGGGGGCCATCGCCGGGTTCATCAACATCAACAACATCGTCGGCGGCGGCTTCCAGTGCGGCGCCCTCGGCTACGGCGCCTTCGCGCACGCCGCCGGGCGCGGGCTGATGCGCGAAGGCCTGGAGCTGGTGGTGCGGTACGCGTTCGGGACGATGCGGCTGCACCGGCTGGAGATCAACGTCCAGCCCGGCAACACCGCCTCCATCGGCCTGGCGAAGGCCCTCGGCTTCCGGCTGGAGGGCTTCTCGCCGAACATGCTGTTCATCGACGGGGCCTGGCGCGACCACGAACGCTGGGCGCTCACCGTCGAGATGCGGGCTTCGGGCTGACCTGGGCGATTCCGGTTGAGCGCGGCCTCCGCGTCGCCGACGATGGACCGCATGCGGAATATCGTGGTGCTCGACGCCCCCTCCAACCTGGGCCTGCGCCCGCCCGCCCCCGGCACCGTCCCGGGCTGCTACAAGCTGGCCGGTGCCCTGCGCGAGCAGCGGATCGTGCGCAGGCTGGGCGCCCTGGAGGGCGGGGTGGTGGTGCCGCCGCGCTACGACCGGGGCGACTGGCGGGAAGGGGACGGCGTGTTCAACGCCGCCGCGATCGCCTCCTACACCCGCAAGCTCGCCGACCGCATCGAGCACCACGTCCGCGCCGGGGACTTCCCCGTCGTACTCGGCGGTGACTGCTCCATCCAGCTCGGGGCCTCGCTCGCGCTGCGCCGCCTCGGCCGGTACGGGCTCGCCGCCGTCGACGCCTCACCGGACTTCCGCCACCCCGGCAACTCCGACCGGATCGGCGCGGCCGGCGGGGAGGAGGTCGCGCTGGCCACCGGACGCGGGCAGGAGGACCTGACGAACCTGGAGGAGCTCCGGCCCTATCTGCGCGACGAGGACGTGCGGTTCTTCGGCATCCGCGACGCCTTCCGGGACGACGAGGACTGCGTCGAACTCGCCGCCTTGAAGATCCCCGTCGTCACAGTCGGCGACCTGCGGGAATGGGGCGCGGACGCGCTCGCCCGGGCCACCGCCGAGTCCTTCGCCATTCCGGAACTCGACGGGTTCTGGGTGCACCTGGACGCCGACGTCCTCGACCCGAGCGTCATGCCCGCGGTCGACAGCCCCGACCCCGACGGACTGCTGCCCGACGAACTCGTCGCCCTGCTGCGCCCGTTGCTCGGCTCACCGCGCTGCGTCGGATTCAACGTCACCATCTACGACCCCGATCTCGACCCGGAGGGCACGGCCGGGGCGCTGCTCGCCGATGTCGTCGTGGGCGCCTTTGCCCAATCCTGACCGGTAGGTCCCCTGTTCAGGGGGCGGGACGCCGGGTTCCATGGAGATCGTGACCACGATCCGACGCGCCGTAGTGACGCTGCCCGCCGCCGAGTTGGGTCCCGACAACCCGCTGCCCCCGCTGCGGCCCCTCGACGAGGTGCACCGCGTCGACGAGCGGGACCGCCGCGAGCTGCCGCGGGACATGGCCCGCCAGATCGGCTACGAACCGCTGCGCAGCCTGCTGCCCGTACCGGTCCGGGACGGCTACGACCGCCTCCGCGCACCGCGTGACCTCGACGCGCTCGTGATCGAGAACGACCGGCTGCGCGCCACCGTGCTGCCCGGCCTCGGCGGACGGCTGGTCTCGCTGGAACACCGGGGGCGTGAACTGCTCTACCGCAACCCGGTCCTCCAGCCCGCCGACTTCGCCCTCAACGGCGCCTGGTTCTCCGGCGGCGTCGAATGGAACATCGGCGCCACCGGCCACACCACCCTCTCCTGCTCACCCCTGCACGCCGCCCGCGTCCCCGCCCCGGACGGCGGCGAGATGCTGCGGCTGTGGGAGTGGGAGCGCCTGCGCGACCTGCCGTTCCAGGTCGACCTGTGGCTGCCGGACGGCTCCGACTTCCTCTACGCCGGCGTCCGGATCCGCAACCCGCACGAGCGGCCGGTGCCCGCCTACTGGTGGTCCAACATCGCCGTCCCGGAAGAGTGCAGGGTCCTCGCCCCCGCTGAGGAAGCCTGGCACTTCGGGTACGAGCGGCGGCTGCGCCGGGTGCCCGTCCCGGCGTTCGAGGGCATCGACCGCACGTATCCCCTCAACAGCACCTACGCCGCCGACTACTTCTACGAACTGCCCGACGGCCGGCGCCGCTGGATCGCCGCCGTGGGCGCGGACGGCCACGGGCTGGTGCAGACGTCCACCGACGTGCTGCGCGGACGGAAGCTGTTCGTGTGGGGGACCGGCAGCGGCGGGCGGCGCTGGCAGGACTGGCTCACCGAGCCCGGCACCGGCGGCTACTGCGAGATCCAGGCCGGGCTCGCCCGCACCCAGCTGGAACACGTCCGGCTGGAGGCCGGGAGCGAGGTGTCCTGGCTGGAGGCGTACGGGCCGCTGGACACCCCGCCCGACGGGGAGTGGCCGGACGTGCTGCGCGCCGCCGAGGACCGGCTGGAGGCCGTACTGCCGCGCCGGGCCGTCGACGAGGCGTACGCCGCCTGGCGGCCGTACGCCGACACCGAACCCGGCGAGACCCTCGCCCGCGGCTCCGGCTGGGGTGCGCTCGAAGTGCTGCGTGGTGGCTGGAAACTGTCCGGTACGCCCTTCGGAGAGCACACCCTCGGCGACGACCAGGCGCCCTGGCTGCACCTGCTGCGCGCCGGTGCCCTGCCCGAGCCGCGCCGCTCCGGGCCGCCCGGTCCCACCCTGGTCGCCCCGCACTGGCGGGACATGCTGGAGACCGCGCCCGCCACCCCGCTCACCGAGTATCACCTGGGGGTCGCCCAGTGGCACGCCGGCGACCGGGCACAGGCGGTGCGCAGCTGGGAGCGGTGCCTCGCCCTGGCCCCGTCCGACTGGCCCGCGCTGCGCTGCCTGGCCGTCGCCGACCGGGCGGACGGCCACCACGAGCGGGCCGCGGACCGGTACACGGAGGCCTACGAGGCCCTCTGCCGGGACGACGCCGGGGGACGGGCAGAGATCGCCGCCGCCCTCGGCCGCGAGGCCGTCGAGGCGCTGCTCGCGGTCGGACGGACGGCCGGGGCGCGGGCCGTGTGGGAGCGGCTGGACCCGGTGACCCGGGCACGCGGCGGGTTCCGGCTACTGGAGGCCGGACTGCTGCTCGCCGAGGGCCGTCGGGACGCCGCACGCGCCGTGTTCGACGCCGGGTTCGACGTCGCCGACCTGCGCGAGGGCGCCGAGTCCATCGGCCTGCTGTGGGCCCGGCTCTCGGACGAGCCGCTGCCCGCGCGGTACGACTTCCGGATGCGCCCGCCGACGTCGTGACCGAGCGTCGCCCGCGACCGGCGCCGTGACCAAGCGTTATCCCCGACCGGCACCGGGTACCCGGCGGCCATGAACCGCATGGATCATCTGGAGCATCTGGACAAACACCTCGTCGACGAGCTGGCGCAGGTGGCGCGCGAGACGATCCGCGACGAACTGCGGGAGCAGACGCGCAAGCAGCGCAGGACGGCCATGCTGTACGCCGCGTCCGGCACCGTCGCGCTGTACGCGGGCGCGGCCCTCGCGCTCGCCGTCGGGCTCGCCCTGGCGCTCGCGCTGCCGGACTGGGCCGCCGCGCTGATCACCGCGGTGATCCTCGGCGCCGTCGCCTACGCGCTGCGCGGCGCCGCCCGGCCGAAGCACACGTCGATGTACGACTCCGGGAGCGGACGCACCGTCGGCGGCACCGCGCCCGCCGCACCGCCCAGCGGGCTCGGCATGCCCTACCCGCCGATGCCGCCGGTCGCCCCGGGTGGGGCCGGTGCCGCCACCGGCGCACCGGGCGCGGGCACCCCGGCCCCCGGCGGGACCGGCGCCCCCGCGCCGCGGCCGGAGGACATCGACCCCGAGCGGCCGCACCACCGGGCGTGACCGCGATGCGCCGGCCGGGGATGCCGTCGCGGCGCGGCAGAGCAGTCGTCGTCACCGGGGCCGCCGGGGGCGTGGGCCGGGCCACGGCCCGCGCCTTCGCCGCGCGCGGCGACCGGGTGGCCCTGCTGGCCCGCGGCCGCGAGGGCTTGGCGGCCGCCGCCGACGAGGTGCAGCGCGCGGGCGGGGAGGCGCTGGTCGTCACCGTCGACATGGCCGACGCGCAGGCCGTGGACGACGCCGCCCAGCAGGTCGTCGACGCGTTCGGGCACATCGACGTCTGGGTCAACAACGCCCTCGCCGGGGTCTTCGCACCGTTCACCGAGATCACGCCCGACGAGTACCGCCGGGCGACCGACGTGACCTACCTGGGCTGTGTGTTCGGCACCCGGGCCGCCCTGCGGCACATGCTGCCGCGCGGCAAGGGCACCGTCGTGCAGGTGGGGTCCGCGCTCGCCTATCGCGGGGTGCCGCTGCAGTCCGCGTACTGCGGGGCCAAGCACGCGATCCAGGGGTTCAACGAGTCGCTGCGCTGCGAGCTGCTGCACCAGGGCAGCCGGGTGCGCACCACGATGGTGCAGCTGCCGGCGGTCAACACCCCGCAGTTCGACTGGGTGCTGAGCCGGATGCCCGGCCGGCCCCGGCCGGTGCCGCCGGTCTACCAGCCGGAGGTCGCCGCCCGGGCGATCGTGCACGCGGCCTCCCACGCGCGGCGCCGCGAGTACTGGGTGGGCGGCTCCACGGTGGCCACCCTGCTCGCCAACGCCGTGGCGCCCGGCGTGCTGGACCGGTACCTGGCGCGGACCGGGTACGCCGCCCAGCAGGAGGAGGCCGGGCCCGGGCAGGTCTCCGCCGTCGGCGGGAACCTGTGGACACCGGCCGACGGGCCGCACGGACGGGACTTCGGGGCGCACGGCCGGTTCGACGAGGAGTCCTACGACCGGAGCCCCCAGCAGTGGCTGTCCCGGCAGCGCGGGCGGATGGGCGCCGCACTCACAGCCGGAGCGGCTCTGCTCGCCGCGCGGCGTGTCCGGCGGCTGGTCCGGCGCTAGAGGACTGTCGGCCCGGCGCCGGGGACGGTCGGTCCGCCGGGGACTGCCGGTCCGGCGCTAGGCGACCCGGAAATCCTCCACCTCGTCCGTCCGCAGCGTCAGCCCGTGCCCCACGCCCGCGGTGGGGCGGACCGTGCCGCCCGTCGGGTCCAGGACGCCGTCGAAGAACATCGCCTCGATCCGCACATGGTCGTGGAACCACTCCAGGTGGCGGAGGTTGGGCAGCGAGGCCGCCGCCGCGGCGTGGGCGTGCGGGGCGCAGTGCGCGGAGATCTCCAGGCCGTGCGCCTGGGCGAGGGCCGCGGCGCGCAGGAAGTCCGTGATGCCGCCGCAGCGGGTCGCGTCCACCTGGAGGCAGTCGACCGCGCCGGCCGTGATCATCCGGGCGAAGTAGGGCAGGTCGTAGCCGTACTCGCCGGCCGCCACGTCGCAGACCAGGGTGTCGCGCAGCAGCCGCAGCCCGGTGAGGTCGTCCGATGGCACGGGCTCCTCGAACCAGCCCACCCCGTGCTCGGCCAGGGCGTGCCCCACCCGCACCGCCTGCTTGCGGGTGTAGGCGCCGCCCGCGTCCACGTACAGCTCGGCGTCCTCGCCGACGACCTGGCGGGCCGCCCGGACCCGGGCCAGATCGCGGGTGACCGCCCGGCCCCACGCCTCGCCGATCTTCATCTTCACGCGCGGAATGTGCTGACCGTGCACCCAGCCGTTCAACTGGGCGGCCAGATGCATGTCGTGGTACGTCGTGAAGCCGCCGCTGCCGTACACCGGCACCCGCTCCCGGGCCACCCCCAGCAGCCGCGCCAGGGGCAGTTCCAGCAGCCGGGCCTTGAGATCCCACAGCGCGATGTCCAGCGCGGAGATCGCACAGGCGGCGACGCCCGGACGGCCCGCGTCGCGCACGGCGCGGACCAGCCGGTCGTGCACGGCCGGTACGTCGAGCGCGGAGCAGCCCTCGACGCGCGGGGCGAGATGGTCGCGCAGGAAGTCGCCGACCGCGGGCGGGCCGTAGGTCCAGCCGGTGCCGGTGGCCTCGCCCGCCGACACCTCGGCGAAGACGACCGTCGTGGTGTCCCAGGCGAAGGTGCCGTCCGCCTCCGGGGCGTCCGTCGGCACCGTGTACACCGACACCGCGGGGGTGCGCAGCCTCATCCTCCCGTCAGCTCCCCGGGAGCTGCGGCAGCACCTTCGTGCGGTAGAAATCGAAGAACCCGCGCTGGTCGGGGCCTATCTGGTTGACGTAGATCGTGTCGAAGCCCGCCTCCGCGAACGCGGTCAGCGCCGCCACGTGCTCGTCCACGTCGTCCCCGCAGACGCCGTTCTCGGCGATCATCTCCTCGGTGACCAGCGGCTCCAGCTGCTCGAAGTGGCGCGGCGACGGCAGCACCTGCCCCATCTCGCCGGGCAGGAACTGGTTGGACCACAGCCGGCGCACCGTGCGGACCGCCTCGGCGCGGTCGGTGCCGTAGCAGACCTTGGTGCCGCCGCTGACCGGCTTGCCGTTCCCGCCGCCCTCGCGGAACTGCTGCACCATGTCCGACTCCGGCATCATCGTGATGTAGCCGTCGCCCACGCGGGCCGCGAGCGCGGTCGCCTTCGGGCCGAAGCCGGAGATGTCGATCGGGACGGGCTCGTCCGGGACCGTGTACAGGCGGGCGTTCTCCACCTTGTAGTGGGTGCCGTAGTGGCTGATCTCCTCGCCGGAGAAGAGGCGCCGCATGATCAGGATCGCCTCCTCCAGCATGTCGAGACGGACCTGCGCCGGCGGCCAGGTGTGGCCGACGACGTGCTCGTTCAGCGCCTCGCCCGTGCCCACGCCGAGCCGGAACCGGCCGTTCGTCATCACCGCGCTGGTCGCGGCGGCCTGCGCCACCACCGCCGGGTGGATCCGCACCGTCGGGCAGGTCACCGCCGTCTCGATCGGCAGCGACACCGCCTGGGAGAGCGCGCCGATCACCGACCACACGAACGGACTCTGCCCCTGGGCGTCGTTCCAGGGGTGGTAGTGGTCCGAGATCCACAGGGACCGGAATCCGGCCTGCTCGGCCATCCGGGCCTGTTCCAGGAGGTCCGCGGGGCCGTGTTCCTCGCAGGAGAGGAAGTAGCCGTACTCGGGCATGGGGGGCACCTCCGCGACGGGCGGCTCGAGTCGGGTCGCGGACCGGGTACCCGGCGCCCGGCCGGGAAACCGGCGGACGCTCGGGTGCCCCGGCCGGACGTTTGGGTGCCCCGGCCAGGGGGACGCGGAAAGCTCGAACGCGCGGCCGTACGGGGGTGCTCGTACGTCCGCGTACCCGCCCACGCACACGCCCGCCCTCGTACGGACGAGAGCGCCGGAGGCACACCGTGAGTCGACCCCGCATCGTGATTGTCGGTGCCGGCTTCGCCGGCTACCGGACGGCCCGCACGCTGTCCCGGATGGCCCGGGACAAGGCCGAGATCACCCTGCTCAACCCGACCGACTACTTCCTCTACCTGCCGCTGCTGCCGCAGGTCGCCGCCGGCATCCTGGAGCCGCGCCGGGTCACCGTCTCGCTGTCCGGCACCCTGCCCTGGGTGCGGCTGGTGCTCGGCGAGGCCGACGGTGTGGACCTCGACACGCGCACCGTGCACTACAGCGATCCCGAGGGCGGCGCCGGAACCCTGGAGTACGACCGGCTCGTCCTCGCCGCAGGCAGCGTCAACAAACTGCTGCCCATCCCCGGCGTCGCCGAGCACGCGCACGGCTTCCGGGGCCTGCCGGAAGCGCTGTACCTGCGCGACCACGTGACCCGGCAGGTGGAACTCGCCGCCTCCTCCGACGACCCGAAGAGCTGCGCGGCGCGCTGTACGTTCGTCGTGGTCGGCGCCGGATACACCGGCACCGAGGTCGCCGCCCACGGGCAGCTCTTCACCGACGCGCAGGTGCGCAAACACCCCCTGCGGGAGGGCATGCGTCCTCGCTGGATGCTGCTGGACGTCGCCCCGCGTGTCCTGCCCGAACTGGACGAACGGCTCTCCCGCACCGCCGACCGGGTGCTGCGGCAGCGGGGCGTCGACGTGCGGATGGGGACGTCCGTGAAGGAGGCCATGCACGGCGGGGTGCTGCTGACCGACGGCGAGTACGTCGAGACCCGCACCCTCGTGTGGTGCGTCGGGGTGCGGCCCGACCCGCTGGTCGCCTCGCTGGAGCTGCCGATGGAACGCGGCCGGCTGCTCGTCGACCCGCACCTTCGGGTGCCGGGCCGGCCCGAGGTGTTCGCCTGCGGCGATGCCGCCGCCGTGCCCGACCTGGAGAAGCCGGGGGAGTACACGCCGATGACCGCGCAGCACGCCTGGCGGCAGGGCAGGGTGTGCGCCCGCAATGTCGCCGCCTCGCTGGGGGCGGCGGAGCGGCAGGCCTACCGCCACCGCGACCTGGGGTTCGTCGTCGACCTCGGCGGCGCCAAGGCCGCGGCGAACCCGCTCGGCGTGCCGCTGTCCGGGCCGCTCGCCGGGGCCGTCACCCGCGGCTACCACCTCGCCGCGATGCCCGGCAACCGGGTGCGGGTGGCCGCGGACTGGCTCCTCGACGCGATCCTGCCCCGGCAGGCCGTGCAGCTGGGGCTCGTCCGGTCGTGGTCGGTCCCGCTGGACACGGCCTCACCGGAGCTGGCACAGGTGCCGGAGGCCTCCGGCGGTGGGGGCGGGCGTACGGGGGGTGGGGGTGACGGTGACGAGGGGGCGGAGGCAGGGAGGCGGACCGTGTCGGAGAACGCGAAGAACCAGAAGAACCAGAAGAACCGGATGGGCGCGGAGCCTGCGAGGAACCAGCCGGGTGGGGAGCCTGCGAAGAATCAGCCGGGTGGGGAGCCTGCGAAGAACCAGCCGGGTGGAGAGCCCGCGAAGAACCAGCCCGGCGGTGAGCCCGAGAAGGGTCCGCCGGGCGGTGAGCCCGCGAAGGGTCCGCCGGGCGGTGAGCCCGCGCGGGAGCCGGCGGGTGGCGAGTCGCACGGTGCGGAGCGGCCGGGCGGCAAGCCCGGCGCCGGGCAGCCGGATGTCGAGCCCCTGTCCGGCCGGCCCGATGGCGAGCGCCTGGCCGGGCGGCCGGGGGCTGAGCCAGGCGAGGCCGGTACCGGTGGGGGGCAGGTCCCCTGGGGCGCCGTCGTGGAGGCCGACGCCGAGTGGTCCGGGGTCGCAGGGCCGTTTCTGGACGCGGAGACACCGGGGCCGGTGGGGTCGGCGGACATCGAACCCTCCGGACCCACGGAGACCGTGACCGGCGAGGAGGGATCGAGCCCCGCCGAGCCGCACTGGGGGCCGATGCGCAGCCCTGGCCCTGGCGCGCCGCACTCGGGTTCGGGGCACAACCCTGGCCCCGGCGAGCCGCATGCGGGCTCGAGGCGCAGCCCCGGCGCCGCCGAGCCGCGGGCGGATCGTGAGCCGCCAGGGTCGGGCGAGGCCGAGGCCGAGGCGGGTGCCGAGCCGCCGGGGCCGGTGCGGCGCCCCGAGACGGCCGCCGCTCCGCGGGCCGACCGCGAGCCGCCCGGTCCGGCGGAGGCCGGGTCCGGGCACCGGACGGGCCCCGAGCCGCCCGGGCCGGTCAAGAGCTCCGATCTGCCCGGTGACGACGCCGATCTCCCCGAACCCTCCGCAGAAGGAGAGCGATGAACACCGACGAACTCGAGGAGCTGGGGCAGCAGCTGCGCGTCGACAGTGTGCGGGCGGCGGCTGCCGCCGGCTCCGGGCATCCCACGTCGTCCATGTCGGCCGCCGACCTGATGGCCGTGCTGCTGGCCAACCACCTGCGCTATGACTTCGACCGCCCCGACCACCCCGCCAACGACCGCTTCATCCTCTCCAAGGGCCACGCGTCCCCCCTGCTGTACGCGGCGTTCAAGGCGGCCGGCGCGCTCGACGACGAGGAGCTGCTGACGTTCCGCGAGAGGGGCAGCCGGCTGGAGGGGCATCCCACGCCGCAGCGGCTGCCGTGGGTCGAGACGGCCACCGGGTCGCTGGGACAGGGACTGCCGGTCGGCGTCGGCGTCGCCCTCTCCGGCAAGCGGCTGGAACGCACCGACTACCGGGTGTGGGTGCTGTGCGGCGACAGCGAGCTGGCCGAGGGCTCCGTGTGGGAGGCCGCCGAGCACGCGGGCCACGAGCATCTGGACAACCTCGTCGCGATCGTCGACGTCAACCGGCTCGGCCAGCGCGGCCCGACCCGGCACGGCCACGACCTCGACGCCTACGCCCGCCGCTTCCAGGCTTTCGACTGGCACACCGTGGAGATCGACGGCCACGACGTCGACGCGATCGACCGCGCCTACGGCGAGGCGATCTCCACCATGGGGCAGCCCACCGCCATCCTCGCCCGCACCCTCAAGGGCAGGGGCGTCGAGGGCGTCCAGGACCGGGAGGGCCTGCACGGCAAACCGCTGCCGGACGCGGAGGAGGCGGTCGCGGAACTGGGCGGCAGGCGCGACCTGATCGTCCAGGTGCACGAGCCGTCGGCCGACCGGATCCTGCACGCCGTACGCACCAGGTCGGCGGTCGACCTCCCCGAGTGGGAACGCGGCGGCGACAAGGTCGCCACCCGGGACGCCTACGGCAAGGCCCTCGCCGCCCTCGGCACCGCCCGCGACGACGTCGTCGCCCTCGACGGCGAGGTCAGCGACTCCACCCGGGCCGAGCACTTCGCCAAGGAGCACCCCGACCGCTTCTTCGAGTGCTACATCGCCGAGCAGCAGATGGTCGCCGCCGCGGTGGGCCTCGCCTCCCGCGGCTGGATGCCGTACGCCTCCACCTTCGCGGCCTTCCTCACCCGCGCGTACGACTTCGTGCGCATGGCGTCGATCAGCGGCGCCGGGATCAACCTGGTCGGCTCGCACGCGGGCGTCGCGATCGGGCAGGACGGGCCGTCCCAGATGGGCCTGGAGGACCTGGCGATGTTCCGGGCCGTGCACGGCTCGACCGTGCTGTACCCCTGCGACGCCAACCAGACGGCCCGGCTGGTCGCCGCCATGGCCGGACTCGACGGCATCCGCTATCTGCGCACCTCGCGCGGCGCGACCCCGGTGCTCTACGGGCCCGACGAGGAGTTCCCCGTCGGCGGCAGCAAGGTGCTGCGCTCCTCCGACCGGGACCGGCTCACCCTGGTCGCGGCCGGGGTCACCGTTCCCGAGGCGCTCGCCGCCGCCGACGCCCTGGACCGCGAGGGCATCCAGGTGCGGGTCGTCGACCTCTACTCGCTCAAGCCCGTCGACCGGCTCACCCTCCGGCAGGCCGCCGAGGAGACCGGCTGCCTGCTGACCGTGGAGGACCACCACCCGGAGGGCGGCCTCGGGGACGCGGTCCTCGACCCCTTCCTCGACGGCCGCCCCATGCCGCGCCTGGTCCGCCTCGCGGTCCGTACGATGCCCGGCTCCGCGTCGCCCGAGGAGCAGCTGCACGCCGCCGGCATCGACGCCGAGTCGGTCGCGGCCGCCGTACGCCTGCTGGTGGAGCAAGCGGTGGTGCCATGAGCCGTACCGACATGCGCACGGTGCGGGCGGGCCGCCGTACGGTCGAGGTACGGCGGCCCGGCAAGGTCCTCTTCCCGGGCGGTGACGGTCATCCGGAGTACACCAAGGGCGACCTCGTCGACTACTACCGGTCCGTGGCGCCCTTCATGCTGCCGCAGCTGCGCGGCCGCCCGCTGATGCTGGAACGGCATCCGGACGGCGTCGACGGCCCCCGCTTCCTGCAGAAGAACACCCCGGAGAACTACCCGGACTGGATCACCCGCGTCGAGGTGCCCAAGGAGGGCGGCACCGTCTGCCACACCGTCTGCGACGACTCCGCCACCCTCGTCCACCTCGCCGACCAGGCCTGCGTCACCCTGCACCGCTGGCTGTCGCGCTCCGGACGCCTGCACCGGCCCGACCGGATGGTCTTCGACCTCGACCCCTCCGGCGACGACTTCACGCCCGTCCGCGAGGCGGCCGGACTGCTCGGCGAACTCCTCGACGAACTGCGGCTGCCGTCGGCCCTGATGACCACCGGCTCGCGCGGCGTGCACGTGGTGGTGCCGCTGACCGGACATCACGACTTCGACGAGGTACGGCGGTTCGCCCGGGACGTCGCCGACACCCTCGCCGCCGGGCACCCCGACCGGCTCACCACCGCCGCCCGCAAGAAGGACCGCGGCGACCGCCTCTATCTGGACGTCCAGCGCAACGCGTACGCCCAGACCGCCGTCGCCCCGTTCACCGTGCGTGCCCGCCCCGGCGCGCCCGTCGCCGTGCCCGTCGCCTGGGACCAGCTCGACGCCCCGGACTTCGGTCCGCGCCGCTGGAGCATCACCGATGCCGTCGACCAGGCCCGCACCAACCCCTGGGCGGGCGTGATGAGCCGGGGCCGCGCCCTCGGGCCGGCCCGTCGCAGGCTGGACGCGCTGCGCGGCTGACGTCCCCCCGGACCCCGCTCTGCCGTCCGCAGGTTTGGCCATGGGCTGTGCGGCCACCCGACCTCCGAGGTGGCCATGTCGAACACAAACCGCACAGCACAGTCGCAGAGTTCACGAGAGTCCCATAAGGAGAACGCGCACACGGCGGACGACCGGCCGAGCCCGATGGAGGTGCTGCGCCAGGCGCGCACCCAGCTCACGGAGCTCACCGGCATGGACGCCGAGACCGTGTCGTCCTTCGAACCCACGGAGGACGGCTGGTCCCTGGAGGTCGAGGTGCTCGAACTCGCCCGGGTGCCCGACACGATGAGCCTGATGGCGAGCTACCGGGTGGACCTCGACGACCGGGGCCGGCTCACCGGCTACCGGCGCGTCCGCCGCTACGAACGCGGGCGGGCCGACGCACACCGGCCCGGCGGCCGCTAGGCCGCCCACGGCCCGTCACCATCACACCAGCAGAGAAGGAGGACCGGTCGGCATGACCGTTGTCCCGGCACAGCAGACCGGCTCGGGGGGCGGCTCCAGCGGCCTCTACGACGTCCTGGAACTCGTGCTCGACCGAGGGCTCGTCATCGACGCCTTCGTACGGGTCTCCCTGGTCGGCATCGAGATCCTGAAGATCGACGTACGGGTCGTCGTCGCCAGCGTCGACACCTACCTGCGGTTCGCCGAGGCCTGCAACCGCCTGGACCTTGAGGCCGGGCCGCGCAAGAGCCCCGGCCTGCCCGACGTGGTCGGCTCGATCACCGAGTCCGGCGCGCGCGGCAAGTCCAAGGGCGCGCTGTCCGGCGCCGCGCAGACCATCTCCGACGCCTTCAAGCAGGCGCGCGAGGAGGGCACCGCCGAGCCCGAGACCAAGGCCCGCACCCGCCGGACCACCACCGCCCGCCGGAAGGAGGAGCAGGAGTGAGCACGTACGTCTACGGCATCGCCGCGCGCTCCCACCCCGCGCTCCCCGACGGCATGGCCGGCGTCGGTGATCCCGCCCGCCCGGTGCGGGTCCTGAAGGAGGGCGAACTGGCGGCGATCGTCAGCGACGCGCCCGACGGGCTGCGCCCCAAGCGCCGCGATCTCGTCGCCCACCAGAACGTGCTCGCCGAGGCGGGAGCCGCGGGCTGTGTGCTGCCCATGCGGTTCGGCAGCGTGGCCCCGGACGACGCGGCCGTCACCGGCGTCCTCGCCGAACGCGCCGCGCACTACCGGGAGCGGCTGCGGGCCCTGGACGGCAAGGTCGAGTACAACGTCAAGGCCTCCCACGTGGAAGAGGCCGTGCTGCACCACGTGATGGCCGAGGACCCCGAGATCAGGGCGCTCGCCGAGGCCAACCGGCAGGCGGGCGGCGGCAGTTACGAGCAGAAGCTGCGGCTCGGTGAGATGGTCGCCGCCGCGGTGCGGGACAAGGAGGCGGAGGACGCGCTCGCCGTCCAGCGGCTGCTGGAACCGGCCGCCGAGGGGGTGAGCGTCGGTCCCGACTCCACCGGATGGCTGGTCAACGTGTGCTTCCTGGTCGACCGGGACACGGCCGCGCCGTTCCTCGCCGCGGTCGAGCAGGCCCGCAAGAACCTGCCCCACCTGGAGCTGCGCGCCAACGGGCCGCTGCCGCCGTACAGCTTCGTCGAGCCCGGCCCCGCCGAGCCCGCGGGCAGCACGGCCGGCGGGCGGAGTGCGGAGGAGTGAGCCCGTGGGACTTCTCGGAGAAGTGCTGATGCTGCCGTTCGCCCCGGTGCGCGGCAGCGCCTGGGCGATCAGACAGGTGCTGCGGGAGGCGGAGCGGATTTACTACGACCCCGCCACCGTTCGCGCCGAACTCGCCCGCCTGGAGGAGCAGTTGTCCCTCGGGGAGATCACCGAGGAGGAGTTCGACCGCCGGGAGGACGAACTCCTCGACCGGCTGGAGATGGCACCGTGAAGGGCAGGCTGGCGACGGTGGCCGTACTCTTCCTGATCCGCCGGCGGCTGCGCGCGCTGTCCCGGCAGCTCCGCGAGAACCTGCGGATCCGAGAGATCGAGGAACAACTCCGCGAGGACCTGCGCGGCGTCCCGGACGCGGCGGCGGCCACCCTGACCCGCTGGGCGGAACACCGCCTCGACGTCCTCGCGGACCGGCTGCACGAGCGGACGGAGGAGATCCACGCGAGTTTGGGCGCCGGGGGATCGGTGGGGGTGGCCGGGCGCGTCGAGGCGGGGAAGGCCATGGCAGAAGATGCCGCCGACAAGGCCGCAGCCGGCAAGGCCGCCGACAAGGCCACGGCCGGCGAGGCGACCACCGAGGGCGTCGTCGGCGAGGGCACCGCCGAGAGGGAGGCGCCCCCCGAGGAGGCCGTGAACGAGAGGGAGGCTCCCGCCGAGGAGGCCGTGAAGAAGGCCGACAGGGCTGCCGCCAAGAAGGCGACCGCCGCGCGGGCCGCCGCCCGGCGGTCTGCGGGCGGGCAGCCTGGCGGCGGGCAGGCGGGGGCCGGGCAGGCGTCCGGCAAGAGGGCGCCTGCCAGGGCCGCTGCCCGGCGTCGTGCGGTGTCCGCGCAAGCGAGTGGGCGGGGAGGTGGGGAGCGATGACGGGTGTCCCTACCCAAGGAGTGTCCGGCCGCCCCGGCCTGCTCGGTGAGCTCGCGCGCGGTGAGGCCGCCGACCGGGTCCGGGCGGAGGCGCGGGAGTATCTGGCCGCCCAGGTCCGGCGGCTGCTGGCCGGCGTCGGCCGGGGGCTCGGCGCGGCCACCGTCCGGCTCACCGATCTCGCCGAGGGCCGCGACGCCGGCCTCGCCCGGCTCGCCCGCGACACCGGCCGCAAGATCGTCGCAGGCAGGGGCCCGGCACGTGCCGTGCTGGAGATCGCCGTCGCCCGGATGGCGGCCCGGCCGCTCGTCGTCGTCGAGCGGGTCGACGTCGGCGTACCCCCGCGTACGGCGTACGAGGAATGGGCGCGGCACCCGGACGCGCGGCCCGTCCCCGGCGACCGGCTCGCCTGGACCGCGCACGGCCTGCGGGGCGTGGTCTCCTTCCACCCGCTCGCCGACCGGCTCACCCGCGTGCTGCTGGTCGCCGAGCACCTGCCCGCCGGCCCGGCCGACCGGGCCGGCGCCCTGCTGCGGACGCCGCGCCGCCGGGCCCGGCGCGACCTGGCGGACTTCGCCCGGCACGTCACGCTGAGCGGGGTACCCGAGGGGGACAGCCCCGCCTCCGTACCCGAGGACACCCGGCCGACCACCCGAGGGAGCCATCGATGACCACCGCCAGCCGGCTCCCCGAGCCTTACGGCCGCGACGGGAGCGCCAACCTCGCCGACATCCTGGAGCGGGTGCTCGACAAGGGCGTCGTCATCGCGGGCGACATCCGGATCAACCTTCTCGACATCGAACTGCTCACCATCAAGCTGCGGCTCATCGTCGCCTCCGTCGACAAGGCCAAGGAGATGGGCATCGACTGGTGGGAGGACGACCCGGCCCTGTCCACCCGCGCCCGCCGCGACGAACTCACCCGTCGCGACGAACTCGCCCGCGAGAACGCCGAGTTGCGCGAGCGGCTGGCGGCCCTGGAGACCGGCCGGACCGGGGAGGGATCGTGATGACCATCGGACTGCGCTACGTCTACGCCGTGTGCCGCCCCTTCGACAGGCCGCTCCAGTCCCAGCTGACGGGCGTCGGCGGTGCCCCGCCCCGGCTGCTGCACCACCACGGCCTGGTCGCCGTCGTCAGCACGGTGCCGGAACGGCACTTCGCCGAGGAGCCGCTGCGCGCCCATCTGGAGGACCTGGACTGGCTCACCGAGACGGCCAGAGCCCACCAGCAGGTGATCGACGCGCTGACCACGGTCACCACCCCGCTGCCGCTGCGGCTGGCCACCGTCTTCCGGGACGACAGCGCGGTCCGCGTGATGATGGAAGCCCGCGAGGACTTCTTCCGGCGGACCCTCGACCGGCTGGAGGGCCGGGTGGAATGGGGCGTGAAGATCTACGCCGAAACGGAACCCGGCGAGGCCGGGGATTTCGACGGGCCGCCCGGAAAGGCCGCCTCGGGGCGGGACTATCTCCGGCAGCGCAGCGCCCGCGTCCGCGCCCACGAGGATCTCTGGCAAAGGGCCGAGACTTTCGCCACGCGACTGCACGAAACGCTTTCCGAGTACGCCGAGGATTCCCGGCTGCACGTCCCGCAGAACCCGGCGATTTCCGGTGCGGCCGGACGGAATGTGCTCAACGCTGCCTATCTGGTTCCGCGGGACCGTTCCGAGGAATTCGTGGAACTGGTGGACCGTACGAAGGACGACTCCTCCGGACTGCGTGTGGAACTCACCGGCCCCTGGGCCGCCTACTCGTTCGTCGACGGCCCCGACACCGACGAGGAGAACGCGGAGGAGGTGCCGTGACCGTCGTGGAACGCCGTGAGGTCGCCCTCGTGGACCTGCTGGACCGGCTGTTGGCCGGCGGGGTCGTCATCACCGGCGACATCACCCTGCGGATCGCGGACGTCGACCTCGTCCGCATCGATCTCAACGCCCTGATCAGCTCGGTGAACGCACAGGTGCCCACACCGTGGGAGGGATGAACCGTGGAAGCGAGCGGCGACGACAAGGACGGCCTGCCGCGCTCGAGCCGCCGGCGCCGGCTCGAGCTGGAACCCGACACCGTGGAGCGCGACCTGGTCAAGCTCGTCCTCACCGTGGTCGAGCTGCTGCGCCGGCTGATGGAGCGGCAGGCGCTGCGCCGGTTCGACGCCGGTGACCTGACCGAGGAGCAGGAGGAGCGGATCGGGCTCACGCTGATGCTGCTGGACGACCGGATGACCGAACTGCGCGAGCGCTACGGACTGCGGCCCGAGGACCTGAATCTGGACCTCGGGCCGCTGGGACCGTTGCTTCCCCGGGACTGACGTCCCTTCCCCGGGCTGATGCCCGGGGAATCTCACCACCTATACCACCGTCCCCTGGATCCGCCCGCCGTCGTGCTGCGGAGCAGGAATCCCAGCAGCCACACCACGAGAACGATCAGAGCGATCCACCAGAGGATATCCCAGGCGAATCCGGCACCGAAAAGAATCAGCACCAGAAGCAGTACGAGCAGGATAGGAACCATCTCCAGAACCTCCTGCCGTACGAGTTTCCCGAAATCCGCAGCTCAGACTTCCTTGCGGCACAGAATTTCGCCGTGCAGGACCGTGAACCAGGCGTCCTCCCGGCGCCCCCACTCCCGCCAGGCCTCGGACACCGCCCGCAGCTCCTCCTCGGTGGTGTGCCCGCCCTCGACGGCGACCCGGGCGTACTCGGAGGCCAGGGTGCGGTCCGCCCACAGGCCGCTCCACCAGGCCCGCTCCTCCGGCGTGGAGAACGTCCAGGTGGCGGAGGTCGCCGTGATGTCGGTCAGACCCGCCCGCAGCGCCCAGGACTTCAGCCGGCGCCCGGCGTCCGGCTCGCCGCCGTTGGCGCGGGCCACCCGCCGGTACAGCGCCAGCCAGTCGTCCATCCCCGCCGACGCCGGGTACCAGGTCATCGCGGCGTAGTCGGAGTCGCGCACCGCGATCCAGCCGCCCGGGCGGGTGACCCGCCGCATCTCGCGCAGCGCCTGGACCGGGTCGCCGACGTGCTGCAGCACCTGGTGGGCGTGGACCACGCAGAACGTGTCGTCCGGGTAGTCCAGGGCGTGCACGTCCGCCACGGCGAAGTCGACGTTGCGCAGACCGCGTCCGGCGGCCGTGGCCCGCGCCTGGTCCAGTACGCCAGCGGCCCGGTCGACGCCCGTGACCCGGCCCTCGGGGACCAGTTCCGCCAGGTCGGCGGTGATGGTGCCGGGCCCGCAGCCGATGTCCAGGATCCTCATCTGGGGTTCCAGGACGCCGAGCAGATAGGCGGCGGAGTTGGCGGCGGTCCGCCAGGTGTGCGACCGCAGCACCGACTCGTGGTGGCCGTGCGTGTAGACGGCGGTCTCCTGCGCTTCCGGCATGGCTGTGCCCCCTTCTCGGCATGACGGCTCCCAGGGGACCGAGGCCCCCGCGGGCGACATCGTCACCGTACGCCGCGCGCCGAATGATGAGACAGATTGTTCTGCCATATGGACTGACGGGACATCAGTCTCATGATGTCGGGCGGTACACCGCCAGCGCCTCCGGCTCCTTCTCCAGCGTCACCTCGCCCTCCACGTCGGTGACTTCACCGTCGTACGCGAGCAGCGTCCCCGGCGCCACGCCCGCCAGCCGCAGCCGGCCCACCGCGACGGCCGCGTGCGCCGGCGAGCGGGTCAGCGGGCCCGCGAAGGCGGCGGCGAGCAGCCGCAGCGCCGGACGGCGGCCGCCGTGCACCACCCGGACGTCCAGCAGCCCGTCCGCCAGGTCGCGCCGGCGGCCCGGGGCGAGACCCATCCGGTGGTAGGTGCCGTTCCCGGCGAACAGCAGCCACAACGGGCGTGGCCGGCCGCCCACTTCGGCCTCCAGGGGATGCCGGTCGGCGCGCAGCACCCGCACCGCCGCGAGCACCCCGGCCGGCCAGCCGCCGATCCGGTGCGCCCAGCGGTCCCGCTCGCGCACCAGCTCCGGATAGACGCCCAGGCTGCAGGTGTTGAGGAAGATGCCGCGCCGCGCCCCGCAGGAGAACCGGCCGATGTCCACCCGCACCCCCTCGCCGCGCCGGATCGCCCGGCTGAACGACCGCACGTCCTCCACGCCCAGGTCGAGGGCGAAGTGGTTGAGGGTGCCGCCGGGCAGCACGGCGAGCGGCAGCCCGTGCCGCAGGGCGACCTCGGCGGCGGCGTTCACCGTGCCGTCGCCGCCGCACACCCCGAGCACCCGGGCCCGGGCCGCGGCCTTGCACAGCTCGGCGGCCATGTCCTCGGCGGCGCACTCCACGACCTCCGCGCGCGGCAGCGCCTCGTGCAGCCCGCGCACCCGGTCGGCGGTGCTCGCCTCGGTGTTGGCGACGACGACCAGCCCCTCGCCCTCGGGCAGCGCGGGCAGTTCGGCGCGCGGCCGGGCGGGCGGCGCGTGCCGGTCGCGGGTCGGCACCATGCCCCGTACGGCGAACGCGGCGCCCACCCCCAGGGCGGCACCGGCGGCCACGTCGCTCGGGAAGTGGACGCCCGTGTAGACGCGGGACATCGCCACCGAGAACGCCACCGGCGCCACGGCCGCCCCCCAGGCGGGCGACTCCATCGCCACCCCGGCCGCGAAGGCCGCCGCCGACGCCGAGTGGCCGGACGGGAACGACGTGGTGATCGGCTGCCGCTTCAGCTGCCGCACCAGCGGCACCGGGTCGAGCAGCGGCCGGGGCCGGCGCACCGAGCGCTTGCCGAGGGTGTTGATGGTGGCCGAGGCCAGAGTCAGGGAGGCGAGGCCGCGCGCGGCGGCCCGGCGGCCCCGGGGCGTACGGCTCGCCGCCATCGCCGCGGCCGTCGCGAACCACAGCACCCCGTGGTTGGCGCTGCGGCTGAGGCGCGGCAGGACGGGCTCGGCGGCGGGCCAGTGCCGCGCGGCGGCGAACTCGAACAGCCGGCAGTCGAGAGCCAGCAGGCGGTCCCGGAGGACGTGGCGGCCGGGCTTCGGGGTGGTCAGATCGACGTCTGGACTCATAGAGGTGCGGGTACCCGGAAGTACCCTTTCTCTCTCGGCCCGGCATCGGAGGCCCCGTGCGTCTGCTTCTCGTCCGTCACGCCCAGACCCCGTCCAACGTGAGGTTCCTGCTGGACACGACCGTCCCGGGACCGGGTCTGACCGAGCTGGGCGAGCGGCAGGCCGCCGCGCTGCCCGAGGCGCTCGCCGACGAGGACATCCAGGCCGTCTACGCCTCCACGATGATCCGCACCCAGCTCACCGCCGCGCCCTTGGCCGCCGCCCGCGGCCTCGACGTGTACGTCCGGGGCGGCATCCGCGAGCTGGCCGCGGGCGACCTGGAGATGCTGCGCGGCGACTCCGCGCGGGGCCTCGAGTACATGCGGATCGTCTTCGCCTGGGCCGCCGGGGACACCGGCCTGCGGATGCCGGGCGGGGAGAGCGGCGCGGAGGCGCTGGCCCGGTACGACGCGGTGGTCGAGGAGGCCGCCCGCGACGGCGCCGGAACCGTCGCCCTGTTCAGCCACGGCGCCGCGATCCGGATGTGGACGGCGGCCCGCGCCCACAACGTCGACGTGGCCTTCGCCGCCTCCCACCTCCTGGACAACACCGGCGTGGTGGCCCTGGAGGGCTCGCCCGCCGACGGCTGGAAAGCGCTGACCTGGGCGGGCGCCACGGTCGGCGCCGAGGGGGAGGGCGGCCCCGCCGGACGTCCCCTCGACGCGTCGGGCAGGCCACGCGCCGCCGGCGAGTAGGCGCTCGCCACGCGGGGGACGGGCTTTCGGGCCGCCCCTGCCGGCGAATATGCGTTTGCCGCCTGCCGGGTCCCGCCCGGAGAATGCCACCCCATGGGACATCTGGAAGCCGCACACCTCGAGTACCACCTCCCCGACGGGAGGACGCTGCTCGGCGATGTGTCCTTCCGGGTGGGCGAGGGCGCCGTCGTCGCCCTCGTCGGACCCAACGGCGCGGGCAAGACCACCCTGCTGCGGCTGATCTCCGGCGAGCTCACCCCGCACGGCGGCACCGTCACCGTCAGCGGCGGACTCGGCGTGATGCGGCAGTTCGTGGGCTCCGTACGGGACGATACGACCGTACGCGACCTGCTGGTGTCGGTCGCGCCGCCGCGCATCCGCGAGGCCGCGCGGGCGGTGGACAAGGCCGAGCACGCCATCATGACCGTCGACGACGAGGCCGCCCAGCTCGCCTACGCGCAGGCCCTCGCCGACTGGGCGGAGGCGCGCGGCTACGAGGCGGAGACCCTGTGGGACATGTGCACCACGGCCGCGCTCGGCGTGCCGTACGAGAAGGCGCAGTGGCGCCAGGTGCGCACCCTCTCCGGCGGTGAGCAGAAACGCCTCGTCCTGGAGGCGCTGCTGCGCGGCACCGACGAGGTGCTGCTGCTCGACGAGCCCGACAACTACCTCGACGTGCCCGGCAAGCGCTGGCTGGAGGAGCGGCTGAAGGAGACCCGCAAGACGGTCCTCTTCGTCTCCCACGACCGCGAACTCCTCGCCCGCGCCGCCGAGAAGATCGTCTCCGTGGAGCCGGGACCGGCCGGCGCCGACGCCTGGGTGCACGGCGGCGGCTTCGCCACCTACCACGAGGCCCGCCGGGAGCGCTTCGCCCGCTTCGAGGAACTGCGCCGCCGCTGGGACGAGAAGCACGCCCAGCTGAAGAAGCTGGTGCTGAACCTGCGGCAGGCCGCCTCCGTCAGCCACGAGATGGCCTCCCGGTACGCCGCCGCCCAGACCCGGCTGCGCAAGTTCGAGGAGGCGGGACCGCCACCGGAGCCGCCGCGCGAGCAGGACATCCGGATGCGACTCAAGGGCGGCCGCACCGGCGTCCGGGCCGTCACCTGCCAGGGGCTCGAACTCACCGGCCTCATGAAGCCCTTCGACCTGGAGATCTTCTACGGGGAACGCGTCGCCGTCCTCGGCTCCAACGGCTCCGGGAAGTCCCACTTCCTGCGGCTGCTGGCCGGCGAGGACGTGGCGCACACCGGGCAGTGGAAGCTCGGCGCGCGGGTCGTGCCCGG
Source organism: Streptomyces sp. NPDC030838 (assembly GCF_055572035.1). Taxonomy (NCBI): domain Bacteria; kingdom Bacillati; phylum Actinomycetota; class Actinomycetes; order Kitasatosporales; family Streptomycetaceae; genus Streptomyces; species Streptomyces sp. NPDC030838. The sequence goes on along the minus strand of NZ_JBVIED010000001.1, from coordinate 1,394,779 downwards.
GCACTTCGCGCAGACCCACGCCCACCCGGAGCTGATGGGCAGCACCCTGCTCGACATCCTCTGGCAGGAGTACTCCCAGGACCGGGGCGCGGCCATGTCCCGGCTGCGCCGCTACGAACTCACCGCGCAGGCCGAACAGACCTTCGACCGGCTCTCCGGTGGCCAGCAGGCCCGCTTCCAGATCCTGCTGCTGGAACTGGCGGGCGCCACCGCCCTGCTCCTGGACGAGCCCACCGACAACCTCGACCTGGAGTCCGCCGAGGCCCTCCAGGAGGGCCTGGAGGCCTACGAGGGCACGGTCCTCGCCGTCACCCACGACCGCTGGTTCGCCCGCTCCTTCGACCGCTACCTGGTCTTCGGCAGCGACGGCCGGGTCCGCGAGACACCCGAGCCGGTCTGGGACGAACGGCGGGTGGAGCGGGCCCGCTGACGCAGCGGGCCCGGTAACGCCGCCGGGGGCGGCTCAGCTCCAGCGCAGCAGCGCGCCGAGACCGCCCACCGGGACGTCCTCCCGCTTCGCCTCGGCGGCGGGGGCCACCGAGATCGCCGGGGCCGCGGTCGCGACCACCGAGCGGATCAGCGCGTCGTCGGCGCGGGCCGGCCAGGAGTGCTGCTCGCCCAGGACCCTCAGGTCCGCACGCCGCACCGCCAGCTGGTCCGGGTCCTCGCCGATCCACACCTCGCGGTGGTTGTCGGGGCCGTCCGGACGCACCAGCAGTTCGTCGATACGGTGCTCGCGGGCCGCCTCGACCAGCGCGGGCACACCCTCCGCCGCCACCACACGCCCCTCGGCGTCCGGCGTGCGACCGGCCAGGAACCGCTCCAGCTCGGCGTCGGCGCGGGCCCGCTCGTGCGCGGCGCGGGCCGCCTCCACATCGGCGTCCAGGAGCCTGCTGCCCGCCCCGTGCGCGGCCTCCACCACCCGATCGTGCAGCCGCTGCGGCAGCCGGTCGCGCACCGCGTGCCGCTCGCGTTCCTCCCCGACGAGGATCAGCAGGTCCGCCCGGGTCTCCTCCTGGCAGACGGCGAGCGCGTCGGCGATCTCCGCGGCGTTGTGCTCCCAGGTGTTCTCCACCCGCAGCTGGAAGTGGCGTTCCGACCAGTCGACCGAGCTGGTGCGGTGCACCGGCCACTGGCGGCCGGCCACCGACCCGGCGTCCTCCCGGATCACCGCGCTGCGCATCTCGAAGTCGGCGCCCTTGCGGTCGATGTAGGCCACCACGCACACCGCGTCCTCGCCCTCCAGGTCGAGCAGCGGCGCGGTCCGCGGCAGGGACGCCCAGGCGGCCCAGCTGCCGCCCTGCGGGGGCCGGGCCAGCGACGGATCGAGCACGACCTCACCCGCCCGGGCGAACAGGGCCCGCCCGTGCGGCTCGGAGGAATGCCGCAGCTCCTCGATCGCGTCCCGTACGGCGTCGCAGGTCGCCTCGTCCGCGCCCTGCCCCCGCAGGTCCCGGGTCATGGCCTCGGCGATGAGGTGCCGCTGGTGGGGGGTGTCCTCCGCGTGCATGGAGAGATCGACGTACACGGAGGCCCACGGCCCCGGATGTTCGTAGAGTGGATTCAGGAACGCGAGGTCCATGGCTCCCTCCCGGATGCCGTCGGGGGATTTGCTCACCGGGCGGGTACCCGAACCGTATGAACGAACACGACGAGCGGGGCACCACGATGACCGGAGTCGACCCGGGACGGCTGGACGACCAGCAGCTCATGAAGGAGCTGGAGACCATCCACCGCACGCGCCACGACACGCTGCTCTACGGCTCGAACGACGCGCTGCGGGCCCACAACGAGCGCATGGCCCAGCTGGAGGGCGAGTACCTGCGCCGCAATCCGCGCCGCTTCGTCGCCGCGGCCCGCACCCGCGACGGCGCCCGCGAACGCGCGGCGGGCGACATCCGGGACAACGGGCGGGCACCGGTCGGCAAGTGGGGTCCGGGCGACACCGGGACGGCGTGAAACGGCGCACCGGCCGGTTCCCCGGCCGGTGCGCCGCGCTCGCGGCCCCCTGGGTCGTCGGGTGTGTCCCCAGGGGGTCCGTCCTCAGGCGGACTCCTGGGCGAACACCTCCAGGAACGCCTCGCAGAACGCCTTGAGATCGTCCGGTTTGCGGCTGGTGACCAGCTTGTTGGCGCCCCGCTCGCAGACCACGACCTGCTCGTCCACCCAGGTGCCGCCCGCGTTGCGGATGTCGGTCCTCAGGCTCGGCCAGGAGGTCAGCTCACGGCCCCGTACGACGTCCGCCTCGACGAGCGTCCAGGGGGCGTGGCAGATCGCCGCCACCGGCCGCCCCTGGGTGAAGAAGTCCCGTACGAACGCCACGGCCTTGTCGTTCAGGCGCAGGAAGTCCGGGTTGGCCACTCCGCCCGGCAGCACCAGCGCGCCGAAGGAGTCGGCCGAGGTCTCGCCGACGACCTCGTCCACCGGGAACGTGTCCGCCTTGTCGAGGTGGTGGAAGGCCTGGATCTCGCCGGGCTTCGTCGACACGAGCACCGGCTGGTGTCCCGCGTCCTCGGCCGCCCGCCAGGGATCGGTGAGCTCGACCTGCTCGACGCCCGCGGGCGCGGCCAGGAAAGCGATACGCATGATGAATCGACGTCCCTTCGGATCAACGTCCTGATGCGTCCTTGTCTGTCCTTGTGCGGCGATGTGTCCTTCTGCGGCGCCGGGCCGCCCGCCCGCAGCGCAGCAGCTCCTCGCCGTACGGCAGCAGCACGCACACGCCGATCGCGGCGGCGATCCCGGCGAGATAGCCGCGCGGCAGCGGTGGCCGCCGCGGCACGAACCGCCAGGCGTCCGGATCGCCGTGCCCGCCCCGCAGCAGCGACCTCACCTGGTCCGGATGGAGACACATCAGCGAGGCGATCGCCCCGAACGGCAGCGACTCCAGGAAGCTGTGGATGTGCTGCTCGACGGGCTTGACCTCGCGGTCGCTGTGATGGGCCGTGCGGACGTCCCAGAGCGCGGTCGCCTCGTGCGCCGCGGCCCCCGTCAGCTGCACCGTCAGCAGCAGCGGGTTGATCTCGTGGCGCAGGCTCAGCGCGATCGGGATGCCGACCTCGGCCATCATCAGCGAGTGGATCAGGGACTCCTTCGTCCCCGTGGTCTCCTCGATGCGGGTGCGCCGGTGCATCGCCCAGTCGGCGACACCCGGCACGAACCAGCTGGGCAGCAGCCCGTACAGCAGATACCGGGTGGTGGCCTCGCCGACGTCGACGGAGACTCCGGTCGCGGCGGCCCGGGCCGCCGCCTCCTTCCGGCTCATCCGGGGCCTCGGACGTCGGGTCCGGCCCGGCCGCCCGCCTCGTCCGGCGCGGCCCGGCTGATGTCGGCGAGCGCGCTCTCGGGGTCCTGCGCCACGGCCAGGTCGCCGAGACTCACCATGCCGACCGGCAGCCCGTGCTCCACCACCGGGAGCCGGCGCACCGCCTTCTCGCGCATCAGCGCCACCGCGGTCGACACCGGGTCGTCCGGGGCCACCACGGCGGGATGCGGGGTGCACACCTGCCCGGCGCTCACGGTGAGCGGGTCACGGCCCTCGGCTACGGCCCGTACCGTGATGTCCCGGTCGGTGAGCACGCCGACGACGTCCTGTCCGTCGGCCACCACCACGTCGCCGATGTTCTGGCTGCGCATGAGCTGCGCGGCCTCGACGATCGAGGCGTCCGGGCGGACGGCCACCACGCCCGGGGTCATCACCTCCCTCACGTAGTCGGCCATCACGGCGCCTCCTCCCGTCGGGTCAACGCCTCGGCCAGCTCCTGGACGTTGCCGTAGCGGGCCCCGCGCGGCCGCCGGGTCAGCGGCTCGACCAGCGCGTCGGGCGCGTTGTGCCGGCGCAGCTCGCCGATCAGCTCGCCCGGGCCGGCCGGGAAGGGCTTGCGGCCGAGGACCTTGGCCAGCTCCAGGCGGGTCTCCTCCAGGGAACCCAGCGCCGGTCCGCCCGCGACGCGCGGATCGTCGTCGGCCGAGGGCTCGGGGTCGTGCCACTCCTCGGTACGGGTGGAGTGGCCCGACCGCAGCATGCCCTGCAGTTGGTGCTTCATCTCGTCGTCCCGGTGCACGCTCAGCCGGTCACTGCCTCGCTGCATGTCTCCCTCCAGATCTGCCGGGGGTGGACACCGCGTACCCGACGAGCGGGAGCCGACACGGGGTTTGCACGGCGGATCGGCGGAGACCCGATCCTCGCCCCCCGCGCACACCTCTGCGGAAGGACAGGCCATGGCGATCCTCGCTGTGCTCCTCCCGTTCGTGCTGCTCGGCGTGGTGCTGGCACTCGGGCGCTACGAGGAACTGATGCTGCCGGCGGACCGGGACAGCTCTCAGAACGGGTAGTGGGCGTGCTGGGTCGCCAGCGTCACCCAGCGGGTGTTGGAGAACGCCTCGATGCCCCACCGGCCGCCGAACCGCCCGTAACCGGACGCCTTGGCGCCGCCGAACGGGGCCTGCGGCTCGTCACCGACGGACTGGTCGTTGATGTGCACGATGCCGGTCTGTATCCGGCGCGCGACCCGGAGCCCGTGCGTGCCGTTCTCGGTGATGATCCCGCAGGTCAGCCCGTTCTCGGTGTCGTTGGCCAGCGCGACGGCCTCCTCGTCTGTTGCGAAGACGGCCAGCGTGCACACCGGACCGAACGCCTCCGCGCGGTACACCTCCATCTCTCGGGTGACGCCGGTGAGGACCGTCGCCGGGTACACCGCGCCCTCGGGCGCGCCGCCGCCGGTCAGCGCCGTGGCGCCCCGGGCGACCGCGTCGGCGACCAGCGCGCCGACCCGGCGGGCCGCGTCCTCGGTGACCAGCGGGCCGACGATCGTGCGCGGGTCGGCGGGGTCGCCGGACGGCAGGGAGGCCACCTTGGCGGTGAACTTCCGGGTGAACTCCTCGGCCAGGCTCTCGTGGACGAGGACGCGGTCGGCGGACATGCAGATCTGCCCGGCGTTCATGAACACGCCGAAGACGGCGGCGTCGACGGCGTGGTCCACATCGGCGTCATCGAGGACGATCACGGAGTTCTTGCCGCCCAGCTCCAGCACGGCCGGCTTGAGGTGGCCGGCCGCGTGGGCGCCGATGATGCGGCCGACCCGGGTGGAGCCGGTGAAGTTGACCGCCCGCACGCGCGGGTCGGCGATCAGCGCCTCGGCGATGACGGCGGCGTCCTCGCGCGCGTTGGTGACGACGTTCAGCACCCCGTCGGGCAGCCCGGCCTCGCGCAGTACGTCGGCGACGAGCAGGCCGCAGGCGACCGGCGCGTCCTCGCTGGGCTTGAGCACGACGGTGTTCCCGGCGGCGAGCGGCGCCGCCACCGCGCGGACCCCGAGGATGACGGGCGCGTTCCAGGGCGCGAACGCGGCGACCACCCCGAGCGGTTCCCGGACCGCGAGCCCGAGCGCGCCCTCCTCCTGCGCGGTGAGCACCTCGCCCCGCGGCGCGGTGACGGCGGCGGCCGCCTCGCGCAGCATCTGGGCGGCGAGCATGACGTTGAAGCCGGCCCAGGGCCGGGTGGCGCCGACCTCCCGGGCCATGATCTCGGCGACCTGGCCGGCCCGCGCTTCGAGCAGGTCGGCGGCCCTGAGGAAGACCGCGCGGCGCGCGAAGGGGCTCAGCGCGGCCCACGCCTCGAACGCGGCGTCGGCGGCGGCCACGGCCCGCTCGACGTCCTCCGGACCGGCGGCGGCCACCGTCGCGTAGGTGTCGCCCGTGAAGGGACTGATGTCCGGCGTGGTCCGGCCGGAGGCGGCAGGGGTCTCCTTGTCGCCGATCAGGAGGTCACGGGTGACGGTCATGGGGGAGCCTCCGCGCGCGTTCGCCTGGTGAAGAAGGATTCACTTCATGTTCCGGGCGAGTCTGCAGTCGAGGCGAAGTGCCTGTCAATGAATGCGCGAGGCATTGACGCGGGCCGCGCGGGCGGCGAAACTCGCCCAGCCCAGGCAGTGAAGCAAGTTTCACTACGCGAACATCTCTGCCTGTGTGCGACCCCGCTCGCTCCCTCCCGTACCTCCCAGGGACAGACATGACCTCATTCCGCTCCGTCTTCCCCGTCCTCGCGCTGTGCTGGCTCGCCGTCTTCTTCGACGGCATGGACGTCAACATCTACGGCGCGGTGATGCCGTACATGCTCGACGACCCCGGCCTCGGCCTGACCGCCGCCGACGCGGGCACCATCGGCAGCTGGACCACCTTCGGCATGCTCATCGGCGCGCTGCTCGCCGGGAACGTCACCGACTGGCTGGGCCGCCGGCCGATGCTCGTCGCCAGCGTCGTGCTGTTCTCCCTCGGCTCCGGCCTGTGCGCCGCCGCGGGCAGCCCCGGACTGTTCGGCGCCGGACGGTTCGTCGCCGGGCTCGGGCTCGGCGGGCTGATGCCGCTGTGCCTGGCGATGGTGCTGGAGTTCGCCCCGCCGCGCCGGGCCGCGCTCACCACCGGCCTGCTGATGACCTCGTACCACGCGGGCGGCATGGCGGCGACCGGCCTCGGCCTCACCCTCGCGCCCGCCGCCGGATGGCGCTGGGTGTTCTGGGCGGGCGTGCTGCCGGCCGTCGTCGCCGTCCCGCTGCTGCTGAGGCTGCTGCCCGAGTCGCCGGGCGTGCTGCTGGCCCGGGGCCGCCGCGAGGAGGCGTACGCCGTCGCCGACCGCTACGGCCTGCCGCGCCCCGCCCCCGTCGTGGCGCCCGCCGCCGGTGCGAAGGGGCGGCTCGCCGCGATCCGCGAGTTGTTCCGCCCGGAGTCGCGCTGGGCCACCCCGTTGCTCTGGCTGGCGTCCTTCTGCGGCCTGCTGCTGGTCTACGGCGTCTCCACCTGGCTGCCGCAGATGATGCGCTCCTCCGGCTATGGCCTGGACTCCTCGGTGTCCTTCCTGATGGTGATCAACGCGGGCGGCATCGTGGGCATGCTGATCGCCGGGCGCACCGCCGACCGCTTCGGCGCCGTCCGGGTCTCGGCGATCTGGTTCCTGCTCACCGCCGCCGGCGCCCTGCTGCTCAGGAACGAGCTGCCGCTCGGCGTCACCTACCTGGTGGTGGCCGTCACCGGTGTCTGGCTCTTCAGCGCGCAGGTCATGGTCTACGCCGCCACCGGCACCGTGTACCGCGCCGGCGAGCGCGCGGCCGGGCTCGGCTGGGTCACCGGCGTCGGCCGCACCGGCGCGATCGTCGGCCCCTGGCTGATCGGCGTCCTCGCCCAGAGCGGCAACGAGACCTGGGGCTTCACCGCGTTCGCGCTGACCGGCGCGGTCGGCGCCGTGGCCATCGCACTGGTGCCCCTGGCCCGGCGGCTCGGGGGCGCCCGCCCCGAGGCTCCGGCCGCGACGCCGGTGCAGGCCTGAGTCCGCCGCGACACGGGCCTGCCCCTGCCGGGCCCGACCCTGCCCGGCGTGGGCTCGTCCGGCCCCGGCGTGGGCCGGACCTGCCTGGCTGGGGGTGGTGGGGGTCCCGCTCCTGGCGGCGGGCCAGGCCCCAGCTCGGTGCCTGACCTGCCTGGGCTGGGGCTGTCCGGCTCTTGGTGGCGGGCTTGGCCTGGCGGGGCGGGCTGTCCTGCCCCTGGCGGCGGGCCTCACCTGCCCGGCTGGGGGCGTCCCGCTCCTGGCGGTGGGCCCGAGCCTGCCCAGCTCGGGCTCGCCCGGCCCCGGGCTAGGGCTGTCCGGCTCCTGGCGGTGGGCTTGGCCTGGCGGGGCTGGGGCTATCCGGCTCTTGGTGGCGGGCTTGGCTTGGCGGGGCTGGGGCTGGGGCTGTCTGGCTTCTGGCGGCGGGCCTGACCTGCCCGGCTGGGGGTGTCCCGATCGCACTCGGCGGCGGGCCAGGCCCTGCCCGGCTTGGGCTCGCCCGGCCCCGGCTGGGGCTGCCCCGCTCCGGGCGCCGGCCCTGGCCTGCCCCGGCCGGGCCCGCCCCCGCCCCGGCGGCGGACCCGAGGCTCCGTTCAGACCACCGGTACGTCGGTGAACCGCCCGGCGATGTGCAGATCCGCCTCGATGCGGGCCGCCTCGGCCCGCAGGTCGGGCAGCACCCGCTCCACGCACTCCTCGACGGTGCGGTGACTGGCGTGCATGGCCACGTTGACGGCCGCCACGACGGTGCTGGAGCGGTCGCGCACCGGTACCGCGATCGACCGCAGGCCCACCTCCAGCTCCTCGTCGACCAGGGCGTACCCCTCCCGCCGCACCCGCTCCAGCAGGACGGCGAGCTCGACCGGGTCGGTGACGGTGTGCGGGGTGAGCGGCGTCAGGTCGGTGCGGGCGAGGCGGTCCGCGCGCTCGGCGGCCGGCAGCCCGGCCAGCAGCACCCGGCCCATCGAGGTGGCGTACGCCGGGAAGCGAGTGCCGACGGTGATGTCGGCGGTCATGATCCGCCGGGCCGCCGCGCGGGCCGTGTAGCGCACGTCGTCGCCGTCGAGCACGGCCAGCGACGAGGAGTCGTGCAGGCGCTCGGTGAGAGCGGCCAGGTGGGGGGCGGCGATGCGCGGCAGCGTGGTCCGGGACAGCGGCGGAAAGCCCAGCCCCAGTACGCGCGGGGTGAGGCGGAAGGCGCGACCGTCCTGGACGACGTAGCCGAGGTGGCCGTAGGTGATCAGGGCGCGGCGGGCGGTGGCCCGGGCCAGGCCCGTCGCCTCGGCGACGGCGGTCAGGGTGAGCGCGCCGCGGCCCTCGCCGAAGGCCGTCAGCACGGTCAGCCCGCGCGCCAGCGACTCGTTGAAGGTCCGGCCCAGCTCCTGCTTGGACGCGCCGGTCCAGGCGGCCAGCCCGGACGGCCCGGGCTCCTGCTCGCCGCCCGCCGGGACCCGGCCCAGGTCCCCTTCCATGGCCTCGACGGCGGCCCGCAGCCGGGGCAGCAGACGCTCGCGCAGCGATCCGGCGCTGTGCCGGCTGGTGTGGCTCACCACGCTCACGGCGCAGACCGGGGTCCCGTCCGGCGCGTGCACGGGCATCGAGAGGGCGATCAGGCCCGGCTCGATCAGCTGGTCGTCCAGCGCGAAGCCCCGCTCGGCGGCGAGCCGCACGGCCGCCGTGAACTCCCCCTCCGAGGGGCGGTCCGCCAGCCGCCGCGGCGGCAGCGCCGGAAAGCCCTCCTCCGCCGGATCGGCAGCGCGCCGGGCCCGCCACCGCGCCCAGTCCTCCTCGTCCCACCGGGCGGCGAACAGCGCGCCCGGCGCGGTGCGTTCGGCGGGCAGCAGATCACCGATGCGGAAACTCACGGACATGGTGCGGCGCCGCGTGGTCTGGTGGATGAACCGGATGCCGTCGCCGTCGGGCACCGCGAGGGACACCGACTCGTCCAGCTCGTCGGCGAGCGCGTGCGCGGCCGGGCCCAGCAGCGCGGGCAGCCGCAGCGCCGCCAGGTACGCGTTGCCCAGCTCCATCAGCCGGGGCGCGAGCAGCGCGGTCCGCCCGTCCAGGCGGACGTATCCCATGCGGGCGAGCGTGCCGACCACCCGGTCGAGGGTCGAGCGGGCCAGGCCGGTCGCCCGCTCCAGGTCGGCGAGGGTGAGCGCCCCGTCGGCGTCGGTGAGCCGGCGCAGCACCGTCAGACCGCGCATCAGCGGCGCGACGGCCTCCGCGGGCACCGCCTCGGAGGGCTCCGCCGTCAGGGCGTGGGTCGGGGACATGGGCGCTCCGTGCTCGACGCGTCGGGATCGGGTGAACGCTAACTCCTGGCCGGGCCCCCTTGCGCGGGCGGCAGGGGTGTTGACACCCGGCGCAGGGGCGAAGAGACTGCGGCCCGGGCACATGTGAAGAATAGTTCACTGCGCGAACACGGTCCAATCGTACCCAGTGAAAGGGGCTGCGCCATGGCGTACCCGAGCCGCACCCGAGTGGGCATCGTCGGCGCCGGACCCGCGGGGCTGCTGCTCGCCCGCCAACTGCACCGGCAGGGCATCGACTGCGTCGTCCTGGAGAGCCGCGACCGCGCCTACGTGGAGCAGCGCCAGCGCGCCGGGATCCTGGAACAGGGCACCGTGGACGCCCTGCGCGAGGCCGGCGCCGCGGACCGCCTGGAGCGCGAGGGCCTGCCGCATGACGGCATCGAACTGCGCTTCGCCGGCCGCGCCCACCGGGTCGACTTCCCGTCCCTGACCGGCGGCCGCCGGGTGTGGGTCTACGCCCAGACGGAGGTGGTCAAGGACCTCATCGCGCTCCAGCTCAAGGAGGGCCCGCCGCTGCTCTTCGAGGCCCGCGCGCACGCCGTCGAGGGCGCGGACACCGACAGCCCCGTCATCCGCTACACCCACGGCGGCCGCGAACACACCCTGACCTGCGACTGGGTCGTCGGCTGCGACGGCTACCACGGCGTCACCCGCCGCGCCGTACCCGAGGGCGCCCTCACCACGTACGAACGCACCTACCCGTACTCCTGGTTCGGCATCCTCGCCGACGCCCCGCCCGCCTACGACGAGCTGATCTACGCCCACTCCGAGCGCGGCTTCGCCCTCGCCAGCATGCGCTCCCCGCAGGTCAGCCGCCTCTATCTCCAGGTCCCCAACGGCACCGACCCGGACGACTGGTCCGACGAGAGGATCTGGGACGAGCTGGACGAGCGCCTGAGCGCCGCCGGCACCCGGCCGCTCACCCGCGGGCCGATCACCGCGCGGTCCGTGCTCCCCATGCGCAGCTCGGTGACCGAGCCCATGCGCCACGGCCGCGTCCTGCTGGCCGGGGACGCCGCCCACATCGTGCCGCCCACCGGTGCCAAGGGACTCAACCTCGCGGCGGCCGACGTGGTCGTGCTGGCCCGCGCCCTAGGCCACCTGCACACCACCGGCTCCACCGAGCTCCTCGACGCCTACTCCGACACCTGCCTGCGCCGGGTCTGGCGCGCGGAGCACTTCTCGTACTTCATGACCACCACGCTCCACACCGACCCGGCACAGTCCCCCTTCGACACCCGCCTCCAGCTCTCCCAGCTGGACCGCGTCACCACCTCCCCGCACGCGGCGGCGGAACTCGCCGCCAACTACGCGGGGCTGCCGATGGGCTGAGCCGGGGTCACTTCTTGTCACGGCCCCTCTCGCGGCCCTTCTCGCGGCCCTTCTCGCGGCCCGGCAGGAACTCCTGCACCTTCGCCTTGAACCCCTGCTTGACCACCGACGCCCGGTCCGCGTCGCCCTTCAGGATCGACGCGGCCGTGGCCTCCATATGGTCCCAGGTGGCGTGCGGCGGGACCGGCGGCACGGAGGGGTCGGTCAGGAACTCGATCACCGCGGGGCCGTCCGCCTCGAGCCCGGCCCGCCAGCCCGCCTCGACGTCCTCCGGCTTCTCCACCCGGACCCCGGTCAGGCCCAGCGAGCGGGCGAACGCGGCGTACTGCACGTCCGGCAGCTCCTGCGAGGGCAGGAAGGACGGCGCGCCGCCCATCGCCCGCAGCTCCCAGGTGACCTGGTTCAGATCCTGGTTGTTCCACACGCCCACCACCAGGCGCGGATCCTCCCACCGGTCGCGGTACTTCGCCGCCGTGATCAGCTCCGCCATGCCGTTCATCTGCATCGCGCCGTCGCCGACCAGGGCGATCGCGGGCCGGTCCGGATGCGCGAACTTCGCGCCGATCACATACGGCACCCCGCAGCCCATCGTGGCGAGCGTCCCGGACAGCGAGCCGCGCATGCCCGGCCGCATGGTCAGGTGCCGCGCGTACCAGTTCGCCGTCGACCCCGAGTCGGAGGTGACGATCGCGTTGTCCGGCAGCAGCGGATCGAGGGCACGGGCCACGTACTCCGGGTTGATCGGGTCGGCGCTCAGCCCCGCGCGCCGCTCCATCACCTCACGCCAGCGGCTGACGTTGTCGCACACCGTCTCGTACCACTCGCGTCCGCGCCCGGACTCGATCAGCGGAATCAGCCGCTCCAGCGTCGCCTTCGCGTCGCCGACCAGGTTCACCTCGTACGGGTAGCGCATCCCGACCATGTGCGGATCGATGTCGATCTGCACGCCCCGCGCCTTGCCGAACTCCGGCAGGAACTGGCTGTACGGGAACGAGGACCCGATGGTCAGCAGCGTGTCGCAGTCCCGCATCAGCTCGTACGACGGGCGGGTGCCCAGCAGCCCGATCGAGCCCGTGACGTACGGCAGTTCGTCGCTCAGGACGTCCTTGCCGAGCAGCGCCTTGGCGACCCCCGCGCCGAGCAGCTCGGCGATCCGCTCCACCTCGGCCCGCGCCCCCGCCGCGCCCTGACCGACCAGGATCGCCACCTTGTCACCGGAGTTGAGGATCTCCGCCGCCCGCCGCACCGCGTCGTCCGACGGCACCGCCGTCCAGGAGCTGCGGTCCAGGCTGGACGGCACCATCTTGAACTCGTGCGTCGGCGCCGAGTACTCCAGCTCCTGCACGTCCCCCGGGATGATGACCGCCGTGGGGCTGCGGCGCGCGTACGCGGTGCGGATCGCCCGGTCCAGCACGTTCGGCAGCTGCTCGGGCACCGTCACCGTCTCCACGAAGTCCGAGGCCACGTCCTTGAACAGCGTGTGCAGGTCCACCTCCTGCTGGTAGGAGCCGCCCATCGCGGTGCGGTGCGTCTGGCCGACGATCGCCAGCACCGGCACATGGTCCAGCTTCGCGTCGTACAGGCCGTTGAGCAGGTGGATCGCACCCGGCCCCGACGTGGCCGCGCACACGCCGAGACGTCCGCTGAACTTGGCGTAACCGACCGCCTGGAACGCGGACATCTCCTCGTGCCGTGACTGGATGAAGCGGGGCCGGTTCTCCGCCCGCCCCCAGGCGGCGAGCAGACCGTTGATGCCGTCACCGGGATAGCCGAAGACGTGCTCCACACCCCACTCGCGCAGTCGTTCGAGGACGTGGTCGGAGACCTGGATGCTCATCGAGGGACCTCCCGGGTCACGTGGGTGTTGGATGCCGAGTCACCCTCCGGGTGGGGGGAAAACTTCCGGGGGTGCCGCGTCGTCACCCCGTTGGCCGTACCGTTCCCGCGAATGGGGGTCGGCCGCGCGCGGTGCTCGTGGGCAGCGGATGTGATGGCTGCGTGTCCGTCGTCGCCGTCGTGGGGAGTCCTGATCGTGCGTCGCGCAGCCCGTGCTCTGTCCGTTGTCGTCCTGGCCGGAGTCGCGGTCGCCGGAGGAGCCTCGGGCGCCCTCGCCGAACCGGCCGCCGAGGTCAGCCCCGGCCAGGCCGCGCCCGAGGAGAGCGTCACCGTCTCGGTGACCTGCGATCCCGTCGGCGGATCGCCGCCCGGCACCCTGGAGGCCACCTCCGAGGCCTTCGAAGACGGTCTGGCGGAGCTGCGGCTGGTCGGCGGGAACGACGACACGACATCCGGCCCGGCCTACCAGGGCACCGCGCGGATCGCCCTCCCGGAGGACTTCGAGGGCGGCGGGGATGCCACAGGTGAGGACGGTGCGGGCGGGGGCGTCACGGGTGAGGACGCTGCGGGCGGGGGAGTTACGGGCGAGGACGCCGCAGGCCAGGACGCCGCGGGCGGGGGCTCTACGAGCGGGCAGGCTGCGGGCGAGGATTCCGAGGGAGAGGGGCCCACGGACGAGGACTCCGCGAGCGGGCGCGCCGCAGGCGGGGACTCCCCGGGCGAGCACGCTGTGGGCGCGGATTCCGCGGGTGAGCACGCCACGGACGAGGATTCCGCGGACGGGCACGCTTCGGGTGAGGGTTCCACGGGCGAGCACACCGCGGCCGAGGACTCCACAGGCGGGTACGCCACGGGCGGGCACGCCGCGGGCAAGGATTCCACGGACGGGCACGCCGCGGGGAAGGATTCCACGGACGGGCACGCCACGGGCAAGGAATCCGCAGGCGAGCACGCCGCCGGCGAGGACTCCGCGTGGACCGTGGACGGCACCTGCCCGGACGCGTCCGGTGGGCAGGGCAAGCCGTGGAGCGCGAGCTTCACCGTGCCCCCGGGCGGCGGTCGCCACCACAGCGCGTCGTCCTGCCCCGACCTGAAGGACCCCGGCTGCGGCACGGCGGTGATCCAGCGTGGGGTGCGGGCCGGAGCGGGCGGTGCCCTCGACGGGTCCGTGCCCGCCCTGGTGCTGGGCGGAGTGCTGATCGCGGGCGCGCTCGGGGCCGCCGCGCACCGGCTGATCGGCAAGGGTTCGCGCGCCGACGGCTGACCCGGCGGCGCGCTGGGTACGCAGTAGCCCGGGACGACGACAACGGCGACCGGGAGCACCGTACGAACCCGGCACCACACCACCCACGGACCAGGGAGCGAGCCACGACGGAAACGGAACACGACGGGACGGCCCTACGTCACCACGCCCCCGGCAGCGCGGAGGACCCCATGCAGCGCAGGGACCCGGAGGACCACGGCCCCGTCCGCTACGGGCCGCCCCCGCCCGAGGACGGGCTGCCCGTGCTGCCGGAGCTGGCCGCCGTGCTCGCCTCGGCGGCGCACCTCGGCGGCGGGGAACCGGTCGGCGGCGGCCCGGCCCTGCTGGAGGCCGGCTGCGGCTACTGGGCGCGGCGCGGCCTCGCCACCACGCCCGAACACACGGTCGCCGCGCCCGGCGCGCCCGCCGTGCTGCTCGCGCTGACCGCCGCGCTCGGCGGCGACGTCCTGGTGCCCCGGCCCTGCGCCGCCTGGTGGGCGCCGTACGCGCGCCTGCTGGGCCGGCCCGTCTTCCACGTGGCGACCCCGGCCGAGTGCGGCGGCGTACCCGACCCGTACGCCCTGCTGGAGACCGTGCGCCGGGTGCGCGCGGAGGGCGGCGATCCGCGGCTGCTGGTGCTGTCCGTCGCCGACGACCCGACCGCCACCGTGGTGCCGCCGGAGGTGCTGCACGAGACCGTGGAGGCCGCCGAGGGGGAGGGGCTGCACCTGGTCAGCGACGAGACCTGGCGCGACACCCTGCACGACCCGCACGACACCGTGCTGTTCAGCCCCGCCGAGATGCTGCCCGAGCGGGTCACCGTCGTCACCGACCTGGCCGGCGCGCTGCTGCCGCCCGGCTGGCCGGCCGCCCTCGCCCGGTTCCCCGCCGGTGCCGCCGGCGACGGCCTCCGCGCGCGCGTGCTCGACGTCCTCACCGCCCTCGGCGCCCGGATCGCCGGACCGGTCGCCGCCGCCGCGGCCTACGCCCTCGCCGAACCCGAACCCGTCACCGCGCGGATCACCGCCGCCGTACGCCTGCACGCGCGCGTGGCCGACGCCGTGCACCGCGCGGTCGTCGCCGCCGGTGCGCTGGCCCTGCCCCCGCGCGCCGGCCGCCATGTCTACGTCGACCTGGGGCCGTTGAGGTCCGCGCTCGCCGCGCACGGGGTGACCGACGCGCAGGAACTGGAGGACTTCCTCTCCGCCCGGCTCGGCATGCCCGCGCCCGGCGGCCACCGCTTCGGCGACGAGCTGAGCGCGTTGCGGGTCCGGCTGTCCACCGGCGCGCTGCTGGGCGGCTCGGACGCCGACCGCACGGAATGCCTGCGTTCCCCCACGCCGTTGGAACTGCCACACCCGCACCACTCGTTGATCACCCTGAGGTCGGTCTTCGACGACCTCCGCGACGACGCTCGGCGATGGGAGCCTCCTCGATGACGCAGCAGTCCGAGTCGACCACGAGCCCGACGGCCCGGGAGACCGCCGACCCGGCCGCCGCCTCACCCCTCGCGCCGCCCTTTCCGCCGCTCGCCGACCCGCGCCCGCTGGGGGAGCGCAGAGTCTGGCCGCGCACCTTCCACGACCGGCTGACCGCGCCGCTGCCCGGCATCAAGGCGCTCGCCCGCTTCGCCCGCGAGGGCGCCGTACGGCCCGGCAAGGAGGGCCTGGCCGACATCCCCCGGCTGCCGTACGAGCCCGGCCCGCTGCCCCGCGTGGACGCCCGCACCGTCGCCGTCACCTGGGCGGGACACGCCAGCTGGGTGGTGCGGATCGGCGGGCTCACCGTCCTCACCGACCCGGTCTGGTCCCGGCGCATCATCGGCACCCCCGCGCGGATCACCCCCGTCGGCGTGCCGTGGAGCGACCTGCCGCGCGTGGACGCGGTCGTCATCAGCCACAACCACTACGACCACCTGGACGCCCCGACGCTGCGCCGACTCCCGCGCGAGACCCCGGTGTTCGTCCCGGCCGGACTCGGCCGCTGGTTCCACCGGCGGCGGTTCACCACCGTCACCGAGCTGGACTGGTGGGAGGCGTCCGAACTGGGCGGCGTGCGCTTCGACTTCGTCCCCGCCCACCACTGGTCCAAGCGGACCCTGACCGACACCTGCCGCTCCCTGTGGGGCGGCTGGGTGCTCACCGCGCCCGATGGCAGGCGGGTCCACTTTGCGGGCGACACCGGCTACGGCCATTGGTTCTCCCGCATCGGCCGCCGCTACCCCGGCATCGACCTCGCCCTCCTCCCCATCGGCGCCTACGACCCCCGCTGGTGGCTCAGCGACGTCCACTGCGACCCCGAGGAAGCGGTCCGCGCCGCCCAGGACCTGGGCGCCCGCCGCATGGCCCCCATGCACTGGGCGACCTTCGTCCTCTCCGCCGAACCGGTCCTGGAACCCCTGACCCGCGTCCGCGCCGCCTGGGAGAAGGCGGGCCTGGACCGCGCGGACCTGTGGGACCTGCCGGTGGGGGCTTCGCGGGTGCTGGAGAGCCCGCCGGGCGGGCTGCCGGGGTAGGTAGGCCGCAGGCGGGTGGCCGGAGCAGGCCGCAACGACGGGTGCCGGACGGGCGATCACCGGCGGGCCGCGCGCCCACCCCTACGACGCCGCCGACCCCCGTACCCGCTACGACGCCGCCGACCCCCGCACCCGTCGCCACACGCTCGGGACCGCGCTGATCAGCAGGGTCAGGGCGACCGCTGCCACCACGCCCTCCCAGGGCTCGGCGAAGAGGGAGCCGCCGAGGATGCCGATGAGCTGGTAGGTGACGGCCCAGGCGAGGCACGCGGGGAGGTTGCCGCGGACGAAGCGGCGCAGCGGCCACTCGGCGACGAGGCAGGCCAGCATGACCGGCAGCCGGCCCGCCGGCATCAGCCGGGACAGGACGAGGACGGCCACGCCGTGCGCGGCCAGCTTGTCCTGCGCCTGCGTCAGCCGGTCCTCCGGCGCCCGGGCCCGGATGGCCTCCAGCCACCGCGAGCCGTTCCTCGACCTCATCCCGCGCCGCCCCAGCCAGTACAGCGCGATGTCCCCGAGGAACGCGGCCAGCGCCGCCGTCACGAACACCAGCGCCAGCGAGAACGGCGCCGTCTGATGGAACGCCACCACCGCCGCGCCGCTGACCAGCGCACCTGTCGGCACCACCGGCACCAGCGCCCCGACCAGCACCAGCAGGAACAGCGTCGGATAGCCGATCGCCTGCTGGGTGGACTCGGGCGGCACCGTCGTCGAGGCCGCCCCCAGCCAGCTCACCGCGCGACCTCCGGGCGGACGCTCTCCCCGTGCCGCAGCCGGTGCACCGTCACCCCGGGCGCCCGCTCGGCCGCCAGCCGGACGAACTCGTCGCCGGGCGCGTGGAACTCGTGGGGGCGCACCGCGTCCATGCCGATCGGCCAGTACGTGCCGTAGTGCACCGGCACCGCGCTGCGTGGCGAGAGGCGGGCCAGTGCCTGCGCGGCCCGCCCCGCGTCCAGATGGCCTTCGCCGAGATACGGTCCCCAGCCGCCCACCGGCAGCAGCGCCACATCGACCGGCCCGACCTCCTCGGCCATGGAGTCGAACAGCCCGGTGTCCCCGGCGAAGTAGGTGCGCGCCTCGCCCTCCACCACGTAGCCCAGCGCGGGGGAGCGGTGCGGGCCGAGCGGCAGCCGCCGCCCGTCGTGCCGCGCGGGCACGGCCCGTATCACCAGATCACCGACCTTCACCTGGTCGCCGGGCGCCACTTCGGTCACGCGCAGATGGGAGAGCCGGCGCAGCGTGGGCACCGCCCGGGGTGCGCCCCGGGGCACGAGCAGGCGCGTGCCCGGTGCGAGCCGCGCCAGCGACGGCACATGGAGATGGTCGGCGTGCAGATGTGAGACCACCGCGACGTCCGCGCGCCACGCTCCGGGCGGCGGCAGCGCCCCGCGTCGGCGCCGCAGATGCGCGAGCCGGCGCACGAACAGGGGATCGGTGAGCACCCGTATGTCCGAGTCCTCGACCGTGCAGGTGGCGTGACCCCACCAGGTGATCTCCACCGGCACCTCTTTGCCTCCTTCGCGCGACTCCCCGAAGCGTACGGGCAGGAGTAGGGTCGGCGGCGAAACCCTGAGGTGAGGGGGACGCCATGGGAGAAGGCCCCGGGCCGGTCCGCGTCACGGCGATCGCCAGTCTGACGCCGTTGCAGGAGCTGGAGATCGATCCCTTCCTGGTGGACTCCCGCGGCCAGCACGCGATGTGCGCCCGCTGGGCCGCCGAGCACGGCTATGTCGTCACGCGTGAGCTGCTGGTGCGCGGGCTGCGCCCGGACCACTGTCTGCTGTGGGACGGGGTGCGCCCCGGCTGCGACGTGTTCGTCGCGCCGAGCCGCCGGGTGCTGGAGAGCGCCCTGGCGAACGTCGAGGAGTTCACCGCCGAGTGCGCGCGGCGCGGGGTACGGGTGGAGACCGTGGGACGCGCGGAGCCGTTCTACGACGCGCAGATGAAGGCCCGGGTGCACCGCCGGCTGTCGATGCCGACGGCCGGATACGACGGGCGATAGCGCGGCGGAGCCCATCAGACGGGGCAGATCAGACGAGGCCCGTCAGGCGGCACCCATCAGGCGGGGCCCGTCACGGCCGGTGTGACACGCTGGGGGCGGGCCCGTGCCGGCTACGGGCCGGGACGTGAGGTGTACGGGGCGTGCGTGCAGGGCGTTGGCGGCGGGTCGCGAGTCAGGTCGGGCGGAGCGTCGCCGTCTGGGCGGTCAGTACGGTCACCATGCTGGTCCTCGCCGGCATCCTGCCGGACTTCCGGCTCCGGTCGGCGGACGGCGACAGCGCCACCGACATCGCCGTCACCGCCGCGTTCGGCGCGGGCGCCTTCGGTCTGCTGTCGGCCCTGGTGTGGCCGCTCCTCGTACGGCTGTTGCTGCTGGTGCCGGCGCTCGTCCTCGGGCTGCTGGTGTTCGCGCTCAACGGGGCGCTGCTGCTGCTCGCGCTGCGGCTGAACCCGGCGGAGCGGGGTGCCGCCGACCCCGAGACCGCGGTGGTGGTGGCCGCCGTGATGTCCGCGGTGGCCTCCGCCACCGGCGCCGCCCTGGCGGTGCGCGACGACGACGCCTACCGGCGCCGGCTCTACCGGCTCGCCGACCGCCGCCGCAGAAAGCTGCCGCCAGGCCCCGTCACCCACGGCACGCTCTTCGTGCAACTCGACGGCGTCGGCCACGACGTGCTCCTCGACGCCGTCGGCAAGGGCCTGATGCCGACCGTCGCCCGCTGGCTCGGCACCGGCGACGAGCCCGGCACGGCCCGTCCCAGCCACCGCCTCGTCCCCTGGCGCACCGACTGGTCCAGCCAGACCGGCGCCAGCCAGCTGGGCATCCTGCACGGCAGCACCTTCGACGTGCCCGCCTTCCGCTGGTACGAGAAGGACACCCAGGAGGTGATGGTCAGCAACCGCCCCACCAGCGCCGCCGAGCTCCAGCGCCGCGCCGTCGCCCGCACCGGCGACGGGGGACTGCTCACCGCGGACGGCGCGAGCCGCGGCAACCTGTTCAGCGGCGGCGCGGACGAACAGGCCCTGGTGCTGTCCATCGCCACCCGGCGGCGCAGCCGCGAGAACCGCTCCCGCGCCGGCTACTTCGCCTACTTCTCCGACCCGGCCAACGCCGTGCGCACCGCCCTGTCGTTCGTCGCCGAGGCCGCCCGCGAGGTCGGCCAGGCCACCCGTTCCCGGCTCCGCAAGGAGCGCCCGCGCGTCTCCCGCGGCGGCCTCTACCCGTTCATCCGGGCCTTCGCCACCGTCGTCGAACGCGACGTCGTGGTCGCCGCGGTCATGGGCGACATGCTCGCCGGCCGCACCGCGATCTACGCCGACCTGGTCGCCTACGACGAGGTCGCCCACCACTCCGGGCCGTTCAGCCGAGACGCCGAGAAGGTCCTCGCGCGCCTCGACCGGGCGCTGGCGCTGATCGAGAAGGTCGCCGAGCACGCCCCGCGCCCGTACCGGATCGTGGTCCTCTCCGACCACGGACAGAGCCCCGGCGAGACCTTCCGCGCCCGCTACGGCCTCACCCTCGCCGACCTGGTGCGGGCCGGCTGCGGGCTGCCCGTGCCGCGCCGGGCGGAGCGCACCCACAGCGGCGCCGAGGCCCGCACCGCGGTCCGGGCCGCGCTGCGCATCCCGGTCGAGGAGGCCGGCGAGCAGCGCCGCCCGGCCCGCCGCTCGGAACCGATCGTGCTGGCCTCCGGCAACCTCGGCCTGGTCTCCTTCCCGGACGTGCCGCACCGGATGAGCAAGGAGGAGATCGACGCCCGCCACCCGGCGCTGCTGTCCACCCTCGCCAACCATCCCGGGATCGGCTTTCTGCTGGTGCGCAGCGAGGAGCACGGCGGGGTCGTGCTCGGCGCGTACGGCGCGGAGATCCCGGTGGACGACCTCGACGACGACCGCCCCGGCCCGCTGGCCGGGCTCGGCCCGGGCGCCGCGGAGGCGGTCCGCCGCACCCACACCTTCCCGCACGCCGCCGACATCATGGTCAACTCCTTCCACGACCCGGCCGACGGCGAGGTCCTCGCCTTCGAGGAGCAGATCGGCTCCCACGGCGGCCTCGGCGGCCCGCAGAGCAAGCCGTTCCTGCTGTCGCCGCTCGCCCTGTCCGCGCCCGCCGCGGACGGCGAGGAGATCATCGGCGCGGAGCACGTCCACCAGGTGCTGCGCCGCTGGCTGCGGGAGGCGGACGGCCCCCAGGTACCGGTGGACGATTCCCGGTCCGAGGCCCTCGACGGCGCACCTTTTGCGGTGCCGGACCCCAGCGTGCAGGACAAAACAGCGTGATTTGGAGCGTCTCGAACCCGTGACCGACCATGGGCGGTCGTCCGGCGATCCCGGGCACCGGCCCGGCGGCTCACCGGGCCACCCGGCGATCCCGGGCACCAGCACGACGAGAGGCGCACCACCCCATGCACGACACCGGAACCGTCCCGGCTCCGGCCCCGCAGGCGACCGCACCCCGGACCGTCGCGGCATCCGACAAGCACACCCGGCGCTTCGGGCTCCCCGTCGCCACCGCCCTGGTCATGGGCAACATCATCGGCGGCGGCATCTTCCTGCTCCCGGCCGCCGTGGCCCCCTTCGGCACCGTCAGCCTGGTCGCCTTCGGCGTCCTGACGGCCGGCGCGATCGCCCTGGCCCTGGTCTTCGGACGGCTCGCCGAACGCGACCCGCGCACCGGCGGCCCGTACGTCTACGCCCGCGAGGCCTTCGGCGACTTCGCCGGCTTCCTCGCCGCCTGGGCGTACTGGATCACCACCTGGGTGTCCAACGCGGCCCTCGCCGTCGCCGCCGTCGGCTACCTCGACGTGCTGATCCCGGTGAACGACCACGCGTGGACCGCCTGCCTGGCCGCCCTCGTCATCCAGTGGCTGCCCGCGCTGTCCAACTTCGCCGGCACCCGGTACGTCGGCGCCGTCCAGCTCGTCTCCACCGTGCTGAAGTTCGCGCCGCTGCTGCTCGTCGCGGTCGGCGGACTGTTCTTCTTCGACCCGGACAACCTCGGCCCGTTCAACGCGAGCGGCGGCAGCGCGCTCGGCGCGGTCTCCGCGTCCGCCGCGATCCTGCTCTTCTCCTACTTGGGCGTCGAGTCGGCCGCGGTCAGCGCCGGCGAGGTCCGCGACCCGCGCCGCAACGTCGGCCGCGCCACCGTCATCGGCACGATCGGCGCCGCCGTCGTCTACCTGCTCGGCACGTTCTCCGTGTTCGGCACCGTCGCCCACGACAGGCTGGCCGAGTCCACGGCTCCCTTCTCGGACGCCGTGAACGCCATGTTCGGCGGCACCTGGGGCGGCTGGGCCGTCGCGCTCGCCGCGCTGGTGTCGATGACCGGCTGCCTCAACGGCTGGACCCTGCTGAGCGCCCAGACGCCGTACGCGGCCGCCCGCGACGGCCTGTTCCCGGCGGCGTTCACCCGCAAGCGGCGCGGCGTGCCGACCGTCGGCGTCGGCGTCACCGTCGTCCTGGCCTCCCTGCTGACCGTCTACAACTACACGGCGGGCTCGGCCCGGGTCTTCGAGATCCTGGTCCTGGTCACCACCTTCACGGCGACCGTGCCCTACCTGCTGGCCACCGCCGCGCAGATCTTCCACCTGGTCCGCGGGGAGCACGAGAAGGTGAACCGGGCCCGGCTGGTGCGCGACGCGGTGCTCGCCGCGCTCGCCTTCGGCTTCTCCCTGTGGCTGGTCGCGGGCGCCGGCTACGCGGCCGTCTACCAGGGCGTGCTGTTCCTCTTCGCGGGCGTGCCCGTCTACGCCTGGCTGGCGGCCCGGCGGCAGCGCGCCACCGCCTGAGCGGGAGGAAAATCGGCTGCGTGTGACGCGCGGGAGGCCCACACTGTTCGAGCCCGGCGCGGGGAAGCCCCGCGCCCTTCGAACACCCCCGAGGAGCCGCCGCCTTGCAGGCAGCCGTCACCGTCACGCCCGCCCGTATACCCGAGCTGCTGCTCGGACTGGCCACCGTCCGGCCGGTGTTCCTCTGGGGCGCCCCCGGCATCGGCAAGTCCTCCCTGGTCCGGGAGTTCGCCGAGTCGCTGGGTCTCGAGTGCGTGAGCCTGCTCGGCACCCAGCTCGCCCCCGAGGACCTGATCGGCGTACCGCAGATCCGCGACGGGCGGTCCGTGTTCTGCCCGCCGGAGGCCATCGCCCGCGACGAGCCGTACTGCCTGTTCCTGGACGAGCTGAACGCGGCCACGCCGGATGTGCAGAAGGCGTTCTACTCGCTGATCCTGGACCGCCGTATCGGAAACTACGAACTGCCCAAGGGCTCGATCGTCATCGGCGCCGGGAACCGGGCCACCGACAACGCCCTCGCTCGCCCGATCGCCTCCGCGCTGGTCAACCGCCTCACCCACGTCCACCTGGAGGCCTCCGCCAAGGACTGGCTGACCTGGGCGGCGAACAACGGCATCCACCCGTGGATCCTCGACCACCTCACCGACCGGCCCGACCACCTGTGGTCGAAGCCGCCCAAGACCGAGGAGCCGTTCTCCACCCCGCGCTCCTGGCACATGCTCTCCGACGCCCTGCACTCCTTCGGCGCCGGCCTCGACGAGGAGACGCTGAAGGTCGTCGCCCACGGCACGCTGACGCCCGCGCACGCCACCGCCTTCTGCGGCTACGTCAAGATCGTGCGCAGCCGCTTCGGCATCGAGGCGATCCTCCGGGGCGACGCCCGCTGGCCGAACCGACTGGAGGACCGGGACCTGCTGTACTACCTCGCCGAGTCCTTCCGCGGCCGCCTGATCAAGGAGCTGCCCGCGAGCAAGGAACACCTGTCGGCGAACGGGCGCCAGACCGCCTACCGCGCCAAGTCGCTGCTCGTCCAGCTCGCCGAGATCTCCGTCGAGGTCGCCCAGTCCGTCATCGCCTCCGACGCCGACGGCAACCCCGTGCTGCCCGCCTGGTTCCTCGTCGAGGCCGCCCGCGACATGCCCCGCCTGGTGGAGGCCCGCCGGTGAGCCGCGGCCGTCCGGCGAAGACCAGGCCGGACCCGGCCGCCGAGGACTGCGCCAAGGGCGTCCAGCTGGCCTGGGCCAACCCCGCGCTCGCCGCCATCGAGGCCAAGCTGTGCCGCACGGAGGACTGCGAGCACGCCCCCCGGCACGGCCTGGCCCGCGTCACCTCCAACGGCACCGTGCACCTCAGCCGCACCCGCCGCGCCGAACCCGCCGAGTGGGCCTGGGCCATCGCCCACGCCCTGATCCACCTCGGCTTCGGCCACGTCCCCGCCGCCGAGGGCGAGCGCGCGCAGCCCGACCGGTACGACCTCGCCGCGCGCTGCACCGTCGTCAACCGCTTCCTGGCGACCTTCCCCGTCGGCCGCGCGCCCGACGACCTGCCGGCCTCCTACCCGGACGGCGACGAGGAGCAGCTCGCCGCCCGCTGGCGCCGCGACGGCATCCCGCCCGCCTACGAGCACGGCGGCACCGCGGGCCACGAACCCGACCAGCTGCTGATGCCCTGGGGCCGCTGGAACGGGCCGGTGCCCGACTGGCAGCTCGCCTTCGCGCACGCCCTGACCCGCACCATGTCCACCGCCATGGAGCTGGCGGGCGGCCGCCGCGACTCCATGAGCGGCGGCCCCACCCGGCTGCGGCCCTGGGAGCGGGCGCTGAGCTGGTTCGTCTCCTCCTACCCCCTGCTCGGCGGCATCGCCTCCGGCATCACCCTGGTCGCCGACGCCGAGCTCGCCCGCGCCCACGGCATCTCCGTCGCCGCCGTCGACGCCGAGGCCGCGGAGATCTACGTCAACTCCCTCCGACGGCTGGACGACGAGGAGTGGCGGTTCGTCCTCGCCCACGAGATGCTGCACGCCGCCCTGCGCCACGGCGACCGCTGCGGCCCCCGCGACCCGTTTCTGTTCAACGTCGCCTGCGACTACGTCATCAACGGCTGGCTGCGGGACATGCAGGTCGGCACCATGCCCGAAGGGCTGCTGTACGACCCGGAGCTGGCCGGGCTGTCCGCCGAGGAGGTCTACGACCGCATCGCCGGCGACCTGCGCCGTATGCGCCGCCTGTCCACGCTGCGCGGCAAGGGTGTCGGCGACGTCCTCGGCGGCCCGCTCGGGGCGCCCCGCGACTACGTCGACCTCGACGGCTTCTACCGGCGCGGCCTCGCCCAGGGCCTCGACCTGCACCAGCGGCAGGAGCGCGGCTTCCTGCCCGGCGGCCTGGTCGAGGAGATCCGGGCGCTCAGCCATCCGCCGCTGCCCTGGGACGCCCGACTGGCCCGCTGGTTCGACGAGTTCGTGCCCCGCCCGGAGCCGGTCCGCTCCTACGCCCGCCCCGCGCGGCGCCAGGCCTCCACGCCGGACATCCCCCGCGCGGGCCGCCACTTCCCGCCCGAGGAGATCGCCCGCTGCACCTTCGGCGTCGTCCTCGACACCTCCGGCTCCATGGACCGCACCCTGCTCGGCAAGGCCCTCGGCGCCATCGCCTCCTACGCCGAGGCCCGCGACGTACCCGCCGCGCGGGTCGTGTTCTGCGACGCCGCCCCGTACGACGCGGGCTATCTGCCGGTCACCGAGATCGCCGGCCGGGTCCGGGTGCACGGCCGGGGCGGTACGGTCCTCCAGCCGGGCATCGATCTGCTGCACCGCGCGGACGACTTCCCGCCCACCGCGCCCGTGCTGATCATCACCGACGGCTGGTGCGACGTACTGCGGGTACGGCGCGAGCACGCCTACCTGATTCCCCAGGGCGCCCGACTCCCGTTCACCGCGCGTGGCCCGATCTTCCACGTGCGGTGAGCCGGAGTGTGATCGGATGGTGTCCGTCCACCCGGATCCTTACCAGAACCGGGACCTCACGAAAGGAAAGACCGTGGCCACCACGCGCTCCGCACACACTGTCTGGGAAGGCAACCTGCTCGAGGGCAACGGAGTCGTCACCTTCGACTCCTCCGGCATCGGCAAGCAGCCGGTGTCGTGGCCGTCGCGCGCCGAGCAGGCGAACGGCAAGACCAGCCCCGAGGAGCTGATCGCCGCGGCCCACTCCAGCTGCTTCTCCATGGCGCTCTCGCACGGCCTGACCGGTGGCGGCACCCCGCCCACCAAGCTGGTCACCTCCGCGGACGTCACCTTCCAGCCGGGCGAGGGCATCACCGGCATCCACATCACCGTGGAGGGCACGGTGCCGGGCCTGGACAACGACGCGTTCGTCGCCGCCGCCGAGGACGCCAAGGCCAACTGCCCGGTCAGCCAGGCCCTGAAGGCCGTACCGATCACGCTGTCGGCGAAGCTCGCCTGACCCGGAGGCGTCTTCGCGGCATGCTGGTGCAGGCCGTCCCCGCGCCGGGGGCGGCCCGCACGGTTCACGGCGGTGGGGCAGGGGGTATCAACGCCCTGCGCCGAGGCGGGGAGGGGACTTCTTCTGATGGCGGCGGGAACATCCGGCACGACGGCGGTGCTCGACTCGGCCACGCGCGAACGCACGCGCATCCTGATGCTGTTCAGCCTGGCCGGCCGGATCCACCCCCGCGGGGACGACTTGGGACCGCTCGTCGACCGGTTCGACTTCGGCCGCTTCACCCCGCACCTGGTGGCCGGCGCCGCCTTATTGCCCGTACCGGTGCTGGCGCAGCGTCTGGAACCGGGGGAGCTGGGCCTGCCCGACGGCGACCACGGGCTCGCCCTGGACACCGCCGGGCTCCTCGTCGTCTCCAGCCCGCGCGGGGACGCGACCCTGCTGCTGGACTGCGAGTTCGCCGGTGACACCCCGGCCGGCGCCGTCGCCGCCTGGCTGGCCGACACCTGTTTCGACCGGGGCCGGATCACCCTCGGCGGCCGTCCGCTGCTCGATGTGCTGGCCGAGCGGCTGGGCCTGGACACCCGCCTCGCGTTCGGGCAGAACGTCCATCAACTCGTCTTTCCCGGCGGCCGGTTGCTCACCGACCTGCTCACCGCCGCCGCCGACGGCGGCCCCGACCTGTTCGGCCCGCTCAACGAGATCGTCTACCGCGGCAAGATGGCGAACGGCCCCAGCGTGCCGCCCAACCTCAAGAACCAGGGCGCGATGGTCTCCGCGCACGGCCGGGGCGTCTCCGTCCAGGCCGGCTGGGCCCCGCACGTGGAGAACGGCCTCGCCCTGGTCGCCGTCGGCATGGTCTCCGCGCTGGCCGTGCTCCAGCGCACCCGGCTCGCCGCGTTCGCGATGATGCGCGCCAACGAACAGGCCCTCACCGACTCCCCGCAGAACGTCCGCTCCCTGATCTCCCGGCTGTCGGCCGGCGTCAACGAACTCCAGCTCGACCTGGCCTTCGGCGTGGAGGCCTACGTGGACAGCCTGCTGATCCCGGAGATGCTGATGGAGGGCTTCCAGTCCTCCCTGCGGGACACGCTCGGCATCCGCGACAGCCTGGAGAACTCGGCCCGCATGGTGGAACGTCTCACCTCCGTCATCAACGCCCGCTCCGCCGCCCTGGACGCCGCGCTCGCCGAACGCGACGAGGCCCGCGACCGCACCATCTCCGGCCTGGTCGCCGCGGCCACCCTGATCGCGCTGCCGCCGACCCTGCTGCTGGCCTTCTTCGGCGTGAACGGCAGCAACGTGGACGAGCGCCGCTCCATCCTCGACCTCGGCACGTACGGCGTGGCCTACGTCCTGGCCTGGCTGCCCTTCATCATCCTCGTGGTGATCGGCTATCTGCTGCTGAGACGGGCCGGCGGCGGCTCCGGAGAGCTGCTCTCCCCGCCCGACGACGGGCCCCTTCCCGTCCCCGCACCCCGCACGACCTCCGGGAGCTGACCGCCATGACCCCACGCCCCGCCGTCTCCGCCCACCGCGGCGGATCCGAGACCTTCGGCCCCGCCACCTGGCAGGCGTACGAGGACGCGCTGCTCACCGGTGCCGAGTACGTCGAGTTCGACATCCGGCGCACCGCCGACGGCGTCCTCGTCGTCTACCACGACCCGCGGGTGCGGCACACCGGCCCGCTGCTCGGCGAGCTGACCCACGCCGAGCTGAGCGAACGCGCCGGCTACCCGGTGCCCGTCGTCGACGAGGTCATGGAGCTGATCGCCGGAAAGCTGATCGGGCACCTGGACCTGAAGGAGACCGGCTACGAGCGGGACGTGATCGACCGGGCGATCGCCCTGCTCGGCGAGGACGGCTTTGTCGCCACCACCCTGGAGGACCGTTCCGTCGCCGCCATCACCCGGGCGTACCCCGGCGTGAAGACGGCGCTGTCCCTCGGCCGGGACAGCAAGGAGATCGGCGCGGCCCGGCTCACCGCCACCCGGCTCAGCGAGCTGTTCCCGATGCGCCGGGTGCGCGCGTGCGGGGCGCACGGGGTCGCCGTGCACCAGCGGCTCGCCCGCGCCAACGTCCTGCGGGAGGCCGCCCGGAACGGCCTGTTCACCATGGTCTGGACGGTCAACGACGACACCGCGATGCGCGGCTTCCTCACCGACCCACGGGTGGACGTGCTGATCACCGACCGGCCCCGCCGCGCCCTCGAACTGCGCGGAGTGCCGACGCAGGCGGACGGGCGCGGCACCCCCGCCGCCGAGTCCTCCCACCCCTGACGCCGGGCGGGGTGCCCCCGGGCGCCGGGAAGGCGCCGGTCGGGCACGGCGGGCGCCCCATTGACAGCGAGCCACTCAGGTTCTGTGCTGGAAACCGAGGGGCTCCCTGGCGGAAGGGGTGACAGCGATGGCACGCGCGGTCGGCATCGATCTGGGGACCACGAACTCGGTGGTGGCCGTCCTGGAGGGCGGCGAACCCACCGTCGTCGCCAACGCGGAGGGAGCCAGGACCACCCCGTCGGTCGTGGCCTTCGCCAAGAACGGCGAGGTACTGGTCGGCGAGGTCGCCAAACGGCAGGCCGTGACCAACGTCGAGCGCACCGCGCGGTCGGTGAAGCGGCACATGGGCGACGCGACCTGGCGCTTCCCCGAGCAGGGCTCCGTGGACGGCACCCGCTACCGGGCCCAGGAGCTGTCCGCGCGGGTGCTGCAGAAGCTGAAGCGGGACGCGGAGGCCTACCTCGGCGAGGACGTCACCGACGCCGTGATCACCGTGCCCGCCTACTTCGACGACGCCCAGCGGCAGGCCACCAAGGAGGCCGGGGAGATCGCCGGCCTGAAGGTGCTGCGGATCATCAACGAGCCGACCGCCGCCGCCCTCGCCTACGGACTCGACCGCGGCGAGGAGCAGACGGTGCTCGTCTTCGACCTCGGCGGCGGCACCTTCGACGTCTCCCTGCTGGAGATCGGCGACGGCGTCATCGAGGTCAAGGCCACCAACGGCGACACCCACCTCGGCGGCGACGACTGGGACCAGCGGATCGTCGAGCACCTGGTGAAGAAGTTCAAGGGCCAGTACGGCATCGACCTGAGCAAGGACAAGATGGCCGTGCAGCGGCTGCGCGAGGGCGCCGAGAAGGCCAAGATCGAGCTGTCCAGCTCCTCCGAGACCTCGATCAACCTGCCCTACATCACCGCCTCCGCCGAAGGCCCCCTGCACCTGGAGGAGCGGCTCACCCGCGCCCAGTTCCAGGAACTCACCGCCGACCTCCTGGACCGCTGCAAGACCCCCTTCCACCAGGCGGTGAAGGACGCCGGGATCAAACTCGCCGCGATCGACCACGTCATCCTCGTCGGCGGCTCCACCCGGATGCCCGCCGTCACCGACCTGGTCCGCGACCTCACCGGCAAGGACCCGCACAAGGGCGTCAACCCCGACGAGGTTGTGGCCGTCGGCGCCGCCCTCCAGGCCGGTGTGCTGCGCGGCGACGTCAAGGACGTCCTCCTCCTCGACGTCACCCCGCTGTCCCTGGGCATCGAGACCAAGGGCGGCATCATGACGAAGCTGATCGAGCGCAACACCACGATCCCCACCCGGCGTTCGGAGATCTTCACCACCGCCACCGACAACCAGCCCTCGGTCGGCATCCAGGTCTACCAGGGCGAACGCGAGATCGCCGCGTACAACAAGAAGCTCGGCACCTTCGACCTGACCGGACTGCCGCCGGCCCCGCGCGGCGTCCCGCAGATCGAGGTGGCCTTCGACATCGACGCCAACGGCATCATGCACGTCTCCGCCAAGGACCTCGCCACGGGCCGCGAGCAGAAGATGACGGTGACCGGCGGCTCGGCGCTGCCCAAGGACGACATCGACCGCATGATGCGGGAGGCCGAGCAGTACGCCGAGGAGGACCGCAAACGCCGGGAGGCCGCCGAGACCCGCAACCAGGCCGAACAACTCGTGTACCAGACCGAGCGGTTCCTGCGCGACAACGAGGACAAGGTCCCCGCCGACACCAAATCCGAGGTGCAGTCGGCGGTCACCGACCTCAAACAGCAGCTGGAACGGAACGCCGACACCGCCGAACTGCGCACCGGCATCGAGAAACTGGCCACCGTCAGCCAGAAGATGGGCCAGGCCATGTACGCCCAGGCCCAGCAGGCCCCCACCGACACCGGCCAGGACCGCACCGCCCCGCCCGAGGAGGAGGGCGTCGTGGACGCGGAGATCGTCGACGAGGAACGGGACAAGAAGGGCGGCGCGGCCTAGCGTGCTTCAGGAGCTGGTGAGGACGACGAGCTGCCGGGTCGCCCGCGTCATCGCGACATAGCGGTCGACCGCCCCTTCGACCCCCGTGCCGAACCTCTCCGGGTCGACGAGGACGACCAGGTCGAACTCGAGCCCCTTGGACAGCTCCGGGGTCAGCGAGCGGACGCGGGGCGTCTCCCGGAACGCGGGAGCGCCGATGACGCAGGCGGTCCCCTCGGCGTGCGCGGCGAGCCAGGAGCCGAGGACCGAGTCGAGGTCCGCGACGGATCCGTGTACGACGGGAATCCCGCTGCTGCGGACGGAGGTCGGCACGTTGGCGTCCGGGAGGGCGGCCCGGATGACCGGCTCGGCCTCCGCCATGACCTCCTCCGGCGTCCGGTAGTTGACGCTCAGCGAGGCCACGCTGATCCGGTCGAGCCCGACCCGCTCCAGCCGTTCCCGCCACGACTCCGTGAACCCGTGCCGGGCCTGGGCCCGGTCGCCGACGACGGTGAAGCTCCGGGACGGGCAGCGCAGCAGCAGCATCTGCCACTCCGCGTCGGTCAGTTCCTGGGCCTCGTCCACGACGATGTGCGCGAACGGGCCGGCGAGCGGATCCGGTCCGGCGGCGGGCAGTTCGGACTCGTCGACCAGGCTGACCCTGGCGTCCTGGCCGCGCAGCATGGTCACCAGGCCCTCCCCGTCGTCACCGTCGGCGCCGGAGGCGGACGCGGCCTCGATCAGGTTGTCGACGACCTGCGTCATACGCTCGCGCTGGGCGGCGAGGACGGCCTCCTGCCGGCGCCGGTGCCGGGCCGCCCCCGGGTCCCCGAGCCGCTGCCGTGCCGCGTCCAGGAGCGGCAGGTCGGACACCGTCCACGCCTGGGGTTCCGCGCGTTGCAGCCTCCGCACCTCCTCGCGGCTGAGCCAGGGGGCGCACATCCGCAGGTAGGCGGGCACCGACCAGAGGTCTCCGACGAGGTCCGCCGCCTCGATCAGCGGCCACGCGCGGTGCAGGGTGTCGACCAGCTCCGTGTCGCGCAGCAGCGACGTCCGGAACAGGTCGGGCGGCACCTCACCGTCGAGCTTGTCCAGCAGGATCGCGACCAGTTCGTCCCAGATCTGCTCGCGCGCCTCGTTGTGCGGCGTGCCCGGCGCGGGTGCGTCGAACGCCTCCGCCCAGTCGTCGGCGGTCAGCCGGAGGTCGGCCCAGTCGGTGGTGACCGTCATGCCCTCGGCGGGCGGCTCCTCGTAGAACCGGACGGCCTTCTCGATTGCCTTCACCATGTCCGCGGACGATTTCAGGCGGGCCACCTCGGGGTCGTTCTCGATCCCCGCTCCGGCCCCTTCGGCGACCAGGTCCCGCAGGGTGCAGGTCGTGACGCCCTCCTCGCCGAGGCTGGGCAGGACGTCGGCGACGTACGCCAGATACGGCTGGTGCGGACCGACGAACAGCACGCCGCCCCGACGGTGACCGAGGCGGGGGTCGGAGTAGAGCAGGTAGGCGGAGCGGTGCAGCGCGACGACGGTCTTGCCCGTGCCCGGACCGCCGTCGACGACCAGGGCACCGCGGGACCCCGCCCGGATGACGGCGTCCTGGTCGGCCTGGATGGTGGCGAGCACGTCCCGCATCCGGGGCGACCGGCTGCCGCCCAGACTGGCGATGAAGGCGGACTGGTCGTCGAGCGCGGCATGCCCGTCCAGCCCGTCGGCGGCGAACACCTCGTCCCAGTAGTCGCTGACCCGGCCGCCGGTCCAGCGGTAGCGGCGACGGCTGGCCAGACCCATCGGGTTGGCGTGGGTCGCCGCGAAGAACGGCTCGGCGGCGGGGGAGCGCCAGTCGACCAGCAGCCGGCGCCCCGCGCTGTCGGTGAGGCCGAGCCGTCCGATGTACACGGGCTCGGGGTCGTCCGCCCGGACGATGTGGCCGAGGCACAGATCCAGACCGAAGCGGCGCAGGGCGCGCAGCCGGCCCGTCAGCCGGTGGATCTCCACGTCCCGCTCCATCGCCTCCCGGCCGAGACCGCCGGGCGCCCTGCGCAACTCGTCGAGACGGCCGGACAGTTCGGCGATCGCCTGCTCCAGGCTCTCCGCGACGGCCGCGAACTGCCGCTCGTCGTGGGCGATCAGCGCCGGGTCGGCCTTGGCGGAGAGACGGTCGGGGAGGTTGAACGCGCTGGTGGACATCGACAAAGAGGAACGCACTTCGTGAAACTCCCATTTCCGCAGGTTCCGGCTCAGGCCAGAGATTCTGCGGTACGAAGGGGGCCTTGCCGCAAGCCCCCCAGTGCGCTATACGTTGAGAGTGGCGAGGAGCGTGTGCACTGGCCGGCTCTCCAGGAACCGGCCCGCTCCCGGCCCCGCCGCTCCGGGCGAGGCCCCAACTACCGTGGATCCCGTGTCCGGTAGACCACACACGGCCGGAACGTACCGCTCAGTAGTCCCCACGGCATTCCTGAAGGATCTTCTTCGTACGCCGCGCCGACGCGGCCCGCGTCGTCATGTGGTCCAGCACCTCCAGGTGCGCGGAGACCTCCGTACGGGAGTCCAGGTACAGCGCGCCCGTCAGATACTCGGTGAACACCATGTCCGGCAGCTCCGGCTCGGCGAACCGGAACAGCGCGAACGGCGCGTACGTCCCCGGATGCGGGCCGCTCGCGAACTCGGCGACCTGGAGCGTGATCCGGTCACTCTCGACGGCCTCCAGCAGCCGGTCCAGCTGGCCGCGCATCACCTCGGGCCGGGTGCTCACCGGCCGCCGCAGCACCGTCTCGTCCATGATCACCCACAGATGGGGCGGGTTCGGGCGCTCCAGCAGCTCCTGCCGGGCCATCCGCAGCGACACATGCCGCTCCAGCGTCTGCCGGTCCGTCTGCCCGATCGTCCCGGCCTCCAGCACGGCCCGCGCGTACTCCTCGGTCTGCAGCAGACCGGGCACGAAGTGCGGCTCGTAGGAGCGGATCATCCGGGCCGCGCCCTCCAGGCTCACGAACAGGCTGAACCAGTCCGGCAGCACGTCGTGGAACCGCTGCCACCAGCCCGGCTGGTTCGCCTCCTCGGCCAGCGTGACGAACGCCGCCACGTCGTCCTCGGGCACCCCGTACGCGCCGAGCAGCAGCTGCACGTACGGGATCTTCAGCGCGACCTCGGCCATCTCCATCCGCCGTACGGTCGCCGGGGCCACCCGCAGCACCCGGGCGGCGTCCTCGCGGCTCAGACCGGCCGCCTCCCGCAGTTCCTGCAGCCGCTTGCCGAGCACCACCTGGCCCACGGTGGGCGCCGGCCGCCGCTCACTCACGCCACGCCTCCCCTACGCGCCGGAAGTCCGCGAGCAGTGTGTCATGTTCCGGCCGCGCACACACGGGTTCGCGGGGCGCTGCTCGCCCTATGAGACACCGTTGGCGGGAGACGTCCG
The DNA here is from genome assembly GCF_055572035.1 of Streptomyces sp. NPDC030838. NCBI lineage: Bacteria > Bacillati > Actinomycetota > Actinomycetes > Kitasatosporales > Streptomycetaceae > Streptomyces > Streptomyces sp. NPDC030838. The sequence continues at coordinate 1,361,316 of NZ_JBVIED010000001.1, read as the reverse complement.
AGCCCCGCCGGCACCGGCACCGGCAGACACCCCTGCGCCCCCGCCGCACCGGGCATGACCTCCCATTACCTCCCGGGTAATCGACCCGGCACCCCGCCCGGCGCGATCGTTGACGCACCGGGTTCCGGGGCGGCGCACTCCGCCCCGGCACCCGGGCCCCTGCACCGACGACCTCGCCGGAGGATGATCCACCATGTCCGCCACCCAGCTCGCCGCGCTCGCCCGCACCTCCGACCCGCGCACCATGCTGCGCCGCTTCCTCGCCCTCGACGCGGTCGTCACCGGCACCAACGCCGTCGCCTACCTCGCCGTCTCCGGCCCGCTCGGCGACCTGCTCGGCGTCGACTCCGGGCTGCTTCTGGTGCTCGGCGCGCTCCTCGCCGTCTACGCCGCCGGCGTCGGCCTGCTCGCCTCCCGCCCGCACCCGGCGACCCTGCCCGTGCGGGTCGTGGTGGAGGCCAACCTCGCCTGGGCGGTGCTCAGTTTCCTCGCCCTCGCGCTGTGGCTGACCCCGAGCACCGCGGGCGCGGTGTGGACCGTGCTTCAGGCGCTCACCGTCGCCGGTTTCGCCGCCCTCCAGCACATGGCGCTGAAGGTCCGTCAGGAGACCAGTTCCTGAAGGTGCTTGACCGTCGCCGGGTCGGCCGGGAGGAACGTCTCGATGGCCAGCTCGGCGACGGTCACGTCCATCGGCGTGTTGAAGGTGGAGATCGACGAGATGAACGACAGGATCCGGCCCTCGTACTCGATCTGCATCGGCAGCGCGAAGTACGGGACCGGCTCCTCCGGTTCGGCGACCGGTGCCGTCTCCGGCACCGGATACGCCGCCACCTCCTCGTACAGCGCCCGCAGCGGCGCCGAGCGGTGCAGCGCGATCTGCCGCTCCATCTGCGCCAGCAGATGCCCCCGCCACTCGCGCAGATTGCGGATCCGCGGCGCCAGCCCCCGCGGGTGCAGCGTCAGCCGCATCGCGTTCAGCGGCGGCCCGAGCAGCTCCTCGGGCACCTCGTCCAGCAGCATGGTGATGCCCCGGTTCGCGGCGACCACGTTGTACGTCGCGTCCACCACCAGCGCCGGATACGGCTCATAGCCGCGGATCAGCCGCTCCAGGCCCGCCCGCAGCGCCCCCATCGCCGGGTCGTCCAGCGGGGTCTCCGGATAGCGCGGGGCGTAACCGGCCGCCAGCAGCAGCGCGTTGCGCTCCCGCACCGGTACCTCCAGATGCTCGGCCAGCCGCAGCACCATCTCCTCGCTCGGCCGGGACCGCCCCGTCTCGATGAAGCTGATGTGCCGGGCGGAGGAGTCGGCACGCAGCGCCAGCTCCAGCTGGCTGATCCGCCGCCGCTCCCGCCAGGCCCGCAGCAACGGGCCGACGCCCTGGTCGGCGGGGGCGGTGACGGGCCCGGCGGGCGCGGACGTGAGAATGCTCATGTGGACGACCGTAGTCGAGGAGGGACCCCGTGAACGAGCCGTGGCAGCAAGGAAACCGGCAGGCACGGGCGGTGTACCGGTCCCGGGTGCGCGGCTGTCTGCTGGGCGGCGCGCTCGGCGACGCCCTCGGCTATCCCGTCGAGTTCAGCTCCCTGGACGCCATCCGCGCCGCCCACGGCCCGCGCGGCGTGACCTCCCTCGTCCCCGACGCGACCGGCGTCGCCGGCCGGATCAGCGACGACACCCAGATGACCCTGTTCACCGTCGAAGGCATCCTCGCCGCCCGCCGGCGCGAACGGGAGAAGGGCATCGGCGGCGCCGCCCACCAGCTGCTGTACGAGGCCTACCAGCGCTGGCTGCGCACCCAGCAGCAGCCCGGCCCCGACGGCACCGTCGCCGCGCACCCCGGATTCGACCGCCCGCTCCTCGCCGAACCCTGGCTCTACGCCCGCCGCGCCCCCGGCAACGCCTGCCTGTCCGGACTCCACCACCCGTACGTCCCCGACACGGGCGCCCCGCTCGGCGGCTTCGGCCCGGTCAACCCCAACTCGAAGGGCTGCGGCACCGTGATGCGCTCCGCGCCCTTCGGACTCACCGGCGCCCCCGCCGACCGCGCCTTCGACCTCGCCGCCCGGTGCTCCCGGCTCACCCACGGCCACCCCACCGCCTCCTACGCGGCCGGCGCGCTGGCCGCCATCACCGCCCATCTGATCGCCGGCGACTCCGTCGAGGGCGCCGTCCTGCGCACCCTGCGCCTGCTCGCCGTCCACCCCGGCCACGAAGAGACCAGCGCCGCCCTGGAACAGGCCCTCGACCTGGCCGCCGAGGGCAGCCCCGGCGCTGCGCGGGTGGAGAAGCTGGGCGCCGGCTGGACCGCCGAGGAGGCCCTCGCCATCGGCGTGTACTGCGCCCTCGCCGAACCGCACCGGGTGCGGGAGGCGCTCCTGCTCGCGGTCAACCACTCCGGCGACAGCGACTCCACGGGCTCGATCTGCGGCAACCTCCTCGGCGCCCGGTACGGTGATGTGGGCCTGCCCCACTCCTGGGTGCGGCGGGTCGAGGGCCGCGACCGGATCGCCGCGCTGGCGGACGACCTGGCGGCCGAGTGCGAGGGTGGCGTCTGACGCATATGGCGCATATGACACCGACCAATTCCCGACGGCCGAATGCGACCGGAGCCGACCCCCGACGGCCCCTCTGACCAGGACTGCGACCGCACCCCTGTGGCAGGCTGGACGAGGACGTCCGGGGAAGGAGCGAGGTCATGGCCGTCGAACCGCTGTCGCCGCAGGAGATCGAGGACCGGCTGGCCGCACTGCCGGGCTGGTCGCTGGACGAGGACCGCCTCACCCGCACCTACCGGCTCGGCTCGCACATCGCCGCCGCCGCGCTGGTCGTGCACATCGCCCGGGTGCAGGACGAGCTGGACCACCACTCCGACCTCACCCTCGGCTACCACACCGTGACCCTCTCGGTGAACACGCACAGCGTCGGCGGCAAGGTCACCGAGCTGGACGTCGAGCTGGCCCGCCGCGTGTCCGACCTCGCCCCGGCCCACGGCGCGAGCTGAGCCGGCGGTGCTCGACTACGGCCAGGAGGCGGAGCGCTACGACGCCTCCCGGGGCGGCGAGCCGCGCGCGGCGGCCGCCGCGGAGGGCGTCCTCGGCCTGGTGCCCGGCGGCGCCCGCACCCTGCTCGACCTCGCCTGCGGCACCGGCATCGTCACCCGGCGGCTGGCCGCGGCCCGGGATGGGATGCGGGTGACGGGCGTCGACCTCACCGACGAGATGGTCCGCCGCGCCGCCACCCGCCTTCCGGGCACCGTGCTCCGCGCCGACGCCCGCCGACTGCCCTTCCCCGACGGCACGTTCGACGCGGTGACCAGCGTGTGGCTGCTCCACCTGCTGCCGGACCAGGAGGCCGTGCGCGCCGTCGTCGCCGAGTGCGCGCGTGTGCTGCGCCCGGGCGGCGTCTACGTCACCACCGTCGACAAGGCCGCCGCCCACAACGTCGGCAGCGACATCGACGCCGTCCTCGCCGCCCGCCCCCGCACCCGCGCCGTCGACGAGTCCGCGGCCGTCGAGACGTACGCCGCCGCCCACGGTCTGCTCCCGGCCGGCCGGACCCGCTTCCCCGGCCGCGGCCAGGGCCGCAGCCCCCGCCGCACCATCGCCGACCTGCGCCGCGGCTGGTTCGTCACGCTGCCGCCCGGCGACCCCCGCGCCGACGGGTTCGCGGAACGCCTGGCCGCCCTGCCCGACCAGGACCGGCCACGCCCCGACCCCTGGTTCACCCTGCGGGCGTTCCGCAAGACACAGGGAGACGGCGGCAACCTCGCGCCGACCGGCGGCGACTGACGGGCACAACCCGTCCGTCCTCCCCGGGAGGTACGTCACGTGAAGCACCCGCACCCGCACGCCCACCGCCACCGCAGACGCCGCCGGGCCGTCGTCTCCGCCCTCACCGCCACCGCCGCACTGCTCGGCGGCGCCGGGCTGACCGTCCTCGGCCCGGACACCGCCGAAGCGGCCACCGCCCGGCAGGTCGAGGCCCTGGACCGGGGCGTCGTCAGCGTCCACACCGGCACCGGCAACCTGGTCAGCTGGCGCTGGCTGGGCACGGATCCCGACAACGTCTCCTTCAACCTCTACCGGGCCGGTACGAAGGTCAACGCGACCCCGATCACCGGCTCCACCAACTACTTCCACTCCGGCGCCCCCGCGCACGCCGACTACACGGTCCGCGCGATCGTGAACGGCGTCGAACAGGCCGACTCCGTGCACGCCGTCCAGTTCCGCACGGGCTACAAGGACGTCCCCCTCAGTCCGCCCCCCGGCGGTACGACCCCGGACGGGGTCGCGTACACCTACGAGGCCAACGACGCCTCCGTCGGCGATCTGGACGGTGACGGCGCCCTGGAGTTCGTCCTGAAGTGGCAGCCGACCAACGCCAAGGACAACTCGCAGTCGGGCTACACCGGGAACACGATCGTCGACGGTATACGGCTGGACGGATCCCGTATGTGGCGGATCGACCTGGGCCGCAACATCCGCTCCGGCGCGCACTACACGCAGTTCCAGGTGTACGACTACGACGGTGACGGCAAGGCCGAGGTCGCGATGAAGACCGCCGACGGCACGGTCGACGGCACCGGCGCGGTCATCGGCAGCGCCTCCGCCGACCACCGCAACTCCGGCGGCTATGTGCTGTCCGGGCCCGAGTACCTGACGATGTTCAACGGGCAGACCGGCAAGGCGATGGGCACCGTCGACTACGTCCCCGCCCGCGGCACGGTCTCCTCCTGGGGCGACTCCTACGGCAACCGCGTCGACCGCTTCCTGGCCGGCACCGCCTACCTGGACGGCTCCCGCCCGTCGCTGATCATGGCCCGTGGCTACTACACCCGTACGGTCATCGCCGCCTGGGACTGGCGAGGCGGCCAGTTCACCCGCCGCTGGACCTTCGACACCAACTCCTCCACCAACGCGGGCAAGGGTTACGACGGCCAGGGCAACCACAGCCTGTCCATCGCGGACGTGGACGCCGACGGCCGGGACGAGATCGTCTACGGCGCGATGACCGTCGACGACAACGGCTACGGTCTGTGGACGACGAAGCTCGGCCATGGCGACGCGGGGCATGTCGGGGACCTCAACCCGTCCCGGGCGGGCCTGGAGTACTTCAAGGTCTCCGAGGACTCCTCCAAGCCCGGCTCCTGGATGGCCGACGCCCGGACGGGCCAGATCCTGTGGCAGACGGCCTCGGGCTCCGACAACGGCCGCGGCGTCTCCGCCGACGTCCACGCCGGCTCGGCGGGAGCCGAGTCCTGGTCGGCCGCGGACACCACCCTGCGCTCGGCGACCGGCGGTTCGCTCGGCCGTGAGCCGTCCAGCGTCAACTTCGTCAGCTGGTGGGACGGCGACACCGTCCGCGAACTCCTCGACGGCACCCGCATCGACAAGTACGGCACCTCCGCCGACACCCGCCTGCTGACCGGCTCCGGCGTCTCCTCCAACAACGGCACCAAGTCCACCCCGGCGCTGTCCGGGGACATCCTCGGCGACTGGCGCGAGGAGGTCGTCTGGCGCACCGGCGACAACCGGGCCCTGCGGATCTACTCGACCCCGCACGAGACCGGCACCCGCATCACGACCCTGCTGCACGACACCCAGTACCGCACCGCGCTCGCCTGGCAGAACACCGCCTACAACCAGCCCCCGCACCCGAGCTTCTTCCTCGGCAACGGCATGCCGACCGCCCCGCGGCCGACCGTGTACACGCCCTGATCGTAAGGAGGGCGCGCACCGGCACGGTGCGCGCCCTTCGGGTCAGTTCACCGTGCAGGACTGGTCACCCAGCTTGAACGCGGTCGGTTTCCCGTTGGTCCCCGACCAGCTTCCCGTGAAGCCGAACGCCACCGACGAGCCCGCGGCCACGCTTCCGTTCCAGCCGACGTTCTTCGCCGTCACCGTCCCGCCCGAGGAGCTGTGCTCGGCGTTCCACATCTGGGACACCGTCTGCCCGTTCGGGAAGGTCCAGCTCAGCGCCCAGCCGTTCCAGGCGGTGCTCCCGGTGTTGGCGAGCTGCACGTCCGCCTGGAAGCCGCCCGACCACTGGTTGGTGATCTTGTACGTCACCGCGCAGGCGCCCGTCGGTGTGGGCGTCGGGTCCGTACCGCCACCGCCGCCACCGCCGCCCGTGTCGGAGGTGTCGCCGTAGATCACCCCGCGGCCGTTGGTCGCCACGTACACCCGGCCGTACACGCGCGGGTCGCCAGTGATCGCCGCACCGGTCCAGCCCCACTGGTGGGCGTCGTCGTTGATCCGCGTCCAGGTGGCGCCCTTGTCGGTGGAGCGGAAGATGCCGCGCACCCCGCCGATCTTGGCGCTGGTGTAGAGCGTCTGGTACGAGGCGCCGGCCGCCGCCTTGCCGAAGCCGATGGTGTCGGCCTGCTCGACGTCGGACAGCTTGGTGAAGGTGGCGCCGCCGTCGGTGGAGTGCCACAGCCCGTACGCCCCGTCGCTCGCGCCGCCCGCCAGCCACACGTCGCCCTTCGTGCCGGGCAGCGCCTTGAAGCGCACGCTGTCCCCGCCGGGCAGGTTGGTCGCGGCGGACGCGGTGAAGGTGGCGCCGCCGTCCGTACTCACGTAGAACTTCCCGGACTTGAAGCCGTAGAAGGTCTTCGGGTCCACCCGGTCCGACTCGATGATCGCGCCCGCCGGGATGCCGCTGGACGCCTGCCATGAGGTGCCGAAGCCCGTCGTGTGGTGCACTCCGGTGCCCTCGGGGCTCCACACGAACCGGCTGCCGTCGGCCGCCGCCGCGACCGTGCCGCCGCCGCTCACCCCGGACGGGTCGGTCCCGGCGAACCAGTTGGCGCCGTTGTCCGTGGAGAACGCGATGTGCGGGCCGGAGTCGAGATGGCCGACCCGGACCACCGTGTTCGGGTTGGACTCGGCGAAGTCCAGGCTGGTGGTGGAGGTGAAGTTGGGCGAGGTGTACATCATCGGCGGGACCTTCGTCAGATCCGTGTGCCGGAAGCCGCCGATGTCACCGAGCGCGCTGAGCAGCGGGGCGCCCGACGGGGGAGAGGCGAGGTCGAGGACCGCGGTCTCCTCCAGGCCCTGCACCATCGGCTTGACGGTGAACTTCGTGTTCGAGTCCCAGTTGGTGAGGTTCTCGGTGCCGTAGATCGTCGCGCCGGTGCCGTACATCATCCGGTTGGAGTTGAACGGGTCGATCTCCAGCGCCTCCGTCATCCAGCCGAGCTTCGGGGTCTGCTCGGGCGGTGACGGGTTGGCGCCCCAGGTCAGCCACGGGGAGGACGAGACGTCCATCGTGTACCGGTTCTCGCGGTTGGGATACGACGTGTAGTCCCACGCCTTCGTCCAGGTGGCGCCGCTGTCGGTGGAGCGGAAGATCTGGGTGTCCGGCCACCAGGAGCTGTAGGCCGTGGCCATCACCGTGCCCGGCTTCTGCCGGTCGACCGTCAGGCCGCTGAAGCCATAGTAGGTGTCGGCCTCGGCGACCGGGCTGATGTTCGTCCAGGTGCCGGTCGCGGTGGTGTACCGCCACAGCTGGCCCTTGCCGCCGTCGTACGGGCCGCCCTTGTCGCTGTATGCGATGTACAGATGACCGTTGACGGTGTCCAGTACGCCCTTGTGCGCGAGGTGTCCGGTCGGCTGTCCCGCCAGCCGCTGCCAGCTCGCGCCCGCGTCCGTCGAGCGGTAGACCGCGTTCTCCTTGTCGGCGACCCCGACGTAGATCGTCTTCGTGGCGTTGCCGGCGGTGCCGGTGGACTCGTCGAAGGTGACCCAGACGATGCCCTGGTTGTCGCTGGCGTAGCCGGAGGTGTCGCTCGGATCCTGTACGTAGGTGCCGACGTTCGGGAAGTTCGCCACCTGCGACCAGGTGACCCCCGAGTCCGTCGACCGCCACAGGCCCTTGCCGCTGGGCGCGCCCAGGTACAGCACGCTGTTCTTGTTCGGGTCCACGGCGAGGCGCTCGCCCATGCCCCGGCCCGGCATGTTGCCGCCCAGCTTGAAGGGCAGGTTCGTCTTCTGCCAGCTGGCGCCCCGGTCGGCGGAGCGCAGGATCGCGCCGTTCCCGGGATCCCAGCTGTTGGTGTACGTGCCGACGGCCGCGTACACCCTGTTCGGATCGACGGCGTCGGACGCCAGGCTCACCACGCCCGTGTGGCCCCAGTCGTCCCAGCCGATGTGGTCGAGCAGGGGCGTCCAGGTCTTTGTCGACTCCTGCCAGCGGTAGGCGCCGCCGATGTCGGTGCGGGCGTAGGCGAGGTTCTTCTCCTTGCGGTTGAAGACGATGCCGGGGACGAAACCTCCGCCGTCGATCCGGGCGTTCTTCCAGGTGTAGGTGTCGGCGGCGATCGACACCTCTCGCTCCACGGGCTCGGCCGCCAGCGCTGGCGGGGAGCCCGCGAGCAGGCCGGCCGCGAGCGCCAGCACGGCCGTGAGGATGCGGGTTCTTCGCACGGTGGGGATGTCCTTCCTGCTGCGGTGGGCTGCGGTGGGGAACGTGCGACGGCCGGGCGGCCCCCAGTGCGGGTGGGGACCGCCCGGCCGGATGGCCTCGCCGTCAGGTGACGAGACCACGCACGCGGAGCCTTCAGGCGGTTCCGGAGAAGCGCGGTCAGCACCCGCGCCCCGGCAGGGGCGCGGGGCCGCATCGATCTGCGGCTCCGCCGCGGGCGCGACCGGCCACGACCGGCCCGCGGCGGACGTACCGCCCCGACCCGCGGAGCGCCCGGCGGGGACTTATTCGAGGAGCTCCGCGTACGAGCCCATGGCGAGGGCGATGTCCGCCTGCGCCCAGAACCGGTGGTACGTGAAGACGGGCGCGGCACCGCCCGCGAGGTAGCTCTCGATCTTCGACCAGGCCGGGTCGTCCTCGTAGAACGAGCGGATCGAGTCGAAGGTCGAGGTGGAGTTGATCGGGTCGCCGTTCGGCATGGTGCCGGTCCAGCCGCTCGGGACGTACACGGGGTCGTCGAAGCGGTTGTAGTCGGCGCGGGTCTCCGGCACGGCGATGCCGAGCGCGTCCTGGTGGTTGTTCCACATGCCGTCCAGCAGCGCCTTCGCCACCCGGGCCGCCTCCGTGTCGCCGGAGCGGTCGGCGTAGTACGTCAGGGTCTTGGCGTACGCGGCGGCCACACCGACGTCGTTGGTGTAGTCGGCGACGGTGACGTGCAGCCCGGTGTTGGCGCCCGGGCTCGACGGGTTCCAGGTGTCGGGCTGGCCCGACCACTGGAGGGTGGACGGGATCCGGAAGGTGCCGTCCGGGTTGACGGTGGTCTTGGACAGCGCCCAGTCGACCCACTTGTCGAGGACGACCTTGGCGTCGGCGTCGCCCGTCTGCTGGTAGTACTCGGCGACGCGCTCCATCGACCACGCCTGGAAGCCGAACCACTGGTTGGACGGCGGGTCGTGGTAGACGGGCTTCTCGTCGTAGTACATGCCGTAGAAGGTCGACTTGCCGGCCGGCGGGGTCGCGTAGCGGCCCTGCCAGCTGTTGGTCGCACCACCGGCGATGGCACCCTCGGCCGACTGCAGCCAGCGGTAGAACTCCAGCTGCCGGTCGAGCGACTTCGCCCAGTCCGCCTGGCCCGTCGCCGACTTCGGCTTCAGGTCCGGGTAGTTGGCCAGGGCGTGCGCGGCGAGCGGGTTCTGGTAGCCGCCGTGCGCGTGGCTGGAGCCGATGCGCCAGGCCCAGCCCGCCGAGGTGTCGGTGGCGCCGCCCCAGGCGTAGTACCAGGACAGCAGGTAGTGCGAGGAGTCCTTGCCGCTGCCCGCCGGGCAGGCCGTCGGCCCCACACAGTTGCCGATCTTCTTGAAGTACTTGTCGTACATCGCATACCGCAGGTAGTCGCCCATCTTCGCCGCCTTGGCGACGGTGGCCGACACCTGGGAGCCCTTGCCCTGCTGCTCGGCCCAGATGTCCGCCCAGTACGCGGCCTGCACCGCGCGCGCGTCGGCGTCCGGGGCGTTGGTGAACTTCCACTGCTTGGCGTAGGAGGAGTCACCGGTGAACAGGTCCAGGTAGCCGTTCTTGCCGCCGTACTTGAAGGCGTCGCAGGTCGGCTGCGGGACCGTCTCCCAGACCGACTCCTGGGCGCCGCGCTGGAAGGTGTTGATGTACGACGGGCCGGTGTCCGTGGGGCCGGCCTCGCACTTGCCGGGGGAGTTGCCGTAGCCGTAGACGTTGTCGACGTCCTGCAGCCAGTGCATACCGTAGACATCGTCCGTGCCGTATGCGGTCTTCAGTTCACCGGCGATCGGATCCGGTCCGACCGAGACCGTCCCGTCCAGCTTCGCCGGGTACTCGTTCGGCGTGTCCAGCTCCGGCGCGTACGTCGCCGGCTTCGACGCGTTGTAGAAGGAGTTCGTCGGCTGGTCGGCCTTGGTGGGGATCATGTACTTCTCCATGATCTCCCAGGCGCCGTTGAACTTGGTCCAGTCGCCGGTCACCTTGCCGTACATGGCCTGGAGCCACAGCAGATAGCTGTACGCCTCCGAGGTGGTCTCGTGGCCGTGGTCCGGCGCCTCGACGATCAGCGTCTCCACCGAGTGGTAGGGGATCCCCTCGGGGGAGAAGTAGCCGTTCGCCGGGTCGGTGATCTTCCCGTACAGCTCCAGGAAGCGGGCGTCGTACTCCTTGCTCGCCGCGATCTGGGTGACCGTCACCGAGGCCTTGCCGTGCCCGGTCGCCGTCGACTCGAAGGTGGCCGCGCCGGTCCCGGAGGAGTCGGCGGTGATGGTCACCTTCTGCGGGGTGTTCCAGTTCGACGGGGTGAAGGTCAGCGAGGCGCCGCCGGTCACCGACAGACCGGAGTTGCCGGAGGCGCGCGCCGTGGTCACGGTGACGTTGCCGGACGGCTGGGTCGACAGACGGATCTCGTACGTGCCCGTCTTGCCCTGCTGAACGGGCAGTTGGGCGGGCGAGGCCACCACGGCGGGGCCCGAGGCGACGGTGACGCCGACCGGCGTGGAGGACGCCGAGGCGCCCAGGCTGTCGTACGCCTTCGCCACCAGGGAATGACTGCCCACGGTCAAACCAGAGGCGGAGTGCGTGTAGGGCGCGGTGGTGTCCGTGCCCAGCAGGGTCGTGTCGTCGTAGAACTCGACCTTGGTGATGGTCGCGTCGTCCGCCGCGGCGGCGGTGGCCGCGAGCGGCACCGCGTCGCCCTGCGTGTAGACCGCGCCCGGGGCGGGGCTGGTCAGCACGGTGATCGGCGGCTGGTGGGCGCCGGCGCAGGTGGTGCCGTTCACCGCGAAGGAGGTCGGGGCGGTGTTGGCGCCGCTGTAGGTGAACTGGGCACCCGTCGACACGGCCGCGCCGGCGGCGATCCGCCCGTTGTACGACAGGTTCTTCACCGTGACCGACTGGCCGGACTGCGACCAGGTGCCGTTCCAGCCGTTGGTCAGCTTCTGGTTGCCGCTGTAGGAGTACGTCAGCGTCCAGCCGTCGATCGGATCCGTACCGCGGTTGGTGAGCGTCAGGTCCGCGGTGAAGCCGGAACCCCAGTCATTGGTCTTGTAGTCGACGCTGCACTGGAGCGCCGCCGCGTGCGCGGGGGTCGGGTTCGCGGCCAGCATCGACAGGGGTACGGCGAGGGCCGCCACCACGGCGGTCCATAGTCGCCGCGCGGCGCGGCGTCCGGTTCTGGGTGGCATGAGCTGGTTCCTCCTTGCGACAACTTCGGCTCGGAAAGTCAAGGCTTGAACCAGTGGGAGCGCTCCCATAGTGAGGACGGGGGTAGGAGCGGTCAAGATGTTTGAAGAGTCGAAAAGATTCGATGAACGTGCCGGACGAAAAGTCAAGCAACTCCTCTGTTCTTTACCGTCACTTGGCGCTACCTTCGCCATCACCAGTGGGAGCGATTCCGCCAGACGACGTGTCCGCCCGGACCCGTCCGAGCCGCAAGGAGTCGCTCATGCGTCACCCCCCGCGTTCAGGTCTTTTACTCGTCGGCGCAGCCGTGCCCGCCCTCGCGAGGCCCTCTCTGCGCACGCCTTTTTCCCGCTCGCGTTGACGTCGCTTCGGTCAACGCGCCCTCAGCCGCGCACTCCTGAGGGACGAGTACCTGACACACACGTCGGAGAAGAGGAACCCGCACTGATGAGCCGTACCCGAACGAGAACAGCACTGCTCGCCGCACTGACGCTCGTGGGCGGTGCGACCGGGACCGCGATGGCGGCGATCCCCGCCGACATCGGCGCCGCCGCCGTCCCCTGCACCGTCGACTACAAGGTGCAGAACCAGTGGGACACCGGCTTCACCGCCGCCGTCACCCTCACCAACAACGGCGCCGCCAAGTCCGCGTGGTCGCTGAAGTGGTCGTACGCCGGCAACCAGAAGGTCACCAACGCCTGGAACGCCAAGGTCACCCAGAGCGGCACCGCCGTCACCGCCGCCAACGAGAGCTACAACGGCCAGCTCGCCACCGGCGGTTCGGTCAGCTTCGGCTTCCAGGGCAGCTACAGCGGCACCAACGCGATCCCCGCCACCTTCACCCTCGACGGCGTCACCTGCAACGTCGACGACGGCAGCGGGGGCCCCGGCGGCCCCACCGACCCGCCGCCCAACCCGACGGGCAGGGTCGACAACCCGTACCAGGGCGCCAAGGTGTACGTGAACCCCGAGTGGTCGAGGAAGGCCGCCGCCGAGCCTGGCGGCAGCCGCATCGCCAACCAGCCCACCGGTGTCTGGCTGGACCGGACCGCCGCGATCAACGGCGTGAACGGTGGCATGGGCCTGCGCGCCCACCTCGACGAGGCGTTGCAGCAGAAGGGCACCGGCGAGCTCGTCGTCCAGCTCGTGATCTACAACCTGCCCGGCCGTGACTGCGCGGCGCTGGCGTCCAACGGCGAACTCGGCCCGACCGAGATCGACAAGTACAAGACGCAGTACATCGACCCGATCGCCGCGATCCTCGCCGACCCCAAGTACCGGGGCCTGCGGATCGTCACCACGGTGGAGCTGGATTCGCTGCCCAACCTCGTCACCAACGTCACCCCGCGGCCGACCGCCACGCCGAACTGTGACGTGATGAAGGCCAACGGCAACTACCAGAAGGGCATCGGCTACGCCCTGAACAAGCTCGGCGACATCCCCAACGTCTACAACTACGTCGACGCCGGCCACCACGGCTGGCTCGGCTGGGACGACAACTTCGGCCCCTCCGCCGACATGTTCAAGACCGCCGCGACCACCGAGGGCGCGACCGTCGCCGACGTGCACGGCTTCATCGTCAACACGGCCAACTACAGCGCGCTGAAGGAGGACCACTTCAAGATCACGGACACGGTCAACGGGACGTCCGTGCGCCAGTCCAAGTGGGTCGACTGGAACCGCTACGTCGACGAGCTGTCGTACGCCCAGGCCATGCGCGACAAGCTGGTCTCGATCGGCTTCGACTCGAAGATCGGCATGCTGATCGACACCTCCCGCAACGGCTGGGGCGGTACCGCACGGCCCACCGGTCCGGGTGCCACCACCAACGTCGACACCTACGTCGACGGGGGCCGCTACGACCGCCGGCTCAACACCGGCAACTGGTGCAACCAGGCCGGTGCCGGACTCGGCGAACGCCCGCAGGCCGCGCCCGAGCCGGGCATCGACGCCTACGTCTGGATGAAGCCGCCGGGTGAGTCCGACGGCGCCAGCAAGGAGATCCCGAACGACGAGGGCAAGGGCTTCGACCGGATGTGCGACCCGACGTACACCGGCAACCCGCGGAACAACAACAACATGTCCGGCGCGCTGCCCGACGCCCCGCTCTCCGGGCACTGGTTCTCCGCGCAGTTCCAGCAGCTGATGCGGAACGCCTACCCGCCGCTGTCCTGACCGGGGCGGATCACCGCGGCGTCCGGCGACCGCGGTGACATGCGGGATCCACGGCCAGTCGTGTTGCCGGAACGGCAACACGACTGGCTCCTTCGCGGTGCGTCGGCGCACGCTGTCCGCACCCGGAGGAGAGGCTGAACAGCATGCACAACAAGGACCACCACCACGACCACACCGACCTCGACTGGGCGGAGATGGCCCCGCTGCTGGAGGCGCAGGCCGAGCTGTTCACCCCGCTGTACGAGCGGGCCCTGGCCTGGCTGGCCAAGCAGCAGACCGACCCGGGCCTGGTGGTGGACGCGGGCAGCGGGCCCGGCGTCGTCTCGTGTCTGCTCGCCGAGACCTTCCCCGGCGCCCGGGTGGTCGCCGTCGACGGGGCCGAGCCCCTGCTGGAGCGGGCCCGCGCCCGCGCCGAACGCCTCGGCGTCGCCGACCGGTTCGGCACCCTCGCCGGGGACCTGCCCGGCGTCCTCGGCGACCTGGACTACCCCGCCGACCTGCTGTGGGCCAGCCGCAGCCTGCACCACCTCGGCGACCAGCGGGCCGCGCTCGCCGCCCTCGCCGACCGGCTCGCCCCCGGCGGCACGCTCGCCGTCCTGGAAGGCGGGCTGCCCGCCCGGTACCTGCCCCGCGACCTCGGCTTCGGCCGCCCCGGGCTCCAGGCGCGGCTGGACGCGCTGGAGGAGGAGTGGTTCGCCGAGATGCGGGCGGGCCTGCCGGGCAGTGTCGCGGAGACCGAGGACTGGCCGGCGCTGCTCGCCGCCGCGGGCCTCGGCCACCCGCACACCCGCAGCTTTCTGCTCGACCTGCCCGCGCCGGCCACCGACCGGGCCCGCGCCTATGTCGCCGCGCGGCTCTCCCGCACCCGGGAGGCGCTCGGCGACCGCCTCGACGCGACCGACCGCGCCACCCTCGACCGGCTGTTCGACCCCGACGACACGGCGAGCGTGCACCACCGCCGGGACGTGTTCGTCCTCGCGGCGCACACCGTGCACACGGCGACCAAGTCCCTGTGAGACAGGCCCACATGACACCGCGCCCCGGGCCTTGACGGTCCCGGGGCGCGGTCGTGGCCGTGGCGGGCGGCGGCTCAGACCATCTCGAAGACGGCCGGGTCCGGCCCGATCCGCCGGTCCTCGTTCAGCGCGCTGATCGCCGCGAGGTCCTCGTCGTCCAGGCTGAAGTCGAAGACGTCGATGTTCTCCTTGATGCGCGACGGAGTCACCGACTTGGGGATGACCACGTTGCCCAGCTGGATGTGCCAGCGCAGCACGACCTGGGCCGGGGTGCGGCCGTGCTTCTGCGCGATGGCGACGATGGCCGGCACCTCCAGCAGGCCCTTGCCCTGGCCGAGCGGCGACCAGGCCTCGGTGGCGATGCCCTGCCGCGCGTGGTACTCACGGGAGGCGTGCTGCTGCAGGTGGGGGTGCAGCTCGATCTGGTTGACCGCCGGGATCACGGAGGTCTCGCCGATCAGCCGCTCCAGGTGCTCCGGCAGGAAGTTGGAGACACCGATGGCCTTGATCCGGCCGTCGCCGTGCAGCTTCTCGAACGCCTTGTAGGTGTCGACGTACGTGTCCCGGGACGGCATGGGCCAGTGGATGAGGTACAGGTCCACGTAGTCCAGGCCGAGCTTGGACAGCGAGAGGTCGAAGGCGCGCAGCGTGGAGTCGTACCCCTGGTCGCTGTTCCAGAGCTTGGTGGTGACGAAGAGCTCCTCGCGCGGGATGCCGGACGAGGCGATGGCCTTGCCGGTGCCCTCTTCGTTGCCGTAGATCGCCGCTGTGTCGATGCTGCGGTACCCGGCCTCCAGCGCGGTCGAGACCGCCTGCTCCGCCTCGTCGTCCGGCACCTGCCAGACGCCGAAGCCCAGCTGGGGCATCTCGACGCCGTTGTTGAGGATGATCGGGGGGACCTTGCTGCTCACGAGCTCTTGATCCTTCGGTTGTCGTCAGGTGGTACTCCCATCGTCAACGATCACGGGCCGCGATGCATTCCTGACGGGAGAATCCGCGTGTGGTTGAGGTGTTCACGTCCGGTACAGGGCGTCCACCTCGTTCGCGTACGCCTTCTCGATGGCCTTGCGCTTCAGCTTCAGCGACGGGGTGAGCAGTCCGTGCTCCTCGGTGAACGGCTGGGCGAGGATGCGGAAGGTGCGGATCGACTCGGCCTGCGACACCAGGGTGTTCGCGGCGACCACCGCCCGCCGGATCTCCGTCTCCAGGTCCGGGTCGCGCACCAGTTCGGCCGCGGTCAGCGCGGGCTTGTTGCGCATCTTCAGCCAGTGCTCCACGGCCTCCTGGTCGAGGGTGATCAGCGCGGCGACGAAGGGGCGGTCGTTGCCGACGACGATGCACTGCGCGACCAGCGGATGGTCCCGGACGCGTTCCTCCAGCGGCCCCGGCGACACACTCTTGCCACCGGACGTGACCAGGATCTCCTTCTTGCGGCCGGTGATGGTGAGATAGCCGTCCTCGTCGAGGACGCCGAGGTCACCGGTGGCCAGCCAGCCGTCGTGCAGGGTCTCGTCGGTGGCCTTGGCGTTGTTGAGGTAGCCCTGGAAGACGTTGGCGCCGCGCAGCCAGATCTCGCCGTCGTCGGCGATGTGCACGGTGACGCCCGGAACGGGCTGCCCGACCGTGCCGTAGCGGGTGCGCTCGGGCGGGTTGGCGGTGGCGGCGGCGGTGGACTCGGTCAGGCCGTACCCCTCGTAGATGTGCACGCCCGCGCCCGCGAAGAACAGGCCGAGCCGCCGGTCCATCGCCGAGCCGCCCGACATCGCGTGCCGCACCCGGCCGCCCATCGCCTCGCGCACCTTGGCGTAGACGAGCTTGTCGAAGAACTGATGCTGCATCCGCAGCCCCGCCGACGGCCCCGGCCCGATGCCCCAGGCCTTCTCCTCCATCGCGTCCGCGTACCGTACGGCGACGTCGACGGCCTTCTCGAACGGCCCCGAGCGGCCCTCGCGCTCCGCCTTGCGGCGGGCGGCGCTGAAGACCTTCTCGAAGATGTACGGCACCGCGAGGAAGAAGGTCGGCCTGAAGGCGGCCAGGTCGGGCAGCAGGGCGGCGGCGTTCAGCTGCGGCTGGTGGCCGAAGCGGACCTTGCCGCGGATTGCGGCGACCTGCACCATCCGGCCGAACACATGCGCGAGCGGCAGGAAGAGCAGGGTGGCCGCCTCGTCGCCCTTGCGGGAGTGGAACACCGGCTCCCAGCGCTCGATGACCGTGTCCGCCTCGAACATGAAGTTGCCGTGCGAGAGCACACAGCCCTTGGGGCGGCCCGTGGTGCCCGAGGTGTAGATGACCGTCGCGACCGTCTCCGGGGTGACCGCCCTGCGATGCCGGTGCACCACCTCGTCGTCCAGATGCGCGCCGGCGTCGTACAGCTCGCCCACCGCGCCCGCGTCCAGCTGCCACAGCTGCTTCAGCCGGGGCAGCCGGTCGATGACGGTGGCGATCGTCATCGCGTGGTCCTCGTGCTCGACGACCGCGGCCGTCACCTCCGCGTCGTGGAGCATCCAGAAGCACTGCTCGGCCGAGGAGGTCGGGTAGACGGGCACCACCTGCGCGCCGATCGACCACAGCGCGAAGTCGAACAGCGTCCACTCGTAGCGGGTGCGGGACATGATCGCGACCCGGTCGCCGAAGCGGACGCCCCGGGCGAGCAGCCCCTTGGCCAGGGCGAGCACCTCGTCACGGAACTCCGCGGCGGTCACGTCCCGCCATCGCCCGGTCTCGTCCTTGCGGCCGAGCGCGATGTGCCGCGGGTCGTCCTCGGCGTTGCGGTAGACGGCGTCGGCGAGGCCGCCCACCGGGGGTGCCAACGCCAACGGAGGGTTGGTGAACTCGCGCAAACCCGCTCCCCCGCTCTCGGTGACGGCTCCTGGTGACGCCCGACGCCCCGCACAGGCGGTGAAAGCTACCCCACGCAGAGTCGGGACGGGAGGGGTGCGAAAGGCGAGTGAGGCTCAGGTTCCCGCTGGTCAGCGGGGGACAATGCGCGCGTACGGGGAGGGGTCGGACCGATTCCTGACGGCGGAGTAAGTTTCGGTGCCGTAATCTCCACGGAATCTGTACGACCCGCTTACCGGGCCACGGACACGCGCCCCGTCACTTCTGTCAGCGCGGGCGCGACGGATTTCGTCACTCCGGTTCGTGACTCCGGTTCTTGCCCGGTGCGGGCTCAGCGCCGGTGCAGCCGGTCCCCGCCCGCGAGAATCGCCGCCGCCAGCGCGTCCGCCGCCTCCTGCGCCGGCGTACGGCGCCGGCCGTGCACCAGCACGAAGTCGACCCGCCCGAGCTCCGGCAGGCCGAACCGGTCGGGTACACGGACCAGACCCGGCGGGATCAGACCCCGCGAGTGCGCCATCACCCCGAGCCCCGCCCGGGCCGCCGCGATCAGCCCGTTGAGACTGCCGCTGGTGCATACGATCCGCCAGGCGCGCCCCTGCCGCTCCAGCGCCTCCAGCGCCAGCGCGCGGGTGATGCCCGGCGGGGGATAGACGATCAGCGGCACCGGGCGCTCCGGGTCCGGACGGAGCCGGTCGGCGCCGATCCAGACCAGCCGGTCGTGCCACACCAGCTCCCCGCGCGGGTCCTCCGGCCGCCGCTTGGCCAGCACCAGGTCCAGCTTCCCGGCCGCCAGCTGCTCGTGCAGCGTGCCGGACAGCTCGACCGTCAGCTCCAGATCGACCTCGGGATGGTCGTGCCGGAAGCCCTCCAGGATCTCCGGCAGCCGGGTCAGCACGAAGTCCTCCGAGGCGCCGAACCGCAGCCGGCCCCGCAGCCGGGTGCCGGTGAAGAACGCCGTCGCCTGCTCGTGCACCTCCAGGATCCGCCGGGCGAAGCCGAGCATCGCCTCGCCGTCCTCGGTCAGCTCCACGGAATGCGTGTCCCGGGAGAACAGCGTCCGCCCGGTGGCGTCCTCCAGGCGCCGCACATGCTGGCTGACCGTCGACTGACGCAGCCCGAGCCGCCGCGCGGCCTGCGTGAAGCTCAGGGTCTGCGCCACGGCCAGAAACGTGCGCAGGTGGGACGGGTCGTACACGCTCCGACCATAGCGCGGCTATCGCGATTCCCGATGACAGTCAGAGTGGTATGCCGGATTCCCGATCGGCGGGCGGAGGAGCACCATGGGGAGGGGACTCCTGAGCCCAGGGAGACTCGACCCCTGCACGACCCCAGGGGGAGTCGACCCCCGTGCGAGAGGGGCACCCGACCCTCGTACGCCCCTGTCCGCGAACCGTGTGGAGCACCGTGAAACGCCTGCGACGGCCGAGCCGGCTGCCGATCGACCCGTACATCCTGCTGCTGCTCGGGACGGTGGGCCTCGCGGCGCTTCTCCCGGCCCGCGGCACGGCCGCCGACGCGGTCTCCGGCGCCTCCACCGCCGCCATCGCCCTGCTCTTCTTCCTCTACGGCGCCCGGCTCTCCACCCGTGAGGCGCTCGACGGACTGCGCCACTGGCGGCTTCACGTCACCGTCCTGGCCTGCACCTTCGTCGTCTTTCCGCTGCTCGGCCTGGCCGCCCGCGGCCTGGTGCCGGTGGTGCTGACCCACTCCCTGTGGCAGGGCCTGCTCTTCCTCACCCTGGTCCCGTCGACGATCCAGTCCTCCATCGCCTTCACCTCGGTCGCCCGCGGCAACGTGCCCGCCGCGATCTGCGCCGGCTCCTTCTCCTCCCTCGCGGGCATCCTCGTCACGCCGCTGCTCGCCGCGTCCCTGCTCGGCGGCACCGCCGGCGGGTTCTCCGCGGACTCGCTGCTGAAGATCGTGCTCCAGCTGCTCGTGCCGTTCCTCGCCGGACAGGTGCTGCGCCGCTGGATCGGCGACTTCGTCTCCCGGCACAAGAAGGTCCTCGGCTACGTCGACCGCGGCTCCATCCTGCTCGTCGTCTACACCGCCTTCAGCGAGGGCATGGTCCAGGGCATCTGGCACCAGGTCAGCCCCGTCCGGCTCGCCGGGCTGCTCGCCGTGGAGGCCGTGCTGCTGGCCGTGATGCTGGCCCTGACGTGGTACGGCGCCAGGGCGCTCGGGTTCGGCCGCGCGGACCGGATCACCATCCAGTTCGCCGGGTCGAAGAAGTCCCTCGCCGCCGGACTGCCCATGGCGAGCGTCCTGTTCGGCGCGCACGCCTCGCTGGCCGTGCTGCCGCTGATGCTCTTCCACCAGATGCAGCTGATGGTGTGCGCGGTGATCGCCAGGCGCCGCTCCCAGGACCCCGTGGAGGAGCCCGGTCAGGTCACCGGTCCGCCCGCAGCCGCAGCGTCACGAACCGCGGTCGGTACAGGCCCGCGTTCCCGCTGAGCTGCGCGGAGGCGTCCGTGGTCCGCAGCCAGTTGACGTCATAGCTGAGCACCAGCCGCCCCTCGCCGCCACTCAGCTCCGGATGCGCCTGCGGGTTGTACGCGGCGACCTCGCCCGGCGGCAGCGGCGCGGTGAGGACGCGTGCCGGGCCGTGCCACGGTCCGGTGGGGGAGCAGGCCCAGTACGACGTCACATCCGTCAGCCCCCGGGCGCCCGCGGCCATGGTGAACAGCACATACGTGCCGCCCCGCCGCACCACCGAGAACGCGCTGCCCACCCCCGCGCGCCGCTCGTCCCCGAGCACCGCGCCGGGCCGCGCGCCGGCCGCCCACCCGGAACCCGTCCAGTACTCCCAGGCGGCCGGGTCGGCGAGGGAGCCCTCCGGCACCCGGGCGACGAAGGCGGAGGAGACCGGCCGGGAGGCGGCCTGCCCGTCGTTCCCGCCGAAGACATAGCTCCAGCCGTCCTGCTCGACCAGCGTCGTCCCGAACAGCACCCGCCGCGAGGGATCGGCGACCGCACGCTGGTCCAGGACCGGGACGACGCTCTCCACCCGCAGATCCGGCAGCGACAGCGTGGCCACCTCGGTGGCCAGCGGGACACCGTAGATCCAGGGCGTCTGGCCCGCCGCGCGGGTCCACAGCACGACGCGCACCACCCGCTCGGCGGAGCCGGGCGAGCGGGGCTCGACCCGGGCGGCGACCGGCCAGCGCCACTGCTGGGGGGCCGGGTCGGGGAAGAGCGGGGCGGGGAGGGTGGCGGTCAGGCGGCCGCTCTTCGTCATCACCACCGCCGAGTTGCGGACCAGCGGGGCGGTGGTGTCCCGCCAGGGGTGGGACGCGCCGGCCGGGTTGGGCGGGGGGTGGACCCGCCCGAGGTAGGTGTCCGAGAAGAGCCAGAGGAGACGGCCGTCGGGGAGGCGGAGGGAGTGGGTGCCGTCGCCGCCGGTCCAGTCGTCGGTGCGAGTGGGGTCGTTGCCGTAGCGGGTGAACTCGGTGGTGAGGGGACCGGCGGTCGACCAGGAGGCGACGGTGTGCGGTATACAGTCGGCCGACCGCTGTCGACGGTCGTCGGTATCCCGCACACTCAGCAGCACGGCCGCGAGCGCCAGGACCAGCAGCAGCCCGATCCCGACCCCGGCCCGCCGCCGTGCTCGTACCCCCGGTCCCTCCGGTATCTCTCGGGTCTCTCGTACGTCTCGTCCGTCGCGTACGTCCTCGGGCACGCTCCGGGACGTTAGCGGCTGCGGCTCACCTGGTCCATGGGGAGCCACAGCACCATGCCCGCGAACGGCGCCTCGTCCACCTCTCCGTCGCTCAGTGCCCGGTTCCACACCCGCACCTCGTCGATCGCGCCGGTGAAGAAGGCCCGGGAGTCCATACGCTGCCCGATGTGCACGCCGAACGGGGAGTTCCGGCTGAGCGAGCCGGGCACGTCCGCGGTGGCGGTCGCCGTACCGTCGACGGACAGCGTCAGCCGTCCGCCGCCGCGCCGCAGCACCGCACGGTGCCAGCGGCCGTCGTTGCGCGCTCCGGCCGCGGTCACCTCGGCCGTGCGGACGGTCGTGGCGCCCTCCCGCACGGTGATCAGACCGCGCAGCCGGTCGTGCGCGGGCTCGGCCCAGAGCCGGATCTGCGGCTGGGAGCCGCCGATGCCGCCCAGCGAGAGCAGCGGCTGCTCGCCGGCGCCGGCGGTGTACCGGAACCACAGGGACGCCGTGAAGTCCCGGGTCCCGAGCGCCAGTTGGGTGCGGTGAGGCAGTCGTACGGAGTCGTCGGCGCCGTCGAAGGCCAGCGCGCCCCCCGAGGCGCCGTCCCGGACGGGCGCGGCACCGCCTAGGACGGCCGCCCGTTCCGCGTACGGGCTGAGGTCGGGGGTGGTCGGGTCGGGGCCGCGGGGCGGGACGAGCCAGTCCTCGGTGAAGCGGGCGAAACGGATCTCGTCGCGCGCGTCGACGACCCCGGCCTCGTACAGCAGGCCGACGGTGTCCGGGGCGATCGCCGTCATGTCGGAGTAGCCCGCCCAGTCACGGGTGACGACGGTGCCCCGGTCCACGCTGTCCCAGGTCTCGCCGCCGTCGTAGGAGGAGCGGATCATCATGGTCCGGCGGCGGTCGGGGTCGGCCGGGGCGGACAGCAGGACGCGGGAGCCGAGGGGGAGCGTGGCGCCCTGGACCTGCGGGGTGTAGAGGTCCGGCAGGTCCTGGAAGGGGCCCTCGAAGGTGTCGCCGCCGTCGCCGCTGACGGCCTGGGCGCGGTGGCCCAGGTCGGTGCCGTCCTGCTCCCGGCCGCTGACCAGGATCGTGCCGTCGGAGCGTTCCGTCGGGGTCAGCTCGGAGGGCTTCTGACGGAACGTCCCGTCGCGCGCGATCGGCCAGGAGTCGGTCGCGCCGATCCGCCAGTGGTCGCCGCCGTCGTCGCTGACGATCAGCGCGGCGTGGTTCTCGGTGACCCGAGTGCCGTTCCACGTCTCGGTGTTGACGCCGAAGACGAGCCGGCCCGCGTGCCGGCCGCGGGCGAGCTGGATGCCGTGCACGGGGCCGGTGGCGTACCAGGAGTTCCAGCGCGACGGCAGGATCTCCCGGCTCAGATCGCGCGGCGCGGACCAGGTGCGGCCGTCGTCGTCGCTGTACTGCAGATGCGGGGTGCGGTCGCAGGGCACCTGGCAGTTGCCGGCGTCCGTACGGCCCGTGTTGTGCGTCTGGGCCAGCAGGATCCGGCCCGTCTCGCGGTCCACGACCGGCGCCGGGTTGCCATGGGTGTCACCGGCGCCCTCGGTGACCACCTGGAGCGGCCCCCACGTGCGGCCGCCGTCCGTGGAGCGCTTGAGGACGATGTCGATGTCGGTCGCGTCCCCGCAGTTCAGCACCCGGCCCTCGGCGAACGCGAGCAGTGTGCCCGCGGTGGTCCGCAGGATGGCCGGGATGCGGAAACAGGCGTAACCGGGGTCCCGCGAGGCCTTGAAGAGCACCTGCTGCTCGAACGACGGGGCGGTGGAGGGTGGTTGGGCGTGCGCGGGGTTCGGGAGTGTGGCGGTCGCCGCCAGCACGGCGACCGCGGTGAGGGTGCATCTCGTACGGGTGAGAAGACGTGACGGCACAGCGCGTCTGCCCTTCATACGGGCCGGACATCCGGACATCCCACGTCCAACGTATGGACCCCCGGACGGTAGTTGGCGTCACCGACACCCACAAGAGGCGCAACCGTCACCGAGTCGGGCGTACGCCGGTGCTGACGCTCCGTCAGGGAAGCAGCACCACCTTGCCGAGATTGCGCCGCGCCTCGATCACCTCGTGCGCCCGCCCCGCCTCCGCCAGCGTGAACCCGCCGTGCACGGCGGGCCGCAGCGCACCCTCGTCGAACAGCCGCCACAGCTCCCGGCGCCACCGCTCGTACGTCTCCGGCTCCTCGCGGGCGATCCGGGCCATCTGGAACCCGGTCACCGACTTGGCGCCGACCAGCAGGTCGTACGCTCGAACGGTCCCGCCGCCCGAGCTGTACGCCACCAGCCGGCCGCCCGGCGCCAGGGCGGCGAGGGCCGGGCCGAGCAGGTCGCCGCCGACACCGTCGAGGACGTAGTCGACGGGCGCGCCCCAGTCGTCGTCGCCGTACACCACCACCTCGTCGACGCCGAGCGAGCGCACGAAGTCCGCCTTGGCCGGGTCGGAGACGGCGCCCACCACCCGGGCCGCGCCGCGCAGCCGCGCGAGCCGCACGGCCAGCTGGCCCACGCCGCTCGCCGCGGCCGTCACCAGTGCGCTCTCGCCCGGTGCCGGGCGGGCCGCCGTCAGCGCGCCCAGGGCGACCAGGCCGCTGCGTACCAGCGCGACCGCGTCGACGGCCGAGGCGGTGGGGGGTATCGGGGAGGCCATCGCCTCGTGCAGCGGCGCGTAGTCGGCGTACCCGTGGCCGAAACACAGCCCGGTCACCCGCTCGCCGACCCCGAAGCGCGTGACGCCCTCGCCGACCGCGACCACCTCCCCGGCGATCTCGCCGCCCAGCGGCACCGGCTCCGGGGCCTCGGCGACCTTGCGGACCACGGGAAGGGTGACGCCGATGGCCGCACAGCGCACGAGGAGTTCGCCGGGGGCCGGTTCCGGGACGGGGGCCTCCTCCAGGAACAGGGGGCCGCCGGGGGAGTCGTAGCGGACGCGGCGCATCGCACCTCCAGAGGTCGTAGAACTCGTTGGGAGTCCCAACGGTATGGGTTTGTCGTTGGAGGTGCCAATGAATTTCGGTGGGATGCCCGGTGGGCGCCGCTAGGCTGCCGCCATGGAAGCCGCCGCCACGGGGGAGGCCCCGCTCCCCGCGATCCGCTCGCTGCCCAGCTGGCTGCTCGGCCGCGCCGCCGCCCGCGGGCGGGCGCTGGTCGCCGAGGCACTGGCCGAGGAAGGTCTGCGGATGTGGCACCACGTGGTGCTCTCCGCCGTGCGTGACCTCGCGCCCGTCGCCCAGGCCGACCTCGGCCGCGCCGTCGGCCTCGACCCCAAGGACGTCGTCGGCATCCTCAACGACCTCCAGTCCGCGGGCCTCGTGGTCCGCGAACCCGACCCCCGCGACCGCCGCAAGAACGCCGTGTCCCTCACCGACGAGGGCACGCGGCTGCTGGTGCGCTGCGAGAAGGCGGCCCGCGCCGCCAACGACGCGCTCCTCGCGCCCCTGACGGCCGCGGAACGCGAGCGGTTCCTGGAGATGCTGGGCCGGATCTCCGGCACGGGCCGGTGAGGGCGGGGCGCGACTGAGGCGGGGCCCCTGCGGCGCAGGGGGCGCTCCCCGCCGGTCGGGGCCCCGCCGCCGTGTCGCGGCGAGCCGGTCAGCCCTGGGCGGCCGCGGTCCGCAGGGCGAGCCGGTGTTCGCCCGCGTACACGTTCATGGAGCGGCCCCGCAGGAAGCCCACCAGCGTCAGGCCCGTCTCCGCGGCCAGGTCGACGGCGAGCGAGGAGGGTGCGGAGACCGCCGCGAGGACCGGGATGCCCGCCATCACCGCCTTCTGCGCCAGCTCGAAGGAGGCCCGGCCGGAGACCAGGAGGATCGTCCGGGACAGCGGCAGATCGCCGTTCTGGAGAGCGCGGCCGACCAGCTTGTCGACCGCGTTGTGCCGGCCCACGTCCTCCCGAATGTCGAGCAGCTCGCCGTCCTCGTCGAACAGGGCCGCAGCGTGCAGGCCGCCGGTGCGGTCGAAGACGCGCTGGGCCGCGCGGAGACGGTCGGGGAGGCTCGCCAGCAGATCGGGGTCGACGCGCAGCGGGGGTTCGTCGGCGATCGGCCAGCGGGCCGTCGTGCGGACCGCGTCGAGGCTGGCCTTGCCGCACAGGCCGCAGGAGGAGGTGGTGTAGACGTTGCGTTCGAGGGTGATGTCGGGGATCGCCACGCCTGGGGACGTCTTCACGTCGACGACGTTGTAGGTGTTCGAACCGTCTACGGTCGCCCCGGCGCAGTAGACGATGTTCTGAAGATCGTATGCGGTCGCCAGGACGCCCTCGCTCACCAGAAAGCCGGCCGCCAGCGCGAAGTCGTCGCCCGGCGTCCGCATGGTGATCGCGAGCGGCTTGCCGTTCAGCCGGATCTCCAGTGGTTCCTCGGCGACGAGCGTGTCGGGGCGGGACGAGACCGCCCCGTCGCGGATGCGGATGACCTTGCGTCGTTCCGTGACTCGTCCCATGTCCCGATCAGTCCCGTCAGTCCCGGTTCTGTACGTGCTGGTAGCCGAAGCGGCCCTTGATGCACAGGTTGCCGTGGGTCACCGGGTTGTCGTGCGGCGAGGTGACCTTCACGATCTCATTGTCCTGCACGTGCAGGGTGAGGTTGCAGCCCACTCCGCAGTACGCGCAGACGGTGGTCGTCCGGGTCTGCGCCGACTCGTCCCAGGTGCCCGCCGCCCGCATGTCGAACTCCGACTTGAAGGACAGCGCCCCCGTCGGGCACACCTCGATGCAGTTACCGCAGTACACGCACGCCGAGTCGGGCAGCGGGGCGTCGTGCTCCACCGCGATCCGGGCGTCGAAACCGCGGCCGGCGACGGAGATCGCGAAGGTGTTCTGCCACTGGTCGCCGCACGCGTCCACGCACTTGTAGCAGAGGATGCACTTGCCGTAGTCGCGGACGTAGAGGTCGTTGTCGACCCTCGGCTCCTCGTCGACCCGCGCCGCGTCCGGGCCGAAACGGTCCGGCTTCGCCTCGTACTCCTTGATCCACTCCGCGGCCCGCGGGGTCGTGGACAGATCGACCGAGGACGCCAGCAGCTCCAGGACGAGCTTGCGGCTGTGCCGGGTGCGCTCGGTGTCGGTGCGCACCTCCATGCCCGGCTCCGCCCGGCGCGAGCAGGCGGGGACGAGGGTGCGGGAGCCCTCGACCTCCACCACGCACACCCGGCAGGCGTTCTTCGGCCGCAGGGTGTCGCCCTGGCAGAGGGTGGGGACGTCCTTCCCCGCGGCCCGGCAGGCGTCCAGGATCGTGGAGCCCTCGGGGGCCCATGCCTCCTCCCCGTCGATCGTGAACTCCATCAGCCGGCGCGGCACTCCGAGCGGTATCGCGGTCATTCGTACGCCCCCAGACGGTCGATGGCGGACTCCACGGCGTTCCACGCGGTCTGCCCCAGACCGCAGATCGAGGCGTCCCGCATCGCGCGGCCGACCTCTCTGAGCAGCGCGATGTCATCGGCCGCAGCGGCCCCGGCGCGCTCGGCGATCCGGTGCAGCGCCTCCTCCTGGCGCACGGTCCCCACCCGGCACGGCACACACTGCCCGCACGACTCGTCGCGGAAGAACTCCGCGATGCGCAGCAGCAGCCGGGGCAGCGGGACACTGTCGTCGAAGGCCATGACGACCCCGGAACCGAGGGTCGTGCCCGCCGCGCGGGTGCCCTCGAAGGTGAGCGGGATGCCGAGTTCGTCAGCGCGGACGAAACCGCCGGCCGCGCCGCCGAGCAGCACGGCACGCAACCCGTCGCGGACACCGGCGAGTTCGAGCAGCTCGCCGAGGGTCGCGCCGAACGGCAGCTCGTAGACGCCGGGCCGGTCCACGGCGCCGGACACGCAGAACAGCTTGGGCCCGGTGGACTTCCCGGTGCCGATCGCCGCGTACGCCGGGCCGCCCAGGGCGAGGACCGGCAGGACGTTGACCAGTGTCTCGACGTTGTTCTCCACCGTGGGTTTGCCGAACAGGCCCTTCTCCACGGGGAACGGTGGCTTCGAGCGGGGCTCGCCCCGGTAGCCCTCGATGGAGTTGAACAGGGCGGTCTCCTCGCCGCAGATGTAGGCGCCGGCGCCGCGCCGGATCTCGATGTCGAAGGCGTAGCCCTGGCCGAGGATGTCGTCGCCGAGCAGTCCCCGGGCGCGCGCCTGGTCGACGGCATATTGCATACGGTGTAGTGCACGCGGATATTCGCCGCGCAGATACAGGTATCCCGTATGCGCGCCGATCGCATACGCCGCGATCGTCATCGCCTCCACCAGCGCGTACGGATCACCCTCCATGATCACCCGGTCCTTGAAGGTGCCGGGCTCGGATTCGTCGGCGTTGCAGACCAGATAGTGCGGACGGTCCGGCTGGGACGCCGTGGCCTGCCACTTGCGGCCCGTCGGGAAGGCGGCACCGCCCCGCCCGACCAGCCCCGAGTCGGTGACCTCCCGGATCACCCCGGCCGGACCCAGCGCGAACGCCCGGCGCAGGGCCGTATAGCCGCCATGGGCGCGATAGTCGTCCAGCGACGACGGGTCGACGACCCCGACGCGGCGCAGCAGCACCAGCGACGGATCCCCCGCCTGGGGCACCGCCATCACCGCCGGCGGCTCCTCGGGCGCCGAGTCCGGGGCGCGCGCGGCGAGCACGGCCGCGTCGGCCGTCGCCGGCGCCGACACCGCCGTACGGACCGGATCCCCGGCCTTGACGGCGAGCGCCGCCGGGGCGCGCTCGCACAGGCCCAGGCAGGGGCTGCGCTCCACCCGCACGCCGCTGCCCGGGCCCAGCCGGGCCTCGACGTCCGCGCACAGCCGCGGCGCCCCGGCCACCGCGCAGGCCAGGTCGGTGCACACGTGCAGCACGGTCGCGGGGCGCGGCCGGACCGAGAACATCGCGTAGAAGGTGGCGACGCCGTACGCCTCCGCCGGCGGCACCGTCAGACGCCGGCACAGATAGTCGAGGGCGCCCTGGCTGATCCAGCCGATCCGGTCGTTGATCGCGTGCAGCCCCGGCAACAGCAGGTCGCGGCGGTCCCGGGCCTTGCGGCCGCCCCTCGCCCACCTCAGGTCGGCGGCCCGCGTCTCGTCGCGGGCGGCGCCCTCCCACGAGGACTCCGGGGGACCGAGCAGGGCGTCCACGGCCGCCCGCTCCTCGTCCGTCGGCTTGCTGTCACCGAAGTGCAGATCCACGTCCCGTCACCTCACGATGGTCGCGGTGGGCAGCTTCTCGATCCGGATCGCCGACGCCTTGAACTCCGCCGTCCCCGCGATCGGGCAGTTCGCCTCGATCGTGAGCTGGTTGGTGTCCACCTCGTCGGGAAAGTGCATCGTCATGAACGCGAGCCCCGGCCGCAGCGCCGGGTCGACCCACACGGGCGCCACCACCGACCCGCGGCGCGACGTCACCCGGACCTCCTCGCCGACCACGACCCCGTACCGCTCGGCGTCCTCCGGGCACAGCTCGACGTACTCCCCGCGCCGCAGCGGCGAGGCGAAACTCCCGCTCTGCACACCGGTGTTGTAGGAGTCGAGACGACGGCCGGTGGTGAGCCGGATCGGGTACTCGTCGTCGGTGAGGTCGACCGGCGGATCGTGCCGCACGATCCCGAACGGCGCGCGCCGCCCCCGCCGCGCCGGGTCGGTCTCCCACAACCGGCCGTGCAGATATGTCGGTTCGAGCCGGTCCGTGCTCGGACACGGCCACTGGATGCCCTGGTGTTCCTCCAGGCGTGCGTACGTCATCCCGTGGTGGTCCGGGGAGAGGGACCGCAGTTCGTTCCATACGGCCTCGGCGTCGGCGTACTTCCAGTCGTGGCCGAGCCGGGCCGCCAGGTCGCAGATGATGTCGATGTCCTCGCGGGCCTCGCCGGGCGGGGTGACCGCCCGCCGCACCCGCTGCACCCGCCGCTCGCTGTTGGTGGTCGTGCCGTCGGTCTCGGCCCAGCCCGCGGTCGCGGGGAGGACGACGTGCGCCAGCTCGGCGGTCCTGGTGAGGAAGATGTCCTGGACGACCAGGAAGTCGAGGGACTTGAGGCGTCGTACGGCCTGTTCGCTGTCGGCCTCCGACTGGGCGGGGTTCTCGCCGATGCAGTAGACGGCGCGGAGGGAGCCGTCCTCCATCGCCTCGAACATCTCGGTCAGGTTCATCCCGTACTGCGGCTGGATCACGGTGTCCCAGGCGGACTCGAACCTCATTCGGGCCTGCGGGTCGAGGATGTCCTGGAAGCCGGGCAGCCGGTTGGGGATGGCGCCCATGTCGCCACCGCCCTGCACGTTGTTCTGACCGCGCAGCGGCTGCAGGCCGGAGCCGTGGCGGCCCACGTGCCCGGTGAGCAGGGCCAGGTTGATCAGGGCGCGGACGTTGTCGGTGCCGTTGTGGTGCTCGGTGATGCCGAGCGTCCAGCACAGCTGGGCGCGCTCGGCGCGGGCGTAGGCGTGCGCCAGCTCCCGGATGGCGGCGGCCGGCACCCCCGTCACCTTCTCGGCGAGGGAGAGGGTCCAGGGCTCGACGAGTGCCCGGTACTCCTCGAAGCCGGTGGTCGCCCGGTCGATGAACGCCTCGTTGGCGAGGCCCGCGTGGATGATCTCGCGGCCGATGGCGTGCGCCAGAGGGATGTCGGTGCCGACGTTCAGGCCGAGCCAGCTCTCGGCCCAGGCGGCGGTGGACGTCCGTCGGGGGTCGACTGCATACAGCCGACCGCCGTTGTGCAGGCCCTTGAGTACATGCTGGAAGAAGATCGGATGCGCGAAACGGGCGTTGGAGCCCCACATCACGATGACGTCCGTCTGCTCGATCTCCTCGTACGACGACGTCCCGCCGCCCGAGCCGAACACCGCGCTCAGCCCCGCCACGCTCGGCGCGTGACACGTCCGGTTGCAGGAGTCGACGTTGTTCGTGCCCATCACCACGCGGGCGAACTTCTGCGCCACGTAGTTCATCTCGTTGGTCGCCCGGGCGCAGGAGAACATCCCGAACGCGCCCCGTGCCGCCCGCAGACCCTCGGTCGCCCGGTCCAGGGCCTCGTCCCAGGAGGCCGGGCGGAACGGTTCGTCGCGGGAGTCCCGGACCAGCGGACGGGTCAGCCGGGTGTACGTCCTCGGTTCGCGTTTCCTCATGCGGCGCTCCTCAGCGCGAGCAGGTCCGAGATGGCGTGCACGGTGCGCAGCGTGGGCACCTCCACGCCGGTGATCTCCGCCAGTTCGACGACCGCGGCGAGCAGCACGTCGAGTTCGAGTGGCTTGCCGCGCTCCAGGTCCTGGAGCGTGGAGGTCCGGTGGTCGCCGACGCGCTCGGCGCCCGCCAGCCGGCGCTCGATGGACACCCCGACCTCGCAGCCCAGCGCCTCGGCGACGGCCAGCGTCTCGGTCATCATGATCTCGATGACCCGGCGGGTGCCGCCGTGCCGGCACATCTGCCGCATGGTCGCGCGGGCCAGCGCGCTGATCGGGTTGAAGGAGATGTTGCCGAGCAGCTTGAGCCAGATGTCGTTGCGCAGGTCCGGCTCGACCGGGCACTTCAGCCCGCCGGCCTGCATAGCCTCGCTGAAGGCGAGACAGCGCGCGGAGACACTCCGGTCGGGTTCCCCGACGGAGAACCGGGTGCCTTCCAAGTGCCGTACGACGCCAGGTTCTTCGAGTTCGGTGGCGGCGTAGACCACGCAGCCGACGGCCCGTTCGGGCGCGAGCACCGCGCTGACCGCGCCGCCGGGGTCCACGCTTTCGACGCGGTGGCCGTCGTACGGGCCGCCGTGGCGGTGGAAGTACCACCAGGGGATGCCGTTCTGCGCGGCGACCACCGCCGTGGTGTCGTGCAGCAGTGGCGCGATCAGCGGCCCGCACGCCGCGTACGCGTTGGCCTTCAGGCCCAGGAAGACATGGTCGACCGGGCCGATCTCGGCCGGGTCGTCGGTGGCGTGGGGGTGCGCGGTGAAGTCGCCGCGCGGACTGAGCACCCGCACTCCGTGCCGCCTCATGGCCGCCAAGTGCGGTCCACGGGCGATGAGGTGGACGTCGGCGCCGGCGCGGTGGAGCGCGGCCCCGACGTAGGCGCCGATGGCACCGGCACCGAGAACTGCGACTTTCACTTCGGAACGCTCCGTTCGGTCGAGGGAGTACCGCGGAGGTGGTTCGAGTCGACGGTCGGATGTCTGTCGACGAAATATTGTCTACAGTATGGGGAGTTGGGCGGCAAGGGTTCGGGCGGCAACCGGAAGGGGCGTCGCCGGTCGCCGGTCCCCAGTCGCCAGTCGCCGGACGCCGGTCGCTGGTTGCCAGTCGACCGTTCACCGCATCCGGCATACCGCTCACCGCATACCGTCGACCCGACGGCTTCTCAACTCCCCCGTCGCTCCCTACCTTCCGGGATCATGAGTCCCCCGGTCGCACCCCCGGGATGGAGCCGCTGGCTGGTTCCGCCGGCCGCCCTCTCCGTCCATCTGTCCATCGGCCAGGCCTACGCCTGGAGCGTGTTCAAGCCACCCCTGGAGTCCGCGCTCGGCCTCAGCGGCACCGAGAGCGCGCTGCCCTTCCAGCTCGGCATCGTGATGCTCGGTCTGTCGGCCGCGTTCGGCGGCACACTGGTGGAGCGCAACGGACCGCGCTGGGCGATGACCGTGGCGCTGGTCTGCTTCTCCTCGGGTTTCCTGCTCTCCGCGCTGGGCGCGGCCGTCGAGCAGTACTGGCTGATCGTCCTCGGCTACGGCTTCGTCGGCGGCATCGGCCTCGGCATCGGCTACATCTCGCCCGTGTCCACCCTGATCAAGTGGTTCCCGGACCGCCCCGGCACGGCCACCGGCATCGCCATCATGGGCTTCGGCGGCGGCGCGCTGATCGCCTCGCCGTGGTCGGCGCAGATGCTGAAGACGTTCGGCTCCGACAGTGCGGGAATCGCGCTGGCGTTCCTCGTACACGGTCTGTCGTATGCCGTATTCATGCTGCTCGGGGTCCTGCTCGTCCGGGTGCCGCGCACCGCGGAGCAGCCGCTCACCCCTGAGCACCCGCCCGCCCCCGAGCAGCCGCAGACCCCCGGCGCGAGCCCGAGCCCGCCCGCCGCGGGCATCCAGGTCTCCGCCCGCGAGGCCGTCCGCACCCCCCAGTTCTGGTGCCTGTGGATCGTGCTCTGCATGAACGTCACCGCGGGCATCGGCATCCTGGAGAAGGCCGCCCCGATGATCACGGACTTCTTCGCCGAGACCTCCACCCCCGTCTCGGCGACCGCCGCGGCCGGGTTCGTGGCGCTGCTCTCGGCGGCCAACATGGCGGGCCGGATCGGCTGGTCGTCCACCTCCGACCTGATCGGACGCAAGAACGTCTACCGCCTCTACCTCGGCGTGGGCGCGCTGATGTACCTCCTCATCGCCCTCGCCGGCGACACCTCGAAACCGCTGTTCATCCTGTGCGCGCTGGTGATCCTCTCCTTCTACGGCGGCGGCTTCGCGACCATCCCCGCCTACCTCAAGGACCTCTTCGGTACCTATCAGGTCGGCGCGATCCACGGCCGGCTGCTCACCGCCTGGTCGACCGCGGGAGTGCTCGGCCCGCTGATCGTGAACTGGATCGCCGACCGGCAGGAGGCGGCCGGCCGGCAGGGCGCGTCGCTGTACGGGCTGTCGTTCGGCATCATGATCGGGCTGCTCGCCGTCGGCTTCGTCGCCAACGAGTTCGTCCGCCCCGTCCATCCGCGTCATCATGTCCCCGCACCGAGGGAGGCCGCCGATGCCCGACGACAGCAGCCGGACGCCGCCTGACCGGCGGCCGCTCATCGCCTTCGCCTGGCTGTGGGTGGGAGCGCCGCTCGCCTACGGCCTGTACGAACTCGTACAAAAGGTCACGCAACTGTTCACCGGGTGACTGCTCGGTCGTCCGACGGTCTGATAGAAGCCGACAATCCGGGCGACCGATTCCTGTGGCATCACCTGCCGTGCTACCCGCGAGTCACTGATCAGACTGGTGAACCCCGCTACCCGAGGCACGAGGGGGAACACCATCCATGAACGGCTCGCGCATCGCCGCCGTCGGCCACTACCAGCCCGCCAGGGTCCTCACCAACGAGGACCTGGCCGGCATGGTCGACACCAGCGACGAGTGGATCAGGACCCGGGTCGGTATCCGGACGCGGCACATCGCCGGCCCCGACGAGCCCGTGGACGAGCTGGCCGCGCAGGCCGCCGCCAAGGCGCTCGCGGCGGCGGGCCTCACGCCCGCCGACATCGACCTGGTGCTCGTCGCCACGTCGACGGCCGTGGACCGTTCCCCCAACATGGCCGCCCGCGTCGCCGCCCGGCTCGGCGTCCCGCAGCCGGCCGCGATGGACGTCAACGTGGTCTGCGCGGGCTTCACCCACGCCCTGGCGACCGCCGACCACACCGTGCGGGCGGGGGCGGCACAGCGGGCCCTGGTCATCGGCGCCGACAAGATGTCCGACGTCACCGACTGGACCGACCGCACCACCTGCGTGCTCGTCGGCGACGGGGCGGGGGCCGCCGTCGTCGAGGCCTGCGCACCCGGCGAGGAGCCCGGCATCGGCCCGGTGCTGTGGGGATCGGTGCCCGAGATGGGGCACGCGGTACGGATCGAGGGCACCCCCGCGCGGTTCGCGCAGGAGGGCCAGAGCGTCTACCGCTGGGCGACGACCCAGCTGCCGCCGCTCGCCCGCGCGGCCTGCGAGCGCGCCGGGCTCGCCCCCGAGGACCTGGCCGCGGTCGTGCTGCACCAGGCCAACCTGCGCATCATCGAACCCCTCGCCGAGCGGATCGGCGCCGTCAACGCGGTGGTCGCGCGCGATGTCACCGAATCGGGCAACACCTCGGCCGCCAGCATTCCGCTCGCCTTCTCCAAGCTGGTCGAGCAGGGCGCCGTGACGAGCGGGGATCCGGTGCTGCTGTTCGGTTTCGGCGGCAATCTCTCGTACGCCGGTCAGGTCGTCCGGTGTCCGTGACGGCACCCGCGTGCGGCCAGACTTCGGGGTGGGAACGACGGGGGGTGTGACGGGGCCAACTCCCCGGTCTACTGGCGTTTGTGCACCGTAGACTGTAGACGAAAGACAATTGATACTGTCTTTCCCTACGCTTTCCGGTGCCTTTACGGCGCTTTCCGGTGCCTTTACGGCCGCTGTGCAGGGCCCTGCCGAGGAGGGGGACGACGTATGTTGTCGACAGGACTGCCGCAGGGAGCGGTGCCCAGGCTGGAACGGCCGGGCCCGCTGCGCGACCGGGTGTACGAGGCGTTGCTCGAACTCATCATCACCCGCGCCCTGCAGCCCGGCCAGCACCTGGTGGAGAGCGAACTCGCCAGTCATCTCGGGGTGTCCCGCCAGCCGGTGCGCGAGGCGTTGCAGCGGCTGAACACCGAGGGCTGGGTCGATCTGCGCCCCGCCCAGGGCGCGTTCGTACACGTGCCCACCGAGGAGGAGGCCGACCAGCTGCTGACGGTCCGCACCCTGCTGGAGGCCGAGGCCGCCCGGCTCGCCGCCCGGAACGCGACCAGCGAGGGCATCGAGGCTCTCTACGAGCTCGTGAGCGAGGGCCAGTCGGCCGTCGCCGACGACGACGTCGACGCCGCCGTCACCCTCAACGCCCGCTTCCACGCCAAGATCATGGAACTGGCCGGCAACGCGGTCCTCGCCGAACTCGCCGCACAGGTCGACCGCCGGGTGCGCTGGTACTACACCCCGGTCGCCCGGGTGCGGGGCGATCAGTCCTGGGCCGAGCACAAGGAACTGATCGCCGCGATCGAGGAGCGGAACGAGGAGGAGGCTGCCCAGCTCATGCGGCGGCACACGGAGCACACCCGGCAGTCGTATCACGCGCACACCCGCAAGAAGCCCTGACGCTCAGAGGCCTCCGGGAACGCCTCGCGCAGCGCTCAGAACGCGTCCGCGTGCGCCCGCGCCCACTGCTCGAAGGTGCGCGGGTCCCGCCCCGTCACCTCACGCACCGTCGGCAGCACCACGGACTCGTCCAGGGTGCCGTCGACGAAGAAGCCGACGATCGCGTCGGCGAACGGCTTCGGCATCACCGCCTCCAGCTCGGCGCGCGCCTCGTCGGGGCCGAGACCGACGGTGCGCAGGTCCCGGCCCAGCACCTTGCCCAGGACGCGCACCCGGTCGGCCGGCAACAGCGCCTCCGGGCCGGTCAGTTCCAGGACCCGGCCGGTGTGGTCGTCGGAGAGCAGGGCGTGCAGGGCGCACTGGGCGATGTCCCAGGGGTCGATGTCGGCGGTGTACACGTCCGGGAACGGCACCCGCACGGTGTCGCCCGCGCGGATCTGCTCCGCCAGCCGCAGCGCGTTCGACATGAAGCTGGTCGGCCGCAGGAACGTCCAGGCCAGCCCCGAGTCGCGCACCGACTCCTCGGCGTCGATCAGATAGGCGGAGACGGCGTTGGTCCGGTCACCGGTCCCCGCCGACCCGCCGGACAGCATCACCACCCGCTCCACCCCGGCGGCCCGCGCGTCCGCGAGGACCTGCCGCTGCCCGTCGTAGCCCGGCATGAGGAACATCGCGCGTACGCCCGTCAGGGCGTCGCGCACCGTCTCCGGGCGGTTCAGATCGCCCGCCACGGCCTCGACTCCGGCCGGTAACCCGTCCCTTCGGACCGAGCGGCTCAGCGCCCGCACCGGCTCGCCGGTCTCCGCCAGCGCCTCGACCAGCCTGGCGCCGACGTTTCCCGTGGCTCCCGTCACCAAGATCACGAACGTGTCCTCTCCCGTGGCCGGGCCGGGAGTTCGGCCCGGGTTCGTGCCCTCATCCTCGGGGGCGCCGACCGGTGGCACCAGCGTCTCCCGGCTTTGTCCTGTGAGTGGAAAAAGTCATGGGTAATTCCTGCGCGACTTCTTCCCACCTCCGGCACCCGCTGCTACGTTCCCCTCGAAAGCCCGACAGCGATGGCCGAAACGAGGCGGGGAGGGGCACGTGAGACGCATGACAGCGCGACCCGCGAACGCCCACCAGGCCAGGCTGCTGAAGCTGTTGCGCGACGGCGGGCCCAACTCCCGGGCCCAGTTGGGCGATCAGGTCGACCTGTCACGGTCCAAACTGGCCGTGGAGGTGGACCGGCTGCTGGAGACGGGCCTGGTCGTGGCC
Source organism: Streptomyces sp. NPDC030838 (assembly GCF_055572035.1). Lineage (NCBI taxonomy): Bacteria > Bacillati > Actinomycetota > Actinomycetes > Kitasatosporales > Streptomycetaceae > Streptomyces > Streptomyces sp. NPDC030838. The sequence goes on along the minus strand of NZ_JBVIED010000001.1, from coordinate 1,324,953 downwards.
GACGGACTCGCCGCCTCGCGCGGCGGCCGGCGCTCCCACAACATCCGGCTCGCCCCCGGCCTGCGCTTCCTCGGCGTCGACATCGGTGCCACCTCCATCGACGTCGCCGTCACCAACGCGGAACTCGAGATCCTGGGGCACATCACCCAGCCCATGGAGGTCCGCGAGGGGCCGGTCGCGGTCTTCGAGCAAGTCCTCGCCATGGCCGCCAAGTTGAGGGCCTCGGGACTCGCCGAGGGCTTCGACGGCGCCGGCATCGGCGTCCCCGGCCCGGTCCGCTTCCCCGAGGGCATCCCGGTCGCGCCCCCGATCATGCCCGGCTGGGACGGCTTCCCGGTCCGGGAGGCGCTCAGCCAGGAACTCGGCTGTCCGGTCATGGTCGACAACGACGTGAACCTGATGGCGATGGGGGAGCAGCACGCGGGCGTCGCCCGCTCCGTCGGCGACTTCCTCTGCGTCAAGATCGGCACGGGCATCGGCTGCGGCATCGTCGTCGGCGGGGGAGTACACCGCGGTACGACGGGCAGCGCCGGCGACATCGGCCACATCCAGGCCGTGCCCGACGGCCGCCCGTGCGCCTGCGGCAACCGGGGCTGTCTGGAGGCCCACTTCAGCGGCGCCGCGCTCGCCCGGGACGCGCTGGAGGCCGCCCAACAGGGGCAGTCCGCCGAACTCACCGCCCGCCTGGAGGCGAACGGCACCCTGACCGCCGTCGACGTCGCCGCCGCGGCCGCCGCGGGCGACGCCGTCTGCCTCGACCTGATCCGCGAGGGCGGCACCCGCACCGGCCAGGTCATCGCCGGCCTGGTCAGCTTCTTCAACCCCGGCCTGGTGGTGATCGGCGGCGGGGTGACCGGCCTCGGCCACACCCTGCTCGCCGCGATCCGCACCCAGGTCTACCGCCAGTCGCTGCCCCTCGCGACCGGCAATCTGCCCATCGTCCTGGGGGAGTTGGGCCCCACCGCCGGTGTCATCGGCGCGGCCCGCCTCATCAGCGACCACCTGTTCTCACCCGCGTAACGAGTCGCCGGACAACGCACCACCCTTGTACGTCGTCAGACACCGCATCACTCCGTACGTCCTCAGACACCGCAACACCCCTGCACAGCGCTCTGCTCCGCCCTGCCAGAAAACGTTTGCTCCGCAGACGGAACCGCCCTGACACCGGCCCGCACGCCCGCCGAGGGGAACCCACATGGCACCAGAACCACCGCTGCTCAGCATGTCCGGCATCACCAAGTCGTTCCCCGGAGTCCGGGCCCTGGACGGTGTCGACCTCGACGTCCAGGCCGGTGAAGTCCACTGTCTGCTCGGCCAGAACGGGGCCGGCAAGTCCACCCTCATCAAGGTCCTCGCGGGCGCCCACCAGCCCGACGGCGGCACCATCCGCTGGCGCGGCGAACCGGTCACCCTCCGCTCGCCCATCGCCGCCATGCGCCTCGGCATCGCCACCATCTACCAGGAACTCGACCTGGTGGAGCACCTGTCGGTGGCGGAGAACGTCCACCTCGGCCATGAACCCACGGCGGCCGGATTCGTCGTACGACGCGGCGCCGCGCGCACCTCGACGGCGCAGCTGCTGAAGCGGCTCGGGCACCCGGAGATCGACCCCGCCCGGCTGGTGGGCGAGTTGTCGGCGGCGCAGCAGCAGATCGTGTCGATGGCGCGGGCGCTCTCTCACGACGTACGGCTGATCGTGATGGACGAGCCGTCCGCCGCGCTCGACCCGGACGAGGTCGACAACCTGTTCCGGATCGTCGGCGATCTGACCGCCGACGGCGTGGCGGTCGTCTACATCTCGCACCGGCTGGAGGAGATCCGCCGGATCGGCGACCGGGTGACGGTGCTGAAGGACGGGCGGGCGGTGGCGGGCGGGCTGCCCGCGAAGACGACTCCGACGCGGGACGTCGTGGCGCTGATGACGGGCCGCAATGTGGAGTACGTCTTCCCGGAGCGGCCGGTCGCGCCGCCGGAGCCGCGACGGCCCGTGCTGGAGGTGCGGGGGCTGGCGCGGGAGGGAGAGTTCGCGCCGCTGGACCTGACGGTGCACGCGGGGGAGATCGTGGGGCTGGCCGGGCTGGTCGGCTCGGGGAGATCCGAAATACTGGAGACGGTATACGGTGCGCGGAAGCCGACAGCCGGTCAGGTGCTGGTCGACGGCCGACCGTTGAAGGTCGGCAGTGTACGATCCGCCGTCCGCGCCGGCCTCGGCCTCGCCCCCGAGGAGCGCAAGGCCCAGGCCCTGCTGATGCTGGAGTCCGTCACCCGCAACGTCTCGGTCTCCTCGATGTCCCGCTTCTCCCGCGCCGGCTGGATCGACCGGACCGCCGAACTCGGCGCCGCACGGGCCGCCACCCGCGAGCTGTCCCTCCGGCCCGACAACCCCTCCGTCCCCGTCCGCACCCTCTCCGGCGGCAACCAGCAGAAGGCCGTCCTGGCCCGCTGGCTGCTGCGCGGCTGCAAGGTGCTGCTGCTCGACGAACCCACCCGCGGTGTCGACGTCGGCGCCCGCGCCGAACTGTATGCGGTCGTCCGTCGACTGGCGGACGAAGGCCTCGCCGTCCTCCTCGTCTCCAGCGAGGTACCGGAGGTGCTGGGCCTCGCCGACCGCGTCCTGGTGCTGCGCGAGGGCCGCGTCGTCCACACCGCGCCCGCCGGCGAACTCGACGAACACCGCGTACTCGACCTCGTGATGGAAGGAAGCCCGGCGTCATGACGCAGCCCGTCTCCCCGCCGCGGGGCGCCACCGACAAGGCGCCGCCGGCCGGCCCCCGCCCCGCCTGGCGCACCCTGGTGTTCCGCGCCGACGTGCGCACCCTCTCCCTGCTGGGCGTGCTGGCCGCCCTGGTCGTCATCGGCGGCATCACCAAGCCCGACGAGTTCCTGGACACCCGCAACCTCCAGCTCGTCCTCACCCAGGCCTCGGTGATCGGTGTCGTCACCGTCGGCATGACGTTCGTGATCACCTCCGGCGGCATCGACCTGTCCGTGGGCGCGATCGTCGCGCTCGCCTCGGTGTGGGCGACGACGGTCGCCACGCAGGAGTACGGCTTCGGCGGCATCCTGTTCACCTCGGTGCTCGTCGGCGTCGGCTGCGGTCTGGTCAACGGACTGCTGATCGCCTACGGCGGGATGGTCCCGTTCATCGCCACCCTCGCCATGCTGGCCTCCGCCCGCGGCCTCGCCCTCCAGATCACCGACGGCAAGACGCAGATCGTCACCGTCGACGGGATCCTGGATCTCGGCGAACGCGACGCCTATGTATTCGGTATACCGCCGCTCGTCCTCGTCTTCGCCGCCGTCACGATCATCGGCTGGCTGGTACTCAACCGCACCACCTTCGGCCGCCGCACGGTCGCCGTCGGCGGCAACGCCGAGGCCGCCCGGCTGGCCGGCATCGACGTCCGCCGCCAGCGCCTCTACCTCTACCTGCTGTCCGGGCTGTGCTGCGGCATCGCCGCCTTCCTGCTGATCATCCTCTCCGGCTCCGGCCAGAACACCAACGGCAACCTCTACGAACTCGACGCCATCGCCGCCGCGATCATCGGCGGCACCCTGCTCAGCGGCGGCCGGGGCACCATCACCGGTTCCGTCCTCGGCGTCCTGATCTTCACCACGATCACCAACATCTTCGCCCTGAACAACCTGCAGAGCGACGTCCAGCAGATCGCCAAGGGCGCGATCATCGTCGCCGCCGTGCTGGTCCAGCGCCGTACCGCAAGCACGACCTGAGGAAAGGGTTCACCACCATGTCGCACCTCCCCAGTCGCAGAGGACTGCTCTTCGGGACCGCCGCCGTCTCCGCGGGTGCCCTCCTCGCAGGTTGCACGAGTAACGAGAAGGACAACGAGGCCAACGACGCGCCCGCCGCCAACGACCAGCCCGCCGCCGACGACAAGCCGGGCAAGCAAGTCACCATCGGCTTCGCCGGCCCGCAGGCCGACCACGGCTGGCTCAACGCGATCAACGAGAACGCCAAGAGCCGCGCCGAGAGGTACCAGGACGTCACCCTGGAGATCACCGAGGGTTCCAACGACACGGCCCAGCAGATCGGGCAGATCGAGACCCTGATCAACAAGAAGGTCGACGTCCTGGTGGTGCTGCCCGCCGACGGCAAGGCCCTCACCCAGGTCGGCCTGAAGGCGATGCGCGCGGGCATCCCCGTCGTCAACCTCGACCGCATCTTCAACACCCCGCAGGCCTACCGTTGCTGGATCGGCGGCGACAACTACGGCATGGGCCTCAACGCCGGCCACTACATCGGCGAGAAGCTCAAGGACAAGCCCAACGCCCGCGTCATCGAACTCGCCGGCCTGGACAACCTGGAGCTGACCAAGCAGCGCACCCAGGGCTTCGACGACGCCCTGAAGAACTACCCCAACATCAAGAAGGTGGCCCGCCAGGCCGCCGAGTTCACCGTCGAGTCCGGGCAGGCCAAGATGGCCCAACTGCTCCAGGCCCAGTCCGAGTTCGACGCCCTGTGGAACCACGACGACGATCAGGGCGTGGGCGCGCTGCGCGCCATCGAACAGGCCGGACGCGACGACTTCCTGATGGTCGGCGGGGCCGGTGCGCTCTCCGCCTTCCAGGCGATCAAGCAGGACGACGGCGTCCTCAAGGCGACCGTCCTCTACCCGCCCACCATGGCCGCGTCCGCGATCGACCTCGCCCGCGCCCTCGGCCAGGGCAAGGGCGTCGGCGGTCTCGCCGAGTTCGAGATCCCGGCGTCCATCACGCTCTACTCCGCCGTGGTCGACAAGACCAACGTCGACCAGTACATGCCCACCGGCTTCGAGTGAGCCGTCCGCACCCCCCACCGCGCACGGCCCGGGCCGCCCCGGCGGCCCACCAGACGAGGAGGACATCTGCATGGAAGAGCCGGAGCAGTCCGCAGCACCGGAGCGGTCCGCGGCACCGGAGCAGCCCGCGGCGAAGGAGCGGTCCGCAGCACCGGGGCGGTCCGCAGCACCGGAGCCCGGGACCGACGGGCCCCCGCTGCGCATCGGCATGGTCGGCTACGCCTTCATGGGCGCCGCCCACTCCCAGGGCTGGCGTACCGCGGGCCGCGTCTTCGACCTGCCCCGGCGCCCGGTCCTGGCCGCGATCTGCGGACGGGACTCGGACGCGGTGCGCGCGGCGGCCGACCGGCACGGCTGGGCCGCCGCCGAGACCGACTGGCGGGCGCTGATCGCCCGGGACGACGTGGACCTCGTCGACATCTGCACCCCCGGCGACAGCCACGCCGAGATCGCGCTCGCCGCGCTCGCCGCCGGCAAGCACGTCCTGTGCGAGAAGCCCCTCGCGAACACCGTCGAGGAGGCCGAGGCGATGGCCGACGCCGCCGAAACGGCGTACCAGCGCGGCCAGTTGGCGATGGTCGGGTTCAACTACCGCCGCGTCCCCGCCACCGCGCTCGCCCGCCGGATGGTCGCCGAGGGCCGCCTCGGCACCCTGCGGCACGTACGGGTGTCGTACCTCCAGGACTGGCTGGTGGACCCCGCGTTCCCGCTGACCTGGCGGCTGCGCAAGGAGCAGGCCGGCTCCGGATCGCTCGGCGACCTCGGCGCACACATCGTCGACCTCGCCCAGTACGTGGCGGGGGAGCCGCTGGCCGGAGTCTCCGCGCTCACCGAGACGTTCGTACGGCAACGGCCGCTGCCCGGCGGACCGACGAGCGGCCTGTCCGCCGTGTCCGCCGCCGACACCGGAACCGTCACCGTCGACGACGCCGCCCTGTTCACCGGCCGCTTCGCCTCCGGTGCCCTCGCCTCCTTCGAGGCCACCCGGTACGCCACCGGCCGCAAGAACGCCCTGCGCCTCGAACTCAACGGGGAACACGGCTCGCTCGCCTTCGACCTGGAACGGCTGAACGAGCTCTGGTACCACGACGCCACCGAGCCCGGCGCCCATGCCGGCTTCCGCCGCATTCTCGTCACCGAACCGGACCACCCCTACCTGGACGCCTGGTGGCCGCCGGGCCACGGCCTCGGCTACGAGCACACCTTCGTCCACCAGGCTCGCGACCTGGTGCACGCCGTCGCCGAGGGCCGTCGCCCCGAACCCTCCTTCGCCGACGGGCTCCAGGTGCAGCGCGTGCTCGCCGCGGTGGAGGAGAGCGCCGAGAAGAACTCCGTCTACACGCCGATCGCCGCCTGAGGAGGAGACAGCCGTATGCCGCGCAGGTTCACGCTCTTCACCGGTCAGTGGGCCGACCTCCCGCTGGAGGAGGTCTGCCGCCTCGCCCGTGACTTCGGCTACGACGGCCTCGAACTCGCCTGCTGGGGCGATCACTTCGAGGTCGACAAGGCGCTGGCCGACCCGTCGTACGTCGCCTCCCGGCACCAGCTGCTCGACAAGTACGGCCTGAAGTGCTGGGCCGTCTCCAACCACCTCGTCGGCCAGGCCGTCTGCGACGCCATCATCGACGAACGCCACCAGGCGATCCTGCCGGCCGACGTGTGGGGCGACGGCGACCCGGAGGGGGTGCGGCAGCGGGCCGCGGCCCGGATGAAGGACACCGCCCGTGCCGCGGCCGCCTTCGGTGTCGACACCGTCATCGGGTTCACCGGCTCGGCGATCTGGCATCTGGTCGCCATGTTCCCGCCGGCCCCCGAGTCGATGATCGAGCGCGGCTACGAGGACTTCGCCGCGCGGTGGAACCCGATCCTCGACGTGTTCGACGCGGAGGGCGTGCGGTTCGCGCACGAGGTCCACCCCAGCGAGATCGCATACGACTACTGGACGACCGTACGCACATTGGATGCGGTCGACCGTCGACCGGCTTTCGGCCTCAACTTCGACCCGTCCCACTTCGTCTGGCAGGACCTCGACCCGGTCGGCTTCCTGTGGGACTTCCGCGACCGGATCTACCACGTCGACTGCAAAGAGGCCCGCAAGCGCCTCGACGGCCGCAACGGCCGCCTCGGCTCCCACCTGCCCTGGGGCGACCCCCGCCGCGGCTGGGACTTCGTCTCGGCCGGTCACGGCGACGTCCCGTGGGAGGACGTCTTCCGGATGCTGTATGCGATCGACTACCAGGGCCCGATCTCGGTCGAGTGGGAGGACGCCGGCATGGACCGGCTCCAGGGCGCCCCCGAGGCGCTGACCCGCCTCAAGGCGTACGACTTCGAACCGCCGTCGGCGTCCTTCGACGCGGCGTTCGGCAACTGACCGGCCCGGACCCGGCCGGCGGCCCCACCGCCGGCCGGCTCCGGAGCACACCGCACTACACCGCACGGCTCTCCGGGATGACGGCGCATCCCGGCGTACGCACCCGCCCGTACAACCGGCCCCTTTCTGGAGGCATTCGTGCACGGGAACGACCGCACCACCGACACCCAGAGAACCGGCACCCCCAGACGACGCCCGGCCCTGCGCAAAGCCGTCGCCCTGCTCGGCGGTGCCCTGCTGGCCGGCGCCTCGCTCACCTTCGTGGCGCCCCAGGCCGGCGCAGCCGTAGCCGACCGGGACGCCGTGGCCGCCGAGGACTTCCAGCAGGTCACCCTCGCCAAGGGCGAGCCGGAGGTGGGCGAGCCCATGTCGCTCGCCGTCCTCCCGGACCGCTCCGTCCTGCACACCTCGCGCGACGGCGAACTCCGCCTCACCGACGCCGCCGGCAACACCAAGCTGGCCGGGAAGCTCGACGTGTACTCCCACGACGAGGAGGGCCTCCAGGGCATCGGCGTCGACCCCGGCTTCGCGGACAACCGTTTCATCTACCTCTACTACGCGCCCCCGCTGAACACCCCCGCGGGTGACGCGCCCGAGACCGGCACCGCCGCCGACTTCGCCCCCTTCGAGGGTGTCAACCGCCTGTCCCGGTTCGTGCTGAAGGCCGACGGCACCCTGGACACCGCCAGCGAGAAGAAGATCCTCGACGTGCCCGCCTCCCGCGGCCTGTGCTGCCACGTCGGCGGCGACATCGACTTCGACGCGGCGGGCAACCTGTATCTGTCGACGGGCGACGACACGAACCCGTTCCAGTCGGACGGCTTCACCCCGATCGACGAGCGCGCGAACCGCAACCCCGCCTTCGACGCCCAGCGCTCCTCCGGCAACACCAACGATCTGCGCGGCAAGATCCTGCGGATCAAGGTGAACGCCGACGGGTCGTACTCCATCCCGGAGGGCAACCTCTTCCCGCCCGGCACCGACAAGACGCGGCCCGAGATCTACGCCATGGGCTTCCGCAACCCGTTCCGGTTCAGCGTCGACAAGGAGACCGGGATTCTGTATGTCGGCGACTACGGACCGGATGCAGGATCCGCCGACCCGGCGCGCGGCCCCGCCGGCCAGGTCGAGTTCGCCCGCGTCACCGGCCCCGGCAACTACGGCTGGCCGTACTGCACCGGCGACAACGACGCCTACATCGACTACGACTTCGCGACCCGCCAGTCCGGCGCGGCCTTCGACTGCGCCGCCCCGAAGAACACCTCGCCGAACAACACCGGCCTGACCGACCTGCCCCCGGCCCAGGCCGCGTGGATCCCGTACGACGGCGGCTCCGTCCCCGAGTTCGGCACCGGCTCCGAGTCCCCGATGGGCGGTCCGGTCTACCGCTACGACCCGGCGCTCGACTCTCCGGTGAAGTTCCCGGAGGCGTACGACGGCGACTTCTTCGCCGGGGAGTTCGGGCGGCGCTGGATCAAGCGGATCGAGCATTCTGCCGACGGTACGGTGAATGCAATCGCCGACATACCGTGGACCGGCACCCAGATCATGGATATGGCATTCGGTCCGGACGGCGCGCTGTACGTCCTCGACTACGGCACCGCCTGGTTCGGCGGCGACGAGCACTCGGCCCTGTACCGCATCGAGAACGCCACCGACGGCCACTCCCCGGTCGCCCAGGCCGCCGCGAGCCGCACCTCCGGCCAGGCCCCGCTGAGGATTCGTTTCTCCTCCGAGGGCACGACCGACCAGGACGGTGACGCCCTGACATACCACTGGGACTTCGGTGACGGCGCCACCTCCACCGAGCCGAACCCCACGCACCGCTACCGCCAGAACGGCACCTACACGGCGACCGTGACCGCCAAGGACCCCTCCGGCCGCACCGGCAGCGCCAGCGTGCAGATCGTCGTCGGCAACACCGCGCCCAGCGTCGTCCTGGAGACCCCGAAGGACGGACAGCTGTTCAGCTTCGGTGACGCCATCCCGTTCAAGGTGAAGGTCACCGACCCGGAGGACGGCACCGCGATCGACTGCGCCAAGGTCAAGGTCACCTTCATCCTCGGCCACGACTCCCACGGCCACCCGCTGACCTCGGCCAACGGCTGCACCGGCACCCTCCAGACCAGCGCCGACGGCGGCCACGACGAGGACGCCAACATCTTCGGCGTGGTCGACGCCGAGTACACCGACGGCGGAGGCGGCGGGCAGGCCCCGCTCACCACCCACGACCAGAACGTCACCCAGCCCAAGCACCGCCAGGCCGAGCACTTCGGCAACGGCTCCGGCGTCTCGGTCATCACCAAGGACACCGCGCACGGCGGCCGGACCGTCGGCAACGTCCACAACGGCGACTGGATCTCCTTCACGCCGTACCTCCTGACCAACGCCAAGAACGTCACCGCGCGCGTCTCCTCCGGCGGCGCGGGCGGCACCCTGGAGATCCGCGCGGGCTCCTCGACCGGCACCCTGCTCGGCAAGACCACCGTGCCGGTGACCGGCGGCTGGGAGGTCTTCCAGGACGTCAGCGCCGATCTGTCCCGCGCCCCGCGCGGCACCACCACCCTCTACCTCGTCTTCAAGGGCAGTGGCAGCGGCGCCCTGTTCGACGTGGACGACTTCACCTTCACCACCGGCTGAGAGGAGGCCGTGATGCGATCCATCGGACGACTGACCACCGCGGTCACCGGAGCCGCGCTGCTGATCGGCGGCGTGGTGGCGCAGCCCGCGGTCTCGGCGGGGGAGCGCGGCGACCGGGCCGACCGGGACGGCAAGCGGGTGCTGGTCTTCTCCAAGACGGCCGGCTTCCGCCACGACTCCATCCCGGAGGGTGTGGCCACGGTCCGCGCGCTCGGCGAGAGCGGCGGCTTCGCGGTCGACGCGACCGAGGACGCGGGCGCGTTCACCCCGTCCAACCTGCGGCGCTACGACGCGGTCGTCTTCCTGTCGACGACCGGCGACGTCCTGAACGCCGACCAGCAGTCCGCCTTCGAGGGCTACATCCGCCGCGGCGGGGGGTACGTCGGCGTCCACGCGGCCGCCGACACCGAGTACGACTGGGCGTTCTACGGCGGCCTCGCCGGCGCCTACTTCCAGTCGCACCCGGCGATCCAGCCGGCCACGGTCCACATCGAGGACCGCGCCCACCCGGCGACCTCCGGACTGGCACGGACCTGGAACCGTACGGACGAGTGGTACAACTACCGCTCCAACCCGCGCGAACGGGCCCACGTCCTCGCCTCGCTGGACGAGTCCTCGTACACCGGCGGCACCATGCACGGCGACCATCCGATCGCCTGGTGCCAGACCTACCAGGGCGGCCGCGCCTTCTACACGGGCGGCGGCCACACGAAGGAGTCCTACGCCGAACCGGACTTCCGTGAGCATCTGCTCGGCGGAATACGGTATGCGATCGGCGATGTGCAGGCCGACTGCCGACCGGAGAACGGATACCGTCCACTCTTCGACGGCACGCAGGCCTCGCTGGACGGCTGGCGGCAGGCGGGCCCGGGCTCCTTCACCCTCTCCGACGACGGCACGATCACCTCGTCCGGCGGCATGGGGATGCTCTGGTACGCGGCCTCGGGCTTCTCCTCGTACTCGCTGAAGCTCGACTGGCGCATGGCCGGCGACGACAACTCCGGGGTGTTCATCGGCTTCCCGCCGTCGGACGACCCCTGGTCGGCGGTGAACCACGGCTACGAGATCCAGATCGACGCCACCGACGTACCGGAGAAGACCACCGGTTCCGTCTACGGCTTCCAGTCCGCCGACCTCAGGAAGCGGGACCGCGCGCTCAACCCGCCGGGGGAGTGGAACACGTACGAGATCCGCGTGGAGGGCGAACGCCTCCGCGTCTGGCTCAACGGCGTGAAGATCAACGATTTCACCAACACCGACCCGGCCCGGAGCCTTCGGGACGGACACCTCGGCATCCAGAACCACGGAGCCGAGGACCAGGTGTCCTTCCGGAACATCCGGATCAAGGAACTGCCCGCGACCCCGGCACAGGGGTCGCAGGGCGACTGAACGGCGGCGGGCGGGGGACGCCGGACCCCCGCCCGCCGTCACCTCTACGGGGACGCCATCCGGTTCACATCGTGGGGACAAGGAGGCTGCTCATGTCCGCGTCCGTTTCCCAGCCGCGCGTCGGCGTCTGGCTGATCGGGGCCCGCGGGTCCGTCGCCACCACCGCCGTCGCGGGCTGCGCCGCCGTCACGGCGGGTCTGCACCCACCGACCGGCATGGTCACCGAGACCCCACCCTTCGAGGACTGCGGACTGCCACCTCTGTCCTCCCTCGTCTTCGGCGGCCACGACGTCGTGGACTGCCCCCTGCCCAAACGCGCCGAGGCCCTCGCCGCAGGCGGCGTCCTGCCCCCGGGCCTGCCGTCCGCCGTCGCCGCCGAACTGGCCGCCGCGGACCGCGAGATCCGGCCGGGTGGCCCGGTTCCGGGACGGTCCGGGGACACCCGGAGCGCGGAGGAGCTGATCGACGTCTTCGCCTCCGACATACGGGACTTCACACGGCGGCTCGGGCTGGAGCGCGCCGTCGTGGTGAACGTGGCCTCGACGGAACCGGCCCCGGCCGACGCGGAACTGCCGGCCAGCTCCCTGTACGCGGCGGCGGCCCTGCGCGCGGGCTGCCCGTACGTCAACTTCACCCCGTCCACGGGCCTGCACCACCCGGCGCTCGCCGCCGAGACGGCCGCCTCGGCGCTGCCGTACGCGGGCCGCGACGGCAAGACCGGGCAGACGCTGCTGCGGTCCGTGCTGGGCCCGATGTTCGCCCAGCGGGCACTCGCGGTGCGGGCCTGGTCCGGCACCAACCTGCTGGGCGGCGGCGACGGCGCGGCCCTCGCCGACCCGGCCGCCGCGGCGGCGAAGAACGCCGGCAAGGAACGGGTCCTCGCCGACACCCTCGGGACGGCTCCCGAGGGCGAGGTCCACATCGACGACGTCCCGGCCCTCGGTGACTGGAAGACCGCCTGGGACCACATCGCCTTCGACGGCTTCCTCGGCACCCGCATGATCCTCCAGACCATCTGGCAGGGCTGCGACTCGTCTCTCGCCGCCCCGCTGGTCCTGGACCTGGCCCGGTTCCTCGCCCGCGCCCACGAGGCGGGCCTGTCCGGACCCCTGGGCGAACTCGGCTTCTACTTCAAGGACCCGGTGGGGGACGGGCCGTCGTCCCTGGGGGAGCAGTACGCGGCGCTGGTGGGATTCGCCGAGCGGCTGCGGCGCGGGGCACGGGCCACCGCGGAGAAGCCCTCCGGGGAGCCCCGATGAGCGGGCGGCACCCCGGCGGCCCCGGACCGGCAGCCGACGGCACGGGCGAGGCTCCGGGCGGCGGCAGTGGGGTCGGCGAGACTCAGGGTGGCACAGTCCCAGCCACCGTCGGCACACCCTCCGACCGCTCACCCGACCCCCGCGCCTGGGCCGAACTCCTCCGCCTTCCCGCCCTGTTCACCGTCCCCGGCGACGCCCTGGCCGGCGCGGCCGCGACCGGTGTGCGCCCCGGCGCCCGCACCCTGCTCGCCATCGGCTCCTCCCTCTGTCTGTACGAGGCGGGGATGGCCCTCAACGACTGGGCGGACCGCGAGGAGGACGCCCGGGACCGCCCGCACCGGCCCCTGCCCTCCGGCCGGGTCCGCCCGGCGGCGGCCCTGACCGCGGCCTGTGCCCTGACCGGCGCCGGACTCGCCCTCGCGGCCCGCGCCGGCCGCCCCGCACTGGCCGTCGCCGCACCCCTCGCGGCCACGGTCTGGGCGTACGACCTGGCCCTGAAGCACACCCCGGCCGGGCCGGTCGCCATGGCCGCCGCCCGCGGGCTCGACCTGCTCCTCGGAGCCGCGGCGACCGGCGGTCGCGCCCGCGCCGCCCTCCCGTCGGCCGTGCTCCTCGGCAGCCACACCCTCGCCGTCACGACGGTGTCCCGCCGGGAGACCCAGGGCGGCTCGTCGCTGGGTCCCCTCGCCGCGCTCGCCACCTCGGCTCTGCTGACGCGACTGCTGACCCGCGGGCCCGCCCCGGCCGAACCGAGTCCGGTCTCCGCCCTGCGCACCGCCCTCGGCACCGCGTACGCCGCGACGGTCGCCCGTCCCTACCTCCACGCCGTCCTCAACCCCTCACCCCCGCTCACCCAACGCGCCGTCGGCGGCGGCATCCGCGCCACGATCCCGCTCCAGGCCGCGCTCTCCGCCCGCTCCGGAGCCCGCGTCACCGCCCTCGCCGTCGCCGCCCTCGCCCCGATCGGACGGAAGTACGCGAGGAAGGTGAGCGTCACATGAGCCTCCACACCCAGGCCCCCGGACCCCTGGCCCCCCTCCGCTTCGGCTACGGCACCAACGGCCTCGCCGACCTCCGCCTCGACGACGCCCTCGCCCTGCTCGCCGACCTCGGCTACGACGGCGTCGGTCTGACCCTCGACCACATGCACCTCGATCCCCTCGCCCCCCTCCTCTCCAGGCGCACCCGTCGCGTCGCCCGGCGTCTGCACGCGCTGGGACTGTCCGTCACCGTGGAGACCGGCGCGCGCTACGTCCTGGACCCGCGCCGCAAGCACGGCCCGTCCCTGCTGGACCCGGACCCCGAGGACCGGGCGCGCCGGGTCGACCTGCTGCTGCGTGCCGTACGGGTCGCCGCCGACCTCGGCGCCCACGCCGTGCACTGCTTCAGCGGGATCACCCCGCCGGGGACGGATCCGGACACGGCGTGGAAACGCCTGGCCGACGGGCTCGCCCCCGTCCTGGAGGCCGCCGCGACCGCCGGCGTCCCCCTGGCCGTCGAACCCGAACCGGGCCACCTCCTCGCCACCCTCGCCGACTTCCACCGCCTGCGTCACCTCCTCGGCGACCCCGGACCCCTCGGGCTCACCCTCGACATCGGTCACTGTCAGTGCCTCGAACCGCTCCCTCCCGCCGACTGCGTCCGCGCCGCCGCCCCCTGGCTGCGCCACGTCCAGATCGAGGACATGCGGCGCGGAGTCCACGAGCACCTGCCCTTCGGCGACGGCGAGATCGACTTCCCGCCGGTCCTCGAGGCCCTGGCCGCCACCGGCTACCAGGGGCTCACCGTCGTCGAACTGCCCCGACACTCCCACGCCGGCCCGCACTTCGCCGAGCTGTCCCTGCCCTTCCTCCGTCACGCGGCGCCAACCCCACAAGGGAGCACCCCATGACCCACGCACAGCCCGAACCGGGCGGTCCCATACCGGGCGTCACCCTCGCCCGCACCCCGCTGGACGACCTTCGCGCCCGCCTCGACGCCGAGCTGTCCGGGGCCGCCCGCGCCTGGCTCGACCAGGCCCTCGCCGAGGCCGCCGCCCACCCGGGCACGCACGGCCCGATCTCGGTGTGGGAGCTGCGGCTCGCCGAGGCCGGCCGCCGCTGCGGCGGCACCCACGCCGACGCCGCCCGGATGCTGATCCTGCACGCCGCCCGCGCCGACCCGGCCGCGCTGAGCCGCGTCTACTCCCAGGGCACCGCCGCCGAACGCCGCGCCGTCCTGCACGCCCTGCCCCACCTGATCCAGGGCCCGGACGCGCTGCCGCTCGTCGAGGACGCGCTGCGCACCAACGACACCCGGCTGCTGGCCGCCGCCGTCGGCCCGTACGCCGCCCGGCACCTCGACCCGCACACCTGGCGCCACGCCGTCCTGAAGTGCCTGTTCACCGGTGTGCCCGTCGACGCGGTGGCCGACCTGGAGGGCCGAGCCCGCGGCGACGCCGAACTCGCCCGCATGCTCGGCGACTACGCCGCCGAACGCACCGCCGCGAGCCGCCCCGTCCCAGAGGATCTGCACCGCGTGCTGGCCCTGACCGAGAGCGCGCCCCCGCCCCCGTCGCACGGACCGGACGTCCCCCACGGCAAGGAGTCCTGATGCGCATCTTCGACCCCCACATCCACATGACCTCCCGCACCACCGACGACTACGAGGCCATGTACGCGGCCGGCGTCCGCGCCGTCGTCGAGCCCTCCTTCTGGCTGGGTCAGCCCCGCACCTCGCCCGCCACCTTCCTCGACTACTTCGACTCCCTCCTCGGCTGGGAGCCTTTCCGCGCCGCCCAGTACGGCATCGCCCACCACTGCACGATCGCCCTCAACCCGAAGGAGGCGAACGACCCGCGCTGCCGGCCCGTCCTCGACGAACTGCCCCGCTATCTCGTCAAGGACCAGGTGGTCGCCGTCGGCGAGATCGGCTACGACTCGATGACCCCCGCCGAGGACAGCGCGCTCGCCGCCCAGCTCCAGCTCGCCGCCGACCACGGACTCCCCGCCCTGGTGCACACCCCGCACCGCGACAAGCTCGCCGGTCTGCGCCGCACCCTCGACGTGGTCCGCGAGTCCGCCCTGCCCCCGGAGCGGGTGCTGATCGACCACCTCAACGAGACCACCGTCAAGGAGGCCAAGGACAGCGGCTGCTGGCTCGGCTTCTCCGTCTATCCCGACACCAAGATGGACGAGGAGCGCATGGTCGCCCTGCTGCGCGCCTACGGGCCCGAGCAGGTCCTGGTGAACTCCGCCGCCGACTGGGGGAGAAGCGACCCGCTGAAGACCCGCAGGGTCGGCGACCTGATGCTCGCCGAGGGCTTCTCGGAGGACGACGTCGACCGGGTGCTGTGGCGCAACCCCGTCGCCTTTTATGGCCTCAGCGGCCGGCTCACCCTCGACGTCGGCACCACCGACGCCACGCACGAGGGTAACTCCATCCTGCGCGGCGGGGAGTGAGCCATGCGCTTCCGCCACCCCGACGGCTCCACCGTCCACCTCGCCTACTGCACCAACGTCCACCCCGCGGAAACCCTCGACGGCGTCCTCGCACAGCTCCGCGACCACTGCGAGCCGGTGCGCCGCAGGCTCGGCCGCGACCGCCTCGGCATCGGCCTGTGGCTCGCCCGGGACGCCGCCCGCGCGCTGGTCGCCGACCCGTCCGCGCTGCGCGCCCTGCGCACCGAACTGGACCGGCGCGGCCTGGAGGTCGTCACCCTCAACGGCTTCCCGTACGAAGGGTTCGGCGCCGAGGAGGTCAAGTACCGCGTCTACCGCCCCGACTGGGCCGCCCCGGAACGCCTGGAGCACACCACCGCCCTGGCCCGCGTGCTCGCCGGGCTGCTGCCCGACGACGTCACCGAGGGCAGCATCTCCACCCTGCCGCTCGCCTGGCGCACCGCCGCCGGAGAGGACCGCGCCGCGGCGGCCCGCACCGCGCTGACCACCCTCGGCGAACGCCTCGACGCCCTCGCCGAGCTGACCGGCCGCTCCCTGCGCATCGGCCTGGAACCTGAGCCCGGCTGTGTCGTCGAGACCACCGGCGACGCCCTCGCCCCGCTGACCGCGATCGCCCATCCCCGCATCGGGATCTGTGTCGACACCTGTCATCTCGCCACCTCCTTCGAGGACCCGGACACCGCCCTGGACGCCCTCGCCCACGCCGGTGTCCCCGTCGTCAAGTCGCAGCTCTCCGCCGCCCTGCACGCCGAACACCCCCATCTCCCCGAGGTCCGCGACGCCCTCGCCGCCTTCGACGAACCCCGCTTCCTGCACCAGACCCGCACCTCCACCGCCGCCGGGCTGCGCGGCACCGACGACCTCGGCGAGGCCCTGAAGGGCGACGCCCTGCCGGACGGCGGACCCTGGCGGTCCCACTTCCACGTCCCACTGCACGCGGCCCCCGCCGCGCCCCTCACCTCGACCCTCCCTGTCCTGAAGAGCGCACTCGCCCGGCTGGTCGGCGGCCCGCACCCGCTCACCCGCCATCTGGAGGTCGAGACCTACACCTGGCAGGCCCTCCCGCCCGAGCTGCGGCCGCACACCCGCGCCCAGCTCGCCGACGGCATCGCCGCCGAACTCACCCTCGCCCGCGACCTCCTCACCGACCTCGGCCTGAAGGAGCTGCCGTGACCGCCCACGCCCCGGCGCGCCCCACCCCGCTCCTCGTCCTCGACGTCGTCGGCCTCACCCCCCGTCTCCTCGACCACATGCCGCACCTGAAGGCCCTCGCCCGGTCCGGCTCCCACGCACCCCTCGGCACCGTCCTGCCCGCCGTCACCTGCGCCGCCCAGTCCACCTTCCTCACCGGCACGATGCCGTCGGAGCACGGCATCGTCGGCAACGGCTGGTACTTCCGCGAACTCGGCGACGTCCTGCTGTGGCGCCAGCACAACGGCCTCGTCACCGGCGACAAACTCTGGGACGCCGCCCGCCGCGCCCACCCCGGCTACACCGTCGCCAACGTCTGCTGGTGGTACGCCATGGGCGCCGACACCGACATCACCGTCACCCCCCGTCCGATCTACTACGCCGACGGCCGCAAGGAACCCGACTGCTACACCCGCCCCGCCGACCTGCACGACGAACTCACCCGGAAACTCGGCACGTTCCCCCTCTTCCACTTCTGGGGCCCCGGCGCGGACCTGGTCTCCAGCCGCTGGATCATCGACGCCACCCGGCACATCCAGCGCACCCGCCGCCCCGACCTGACCCTGTGCTACCTCCCTCACCTCGACTACGACCTCCAGCGCTTCGGCCCCGACGACCCGCGCTCCCACCGCGCGGCCGCCGACCTGGACACGGCGCTCGCCCCGCTGCTCGACGACGCCCGCGCCGAGGGCCGTACCGTCGTCGCGCTCTCCGAGTACGGCATCACCCGCGTGTCCCGGCCGGTCGACATCAACCGGGCGCTGCGCCGTGCCGGACTGCTGGAGGTGCACACGCAGGACGGCATGGAGTACCTGGACCCGATGGCCTCCCGGGCCTTCGCCGTGGCCGACCACCAGATCGCCCACGTCTACGTCCGCCGCCCCGAGGACCTGGAGCCGGCCCGGGCCGCGCTCACCGGCCTCCCCGGCATCGACCTGCTCCTCGACGACGAGGGCAAGAAAACCCACCACCTCGACCATCCGCGCTCCGGCGAACTCGTCGCCGTGGCGGAGCCGGACGCCTGGTTCACGTACTACTACTGGCTCGACGACGCCCACGCGCCCGACTTCGCGCGGCTCGTCGAGATCCACCGCAAACCCGGCTACGACCCGGTCGAACTCTTCATGGATCCGCTCGACCCCTACGTCAAGGTCAAGGCGGCGACGGCCCTGGCCCGCAAGAAGCTGGGCCTGCGCTACCGCATGGCGGTCGTGCCGCTGGATCCCTCACCTATTCGCGGCAGCCACGGCCGCCTCCCGGCGAGCGACGACGACGGTCCGCTCCTCATCTGCTCCACCCCCCGCGCTGTCGGCGACCGCGTCGCGGCCACCGATGTGAAAGCACTCCTGCTCCATCTGGCCGGTCTCTCCTGACCTGTCACCAGTGAAGCACTCACCACTGACAACGGCCCTCGACCCAGAGGAGTTCCACGCATGAGCCGCTTCTCCCAGCCCGACCCCGAACTCACCCACCGCCTCAGCAGACGCGGCATGCTCGGCGTCGCCGCCGGTGCCACCGCCGCCGCCCTGCTCGGCGCGGCGGCCGCCCCCGCGACCGCCACCGAGGCCGCCGCGGGCAGCCCCGGCACCGCCGGCGCCCCCGGCCGGGGACGCCCCGTCCTGCCGCCCGGCCGGCTCGGCATCCAGCTCTACAGCCTCCGCGACAAGGTCTCCACCCTCGGCTTCGCCCCCGTCTTCGCCGAACTGGAGAAGTACGGCTACGACGAGGTCGAGTTCGCCGGATACGGCCAGGGCTCGGCAGGCCCCATCACCCTCGCCCAGCTCAAGCGGCTGGCCAGGGACCACGGCCTGAACCCGATCGGCAGCCACGTCGGCTACTACTCCGGCGACCCGAACGCCTACACCTTCGCCACCAACCTCACCAAGGTCCTGGACGACGCCCAGGCGCTGGGCCTGAAGCACATCGGCACCGCCTCCGGGCCGTTCCGCTACGGCTCGACCGTCGACGCCTGGAAGCGCGCCGCCGAGGACTTCAACACCTACGGCGCGGCGGCGAAGGCGCGCGGCATGAAGTTCTACCAGCACAACCACTCCGAGGAGTTCTCCTTCGCCACCGACAAGCCGAACGTACGTCTCTACGACGTGCTGCTCGCCGAGACCGACCCCGACCTGGTCTACCTGGAGATGGACATCTACTGGGCGTACGTCGGCCAGTTCCGCTTCTCCAAGCGCCCCGACGGCACACCCGCCCCCTTCGACCCCCTCGACTACGTGCTGAAGCAGCCCCACCGCTACCCGCTGTTCCACGTGAAGGACGGCGTGAGCGACCCGTCGACCCAGCACGGCTACCGCATGGTCGACGTCGGTGACGGCGACATCGACTACCAGCGGTTCCTGTCCGCCGTCACCCGGCTGCGCGGCGAGCGGTTCGCCCACCACTGGCAGGCCGAGCACGACAACCCGGCCGAGTCCTTCACCTTCGCCCGCAAGTCCAGCGAGCACCTGCACTCGCTGCGGGAGAAGTGCTGACCGGCACCCGGACACATGAGGAAGGGCCCTTTCCGGAGGTGGAACTCCGGAAAGGGCCCTTCCTTCCTCCCCCCTGGCTCAGGTCACGCCGCCTCCTCGCCGAGGGGCCGCGGGTTGGGCACGATGCGGTGCGCCTTCGGCCTGCCGGGTGCCTTCAGGAAGAGCGCCAGCACCGCGGACGCCAGACCGATACAGCCGGCCAGCACGAACGCGCCCTCGTAGTCCCAGGCACCGACCACCACCGCGCCCATCCCGGAGCCGACAAGGCCGGAGATCAGCTTGGAGCTGTAGACCATGCCGTAGTTGGTGGCGTTGTTGTTCTCGCCGAAGTAGTCCGCGGTCATGGCGGCGAACAGCGGGAAGATCGCCCCGCCGCCGAAGCCGGAGACCATGGAGCAGAACAGGAAGAACGGCATACTGCCCATCTGGCCGGAGACCAGCACGCCGAACTGTGCGGTGCCGAGCACCAGACACACGATGACCAGGGTGTTGCGGCGGCCGTAGCGGTCGGAGATCCAGCCGATGACACCGCGGCCGGTGCCGTTGACGATCGCCTTCAGGGACATCGCCGTGGCCACGATGCCGCCCGCGAAGCCCATGTCCTTGCCGAACGGCACCTGGAAGGCGATGCCGAAGATGTTGATGCCGGCCGTGCACAGCAGACAGAACCACATCATCCACAGCACGGGGGTACGGGCGGCCTCCTTGGGGGTGTACTGCTTGACCGCCGGCGGGTTCTTCTCCAGCGCCCGGCGGATCTTCGGGTCGTCGGTCTGCTTCAGCGGGTCGACGTGCGGCGGCCACCAGTTCTTCGGCGGGTCCTTGAAGAACCAGCCCGCCGCGGCCACCACCAGGCACAGTCCGACGCCGACCGACACCAGCACCGTCCGGTAGTTGGACAGATCCATGTACGAGGTGAACAGGAACACGAACGGCACGGACCCGTAGGCGAAACCGCCGTTGACGAAGCCCGTCTTGCCGCCCTTGCGCTCCGGATACCACTTGCCGACCATGTTCACGCAGGTCGCGTAGACCAGGCCGGCGCCGATGCCGCTGCACATGCCGAAGCCGAGATAGGCGACGATCACATGCGGCGCGTACGCCAGCGACACATAGCCCAGCAGGGTGCCGACGGCGCCGAGCAGCATGGCCGCGCGGGCGGGGAGCTTCCCGCTCTCCCGCAGCTGTCCGGCGGGGAAGGCCACGGCCGCCTGGAAGAACACCCAGACGCCCATCAGCCAGAAGATGTGTCCGCTGCTCCACAGGTGGGCCTCGTGGAGCGTGTCCTCCGCCGAGGTGAACGCGTACTCGGCGGAACTGATGCCCATCATGCCGATCCACGGCAGGATGACCATCCATTTGCGCGCCCGGCCCATGATGTCGAAGTCGGTCTCGCCGATCCGGTACACGCGGCCGTTGCGGTCCGTCACCTCCCTGTAGGCGACGGCGGTCGAATAGTCGGTGGTCGTCATCCGCTCAGCACCCCTTGCGTCGAAAGATCTGGCCAGCGCCCCCTGTCCCATGCCTTTCGTGCGCGTACGGGCCCCGGGTCCGGCCGACGCGCACCGTCGGCCGGACCCGTGCTCACTCAGCTCATGAACCGCCCCCCAACAACCCCGCGGCTTGCGCCCAGCGGTACTTGGCGCCCAGGACGGCCACCGGCTTCTCGGTCGTGTACGGATAGGCCACGACCCCGCGCTCGTACAGGTACTGGCAGGCCTCCTCCACCTCGACGTCCCCGGCGAGCGAGGCCACGACGGGCTTGACGATGCCGCGCTCGCGGAATTCGGCCACCACGCGCGCGGTGAGCTCGGCGAAGACCATCGGAGGGGTGACGATGGTGTGCCAGTAGCCGAGAACCAGCGCGTGGATCCGCGGATCCTCCAGACCGAGCCGGATCGTCGCCTCGTACGTCGACGGCGGCTCCCCGCCGGTGATGTCGACCGGGTTGCCCGCGGCCCCGAACGGCGGGATGAACCGGCGGAAGGCCTCGTCCAGGTCCGGCGGGATCTCCATCAGGGTCAGCCCGTTGTCCGTCACCGCGTCGGACAGCAGCACCCCGCTGCCACCCGCCCCGGTGATGATCACCACGTTGTCGCCCTGAGGGGTGGGAAGCACCGGCAACGCGCGCGCGTACTCCAGCATGTCGTTCAGCCCGGGCGCCCGGATCACCCCGGCCTGCCGCAGGAT
Source organism: Streptomyces sp. NPDC030838 (assembly GCF_055572035.1). Taxonomy (NCBI): domain Bacteria; kingdom Bacillati; phylum Actinomycetota; class Actinomycetes; order Kitasatosporales; family Streptomycetaceae; genus Streptomyces; species Streptomyces sp. NPDC030838. Next base: position 1,303,185 of record NZ_JBVIED010000001.1, on the reverse strand, counting down.
GTCGTCGTACACCGCGTCGTCGCCCGCCAGGGCGCCGGTGTGCGAGCCGGCGGCCTTCGCGCCCGCCGCCGTACGGCCCGCCTTCAGGACCACCACCGGCTTCTTCGGAACGGTCGCCCGCGCGGCCTCCACGAAGGCCCGGCCGTCCTTCAGGTCCTCCAGGTGCATGGCGATGCACTCGGTGCGCGGGTCCTCGCCGAACCAGGTCAGCAGGTCGTCCTCGTCCAGGTCCGACTTGTTGCCGAGCCCGACGATCGCCGACACGCCGGTCCTGGTGGTCCGCGCGAACCCCAGGATCGCCATCCCGATGCCACCGGACTGCGAGGTCAGCGCGACCCCGCCCTTGACGTCGTACGGCGTGCAGAACGTGGCGCACAGGTCCTGCCAGGTCGAGTAGTAGCCGTAGATGTTCGGGCCCAGCAGGCGGACGCCGTGCCGCTCGGCGATGGCCACGATCTCGTCCTGGAGGGCGTGCTCCCCGGTCTCGGCGAACCCGGAGGGGATGAGGACGGCGTTGGGGATCCCCTTGCGGCCCACCTCCTCCAGCGCCGCGGGCACGAACCGCGCGGGAATGGCGAAGACGGCCACATCCACCTCACCGGGAACGTCCGTGACACTCTTGTACGCCTTGCGGCCCAGGATGTCATCGGCCTTTGGATTCACCGGGTGGATGTCCCCGGCGAAGCCGCCGTCGACGAGGTTGCGCATCACCGAGTTGCCGATCTTGCCCGGCTCGTTGGACGCGCCGATGACGGCCACCGCGCGGGGCTGCATCAGCCGGCGCATGGACGCGAGGATCTCCTCGCGCGTGTAGCGGCGGCGCTCCCGCGCGGGCGCCTCGGACAGGATCACCCGGATGTCCGCGGCGACCGCGCCGTCGGCTGTCGCGATCACCGGGTTGAGGTCCACCTCGGCGATCTCGGGGAAGTCGGCGACCAGTTGGGAGACACGCCGGATCTGTTCGGCGACCGCCCACCGGTCCACGCCCGCCGCGCCCCGCACCCCGCGCAGGATCTCCGCGGACCGGATGGAGTCCAGCATGCCCAGAGCCTCGTCGGCGGTGACGGGCGCGAGCCGGAACGTCACGTCCTTCAGCACCTCGACGAGAACCCCGCCGAGCCCGAAGGCCACCACCTTCCCGAACGTCGGATCCGTCACCGCGCCGACGATGACCTCCTGCCCCTGCGGCAGCAGCTCCTGCACCTGGACACCCTCGATACGGGCTTCGGCGTGGTACGCGCGCGCGTTGTCCACGATCCGGTGGAACGCGGCCCGCACTTCTGCCGCACCCTCCACGCCCACGACGACCCCGCCGGCGTCGGTCTTGTGCAGGATGTCCGGCGAGACGATCTTCATCACGACCAGCCCGCCGAGGCGCGCCGCGCAGGCCACGGCCTCGTCGACGTCCCGCGCCAGCTCCTCGCCCGGTACGGCGATCCCGTACGCGTCGGCGAGCACCTTGCCCTCGGGAGCGGTCAGCGCCGTACGGCCCTCGGCGCGCACCGCGTCGAGAAGGGCGCGCACCCTCGGCAGCCGGTCCTCGGCCATCACGTCAGATCACCCCGTTCGACTTGAGCAGGCGCAGCTCCTCGTCGCCGAGGCCCAGTTCGCCGATGTAGACCTCTTCGTTGTGCTCGCCGAGCAGCGGTGAACTGGTCACCTCCACCGGGGAGTCGGACAGCTTCAGCGGACTGCCGACGGTCACGAACTCGCCACGCTCGGGATGCGGCACCTTCACGACCATCTCGTTCGCGGCGAGCGACGGGTCCTCGATGATCTCCTTGGTGGACAGGATCGGACCGCACGGGATGTTGTGCGCGTTGAGCCGCTCCAGCACCTCCCACTTGGGCAGCGTCGAGGACCACTCCTCGATCAGCTGGAACATCTTGTTCAGCTTCGGCAGCCGCGCCTCCGGCGTCGCCCACTCGGGGTCGTCGGCCAGCTCCGGCCGGCCGATCAGCTCGCTGATCGGCTTCCAGCCGACGGGCTGCACGATCACGTACACGTAGTCGTTCGGGCCGCCCGGCGCGCACTTGACCGCCCAGCCGGGCTGGCCGCCGCCGGACGCGTTTCCCGAGCGGGGAACTTCCGTGCCGAAGTCCTCGTTGGGGTATTCAGCGAGCGGGCCGTGGGCCAGGCGCTGCTGATCGCGCAGCTTCACGCGGCAGAGGTTGAGCACAGCGTGCTGCATGGCCACGTTCACCCGCTGCCCGCGCCCGGTGCGCTCGCGCTGGTACAGCGCCGCGAGAATGCCCGCCACGGCGTGCACACCCGTGCCCGAGTCACCGATCTGGGCCCCCGTCGCCAGCGGCGGCCCGTCCTCGAAACCGGTGGTCGACATCGACCCGCCCATGGCCTGCGCGACGACCTCGTACGCCTTGAAGCCGGTGTACGGGCCCTCGCCGAACCCCTTGATGGAGGCATAGACGATCCGTGGATTGATCTCCTGGATGCGGTCCCAGGTGAATCCCATACGGTCGACCGCGCCCGGTCCGAAGTTCTCGACCATCACGTCGGAGCGCCGGATCAGCTCGGTGAGGAGTTCCTTGCCGCGCTCGGTCTTGGTGTTGAGGGTGATGCTCCGCTTGTTGCAGTTGAGCATCGTGAAGTAGAGGGAGTCGACGTCCGGCAGATCGCGCAGCTGCTTGCGCGTGATGTCGCCGGTCGGCGCCTCCAGCTTGACGACGTCCGCGCCGAGCCAGGCGAGGAGCTGTGTCGCCGACGGCCCGGACTGGACATGCGTCATGTCCAGGACGCGGATGCCTTCTAGGGCCTTGGCCGGAGCCTTGCTCGGGGCCTTGGACGGCGTTGAGGTCATGAAGGCCTCCTCACTTGTACATGGTCTGGTTCATGGTTCCGGGGGCGTACGCGTCCGGGTCGACCCAGACGTTGATCAGCGACGGCTTGCCCGACTCGCGGGCCCGCCGCAGCGCGGGGCCGATCTCGGCGGGGTCGCGGACCTCCTCGCCGTAACCGCCCAGCATCTGCGCGAACTTGTCGTAGTGGACGTCGCCGAGGGTGTTGCCGATCCGCTCGCGCTCCTTGCCGTACTTGGCGGCCTGGCCGTAGCGGATCTGGTTCATCGAGGAGTTGTTGCCGACGATGCCGACGAAGGGGAGGTCGTAGCGGACCAGCGTCTCGAAGTCCCAGCCGGTGAGGGAGAAGGCACCGTCGCCGAAGAGGGCGACGACCTCCTTGTCGGGCCGGGCCTGCTTGGCGGCGAGCACGAACGGGATGCCGACGCCGAGCGTGCCCAGCGGACCCGGGTCCATCCAGTGGCCGGGCGACTTGGGCTGCACCACCTGCCCGGAGAAGGTGACGATGTCGCCGCCGTCGCCGATGTAGATCGAGTCCTCGGTGAGGAAGTCGTTGATCTCGCTGACCAGCCGGTACGGGTGGATCGGCGAGGCGTCCGACCTCAGCTGCGGCAGCCGCTTGTCCAGCGCCGTCTGCTCGGCGGCCCGCAGCTCGTCCAGCCACTCCTTGCGCTTCGACGCGCCCCCGTTGCCGTATCCATGAAGAGCGTGCCCGGACGCCGCCTCGGTCACCGCCTTCAGCACCAGTCCCGCGTCGCCGACGATGCCGAGGTCGATGTCGCGGTTCTTGCCGACGGTGCGGTAGTCGAGGTCGATCTGGACGACGGTGGCGTCCGCCGACAGCCGCTTGCCGTAGCCCATGCGGAAGTCGAAGGGCGTGCCGACGATGACGATGACGTCGGCGTTGGAGAACGCGTACCGGCGCGACAGCTGGAAGTGGTGCGGGTCGCCGGGCGGGAGGGTGCCGCGCCCGGCGCCGTTCATGTAGGCCGGGATGTTCAGCGTGCGGACCAGCTCGATCGCCGCCTCGGTGCCGCGTGTCGTCCACACCTGACTGCCCAGCAGGATCGCCGGCTTCTCGGCGTGCACGAGCAGACCGGCCAGCCGCTCGATCGCCTCGGGGTCGCCGGCCGAGCGGGTGGAGGCCCGGTAGGCACCGGCCTGGGGCACCCGCGCCCTGCCCACCGGGACCTTGGCGTCGAGCACATCGCGCGGGATCTCCAGGAAGGACGGTCCAGGCGCGCCGTGGTAGCACTCGCGGAACGCCATGGACACCATGTCCGCCGCGCGCGCCGTGTCCGGCACGGTCGCCGCGAACTTGGTGATCGGCGTCATCATGTCCACGTGCGGCAGGTCCTGCAGGGACCCCATCTTGTGCTGGGTGAGAGCTCCCTGACCGCCGATCAGCAGCATCGGGGACTCGGCGCGGAAGGCGTTGGCCACACCGGTGACCGCGTCGGTCGTCCCGGGACCCGCGGTGACGACCGCGCAGCCGGGCCTGCCGGTGAGGCGGGCGTAACCGTCGGCGGCGTGCGCCGCGACCTGCTCGTGACGGACGTCGACGACCTCGATGCCCTCGTCGACGCAGCCGTCGTAGATGTCGATGATGTGGCCGCCGCACAGCGTGTAGATGCGGTCGACCCCCTCGGCCTTGAGGGCCTTGGCGACGAGATGACCGCCGGAGATCACGTCCTGGGTGTCGTCGGGCATGGCGAAGTCCTGTCCCTTCGGGAGGGGTTGGGGAAGCTCTCGCGGTACTCGCTCGTACATTGCATACAGTCGACGAATACTGTATGAAGCTTGTTATCCCGCATCCGGTGGGTGGTGTCCAGGGGGCGTGCGGCACATTTCGGGGGTCTGGGTCTCGGTCCCCGGATGACACGGCAGACAGGAGCCGAGATGGACCTGTACGAACACCAGGCAAGGGAACTCTTCGCGGAACACGGCATCTTGGTGCCGCGTGCCGAGGTCACCGACTCGCCCAAGGAGGCGCGCGAGATCGCCCGCCGGCTCGGCGGCCGGGTCGTCGTCAAGGCCCAGGTGAAGACCGGAGGCCGGGGCAAGGCGGGCGGCGTCAAGCTCGCGGCCGACCCCGCCGCTGCCGAACTGACGGCCCGCCAGATCCTCGGCATGAACATCAAGGGGCACACCGTCGGCACCGTCATGCTGGCCCAACCCGTCGACATCGAGCGCGAGTTCTACGTCTCCTACGTTCTCGACCGCGCCGCCGGGCGCTTCCTCGCCATCGCGTCCGCCGAGGGCGGTATGGACATCGAGGAGATCGCCGCCAGTCGACCGGAGGCAGTCGCCCGTATACACATCGACCCGGCCGAGGGGGTCACCTCGGCCAAGGCCGCTCAGATCGCCGACGCCGCCGGCCTGCCGCCGCAGACCGTCGACGTGCTCGTCCGGCTCTGGCAGGTGCTGGTCCGCGAGGACGCCCTCCTCGTCGAGGTCAACCCGCTCGTCCGCACCGCGCAGGGCGCGATCGTCGCCCTCGACGGCAAGGTCACCCTGGACGACAACGCGGCTTTCCGGCAGGCTCGTTGGGGCGCCGAAAGCGCCGCTCACGAGGATCCGCTGGAGGCCGCGGCCGCCGCCAAGGGCCTCAACTACGTCAAGCTCGACGGCTCGGTCGGTGTCATCGGCAACGGCGCCGGCCTCGTCATGTCGACCCTCGACGTGGTCGCCGGCTGCGGCGCCCGCCCCGCCAACTTCCTCGACATCGGCGGGGGCGCCTCCGCCCAGGTCATGGCCGACGGACTGTCCGTCGTCCTCTCCGACCCCGACGTCAGGTCCGTCTTCGTCAACGTCTTCGGCGGCATCACCGCCTGCGACGCGGTCGCCGACGGCATCGTGCGCGCCCTGGACACCGTACGGGTCACCAAGCCGCTGGTCGTCCGCCTCGACGGCAACAACGCCGCACGCGGCCGGGCCCTCCTCGACGAGCGCGCCCACCCCCTGGTCCAGCAGGTCCCCACCATGGACGGCGCCGCCCGCCGCGCCGCCGAACTCGCCACCACTGCCTGAGGAGACGGGACGACATGGCGATCTACCTCACCAAGGAGAGCAAGGTCCTCGTCCAGGGCATGACCGGCGGCGAGGGCATGAAGCACACCCGCCGCATGCTCGCCGCCGGCACGAACGTCGTCGGCGGAGTCAATCCGCGCAAGGCGGGCCGTACCGTCGACTTCGACGTCCCCCAGTGCCTGAACGGCCTGGGAGGTTCCCCCATCGCGGTGCCCGTCTTCGGGTCGGTCGCCGACGGTATGCAGTCGACCAGCGCCGATGTCACCGTCGTCTTCGTCCCGCCGGCCTTCGCCAAGGCGGCCGTCACCGAAGCCGCCGACGCCGGCATCGGCCTCGCCGTCGTCATCACCGAAGGCATCCCGGTCCACGACACCGTCGCCTTCACCGCGTACGCGCGGCAGCGCGGCACCCGCGTCCTCGGCCCCAACTGCCCCGGCCTGATCACGCCCGGCCAGTCCAACGCGGGCATCATCCCCGCCGACATCACCCCACCGGGCCGCATCGGGTTGGTCTCCAAGTCGGGCACGCTGACGTACCAACTCATGTACGAGCTGCGCGACCTCGGTTTCTCCACCTGCGTCGGCATCGGCGGCGACCCCGTCGTCGGCACCACCCACATCGACTGCCTGGCCGCCTTCCAGGACGACCCCGACACCGACCTCGTCGTCCTCATCGGGGAGATCGGCGGCGACGCCGAGGAACGCGCCGCGGCGTACATCCGCGATCACGTCACCAAGCCCGTCGTCGGCTACATCGCCGGATTCACCGCACCCGAGGGCAGGACCATGGGGCACGCCGGTGCGATCGTCTCCGGCTCCTCCGGCACGGCCCAAGCGAAGAAGGCAGCACTGGAGGCCGTGGGCGTCCGGGTGGGCGGCACCCCGACGGAGACCGCGCGCCTCGTCCAGGCCGCCCTGGACGCCTCCGAGGTCACCCCGACCGAGACCGCCCGGCGCGTCCAGGTCGCCCTCGACGCCCCCGAGGCGGAGTGACGCTGCTCATACCCGCCGCGGGGTGACGGCCGCACGCGGCCGCACTACCGTCCGCTGTACGGCGACCGCGCGCCGGCAGCCGCCTCCGGCTCCCCGCGCGCGGCGCCGTGCCATGCACCCTGCGCCCGTCTCGCACCCCCTTCCACGGAAGGCCATGGCCACGCCCCGGCCTTCCCTCTCGACCGTGCACCGAGAGCGGAGCTCCCATGGCACCCACCCTCCCCACCCTCACCCTCAAATCCGGCACCTCCTGGTCCGACGCCTGGCAGCGCTGCCTCGCGGTCGCCCCCGAGGCCTTCCGGGACGACCGCGTCCTCAACCTCTGGAACGCCGCCTGGCAGGCGGACGGCCGGGCGCTGCCCGCCACCACCCCCGTCGACGGCAGCCCGATCGCGGGCCCGCCCCGCCTGGACGGGGCCACCGCGCACCAGGCGGTACGGGCCTCGCTCGACCAGCACCGGGCCTGGCGGCATCTGCCGCTCGCCGAACGCCGGGCCCGCGTCGCCGCCACCCTCGACGCCCTCGCCGCGCACCGCGAACTGCTCGCCCTGCTGCTCGTCTGGGAGATCGGCAAGCCGTGGCGGCTCGCGCAGGCGGACGTCGACCGGGCCATCGACGGGGTGCGCTGGTACGTCGACGGCATCGAGCCGATGGTCGCCGGGCGGGCGCCGCTGGACGGTCCCGTGTCCAACATCGCCAGCTGGAACTATCCGATGAGCGTGCTCGTTCACGCGATGCTGGTCCAGACACTGGCGGGCAACGCGGTCATCGCCAAGACCCCGACCGACGGCGGCGTCGCCTGTCTCACCCTGGCCTCGGCACTCGCCGCGCGCGAGGGGCTGCCCGTCACCCTCGTCAGCGGCAGCGGAGGAGAGCTGTCCCCGGCGCTGGTGCGGGCGCCGGAGATCGGCTGCGTCTCCTTCGTCGGCGGTCGCGACACCGGCGCCACGGTGGCCACGGCCGTCGCCGACCTCGGCAAACGGCACATCCTCGAACAGGAGGGACTCAACACCTGGGGCATCTGGAACTTCACGGACTGGGACGCGCTCACCGCGGTCGTCCCCAAGCTCTTCGACTACGGCAAACAGCGCTGCACGGCCTACCCGCGCTTCGTCGTCCAGCGTGAGCTGTTCGACGCGTTCCTGGCGGCGTACCTCCCGGCGGTCCGCACGCTCAGGGTCGGCCATCCGCTCGCCGTGGAGCACCCCGACGACCCGTACCCCGCGCTGGACTTCGGTCCGGTGATCAACGCGGCCAAGGCCAAGGAGCTCCACGACCAGGTGGCCGAGGCGATCGACCGCGGCGCCGTCCCGCTGTACCGCGGCCGGCCGGCCGACGCCCGCTTCCTGCCCGGCCAGGACACCTCGGCGTACGTCCCGCCCGTCACCCTCCTCAACCCGCCCCCGTCCTCCCCGCTGCACCACGCGGAACCCTTCGGCCCGGTCGACACCATCGTCCTGGTCGACACGGAGGCGGAACTGCTGGCCGCCATGAACGCCTCCAACGGCGCCCTGGTCGCCACCCTGTCCACGGACGACCGGGCGACGTACGACCGGCTGGCGCCCCAGATCCGCGCGTTCAAGGTCGGCCACGGCACACCGCGCTCCCGCGGCGACCGCGACGAGCTGTTCGGCGGCTTCGGCGGGTCCTGGCGCGGCGCGTTCGTCGGCGGTGAACTGCTGGTCCGCGCCGTGACCCAGGGCCCGGCGGGGGAGCGGCTGCCCGGGAACTTCCCCGACTACCACCTGATGCCCTGAGGCGGCCGGGCGGCGGGGCCACCCAGCGCCAGGGTCCCGTCACAGTCGCCGCATGATCACCGACGGACATCTCCTGCCCAGGGCCGGGACTGCCTCCACCGTGCCACCGAGGCACACGACACCGCCGAGTGACCCTCTCGTCACCTGCCGTCACGCACTCCAAGCGGCTGCCTGTCCGACAGCCCCTGGCCCGTCGGGCCTGCGGATACGCAGGTGAAAGGCACTCCGAAACCTTGGTATTGTTGTCCATGTCGCCGCGGGGAACACCCCCGGCAAGGCGGCAGACACCTAGTCCGGGTGGCGGAATGGCAGACGCGCTAGCTTGAGGTGCTAGTGCCCTTTATCGGGCGTGGGGGTTCAAGTCCCCCCTCGGACACAGATCGCGCATGGTGATCGGGAGTGATCCCGGTCACCATTTCGCGTTTTCCGGGGTTCGGCCTTGGTGGCCAGTCCGTAGCCGGGCTCGTGGTCTTGCCGCAGACGATCACAGGCGCTTCAATGCACCCACCCCCCACAGGAGGAACACCCGATCCCTACCCAGCGAAGGGTTTCTTCTTGACCGCCATACGCGCCACCGCCGTCACCGCGGCCGCCTGCGCCACCCTGCTCGCCCTGGCGTCGCCCTCGTCCGCGATCAACTCCTACAACGCGACCCCCGCACCCGAACGCACCGAGGTCGGCGCGGTCGTGGCGACCTGGGACAACGACGGCGATCCGGCCACTCCGGATCGCGTCGACTGGGTCTGCTCCGGCACGATGATCGACGCGGACACCTTCCTGACGGCCGCTCACTGCACGACGGACTGGCCCGACAACGTACGGTTCTACGTCTCTCTCGACCAGGACGTCCAGGCCGGACTGGACGCCGCCGCGAAGAAGTACCCCGGTGACCCCGCCGCCCAGGCGAGAGCCGTCGCCGTCCAGGGCACGGCCCACAGCCACCCCGACTACCCGGGCCCGGCCGCCGACACGCACGACATCTCGGTCATCGAACTCCCCGCAGCGAAGATGAGCTCACGCTGGTCCTTCACCCCGGCCACGCTGCCGACCGCCAACCAGCTCGGGGCGCTCGGACCGCAGAAGCTCAACTCCACCGACTGGGTCGTCGCCGGATACGGCACCCAGGAGGCAGCGAACGGACCGGGCGGCCACACCCACCCGGGCGGCGGGGTCCGGATGAAGGCACCGGTCAGTTTCGACGCGCTCAACGACGCCTGGGTGCGCCTCGCCATGACCGCGCCGCAGGGCAACGGCGGTGCTTGCTACGGCGATTCGGGCGGACCCAACTTCGCCGTCATCGGCGGTCGGCGCATCCTCGCGGCGACGACCATCACCGGCGACAGCCCGTGCTACGCCACCAATGTCACGTACCGGCTGGACACTCCGGGAGCGCGCGCCTTCCTGTCGCCGTTCGTGCGACTGCCGTGATCCTCGGAGCCCGCCGGACTGCCTGATCGTGACGGGGATGCCGGGGGCGGGGAAGTCGACGGTGACCAGGCTGGTCGCCGAGCGCCTGCCACGCTCCGCCCGGCTCGACGGCGACTTCGTCGGCAGGCTGGTCGTCAGCGGGCGTGTCGGGCCCTGGGCGAGCCTGCTGACGAGGCGGCGCGGCAAGGGGAGCTGTGCCACCGCAATCTGTGCATTCCGGCGAAGAACTTTCAGCCCATCTCGGCGAACGTCTCCACCGCATGCGTCTTCCCGGTGACGACGATGACGTCGCCCCGCTGGACGACGGTCTCCGCGGTCGCGTAGGTGAAGTCCTCGCCGGAGCGCTTGATGCCGACCACGGTGACCCCGAACTTGCTGCGGACCTGGCTCTGGCCGAGGGTGATGCCCGTCACGATGTCGGGAGCCACCGTCTTGACGAGGGCGTAGTCGTCGTCGAACTCGATGAAGTCGAGCATGCGCCCGGTGACCAGGTGGGCGACGCGTTCCCCCATCTCGTGCTCGGGGAGGACGACATGGTGGACGCCGAGGCGTTCGAGGATCTGGCCGTGCTGGCGGCTGACACCCTTGGCCCAGATGTTGGGCACCTCGGCGTCCAGCAGATTGGAGCTGACCAGGATGCTGGCTTCCATGTCATGACCGATGGCGACCACGGCACTGCTGAACTCGTGGACGCCGAGCTGGCGCAGCGCCTCGTCGTCGGTGCAGTCGGCGACGGCCGTGTGGGTGAGGGCGTCGCTGTACTTCTGCACCCGGCGCTGGTCGGTGTCGATGCCGAGGACGTCCCAGCCGCGGCGCATCAGCTCACCGGCGAGGGACGAACCGAAACGGCCCAGACCGATCACGGCGACGCGCTGGTCGGCGCCGTGCGTTTCGGTCTCGGCCGGGCGCTTGCGGTGGCGGCGGCGCAGGCTGTGCAGCTTAACCAATGACGGGTCGCTCCTCTGGAAGTGCGTAACGGCGGGTGCGTACCCGCAGGGCGAGAGCCGAGACGAGGGTGATGGGGCCGAGTCGGCCGACGAACATCAGGCCGACCAGGAGCAGTTGCCCGGCCGTCGGCAGGTCGGGGGTGAGGCCGGTGGACAGACCGACCGTGGCGAAGGCGGACACCACCTCGAACAGCACCGCGTCCGTCCGCTCTTCGACCAGCGTGAGCATCACCAGCGTGGAACCCATGACCAGGCCGACGCCCAGCAGAGCGACGGCCAGCGCCTGACGCAGTGTGTGCGGGGAAAGACGTCTGCCGAACACCGTGGAATGGGGCTCGCCGCGGACCTCGGCGATGATCGCGACGAGCAGCACGGAGAAGGTGGTCACCTTGATGCCGCCGGCGGTTCCGGCGCTGCCGCCGCCGATGAACATCAGCACGCAGGTCGTCAACAGGGTCGAGGCGTGCAGCGCGCCGATGTCGACGGAGTTGAAGCCGGCCGTGCGTGCCACGGCGGAGTGGAAGAAGCCGTTGAGGACCTTGTCCGCCGGGGTGTGCGGGCCGAGGGTGCCGGGATTGGTCCACTCCAGCAGACAGGTCAGGACGGTGCCGATCACCAGCAGCACGGCGGACGTGATCAGGGTCAGCTTGGTGTGCAGGGTCCAGTTGCGGCGCCCGGTGGTCCGCTTGCGGTGGCGGTGACGCAGCAGCTCCAGCAGCACCGGGAAGCCGATGCCGCCCAGGATCACCGCGGCGGCGATCGGGAGCATGACCCAGGCGTCACCGGCGTAGCGGGTGATGTTGTCGGCGTGCAGGCCGAACCCGGCGTTGTTGAACGCGGACACGGCGTGGAAGTAGCCGAGGTAGAGGGCGCTGCCGGAGCTCTCGCCGTATCCGAACCGGATGCGCACGGCCAGCAGGGCGGTGACCGCGAGTTCCACGAGGAGCGTGGAGCCGGCGACGCCGAGCAGCACCCGTCGTACGTCGCCGATGCCGAGGCTCTTCGTCTCGGCCTGCGCGGTCAGCTGCAGCCGCAGCCGCAGCCGGCCCGAGATCAGCAGGGCCAGCAGCGACGCCATCGTCATGATGCCGAAGCCGCCGACCTGGATCAGCGCGAGGATGACGCCCTCGCCGAAGCCGCTCCAGTAGGTGCCGGTGTCCACGACGGCGAGTCCGGTCACGCACACCGCCGACGTGGAGGTGAACAGCGCGGTCATGAAGCCGGGCGCGGTGCTCTCCTCGGTGGCGAACGGCAGCGACAGCAGCACCGCACCCGCCAGCACCGTGAGGGCGAAGGCCGCGACGAGCGCGCGAGCGGGATGGGTGGTGAGCAGCGACGACCGCGACCGCACCCGCGCCGTCAGCCGTGCCACCTGCTGCCCCTTCCTCCCGATGCCGCAGGGCGCCGTCCTCGCCCGCCGATGTCAAGGGCTCCTCAAGATCCCGGGCGCCGCACACGCTACCCGCGACGGCGGCCGGTGAACGGGAGCCGTGCGGTCTCGACACGCGGGACCACCCGCCCCGCCCCACACCGCCGGCCGGTGCCGGACGCGCGTGGGCGATCTGCGTCGGAGAAAGGCTCCGCTTTCAGCCGACCGGCGGGCGGCGATCGGACCAGGGGTGTGCCGGCTACGGCGGCAAGGGCCCTGACGCCCCGGCCACCCACCGCGCCGGTCCGGTCAGGCGAGGGCGAAGTAGCGCAGCCACACGTAGACCAGGGCCAGTGAGACCGTGACGGCGGTGACCACCAGGCCGTAACGGGTGAACTCCCAGAAGGAGATGGGCCGGCGGCTGCGTTCGGCGATGCCGAGGACGACGACGTTGGCGGAGGCGCCGATGGCGGTGGCGTTGCCGCCGAGGTCGGCGCCGAGGGCGAGGGACCACCACAGGACGTGGTCCCTCCCGCCGCCCATGGTGTCGACGAGGTCGCTGGTGATGGGCGCCATGGTGGCGACGTAGGGGATGTTGTCGATGACGCCGGACAGGACGGCGGAGGCGCTCAGCAGGATCATGGCCCCGCCGAGTTCGTTGTCGCCGATCGCGTCGGCGAGGGACCGGGAGACCTCGCTGATGACACCGGTGCCGATCAGGCCGCCGATCATGACGAAGAGACCGGCGAAGAAGGTGAGCGTGGGCCACTCGACCTCGGCCAGCACCTCACCGGTCTCGGCGGAGGAGACGGCGATGAGCGCGCCGGCGCCCAGCAGGGCGACGACGCTGGGCTCGTAGTGCAGCACCGGGTGCAGCACGAAGCCGGCGATCACCAGCGCCAGGACGACCAGGCCCTGGATCAGCAGCCGCGGGTCGCGGATCGCCTCGTGCTCCTCCAGCTCCATGATCTCGGCGGCGCGGTCCTCGTCGTAGACGAAGGTCTTGCGGAACAGCACGCGGCACAGGCCGACGAGGACGACCACCAGCACCGCGATCAGCGGGGCGAGATGGACGAGGAAGTCGTTGAAGGTGAGGCCGGCCCGGCTGGCGATGATGATGTTGGGCGGATCGCCCACCAGGGTCGCGGTGCCGCCGATGTTCGAGGCCAGGACCTCGGCGATGAGGAACGGCGCGGCGGGCAGCCCGAGGCGCTCGCAGACCAGCAGGGTCACGGGGGCGATGAGCAGCACCGTGGTGACGTTGTCCAGGAGTGCGGAGGCGACGGCGGTGATGACGACGAGCATCACCATCACCCGGAAGGGCCTGGCCCGGGCCCGCTTCACCGCCCAGATGGCCAGGTACTCGAACATGCCGGTCTTCTTCAGCACGCCGACGATCATCATCATCCCCAGGAGCAGGAAGATGACGTTCCAGTCGATGCCGCTGTGCTCCGAGTAGAAGGCCGACCTGTCGTCGGTCGCCCCGATCGCGAGCATCAGGCCCGCGCCACCGAGGGCCGCGGCGACGCGGTGGATCTTCTCGCTGATGATCAGGATGTACGCGCCGACGAAGACGACGACGGCCGCCCAGCTGTGCCAGTCGTTCACGATCCTCCGATTGCGGTGGTCCGGCGGCTCGTCCGCGCGGCGCTCCCCGGTTCCGGCGGCGCCTCAGGACGCGGCGGCCAGCAACCGCTCCAGAAGGTGCGCGGCGGTGATGACGCCCAGCAGGCGCGGGCCGTCCTGGCCGTCCTTGCCGTGCTTTCCGTCCTTGTCGTCCGCCACGACCGCCACCAGCGGACTGCGGACCCGCGCCATGAGCGCCGCGACCTCCAGCGCCGTGTCGTCCGGCGCCGCGACCGGCGGGGCCGGGGTGTTCGGCGGCAGGCAGTCGCGCACCTTGCGGCCCTTGAGCACCTCGCAGAGCCGGTCGGCGTGGCGTTCGTCGACGACGGCGGCCAGGGTCGGGTCCTCGATGACGTACTCCGGCACCAGGACCTTGATCATCTGGGAGCCGGGGAGGATCGCCGCGGGCAGACCGGATCCGTCCAGGACCAGCAGGGCGGGCAGCCGGTGCTGTGCCATCAGCCGCGCCGCCTCTATGGCGTCGCTGTCGACGCCGACCCTCTCGTACTCCACCGCCAGATCTCGTGCGCGCACGATCGGCTCCCGTCTCGCTGTACGCCCCGTGCCTCTCATTGTGATCCCGCACCGGGGAGCGATACGGCGACCGCGCCGGTGCGGCGTGGGTGGAGTCACACGCATCGGCGGGCCAGGAGGCGAGTGCCCGGCCGGTGACGCAGAGTGAGGTCATGACCGACGACGACAGACCGACGGCGGCGGCCGCGGTGCGCGGACTCGACCCGCTCATCTCGCTCGCGATGGGCGTGCAGGCCGGGCCCGGCGTGTACGCGCTGCTGCTCGGCGCGGGCATGTCGCGGGACGCCGGGCTGCCCACCGGGTGGGAGATCGTCACGGACCTGGTGCGCCGGGCCGCCGTCGCGCGCGGCGCGGACGAGGAACTGGCCGTCGCCGATCCGGAAGCCTGGTGGGCCCGCCACGGGGACGGCGGACCGCTCGGCTACTCCGCCCTGCTGGAGGCGCTCGGCGACACCCCGGCCGCCCGGCACAAGCTGCTGCGCGGCTACTTCGAGCCGTCCCTCGAGCCGGGCGCCGACCGGCAGGACGGGCTCAAGCGGCCCGGGGCGGCGCACCACGCGGTGGCCCGGCTGGTGGAGCGGGGCTGGGTGCGCGTGGTGCTGACCACCAACTTCGACCGGCTCACCGAGCAGGCGCTGGAGGCGGCGGGGGTGCAGCCGCAGGTCGTCCACAGCCCCGACAGCCTCCGCGGGATGACGCCGCTGGCGCACGCCCGGGCCACGGTCGTCAAACTGCACGGCGACCTGACCGACCTGGAGGCCCGCAACACCGAGCAGGAGCTGGGGGAGTACCCGGCCGCCTGGGCCGGTCTGGTGGACCAGGTGCTGGACGAGTACGGGCTGATCGTCTGCGGCTGGTCCGCCCAGTGGGACCACGCGCTCGCCGCCTGTTTCGAGCGCCGCGCCACCCGCCGCTACCCCGTGTTCTGGTCCGCGCCGCACGACCCCCGGGGCAAGGCCGCCGAACTCGTCGCCCGGCACGGCGCCGTGGTGGTGAAGGGCCTGACGGCGAAGGAGTTCTTCCCCGGCCTGCTGGCCCGCGTCGAGGCCCTGGACCACCTCACCGAGCCCGCCCCGACCCGCGAACTGGCCGTCGCCCGCCTCAAACGCGCGCTGCCCGACCCGGTGCGCCGCATCGATCTGCACGAGCTGGTGGACGCCGAGGCCATGCGGGTGGTGGAACGCCTCTCGGACGGCGACCGGTATCCGCCCGGCGAGCGGCCCTCGGACCCGCAGGAGTACCGGAAGCTGCTGGAGCGCTACCGGAGCGACTGCGACACGCTGCTGCATCTGATGGCCGTCGGCGCGTTCCACGACGAGGCCGGGGCGCACGCGCGGGTGTGGGTGCGCGCCCTGCAACGGCTGCTGAACGTACGCGGGAACGGAGGCGGCGAACAGGAACCCCGGCCGCACCTCTACCCGGCCCTGCTCGCCCTGTCCGCCGCCGGCAGCGCCGCCGTCCTCGCCGGGCGCGACGACCTGCTCGGCCGGCTGCTGCTCGAACCCGTCCTGGCCCGGCCCTCCGCGGCCCCGCCCGGCTCCGGCCGCGCCGCCGGGGAGCCCGGACCCGCCGTGCTCGCCCTGCGCACGGGGGACGTCCTCGGCACCGGCGAGCTCCTCAACGCCCTCGTGACCGAGCCGCACCCACCGGCACTCGTCCAGACGGCGCACAGCACCTGGCTCCGGGAACGGCTGCGGGACGTGCTGGCCGAACCGGCCGCCGGCAGCGACCGCACGCTCTCCGACGCGTTCGACTGCTACGAGTACCTCACCGCGCTCCTTCAGGCCGACCTCGCGGAAACCCCGGAAACCCAGGGCGAGTTCACCCTTCCCGACCGCTGGGACGGCGACGGACGGCTCCGGGTCGCGGCGCGCGTGCAGGCCCGGTTCTCCGACACCTGGCCGATGCTGCGCAGCGGCGCGTTCGACGGCGAGATCCAGCGGGCCCACACGGCCGCGGCCGTGGTGGACGTGCTGTGCGCGCAGCGCTACATGGAGGCCGAGGGCCGGGAGCCGTTCCGGTGAGCGGCACCGGCCGCGGCCCGGGCCGGGTCACCCGTCGCGGTGACCCCGCCGACGAGGCGGACCCTGAACTCCGCGTGGCAGAACTGGTACACCGGCCCGACCCGGCGCAGAACGCTGAGCAGCCGGGCGTCCTCCATGAACGACAGCGGATGACGCGGCAGCCGTCCGGCCGCGGCGAGCCGTAGGCCGGTCTCCCGGTAGGCGAAGTAGGCGGTGCCCGACACGGCCAGCAGCCCGGCGGCGAGTCCGACCGACAGGCCCGCTTCCGGGGTCAGCAGCGCGGAACCGAAGAGTCCGAGGAGCGGGTTGTCACTCTCCGACAGGTCCGCCTGGATCGTGATGATCCATTTGATCAGGGGCGGCAGCATCGCGAAGACGACGAGCGCGGCGGCGACGGTGCGGTCGCCCTGGACCGTGGACCGTGGAGTCTCCTGTTCGAGATCGGCGGGAACCCGGGCCCAGCGCAGCACCGCCAGCCCGGCACCGAACAGGAGGCCGAAGTAGACCCCGACGACGCCGGTGGCCGCGCATCTCATCCACCAGGACAGATCGGTGTCCGGCGTCACGAAGGCGAGCGAGGCGCCGAGGGGGATGCCCAGCAGCAGCCCCCGGCCCAGACACGCGGGGAGCATCGCCGGCAACAGGTGCTTGCGCGCGCGGAAGTCCAGGCGGGTCGGGCGGGTGGCGCCGTCGGCGGGAGCGAGTCCCGCCATGATGCCGGCGATCATCAGGAAGACGCAGGCGTGGTACGTCGCGTTCTGGCTGACGACGGCCAGGTCCCCGTACGGGTCGATCAACGAGACGTCCCAGAAAGTCCCTCCGGTCATCTGGCGGACGGACATGTACAGCAGCGAGGCGGCGATCTCGCCGCCCAGCCAGAACAGGAGGGCGAAGGCGAGGAGTCTGCGCACCCGGGCCGTGCGACGTCCCGCGTCGCGCGGCCGCCACCCGGCCCGGCGGTGGAGCAGCGAGACGCCCAGCACGCCGAGGGCCAGCAGTGCCATGAACAGCAGCCAGACGACACCCGCTCGCACCCAGGTGTACGCGGCCACGCCCACCGCGATGTCCGCCGGGGCCACGGTCCGGGCGGCCCTCGCCCAGTGTTCGGTCACCGCCCCCACCCCCGCGGAGAGCGGAAGGGCGACGGCGCAGCCGATCGCCAGGCGGCGTGCGGCCTCCCCGACGGGGTGCCGTCGTCCTCGGCCGCGCGACGAGGACCGGGGCGGTGGCCCGGCCGGTCCCGTCCCGCCGGCCACCCAGGCGAGCCGGATCACCACCGTCGCCGCCACGGCGGTGGCCAGGGTGAGGGCCAGGTAACACGCGAGCCGCATCGGCGGCGAGAACGCCCAGTGGAAGTACTCCCCCGCCATGCACCCCGCTCCCAGCCCCACCACCGCTCCCGCCACCGGCCCGGACAGCGGCCCGGCGGGATCCGGTGGCAGGGCGTGGTGCAGCCGCCACCAGGCGATGTCGTCGCTGCGCTGGCAGTTGAGGTGCGAGGCGAGGAAGGCGAGCGCGGTGCGGGCGTCGTCGGGATGCCAGCGGGCGGCGGCGGTGCGGCGGGCGTCGGGCACGGACGGGTCCGCGGCGGCCGGCTGGGCCGTGAAGACCGCCGGGACCAGCGCGTCGAGCAGATGGTGCTGGAGGCTCGTCGCGTCGGGGCAGCGGGTCAGATCGGCGGGGTCGCTGCCGGGCGCGGCGTACACGGTGCGGGCGAGCCAGACGTTCAGCGGCACCGACAGGGCCTGGGCGACGGGGCTCGCGGGGTGGACGGTGAGGTCGTCGAGCACGGGCCGCCAGGCGGCGATGCGCCGGGGCGGCACCACGCTGCGCAGGTAGTCGGCCACGTCCGCCGCCTCCACCGGCTCCGCGACGACCACGGCCGCGGCGGTGATCACGTCCGTCTCCGCCACCGCCGCGTGGTACTCGGCCTGACGGGAGGTGAGGACGAGCGGGCCGTGCACGGCGATGGCGTGGTTGACCGCCACCAGCGCATCGGGCCGCAGTTCGGCGGGCAGCTCGTCCAGCCCGTCCAGCACCGGCAGGACCCGCCCCTCGGCCACCAGCTTGCGCGCCGCGTCGCGGCCGTACGTCTCGTGGTTGCGCAGCGCCGGATAGTCCTCGTGGATACGGCGCGCCAGCCAGTCCAGCAGCGGCTCCCTGCGCGGGTTCCACGCCGCCAGGTCGAGCAGAACGGGGACGGGTTCGCCGGGTTCGCCGGGCTCCGGGGTGCGCAGGAGTTCGCGTACGAGGAGGATCGCCAGGGCCGTCTTGCCGGCGCCGGGGTCGCCGAGGACCACGAGCCGCCGCCGCGGCAGGGCGCGGAACCCCGCCGCGAAGGCGCGGATGTCGTCGCTGCGCCCGGACAGGGTGCGGCCCACCATCCGCACATGGTCGCCCGCCTCCGCCTGCGCGCTGCGCCAGCGCACGGCCAGCGGATGCGGGTCCAGCAGGCCCTGGGCGGCGGCCTCCTCGGTCCACTGGCGGCGCACCATGGCGGCGAGCGCGTCCGCGGCCTGTTCGAGTTCGGTGCGGGTGGCGGGTGTGGCGGGGCGGGTGCGGTGCCAGGACCAGCTGACCAGACCGGCGCCGGCCGAGATCAGCAGGCTCAGGGAGGTCGCGGCGGCCTGGGCGTCCGCGCCGACCACGATGGCCACCACCGCGAGGAGCGCCGCGACACCGGTCGCCCCGATCACCCAGGGCCACCGCGCTCTGTGACGTGTCATGGCCGGACGGCGGCTTCCTCGATGTCGTTGCGGAACAGGCAGAGTTTCGCGTCCTCGGCGAGGAAGTACTTGTCGACCTTGTAGGCGATGGTGGCGAAGTCGAGGCGGCCGTCGCCGTTGAAGTCGCCGATGGCGATCCGCGCCGCGCTGTCCGAGGACACCCGCCACTTGGCGAACACGCCGGCGGCGATGTCCAGCGCCTTGTAGTAGAAGACGCCCTGCCAGGGGTAGGGCCCGCGCAGCGCGACGAGGAACTCGTCGTCGCCGTCGTTGTCGAAGTCCGCGCAGACGATCTGGTGGCTCGGGCCCTCGCCGAGCTCGTTGGGGTCGCCGAAGACGTCCAGCACGACCCGGCGCCAGGTCGCCTCGGCCACCGGGGTGCCGGGCCGTTCCTTGACGTACGCCGCCACGGTGTTGCCGTGGAAGGGCTCGGTGGCCACGACGTAGGCGTGCGGGTCGTCGCCGATCCGGCCGGCGCCGACGTCGCCGCTGCCCTTGAACCCGGTCCGGTCGAACCGCTCGTGTTCGCCGTCGCCGATGTGCGTGGTGGTGAACCGGTGCTCGCGCTCGTCGTAGTGCAGCCAGGTCACGCCCTCCTCGGAGGCGAGCAGGATCGAGTCGAGGTGCTCGCTGCCGGGCAGCGGGTTCTTCTGGATCTCCACGCCGTGGATCATCCGGAAGTGGGCGTCGTCCAGGACGCGCTTGTCCCAGGGCTGGCGTACGTCGTTGTTCGGGGAGAACAGCACGACGGGCACGAGGGCGTGGACGTGGTGGGCGCTCACGGTCGGCAGGGCCATCAGCTCCAGGTGCCGGGTCTGGGTGAAGTGGCCGAGGCGCAGCCGGTGCATGGAGGTCTCCCGGCCGATGTAGTGCCGCTTCCAGCGTGTCTCGGAGTCGAACTTGCCGGTGTTCTCGATCCAGTCGATCTTCCCGCCCTGCGGGTCGGGGTCGTCGATGCGGCCGCGCGCGCCGTACAGCTCGTAGCAGACCACGAGGTCGGGGAAGCCGTTGCCGGAGATGTCCCCGAAGTGGGCGCCGGTCGGCATGTGGAAGCCGTCGGCGACCAGGCGCTTTTGCCAGTCGGGGTTCTGGTACCAGTACAGCTCGCCGAGGTGCATGCCGTGGCCGACCAGGTCGGGCCGGGTGTCGCCGTCGATGTCCGGGGCCTCCAGCCAGTAGCCCTCGTTGAGGTCGTCCTCCAGGACCTCGCGGGTGAACCGGGGGACGCGGATGTTCAGGGGGGTGCTTGCGCCCATGGGGGTGCCTTCCAGTGAGGGGGTGCGGTCGGGTCAGCCGAGGGCCCGGGCCAGGTAGGCGTGGGCGGTCTGGGCGTAGTGGAGCGGCGGGTGTCCGCCGAGCGGGTCCTGCTCGGCCTCCACCACCAGCCAGCCCCGGTAGGACTCGCCCGGGCGGAGGACCTTGAGGACGGTGTCGAAGTCGACGTCGCCGTCGCTGTCGCCGGGCACGGTGAAGATGCCCGCCTCGACGTACTCGCGGAAGCTGCCGTCGGCCAGGGTGCGGTCCGCGCGGACGGCGCCGCGGACGTTCTTCAGGTGCACGTGCGCGATGCGGTCGCGGTGACGTTCCATGAGTTCCGTCACGTCGGCGCCCGCCCAGGTGAGATGGCCGGTGTCCAGCAGCAGGCCGACGTGGCGCGGGTCGGTGTCCCGCATGAGCCGGTCGACGTCCTGCTCGGTCTGGACGCCGGTGCCCATGTGGGGGTGGTAGGCGAGGGTGAAGCCCTGGCTCGCGACGATCTCGCCGAGCTTGTTCAGTCCGTCGGTGAGGTCGGCCCACTGCTCGTCGGTGAACTCCGGCTTGTTGCTGCGCAGGCTGAGGGCCTGGAGGTGGACCGACCGGCCGAACTCGGCGACGCCGATGACGCGCGTCCGCACCGGCGGGTCACCGGCGTTGAACTGCTTCAGGAACTCCAGCACCCTCAGCAGCTCGCGGGCGGTGCGCGCGGAACCGTCGGGCACGGTGAAGTACGTGCTCACCCACGGTTCGCTCACGCTGAGCCCGCGCAGGTGCATCGCGGCGGTCAGCGCGTCGACGTCGGTGGTGAAGGTGTGGCCGATGCTGCACCCCTCGAACCCGGCGAGCGCGATCTCGCTGAGGCACTGCTCCATGGGGATGTGATTGCCGATCAGCGGGAAGTCGTCGTTGGTCCAGCAGGTGGGGGTGATGCCCAGGTGGATGCCGTCCGGGCGCGGGGTGGTGTGTGCCGGCATGGTGGGGTCCAGGGGTCGGGGGCTTCGGGACGTCAGTGTCCGGGGTGGCCCTTGACGATGGTGTCGGCCGCGTGCAGCGCCATGGCGACGCTGGTGAGCGTGGGGTTGGAGGCGTTGCCGAAGGGGTGCAGGCCGTTGCCGCCGAGGTAGAGGTTGTCGATGTGCCACACCTTGGAGTACTCGTCGACGACGCTGTCCAGGGGGCTTCTGCCCATCCGGGTGGTGCCCGCGATGTGCAGCGGCAGGCCCGGGGTGAGGAAGACGGGCTCGGAGCCGGGCATGAAGCCGCCCAGTGCGGCGGCGGTGCGCAGCATGTGCTCGTTCATACGGTCCGTCGCCTTCCGTTCGGCCTCGTCGAGGCGGAAGTGGAAGGTGGGCTGCGGCATGTCGAAGGTGTCGCGGAGCCGACGGGAGAAGGTGACCTTGTTCTCCGGGCGGGGCCGGGAGATGCCGAACCAGCGCAGGTCGACGATGAGCCGGGGGTCGACGTTGGGCGGTACGGCTCCGTAGGTGAAGGCGTCCCGGTGGATCTGGCAGTGCCAGGGGCGCTCTCCGGTCACCGGCAGGGCCAGGTTCGGGTCGCGTTCGGTGGGCGGGAAGGGCACCGGATCGGCGCACTTGTCGCCGGAGTGCAGACGTTTGAGCTGGGCGGCACGGTAGCGGGCGACCCGGTCGGCGGCCGCCTCGGCCGGATCGCCGGCGCCGCCCGAGGCGGAGCGCAGGATGTCCTCGATGTGGTCCATGTGTTCCTGCTGGAGCACCACCTGGCAGAAGGACATGGGTTGTTCGGTCAGATAGCGGCCGAGCGCGGGCAGGGTGACACCGGAGGTGAACAGCAGCTGCGGTGTCGGGACGGCGCCGCACGCCACCACGTACGTCCCGGCCCGCAGCCGGATCTCCTCGCGTACGTCGCGCAGATTGCGCACCACCGCGTACCGCACCCTCTGGTGCTTGCCCGAACCGGCGATCTCCAGCCGGACGCACTGGTGCTCGGGCAGCAGCGTGAACGAGCCCCGCGGCGGGGTGTGGGCGGGGTCGGCGAGATCGCCGAGGACGGTGTCGGCGGCCGACCAGGTCACCGCCGAGGTCAGGTCCGAGTCGGCGCGGTCGCTGACCGCGAGGGGGAGTTCGGTGACGTCGGCGAACTCCTCCCCGGCCCGCTGCAGCACCCGCTTGACCAGCAGATGCCGGGCGGAGGCCGCGAAGACGGAGGTGCTGCGGGCGAGCAGGGACTCCGCCTCGTCGTAGAGCCGGTCCATTTCCTTCTCGTCGATGGGGTACCGCTGCCCGGCGTACTGCCGTTCCACCTCGGGGTGGAAGCGCGGGACCGCGCAGGTCCAGTGGGTGGCCATGCCGCCCACCGCGTACGTGGCGGCCGCGGCGGGCAGGTTGAGGTGCCCCCGCTGCTCCGGGTTCTGGTTGCGCATCGAGAAACCGGCGTACTTCTCCGGGTCGTAGGAGAACGCCGACGGGTCGAGGGTGAGCACCGGCTCCCGGTTGGTGGCGGTCGACAGGGGCAGCAGATGGCCCTTGATGACGGAGACGAACAGGTCGATGTTCCTCTGGAACAGATAGCTGTTCTTGAGGTGTTCGCCGTAGCGGCGGGACAGCTGGGCGCCGGCGTCGATCATCAGGACGCGCTTGCCCGCGTCGACCAGCTTGCGGGCGAAGGTGCAGCCGACGGGGCCGCTGCCGACGATCAGCACGTCGGCGTCGGTGGGGACGGGCACGTCGATGTCGTTCATGGACGTCCTTTCGAGGTGATGTCCGCCGTACCGCTGAGCCACAGCGCGCTGTTGACGAGGCCGACCATGCTGAACGCCTGCGGGGTGTTGCCGAGGTGGCGGCCGGTGGCCGGGTCGTACTCCTCGGCGAGGATCCCGACGTCGTTGCGCAGGTCCAGCAGCCGCTCGAACAGCTCCAGGGCCTCGTCGCGGCGGCCGGTGCCGTGCAGGGCGTCGACCAGCCAGAAGCTGCACACGAGGAAGGTGGCCTCGGAGCCCGGCAGGCCGTCCACTCCGCCGTCCGCCTCCGGCTGGTAGCGGCGCAGGAAACCGTCCTCGCCGAGTTCCCGGCGCACGGTGTCGACGGTGCCGCGGACCCGTGGGTCGTGCCAGGGCAGGAAGCCGACCCGCGGCAGCAGCAGGAGGGCGGCGTCCACGCCCTTCGACCCGTAGAACTGGGTGAAGGTGTTCCGCTCGGCGTCGAAGCCGTGCTTGCAGACCTCCTCGTGGATCCGGTCGCGCAGCTTCTCCCAGCGGTCCACCGGGCCCCAGCGGCCGTGGTGGAGCACCGAGCGCACCGCCCGGTCCACGCCGGCCCACGCCATCACCTTCGAGTGCACGAAGTGGCGTGGTTCGCCGCGGACCTCCCACAGACTGAGGTCGGGCTCCTGCCAGTTGCTCTCCAGGAAGTCCAGGAGGTGGCGCTGCATGTTCCACGCCGTGTCACTGGCGGACATCCCCGCCTCGCGGCCCACGTAGAGGCATTCGAGGACCTCGCCCCACACGTCCAGCTGGAACTGACGGGTCGCCGCGTTGCCGGTCCGGACGGGGGACGACTTCTCGTACCCGGAGAGCCAGTCCAGCTCGTGCTCGGGCAGCCGCCAGGTGCCGTCGACGCCGTACATGATCTGCAGGTCGGCGGGGTTGCCGGCGACCGCGCGCAGCAGCCAGTCCCGCCACTGGGTCGCCTCCTCCAGGTAGCCGGTGCCGATGAGCGCCTGGAGGGTGAACGTGGCGTCGCGCAGCCAGCAGTAGCGGTAGTCCCAGTTGCGCGGGCCGCCGAGCTGCTCGGGCAGCGAGGTGGTGGCCGCGGCGACGATTCCGCCCGTGGGTCGGTACGTCAGGGCCTTGAGGGTGATCAGGGAGCGCCGTACGGCGTCGTCCCACCGCCCGCGGTAGCCGCACCGGCTCATCCAGGTCCGCCAGAACCGCTCGGTGGCCTCGACGGCCGTCGGCGCTTCGACCGGTCTGGGGCGGCTGACCAGGTGGGACGGCTTGTACGTCAGGACGAAGGGCACCTGCTGCCCCGCCTCGACGGTGAACTCGGCCCGGGTGGTCAGGTTCTCGCCGTACACCTCCACCGGGGTGTGCAGCCAGAACGCGTCCGGACCGGCCACGGCCCGCAGGCCGCCGCCCGCGCGGTACACCCACGGGACGATCCGGCCGTAGTCGGGGCGCAGCCGCAGGTCCATCCGCATCGTCACCCGCCCGCTCAGGCCCTCGACCAGGCGCACCACGTCGGCGGCCTCGCCGCGCAGCGGCATGCAGTCCACGACGCGCACGCTGCCCTCGGCGGTGTGCCACTCGCTCTCCAGCACCAAGGTGTCGTCCCGGTACCGGCGTCGCGTCGCGGGGCCGCCGCCGGCCGGGGCCAGCAGCCACCGGCCCGCGCCGTCGTCGTGCAGCAGCGCGGCGAAGCACGCCGGGGAGTCGAACCGGGGCAGGCACAGCCAGTCGATCGACCCGTCACGGCCGACCAGCGCACCCGAGTGCAGGTCGCCGATGAAGGCGTAGTCCTCTATGGCACTGACCATGGAGACTCCCTCGCACCGGCCGGCGACGACGTGGCCGGGCCCGGGGCGCGGGCGGGCACACGTGGGGCGAAGCGGCCGGTGTGGATGGCGGATTGAGGTGTCGCCCGGGGCTGCGGTGCCGGGCCTGCGCCGGGCACGTGGGGACGGAGGGAACCGCCTGAGCGGATCCGCGGGCGCCTCATTCACGGTGGCACAGGGCGGACGCAACTGCCAATTGTCATATGCCAAAGGCATGGGGGACCGGCGGACGGGCCGCACGTTGAGTAACGTGGTGGATACCCGAATTCTCTCTGCGACGAGAGGCGGTTGAGCATGACGCTGGTGCGGAACGTCGCGACCGGCCCTGCCGCGGAACCCCTCGTTTCACCGGTTTCCTCACACAACGAATGGGATCCGCTGGAGGAGATCATCGTCGGGCGCCTCGACGGGGCGCGGATCCCTCCGGGTCACCCGGTGGTGACCTGCAACGTTCCGCCGTGGGCCGCCCGGTTGCAGGGGGTCGCCGCCGGTTTCCGGTACCCCCGGCTGCTGGTCGAGCGGGCGCAGGAGGAGCTGGACGGGTTCGTCGCGCTCCTGGAGTCCCTCGGTGTCACGGTCCGCCGCCCCGACCCGGTCGAGCACGGGCGCCGCTTCGGCACCCCCGACTGGTCCTCGCGCGGCTTCTGCAACAGCTGCCCGCGGGACAGCATGCTGGTGATCGGCGACGAGATCATCGAGACCCCCATGGCCTGGCCGTGCCGGTACTTCGAGACGCACTCCTACCGCGCGATCCTCAAGGACTACTTCCGGCGCGGCGCCCGCTGGACGTCCGCGCCCAAGCCGCAGCTCTCCGACGAGCTCTTCGTGCCGGACTTCCGCGTCCCCGGGCCGGACGAGCCCATGCGCTACATCCTCACCGAGTTCGAGCCCGTGTTCGACGCGGCGGACTTCGTGCGCGCGGGACGGGACCTGTTCGTCACGCGGAGCAACGTCACCAACCGGATGGGCATCGAGTGGCTGCGCCGCCATCTCGGCCCCGCCTACCGCGTCCACGAGGTCGAGAGCCGCTGCCGGACGCCCATGCACATCGACACGACGTTCGTGCCGCTGGCGCCCGGCAAGCTCCTCGTCAATCCCGACTACGTGGATGTCGACCGCCTGCCCGAGGTGCTCGGCTCGTGGGACGTCCTGATCGCGCCCGAGCCCGACCCCATCCGGGACCCCGTGCTGAAGGTCACCTCGATGTGCGGCAGGTGGCTCAGCATGAACGTGCTCATGATCGACGAGCGACGGGTGGTCGCCGAGCGGCACCACACCAGGATGCTGCGGGCGCTGGAGCGCTGGGGCTTCGAACCGATCCCGTGCGACCTGCTGCACTACGCGCCGTTCGGCGGTTCCTTCCACTGTGCGACGCTCGACGTCCGGCGCCGCGGCACGCTCGAGTCGTACGTCGACTGACGGACCGTCCACCACGGCCTCGGCGGGCGGAGAACCGCCGGAAGCCCTGTGCGCCGGGCGAGTTGTTGAATCCCTGAACCATGTTTTTATGGGTGATTTCGCATGATTTGGGTCGATCCGGCCTACTGGGGTGGGGAAGGTAATCGAAAGCCTCAAGGGAGATGATGCTGGTGCCTTCCATCGACGAGACCATCGAAGAAGTCATCGGGATCCAGGCCGCCGACATAGAGGCAGCCCTCGACCCGGCCGAGCCCGACGGTGTCTACCGCGACAGTCGGGAGTGCGCCGCCCTGGCGCTGGAAGGCGGCGCGATCAAGCTGCTTCTGTCCCCGCCCACCCCTCGCCCCAAGAAGGGCTGAGCGACGCAGGGGAGCAGCTGAATGGAGCAATCTGGCACTTCCGCTCTCTTGCAGAGCGCAGTGCAGGATCTCGCATCGAGTGTGGTCTCCGCCCTCCGTGGCGGAGACCACGTCACCGTGGCCGGCACCGGGGCCGAGGACATCCCCACCGGAAGCCTCACCCTCCCGGCCGTACGCGTGCTGGGAGCGGACCTGCTGCTGCCGCAGGTGCTCTTCCGTACGCCGCCCGACCTGGCGGAACTCGCCGTGTTCCGCAAAGCCGTGGAAGCCTTCCCGGCCCGCGCCGACGCGGCCCCCTCCGTGCGCTGGAGCCACTGGGCCATGCGGCGCACCCTCCGGCGCTTCGAGGCCGACCCGGACGGCCCGCCCGGGGACGGCCGGGCGGCGGAACCCGACGCCGACTGGCTCGACGGAGCCACCTGGCAGTACCTCACTCACCAGCTCGCCGTCCTCGCCGCGCTCGCGGTGCCGGGCGAGGAGTGCGCGGTGTCCGAGGCGGCCCGGCGCCGCCCGGTCGACGTGGCCCGGGGATTCGTCCGCGCGGTGCGCCGCCGGGACTGGCAGCAGGCCGCCGGAGCGGGCCGCTGGCTGACCCTGCTGGACGGGGTGCCGCCGGAGCTGGGACTGGAGACCGGCCTGGACTTCGTGGAGCTGATGGGCGGCAGCGATCCCCGTGTCGCCCTCCAGGTCCAGGCCGCCCGGGTGATCCGGGTGGCCGGAGCGGTCGTATGACGGCCGTGGACGTGGGGGAGATCCGGGACCTGGAGTCGGCCGCGCTCGCGTGGCTGTCCGCGCACCGCGGCGACTTCGCCCTGGGCGAGGACGCGCTCACCGCCGACGGCCAGGTCAACTTCACCTGGAAACCGCTTGGCGAACTGGCCCAGGTCTGCGCGACCGTACGGCTGCGCACCCCGCCGTCCGACCCGCTGCACATCCGCGCCTCGGACCTGCTGCGGTTCGCCTGGCGGCAGACGGACCACGGCGAGATGTTCCTGAGCCTGCAACGGCTGGAGCCCTTCGCCACCTATCCGCTGGAGGTGTACTCCGTCTTCGCCGCCGCCGGGCTGCGCCACCCCGGGTACGAGGCCGCCGCCGCGACGGTGGCCCGCAGCCGGGGCTGGCGGCTCACCGAGCAGGAGCCGACCCGCCGCCTCGGTGTGCTGCGGGCCGAGCGGCGCAGCGGCATCCGGCGGCCGGAGGACCCCGAGCAGATCCTGCGCGGCACCTGGCTGGGCGGGCCGGCCGAACCCTGGGCGTTCGAGCGCGCCGCCGGCTACTCGCTCACCCACGTGGTCTTCCACCTCACCGACTGGGGCCGCACCCCGCAGGACGTCCCCGCGGACCTGGCCGCCTACCTGGCCGACTGGCTGCCGCCCTGGCTCGACACCTGTCTGGACGCCGGGATGTGGGACCTCAGCTGCGAGCTGCTGGTCGTCGCCGCGAGCCTCCCGGGCCCGCCCGACCGGGCGCTGCTGCGGGACTCCTGGGCCCGGCTCGCGAGGGCGCAGTACGGCTCGGGCGCGCTGCCCGAGGAAGAGCCGGACGGCGGCGAGGACGGTGCGCGGGGCCCGGAGCCGGACTTCCTCCACTGCTATCACTCCACCCTGATGGCCGTCTTCGCGGCGGCACTGACCCTCGCGCGCCTCACCGGAGACGGGGCGGGAAGTGCCGCGACGCACCGGTACGGCGGACAAGGAGTGCCCCGATGACCGCCACCCGTCTGATCCACACCGTCGGCGTCCGGGCCCTGGAATGGCTCTGGGACCACCGCGAGGGATTCCGCCTGGAACCCGACGTCGACCCGGACGTGGGCTTCCTGGAGCGCTTCAAGCCCATCGGCGAACTGGCCCTGATCTGCAAGGTGCTGCTCCGCGAGGGCGTCGCCGGATCACGGCAGGCGGAACTGGCGCGCCGGCTGCTCGACCACACCTGGCGCGACACCCTCGACGGCGGACGCATGCTGGTGCGCGGCCAGCGCGTCGAGCCGATCTCGCCCATCCCCTTCGAGGTGTACCTCGCCTACAAGGAACTCGGCTACAGCCAGCCGGAGGTGGAGCGCGCCACCGTCCTCAACCACCGCCTGGAGAGCTGGATCTCCTACGAGGTGACGCCGACGCGTCGCCTCGGCCTGTCCGCCTTCCAGCGCCGCTTCGGCCTCACGCCCCGCCCGCCCGAGGCCGCCCTGGTGGACACCACCTGGCTGGCCCGGACCCCCGAGCCGTGGACGGTCACCGCGCGCATCGCCTACGACTTCACCCACACGGTGTTCCACCTCACCGACTGGGGCGAGCGGCCCGAGGGCCTGCCGCCCCGGCTCGCCGACTACCTGGCCACCTGGCTCCCGGTGTGGCTCGACGACTGGCTGGACCTGAAACGGTGGGACCTGCTCGGCGAACTCCTCGTGGTCGACGCCTGCCTGCCCCGCCCCAGCTTCGACGAACGGGCCTGGGAGAGCTTCGCCGCCGCCCAGCAGCCCGACGGCGCCATGCCCGCCGTACGGGGCATGCCCGAGGGCGACCCCGACGAGGTGTTCGACATCGTCTACCACCCCACGCTCGTCGCCGCCTTCGCCTCCGTCATGGCCACCTCCCGTGCCCTGACCGAACTGGCGCGGACCGCCACATGAGCGCCCGGACCACGCCCTGGCCGGGCGACCCCCACGACCCCGAGGACGCGGCCGACTTCATGCCGCCCTCGGCCACCGATGTGTCCGACGCGGAGCTGACGGAGCGGCTGGCGGCGGCCGTCGACGCCGTCGACGCGCCCGACGCGGTCTTCGCCGTCTCCCGCGCGGGGCGCCGTGTCGTCCACCACGGCGGCACCGCGCCACCCCCGCCGGTGGCCCGGGAGGATCTGCGCTACGAGATCGGGTCGGCCTCCAAGACATTCGCCGGACTGCTGCTCGTCCAGTTGATCCGCCGCGGCCTGCTCACCGGCGGCGAACCGGCCGCCGCCTGCCTGGACTCCGGCCGGCGTCCCGGACCCGACCCGGTGACGCTCGCCCACCTCGTCACGCACACCTCCGGACTGCCCACCCTGCCACGCGACTTCCACGTCCGCGGCCTGCCCGCCTGGCGCACCAACCCCTACGCCCGCTACCCGGCCGACCGGGTCGCCGACGCCTTCCTCCGGTACCGGCCGCGACACCGGCCCGGCACCCGATGGCGCTACTCCAACTTCGGTGTCGCCGTGCTCGGGCACGCCGTCGCGGCGGCGACCGGCACCGCCTGGGAGGACCTGCTCACCGCGCACGTGCTCCGCCCGCTCGGCCTGCACGGCACCGCCCTGCGGGCAGCGGACCCGAAGACCGACGCCACCGGGCACACCACCGACGGCCGCACGCCCCTTCCCCCGTTCGACGCCGGCGGCTTCGAGGCGGCGGGCGCGATCCGCGCCACCCCGCACGACCTGCTGACCTTCCTCGAGGCGCACCTCCACCCGGAGGGCGCCCTGCGGGCGGTGCGCACACCGGTGCTGCGGCGCGGCCTGGGGCACCGGCATGTGCACACCGTGGCCTGGTTCCGTCATCCGACGCCGGGCGGGCCGATGTACTTCCACAGCGGGGCGACCCTCGGCCAGCAGGCGTTCCTCGGCTTCCGGCCCGACACGGGCACGGCCCTGGCCGCGGTGTGCACCCGCCGCTTCCGGCACCGCGACCCGTTCGTCACCACGGCGTACGGGCTGCTCGCGGCGGAGTAGCGGACCCGTACGCCGTACGCCTGTCAGATCCGCTGCCAGAGAGCCGGCGTCGTCGCGGGCGACCACGTGCCCTGCGCCTGGTGCGGCTGCAGACACACGTACCGCACGCCGGCGTGGGTCACGGTCGCCCCGATGTCGTAGACCCGGCCCGTGATCCACGCGTCCGTCGTCGTGTTGTCCTGCGGAGCGGGCGCCGCTTGCGCGGACGCCGTCTTCAGGGTGAGGCCGAAGTCGCTGAGGATCGGGTTGACCGGCTGGTAGAAGGTGGTCCCGCCGTTGGTGCAGTCGCCACTGCCGCCGGAGGTGACGCCCTGCGCCTGGGACCCCGCGACATACGGGCCGCCGGAGTCGCCCGGTTCGGCGCACACCGTCGTCTGGGTCAGGCCGTCCACGGTGCCCTCGGCGTAGCTGACGCTGATCTCGTGCTGCTCGACGGTTCCGCAGTGCCATCCGCTGGTCGAGCCCGAGCGGCACACCGACGCCCCGACGAGCGCCTCGACCGATCCGGTGACCTGCACCTTCTTTTCGCCCTCGGCCTTGACGTCGGGCGTGGCGGTCCAGTCGCCGTTGACGCCCACCCAGGCCATGTCCTTGCCGGGGAACGTGGAGGCCTGGAAGGCGCCCTGGTCGGCCTTGTTGAAGCCGGTGGTCTTGGCGCCCTGCTTGCCGCAGTGGCCGGCCGCGACGAATCCCTGCTGCTGTCCCTTGGTGACGGAGAATCCGACGGAGCAGCGGGCGAGGCCGTCGACGTAGAAGGCGTCGCCGCCGGTGAGGTTCTCGTACAGCCGGGGCCGGTTCGCCGCCACCCGGACGCCGACCTGCTCCGGCTTGAGCCCGGCGGCCTTGACGAAGGCGTCCGCGGATGAGCGGTCCGTGGCCTGCACCACGACCCGGTTGGCCGGCACGTCGACGTACCACAGCGGGGTGTTCCGGGTGTCGTGCAGGATGGCCGCGTTGTCCAGCTGCGCCTTCACGGCCCGCAGCGAGGCCAGCGTGTTCTTCACGACCAGGGCCTTGGCGCCCTCGGCCTCGATGGCGGGCGCGTCCGCGGCGTCGGTGGTGGCGACGGTCAGCTCGTCGGCGAGGACGCCGCGCAGCCAGGCGCCGGCGAACCGCTCGCCCAGCGCGTTGCGGAGCCGGCCCGCCCGGGTCCCCGCCTCCGCCTCGTTGACCAGCCGTGTCCGTGCCTGGGTGGGGGTCAGTCCGAGGTCGCGCTCCAGCGCGAGGAGCACTTCCTGGGACGGCTTGTCGGCGCCGAGCGTCTGCGCCGCCGAGGAGGCGGACCCGGCGGACGGCTCCGGGTCGGCGGCCGCCACGGCCGACGGGATGCCGGCGAGGACCAGTGCGCCGAGCGCGATGAGGGCGGCACCGTGCCGGGTGACGGGATGTCTGTGGGGCATGCGACGGGTCTCCTTCGCTGTGCGGACGGCTGTGGAAAGCTGCCGTGAGGCCATAGGCCTTGCCTCCCTGACCCGCTGCGATGTCGTCGGCGGCGCGCTTTCGCGCTTTTGGTGACGCCCCGGGGCGCCATGTGCAGTACGCGCGGCCAGGGGACGCCGGGACGCCGCGTGCGACCCGGGCGCAGCCTCACGCGGGTTTCAGGCCGGGGTCGCCCGCCTCGGTGACGAAGGACGCGGCCGTCGTGACGGGGGCACCGGGTGTCGTCACGGCGGAGACGGTCCGGAAGTCCGCCTGGCACCGGAGCCGGTTCAGCGCCATCCGGAGGTAGCCGCGTCTGCCGTTGTAGAACCGCATGTGCGGGTTGGCCCGCAGGTGGGACTCCCAGTTGACGGGTTTGTCGGCGCCGTCCTTGCCGCTGGCGATGGAGGTGCAGGCGAGTTCCGTGCCGAGGGTGCGGGACTGCGGGTCGTCGAAGTTGTCCTTGATGTCGAGGGCGTAGCTCACGTGGACGTCACCCGTGAGCACGAGCCAGTTGGCGAGGCCGGCCGCCTTCGCCCCGGCGACGACCCGGTTGCGTGAGGCGCGGTAGCCGTCCCAGGCGTCCATGGAGACCTTCGGCGGATTGGTCACGTCGAAGTT
Organism: Streptomyces sp. NPDC030838; assembly: GCF_055572035.1. NCBI lineage: Bacteria > Bacillati > Actinomycetota > Actinomycetes > Kitasatosporales > Streptomycetaceae > Streptomyces > Streptomyces sp. NPDC030838. The sequence goes on along the minus strand of NZ_JBVIED010000001.1, from coordinate 1,270,632 downwards.
GCGCTGCGAGAACAGCACCTGCTGGGGCATCACGTTCCACAGCGCGCCCGAGGCGCGCCAGCCGTCGATCAGCCAGCGTTCCTGCGCGTTCCCGGTGAGGGTGCGCGCCGGGTCGTCCGACTCCGGGCCCGGGACGTGCGGGCGGTCGCCGTAGGCCTGGTCGGAGCGGTACTGCCGGGTGTCGAGCACGTCGAACTGGGCGAGGGCGCCCCAGTGGAGCCGGCGGTACAGCCGGGCGTCCGGGCCCTGCGGCAGCTGTGCGGCGCGCAGCGGCTGGTTCTCCCAGTACGCGCGGTAGGCGGCGGCCCGGCGCAGCAGGAACTGCTCCGGCGGGACGTCGTTCTCGGGGATGGCGCCCGCGTAGTTGTTCTCGGTCTCGTGGTCGTCCCAGGCGACCACGAACGGGTGCGCGGCGTGCGCGGCCTGGAGGTCGGCGTCGCTCTTGTACAGCGCGTACCGCATCCGGTAGTCCGCCAGGGTCATCGTCTCCCGGTTGAAGGCGTCCGGGAGGCTGACGCCGGTGTACCCGCGCTCGCCGCCGGCGGAGTCCACCGGGTACTCGTACAGATAGTCGCCGAGGTGGAAGACCAGGTCGACGTCCTCCCGGGCCAGGTGCCGGTAGGCGGTGTAGTAGCCGTCGTGGTACGCCTGGCAGGCCACCGCCGCCATCCGGAGCGAGGAGACGGCGGCGCCCGCGGCGGGCGCGGTGCGGGTGCGGCCGGCCGGGCTGATCCAGGTGCCGGTGCGGAACCGGTAGTAGTACGGGGTGTCCGGGTCGAGGCCCTTGACGTCGACGTGCACGCTGTGGGCGTACTCCGGGTAGGCCGTGGCCGTGCCCTCGCGCACCACGATGGCGAACCACTCGTCGATGGCCACCTCCCAGCTCACGGTGACCCGTTGCTGCCCCAGCCCGCCGTCCGGCTCGTACGGCTCGGGCGCGAGCCGGGTCCACAGCACGACCGAGTCGGGCAGCGGGTCCCCGGAGGCGACCCCGAGAGTGAACGGGTCCTCGGTGATCCGGGCCGCGTCGAGCCGCGGCGCGGCCATCGCGCCCCGGGCCGGCAGGCCGGTACCGAAGGCGAGGGCGGCGGCCGCGGCGGTGACGGTGAAGAAGCGGCGGCGGGCGAGGTGCGGGGCCGCGGCACGCCATAGGGCGTCGGTGGGGGCCGAAGGATGCTCGGGCAGGCCTGTGTGACGGCCTGTGGGCGCCATCTGATGTCCTCTCATCACGCGGAGTACGCATGCTAAGCAGACAAAATGCGCGATTCGGATGTGCCTTGCGGTGTGGTCACACGGGGGGAGGCAAGCCGGAGCGGCCACGGGACGGGAACTGGTGCTCGACCGCCTTGGTGGCCTTTAATTGCCAGTGATATGCAAGAACCAGAATTTGGCAACAAGAGTGTGAGCGTCATGACGGGCCGTCGGATACGAGGTGCCGCCGTCACGGCGGCGTTGACGGTCGGGGTCGCCGCCTGTTCGGCACCCGGCGACGCGGCCGACGACGGCAAGGCCGCCGAGTCCGTCGTCCTGGGTGTCGCCACCGAGCCGGACACCCTCAGCCCGCTGCTCGGCTACGGCAAGGACGGCAACTCCAAGATCTTCGACGGGCTGCTCGCCCGCGACGCGGGCCTGAAGCTGAAGCCGGCCCTCGCCACCGCGCTGCCGAAGGTCACCGACGGCGGCCGGACGTACACCTACACCCTGCGCGACGGGGTGAGGTTCAGCGACGGAGAGCCGCTGACCGCCGCCGACGTCGTCTACACCTACCGGACCGTCCTCGACGCGAAGACCAACAACACCGCCAAGAGCGAGCTGGACGCCGTCGACAGCGTCCGCGCGAAGGGAGACGACACGGTCGTCTTCCGCCTCAAGTACCCGTACGCCCCCTTCGCCGCCCGCACGGTGCTGCCCATCGTCCCCGAGCACATCGCGGGCGAACAGGACCCCAACACCGGCGACTTCAACACCAAGCCGGTCGGCACCGGACCGTACGTCCTCACCGACTGGCGCAAGGGCGAGAAGCTCACCTTCAAGGCCAACCCGCACTACTGGGGCCCCGCGCCGAAGGTGAGGACGTTCACCATGGCGGTCATCGCCGACGACGACGTCCGCGCCACCCGGCTGCGCTCCGGCGACCTCGACGGCGCGGTCCTGCCGCCCAACCTGGCCGCCACCTTCGCCCAGGACGGCGACAAGCGGACGTACGAGGCGAAGTCCTACGACGTCCGGGCCGTCACCCTCCCCACCGGCAACCAGGTCACCGGCGACCGCGCGATCCGGCGGGCCCTCGACGCCGCCGTGGACCGCGAGGCCATGGTCGACCAGATCCTCGACGGCGCGGGCCGCCCGGCCTACGGGCCGCTGCCCGCCGACGACCCCGCGTTCGCCCGCGGCATCGAACGCACCCGGGACCTCGGCAAGGCCAGGAGGATCCTCGACGAGGCCGGCTGGAAGCCCGGCGACGACGGCATCCGCGCCAAGGACGGCCGCCGCGCCTCCTTCACCCTGCTCTACCCCTCCGGCGACAAGGTCCGCCAGGACCACGCCCTCGCCTACGCCTCCGACGCCAAGAAGGCCGGCATCGAGGTGACGGTGGAGAGCGCCACCTGGGAGGTCATCGAGCCGCGCATGGGCGAGGACGCGGTCCTCGCGGGCTACGGCAGCGTCGGCGACCCCGACTTCGGCCTGTACACCCTGCTGCACTCCTCCCTCGCCGGCGACGGCTTCAACAACATGGCCCGCTACCGCAATCCGGCCGTGGACGAGGCCCTCGACACCGGCCGCCGCACCCGGGCCGCGGACGAGCGGAAGGCCGCCTACGGCACGGTCCAGCGCGCCCTCGTCGACGACCCCGGCTACACCTTCCTCACCCACATCGACCACCTCTACGTGCTCGCCGACCGCTGGGACGGCCTGACCACCCAGCTGGAACCGCACGAGCACGGCTTCGCCAGCGGCCCCTGGTGGAACATCGAGGACTGGCAGCCGAAGAAATGACCGCACTCCCCTGGGGAGCGATGGCACGCCTGGCGGGACGACGGGCCCTGTTCGCGGGGCCCGTCCTCCTCGTCGTCACCTTCGGCGTGTTCGCCGTCGCCGCAGCCTCCCCGTTCGACCCCGTCAAGGCCTACGCCGGCACCGCCGCGCTCGGCGCGGACCAGGAGACCCTGGACCGGCTGCGCGCCAACCTCGGCGTGGACCGGCCGTTCCCGGCCCGCTGGTGGGACTGGCTGACCTCCGCGCTCACCGGCGACCTCGGCCACTCCAGCGTGCTGCGGCAGCCGGTCACCCAGGTCATCGGCGAACGCCTGGTGTGGTCCGCGTTGCTGTGCGCGGTCGCGTTCGCCGTCGCCGTGCTGCTCGGCACGGTGCTCGGCGTGCTCGCCGCCCGCCGCCCCGGCTCCCTCCTGGACCGGGCCGTCACCTCGCTCGCGTACGTCCTGGAGGCCGCCCCGGTCTTCTGGATCGCGCTGCTCGCCGTCTGGCTGTTCGCCCTCCAGTGGGATCTGCTCCCGGCGGGCGGCCTCACCGACACCGCCAGCGAACAGGTCACGTTCGGGCAGGTCGCGAGCCACCTGGTGCTGCCCGCCGGAGTACTGGCCGTCTCCCAACTGCCCTGGTTCACGCTCTACGTCCGGCAGGGCGTCGGCGACGCCCTCGCCGAGGACCCGGTGCGCGGCGCCCGCGCCCGCGGCCTCGGCGAACGCACCGTGCTGCTCGGCCACGCGCTGCGCTCCGGACTGCTGCCGGTCCTCACCCTGATCGGCTCCCGCGTGCCCGAACTCATCACCGGCGCCCTGCTGGTGGAGAGCGTCTTCAGCTGGCCCGGCATCGCCGCGGCCACCGTCGAGGCGGCCACCGCCGTCGACTTCCCGCTGCTGGCCGCTCTCACCACGCTCGCCACCGCCGCCGTCCTCGTCGGCAACCTGCTCGCCGACCTGCTCTACGGACTGTTCGACCCGAGGGTGAAGCTCAGTGACATGTGAGACACCGGCGCCCGCCGGGACCGTCTGGCGTTCCCCTGCCAGGGACCGCCGCTCCACCCGGGCCGTGCGGGTCCGCGTCTCGGCCGCCCTGCTGGCCGCGACCGTCCTCGCCGTGCTGCTCGTCCCGCCCCTGGTCCAGCTCGACCAGCAGGCCGTCGACCTGGCCGCCAAACTCCAGCCGCCCTCCTGGGAGCACCCGTTCGGCACCGACGACGTCGGCCGCGACCTGCTGCTGCGCTGCGTCTACGGGCTGCGCGTCTCCCTGCTCGTCGGCGTGGCGGCGGCGCTGACCGCGACCGTCATCGGCACCGCCGTCGGCGCCGCGGCCGGAGCGCTCGGCGGCTGGGCCGACCGCGGCATCATGCGGGTCGTCGACACCGTCTCCTCCGTCCCGCATCTGCTGCTCGGCATCTTCATCGTCGCCATGTTCCGGCCCGGCGTCTGGCCGGTGGTGGTCTCGGTCGCGCTCACCCACTGGCTGTCGACCGCGCGGATCGTGCGCGCCGAGGTGCTCTCCCTGCGCTCCCGCCCCTACATCGACGCCGCGATCAGCGGGGGAGCGTCCCGGTGGCGGGTGACCGTACGGCATCTGCTGCCCGGCGTGCTGCCGCAGGCCGCGCTCGCCGCCGTGCTGATGGTGCCGCACGCCATGTGGCACGAGTCCGCGCTGTCCTTCCTCGGCCTCGGACTGCCCACCCACACCGCGAGCCTCGGCACGCTGGTCCAGGGCGCCCGCGGCTCCCTGCTCGCCGGACAGTGGTGGCCGACGCTCTTCCCCGGCCTGTTCATCATCCTGCCCACCCTCGCCATCGCCGGACTCGCCGGTGCGTGGCGGGAGCGGATCAATCCCCGTCGCCGATCGGAGCTGATGCTGTGACCGGGCACGCCCCCGTTCTGTCGGTACGCGGCCTCTCCGTGCGTTTCCTGATGCCCGGCGGACGCCGGATCGCCGCCGTCACCGACGCCCACTTCGACGTGGCGCCCGGCGAGTGCCTGGCCCTGATCGGCGAGAGCGGCTGCGGCAAGTCCGTGCTGGCCTCCGCCCTCCTCGGCCTGCTGCCCGGCAACGCCCAGACCGCCGGGCAGGCGCTGCTCGGCGACCTGGACCTGCTCGCCGCCGACGAGCGGACCCTGGCCCGCACGGTCCGGGGCCGCCTCATCGGCCTCGTCCCGCAGAGCCCGGCCGCGCACCTCACCCCCGTGCGCACCATCCGCTCCCAGCTGGAGGAGACCGTCGCCGCGCTCACGCCGGTGCGCGGCCGGGCCGCCCTGCGCGCCGCCGCGGAACAGGCCGCCGAGCGCGCCGCGTTCCCCGTCGGCCACCTCGACCGCCATCCGCACCAGCTCTCCGGCGGACTCGCCCAGCGCGCCGCCACCGCCCTCGCCCTCGTCGGCGACGCCCCGCTGCTGCTCGCCGACGAGCCGACCACCGGCCTCGACCGCGACCTGGTCGACCGCACCGTCGACGAACTGCGGCGCCACGTGGCCGAGGGGGCCGAGGGGGCCGAGGGGGCCGAGGCGGCCACGGGGGCCGCCGACGGCACCGGCCGCGCCCTGCTGATGATCACTCACGACCTGGCCGCCGCCGAACGCATCGCCGACCGGGTGGCGGTGATGTACGCGGGCCGCATCGTCGAACTCGCCGACGCCACCGCCTTCTTCGGCACGCCCGGCCCCCGCCACCCCTACAGCCGCGGCCTCCTCGACGCCCTCCCCGACCGCGCCTTCACCCCCATCCCCGGCCTGCCCCCGGAACTCGGCGCCCTCCCCGCCGGCTGCGCCTTCGCGGCCCGGTGCGACAGGGCGACGGAGGTGTGCGCGACGCCACCGCCGCCGACGGGCCCGGTGGCCTGCCATCATCCGCATGGTGTGGCGGGTGCCCGTGTCTGACCTGTGTGCCTTGGCCGCCGCCGGCGCCCGGGCGACGGACGTCCGCACCACGGTGCCACCGCCGGCCGGCCCGGTCCCCTGCCCTCACCCGTACGTTCCCGAGGACCTCCGTGCTTGAACTGCGCGCCATCACCGCCGGATACGACCGCCGGGCCCCCGTCGTCCGGGACGTCTCCCTGACCGTCGCTCCCGGCGAGGCCGTCGGCCTGCTCGGCCCCAGCGGCTGCGGCAAGTCCACCCTCGCCCGGGTCGCTGCCCTGCTGCACCGCCCCGACGCGGGCACCGTCGTCCTCGACGGCACCCCCGTGCGGCGGTGGCGGCACCGCGCGCCCCGCGAACAGCGCACCGCCTTCGGCGTCGTCTTCCAGCAGCCGCGGCTCTCCGCCGACCCCCGGCTGACCCTCGCCGACCTGATCGCCGAGCCGCTGCGCGCCACCGGCCGGCGCGCGGAGGCATCCGAACGGGTCGCCGAACTCGCCGCCACCGTCGGCCTGACCGCGGACCTGCCGGCCCGGCGCCCCCACGAGGTCAGCGACGGCCAGCTGCAACGCGCCTGCCTCGCCCGCGCCCTGGTGCTGCGGCCGCGCCTGCTGGTGTGCGACGAGATGACGGCGATGCTCGACGCCTCCACCACCGCCGCCCTGGTCGCGGTCGTCGAGGACTACCGCGCCGCCACCGGCGCGGGCCTGCTGGCCGTCGGCCACGACCACACCCTGCTGCGCCGCTGGTGCGACCGCACGGTCCACTGGGACGATCTGCGCGCGCACGACGCCCCGGCGGAGCCGGTGGGAGCGGGGCACGCGCCCGCCTGAAAACCGTCGGGGCGTCCTCTGCCGGACATCGGCGCATCCTCCCGCCGGATATCGGGGCATCCTCCCGCCGGACAAGGACGTCCTCGCCACGGACCGGTGAGAGGCGGCCCGGCCGCGAGATGCGGGGACCTCCCCGGGGGCGCACCCTGGAAAGGGAGGAGACCCGCGCGGCCCGGCGACGGCGGGCGGTGGAGGTCTCACGTCTCATGTCTCCCGTGGGGACACCATGTTCCAGAACTTCACGCCTCCGGCGGCGCGGCCAGAAGGCCGGGGCGGCCGGCGGTGACCAGGGTCTTCCCGCGCGGCGTGGTCGACGCACCGGGGCAGCGAGCCGTGGTGCACGACCACGAGGGCACGCTGACCGCGCTGGACCCGAGGACCGGGCGGGTGGCCTGGCGCGCCGGGCACCGGCTGCGGCCCTGCGCCCTCGTCGGCGGCACGGTCGTGGCGGTCCGGATCGACCCGCCGGGCGAGCCGGGCGTACCGCTCGTCGTCGTCCTGCTCGACGCGGACGACGGCGCCGAGCGGTGGACCTCGGCGCCCGTTCCGCTGCCGCCGTGGGCACGTCCGGCCCTGGACGACACCCACGAGTTCGCGCTCACCGCCGACAACGGCGACGACCACGTCCTGCTGCGCTGGACCGCGCATGCGGCCTACCGGGGCGGGGCCGCGCCCGGCCCCGAGCAACTCGCGGCGGCACGGCAGGAGGCGAACGGCGCGATCCGCGTCGACCTGACCGGCCGCCCCGCCGCGACACCGCTGCCCGAGCCGCCCCCCGTCCTCACGTTCGCCGAGACGTTCGCCGAGCGGGCCGCCCCGACCGTCCGGGTCGGCGACCTCACCATCGAGCTCGCCGTGCGCCCCGGCCCGGCCTCCGGCACCGACGTCGTGGCGCTGCGCGGCGTGGACCCCCACACGGACGTCCCCGTGTGGGAGGTGGTCCTGGACGAGACACTCCCGCGCCGCGCCCCGCGGCTCCCTCCCTGACCGTACGTACGCCCCACCAGCCCCGAGGACGACACCATGCCCATCTCCGACGAAGACCTGGCCCAGGCCAAGCACATCAGCGTCGAACAGGTCGCTCTCCTCCGGGAGTCCCGGGGCTGCACCAACGAGACGCTGGAACAGCTGCCCGAGTCGTCGGTGCGCCAGGCGCTGCTCCGCCTGGAGTACCCGGACCTGCCCACCGCCCGCGGCATGTTCCGGCTGGCCCAGGAACGCGGCGACGACGGTCAGGTGCCCGCCAACGCCCTCGGCGGCGCGCTGGAGCAGATGTGGGCCTCGTTCCAGCTCGGTCACCCGGCCCCGGTCACCGCCGGTGTGCCGACGGGCCCGGCCGAGGCGGAGGGCAGAGGACCCTCGCCCACGGCCGGCATGTCGCTGACCGCCTGGCAGTGGCTCGGCCCCGGCAACATCGGCGGACGCACCCGAGGCCTGGTGATCGACCCGGACCGGCCGGAGCGCATCTGGGCCGCGAGCGCCGGCGGCGGCGTCTGGCACACCGAGGACGGCGGCGGGGAATGGCAGCCCGTCGACGACTTCCTCGGCAACCTGGCCTGCGCCTGCATCGCGCAGGATCCCGCCCACCCGTCCACCCTCTACGTCGGCACCGGCGAGGGCTTCTCCAACGGCGACGCGCTGCGCGGCAACGGCCTGTTCGCCACCACCGACACCGTCACCTGGACGCCCGTCCTCGCCACCCAGACCCCCGACTTCCGCTTCGTCAGCAGGATCGCCGTGTCCGCCACCGGCGAGGTGCTGCTGGTCGCCACGAACAGCGGCGTGTTCCGCTGCGCCGACCCGGGACGCCTCACCTGGACCCCGGTGCTCACAGGCGTCGCCGTCGCGGACGTCAAGTTCGACCCGACCGACGACAGCCGGGCCGTCGCCGGCTCCATGCGGGACGGCGAGGCGTGGTTCAGCCGCGACGCAGGCCTCACCTGGGTGGCGGCGGACCGCGGCCCGTGGTCGGGCCGGGTGGAACTGGCCTACGCGGCCGCCGACCCGGACGTCGTCTACGCGTCCGTCCAGATGACCAGCGGCCAGATCTGGCGGTCGACGGACGGCGGCGAGACCTACGAGCCCCGCAAGACCCGGAACCCGGTGGGCAGCGTCGCCACCTACCTCTGCAAACAAGGCTGGTACGACAACACGATCTGGGCCGGCGACCCCACCGACGCGGACCTGGTACTCGTCGGCGGCATCAACCTGTGGCGCAGCACCGACGGCGGCGACAGCCTCGCCGAGATCAGCACCTGGTGGGCGAACGGCTCGGCCCACGCCGACCAGCACGCCATCGTCTCCCACCCCGGCTACGACGGGGAGACCAACCGCACCGTCTTCTTCGGCAACGACGGCGGGGTCTTCAAGGCCGACGACCTGTCCGCCGTGGGCACCGAAGCCGGACCGCCGTTCGTGAACGGCTGGACGGAACTGGTCAACAACTACGGCACCACCCAGTTCTACGGCGCCGCCGGCGATCCCCGCAGCGGGAAGATCATCGGCGGCACGCAGGACAACGGCACCCTGGTCTTCGACCCCGCGCGGGGCACCGAGGACTGGCGGGAGTTCTCTGGCGGCGACGGCGGCTGGTGCGCCGTCGACCGGGACGACGGACAGGTCTTCTACGGCGAGTACGTGTTCCTGAACATCCACCGCAACACCGACGGCGGCGCCACCAACGACACCAACGGCGACCGCTACATCAGCGGGCTGTTCTTCAACCCGGCGCTGCAGGACTGGGACTGGAAGCCCGTGCCCTTCCGCATCCCGGACGCCAAGAACGAGCAGGCCGAGTTCATCGCCCCCTTCGTGATGGACCCGAACAACTCGCAGCGGCTGCTGGCGGGCGGCCTGTCCCTGTGGGTCACGGACGACGCCAAGACGCCCAACACGCGCAGCACCGGCCCGAAGTGGCGGGCGATCAAGGGCAACGCGGGCTCGTTGATCACCGCCCTCGCGGTGTCCCCGCGCGACTCCGACGTCATCTGGGTGGGCCACGAGGACGGCATGGTCTTCCGCACCACCGAGGGCACGAACACCACCCCCGCCTGGGACCGGGTCGGTGTGACCGGCGCCCTGCCACTGGCACCGCGCCGCTACTGCACCTCCCTCACCGCGCATCCCGACGACACGGACACCGTGTACGCGGCGTTCGGCGGATTCGAACCGGACAACCTGTGGGTGACCACGGACGGCGGCATCGAGTGGACCGACCTGGCGACCGCCCTGCCCGCGGTACCCATACGGGCCCTCACCCTGCATCCACGGCGCCCGCAGTTCCTCTACTGCGGCACCGAGATCGGCCTGTTCGCCAGCGAGGACGAGGGCGTCACCTGGTCGCCGACGAACGAGGGACCGACCAACTGCTCCGTCGACGACCTGTTCTGGATGGACGAGCAGCTGGTCTGCGTCACCCACGGCCGGGGCATGTTCCGCATCGATCTCTCCGGCGCGGTGTGACCGCTTCTGTCCGGCATGGTGTGACCGCCTTGGCGCGGCGCCCGTTTCAGCGGCGGCGGGCTGGCCGGCTGCCGCCGCCGTCCGTCACCGTCCGTCCCCTCAGCCGTCGGCCGGTGTGCGCGCCGCGGCCAGCGCCGCCAGCGCCTCCGCGGTGCGCGGCCCGTCGGCCGGGTCGGGCAGCAGGCCCTGCGCGTGCAGCAGCCGGGCCGCCGCCACGCCCCACGGCAGGCGCAGCCCCGCCTGCTCCAGCAGGTCCGTACGGGCGAGCAGTTCGGGGGCCGGGCCGGTGCGCACGCCGACCGGGGTGAGCAGGGCCGCGTCGTCGGCCCAGCGCAGGGCGAGGTCCACGTCGTGGGTGGCCATCACCACCGTCGTGCCGCTCGCGCGCAGCCCGTCGAGGGTGGCCAGGAGCCGTTCCTGGCCGTCCGGGTCGAGCCCGGCGGTCGGCTCGTCGAGGATCAGCACCCGGGGCTGCATCGCCACCGCGCCCGCGATCGCGGTCCGCTTGCGCTGCCCGTACGACAGCAGATGGGTGGGCCGGTCGGCCAGCGCGGTGATGTCCAGGGCGGCCAGCGCCTCGGCGACCCGAGCCCGTACCTCCGGCTCCGGCAGCCCCAGGTTCAGCGGCCCGAACGACACGTCCTGCGCGACGGACGCGGCGAACAGCTGGTCGTCCGGGTCCTGCACCACCAGCTGCACGGTCGTCCGCAGCCGGGTCAGCCCCTTGCGGTCGTAGCGCACCGCGGTGCCCTCGACCGCCAACTCGCCCTCGCGCGGCCGCAGTCCACCGCTGAGCAGCCGCATCAGCGTGGTCTTGCCGCTGCCGTTGCGGCCGAGCAGCGCCAGCGCCCGGCCCGCGCGGACCTCGAAGTCGAGCCCGCTGAGCACGGCCGGGCCGTCCTCGTACGCGAAGGACGCGCCCCGCAGGGCGACCAGGACAGCGGCCTCGCTCATGTCAGGGTGCCTTTCCCGTACGAATCCAGTGCGAAGGTGAGCGCGGCCAGCGCCGCCAGCAGGGCGCAGCTCGCGGCCGTGAAGCGGACGGAGACGCGGGCCTCGGGGACCAGGACGCGCAGGGTGCCGTCGTAGCCGCGCCCGGCGAGCCCGGCCTGCAGCCGCGTCGCCCGGTCGAAGGCCCGGACGAACGCGGTGGCGCCGAGCCCGGCCAGCGAACGCCAGGTCGCGGCCCGCGTGGTGTGGCCGAGCCGGGCGGCCTGCGCGTCCCGGATCAGCCGCACCGAGTCCAGCAGCAGAAAGCTCATCCGATACGTCACCAGCGCGACGTCCACGACCGGCGCGGGCACCCCGGCCCGCACCAGCCGGGGCAGCAGGTCGGACATGGGCGTGGTGAAGGCGAACAGCAGCACCCCGAGCGAGGCGGCCGAGGTACGCAGCAGCAGCTCCCCGGCCCGCACCGGGCCGCCGGGGGCGAGTGCGAGGAATCCCCCGGGTCCGCCCACCTGGACCAGCAGCGTGGCCGCGCCGGTCACGCAGAACCCGAGCGGCACCCGGTACGCCCGCCACAGCCGGCGCCCGGGCACACCCGCCGGGCCGAGCAGCACGACCAGCGCGGCGGACAGCACCAGGGCCGCGCCCGGCCAGGGCGGCAGGGAGATCGCGAGCACCGTCAGGCCGAGTCCGAGCACGGCCTTGTCCACCGGGTGACGGCGGCGCCAGCGGCTGCCGTGCGCCGCCGCGTCGATCGGCAGCACGCGCGCTCAGACCCCGGACTCGCGCTCGGCGCCCGCGGCGGCGTCCTGCGGCGCCAGGGTCTCCCGCCGGGCCAGGGCGCGCTGTTCGCCCTGCCGCCGGCCGCGCCGCAGACCGAAGTAGTAGGCCAGGACACCCGCGCCGATCGCCGCCTGGACGGCGAACAGCGCCGACTCGATCTCCCCGGACGGCGGCTCGTACAGCGGCGAGAACCACGGCTCGTAGTCCGGGTCGATCTCGGTGATCGCCGTCTCCGCCTGGGCGTCGGCGCCCGTGAACGGCTCCTTCTCGTCGTCGCCGAGGCCGAGTGCCAGCGGCAGTACGGCGAGCGCGACCACGACGAGCAGCAGCAGAACGTTGATCTTCGTGTTCCGGCTCATCACGCCACCGCCTCGGTCCCGGCCGGCTTCGTCTCGGCCCGCTTGCCGGCCACCAGCACGCCCAGCCGGGTCAGTTCGCCCTTGCTCGACTGCACCAGCAGCCGCATGACCAGTACCGTCAGCAGGCCCTCGCTCACCGCGAGCGGGATCTGGGTGATGGCGAAGATGGAGCCGAACTTGCCGAGCGCGCCCAGGAATCCGCTGCCCGGGTCGGGGAAGGCGAGCGCCAGCTGGACGCTGGTGACGCAGTAGGTGGACAGGTCGGCGACGAACGCGCCGAAGAACACCGCGACCATGAGCGGCACCTCGTACCGCCGCAGCAGCTTGTACACGGCGTATCCGGCCCACGGCCCGACGATCGCCATCGAGAAGACGTTGGCGCCGAGCGTGGTCAGCCCGCCGTGGGCGAGCAGCAGCGCCTGGAAGAGCAGCGTGATGGTGCCGAGCACCGCCATGGCGGGCGGCCGGAACAGGATCGCGCCCAGACCGGTGCCGGTGGGGTGCGAGCAGCTGCCGGTGACCGAGGGCAGTTTGAGCGCGGACAGGACGAAGGTGAAGGCTCCGGAGGCGCCGAGCAGCAGCGTGCTCTCGGGATGCTCACGGACCTCACGGGTCAGGGATCGGACGCCGTGGACGACGAAGGGCGCGGACGCGACGCCCCAGGCGACCGCGTGCGCCGGAGGCAGAAAACCCTCGGCAATGTGCATGGCTCGAACAGACCCTCTCCAGCACCTCGTGGATGGTTGACGCGCCTTGGCCGGTCTCCTGGCTGACGGGTACCACCGCCCGAACTCCGCCTTCCCGGGTCCCGAAGGACCCAGTGGCTGCCCGTGAGGGCCGGAGCCGGACTTCCCGATCACAGTGGCGAGGGCCGCACCGGCATCACACCGGATTTCCCGTTCACCAAGGCGTGGTGACAGTAATGCCCGGCTCGGGGTGGTGACAAGCGCACCCAGGGGGCGCCCGGCGGCACCGCCCGGTCACCGGCGCACGCCCCTCGTGGGACCCGACGGCCAATCGCCCCGAAGGGACTGGGGCGTCCACCCGTCACCGCGGCGGCGCCACCGACCGCCGGACCACGAACTGCGTGCTCAACACCACATGGTCGTCCCCCGGAAGCCGCTCCTCCCGGTCCAGGGCCAACCGGACCGCGGTACGGCCCAGCTCCTCGTACGGCACCCGCACGGTGGTCAGCGCCGGGGTCAGATCGGCGGCGAAGGGCACGTCGTCGAAGCCCACCACCGACACGTCCCCCGGCACGTCCAGACCGGCCTCGCGCAGCGCGGCCAGCGCGCCCAGCGCCACCATGTCGGTGCCGGCGAGGACGGCGGTGAAGTCCCGCCCGGCGCGCAACGCGTCCCGGGTGCGCAGATATCCGGACGTGCGGGTGTACGTGCCGGGGACGTCGGACTCCTCCTCGTACGGCACACCGTGCGCGCGCAGCGCGTCCCGGAAACCGGCCGCCCGCTGCCGGGCCGTGCTGTGCCCGCGCTCCCCGCCGAGGAAGAGGATCCGCCGGTGCCCGGCGGCCAGCAGATGCGAGGCGGCCTGGAAGGCCCCGCCCCGGTTGTCGTACTCCACGACCGTGGCCGGCACCCCGGCGGGCAGCGGCGGGCGTCCGACCAGCACCAGCCGGGACCCGGCGGCGTCCAGCGCGGTGGCGTACCCGGCCATCCGCCGGTGGTAGGCGTCGTCCGTCACGGCACCGCCGACCAGCACGACCGCCGCCGCGTGCTGCTCGCGCATCAGCTGCACGAGATCGTCCTCGCGGGACACGTCACCGTGCGTCGCGCACACCAGGCTGAGCCGGCCGCGCGCGGTCGCCTCCTGCTCCACGCCCGCCGCGACATGGGCGAGCGAGGGACCGGTGATGTCCTGGATGACCAGCGCGATCGGCCCGGCGACGCCGCCGGACAGCGCCTTGGCGTGCACGTTCACCACGTAGCGCAGGGACTCCACCGCGGCCATCACCCGGGCGCGCGTCGCCTCGGACACCGGATAGTTCCCGGCCAGCGTGCGGGAAACGGTTGCCACCGACACGCCCGCCTCGCGCGCGACGTCGCGGATCGTGCTGGGGCCGCCCCCGCGGGACCCGGCCCGTTTCCGCCCGCCCCGCGGGCCTGCCGGGCTGGTCCGCCGGGTGTCCTGTCCGTTCTCCGTCACGGCTCGACGGTACTGCACGGGGTTGTCGCGAGTGCCAGGCGTAGGCCACGGCTTTGCGGGAAACGGTTACTCCGCCAGCCGCCAGCCGCCAGCCGCCAGCCGCCAGCCGCCAGTCACCTACCGAGGGACCGTCCGTGCCCCGTGCCCGTCTCTTCCACACGACCCTCGGCCCGGCCGACGCCCCGCCGGTGCTCCTGGTACACGGCTGGGGCGGCGACGGCCGCGAGTGGTCGGCGCACGCCGAGGCGCTGGCCGGCCGGGACCTGCGGGTGGTCGTTCCCGACCTGCGCGGCCACGGGCGCTCCGAGGTGCCGGAGCACGGGAACACCCCGGCGGAGATGGCCGAGGACCTGGCCGCGCTGCTCCGCCGCCTCGGAACCGGGCCCGTGGTCGCGGTCGGGCACTCGATGGGCGGGCAGGTGGTCAACCTGCTCGCCGTACGCCACCCCGACGCCGTACGGTCCGTCGTCGCGCTGGACCCGGCGCACGGGGCGCACGGTGCCGAGGTGGAGGCGATCCCGGCCCGGCTCGCCGCGTACCGGGAACGCGGAGCGCGCGCCGCCGCCGAGTTCGTCGCCGGGGCCTTCTCGGCCACCGCCCCGCCCGGCCTGCGCACGGCCCACCTGCGCACCATGCTCGGCACGCCCGACCACGTCGTCGCACGGCATGTACACCGACCCCGGCGCGGTCGGCGTACGCCCGCACAGCGAGGCGTGTCTACGGCGCCGGCCTCAGCCCGCGCTCACCGTGTGGACGTCGGCCGAGGCCGCCGCGTGGGAGCGCGGCACCCTGCGGGTGCCCGGCTCACGGGTCGAACACTGGCCGGACAGCGGCCACTATCTGCACGAGGAGCACCCGGTGCGCACCGTCCGGCTCGTCGAGGAGTGGTGTCAGTCCCGCGGATAGTACGGCTTCGGCAGCCGCATGCCCCGCTCGGCCATCAACGCCCGTACCCGGTCAGGGTAGTTGGTGATGACGCCGTCCACGCCCAGGTCCATCAGCGCGGCCACCGTCGCCGGGTCGTCGCAGGTCCAGGGGATCACCTTCAGCCCGCGCGCATGGGCCTCGGAGATCATCGTGCGGTCGGGATAGAAGCGGAAGCCCGGGTCGCCGATCTTCCCGTTCTGCGGGAAGCCGTAGTTGGGGGAGAGGGCCCGGACGCCGGGGACGGTGGCGGCGGCCTTCACGAAGTCGCCGCCGTAGTCGTCGGCGTCGATCCCGCCCAGCCACGGGGAGGCGCCGGGCTTGCCGATCTGGAGGAAGTCGTGGTTGGTGAGGGCGACCAGCGGCCAGTCGGGGGCGAGCCGGTGCATCGCCTTCAGCGCGCCCCAGTCGAAGGACTGGATCGTGACCTGCTCCTCGATGCCCGAGGCGTGGATCTCCTCGTACACCCGCCGCACGAACAGCTCACGCGGCGCGGTCTGCTCGGGCGCGCCCGCCTCGACCTTCGTCTCGACGTTGAGGGTGACCTGCCGGGCCTTGTACCGCTTGACGAGGTCCAGCACGTCCCGCAGCTCCACCATCCGGGCGCCCGCGATCCGCTCCTGCTCGGGGTGGCCGGGCAGCTGCTGATAGCCGCAGTCCATCGTCCTGATCTGGGACAGCGTCAGGTCCTTGATGTACTTGCCGACGTACGGATACTGCGGATCGTCCGGCGTCACCGGTGCCGTGTCCCGGCACTTCTGGGCGCTGACCCGCCGGTCGTGGGTGACGATGACCTTGCGGTCCCTGGTGACCTGGGTGTCCAGCTCCAGCGTCGAGACCCCGAGGCGCAGCGCCTTGGCGAACCCCTCCAGGGTGCTCTCGGTCGTCATGCCGAGGCCGCCGCGGTGGGCCTGGAGGTCGAAGTGGGTCTTCTGCGGGAGCACGTCGGGGCCGGGACGCGTGGTCGCCTGGGCGGTCGCGGGGAGGGCGAGGGCGGGTACCAGGGCGAGGGCGGGTACCAAGGCCAGGGCGGCGAGGAAGTTTCCGGCGGTTCTGGCGGACATCGGGACCTCACTCGTTCGTCGAAGGGTCGCCCTGGGACGCTAGTGCGGTTCTGGACGTGCCAGAAGGGCGGGGACGTGAGACGGCCGTGAACGCTCGGCGAACCCACGGGAGAAGATGGAGGGGGTGGAAAAGCGAATGAGGGATTCGGGGGAGCGCTGCATCATGACGCGGATGACCGTGAACAACATCCTGCTGTCCGGCATCGTCGGCTCGACCGCGTACGGACTCGCCCACGAGGACTCCGACGTTGACCGGCTCGGCGTGTTCGCGGCACCCACAGAGTCCCTGCACGGACTGCACGCGCCGAAGGAGTCCCATGTCTCCACGGCGCCGGACCGCACCCTGCACGAGGCCGCGAAGTGGTGCCGGCTCGCCCTGGGCGGCAACCCGACCGTGACGGAACTCGTCTGGCTGCCCGACGAGTTGTACGAGGTGCGCACCTCGCTCGGCGACGAACTGATCGACATCCGCACCACCCTGCTGAGCGCCCGCCGGGTACGGGACGCCTACCTCGGCTACGCCACCCAGCAGTTCAGGAAGCTGCAGAACCGTATCGTCGCCGATGAGGCCGGGGGAACGCCCAGCCGCAGGCGGTCCGCCAAGCACGCCCGCCATCTCAAGCGGCTGTGCCGTCAGGGCTACGAGCTGTACACCACCGGCCGGCTCACCATCCAGGTCGAAGACCCCGAGAGCTACCACCGCTTCGGCGAGGAGGTCGCCGCCGACCCGTCCGCCGCGCTGCCGCTGCTGCGTCACTACGAGTCCGCCTTCGACCGGACGCGCAGTGTCCTGCCGGAACAGCCGGACGAGAGCGCGGCGGAGGCGTGGCTGCGCCGTGTGCGGGCGCACTTCTACGCGCCTGAGGCGGCGTAGGCGCAACGAGAAAACCCGGTGCTGCGGGCCGGCCCGCTTTCCTACACTCGCCGAGTGATCGCGCACCGCCCACAAGACGGCGGTGCGCCGCCGTGTGCGGCGTCGTCAGGCGTCGTCAGGCGTCGTCAGTCGAGTGAGGGGAGCCGGGCCGTGCGTGACCGCACCGCTGTCGTCGTTCCCCGCTCCCGCTACGAGGTGATCCTGGTGTCCACGGCCGTCCGGTGCCCGCTGCGCGGCCGGCACCGGATGCCGTGACGAGGCGACGTATGTCGTATGCGGTGCTGGCGTATGCAGTAGTGCCGTAGGCGGTCTGCCGTCTGCGGTCTGCCATATGCCGTATGGCGTGGACGGACCGTCCGTCCCCACCCCCACCCTGGCCTTCGTCCGGTCAATCGCGCTGCCCTGCTCCCAGCACACACGAAAGGCCACGGGCCGTGCGCACGAACGTCACCACCCTCACCACCATCCGCAATCTGGGCATCCTCGCCCACGTCGACGCGGGCAAGACCACCGTCACCGAGCGGATCCTGTATGCCACCGGCACCACGCACAAGCGCGGTGAGGTGCACGACGGCACCACCGTCACCGACTTCGACCCGCAGGAGCGCGACCGCGGCATCACCATCTTCGCGGCGGCGGTCAGCTGCGACTGGGACGGTCACCGCATCAACCTGATCGACACCCCGGGCCATGTCGACTTCGCCGACGAGGTGGAGCGGTCGCTGCGCGTACTCGACGGCGCGGTCGCGGTGTTCGACGCCGTCGCGGGCGTCGAGCCGCAGAGCGAGTCGGTGTGGCGGCAGGCGGACCGGCACGGCGTGCCCAGGATCGCCTTCGTCAACAAGCTGGACCGCGCGGGCGCCGATCTCGACACGGCCGTCGCGTCGATCCGGGACCGGCTGCACCCGGCACCGCTGGTCGTCCAGCTGCCGATCGGGGCGGAGGACGGCTTCCGGGGCGTGGTGGACCTGGTGCGCATGCGGGCGCTGACCTGGGAGGACGCCGGCGAATCGATGGTGGAGGGGACGGTGCCGGAGGAGCTGCGGGAGGAGGCGCGGCGGCGTCGGCGGATGCTGGAGGAGGCGGTGGCCGAACTGCATACGGGAGCCCTGGAGGAATTCTGTATGCGGTCGGCCGTATCCTCTGCGACCCTCGTCGACGCACTGCGCGAACTCACGCACAGCGGTGAGGGTGTGGTCGTGCTGTGCGGCTCGGCCTACCGGGACCGCGGCATCGAGCCGCTGCTGGACGCCGTGGTGGCGTATCTGCCGTCGCCGGTGGACGTGCCGCCGGTACGCGGGGCAGGCGCAGGGGGCGACGAGGACCAGGAGGCCACCGAACGCCCCGCCGACCCCCAAGCCCCCTTCGCCGCCCTCGCCTTCAAGGTGAACGCCACCCCCACCGGCCGCCTCACCTACCTCCGCGTCTACTCCGGCACGATCGAGAAGGGAGACACCGTATGGGACGCGAACGCCCGCCGTGCCGAGCGCGTCGGCCGGATCCTGCGCGTGCAGGCGGACCGGCACGCCCAGCTGGAGCGCGCGGCCGCCGGCGACATCGTGGCCGTCGTCGGGCTGAAGTCCGCGCGCGCCGGTACGACACTGTGCGACCAGGACGCCCCGATCGTCCTCGAACCGCCCAGCGTCGCCGACCCCGTGGTCTCCGTCGCGGTCGAGGCGCGCCGTTCCGGTGACACCGACCGGCTGGCGACCGCGCTGGCCCGGCTCGCCGAGGAGGATCCGTCCCTGGTGGTGCGGACCGATCCGGAGACCGGGCAGACGGTGCTGTCCGGCATGGGCGAACTGCACCTGGAGGTCGCGGTGGAGAAGATCCGCCGCGCCCACGGCCTGGACGTCGGCGTCGGCCGGCCCCGGGTCGCCCACCGGGAGACGGTGGCACGCGGCGTCTCCGGCCACGTCCACCGGCACGTCAAACAGGACGGCGGGGCGGGCCAGTTCGCCCACGTCGTCCTGGACGTCGAGCCCCTGCACCCGGAACCGGGCGGCACCGGGTTCGCCTTCGGTTCGACGGTGGTCGGCGGACGGGTGCCGCAGGAGTACGTCCGGGCGGTCGAGGCGGGCTGCCGGGACGCGCTGGCCGAGGGCCCGCTCGGCGGTCACCCGGTGACCGGACTGCGGGTGACGCTGACCGACGGGTCGACCCATGTGAAGGACTCCTCGGAGATGGCCTTCCGCACCGCGGGCCGCGCGGCCCTGCTCGGCGCCCTGCGCGCCTCGGCGATGGTGCTGCTGGAACCGGTCGCCGAGGTCACGGTGACTGTGCCCGAGGACGCCGTGGGCGGAGTCCTCGGCGATCTCGCCGCGCGGCGCGGCCGGGTGACCGGCTCGGCCGTACGTGCGGGCGCGGCGGTCGTCACCGCCACCGTGCCGCTGGCCGAACTCTTCGGCTACGCGACCCGGTTGCGCGGCCGCACCCAGGGCCGGGGCACGTTCACGGCCCGTCCCACCGGGTACGCGCCGGCGCCGGCACGATAGCGACGCCCCGCGAAGCGCCGGGCCCCTCCGTGGGGAGGGGCCCGGCGCTTCGGGCAGGCGACCCGTCGGCAGGTCACGGATACGTCACCACCAACGACGGCAGGCTCGACGTGCTCCACGTCGGGGCCCCAACGTCGTTGACGACATGCGCGTACTGCCCAAAAGACCAGGACGTCGGGCGGAAGGCCGCCCCCCGCCGGGGAGGGCTTGGAGCGGGGACCGGCCGTCACCTGGACCAGCTCCGGCTGCGCCAGGTTGTCGCCGATACGGCTGGCCTGAACGGTGGCGAGCGCGTTCATCGGGTACAGCAGCACGGCCTTCACCCCGAGCCGGCCCAGCGCATTCTGGC
This sequence comes from Streptomyces sp. NPDC030838, assembly GCF_055572035.1. NCBI lineage: Bacteria > Bacillati > Actinomycetota > Actinomycetes > Kitasatosporales > Streptomycetaceae > Streptomyces > Streptomyces sp. NPDC030838. The sequence goes on along the minus strand of NZ_JBVIED010000001.1, from coordinate 1,250,523 downwards.
GTCGACAGCGGTCGAGCACGGAGATCAGGAACGACTCGGTCGTGCCCGACCCGGTACCGGCCCTCACGAGAGTCGGCCCGGGCGGCCCCTTGTACGTGCTCAGCGCTTCCAGGCCCTCGCCGAAGGCGCCCGCCCGCCGACTGCCCTCTGGGCCCGCCGCCGGGCGCCGGCCTCCGGAAAACGCGAGGTTAGGATGACTGCGCATACGCGATTAGAGCCACAGCGAGTGGTACGACGCGATGCGCCAGTTCTGTAGTTCGCTGTGGGGGACGACGGCATGGGGCAAGAGCCGCGAGAACTACGAGTGGAAGCACGACAGCTCCTCCTCGCAGACCTCCACCCACCCCGTGATGACCGTGCTGTTCGACACGGCTCAGAAGGTCAGCGATCTCCTCTACGAATTCGCTGAGGCGGCCGTCTACGTCAACGGCGAGGTATGGGACGTCTACGTCGAGGCCATACGCGACGCGGTTCCCAAGATCGAGGTCGACCTCAAGGACGGCGTCGGCATGGACGACGTCAAAGGTCTCCTCAAAGGCGTGGTCAAGGGTGTTGCCAAGGGCGCCGGCCAGTTGGGCCAGGGCATCGTCCTGAACCTGGACACCGCCAAGTTGAACTCAATCGTCACCACATACAACCGACGGGTCGACGCACTCGTTCCGCAACTTGACGCGCTCATGGGACCTTTGGACGAGGCCTATCGGAGCGCTCCGAAGTTCGAAGCGCAGGAGGCGCGCGCCCAAGGCTTCGGCATGCGGGCCCTGGAGGAGTTCAAGGACTCGCAGGTCTGGCTGAAGGTCGACTCGACCGGCAAATACGACCTCAACCTCGCCGCGAACGAGTACATGGAGAACGGCCACACCCTGGACAAGCACGTCGGCAAGACGGACGAGCAGCTCGCGCAGCGTCTGCGCGATCAGCAGGTGAACGGGCCGACGCAGACCTGGCCGTACGGCAAGCCGAAGCCCGGTGCCTCTTCGGCCTTCCCGAACTACCAGCGGGCGGAGGAACTGACCGAGTACAACCTCAACCAGAACAAGGCCGCCATCGAGGCGTGGACCAAGGGGCCGCCACCGCCGGGGGAGGGACAGGTCAAGGACTTTCACTCGACCGCGCCGAACGGCGAGACCAGCGGCCGCAGTGTGTTCAAGCAGCCGGTGGACGTGAACGACCCGCTCTCCGGGTACAGGCAGGGCGGCATGAACGCCAAGGCGTACGACGTAACCGGCATCGACACGCGGATCCGATACGACAGCAGCCGCACCCCGCCGTTCACCGTCATGACGTCGATGCCGTCCAAGTCCTAGCGACCCGTAGAGAAAGGCCAGCAGCACATGTCCGTCGACCAGACCTCCTGGGAAGCCGCAGTACGTCACCTGTTCGAAGACGCGTATCCGTTCGACGCCACGGGTCCGCGGCGCCACGAGGACTGGGTCCTCGACGTGCTCGCGCTGATGGCCCGGGCCGTCCCCGATCCCCGGGGCTGGACTGGTCTCGACGACCCGGCTCAGGCCCCGGAGCGCGAGGGGCGCCCCACGTACCCGTTCGCTGTCCACCCTCCGGAGTACATCGCGCAGCGTCTCACCGAGATCGACCGGGCCAGCGCCGAGAACCTGCTGCTGGCCCTCACGGACGACTGCTGCACCCTGTCCAACCTGAAGCGCTTCATGGAGAGCGAGGAGGAATTGCGGGCGATGGCACGCACGATCCTCGCGCGGTACGGGGACGAGGCCACCTATCACACCAACGTCAGCAGGCCCGGCCCTGTGCCCGGCACACTCGACTTCACGACGTCGCACTGGGGGTACAACCCGCTGAGCGACGTCTACTCCGAGGACTGCGGCCTGATCGTCGTCTCCGACACCGAGGTGGGCATGTTCTGGAACTTCTCCGACTACTGATCCGGCTTCCGGTCTGCGCAAGCGCAGCTCCTGACCAGGTGATTTGAGAGGATGCCCCCGTGCTGACCCGTTCCGCCTCCTACCCCGACCGGGAGACCGCCCACTGGGCCACCCAGCAGGTGGTGACCGCCAACGAGCAGGTCATCCACCGCTGGCTCGCCCAGGGCACCCGGGCCCGTCTCACCGTCGAGGCCGCCTGGCCGTCCCGCGAGGAGCCTGTGGGCCGGGTGCAACTGCAGGGCGACCTGCTGGCCGGGCGGGGGCCCGTCGACGTCCGCGCGGCGCGCGTGGTGCTGCGCCGCGAGCCGTCGAGCCCGCACGGCTTCGTCGTCCACACGACCGTCCCGTTCTACCTGTAGGGGCTGCCCGCACATGTCCATGAAGCCTCTCGAACACGACCGCCGGTACGGCGAGCTGGACCAGGTGATGCGCGCGTACCTGGGCCAGCCGGCCGACGACACCCCGGAGCGGCGCAGCCGTGCGCTGGAGGCTTACCTCCGTCACACCTGGCACACCCGCCCCTGGGCCATCGCGGAGGCGGAGCGCCAGCTGCGCGAGTACAGCCGTAACCCGCCGGGCCGCATCCGGCAGAGGCTGGGCGAGTTCTACGCGATCCCGGACACCGGGATGGTCGAATCGGAGATCGGCGACTGGCTGAGGGTGCTGGCCGACCACCTGCGGAAGAGCATCGAGGAAGGCGACGTCCCGGTACCGTCGCCCCCGCAGACGCACTGGGAATGGCACGCGCGCTTCCCGGAGACCGCTCAACTGCTCGGCGGCTGGTTCTCGCAGGACATCGTCGACGAGTTCCCAGATCACGACGCCGCGATCGCCGACTACGCCGCGACGACCGACCCTCACTTGGTCGCGCGCCTCGTGGGCGAACTCCACGAGCTGCTCGCCCTCCCCCTGGACGAGGGGGACTACGCCTTGGCAGCCGCCGAACTCGGTATGGAGGTCGGCCCGCCCGAGCCGTTCGCCCACGGCGCCTGGTTCCTGTCGCTGGCCACGACGCTGTCCAGCACCTGATCCGGCCCTGAGGCCGCCCTCGACGACAGCCGTCGGCGACTCTCGTCACCGCTGCCGGAGGTGCTGAGCCGGGGGTAGTTGATCAAGTGAACTTCTTAATGCATATGATGTGCAAGTGCAACGCAGTGACTACAGCATCAGGACGGCACGGCCGGAGGACCTCGACGGCGCCCGGGCGGTGATGCTCGACACCGTCTACCGCGACTTCGGCACCGGATACGTGCCCCGCTGGCACGGAGACATCATCGATCCGGCCGCCGCCTACCTGACCCCCGACCGCCACACCCTGCTGGTGGCGGTCGACCCGGAGGACGGGAGCGTGGTCGCCACCGCCGCCCTGGACGCCCGTGGTCCCGCGCATCCGCCGAACCCGCGCGAGGTCGCCGAGCGCTTCCCGTCGGGGACGACCGCGCAGCTGCGCCGGGTGTACGTGCGCCCCGAGCACCGCAGGCGCGGGCTCGCCCGGCGGCTCGTCGCGGAGCTGCTCGCGTTCGCCGAGGCCGACGGCGGCTACCGCTCCGTCTATCTGCACACGGATCCGTCGGTACCGGGCGCGGAGGGCTTCTGGCGCTCGCTCGGCAAGGTCGTGCGCGACGAGCGCGAGGACGCCGGTGGCGGGCAGGGGATCATCCACTTCGAGATACCGATGGGGCGGTAGTCCGATGCGCTTGTCCACCTCCTCCCGCGGGGGCCGACTGTTCGCCGGGCTCCTGACCGCCCCGCTGCTCACCGGCTGCTTCGCCTCCGCCGATGGCGGGGGCGGCGACGCCGGCGGCAGGGACGGGTCCCGGCTGCGCGTCGCGCTCGCCTTCCCGCCCGCCGAGAACCTCTCCCCGTACGGCGCCGACGCCACCCTCCTCAGCCGCCTCGGCGTCACCGAGGGCCTGACCGCGCTGGACGCCAACGGTGCCGCCGCCCCCGCGCTCGCCGCCTCCTGGCAGCGCGAGAACGACCGCACCTGGGTGTTCACCCTGCGCGAGGCCCGCTTCCAGGACGGCACAGACGTCACCCCGGCCGCCGTCGCCGCCTCCCTCACCCACGCGACCGAGGCCAGGCCCGCCCCCGCGGCGCTCTCCGGCGTCACCCTCACCGCCAAGGCCGACGGCAGCCGGGACGTACGGATCACCACCCGTGAGCCTGACCCCGTCCTGCCGCTGCGGCTCGCCAGTCCCAGTCTCGCCGTCCTGGCCACCAAGGCGTATGTCGCGAAGGACCGCGTCGATCCAGTCGGCACCGCCACCGGTCCCTTCGAGCTCACCCAGGTCAACGGCAGCAGCTCGGCCACCCTCGCCCGCTTCGACGACTACTGGGGCGGCCGGGCCCAGGCCTCCGGCATCGACGCCCGGTTCATCGCCGACGGCACCGCCCGCGCCGCCGCCCTGCGCACCGGGCAGGTCGACGTCGCCGAGGCGATCCCCGTCGCCCAGGCCGCCTCCCTCGACGACGACACCCGCCGTGAGACCGCGACCACCCGGACCACGAGCCTGCTGCTCAACACCGACTCCGGCCCGTTCAAGGACCCGAAGCTGCGGGCCGCCGCCCGCACCGCCGTCGACGCCGCCGCGCTCGCCGACGGGGTGTACGAAGGGCACGCCGACCCGGGCGTCGGCATCTACGGGCCCGCCGTCACCTGGGCGGAGGGCAAGCGCGAGCGGCCTGCCGGGCGCGCGAAGGCCGCCGACCCCAAGGGGGCCTCCCTCACCCTCGCCACCTACGACAACCGGCCCGAACTGCCCGAGGTCGCCCAGGTCCTGAAGCAGCAGCTGGAGAAGGCCGGGTTCGCGGTGAAGCTGGAGGTCCGCGAGTACTCGCGGCTGGAGAGCGACGCCCTGGCCGGGAAGTTCGACGCCTTCGTCGGCGCCCGCAACAGCCTCCTCGACACCGGCGACCCGGTCGCCGTCCTCGCCTCCGACTACACCTGCGACGGCGGCTACAACCTGGCCCTGCTGTGCGACAAGGCCGTCGACCGGGCCGTCGAGAAGGCGGCATCCATCGCCGACCCCGCCGAGCGGCAGGACGCCGTGATGGCCGCCGAAGCGCGGATCCTCGGCACCGACGCCGTCGTCCCACTGGTCCACCAGCGCGTCATCACCGGCGTCGGCAAGGGCCTCAGCGGTGTGCTCCTCGACCCGTACGAGCGCACCCTCGTCGGCACCGGGACGCGGCGCTGACCCATGCCGCACCACGCAAGGGCCCGGGCGGTCGCGCTGCTCTGGCGCGCCGCCCTCGCCGCCGCCCTGGTCTGCGCCATCGGCCTGCTGCCCTGGCTGGCCCGCACCGACCCCGCGCTCACCGTCCTCAAGGCCCGCTCCGCCGACCGCGACCCGACCCCCGAGGTGCTGGCCGGCATCCGAGCACAACTCGGTCTCGACGCCGGGCCGCCGCATCTGCTCGGGCAGTGGCTCGGCGGGCTGCCGCGCGGCGACGCCGGACGGTCCTGGATCTCGGGCGACCCGGTCACCCCGGCCGTGCTCCAGGCGCTCGGCGTGTCCCTGCTGCTGACGGCGGTGGCGCTGCTCGTCGCCGTCTGCACCGCCGCGCTGGTGTGCGCCCGCACCCTGTGGCTCGGCAGCCGGCGACGGCTCGGCGGGCGACGGCCCGGCGGCACCGCCTCGGCCATGCTCGCCGCCCTCCCCGAGTTCCTGACCGCGTCCGTGCTCGCCACCGTCGTCGGCGTCCAGCTCGGCTGGCTGCCCGCCCTCGGCTGGTACGGCCCGCAGTACACGCTGCTGCCCGCCCTCGCCCTCGGTCTGCCCGCCGGGGCCGTGCTCGGGCGGCTCCTCGACGATCTGCTGCCCGGCGCCTTCGCCGAACCCTGGGCACTGGCCGCCGCCGCCCGCGGCCTGCCCGGCCGGAGCGTCGCCCGGCAGGCCCTGCGCCGCTGCGTGCCCGCGCTGCTGCCGAACGCCGGGCTGTTCGTCGTCGGCCTGACCGGCGGCGCCGTCGCCGTCGAGCAGATCTTCGACATCCCCGGCCTCGGCCGTACGACCCTCCAGGCCGCCCTCGCCCAGGACCTGCCCGTCCTCCAGGCGGGCACCCTCGCCCTGCTGCTCCTCGCCGCGGTCGCGACCGGGCTCGCGCATATCGCCGTCCGTATGCTGGCGGGCCCCGCGCTGCGCGACGACGCGCTGCCGACACTCCACGGTCGACCGTCGACCGGTCCACGGCCGACCGTCCACCGGATCCTGCCTTTTGTATACGGCGGACTGCTCACCGTCGTCATCGCCGTCGGCCTGCCCCGCGACCCCCTCGCCCTGGATACCGCCGACCGTCTACAAGCCCCGTCCCGGACCCACCCCCTCGGCACCGACGCCCTCGGCCGCGATCTGCTCGCCCGGATCGCCCACGGCGCCCTCGACACCCTGCTGCTCGCCCTCGGCCTCAGCGCCGCCGCCCTGCTCGTCGGCGTGCTCCTCGGGCTGCTGCCCCGGCTGTCCGGACCGCTCGTCGACACCGTCAACGCCGTGCCGCCCGTCCTCGCCGCGCTCCTCGTCACCGCCGTCGCCGGCCGCGGGCCGGCCACCCCCGCGCTCGCCGTCGGCGCCGTCGCCTGGGCGCCCCTGGCCGCGCACACCTCCGCCCTGCTGCTCCAGGAACGCGCCGCCCTGCACATCACCGCCACCCGCGCCCTGGGCGCCGGCCGCTGGTACCTGCTGCGCCATGAACTGCTGCCCGCCGTGCTGCCGCCCGTCGTCCGGCACGCCCTGCTCCGGCTGCCCGCCCTCGCCCTGGCCCTCGCCTCCCTCGCCTTCCTCGGCCTCGGCGCCCAGCCACCGTCCCCCGAGTGGGGCCTGCTGCTCGCCGAGAACCAGCCCTACGCCGAACGCGCCCCCTGGGCCGTCCTCGCCCCCGCCGCCGTCCTCGCCCTGCTCGGCGCGCTCGCGGTGACCGCGGCGGGCGGCGAGCCGGGCGGCCGACGGCGAGCGGACCGCCGTACCCCTGAGCCTGAGAACGACGAACACCCCTCGCCCGTCAAGGAGTTGGCGACGGCCGGAGCGGAGCAACCCCGATGACGACCATGTCCCTCCGCGGTCCGCGGCGCGCCCCGGAAGGCCGCGCCCCGCTGTCCCCGCTCCTGCGGCTGCTGATCCTCACCCAGCTCGCCTTCAACATCGGCTTCTTCGCCGTCCTGCCCTTCCTCGCCGAGCACCTGGGACAGGCCATCGGCATGGCGGGCTGGCTGGTCGGACTGGTGCTCGGGCTGCGGACCTTCAGCCAGCAGGGGCTGTTCGTGGTGGGCGGGGCGCTCGCCGACCGGTACGGCGTCCGGCCGGTCGTCCTCGCGGGCTGCGTGCTGCGCATCGCCGGTTTCGCCTGGCTCGGACACGCCCAGGCCACCTGGGCGGTGATCGGCGCCGTCCTGCTGATCGGCTTCGCGGCCGCGCTGTTCTCGCCCGCCGTCGAGTCCGAGGTGGCCCGGCAGGCGGTGCTGTGGGAGGAGGCGGGCAACGGATCGCGCACCCGGGTGCTCGCGCTGTTCACCGTGGCCGGGCAGGCGGGCGCGTTCGTCGGACCGCTGCTCGGCGCGCTGCTGCTCGCGGTGGACTTCCGCACCGCGTGCCTCGCCGGAGCGGGCGTCTTCGTGCTCGTCCTCGCGGGCCACGCGTGGCTGCTCCCGCAGCACATCCCGGGACGGAAACGGACCACCCTGCGCGGCGGGACCGGCGCGCTGCTGCGCAACCGCCGCTTCCTGGCGCTGTGCTGCGCCTACGGCGCCTACCTCCTCGCCTACAACCAGCTCTACCTCGCCCTGCCCGACGAGGTGGAGCGCGCGGCCGGCTCCCAGGCGCCGCTGGCCTGGCTGTTCGCCCTGTCCTCGCTCCTCGTGGTGACCGCGCAGCTGCCCGTGACCCGCTGGGTGGGGGACCGGCTCGCCCTGCGCCGCTCCATGGCCGCCGGGCTGCTGCTCATCGCCGCCGGGTTCGCGCTCGTCGCGGCGGCCCGGCCCGCCGGCTGGACCGGCACCGCCGGACTGCTGCCCGCGGCCGGGTTCGTCGTCCTGCTCACCCTCGGCCAGATGCTCGTCGCCCCCGCCGCCCGCGCCTGGGTCCCCGACCTCGCCGAGGACGGCCGCCTCGGTCTCTACACCGGCGCGCTCTCCTCGGTCTCCGGCCTGATCGTGCTGGTCGGCAGCGCGGCCACGGGGACGCTGCTGGACGCGGGGTTGCCGGTGGCGGTGCCGTGGCTGGTGCTGGCGGCCGTACCGGCGGTGGCGGTGGCGCTGCTGCCGCGACGGGCCGCATGAGATCCGCCGAATGAAGCCCCACCTGCCCGACGGCCTGACCCGGCGCGCCCGGTCCTTCCTCGGTACGCACGCGGTCAGGACCGACGTCCGGTCCACGGAGACGCAGCGGCGGTGGTACCTCGACCGGGGCGTCCCGGCGGCGGTGGTCGACCGGATGGTGGCCTTCCAGGAGCGCTGGGGCGGTCTGGTGCTGCCGCCGGCGCCGCTGTACGACGGCGGCCCCCGGCACTTCAGCGCCCACTCGCCCGAGGAACGGACGCCCGAGGGCTGGTGGTTCGAGGCCGGGCCGCAGCGGACGGCGGTTCCCTACTCCTTCATGATCGGCCCCGCCGGGGAGTTCGGCATCGACGGGGAGCGATGGGCGCCGCTGCACGCCACCGTCGAGGGCTGGGTCGAGTCGGTCGCCCTGCGCCACCACGCGTCCCTGGAAGCCCGGCGCATCACCCGGGTCACCGGCGAGGACGTCGACCGAATCGACCTCGCCGGCTACGCACCCGTCCGCGAGGTGCGCGGGCTGGCGGACACCTGGTGGCGCGGGACGGACACGCTGGTGGCCGTCTACGGAGGAGAGGCCGAGTGCCTGGACTTCCCCCGCGCCCGCACCGCGTGGATCTACTCCGGCCTCGACCGATGGGGACTACGGGGCGGAGTGGACGACGACGAGGTCTGAGGGCGCCACGGGCCCGACCGGCGCCACCGGCCCCGCCGACGCCACCGGCCCCGCCGCAGCCTCCCCCCGCACCACCCGCGACCGCCGCCACAGCCACCGCACATCCCGCCCGAACGACCACACCAGCAGCGCCAACGCCACCCCCACCACCGCGGCGTTGACCGCGACGGGCAGCAGACCGGAGGCGGCCACCAGCAGGAAGACACCCTGCACGGCCGCCACTGTCTTGCGGGCCGTGCTCGGCGGCAGCGGAGCGGTCAGCCAGGGCCAGACGCGCGCCGCGGCGACGAACGCATACCGCATACCGCCGACCAGCAACACCCACGCCCCCAGCTCGGCCGACACGTACACACTCAGCACGAGGATCAGAAACGCGTCGACCTCCATGTCGAAACGCGCCCCCAGCGCCGACGACGTCCCCGTGCGCCGCGCGACCTTCCCGTCCACACCGTCGAGGATCAGCGCCGCCGCCGTCAGGCCGACGAACAGCGTGACGGGCGGCGCGCTCTGGAAGGAGTCGGCGACCAGCGCCGTCACCCCGCCGACCAGGGTGGCGCGGCCGAGAGTGACGCGGTTCGCGGGGCCGAACGAGCTGAGCCGTGAGCGGTGGACGGCGCGGGAGAGGACCGCCCAGGTGGCGACCGCGAAGGCGAGACCGGTCAGCCAGCCCGCCGGGCCCATCCCGATCGCCGGGCCGAGCAGGGCCAGCAGCAGGATCTGCGCGCCCGCGCCCACCGCGGTCTCCTGCTGGACCAGCCGCGCACCGTATGTGTTGTTCAGGGCCACCGCACATCCTCCGGGCCGTGTGACAGATTCGATCAACGCCGCGTACTGTGCGCGGCCTGTGCAACCTCGGTACGTGCATCACTGGCCGACCGTTCAGGAGGAATGCCCATGACCCGCACCGCACGTGCGTTCTGGCTCACCTCTCCGGGCCACGGAGAGATACGCGAAGTCGACCTTCCGGACCCCGCCGAGGGCGAGGTGGTGGTGCGCGCGCTGTGGTCGGGGGTGAGCCGCGGCACGGAGACGCTGGTCTTCCGGGGCGAGGTGCCGCCCAGCCAGTACGCCACGATGCGGGCGCCGTTCCAGGAGGGCGACTTCCCGGGACCGGTGAAGTACGGCTACCTCAGCGTCGGCGAGGTGGAGGAGGGACCGGCGGACCTGGTGGGCCGTACCGTCTTCTGCCTCCACCCGCACCAGACCCGCTACGTCGTCCCCGCCTCCGCCGTCACCCCCGTCCCGGACCACGTACCGGCCGAACGGGCCGTGCTCGCCGGCACCGTGGAGACCGCCGTCAACGCGCTGTGGGACGCGGCGCCCCTGGTCGGCGACCGGATCGCGGTGGTCGGCGGCGGCATGGTCGGCTGCTCGGTGGCCGCGTTGCTGGCCCGCTTCCCGGGCGTACGGGTCCAGCTGGTCGACACCGACCCCTCTCGCGCCGAGGTCGCCAAGGCCCTCGGCGTCGGCTTCGCCGCGCCCGCCGACGCGCTCGGCGACTGCGACCTCGTCGTCCACGCCAGCGCCACCGAACAAGGCCTCGCCCGCGCCCTCGAACTCGTCGCCGCCGAGGGTACGGTCCTCGAACTCAGCTGGTACGGCGACCGGAAGGTGAGCCTGCCGCTCGGCGAGGACTTCCACTCCCGGCGGCTCGTGCTGCGGAGCAGTCAGGTCGGCACCGTCTCCCCGGCGCGCGCCCGGCGTTCGTACGGCGACCGGCTCGCCCTCGCCCTCGACCTGCTCGCCGACCCGGCGCTCGACGCGCTCGTCACGGGGGAGTGCGCCTTCGAGGACCTGCCCGACGTGCTGCCGCGGCTGGCCGACGGCCGTGTCCCGGCGCTGTGCCACCGGGTGCGGTACCCGAGATAACCGCCGCTGAACACGGGAAGGCCATCAGCCGTACTAGTCGGCATCGATGCACCGCACGTGAAGGGGCGTTCCCTTGTTCAGTGTCACCGTCCGCGATCACATCATGATCGCCCACAGCTTCCGCGGCGAGGTCTTCGGCCCCGCGCAGCGCCTGCACGGAGCGACGTTCCTGGTGGACGCCACCTTCCGGCGCGCCGAGCTGGACGACGACAACATCGTCGTCGACATCGGGCTGGCCACCCGGGAACTCGGCGCTGTGGTCGGCGAGTTGAACTACCGCAACCTCGACAACGAACCCGACTTCGCGGGGGTGAACACCTCCACCGAGTTCCTGGCGAAGGTCATCGCCGACCGGCTCGCCGAGCGGGTGCACAAGGGGGCGCTCGGCGAGGGCGCCCGGGGCATCGCGGGCATCACGGTCACGCTGCACGAGTCGCATGTCGCCTGGGCGAGTTACGAGCGTGCCCTGTGACCGACGCGACGATCCAGCGCACCTCGCTGGGCTATGTGCCCGTCCAGTCCCCCGCCCTGGCGGGCGCCGAGATCCTCCGGATGTCCCTGCGGACCGTGCACTTCGTCCTGCCGGGCGGCGTCGACGACCCAGCCGCGCCGAGCGGCGGCAACGTCTACGACCGGCGGGTCTGCCTGGACCTGCCCGGCTTCGGCTGGCAGGTCCACCGGCATCCGGTGGCCGGTGCCTGGCCCCGCCCGGACGCCGCGGCCCGCGCCGAACTCGCCCGTACGCTGCGGCAGATGCCGGACGGCGCGGTCGTGCTGCTCGACGGGCTCGTCGCCTGCGGCGTCCCCGAGGTGGTCGTCCCGGAGGCGGAGCGGCTGCGGCTCGCCGTCCTCGTGCATCTGCCGCTCGGCGACGAGACCGGTCTCGCGCCCGGGACCGCCGCCGAGCTGGACGCCCGCGAGCGGGCGGTGCTGCGGGCGGTGCCGGCGGTGATCGCCACCAGCGCCTGGGCGGTCCGCCGGCTCGTCGCCCACCACGGGCTGGTCCCGGACCGGGTGCACGCCGCCGCGCCCGGCGCCGACATCGCACCGCTCGCGCCCGGCACCGACGGTGTGTCACGGCTGCTGTGCGTCGCGGCCGTCACCCCGCGCAAGGGGCAGCACCGGCTGGTGGAGGCGCTGGCCGCGGTGACCGATCTGCCGTGGAGCTGTGTGTGCGTGGGCGGGCTGACGCAGGACCGGGAGTACGTGGCCCGGCTGCGCGCCCGGATCGACCGGTACGGCCTGACGGGGCGCGTCCATCTCGCGGGGCCGCGGTCCGGGGCCGACCTGGACGCGAGCTACGCCTCCGCCGACCTCATGGTCCTCACGTCGTACGCCGAGACGTACGGCATGGCGGTCACGGAGGCGCTTGCGCGCGGGATCCCGGTGCTGGCCACGGACGTGGGCGGACTCCCGGAGGCGGTCGGCCGCGCCCCCGACGGCGGCGTGCCCGGCATCCTGGTCCCGCCGGAGGACCCCGGCGCGCTCGCCGCGGAGCTGCGCGGCTGGTTCGGCGAGCCGGACGTGCGCCGCCGTCTCAAGGCCGCCGCGCGGGGTCGCCGGTCGGCCCTCGACGGCTGGGCCACCACCGCCCGGTCCCTCGCCGGCGTCCTGAGCCGGCTCCCCAGCGAACCCCGGAGGGCGGCATGAGCGACACCGGCACGACGGCACATACGACGGCACAGCGCAGGGACTGGATTCCCGCGCAGCCGGGCGCGGACGCCGGGAACGAGGCGGTGCCCGCGGTGATTCCCGGCGCCGGTCCCGTCGAGCGGTCCGCCGCGCGCCCCGGTGAGCGGCCCACCGTACGCCTGCGGGAGGGCGGCGAGGACGAGGAGCCGCCGCGGTACGCGCCCGAGTGGCTTCGGTTGCGGGAAGGCGCCGACGCGGCGGCGCGGGCGGCGGACCTGGTGGATCCGCTGCGGATCCGGCTGGCCAACCTGCCCGGGCGGTCCGGCGGGCTGGTCGTGCACGACCTGGGTTGCGGCACCGGTTCGATGGGCCGCTGGCTCGCATCCCGGCTCGACGGCGCCCAGCACTGGGTGCTGCACGACCGCGACCCCTATCTGCTGCACTTCGCCGCCGTGGCCTCCCCGCGCGCCGCCGCCGACGGCAGCCGGGTCACCGTCGAGACCCGCCGCGGCGACATCGCCCGGCTCACCCCCGACGCCCTCGCCGGGGCCTCCCTGGTGACGGCCTCCGCGCTGCTGGACGTCCTCACCCGCGAGGAGGTCGACACCCTCGCCGCCGCGTGCGCGGGCGCCGGGTGCCCGGCGCTGCTGACGCTCTCGGTGGCCGGCCGGGTCGAGCTGACCCCCGGTGATCCCCTGGACGCGGAGATCACCGAGGCGTTCAACGCCCATCAGCGGCGCTCCGGGCTGCTCGGCCCGGACGCGGTCACCGCGGCCGGCGAGGCCTTCGCCGACCGGGGTGCGACCGTACAAGTGCGGCCGAGCCCCTGGCGGCTCGGCCCCGGCGACGCCGCGCTGTCGGTGCAGTGGCTGCGCGGCTGGGTGGGCGCCGCCGTCGAGCAGCGCCCCGAACTGGCGGAGCCCGCCCAGAAGTACCTGGCGGCCCGACTGGCCGCCTGCGCGGCGGGGGAGTTGCGGGTCACGGTCCACCACAGCGACCTGCTGGCGCTGTCCCGCCCCGGCGGCGGGGCGTCGTGAAGCCGTCCCGTGCGCTGCGCACCCACCTCGGCACGCTCGCCGGTGTCGCCCTGCTCGCCGTCCTCCTCTGGCGGCTGGGCACCGGCGCGTTCCTGGACGGGCTGCGGCGGATCGACGGGCCCGCCCTCCTGGCGGCGGTCGGCATCGGCGTGGTCACCACGGCGTTCAGCGCGTGGCGCTGGCAGTTGGTGGCCCGGGGCCTCGGCATCCGGCTGCCGTACGGCCCGGCGGTGGCCGACTACTACCGGGCACTGTTCCTGAACGCGGCCCTGCCCGGCGGCGTCCTCGGCGACGTCCACCGGGCGGTACGGCACGGACGCAGCGCGGGCGACCTGGGCCGGGGCGTGCGCGCGGTGGTGCTCGAACGGACCGCCGGGCAGATGGCGCTGGCGGTGGCGGGCGCGGGGGTCCTGCTGGCCGTGCCGTCCCCGGTGCGCGCGGAGGTCCGGCAGCTCGCCCTGCCCGTGGCGGTGGCCGCGCTGGGCGCGGTGGCGGTCGGTCTGGCCGTACGGCTGAACCGGGGCCCGAAGGCGCGGGGCCGCTGGGCGCTCGGGGCCGAGATCCGAGCGGTGCTGCTCTCGCGGCGCAACGGCCCCGGTGTCGCGGTCGCGTCCGTGGTCGTCCTGGCCGGGCATCTCGCGATGTTCCTGCTGGCCGCCCGGATCGCCGGCAGCGACGCCTCCGCGGTGGTGCTGCTGCCGCTCGCGGTGCTCGCGCTGCTCGCCATGAGCCTGCCGCTCAACGTGGCCGGCTGGGGCCCGCGGGAGGGCGTCACCGCCTGGTCGTTCGGCACCGCCGGACTGGGCGCGGGCGACGGCCTCGCGGTCGCCGTGGTCTACGGCGTGCTGGGGCTCGCGGCGAGCCTGCCCGGCGCCCTGGTGCTCGCCGCCCGCCGGTCCGCAGCCCCGCGACCGGCCGGTACGGCGGGCGGCGCGGAGACCTCCGTGACGAAGCCCGTCGTACCGGCGCCCATTCCCGGAGGCCGCTACCCCCGGTCGTCCCCCTCGGAGGTGAGCAGCTTGAAATACGGGCCGAAGGAATCCACCAGACTCGCCAGCAGTTCCTTCCCCTTTTCCGCGGTGCCCAGGGAAGGCCGTCCGATGACCCCGGAATCGGTATAGGCGGACATACCGGTGGTGAGCAGATGACGCCGGTCGTCGGCGACGAAATCGGCGGTCTCATAACCGGGCCGGACCGATTCCGGATGAGTGTGCAGAAGGATGGAGGTCTCTATTTCGCCCGCGTGCATGTCGGTGAGCAGCGAGGTGGCCACCCCGGCCCGTTCCCGTGCCGTCTCCCAGTCCTCCGGGGCCGGGAAGAGGGCCATGCGCTCGCCGCGCGCGGCGGACTCCTGGACGACGTTGCCCAGGACGTAGTTCCCGCCGTGCCCGTTGACCAGCACCAGCGCCTCGACGCCGGACCGGCGCAGCGAGGCCGCCATGTCCCGTATCACCGCGTGAAGGGTCACCGAGGAGATGCTGACGGTTCCCGGCCAGGCCGCGTGCTCGTGCGAGCAGGAGACGGTCACCGGAGGAAGGAGGTGCACCGGGTACGCGGCGGCGATGTCCCGGGCGAGGGCGCAGGCGACGAGGGTGTCGGTGGTCAGCGGAAGGTACGGGCCGTGCTGCTCGAAACTCCCGACCGGAAGAACGGCGACCTGCCGTGGCGCACCGGCCCCGCGAGCCCGTACGTCCTCCGTGGTGTCCGCCGGCAACAGATCCCAACCATTCATTTCCGCACGGCCTTTCGTCTCTGATGGGGAACACAGATCATGACAGAAAACCTTGGCGTCATCGGCGGTAAGTCGGCCCTTCGCAGCGGAGTGGAACGCGTCGTGAATGCGCCGCTGCCCACCGTGTACGGACCGTTTCAGGCGATCGGATATGTCGACCACGACCGCGGTGAGGAGCAAGTGGCCCTGGTGCACGGCGATCTCGGCACCGACGGCGTGCTCACCCGGCTGCACTCCGAGTGCCTGACCGGCGACGCGTTCGGCTCGCGGCACTGCGAGTGCGGCGACCAGCTGGCGTCGGCGCTGCGCGCGGTCGTCGCCGAAGGCGCCGGTGTGGTCGTCTACTTGCGGGGCCACGAGGGCCGCGGCATCGGGCTGCTCGGCAAGCTGCGGGCGATGGCGTTGCAGGCGGAGGGCCTGGACACGGTGGAGGCGAACCTGGCGCTCGGCCTGCCGGTGGACGCCCGTGACTACGGTGCCGCCGCCGGGATCCTCCAGGACCTGGGGGTGCGCTCGGTGCGGCTGATGTCCAACAACCCGCGCAAGCGGGAGGCGTTGCTGCGGCACGGCATACAGGTCGCCGAAGAGGTTCCGCTCCTGATACCCCCGTGTGAGAACAACATCACCTACCTGCGGACGAAACGGGAGCGGATGGACCACCACCTGCCCCACCTGGACGCGGTGGCGCACTGGTCCTGAGCACCGGTGTGACCGCCTCGTGGACCAGCCGTTTCAGATCCGGGTAGACGGTGTGCGAGCGGCGTGGCCGCAGCTGGGTCAGGAACTGGACGGTCAGATCCCGGCTCGGATCGACCCAGAAGGTCGTCGTCGCCACCCCGCTCCAGCCGAAGGTACCCAGGCCGGAAGGCGACTGGGTGCGGGACGGATCGATCACCACCGACACGCCGAGCCCGAAGCCGACGCCCTCGTTGCCGGGTTCGTCGTGGGCGGGGCGGCTGCCGAAGGACCGCAGATCGGCGCCGCCGGGCAGCTGGTTGGTGGTCATCAGGTCGACCGTGCCGGGGGAGAGCAGCCGCACGCCGTCCAACTCCCCGCGGCGGCGCAGCATTTCCATGAACCGGTGGATGTCGTACGCGCTCGCCACCATGCCGCCGCTGCCGGACAGGAACCGCGGCCGGCCGTGCAGCGGCAGCCCGGGGATCGGCTCGATGCCGCTGCCGTCCTCCTTCTCGCCGTACAACTCGGCGAGCCGGCCCGCCTGTTCGTCGTCGACCTGGAACCCGGCGTCCGGCATGCCGAGCGGCCGGAAGATCCGCTCGGCGAAGAACTCGTCCAGCGGCCGCCCGGACGCCACCTCGATGATCCGGCCGAGCACATTGCTGGCCACCGAGTAGTTCCACTGTGTGCCCGGTTCGAACTGGAGCGGCATCCGCGCGTACACCGCGACCGTGCCCGCCAGGTCGGTGCCCGGCGCCACCGACGAGTGCAGACCGGCCTCGCGGTAGAGCGCGTCGACCGGGTGGGTGTGGTAAAAGGCGAAGGTCAGGCCCGCGGTGTGGGTCATCAGATGCCGGATCCGTATCGGACCGGCCGCCGGGCGGGTGCGGAGGTCGGCGCCGGATCCCTCGACGTGGACCTGGGCGTCGGCGAACTCCGGCAGATACCGGGCGACCGGGTCGTCCAGCGTCAGCCGGCCCTCCTCCACCAGCAGCAGGGCGGCCACCGCGGTGACCGGCTTGGTCATGGAGTAGATCCGCCACAGCGTGTCCGGCTCCACGGGCAGCCCGGCGGCGATGTCGCGGTGCCCGTAGGTGGTGAGGTGGGCGACCCGGCCGCCGCGCGCGACGGCCACCAGGAAGCCGGGCAGCCGCCCCGCGTCCACCTGCCGGGCGAAGTGCCGGTCCAGCCGCCCGAGCGCCTTCGCGTCCAGCCCGGCCTCGTCCGGCTCGACCTCTTGTCGCAGCAGCTGTGCCATCGCTCTCCTCCGATCGCGTTCGCCGAGGTGCGATCGGGCATACCCCGTACAGGCGCCCTCAGACCTCATGGTCGCGCAGGAACACCGGGAGGGGGTGCGCGACGGTCGTGAGGCGCCGGGGGCGTGGCGGGCGGCGCGTCCCGGACCTCGTCCGCCTGCCGCGCGGCGCCCGTGCGGTGCTCTGGGGGGTCGCAGGGGCCGGGCCCCTCCGGCAGCGCCCCGCACACCCGCGTCCGGCGGGCGCCCGCGGCCTCATGCACCTGCCACGTGCCGCCTGTGCAGCCCGCCCCGGCAGGGGCGATCCGGCGGGCTCCCCGGCGAGCCGCGTCCGGCGGGACGCTGGCCGCGAGTGGGTGGGGGTGCCGCCGAGCCCGGAGGGCGTGTCCCGCGACGTCAGCGACCGTCGCGCCCGGCAGCCGCCGCCGTGCAGTCCCGGGCCCGCTCCTCGACCGGCGTCTCGTCCTCCGCCACCACCCGCCCCGGCAGCGCACCTCCGATCACCGCGCCCACCGCACCCACCAACGCCAGCACCAGCAGGGTCGGGCGCAGGGAGTCGGTGCTCGCGAGGAGGGTTGCCGTCGCCACGCCCAGTACCGGGCCCACGTTCAGCGCGGTCTGCTGGAGCCCGCCGGCCACGCCGGCCGACTCCGCGGGGGCGTGCCGTACGACGACGTGGGTGGCCGCCACCATCACCGTGCCGAATCCGGCTCCGACCAGCGCGAACCCGGTGCACAGGGCGAGCGTGCCGGACGCGGCGGACAGGACCGCGATGCCGGCGGCGAGGACGAGCGTCGCCGTCATGGTCGTCCGGCGGGCGCCCGCCCGTCGCAGCAGGAGCGCGCAGAGCGGTGCGGCGGCGATCATCAGGACGGCCAGCGGCAGGCTGCGCAGCGCGCTCTGGAACGGATCGAGGCCGAGGGCGTCCTGGAGGAGGTAGACACAGAGGAAGAGCGTGCCGTGGAGGGCGGCCGAGGCGGTCACCAGCACGCCGAGCGCCGAACCGACGGACGCCGACCGCACCACGTCGCCGGGCAGCAGCGGATGCGCGGCCCGCCGCTCGTGCTGTACGAACACCATCCCGGCGACGATCGCCACCTCGAGAGCCGGTGCCGCCGAGGCGAGGCCGCCGGACTCCGCGACGCCGGCCAGACCGTGCACCAGGGCGGCGAGGACGAGCGCGAGCAGCAGCGCACCGGGCAGGTCCAGCCGTACGGCGGTCCGCGGCGGCTCGGGTGTCCGCGCGGCCAGGGCGACCAGCCCGAACAGCAGCGCCGGTACGACGTGCAGGAAGAACACCGCCCGCCAGCCCAGCTCCGTCACCAGCAGCCCGCCCAGGACCGGTCCGGCGGCGGCCGCCACCCCGATCGCGGCGGTGCGGACGGCGAGGGGCGTGCGCAGCCGGTCCGGTGGGTAGGCGGCGCGCAGCATGCCCAGGGTGGCGGGCTGCAGCAGTGCCCCGAACACGCCCTGGGCGACCCGGAGGGCGATCACCCAGTCGATGTCAGGCGCCAGCCCGATCCCCGCCGACGCGGCGCCGAAGCCCAGCATGCCGAGGCCGAACAGCCGCCGGTGCCCGTAGCGGTCGCCGAGCCGCCCCGCGAACACCAGCAGCGCGGCCACCGCGATGAGATAGCCCGTGGTGGTCCACTGCACCTGTGAGAAAGAGGCGCCGAGATCCCGCTGGAGGGTGGGCTGCGCGATGGTCAGGACGGTGCCGTCCAGGGCGACCACCACCGCCCCGGCCACGCTGCTCGCCAGTGTCAGCGGGCGGTTCACCGGCCGGCCCCGGGGCCGAGGTGGGCGTCCAGGGCGGTGTGCAGCAGCGGGACGAAGTCATCGGTGCCGGTGGCGAGTTGGAGGCTGCCCCAGCCCCACAGCTGGGCGATGCCGTGCAGGTTCGCCCACAGCGCGCCCGCCACCGCCCGGGCGTCGGCGTCCGGGCGCGCCCGGCCGACCAGCTCCACCAGGACGCCGAACAGCGGCAGGCTGGTGTCCCGCAGACCCAAGTGACCGCTCTCCAGCAGATCATGACGGAACATCAGCTCGTACATGCCGCGGTTGGTCAGCGCGAACTCCAGATAGGCCCGGCCGAGCGCCGCCACCTGATCGCGCGGGCTCCCCGAACCGTCCCCGAGCGCTTCTCTCGCCCGCTCGCCCAGCGCGTCGAAGCCCCGGCGGGCGATGGCCGACAGCAGCTCCAGGTGGGTGGGGAAGTGGCGGCGCGGCGCCCCGTGCGAGACACCGGCCCGGCGGGCGATCTCCCGCAGGGTCAGCGCCTGGGCGCCCTCCCGGGTCACCAGGTCGACGCCGACCTCCACCAAACGGGCGCGCAGGCCCGGCTCCTGATCGTCCACAGCACTCATGGACCATGTCTAGCAGGCGGACGTAGACACTGTCTACTCGCTGCTCTGTTCACTGTCCACCCCTACGACCTGCGGGGAATGCCGGTCCGCCGCGCGTGGGTTGATCGAGTCATGACCCAAGACGCTCTGCTCGCCCTGCTGTCCGAGGGCCACGAAGGGGTGCTCGTCACCCTCAAGCGCGACGGCCGCCCCCAGCTGTCCAACGTCACCCACGTCTACGACCCGGAGGAGCGGATCCTCCGCGTCTCCGTCACCGACGACCGCGCCAAGACCCGCAATCTGCGCCGGGATCCCCGGGCCTCGTACCACGTCACCACCGCCGACCGGTGGGCCTACGCGGTCGCCGAGGGCACGGCCGACCTCTCGCCGGTCGCCCGGGACCCGCACGACGAGACGGTCGAGGAGCTGATCCGCATGTACCGCGACGCCCGCGGCGAGCACCCCGACTGGGACGAGTTCCGGGCGGCCATGGTCCGCGACCGCCGCCTGGTGCTGCGGCTGAAGGTGGAGCGGGCGTACGGCATTCCCCGCCGCTAGGAACGGGCCCGAAATCCGGAACGGCGCCCGGTACCGGCCCAACGGCGCCCCGCGTCAGGAACCGGCGCGCGTCCCCGGGAAGCCGTGGACGCGCGCGCCCACCACCATGGCCACCACCGGCACCAGCAGCACCAGCACGCTCCACGGGAACGCGGTCGCGCCGAACAGGTCGAGCAGGATCCCGCCGACCACTCCGCCGCCGGCCATCGCCGCGTTCCACAGCGTGACCAGCATCGCCTGGGCGGCGTCCGCTCGTTCGCCGCCCGCGTCCGCGACGGCCGTCTGGAGCAGGGTGGGCGCACCGCCCCAGCCGAGCCCCCACAGCGCCGCCGCGAGCCACACCAGCGCCGGGATGTCGGCGAATCCGGCCAGCAGCGCCGCCGCCAGGCCGACCAGCAGGGCGCTCGCCACGGTGAGCGGGCGCAGCCGCCGGTCGATGTGCGCGCCGACGGCCCAGATGCTCAGCAGCGAGGCGCCGCCGAACACCAGCAGCACCAGGTCGGCCCGGTCGCCCATGCCGAACCGGTCGAGGAACGTGGCGATGTAGGCGTAGAGCACGGTGTGCGCCAGGACGAAGACGAGGGTGACGAACAGGACCGGCACCACACCGGGCACGGCCAGCGCCCGCAGCATCGGCTCGCCGGCGCCCGGCCGCTGCCCCGGCCGGTCGGGAACGCCGAGGGCGATCCAGCCGAGCAGCACCGCGGTGACCGCCGTCATCAGCCAGAACGCCGTACGCCAGCCCAGTGCCCCGCCCAGATACGTGCCCGCGGGCACCCCGAGCGACAGCGCCACCGGGATGCCGGTCATGACGACCGCGACCGCCTTGCCCTGGAGGGCGGGCGGCGCCAGGCGGCGGGCGTATCCGGCGAGCAGCGCCCAGGCGAGGCCCGCGGCCACCCCGGCCGCGAACCGGGCCGCCATGGTCAGCGGATAGCTCGCCGAGGCGGCGGTGACCGTGTTGGCGACGGCGAACCCGGCCATCGCGGTCAGCAGCAGCCGCTTGCGCCGCCAGTGCGCGGTGGCCGCGGACAGCGGGATCGCGGTGAGCGCCGTGCCGATCGCGTAGACCGTCACCGACTGGCCCATGGCGGGCTCGCCCACCCCGAGGTCCCGGCTCATCGCGGGCAGCACGCCCGCCGGCAGGGTCTCGGTGAGGCTGGTGACGAAGACGGCGGTGGCCAGGGCGAGAAGGGCGGTCAGGGGGAGCCGGGGCGGGGCCGCTTCCGGGGCCCGCCCGGCCTCGGGCTGGAGGAGAGTCCGGTTTCGCATGCCCGCAGGCTCGGGCCTGACACCGGTGTCAGGTTCAAGGGGCGAGCCCCCGGACGCGTCCGGGGGCTCCGGAGAAGGGCGGGCCGGGTCAGGCGGCGACGGTCTCCCGGTGCGGCTCACCGGTCGGCGTCCGCTCGCCGAGCAGCTCCGTCGGCACCCGGTGCGTCTCGCGCGCGGACAGCGCCGCGACCACCGGCGGCACGCACAGCGCGGCGGTGAACAGGGCCACGGAGAACCAGTCGTCGCCGTCCGGGCCCGCGATCCGCGCGGCGAACGTCACCGCGAACCCGGCGACGGCGAAGCCGATCTGGGTGCCGATCGCCATGCCGGACAGCCGCACCCGGGTCGCGAACATCTCGCCGTAGAAGGCCGGCCACACCCCGTTCGCGGCGCTGTAGACGACTCCGAAGGCGACGATGCCGAGCACCAGCGTCAGCGGGTAGGAGCCGGTGGAGATCGCCCACAGGTACAGGAACATCGCCACGGCGCTTCCGGCGGCGCCGATCAGAAAGACCGGGCGGCGGCCGATACGGTCCGACAGGATGGCCCACAGGGGGATCGCGGCGAGCGCCACCAGGTTCGCGAGCGCGCCCACCCAGAGCATGCCGGAGCGGCTCATCCCGACCGAGTCGCTCGTCGCGTACGCCAGCGCCCACACCGTGAAGATGGTGCTGACCGAGGCGATCAGGGCGCCCGCGACCACCCGCAGCACATCCGCCCAGTGCTCGCGCAGGAGGATCGCCAGCGGCAGCTTCGCGACCCCCTCGGTCGCGGCCTGCTGGGCGAAGGCCGGCGTCTCGTCCAGCTTGCGGCGGATCACCCAGCCGACCACGGCCACCGCGACGCTCAGCCAGAACGGCACGCGCCAGCCCCACGCCAGCAGCTGCTCCTCGGGCAGCGCGGCGACCGGGATGAACACCAGCGTCGCGAGAAGCTGGCCGCCCTGGGTGCCGCTGAGCGTGAAACTCGTGAAGAAGCCCCGCCGGCCCGGCGGCGCGTGCTCCAGCGTCATGGAGTTGGCGCTGGCCTGCTCGCCCGCCGCCGAGATGCCCTGCAGGACACGGCACAGCACCAGCAGGACCGGGGCGAGGGTGCCGACCTGGTCGCGGGTGGGCAGACAGCCGATGAGGAACGTCGACAGGCCCATCAGCATCAGCGTGAAGACCATGATCTTCTTACGGCCGAGCCGGTCGCCGAAGTGGCCGAGGAAGAGCGCCCCGACCGGCCGGGCCGCGTACGCCACCCCGAAGGTGGCCAGCGACAGCAGGGTCGCGGTGGCCGGGTCGGACTCGTCGAAGAAGACCTCCGGGAAGATC
Organism: Streptomyces sp. NPDC030838; assembly: GCF_055572035.1. NCBI lineage: Bacteria > Bacillati > Actinomycetota > Actinomycetes > Kitasatosporales > Streptomycetaceae > Streptomyces > Streptomyces sp. NPDC030838. Next base: position 1,227,984 of record NZ_JBVIED010000001.1, on the reverse strand, counting down.
AGGGCGGCCGCGCTGCCGTAGATGAAGAAGTCGTAGTACTCCAGCGCGCTGCCGATCCACGCGGCGGTGGCCGCCTTCTTCGGCTGGCCGGGCGGGGCGGCGGAGGCAGGGGTGGGGACGGACACGGCGGCTCCTTCGGGGGGCTTCAACGTAGGCGGAGTACGGCGAGAGGGGAAGTGCCGGAGCTCGGCTAATTAACTCACTGGATAGTTAATCGGGGTTGGTTAGGGATGCTGCGCCCGTGTGTCGTGCGTGTCAAGGGTTCGTGCACAGGAGATTGCCGAGGTACGGGGCGAGCGGTACGGCCCGGGTGCGCCGCCCGGCTCAGTCCTCCGCGCGGTCCGCCGTGAGGTAGGCGATCACCATGTCGCCGAGCATCGTGCGGTAGTGCTCGCGCTGCGCGGGGTCGACCAGGTCGCGGCCGAACAGGGCGCCGAAGGTGTGCCGGTTGGCGACCCGGAAGAAGCAGAACGAGCTGATCATCGCGTGCAGGTCGACGGCGTCGACGTCGGCCGTGAACAGGCCCGACTCCTGGCCGGCCGCCAGGATCCGGCGGATTACGTCCAGGGCCGGCGAACCGATCCGCCCCAGCTCCTCGGAGGCGGCGATGTGCTCGGCGTCGTGGATGTTCTCGATACTCACCAGACGGATGAAGTCCGGGTGCTGCTCGTGGTGGTCGAAGGTCAGCTCGGCCAGCCGCCGGATGGCCGCGACCGGGTCGAGGTGCTCGACGTCCAGCTGCTGCTCGGCCTCCCGGATCACGCCGTACGCGCGCTCCAGGACGGCCGTGAACAGCTGTTCCTTGCCGCCGAAGTAGTAGTAGATCATCCGCTTGGTGGTGCGGGTGCGGGCGGCGATCTCGTCGACCCGGGCGCCGTCGAAACCGGCGCGGGCGAACTCCTGGGTGGCCACGTCGAGGATCTCGGCCTTGGTGCGGGCCGCGTCGCGGATCCGCCCGTTCGGTCGTGCCGGTTCGTCGACGCTGGTCATCGGGTTCCTTCGGGCGAGGGGCCAGTGCCGAGATTCTAGAAGGCCGTCGGGCGGGGCTTCCCCTCCCGGGGTGCGGCTGCTATGACTAACGTACTAGTTCGTACATTAGTCAAGCGCTGTCGGAGGTCCGCGTGCCCCAGGAGTCGTATCTCGTCGGACTGGTCGGATCCGGCATCGGACCCTCGCTCAGCCCGGCGCTGCACCAGCGGGAGGCCGACCGGCAGGGCCTGCGCTATCTGTACCGGCTCCTCGACATCGACACTCTCGGCGTGCCCCCCGAGGCCGTCGGCGACCTGGTGCGCGCCGCCCGCGACCTGGGCTTCGACGGACTGAACATCACCCACCCCTGCAAGCAACTCGTCCTCGGCCACCTGGACGCCCTCGCCCCGCAGGCCGAGGCGCTCGGCGCGGTCAACACCGTCGTCTTCGACGGCGGGCGCGCCGTCGGCCACAACACCGACGTCACCGGCTTCGCCGCCTCCTTCGCCCGCGGACTGCCCGACGCGCCCCTGGAGCGGGTCGTGCAGCTGGGTGCCGGGGGCGCGGGCGCCGCCGTCGCGCACGCCCTGCTCACCCTCGGCGCCGAGCGGATCACGGTCGTCGACGCGCTGCCCGAACGGGCCGCCGCCCTCGCCGGCTCCCTCACCCGGCACTTCGGCGACGGCCGCGCCGCCGCCGGCACCCCCGACCGGCTGCCCCGGCTGCTCGCGCGGGCCGACGGCGTCGTGCACGCCACCCCGACCGGCATGGCCGCCCACCCCGGACTGCCCTTCCCGGCCGCCCTGCTGCGGCCGGAGCTGTGGGTCGCCGAGGTGGTCTACCGGCCGCTGGAGACCGAGCTGCTGCGCACCGCCCGCGCGGTCGGCTGCGCCACGCTGGACGGCGGAGGGATGGCCGTATTCCAGGCAGTGGACGCCTTCCGGCTGTTCACCGGACGCGAACCGGACGGCGCCGCGATGCTGGCGGACATCGCCGAGCTGGCCGGGGCCGTGACCGCCCACCAGTAGCAAGGCCCCAGGAGCAAGGCACCAGTAGCAAGGCCCGTGCAGAGAACGTGCAGAGAAGAAGAGGTACCGCCGTGCGCACGTCCATCGCCACCGTCTCCCTCAGCGGACCCCTCACCGAGAAGCTGACGGCCGCCGCCCGGGCCGGCTTCGACGGTGTGGAGATCTTCGAGAACGACCTGCTGGCCAGCCCCCTCAGCCCCGAGGAGATCCGCCTCCGCTGCGCGGACCTCGGGCTGAGCATCGACCTCTACCAGCCGATGCGGGACATCGAGGCCGTGCCCGCCGAGGAGTTCGCCCGCAATCTGCGCCGCGCCCGGCGCAAGTTCGAGCTGACCCGCCGGCTCGGCACGGACACGGTGCTGGTCTGCTCCTCGGTCTCCCCGCTGGCCATGGACGACGACGCGCTCGCCGCCGAGCAGCTGAGCGCCCTCGCCGACGCGGCGCGGGAGGCCGGGGTGCGGGTCGCCTACGAGGCGCTGGCCTGGGGGCGGCACGTCAACACGTACGACCACGCCTGGCGGATCGTCGAGGCGGCCGGGCACCCGGCGCTCGGCACCTGCCTGGACAGCTTCCACATCCTGTCCCGCGGTTCCGATCCGAAGGACCTCGAAGGCATCGCGGACATCCCCGGCGAGAAGATCTTCTTCCTCCAGCTGGCCGACGCCCCGCTGCTCGCGATGGACGTGCTCCAGTGGAGCCGCCACTACCGGTGCTTCCCGGGGCAGGGCGGATTCGATATAGCGGATCTCGTACGCCGTGTACTGCATACCGGCTACGACGGGCCGCTCTCCCTGGAGGTCTTCAACGACGTCTTCCGCCAGGCCGAGTCCGGACCGACCGCCGTCGACGCCCGCCGCTCCCTGCTGGTCCTCCAGGAAGCCGTCGGCGCCGCCGCTCTCCCCGAGCCGGTCGTCCCCACCGGCGTCGCCTTCGCCGAGCTGGTCACCCCCGACCCCGAACCCGTCGCCGCGCTGCTCACCGCGCTCGGCTTCACCCGCACCGCCCGGCACCGCGGCAAACCCGTCGACCTCTGGCAGCAGGGCGAGGCCCGCATCCTGGTCAACACCGGCCCCGCCGCTCTCCCTCACTCTCGGCGTCGCTCGAGCGGGGGGACCCCCATCGACGGCACCGGGCTCGCCGCCGTCGGCCTGGAGTCACCCGACCCGGCCGGTGCCGCCCGCCGCGCCGAGGCCCTGCTCGCCCCCGTGCTGCCCCGCCGCCGCGCCTCGGGCGACGCCCCGCTCGACGCGGTCGCCGCCCCCGACGGCACCGAACTGTTCTTCTGCGCCACCGACCAACCCGGACTCCCCAACTGGCTCGCCGACTTCGAGCCCACCGGACACGACCCGGCCGCCACCGGCATCCGCCGGATCGACCATCTCGCCCTCACCCAGCCCTGGCACCAGTTCGACGAGGCCGCCCTCTTCCACCGCAGCGTCCTCGGACTGCGCGCCCAGGAGAGCGTCGACGTCGCCGACCCCTACGGCCTGCTGCGCAGCCGCGCCGTCACCACCGACGACGGCGGCGTCCGCATCGCCCTCACCGTCGGCGCGGCGCCCACCGACGACACCGTCCGCGCCCAGCACATCGCGCTGGCCACCGACGACGTGGTCGCCGCGGCCCGCCGCTTCCGCGCGGCCGGCGGCCGGCTGCTGCCCGTCCCCGCCAACTACCACGACGACCTCGCCGCCCGCTTCGACCTGCCCGACGAGGAGCTGGACACCTACCGCGACCTCGGCATCCTCTACGACCGGGACGCGCACGGCGTCTTCCGCCACTGCTACACCCGCACCGTCGGCCGGGTCTTCCTCGAACTGGTCCAGCGCGACGGCGGCTACCGCGGCTACGGCGCCCAGAACGCGCCCGTCCGGCTGGCCGCCCAGCACGCGGTGCGGCACCTCACGGGCGGCTGACGGTCCGGGTCACGCCCGCGAGGACCGCCGTCGCCAGGATCCAGCCGGTGAGCACCAGGACGTACGCCAGCGCCTGGTGCCAGCCGGCGGGCGCGAACGCCGCCTCCTGCCCGAAGGAGATCACCGGCAGCAGCAGGTCGAGGGTGTAGAACACCGGGTTGAAGTCCGGGGCCTCGCCCGGTTTCAGCGGCGGCGGATGCTCCAGCGCGTAGGCGACCGAGCCGACCGCGAGCAGCGACAGCAGCCAGCCGAAGGCCCGCATCGGCCGGAAGCCGTAGCCGACGGCCGCGTCCTGGACATGGCCCCACAGCCGGCCGTACCAGGGGAGCGTGCCGCGGTGCCGGCGCTGCTTGGCGAGCTGCACCAGCCGGGCCGCGTGGTCGTCGCCGACCCGCCGGTAGGCGGCGGTCAACTGCTCGTAGGCGTGCGGGACATAGCCGTCGCCGTCCCGCTCCAGCATCGGCAGCCGCCGTTCGGCGGGCTCGTGCGGGGTGAGCGAGGTGTAGCCGAGACCGCTGATCAGCACCCGCCGCGGCAGCATCTCCGGCTCCAGGAACAGCACCTCGATCTGGGCCCGGCGCAGATTCAGGGTGCCCTCCATGGCCGCGCCCTTGCGCAGCCACAGCTCCCCGATGGTGGCGCTGCCCGCCCGCAGCGCCGCGGCGGAGGGGTTCGCGAGATGGGCGTACGACAGGTCCAGGCGGCCCGCGATCCGGGCGCCGCGCAGTCCGATCCATCCCTGGACCCGGGCGCGGCGCAGCTGGAAGTCGCCGTCGACGGTGAGGGTCTGCGCGTCCACGGCGGCGCTCTCGCCGTGCTGGTGGAGCAGCGCGTCGTTGAGGTTGACCGACCCGGTGACGGAGGCCCCGTTGAGCCGTATCTCGCCGCGGGCGCGCAGCCGGGGCGCCCACAGGTCGTCGCTGATCACCGCCTGGTTGAGCTTGAGGACCGGGCCCGTGTCGTCCGGGGCGGTGAGGTCGGCGTCCTCCAGGAACAGCGCGCCGGATATCTGGGTCCCGGCCAGCTGCACCGGCCCCGAGATCCGGCAGCCGCTCAGCCGCAGGGTGCCGTCTATACGGGCGCTGCCGAGGCCGAGCCCGGGCAGCACGGAGCCGTGCAGGCTGAGCCGGCGCAGCTGGATGCCGTACAACTCGGGCCGTTCGGCGAAATGGCAGTGGCTGAGGCGGACCGGGTGGGAATCGAGGACGGCGTGAGTGAGGTCGAGCCGGCCGGTGATCCGGGCGCCGGTGACCTTCAGGGCCGCGATCTCGCCGTCCTCCTGCGGCGCGTGCAGCAGCAGTGCCTTCACCACCGAGGCGCGGAGGGTGCGTTCGGGGCCCCAGGACGCCCCGTCCACGGCGTCCTCGTCCCCGCCGGTGCGGAAGTCGACCCGCTCCCCGCGCGGGAAGGCCCGCCAGACGCGCAGCTCAGCCGGTGTCAGATCGTTGATCTCCATCAGCCGCGACTCTGGCGGGCCCCTGTGGCGGTGTCAACTCACGGTGTCAGGCCGCATGTTCCACTCGGCGATCACCGGCCGCCCGTGCTCCGTCGACAGCCGGCTCACGGTGCCCGTGGCGAGCTGGAACAGCCGCCCCTCGGCGGGTGGCAGACCCAGACGGCGGGCCGTCAGCACGCGCAGGAAGTGCGCGTGGGCGACGAGGATCACGTCACCGTCGGCGAGCGCCGGGCCGATCCCGGCCAGCACCCGGTCGGCGCGGGCGCCGATCTCGGCGGGCGACTCGCCCGGGTGGCCCTCCGGGCCCGGCGGGACCCCGTCGGTCCACAGGTCCCAGTCCGGGCGGGTGCGGTGGATCTCGCGGGTGGTGATGCCCTCGTAGCCTCCGTAGTCCCACTCGTGTAGGTCGGGGTCGGGTATCGCCCCGGTCAGGCCCGCCAGTTCGGCGGTGCGGACGGCGCGGCCCAGCGGGCTGGTCAGCGCCAGTGCGAAGGTCCGGCCCGACAGGAGCGGAGCCAGGGACTTGGCCTGTGCCTCACCGTGCCCCGTCAGGGGCAGATCGGTGAAGCTGGTGTGCTGTCCCGAGAGGCTCCACTCCGTCTCGCCGTGGCGGACCAGCAGGAGATCCCCCACGATGTCCGCCTACTTCTTCGCCGACTCGACGGCGTGGCCGCCGAACTGGTTGCGCAGCGCGGCGATCATCTTCATCTGCGGCGAGTCGTCCTGCCGCGAGGCGAACCGCGCGAAGAGCGAGGCCGTGATCGCGGGCAGCGGCACGGCGTTGTCGATGGCGGCTTCCACCGTCCAGCGGCCCTCGCCGGAGTCCTCCGCGTAGCCGCGCAGCTTCTCCAGGTGCTCGTCCTCGTCGAGGGCGTTGACCGCCAGGTCCAGCAGCCAGGACCGGATGACCGTGCCCTCCTGCCAGGAGCGGAACACCTCGCGGACGTCCGTCACCGAGTCGACCTTCTCCAGCAGCTCCCAGCCCTCGGCGTAGGCCTGCATCATGGCGTACTCGATGCCGTTGTGGACCATCTTCGCGAAGTGGCCCGCGCCGACCTTGCCGGCGTGGACATAGCCGTACGGCCCTTCCGGCTTGAGCGCGTCGAAGATCGGCTGGATCCGGTCGACGTGCTCCTTGTCGCCGCCGACCATCAGCGCGTAGCCGTTCTCCAGGCCCCAGACGCCGCCGGAGACCCCGGCGTCGACGAAGCCGATGCCCTTGGCGCCCAGTTCGGCGGCGTGCTTCTCGTCGTCCGTCCAGCGGGAGTTGCCGCCGTCGACGACCGTGTCGCCGGGCTCCAGCAGGTCCGCCAGCTCGTCGATGACGGACTGGGTGGGCGCGCCGGCCGGGACCATCACCCACACCGTGCGGGGCGCCTGGAGCTCCTCGACGAGTTCGGCGAGGCCGCTGACGTCGGACAGCTCGGGGTTGCGGTCGTAGCCGACGACGGTGTGGCCCGCGCGGCGGATCCGCTCGCGCATGTTGCCGCCCATCTTGCCGAGGCCGATGAGTCCGAGTTGCATGGTGGTTACTTCTCTTCCTTGAGGTCGCGGTAGGCCGCGACGAGGGCGGCGGTGGAGGGGTCGAGACCGGGCACGTCCGCGCCCTCGGTCAGGGCCGGTTCGACGCGCTTGGCGAGGACCTTGCCCAGCTCGACGCCCCACTGGTCGAAGGAGTCGATGTTCCAGACCGCGCCCTGGACGAACACCTTGTGCTCGTAGAGGGCGATCAGCTGGCCGAGCACCGACGGGGTCAGCTCCGGCGCGAGGATCGTGGTCGTCGGGTGGTTGCCCTTGAAGGTGCGGTGCGGGACCTGCTCCTCGGCGACGCCCTCCGCGCGGACCTCGTCGGCGGTCTTGCCGAAGGCGAGCGCCTGGCCCTGCGCGAACAGGTTGGCCATCAGCAGGTCGTGCTGCGCCTTGAGGTCGTCGCTCAGCTCGGCGGCGGGGCGGGCGAAGCCGATGAAGTCCGCGGGGATGAGCTTGGTGCCCTGGTGGATGAGCTGGTAGTAGGCGTGCTGGCCGTTGGTCCCGGGCGTGCCCCACACCACCGGCCCGGTCTGCCAGTCGACCTCGTGCCCGTCCCGGCCGACGTACTTGCCGTTGGACTCCATGTCCAGCTGCTGGAGGTAGGCGGTGAACTTGGAGAGGTAGTGGCTGTACGGCAGCACGGCGTGCGACTGGGCGTCGTGGAAGTTGTTGTACCAGATGCCCAGCAGGCCCAGCAGGAGCGGCGCGTTGGCCTCCGGGGGCGCGGTGCGGAAGTGCTCGTCGACGAGGCGGAAGCCGTCGAGCAGCTCGCGGAAGCGGTCCGGGCCGATGGCGATCATCAGGGAGAGACCGATCGCCGAGTCGAACGAGTAGCGGCCGCCGACCCAGTCCCAGAACTCGAACATGTTGTCCGGGTCGATACCGAACTCGGTGACCTTCCCGGCGTTCGTCGACAGGGCGACGAAGTGCTTCGCGACGGCCTTCTCGTCACCCAGCCCGGCCGGCCCGTTCAGCAGCCAGGTGCGGGCCGAAGTGGCGTTGGTGATCGTCTCGATGGTGGTGAACGTCTTCGAGGCGACGATGAACAGCGTCTCCGCCGGGTCCAGGTCGCGGACCGCCTCGTGCAGGTCGGAGCCGTCCACGTTGGAAACGAAACGGACCGTCAGGTCCCGTGCGGTGTACGGCCGCAGCGCCTCGTACGCCATCGCCGGGCCGAGGTCGGAGCCGCCGATGCCGATGTTGACGACGTTCCGGATGCGCTTGCCGGTGTGGCCGGTCCACTCACCGGAGCGGACCCGCTCGGCGAAGGCGCTCATCTTGTCGAGGACCGCGTGCACGGCGGGGACCACGTTCTCCCCGTCCACCTCGACCACCGCGTCGCGCGGGGCCCGCAGCGCGGTGTGCAGCACGGCCCGGTTCTCGGTGCTGTTGATCTTCTCGCCGCGGAACATGGCGTCCCGCAGTCCGAACACGTCGGTGACGGCGGCGAGTTCGCGCAGCAGCTCCAGCGTCTCGTCGGTGATCAGATGCTTGGAGTAGTCGATGCGCAGATCGCCGACGCGCACCACGTACCGCTCCGCGCGGCCGGGGTCGGTGGCGAACAGCTCGCGCAGATGCGCCCGCCAGGCGGCGCGGTGGTCCTCCAGGGCCGTCCACTCGGGACGCCGGGTGAGCCAGGGGGAATCGGAGGAGGCGGGCATCTCAGGCGTTCTCCTTGGTGTCCTTGCCGCGCAGGGCGACGGCGTACATCTCGTCGGCGTCGAGGCGCCGCAGCTCCTCGGCGATGAGTTCGGAGGTGGGGCGCACCTTCAGGGCGAGGGTGCGCGGCGGCTGGCCCGGCAGGGAGAGGGTGGCGAGCGGGCCCTCGGGCCGGTCGATGACGATCTCGCCCTTCGCGGTGCCGAGCCGGACGCCGGTGACGACCGGTCCCGCGGTCTCCACCCGCTCGACCTTCACGTGCAGCCGGGCCTCCAGCCAGCGGGCCAGCAGCTCGGCGCTGGGGTTGTCGGCCTCGCTCTCCACGGCCGCCGAGGTGATCGTCAGCCGGGCCTGGTCGAGGGCGGCGGCCAGCATCGACCGCCACGGGGTGAGCCGGGTCCAGGCGAGGTCGGTGTCGCCGGGCGCGTACGAGCGGGCCCGGACCTCCAGGACCTGGAGCGGCGCCTCGACGGCGTACATGTCGGTGATCCTGCGCTGGGCCAGCGCGCCCAGCGGGTCCTTGGCGGGCACCTCGGGGGCGTCCACCGGCCACCACACGACGACCGGGGCGTCGGGCAGCAGCAGCGGCAGCACCACCGAGTCGGCGTGCTCGGACACCTCGCCGTAGGTGCGCAGGATGACGGTCTCGCCGGTTCCGGCCTCGGAGCCGACCCGTACCTCGGCGTCCAGCCGGGACTGGGTGCGCTCGCGCGGGGTGCGGGCGTGCCGCTTGATGACGACCAGGGTGCGCGAGGGGTGCTCGTGCGAGGCCTGCTCGGCCGCCTTGATCGCGTCGTAGGCGTTCTCCTCGTCGGTGACGATCACCATCGTCAGGACCATGCCCACGGCGGGGGTGCCGATGGCCCGGCGGCCCTGCACCAGCGCCTTGTTGATCTTGCTTGCCGTGGTGTCGGTCAGGTCGATCTTCATGGCCTGCGCCAGCTCCGTCCGTCTCGTGCGAGCATCTCGTCGGCTTCCTTCGGTCCCCAGCTGCCCGACGCGTACTGGGCGGGCCTGCCGTGCGTGGCCCAGTACTCCTCGATCGGGTCGAGGATCTTCCAGGACTCTTCCACTTCCTGGTGACGGGGGAACAGGTTCGCGTCGCCGAGCAGCACGTCCAGGATCAGCCGCTCGTACGCCTCCGGGCTGGACTCGGTGAACGACTCGCCGTAGGCGAAGTCCATCGTCACGTCCCGGATCTCCATGGAGGTGCCCGGCACCTTCGAGCCGAACCGGACGGTCATGCCCTCGTCGGGCTGGACGCGGATGACGATGGCGTTCTGGCCGAGTTCCTCCGTCGCCGTTGTGTCGAAGGGGGAGTGCGGGGCCCGCTGGAAGACCACCGCGATCTCGGTGACCCGGCGGCCGAGGCGCTTGCCGGTGCGCAGATAGAAGGGGACGCCCGCCCAGCGGCGGTTGTCCACGTTCAGCTTGATCGCGGCGTAGGTGTCGGTGACGGAGGCCGGGTCGATGCCGTCCTCCTGGAGGTAGCCGCGCACCTGCGCGCCGCCCTGCCAGCCGCCCGCGTACTGCCCGCGCACGGTGTGCCGGCCCAGGTCCTGCGGCAGCTTGACCGCCTTCAGCACCTTCAGCTTCTCGGTGAGCAGCGACTCGGCGTCGAACGCGGCCGGCTCCTCCATGGCGGTGAGCGCCATCAGCTGCAGCAGGTGGTTCTGGATGACGTCCCGGGCGGAGCCGATGCCGTCGTAGTAGCCCGCGCGACCGCCGATGCCGATGTCCTCGGCCATGGTGATCTGCACATGGTCGACGTACGACCGGTTCCAGATCGGCTCGAACATCTGGTTGGCGAAGCGCAGCGCCAGGATGTTCTGGACCGTCTCCTTGCCCAGGTAGTGGTCGATCCGGAAGACCTGGTCCGGTTCGAACACGTCGTGCACGATCGCGTTCAGCTCCCGGGCGCTGCCCAGGTCGTGGCCGAACGGCTTCTCGATGACGGCCCGCCGCCAGGAGCCCTCCGGGGCGTCCGCGAGACCGTGCTTCTTCAGCTGCTGGACGACCTTCGGGAAGAACTTCGGCGGTACGGAGAGATAGAAGGCGTAGTTGCCGCTCGTGCCGCGCGAGGCGTCCAGCTCCTCCACCGCCGCGCGCAGCTGCTTGAACGCGTCGTCGTCGTCGAAGTCGCCGGGGATGAACCGCATGCCCTCGGCGAGCTGCTGCCAGACCTCCTCGCGGAACGGGGTGCGGGCGTGCTCGCGGACGGCCTCGTGCACGACCTGGGCGAAGTCCTGGTTCTCCCAGTCCCGGCGGGCGAACCCGACGAGCGAGAAGCCCGGCGGCAGCAGGCCGCGGTTGGCCAGGTCGTAGACGGCCGGCATCAGCTTCTTGCGGGACAGGTCGCCGGTGACGCCGAAGATGACGAGCCCGGACGGGCCCGCGATCCGCGGCAGCCGGCGGTCGCGCACATCGCGCAACGGGTTGGCCCAGCCGGCCGCCGGGGCGGTCAGCTCTTCGAGCGGGGTCTCGCTCATTTACGCGTCAACTCCCTTGCTCAGCAGGGACTTCGTCACCGCGTCCAGCAGGTCCTGCCAGGCGGCCTCGAACTTGGCGACGCCCTCGTCCTCCAGCTGCTGGACGACCTCGTCGTAGGAGATGCCCAGCCGCTCCACGGCCGCGAGGTCGGCGCGGGCCTGGGCGTAGCCGCCGCTGACGGTGTCGCCGGTGATCTCGCCGTGGTCGCGGACGGCGTTCAGGGTGGCCTCGGGCATCGTGTTGACCGTGCCGGGGGCGACCAGGTCGTCGACGTACAGGGTGTCCTTGTACGCCGGGTCCTTCACACCGGTCGACGCCCACAGCGGACGCTGCTTGTTGGCCTTGGCGCCGGCCAGGGCCGTCCAGCGGTCGCCGCCGAAGACCTCCTCGTACGCCTCGTAGGCGAGCCGCGCGTTGGCGAGCGCCGCCCGGCCCTTCAGGGCCGACGCCTCGTCGGTGCCGAGGACGGTGAGCCGCTTGTCGATCTCGGTGTCGACGCGGGAGACGAAGAAGGACGCCACGGAGTGGATGGTGCTCAGGTCCCGGCCCGCGGCCTGGGCCTTCTCCAGGCCGGCGAGGTAGGCGTCCATGACCGCGCGGTAGCGCTCCAGGGAGAAGATCAGCGTGACGTTGACGCTGATGCCCTGGGCGACCACCTCGGTGATGGCGGGCAGGCCCGCCTTGGTCGCCGGAATCTTGATCATGACGTTGGGGCGGTCGACCAGCCAGGCGAGCTGCTTGGCCTCGGCGATCGTGGCCGCGGTGTCGTGGGCGAGGCGCGGGTCCACCTCGATGGAGACCCGGCCGTCCCGGCCGCCGGTCGCCTTGTATACCGGATCCAGGATATCGGCGGCGGCCCGCACGTCGGCGGTCGTCATCATCCGGACGGCCTCGTCCACCGTCACGCCCCGCACAGCGAGGTCGGCCAGCTGCTCCTCGTAGCCCGCGCCGGAGCCGATGGCGGCCTGGAAGATCGACGGGTTGGTGGTCACGCCCACCACATGGCTGGTCTCGACGAGTTCGGCGAGGTTGCCGGAGGTGATCCGGCCGCGCGACAGGTCGTCCAGCCAGATCGACACGCCCTGGTCGGAGAGGCGCTTGAGGGCTCCCGCACTCGCGGTTGCTTCGGTCAATGTGATCATCTTCTTTCTGGCGGTCGGATCAACCATGGACGGCGGCGAGGGATTCCCGCGCCACGGCGACGACGTTGTCGGCGGTGAAGCCATAGGCGGCGAACAGGGTCTTCGCATCGGCGGAGGCGCCGAAGTGTTCGAGGGAGACGATGCGTCCTGCGTCACCTACGAACCGGTACCACGTCAGACCCACCCCGGCTTCGACCGCGACACGAGCCCGCACGGACGGCGGAAGGACGCTCTCGCGGTAGGCGCGCGGCTGCTCCTCGAACCACTCCACGGACGGCATCGACACCACGCGCGTCGGCACCCCGTCGGCCTGCAGCCGCTCACGGGCCGCGACGGCGAGCTGCACCTCGGAGCCCGTGGCGATGAGGATCACCTGGGGCTCGCCGCCGTCGGCCTCGCGCAGCACATAGCCGCCCTTCGCCGCGTCCTCGTTGGGCTCGTACGTCGGTACGCCCTGACGGGTGAGGGCGAGGCCGTGCGGGGCGGGCCGGGTGGCGTGGCGGCGCAGGATCTCGCGCCAGGCGATCGCGGTCTCGTTGGCGTCGGCCGGGCGGACGATGTTCAGACCCGGGATGGCGCGCAGCGAGGCCAGGTGCTCGACCGGCTGGTGCGTCGGGCCGTCCTCGCCCAGACCGATGGAGTCGTGCGTCCACACGTACGTCACCGGCAGCTGCATCAGCGCGGACATGCGGACCGCGTTGCGCATGTAGTCGGAGAACACCAGGAAGGTGCCGCCGTAGACGCGGGTGTTGCCGTGCAGCGCGATGCCGTTCATCTCCGCGGCCATCGAGAACTCGCGGATGCCGAAGTGGACCGTACGGCCGTACGGGTCCGCCTCCGGCAGCGGGTTGCCCTCGGGCAGGAACGAGCTGGTCTTGTCGATCGTGGTGTTGTTGGAGCCGGCCAGGTCGGCGGAGCCGCCCCACAGCTCGGGGATGACCTCGCCCAGCGCCTGGAGCACCTTGCCGGACGCGGCGCGCGTGGCGACCGACTTGCCCGGCTCGAAGACCGGCAGCCTCTCCTCCCAGCCGGCCGGCAGCTCACCCTTGCTGATCCGGTCGAACTCGGTGGCGCGCTCGGGCTGGGCGGTGCGCCATGCGGCGATCCGCTTGTCCCAGGCGGTGTGCGCCTCGGCGCCCCGGTCCAGGGCCCGCCGGGTGTGGGCCAGGACCTCGTCGGCGACCTCGAAGCTCTGCTCCGGGTCGAAGCCGAGGACGCGCTTGGTGGCGGCGATCTCCTCCTCGCCGAGCGCCGAACCGTGCGAGGCCTCCGTGTTCTGCGCGTTCGGTGCGGGCCAGGCGATGATCGTGCGCATCGCGATGATCGAGGGCCGCTCGGTCTCCGCCTGCGCCGCCTTCAGCGCCGCGTACAGGGCGTGGACGTCGACGTCGCCGTTCTCGGCGGGCTCGATCCGCTGGGTGTGCCAGCCGTACGCCTCGTACCGCTTCAGCACGTCCTCGGAGAACGCGGTCGCGGTGTCGCCCTCGATGGAGATGTGGTTGTCGTCGTAGAGGAAGACCAGGTTGCCGAGCTTCTGGTGGCCGGCGAGCGAGGAGGCCTCGGCGGAGACGCCCTCCTCCAGGTCGCCGTCGGAGACGATCGCCCAGATGGTGTGGTCGAAGGGCGACTCACCGGCCGGGGCCTCGGGGTCGAACAGACCGCGCTCGTAACGGGCGGCCATCGCCATACCCACGGCGTTGGCGACACCCTGCCCGAGCGGACCGGTCGTGGTCTCCACCCCGGCGGTGTGCCCGTACTCGGGGTGACCGGGCGTCTTGGAGCCCTGGGTGCGGAACGCCTTGAGATCGTCCAGGCTCAGCTCGTACCCGGCGAGGAAGAGCTGGGTGTAGAGCGTCAGCGAGGTGTGTCCGGGGGAGAGGACGAAGCGGTCGCGGCCCGTCCACTCGGGGTCGGCGGGGTCGTGCCGCATCAGCTTCTGAAAGATCGTGTACGCGGCGGGGGCGAGGCTCATCGCCGTGCCCGGGTGCCCGTTCCCGACCCGCTGCACGGCGTCCGCCGCCAGCAGACGGGCGGTGTCGACGGCACGCCGGTCGAGGTCGGTCCACTCGAAGCCGTCGGATGTCTGCGCGCTCATCTGATCGCAGCCCCCTTCAAAAAGTCATCGAAATCAGAGTCTTCGCTGGTCAGCCGCGTTCGACTCTAAAAGTCTGACTTTTTCGAGTGAAGGTCCGGGTGTGTCAGTCTGTGGTGAAAGTGGGACACCCCGACGGCTCAGCGCGCGACCGAGGCGGCACAAGAACGACATGGCGGACAGAACCATCCCCCAGGGTGACGGCGGCGGCATCCGGACCTTCCCCTTCCCCACCGACCGCAGCATCAGCGGCGTCGGCATGCAGGTCGGCCCGATGGGCGCCGAGCGGACCTGGCACGCCGAGGCGCCGCTGGACCGCGTCCACCGCATCGACTTCCACGTCGTGATGGTCTTCGCCGCCGGCCCCGTACGCCACATGGTCGACTTCACCGAATACGAGGCGACGGCCGGCGACGTGCTGTGGATCCGCCCGGGACAGGTGCACCGCTTCACGACCACGAGCGAGTACCGCGGAACCGTCCTCACCATGCAGCCCGGCTTCCTGCCCCGGGCCACCGTCGAGGCCACCGGCCTCTACCGCTACGACCTGCCGCCCCTGCTCCACCCCGACGCGCCGCAACTCGCCGCGTTGGAGGCCTCCCTCGCCCAGCTCCGCCGCGAGTACGAGGACACCGCCACCCTCCCGCTGAGCCTGCACACCGCCGTGCTGCGCCACTCCCTCACCGCGTTCCTGCTGCGCCTCGCCCATCTCGCGGCCGGCTCCGTGGAGGCGTCCCGGCAGCAGACCGACACCGCCTTCACCCTCTTCCGGGACGCCGTCGAGGCGGGCTTCGCCACCAACCACAGCGTCAGCGCCTACGCCGACGCCCTCGGCTACTCGCGCCGCACCCTCGTCCGCGCGGTCCGCGCCGCGACCGGCGAGACGCCGAAGTCCTTCATCGACAAGCGGGTCGTCCTCGAGGCCAAGCGCCTGCTCGCGCACACCGACCTGCCGATCGGCCGGGTGGGCGCCGCCGTCGGCTTCCCCGACGCGGCGAACTTCTCCAAGTTCTTCCACCAGCACACGGACGTGACGCCGGCGGCGTTCCGCGCGGAGCTTCGATAACGAAACGGGCCCCACGCGCGCGTGGAGCCCCGATTCGCAGAACGCGGTCAGCGGCCGAAGTGGAACCAGTTCACATTCACGAAGTCCGCCGGCTGCCCGCTGGTGAACGTCAGATACACATCGTGCGTGCCGGTGACCGACGAGATGTTCGCCGGGACCGTACGCCACGACTGCCAGCCGCCCGTGTTGCCGATCGCGAAACTCCCGATCGGCGCGTTGCTGCGGCTGTCCAGGCGTACCTCGACCAGGCCGCTCACCCCGGAGCCGGCGCCGCTGGCCACCCGGGCGTAGAACTGCCGGGCGGGCGTGGACCCGAAGTTGACGCCCCGGTAGAGGGCCCAGTCCCCGTTGGCCACCGCCCCGATGTTCTGCCCGCCGCCGGTGTCGGAGGTGGACTCGGTCATCACCCCGGACTGGCCGTCGTACGACTCGGCCTGGATGGCGCTGTACGCGTCGCGGTTGCCGGTCGGCGGGGGAGTGGTACCGCTCCCACCGGTCGACAGCACCTGGACGTAGTCGACGACCATGGAGTGGCCGGGGACCGTGCCGGCGTCCGGGCCGCCGCCGAACGCGTCGGGGAAGCCGCCGCCCATCGCCACGTTGAGGATGATGAAGAAGCCGTGGTCGGTGGCGTTGGACCAGGTCGTCGCGTCCACCTGGTTCTCGCGCACCGTGTGGAAGTGGGTGTTGTCGACGTAGAAGCGGATCTCCTCGACGCTGGTCGAGCGGTCCCACTCCAGGCGGTAGGTGTGGAAGCCGGCCTGGCAGGTGGTGCCGGGGCAGGCGGTGGAGCCGCCGATGCCGCTGGTCTCGTTGCAGGGGCCGCCCGGTGAGGTGCCGCAGTGCATGGTGGCCCAGACGGTGTTCAGGCCCTGGGTGTTCTCCATGATGTCCAGCTCGCCGACGGCGGGCCAGTTCCAGTAGTTGCCCCGGTAGGGCGCGCCCAGCATCCAGAACGCGGGCCAGTAGCCCTTGGCGGCGGCGCCGGTGACGTTCGGCACCTGGATGCGGGCCTCGACGCGCAGCGTGCCGTTCGCCGGGGGCTGGAAGTCGGTGCGGTTGGTCTCGATCCGGCCGGAGGTCCAGCGGCCGGCGGCGTCGCGGCGCGGGGTGATGCGCAGGTTGCCGTTGCCGTCGAGGGAGACGTTGTCGGTGCTGGACGTCATCGTCTCGACCTCGCCGGTGCCCCAGTTGGCGGGGCCGCCCGGGTAGCCGGTGCCGGTCGCGTACTGCCAGTTGGCGGTGTTCACGCCGCTGCCGGCGGCGCCGTTGAAGTCGTCGACGAAGACCTGTGTCCAGCCGGACGGTGGCGGCGGGGCCGCCGCGGTCGCGGACGGCGCGGTGACCGTCGTGGCGGCCGCCGCCAGGCCCAGGGCGCCGACGACGGCGACCAGCGCCCGCCGCAGCGGGCGCCGTCTGCGGGATGTGCCGGAGGGTGCACTCATGTGGGGGTGCCTCTCGGGTACGGGAGTGGATGCGCGGGTATCCGCCGAGAGCGCCCAAAGGTGTCTGAGAGCGCTCTCAAGGTGGGCCCAATGTGCTCGCCGTACCCCTGGACGTCAAGAGGTGAAACCGAGAAAGTCCTTTCCCCGCAGGGGAGTTCACCCCGTGAAGGAGGGTGGACTCCCCTGCGGGGACATGGGGGTCAGCGGCCCGCCGGTTCCGGCACCGCCCGTCGTGAACGCCCCGAAGACGACGGCCAGCAGCAGCGCCGCACAGCTGACCACCCGGCCGGAGCGGCCCAGCCCGGTCACCACGGCCTCCCTGTCGTCGCCGCGGCGCCCGCCGCGAACAGCACCAGGACCGGGCGGACATCGGCGGCTCCTCTGCGCACGGGCCGCTCCAGTATCCGGCGCGCGGGGGAGCGGGTCCTCACCGGTGCGAGGGATATCCGGGGTGCGGGTCAGCGCCTCGCGTCCCCGGGGTGGGCCAGGTCGTACGGGCGGGGGTACGGCGCCGGATGGTGGGCGACGTAGCGCGGATCGGATGGCGGGTCCGCCTGCTTCGCGCGGGAGTTGAGGGTGGCGGGGTCGGCGGTCCAGCGGCCCGTGGCCAGGCGGTGTTCCAGGGTGTGCAGGGCGGCCAGGGTCTCGCCGGTGGTGAAGGTGCAGTGGCCGGGGCCGTCGACGTAGGCCTGGGCGAGCAGGTTGCCGGATCCGGCGGCGGTGGCGGCGCGGCGGTAGGCGCTCTCGGCCTGGACGGGGATCAGCGCGTCGCCCGTGGTGTGGATGTTCAGCTGCGGGTCGTGCAGCCGGCCGGTGAGGACGCTGGTGTCGCGCATCCACCGGACGGCCGACGGGTCGCCCGCGATGCGGGGCGCTCGGTTCAGCGCCGCGAGGTCGGCGCGCAGCGAGACGCCCGCCTCCTTGTACAGCTCGCTCACCTCCTTGAACAGCGGGGAACGCCCCAGCAGCGCCGCGTAGTCGACGCCGGTGTTCCAGGAGGGGTTGCCGCCGGCCCGGGACTCGGCCTCCTGCCGCCAGCTGAACGCGGGCAGCCGCAGCAGGCCCATGACCGCCTCGTACTGGTTGGCCTGCTGGGCCTGCCAGTCGGTGGGCCCCGGCGCGGGCTGGGCGGGGTCGTTGTGGCCGGGAATGTTGTGCAGGGCGGCGGCCAGCGCGATCCGGGCGCGGCCCTGCGGCGTCCGCTGCGCGGCCTCGGCCTTGGCGGTGAGCTCGCTCGCGGCGCGCTGGGCGGTCTCCTGGTCGGGGAAGCCGGTGAGCGGGAGGTCCGTGTCGGGGGCGAGCAGGGTCTTCAGGGCGAACACCGGGTCCAGGGTGCTGTTCCAGTTGGCGATCCCGCCCTGCACCAGACCGCACATCGACAGGCTGCCGTCGAAACGGTCCGCGTGCCGCTCGGCGAGTGTGGTCGTGACCATTCCGCCGTAGGAGGTGCCCCAGGCGAGCGTCCGCCGGGCCGCGCCGAACCGCTCGGTGAACAGGTCCAGCGTGGCGAGCTGGTCGGGGACGGCGTCCGTGACCGCCCAGCCGGTCGTCGCGTACGAGGAGCCGATCAGGGCGTAGCCGTCGGCGAGGAGGGCCGTTCGGGTCTCGGGACTCGGCGCGTTCTGCGCGGGGTTGGGCCAGTCGGCGGCGCGGTAGCCGTGGCTGTAGAGGAGGACCGTGCCGTTCCAGTCGGCCGGTATGTCCATCAGGTAGGCGGCGCCGGACGGGAGACGGCCCTCCAGGTGGGCGTCTGCCGGGCGGGTGCCGTCCGTGGCGGCCCGGGCGGGGACTGCGGCGACGGTGAGCAGCGCCAGGGCGGCCAGGGCGGGTCGGATTCTCAACTCGGGGTTCCTTCCAGGGTGGTGGCGCGGGAGGCGGGGGATTCCAGGGCGTCCGCGCGGGTCTCGCGCAGCCGCCACACGGTGAGCGCGGTGATCGCCGCGCCCGCGCACAGCAGCAGCGCGACCGGGGCGCTGCCGCCCCCGGAGGAGGCGAGCAGACCGCTCGCGATCAGCGGGGAGAACCCGGCGCCGACCAGGGTCGCGGCCTGGTAGCCGAGGGAGGCGCCGGTGTAGCGGACGCGGGTGCCGAACATCTCGGTGAGCAGCGCGCCGAGCGGCCCGTACATCGTGGACTGGGCCAGGCCGTGCCCCAGGACCAGCGCGAGGATCAGCAGACCGGGGGAGCCGGAGTCGACCAGCGCGAGCACCGGGAAGGCGAGCGCGGCGGAGGCGACCGCGCCGGCCAGCACCACCGGGCGGCGCCCGACACGGTCGGACAACGCGGAGGCGGCGGGCAGCACCAGCAGTGCCACACAGGAGGCGACGGTCACCGCCGTCAGCACCTGCGGCCGGCTGTACCCGCCGTGGTCGACCGCGTACGAAATCATGAATCCGGTCAGCAACGACTGCGCCGTGAACGCCCCGATGCCCACACCCGCCGCCAGCAGCACCGGCTTCGGCCGGCGCAGCACCTCCACGACCGGCGGCCGCGCCGACGGCTCGCGGCGCACCTCGGCGAACAGCGGGCTCTCCGCGACCCTCAGCCGCACGAACAGCCCGACGGCCAGCAGCACGACGCTCAGCAGGAACGGCACCCGCCAGCCCCAGGTGCGGAACTCGTCGTCGGGCAGCGCGGACACCAGCGTCACCACGCCCGCCGACAGCACCGAGCCGAGCGGCGCGCCGAGCTGGGTGAAGCTGGACCACAGACCGCGCCGGGAGCCCTGGGTGCGCTCGGCGTGCTCGACGACCATCAGGGTCGCGCCGCCCCACTCGCCGCCGATCGCGACGCCCTGCACGACCCGCAGGGCGACCAGCAGGACCGGCGCCCACACGCCGATCGTGTCGTACGTCGGCAGCAGGCCGATGAGGAAACTGCCGCTGCCCATCAGGACCATGGTCAGCAGCATCATCGACTTGCGGCCGACCCGGTCGCCGAAGTGGCCGAAGACGATGCCGCCCAGCGGCCGGGCCACATACCCGGCGGCGAAGGTGCCGAACGCGGCGATGGTGCCGACGGCCGGGTCGGCCTCGGGGAAGAACAGCTCGCCGAAGACGAGTGCGGCGACGGTGCCGTAGACGAGGAAGTCGTAGAACTCCACCGCCGTGCCGAGCAGTCCGGACAGCGCGACGCGGCGCAACTGCCGGGATTCCGGGGACGGTTGACGGGCGGACGTACGGGATGGCTGCACGATGGGCTCCCTGGGGCCGGGCCGGTGCGTCGGCGAGGACGCCGGTGAAGTTATGCACTTCCCGTACGGCCGTCAATCATCTGCACAACATCAACTGCTGAACGTCAACTGCCGTACCCCGTCCCGGCGATCCGCAGCAGCAGGCCGTGCAGAGCCTCCCGCTCGGCCGCGTCCAGCGGCTCCACCAGCTCGTTGGTGACGCGCCGGCTCGCCTCGTCGGTGTCCCGCAGGAACGCCCGCCCGGCCTCGGTGAGGACGACGATCCGGCTGCGGCGGTCCTCGGGGGCGGGCCGGCGCTCGGCGAAGCCCTGCTTCTCCAGGTCGTCCACCAGGCTGACGATCGCGCTCGGGTCGTAGCCGAGCCGTTCGCTCAGCTCCCGCTGGAGGGCGCCCTCGGTGCCGGCGAGGAAGCGCAGCACCGCGTAGTGGCGCAGCCGCAGGCCCGACTCCTGGAGGAAGGAGTTGAACAACTGCCCCGAGCGCAGGCCCAGTCGGTACAGGAGATAGCCGGTGTCGGCGTGCAGGGCTCGCATCCACGGTTCCTGCGCGTCGATCGGGTCGGTGGGGTTCGCGGGGTGCTGCTGGCGGGCGATGGCGGGCTCCCAGTTCTAGGTGTGTCGATGTACCGATCCCAGCATCCCGCACCGTGCCGGTCGGTAACAACTATTGACGACAACAATTATTGCTCTTAGCTTCGATCTCGAACCGCACCCCATGTGAAGGGACCCACGCGTGCCCAGCATCGATCTGACCGGCAAGGTCGCCGTCGTCACCGGCGGCGGGCGGGGCCTCGGCCTCGCCTACGCTCACGCCCTCGCGGCCCACGGAGCCCGGGTGGTGGTCAACGACGTCGACGAGGCCGTGGCCGAACAGGCCGCCAAGTCCGTGAACGAGGCCGGCGGCACCGCCGTCGCCGAGGCGGTCCCGGTCGGGACGGCCGAGGCCGCCGACCGGCTGGTGGGCCGCGCGGTCGAGGAGTTCGGCCGGCTCGACGTCCTGGTCACCAACGCGGGCATCCTGCGCGACCGGGTGCTGTGGAAGATGACCGACGACGACTTCGACGCGGTGATCGCCACCCATCTGCGCGGCACGTTCACCTGCGCCCGCGCCGCCGCCGTACGGATGCGCGAGCAGGGCGAGGGCGGCACGCTGATCCTGGTCGGCTCCCCGGCCGGGCAGCGCGGCAACTTCGGCCAGACCAACTACGCCGCCGCCAAGGCCGGTATCGCCGCCATGGCCCGCACCTGGTCCATGGAGCTGGGCCGGGCGGGCATCACCGTCAACGCGATCGTGCCGGTCGCGGCGACCGCGATGACCGAGACCATCCCCGCCTTCGCCCCGTACGTCGAGGCGATGCGCGGCGGCGAGCCGCTGCCGGACGTCCTGCGCAAGGGCGAGGGCTTCGGCACCCCCGAGGACTGCGCGGCCCTGGTCCCCTTCCTCGCCTCCGAGCGGGCGCGCGGCATCACCGGCCAGTGCATCGGCATCGGCGGCGACAAGGTGGCGCTGTGGTCGCACCCACAGGAGATCAGGACGGCGTACGCCGACGGCGGCTGGACCCCGGACACGCTCGCCGACGTCTTCGCCGCCTCCGTCGGCGCGGATCTCCAGACGGTGGGCATCCCGGCCCCGAAGCTGCCGAAGCTCCCGGAGGCCTGATGGACATCGAGCAGCTGACCGCGATCGACGTCCACACCCACGCGGAGGTGTCCTCCCGGGGCCACTCCTCCCTGGACGACGACCTGCACGCCGCCTCCTCCGCCTATTTCAAGGTCGAGGGCGACCGGAAGCCCACCCTGGAGGAGACGGCCGCCTACTACCGCGAGCGGCACATGGCCGCCGTGATCTTCACGGTGGACGCCGAGTCGGCGACCGGCACGGCCCCCGTCCCCAACGAGGAGGTCGCCGAGGCCGCCGCCGCCAACGCCGACGTCCTCATTCCCTTCGCCTCCATCGACCCCTTCCGGGGGAAGGCGGGTGTGCGGCAGGCCCGCCGGCTGGTCGAGGAGTACGGGGTGCGCGGCTTCAAGTTCCACCCGAGCATCCAGGGCTTCTTTCCCGACGACCGCTCGGTGGCGTACGGCCTCTACGAGGTGATCGAGGAGACCGGGACGATCGCCCTGTTCCACACGGGCCAGACCGGCATCGGGGCCGGCGTGCCGGGCGGCGGGGGCATCCGGCTCAAGTACTCCAATCCGCTGCACGTCGACGACGTCGCCGCCGACTTCCCGCATCTGAAGATCATCCTGGCGCACCCGTCGTTCCCCTGGCAGGACGAGGCGCTGGCCGTCGCCACGCACAAGCCGGGCGTGCACATCGACCTGTCCGGCTGGTCGCCGAAGTACTTCCCGCCGCAGCTGGTGCGGTACGCCAACTCGCTGCTGAAGGACAAGGTCCTGTTCGGCTCCGACTTCCCCGTCCTCACCCCGGACCGCTGGCTCGCCGACTTCGCCGAGCTGCCCATCAAGGACGAGGTCAGGCCCAGGATCCTCAAGGAGAACGCGGCCCGGCTGCTCGGGCTGGCCAAGGCGTAGGGGGTGTGGCGATGCGCAACGAGGGAGTGGGGTCGTGGCCCGCGCGCCGGGCACGGAAGACCCCCTACCGTACGGCCCTGGTCCACGGTGAGCAGTCGACCGACTACCGCACCCTGCATACACGCACCACACGCCTCGCCCACGCCCTGCGCACCCGGGGCATCCGGCGCGGCGACCGGATCGCCTACCTCGGCCCCAATCACCCCTCCTTCCTGGAGACACTGTTCGCGGCGGGCACGCTCGGCGCGGTCTTCGTCCCGCTCAACACCCGGCTGGCCGCACCGGAGATCGCCTACCAGCTCGCCGACTCCGGCGCGAAGGTCCTGGTGCACGCGCCGGGCCACGCCGGACTGGTCGCCGGGCTGCCGGGCGGCACGGACGGGCGGACGTACCTCGAAGTCGGCGCCGACTACGAGAAGGCGCTCGCCGCCGCGCCGGACGAGCCGATCGACGAGCCGGTCACCGCCGACGACCTCTGCATCATCATGTACACCTCGGGCACGACCGGCCGCCCCAAGGGCGCCATGCTCACCCACGGCAACCTCGTCTGGAACGCCGTCAACGTCCTCGTCGACACCGATCTGACCGCCGACGAACGCGCCCTGGTCTCGGCCCCGCTGTTCCACACCGCCGGGCTGAACATGCTCACCCTGCCGGTGCTGCTGAAGGGCGGCACCTGCGTCCTCGCCGAGGCCTTCGACCCCGGTGGCACCTTCGACCTGGTCGAACGGCACCGGATCACCTTCATGTTCGGGGTGCCGACCATGTTCGACCAGGTGGCCCGGCATCCGCGCTGGGCGGACGCCGATCTGTCGTCCCTGCGGATCCTGATGTGCGGGGGCTCGCCCGTGCCCACCCCGCTGATCGCCGCCTACCAGGAGCGCGGCCTGACCTTCCTCCAGGGCTACGGCATGACCGAGGCCGCCCCCGGCGCTCTCTTCCTGGACGGCGAGCACGCGGTCGCCAAGGCGGGCTCGGCGGGCGTACCGCACTTCTTCAGCGACGTACGGGTGGTACGCCCCGACCTCACCCCGGCCGACGCGGGCGAGACGGGCGAGGTCCTGGTGCGCGGGCCGCACGTGATGCCCGGCTACTGGGGGCTCCCCGAGGAGACGGCCGCCGTCTTCGCGGACGGCTGGCTGCGCAGCGGGGACGCGGCCCGGGTCGACGACGACGGCTATGTGTACATCGTCGACCGCATCAAGGACATGATCATCTCGGGTGGGGAGAACGTCTACCCGGCCGAGATCGAGGATCTGCTCCTCGCCCACCCGGACATCACCGAGTGCGCGGTGATCGGCGTGCCCGACGCCACCTGGGGCGAGGTGCCGCGCGCGGTCGTCGTCCCGCGCGAGGGCGCCGCCCTCGACCCCGACGAGGTGCTGGCCTCCCTGGCCGGCCGCCTCGCCAAGTACAAGATCCCGAAGTCGGTGGTCCTCGCGGACGAACTCCCGCGCACCGCCTCCGGAAAACTCCTCAAGTCCCGTGTCCGCAACCGGTACGGCAACCCGTAAGGAACCGCATGAGCATCACCGTGAACGGCCTCGACGAACTGAAGAAGCTGGCGGGCAGCGACCTGGGCGCCAGTGAGTGGATCGAGGTCACCCAGGAGCGCATCGACACGTTCGCCGACGCGACCGGCGACCACCAGTGGATCCACGTGGACCCCGAGCGCGCCAAGGACGGCCCCTTCGGCGCCCCCATCGCCCACGGCTACCTCACCCTCTCCCTCTTCATCCCGCTGTTCACCGAGCTGCTGGACGTCCAGGGCGTCACCACGAAGGTCAACTACGGGCTGGACAAGGTGCGTTTCCCCGCGCCGGTCAAGGTCGGCTCCCGCATCCGGCTGACCGGCAAGCTGGCGTCGGTCGAGGACGTGCCCGGCGGGGTGCAGATCGCCGTCGACGGCACCCTCGAGATCGACGGCGGCGCCAAGCCGGCGGCGGTGCTGCGCAGCCTGTCCCGGTTCTACGCCTGAGCGTCTACGCCTGGGTGTCCCGCGCCGGCACGAGATCGAGGAGGCGTTCCGCCGCCGCGTCCGCGAGCGGGGCGAGACGGTCGTAGACCACCCGGAACGTCTTCTCGGCCGGCCCGGCCGGCCAGTCCTGCGGCAGATGCACCACCGGCAGCCGCGGATCGCGGCGGATGATGCGCAGCCACTCCGTCTGCAGCAGCAGCCGCAGCGCGAGCGCGTCGTCGGCGTCCGGCAGCCGGTTCTCCCAGGGCTGCCAGCGCTGTACGAACGCCGTGTAGCGCGCCGCGAGTTCCGACAGCTCCCAGGTCTCCTCGATCATCGCGCCGATGTCCGTCCCGGCGTCGGCATGCGCGCGGAACACCTTGACGTGCGCGGCGAGCCCCAGCTCGGCCACCAGCTCCGTCACGTCCACCTCGCCGGGAGCGATCCACAGCCCGTTGAACAGCGGGCCGAAACCGCTCCAGGTGAGCTTCGACCGCAGGTCGTGGCGCTGCCGCTGCCAGGACTCGGGCAGCGAGAAACCGAGCAGCGTCCAGGTGCCGTCCCACTGCCGGTTGACCGCGCCGGTCTGCCAGATCCGCCGCTCGCCGTCGCGCAGCACGGCCGCCGAGTGCTCGGTCAGGCCGAAGTACATCCGGCGTCCCTCGCGCTGGCGGCGCAGCAGACCGCGGCTCACCATCCGCGTCAGCGTCGAGCGGGTCGCCTGCTCGCCGACCCCGGCGCGGGCGAACACGTCGATGACGCTGCCCGAGTACACACAGACGTCCCGCCCGAGCACCTGGTCGCCCAGGAAGGTGAGCATCAGGGACTGGGGCCGCAGCGACTCTTCGGTGGTCACGCGGCCCACGGTACGCCCCCGGCGATCAGCCGGTGACCTCCCGGTACGCGTACACGGTGGTCGACACCACGCACACCCCGGGCTGGATCATCTGGACCCGCAGGGTGCCGCTGCCGGCGTCGTAGTCGACGCCTTCCGTCTCGTAGGTGTCACCCGTGCACGCGCTGCGCTGCGGCAGCGCGAACAGGCTCGTCACCGTGCCGGTGACGGGTCTGCCGTCCAGCGCGTGCGGGAGATCGACCTGGAGCAGCGGGCGTACCTCGGGGAAGTGGGTGCCGGTGGCGTCGTTGGAGGCGCACACCAGGCGGGTGTCGGTCAGGAAGTCGCAGCCCTGGATGTCGCGTACGGGCCGGTCCAGGGTGATCTGCCCGGCCTCCGCGAGCGTGCCGCCCGTGGCGGGGGTGCTCGGGTTGAGCAGCGGGGCGGGGAAGACCTGGAGCCGGTGCTGCTCGCCCCACTCGCCGGCGACCAGCCACCGCGCGTCGGGGGAGACGGCGGCGAAGGAGTTGTTCACCTGCTCGCCCTGGCTCAGCGGATGGACGTACTCGTAGCGCTTCCCGGTCGGCGTGGTCACCGCGAACATCTTCGACGTGGCCGTGTCCGCGCCCTGGTAGGCGTCGACGACGTGTCCGCGCGCGATGTCCGGGTCGCCGACGTGGTTCCAGCCCTTGAGCCGCAGGCTCAGCGGGATGTCGGCGAGCCCCCGGTACAGCAGGGAGCCATCCGCGTGGCTGGCGAGACCCTGTCCGCCGCCCAGGGTGTCGGTGTACGCCGTTCCGGTCTCCGTCCAGCGCGGCGCGCCCGCGGCGGAGGCGGTGCCCGCGGCGAGCGCGAGGGCGCCGGTCACGGCGGCGAGGGTGAGCAGATGACGCTTCATCAGACTCCTGTCCAAGCGTGGGAGATGGCGTTCGCATGGAACCACGTGACGGCGGGCGGGTCACGGTTCGCGGCGCGGGAGTACGCGGCGAGTACTGTGCACACCGTGCCGGACAGGTGATCACGGCGGACCTACGAGGAGGCGGGAGCGGCGTGAAGCTGACGATTCTGGGCGGCGGCGGATTCCGGGTGCCGCTGGTGTACGGGGCGCTGCTCGGGGACCGGGGCGAGGGGCGGGTGACAGAAGTCGTTCTGCAGGATCCCGACGCCGGTCGACTGTATGCGGTCTCCCGTGTACTGGCGGAACAGGCCGCCGACATCCCGGACGCCCCCATCGTCACCGCCACCACCGACCTCGACGAGGCCCTGCGCGGTGCCGACTTCGTCTTCTCCGCGATCCGCGTCGGCGGCCTGGAGGGACGCGCGAACGACGAGAAGGTCGCCCTGGCGGAAGGCGTGCTCGGCCAGGAGACGGTCGGTGCGGGAGGCATCGCCTACGGTCTGCGGACGGTCCCCGTCGCCCTGGACATCGCCGCCCGGATCGCCCGCCTCGCCCCCGACGCCTGGGTCATCAACTTCACCAACCCGGCCGGACTGGTCACCGAGGCCATGTCCCGCCGGCTCGGCGACCGCGTCATCGGCATCTGCGACTCGCCGGTCGGCCTCGGCCGCCGAATCGCCCGCGTCCTCGGGGTCGCGAACCCCGCCGAGGCGTGGATCGACTACGTCGGCCTCAACCACCTCGGCTGGGTGCGCGGTCTGCGCGTCGCGGGCCGCGACGAACTCCCGCGCCTGCTCGCCGACACCGCCCTGCTCGGCTCCTTCGAGGAGGGCAAGCTGTTCGGCGCCGACTGGCTCCGCTCCCTCGGCGCGATCCCCAACGAGTATCTGCACTACTACTACTTCAACCGCGAGACCGTCCGCGCCTACCAGGAGGCCGAGCGGACCCGCGGCGCCTTCCTCCGCGACCAGCAGGCCCGCTTCTACGCGGAGGCGGGCGACCCGGCCGTCTCCGCGCTGGCCGCCTGGGACCGCACCCGCGCCGAACGCGAGGCCACCTACATGGCCGAGAACCGCGAGACCGCCGGCGCCGGCGAACGCGACGCCGACGACCTCTCCGGCGGCTACGAGAAGGTCGCCCTCGCCCTGATGCGGGCCATCGCCCGCGACGAGCGCACCACCCTCATCCTCAACGTCCGCAACCGCGGCACCCTCGCCGTCCTGGACGCCGACGCCGTGATCGAGGTGCCCTGCCTGGTCGACGCCAACGGCGCACACCCGGTCGCCGTGGATCCGCTGCCCGGCCACGCCACCGGCCTGGTCTGCTCGGTCAAGGCGGTCGAGCGCGAGGTGCTGTCGGCCGCCGACTCCGGCTCCCGGGCGACGGCGGTCAAGGCGTTCGCGCTGCACCCGCTCGTCGACTCGGTGACCGTGGCCCGCCGGCTCGTCGACGGCTACACCGCCGTCCACCCCGGCCTCGCGTATCTCACGTAGCGCCAGGCGCGACGGTGGTTCCCATGAAGATTTAAGGAAGCGGTGAAAGCCCACGTCAGCGCGGCATTCCCGGCCGCCGTGAACCGGACTCGTTCCCTCCCGGACACCTGGAGTTCGCCCGTCCCCCCTGAGATGCGGGGCAACGCGAGAGAAAGGTGTCACCGTGCGAGACCCGCGTATGTCCGCCATCGGGAAGGGACTGAGGCGCCGCGGCAGGCTGATGGCCCAGGCGGTGAGCCCGCCGCGCCGCACCCTGGACGCCCTCCCGGCCCAGCCGCGGCGGCAGGAAGGCCAGGCCTACGTCGCCCCGCCCGCCCCGCGTCTGGTGGACTCGCCGGTCTTCGTGCTCTCCTCGGTCCGCTCCGGCTCCACCCTGCTCCGGGTGCTGCTCAACAGCCACAGCCGGATCCGCGCCCCGCACGAGATGCATCTGCGCACCGTCCACGTCCAGCTGGCCCGCGACTTCACCGCCGACGCCATGCGGGAGCTCCAGCTGGACCGGCAGGAGCTGGAGCACGTCCTGTGGGACCGCGTGCTGCACCTGGAGCTCACCCGCAGCGGCAAGGACATCATCGTCGACAAGACCCCGGCCAACACCCTCATCTGGCCCCGCCTGCACCGATGTTGGCCCAACGCCCGCTACGTCGTGCTGCTGCGCCACCCGGCCGCCGTCGTCGACTCCCTCACCCGCCGCCGCACCGACCCCGACCACGAGGCGATCCGCGCGGAGGTCCTCGAGTACAGCGAGAAGCTCGAGGAGGCGCGCACCCGCCTCGACGCCCACGTGCTCACCTACGAGTCCCTCACCACCGACCCGGAACGCACCACCCGCGCCCTCTGCGCCTACCTCGGCGTCCCCTGGGAACCCACGATGCTCGACTACGGCAGCCACGACCACGGCACGTTCCGCCCCCAGCTGGGCGACTGGAGCACCACCATCAGGTCGGGCCGCATCCAGCCGGCGAAGCAGCCCGAAGCGAAAACTCAACTTCCCGCGAAGCTAGGTGAGTTGGCACAGAGTTGGGGGTACGAGATCAACGCCGGATGAGCTATGGAAGGGGCGCGGGGAACTGCGCGCCCAGCCCCAACGAACCCGCACCCGGCAGACGACCTACAGCGGCAACATCTCAGCCGCCACACCGACGGAGTCAACCCGCTGCTGCGGCAGCGAGTACGCCCGCAACGGCCGAGGCCCCGCCACCACCGTGTAGTCCTGCCCGAGGAACGGCGGCGTGATCTCACCGGGATCCTCGCCGAGAGCCATCCGCACCGCGGCCCACGGCGCGTTCACCCCGCACAGCGACAACTGGTGCAACCCGCCGGCCGGCCGCGCGTTCACGTCCATCAGCACCGGCCGCTCACCGAACATCCGGAACTGGATGTTGGACAGATAGTGCAGCCCGAACCCCTCCGCGATCCGCCGCGCCGGCTCCAGCCACTGCTCGTGCAGCGTGAACCCGCGCCGGCGGCCGTTCTTGGTGCGGCCCACGGCCAGCCGCACCCGGTTGTCCGGTCCGGTGAGGCAGTCCACCGACACCTCCGGCTGCTCCAGCCGCGGCATCACCAGCCAGTCCACCGGCTCCTCGGCCTGCCGCACCGCCTCCACCACCAGGTCGAGCGGGACGTAAGGGGTCGGGAACCCGTTGAGGTGAAGGAGTGAGAAGGGGGCGCGCGTGACAACGCGGAAGCCCACCCCGCCCGCCCCGGAGGCCGGCTTGAAGCACGCCTTGTGCCCGGCCGCCTCCAACTCCTCGACAGCGGCGACGAGTTCGTCGGCGTCACGGACCCGCCACCACGGCGGCACCGGCACCCCGATGGCCTGTACGGCCTCGTAGGCGATCACCTTGTCCTGGAAGACGGCCACCGCCTCCGGCGGCGGCGCCAGCAGGGCCGTGCCGACCGCCTCGAACTCGGCGCGGTGCGCCACGATCGCCGCCTGGTGCAGCCGCGGCACGAACACGTCGATACCGCGCCGCGCGCACAGGTCGAGGGCGAACTCCACGTACGCCGCGGGAGACAGGCCTTCCGGCTCCAGATCCGCGGTGTCGGCGGCGGCCAGCACGGGAGAGTCCGGATCCCCGTGGGTCGCATGGATCTCGACGGCCCGGTCGCTGGGATTTCGGCGCAGCTGATCCATGAAGAACACGTTCTCCGCGTACGTGCGGTTGAGCCAGACGCGTACGCGAGAGACCATGCAGGCCGCCTTTCACGGTTCGCGGGCACGGCGGAGCGGGGCCGACCCGGCCAGGGGGATGAAGGGAGGGACACCAAACCGCCCCTGAGTGAAGGGGTTTCGTGGCGGTGGTGTTGGGGCGATCATACGGCTTCGCGGGCCCTGCGCGTGCAACGCGCGTGTTACGGATTATCCGATCATGCCCACGCGGATCGCAGGTTCCTGATACCCACCCGTTCCCGCCCGCTCCCGCCGTCCCGCGCGGTCCCCGCACCCAGGCGCACCCCCCTGTCTCACCCGTACGCCGCGCCGACGCCGCGGGTCGCCCTTGCCCGACGTGGCGCACATGTGTTCTCGTGGTGCCGTTCGCGTGATCCGAGGGGGCGACAGGTGACATCGACGGCCGGTGGTGCCGGGCAGCTGCTGGCCATCAGCGACCTGCACATCGGATACGAGGAGAACAGGGCGCTGGTCGAGAAGCTGCGCCCCGAGACCGACGACGACTGGCTCCTGGTCGCGGGCGACGTCGCGGAGAAGGTGTCCTCGATCGAGTGGGCGCTGGAAACCCTCGCCGGACGCTTCCGCAAGGTCGTCTGGGTGCCCGGCAACCACGAGCTGTGGACCCACCCCTCGGACCCCGTCACCCTGCGCGGCGTCGCCCGCTACGAGCACCTGGTCGAGATGTGCCGGCGGCTGGGCGTCGTCACCCCCGAGGACCCCTACCCCGTCTGGGAGGGCCCCGGCGGCCCGGTCGCCATCGCCCCGCTGTTCCTCCTCTACGACTACTCCTTTCTCCCCGCGGGCTGCGTGACCAAGGAGGAGGGGCTGGCGTACGCGCACAAGACCGGCATCGTGTGCACCGACGAGTACATGCTCCACCCCGACCCCTACCCGACCCGCGAGGACTGGTGCCGGGCCCGGGTCGCCGAGACCGAGGCCCGGCTCGCCGCGCTTCCCGAGGACCTGCCCACCGTCCTGGTCAACCACTGGCCGCTGGACCGGCATCCGACCGAGGTGCTCTGGCACCCGGAGTTCGCCATGTGGTGCGGCACCCGGCTGACCGCCGACTGGCACCGCCGCTTCCGGGTCGCGACCATGGTCTACGGCCATCTGCACATCCCGCGGACCACCGTGCACGAGGGCGTGCGCTTCGAAGAGGTCTCGGTGGGGTACCCCCGCGAGTGGCGCAAGCGCCCGCAGCCGCCGGGCCGGCCGCGCCGCATCCTTCCGACGGAGGCCTGAGCCCGGTGATCGAGGAACTGCTGCCCGACGCGGTGGTCGCGGTCGAGGCCCATGGAAGCGACGAGGCCGGTCAGGCCCCGCTGTTCCCCGAGGAGGAGCCGTTCGTGGCGCTGGCCGTGGCCAAACGGCGCCGCGAGTTCGCCACGGTGCGCGCCTGCGCCCGCCGGGCCATGGAGAAGCTGGGCGTGCCCCCGCAGGCGATCCTGCCCGGCGAACGGGGCGCGCCGCAGTGGCCCGACGGGCTGCTCGGCAGCATGACCCACTGCGACGGCTACTGCGCCGCCGCGCTGGTCCGCGCCGCCGACCTGGCGTCCCTCGGCATAGACGCCGAACCGCACGCGCCGCTGCCGGACGGTGTGCTGGAGGCCGTCGCCCTGCCCGCCGAGCGGGAGCGGCTGCGCCGGCTGGCCGCCGGTCTGCCCGAGCTGCACGGGGACCGCCTGCTGTTCAGCGCGAAGGAGTCCGTCTACAAGGCGTGGTTCCCGCTCACCGGGAAGTGGCTGGAGTTCTCCGAGGCGGACATCGACATCACCGTCGACCCCGACGACCGGGCACGCGGCGAGTTCCGCGCCGAACTCCTGGTCCCCGGACCGCTGCTGGGCAACCGCCGCGTCGGCCACTTCGAGGGCCGCTGGGCCGTCCATCAGGGCCTGGTCGCGACGGTGGTGACGGTGCCGCACGCCTGACCGGCGCGGCGGGGACGGCGACCCGGCGTCGCGGTGCCGCCGTCCTCCGTTCTCCCCGCGTCCGGGCGTCAGGAGTCCGGGCACCAGCTGTGCAGCAGCCGGAAGAACGCCTCCTCGTTGCCGCTCAGGCCCGCGTCCGCCAGCGCCTGCTCCGCCTCGGCGAGCACGGCGGGCGGCACGACCGGTGGTCCGGGCGCCCCGAGCGGGCCGGGCGCGGTGTCGAGGGCGGCCCGCACGGTCTGGAGCAGACGCAGATAGGCCTGGACGGCGGTGCGCTCGCGGTCGGTCAGTACGGCAGTGGGCATCGGTCGGCTCTCCCCGTCTGGGCGTCTCCCCGTGACGCGCCCGCACGGCGCGCCGCGCCCCGCGCGGTGCGGGACGTGTCTCCAGCTTGCCGTCCGCCACTGACAATGGGCCCTAGCGCCAACGCGGTTCGCCCGCTCAGCGGAGCCGAGACCCGGACGGAACGAGCCAGGAGAGCCTCTCCACGCTGGGCCGAACGGTCTACGTCCCGAGCACTCCGATGTTTGAGCGGCAGTGGTGACGCCGCGTCAGCTCCGGCTCACCCGCGGATCACGACTCGGGCCGCTTGACGCTCTCCAGGAGCATGTCGAGCCATTCGGCGACCTTGTCGCGGTGCTGGTCGGTGGGGAGTTGGGCGGCCCGCCAGGCGATCCCGCGCACGCCGTGGTCCTGCAGCAGCCGCTCCAGCGGGTCGTCGGCGGAGGCGGCCGCCGCCTGCCGTTCACGGTCGGCGAGCTTCTGGAGCAGTTCCTGCTCGGTGCGTTGCAGGGCGCCCGCCAGGGCCTCGGGGTCCTCGGCCGTCAGAAAGCCGGCGTGCACCCGGAAGAAGCGCTGGATGGCGTCACAGTGCTCCATGGTGGGGCGACGGTCGCCGTTGATGAGCGCCCCGGCCTGCTGCCGGGACATGCCGGCCCCGTCGGCGATCTCCTGCTGGGTGTACCGGCGGCCATTGGGCTTCAGCCGGGTGCGCCGCAGCAGGTCCAGCCGCTGCAGGAAACGCGCCTGCACATCGGGCTCGCCGGCGGGCCGGCCGCGCAGCAGCTCCTTGACCACCGGCTCGGGGACACCGCAGGCGACGGACAGCCGGGCGGTGTCGAAGACCTCGGCGTGCGGCACGCCGAGCCGGTCGGCGAGCGCGGTGACACGGGCGACCACGGCCGGCAGCACAGCCGTCGCCGTGGCGCCCGGAACCTCGTAGCCATCCGTCACCGACAGGTCTCCTACGTCTCTCACAGGCTTCTCACAACTGGTTGCCGTGAACTTCCCGGAGAGTAGCCGGTGGTTCGAACTCACATCCAGGTCTCGCCACAACTGTGGCCAATTTCAGCCGTCAACAGGCATGAAATGCCACGATAGTTGACACGCCTCGCGTCGGGGCCTCAGGATCAAGGCGCCGCGTGAAGGCCGCAGAGGCAAGAGGGGTGACCTCCCGATGGCGTATCAGGCAGGAGGGCAGCGGTCCGAGCTGCGGCCCGTACCCGAGTGTCCCGAGGCCCAGGCGTATCTGGAGGACTACGCCGCACTGATCCAGGCCGTTCCCCATCCCTCCGTCGTCGTCGACCAGGGGTGGGACGTCGTCCTGGCCAACAACGCGTTCGAGACACTTTTCCGGGGCGTGGGACCGCATCCCACGGCCATGCCGTGGGACAACTTCCTCAGGTTCGTCCTGTTCCACCCCGACGCGTGCACGGTCCTCGGCGAGCACGAGTCGCGCTGGTGCCTGCCGATGCTGGCGCACTTCGCCGCCGCCGTGGAGCGGTACGACCAGGACTCCCGGCTCCAGGCGATCCGCCGGGAGATCGCCCAGGACCCCATCATGGAGGCCGCCTACCGGCACGGCCTGCCGCACTGGATCCGCGCGGTCGGCGAGGAGGCCGTCGAGCACGACGGCGCGATCCGCCCGCTGCTCCACCCCGACCCGCGCTGGGGCGCCACCGACTGTCGCATCGTCGGCGAAACCCCCAAGACCCTGCAGAATCTGGGCTATACCCGGCTGACGCTGGTGCTGCGCGAGCCGCGCCGCGCCGCGTCCGCCCCGCGCCGGCGCGCCCGCGCCCGCCGCGCGGCGGGCCACCTCAGCGTGGTCCCCGCCCCCGAGGTCTGACCGGGCACCGTCGGCGTTCAGGTCGCCGACGGCGCCACGGTCGGACCGGGCTCTCCTTCTCGGCGTGGCCCGTCCCCTTCGCGTGGCCCGTCCCCTTCGGCGTGGCCGTCCCCTTCGGCGTGGCCCGTTCTCCGGTCCCGTTCCGGTCCGGCTGGAAACACACCTCACGTACCCACGACTTTCACATGCGCGCCACCACACCCTTCCCTGACGTTTGGTGCTCTTGGAACACTCCTTCCGCGCACATTCCGTCAAGTCCATCCGGCTGGTCGAACAACGTCAGGACGAGAGGTCCCCCACCCATGCCCGAAGTCAACCGGCGCAGATTCCTTCAGATAGCGGGCGCCACCACGGCGTTCAGCGCGCTCGCCAGCAGCATCGAGCGGGCCGCCGCCCTCCCGGCCAACCGCCGCTCGGGGACGATCGAGGACGTCGAGCACATCGTCGTGCTGATGCAGGAGAACCGTTCCTTCGACCACTACTTCGGGAAACTGCGCGGCGTCCGCGGCTTCGGCGACCCCCGCCCGGTCACCCTGCCCAGCGGCAAGCCGGTCTGGCACCAGCAGGACGGCGGCAAGGAGGTGCTGCCCTTCCACCCGGACGCCGACGACCTCGGCATGCAGTTCCTGGAGGGCCTGCCGCACGGCTGGACCGACGGCCAGCAGGCCTACAACGGCGGCAAGTACGACAAGTGGATCCCCGCCAAGGGCACCACGACCATGGCGTACCTGACCCGCGAGGACATTCCGTTCCACTACGCCCTCGCCGACGCCTTCACCGTCTGCGACGCCTACCACTGCTCGTTCATCGGCTCCACCGACCCGAACCGCTACTACATGTGGAGCGGCTACACGGGCAACGACGGCACCGGAGGCGGCCCCGTCCTCGGCAACGACGAGCTGGGCTACGGCTGGACGACCTACCCCGAGCGCCTGGAGAAGGCCGGCATCTCCTGGAAGATCTACCAGGACATCGGCGACGGCCTCGACGCGGCCGGCCACTGGGGCTGGATCGAGGATGCCTACCGCGGCAACTACGGCGACAACTCCCTGCTGTACTTCAACAGCTACCGAGGCGCCCAGCCCGGCGACCCGCTCTACGACAAGGCCCGCACCGGCACCGACGTCAAGAACGGCGACGGCTACTTCGACCGGCTGCGCGCCGACGTCCAGGCGGGCACCCTGCCGCAGATCTCCTGGATCGCCGCCCCCGAGGCCTTCTCCGAGCACTCCAACTGGCCGTCCAACTACGGCGCCTGGTACATCGCGCAGGTCCTGGACGCGCTCACCTCCAACCCGGCGGTCTGGGCGAAGACGGCCCTGTTCATCACGTACGACGAGAACGACGGCTTCTTCGACCACGTGGTCCCGCCGCTCCCGCCGAAGGACGCCTCCCGCGGGAGGTCCACGGTCGACGTCTCCCTCGACCTCTACCCGGGCGACAGCAGGCGCCCCGCCGGCCCCTACGGCCTCGGGCCGCGCGTGCCCATGCTGGTCGTCTCGCCGTGGAGCAAGGGCGGCTGGGTCTGCTCCGAGACCCTCGACCACACCTCCATCATCCGGTTCATGGAGCGCCGCTTCGGCGTCCACGAGCCGAACATCTCGCCCTGGCGGCGCGCGATCTGCGGTGATCTCACCGCCGCGTTCGACTTCTCCCGCAAGGACAGCGAGCCCGCCACGCTGCCCGGCACCGACGGCTACGAGCCGCCGGACCGCGAACGCCACCCCGACTACCGGCCGACGCCGCCGGCGCACCCCGACATGCCCCGGCAGGAGCCCGGTCTGCGCCCGGCCCGCCCGCTGAAGTACGCACCGCTGGTGGACGGCTCGGCGGACACGGCGGCGGGGAAGTTCACCCTCACCTTCGCCTCGGGGGCGAGGGCGGGGGCCGCCTTCCTGGTCACCTCCGGCAACCGCACCGACGGCCCGTGGACCTACACCACCGAGGCCGGCAAGAGCATCTCCGACACCTGGAACTCGGTGTACTCCAAGGGTGCGTACGACCTGACCGTGCACGGGCCCAACGGCTTCCTGCGGGTCTTCAAGGGCCGCAACAAGGTGGCCGGTCCCGAGGCGACCGCCCGGCACACCGGCGACGACGTCGAGCTGACCTTCACCAACAAGGGCTCCGGCACGGTCCGGCTCAAGCTCGCCGACGGCTACGCCGGTACCACGCAGACCCTCCAGGTGCGGCCCGGCGCGGTCGTCCGGCACACCGTCGACCTGGCGGCGAGCCGGCGCTGGTACGACCTGACGGTCACCTCCGACGCCGACCCGGCGTTCCTGCGGCGCTTCGCCGGGCACGTGGAGAACGGGCAGCCCGGGGTGAGCGACCCGGCGATCGTCACCGAGTAACCGCTCACAGCGGAGTCAGGTGCCCCGGATCCGGCCGCGGCTGCCGGGGCACCAGCGGCGGCTCGGTCAGGGGTACGGCGGGCAGGTCCGGCTCGGGCGCGCTGGCCGGCTGGGGTGTCGTAGCTGACACCGGCTGCGGCGCCGTGGGTGTCGTACGCGCCAGCAGGACCACGCCCCACGACGCCAGCGCGGCCCCCGCCAGCGCCAGCAGCACCCCCGCGGGTCCGCCTCGGAGGCGTTCGCCGAGCAGGGAGAGGCCGATCACCGCGGCGGCCACCGGGTTGGCCAGGGTCACCATCGCCAGCGGTGCGCCCAGGCCGCCCCGGTAGCCGGTCTGCGACAGCAGCAGCCCGCCGGTCGCGAACGCCGCGACGAGCAGCGCCACGGCGATCACCTGGACGTCGAACACCGGCCCGGACTGATCCGTGGCGGCGACCGTCACCGTCTGGGTGAGCGCGGAGGCGACACCCGAGGCGATCCCGGAGGCGGTGGCGTGCCGCAGACCGGGCCGGGCGCCGGGCCGGGCGAGCAGGCCGATCAGCACGGCGGTGACGCCCGAGACCGCCAGCGCCTCGGGGACGCTGAGCACGTCGTCGGGCGCGGGGCCGGACGCCGTGACGAGCACCGCGGCGAGCCCGACGAGGGTGAACGCGGTGCCCCGCCACTCGGCCGCGCTGACCCGCCGCCCGGCGATCCGCGCGCCCAGCGGCACCGCCGCGACGAGGGTGAGCGCCCCCAGGGGCTGCACCACGGTCAGCGGACCGTACTTCAGGGCGACGACGTGCAGCAGCGCGCCGGTGGCGTTCAGTGCCACGGCCACCCACCACGCGGCGCTGCCGAGCAGCCGCAGCACGCCGGTGCCGGGGGTGCGCGCGGCCAGCCGCTCCTGGGCCACCGCGGCGGCGGCGTAGGCGACGGCGGAGAACACCGACAGGACGAGCGCGAGGGCGGTGGCGCTCATCGGCCCGCCTCCACCAGCGCGGCCTTCTCTGTGGGAGCGGAGTCGAGCGGGTCCGCCGACTCCCGGGCGGGACGGAGCGCGCGGGTGCGCGCCGTCCGTCCGCCCTCGGCCGCGAGGGGATCGTCGGCCCGGGCCGGCCCGCCCCCGCGCGGCGGCCGGAGCACGGCGAGGGCGAGGACGAGCAGCACTCCGGCCACCAGCGAGTCGAGCCAGTAGTGGTTCGCCGTGCCCACGATCACCAGCAGGGTCAGCAGCGGGTGCAGCAGCCACAGCCACCGCCACCGCGACCGGGTCGCGGCGATCAGGCCGATCGCCACCATCAGCGCCCAGCCGAAGTGCAGCGAGGGCATCGCCGCGAACTGGTTGGAGAGGGTGTCGGTCGAGGGCGGCCCGTACACCGACGGTCCGTACACCCGCCCGGTGTCGACCAGTCCGGCCGCCGCGAGCATCCGCGGCGGCGCGAGCGGGAACGTGAGATGCAGCACCAGCGCGGCGGCGGTCACCGCGGCCAGCGCCCGGCGGGCCCAGACGTAGTGCCCGGGCCGGCGCAGAAAGAGCCAGACGAGGAAGGCGGCCGTGGCCGGGAAGTGCACGGTCGCGTAGTAGGTGTTCGCGATCCGCACGAGGGTGTCGCCGTGCAGCAGCAGCGACTGCACCGCGCCCTCGCCGGGCAGAGGGAGCGCTCGTTCCCAGTCCCACACGCGATCCGCGTTGCGGAACGCCTCGCCGGTGTGGCCGGTCGCCAGCCGGCGGCCGAGTTTGTAGACGAGGAAGAGCCCCGCGACGAGCAGGAACTCACGGACGAGCGGCGGCCGGGCTATCGCGTCGGACTCCGCTTCGGCAGGCTCGGTGCGGGCATTCATCCCCCGGCCCTTTCGGTGACGGTGGTGCGTGGGTGATCGTGCGGAACATGTGGCTCCGGATACGCGGGCGGCCATCTTATCGATACGGCCGCGTACCGATACGCCAGTGTACCGATACGCTCCAGTACCGGTACACTGGCGTATCGAAGAGGGTCGGAGCCCACGGAAACCGCACGGGAAACCCCTCGAACCTCGCTCGAGTCAGGGAGAAGAGCCGATGACGTCGCAGGCCGCGGACCGACCGGAGACGGTCGTCGCCTCGCGCCGCTCCAAACTCACGCCCGAACGCGAGCAGGAGTTCTTCGACGCCGTCCTGGACCAGATCCGCGAGTGCGGCTACGACGCCGTGACCATGGAGGGCGTCGCCGCCAGCACCCGCTGCAGCAAGTCCACGCTGTACCGGCAGTGGAAGACGAAACCGCAGTTCGTCGCGGCGGCCCTGCGCTCCAACCGGAGGGTGCGGTTCGCCGGCATCGACACCGGCTCGCTCGCCGGGGACCTGCGCGAGGTCGCCCGCTGCGCCGCCGCGTGGTCGGCGCAGGACACCAAGCTGCACCAGGCGCTCGGGCACGCCGTCCTGCAGGACAAGGAGCTGGCCTGCGCGCTGCGCGAGGCGCTGATCGAGCCGGAGATCGCCGCGCTGGAGGAGATCCTGCGGCGGGGCGTCGAGCGGGGCGAGGTGCCCGCCGGCCATCCGGCGCTGCCGTTCGTCCCCGCGCAGATGTTCGGCGTCCTGCGGGTCAGGCCCGTCCTGGAGGGCGAGTACGCCGATCCGGACTACCTGCTCCGGTTCGTGGAGGCCGCCGTGCTGCCGGCACTCGGCCTCACCTGAAAGACCCAGGCCGCGCCGTCCACGGGATGACTGGACGGCCGGTCTGACCGCGCCGCACCGTGGGGACGGGGGCGGCGCGCACCCCCGGCCGGGTGGGGTTCCTCTGGAGCGGAGAGGCACCCCACCCGGCCGACTGCTCGGTGCGGACGACTCAGACGTCCTGCCCGTTGCCGCCGCCGGGGCCGGCCTTGATGCTCTGGGTGAGCTCGTCGAGGAGGGACACCTTCTGATCGGCGTCCACGCCGAGGCGCAGCACGACCATCCGGCCGGCGTCGACCGGGGACGGGAAGGCGAGCGACTGCACGTAGCCGTCGGCGCCCTTGCTGGTGACCGCCTTCCAGCGGACCAGATAGCCCTTCTGCCCGGCCACGGTGACCGCCTTGGAGGCGAGCACCTGGTGGGAGGTGATCTCCCCGTAGGAGGCGCCGCCGTAGGACTCCTCGGCGTTCTCCGCGATGTCCGCCTTCGCGACCGCCTCCGCTGTGCCGCCCTTGGTGCCCAGCAGCTCGGCGGGCGCCGAGTACGCGCCGCCCTTGGTGCAGGTCTTGGAGGTCTCGCCGGGGCAGGGGTAGGTGTCGTCGGACGCCAGCTGCGCGCCCACGCTCATCGCCTGCCCGGTCCAGCCCTCCGGCACCTGGATGCTGATCCCGTTGGCGAGGTCGGACACCCGGCCGCCGCCCTCCACCTCCGGCGCCTCCGGCTGCTCCGGACCGGGCGACTGGCCGTCGTCCTGCCCGCCGGAGCCGCCGTCCCGGCCGTCCGGCCCCTGCTGGGAGTCGGCGCGGCTCGCCCCGCCGCCCCCGTCGTCCTTGGTCAGCGCGTACACCCCGACGCCGATGCTCGCCAGCACGGCGGCGGCCACGGCGACCGCGATGCCCGTCCGCAGACCCCGGCGCGGCGCGGCCGGCGGCTGCACCGGATACCCGGGATAGCCCGGGTGCGCCGGATACCCCGGATAGGCGGGGTGGCCGGCCTGCCCCGCGTCTACGGGCTGCCCCGTGTCTCCGGGCTGACCGAGCTGACCCGGCTGGCCGAGCTGACCCGGCTGGCCGAGCAGACCTGGCTGACCGGGCAGACCGGGCTGACCCGGCTGGCCGGGCGTCGGCGGACCCCAGGCGGCGGCCGACCCCGCGGGACGGGTCTGGTCCGTCCATGCCTTGCCGTCCCACCAGCGCTCGGTGGCGGGACCGTCACTTGTCTGCCCGGGGTCGGGGTACCACCCGGGAGGAGTCACCTGCGTCATGACCCCACCGTATGAGGCGACGGTGAAAGCCGGATGAGAGGGATCCCGACCGTTCACCGCCGATAACGGACACACCGTCACGTACCGCTCACTCGACCGTCAGTCGCTCCGGAGCGCGCCGCTCCGGCGCCGGCAGCCGCAGCCCGTGCCGGCCCGGCGTCACCGAGCCCAGGATGCTCGGATGGCGGGCGCCGGTGCTCGCCGGGACGGTGCCTGGCAGTCCGTGCACGGTCAGGAAACCGAGGACGGCGAAGGCGTACGCCTCCTTCGCGTCCGAGGGCAGCCCCAGGTCGTCCGAGGTGCGCACCGGCACCCCCGCCAGCCGTTCGCGCAGCATCCGCATCAGCACCGGATTGCGGGTGCCGCCGCCGGAGGCGATCACCTCCGTGCCGCCGGCCCGGCGCACGCCGTCGGCGACCGTCTCGGCGGTGAGCCGGGTCAGCGTGGCGAGGACGTCCTCGGCGGGCAGCGGGCCGAGCCCGGACAGTGCCCGGCGCAGATGGCCGGCGTGGAACAGCTCCTTGCCGGTGGTCTTGGGCGGTGGCAGCGCGTAGTACGGCTCCGCCAGCAGCCGCCGCAGCAGCTCCGGACGGACGGTGCCACGGGCCGCGAGGGCGCCGTCCGCGTCGTAGGACAGGTGCCCGTCGCCCAGCTCCCGGACCGCCGCGTCGAGCAGCGCGCACCCCGGCCCGGTGTCGAAGGCGGTGCCGTCGGGCGCGGTGAGGTTGGCGATGCCGCCGATGTTGAGGGCGACCGGGGTGCCCGGCCGGCCGCGCAGCCACAGCAGGTCGACCAGGCTGACCAGTGGGGCGCCCTGGCCGCCGGCGGCGATGTCCCGCGGCCGGAAGTCGGCGACCACCGGCAGCCCGGTGGCCTCCGCGATCCACGCGGGCTGCCCGAGCTGGAGGGTGCCGTGCACCCGCCCCGCCTCGGCCCAGTGGTACACGGTCTGACCGTGCGAGGCCACCAACTCGGCTCGCCCGGCGCACAGTTCGCGGTCCGCGCGGACGGCCGCCGCCGCGAAGGCCTGCCCGATCCGGGTGTCCAGCCGGCACACCTCGGCCGGCGAACAGGTCCCCGGCGGCAGCGCCGCCGCGAGCGCCGCCCGCAGCTCCGCGTCGTACCGCTCGCTCACCATGCCGAGCGGCTTCAGCACGAGACGGTCGTCGACGAGGCGCAGGTCGGCCGCCGCCGCGTCGATCGCGTCGTAGGACGTGCCGGACATCAGCCCGATCACCCGCATACGATCACCGCGCCTCCCTCGCCGGAGCCCGCACCGGCGCCCCTGTCACCGTCACCGCCAGCGCGAGCGCGCTGACCGCGCAGGCCGCCGCCGCGTAGTAGGCGGGGATGTCCACGTTCCCGGTGCGTTCCACCGTCTCGGTGATGACGAGGCCGGCGCAGCCGGAGAACACCGCGTTGGACAGGGCGTAGGCGAGGCCCAGGCCGGTGTAGCGCACGGTCGTCGGGAACATCTCCGCCAGCAGTGCCGGACCCGGCCCCGCCATCAGCCCCACCACAGCGCCCGCCGCGCACACCGCCACGCCCTTCGCGGCCTGCGACACCCCCGGGGCCTGGAGGAGGTTCAGCAGCGGCAGCGCGAGGACGACCACGAGCAGCGCGCCGGTCAGCATCACCGCCCGCCGGCCGACCCGGTCGCTGAGCGCGCCCGCCGGGAGGATCGCCGCCGCGAAGCCCAGATTGGCCAGGACCGTGGCGATCAGCGCCTGCTGGAAGCTCGTGTCGAGGGTGCTCTGCAGATAGGAGGGGAGGACCACGAGGAAGGTGTACCCGGCGGCCGCCCAGCCCATGATCCGTCCCGCGCCGAGCGCGATCGCCCGCACGACCTCCCGCCCGGGCGGCCGGACCACCGTGCCGTCGCCCTCCGCCCGGAACGCCGGGGTCTCGTCCAGCCGCAGGCGCAGCCACAGCGCGCCCAGGCCCATCGGCAGCGCCAGCAGGAACGGCAGCCGCCACCCCCACGCCCCGAGCTGCGCCTCGCTCAGCACGGTGGCGAGCAGCGCGGCCACGCCCGCCCCGCCCAGCAGGCCGAGCGCCACCGTGAACGACTGCCACGCCCCGTACAGCCCGCGCCGCCCCGGCGGCGCAAACTCCGTCATCACCGACACCGCACCGCCGAACTCGCCGCCCGCCGACAGACCCTGAAGCACCCTCAGGAACGTGAGCAGCCAGGGCGCGAGCGCACCGGCCGTGTCGTACGTCGGCAGCGCCCCGATCAGCGTCGTCGCGGCCGTCATCAGCACGATGACCAGGATCAGCACCGGCCGCCGCCCGATCCGGTCGCCGAGCCGCCCGAACAGGGCCGCGCCGACCGGCCGGAAGAAGAACGCCAGCGCGAACGAGGCGTACGTCCGCACCAGGCCCTCGATCTCGCTGCCGCCCTCCGGGGTGAAGAAGCGTGCCGCGATGACCGTGGCGAAGTAGCCGTAGACGCCGAACTCGTACCACTCGATGAAGTTGCCCACCGAGCCCGCGATCAGCGCCCGGCGGGACCGTGACGGTGCCTCGGCCATGCGAACCAGCCTTGACAGACACGTATGTGACTGTCAATCACTTTCACCGGAGCAGCCGAATGCCGATCGGAACCATCCGCCGCGTCGCCCCGGCATACCGGCTGTCACCCTTGGCGGCAAGAGGTCGTCCGACCCTCCACCACCGGGGGGCCGGGACGGCTACGCTCGCCCTGTACGTCGTTCGGGCGACTTGGGGAGGTAGCGGGATGACGGAGGTACGGCCCACGGCGGCCGCCTCGGCTTCCCTGTGGGAGCGCGACCGGGAGGTCGACGCCATCCGGCGGGCCGTCGACGCCCTGTGCGCGGACCGGTCGTCCTCCGGCAGCCTGCTGGTCTTCCGCGGCGAGGCCGGACTCGGCAAGACCGCGCTGCTCGCGGAGACCCGCCGGATCGCGGAGGAGCGCGGCTGCACGGTGTGGTCGGCGCGCGGCGGCGAGACCCTCGGATCCGTTCCCTACAACGTCGTACGGCAGTTGCTGCAGCCCGCGCTGGTGACGATGCTGCCCGAGGAGGCCCGCGAGTACCTCGGCGACTGGTACGACGTCGCCGGACCCGCCCTCGGCATAGCGGACCCCGCCGAACGCCAGGCCGACCCGCAGGGCGTGTGCGACGGCCTGGTCGCCGCCGTGCGCCGGCTGGCCCGGCGGGACTGGCCGCTGGTGCTGCTGGTCGACGACGCCCACTGGGCCGACCAGGAGACCCTGCGCTGGCTCGCCGCGTTCGCCGAACGGCTGCACGACCTGTCCGTTCTGGTCGTGGTGGCCCGCCGCCCCGGCGAGGCCACCGGCGCCCGCGCCCGCCACCTCGACGCGATCGCCGCGGCGGCCGCCGAATCCGTCTCCACGCTCAGCGCGCTCACCCCGGACGCCGTGGCCGGACTGACCCGCGCCACCGTCGGCGCGCACGCCGACGGACCGTTCTGCCGCGAGGTCTGGGCGGTCACCGCCGGGAACCCGTACGACACGGTCGAACTCCTCGCCAAGGTGCACGACAGCGAGCTGGAGCCCACCGAGAACTCGGCCGGCGAACTGCGCGCCCTCAACCGCTCGGCCCGTGGCGGCGGCCTCGTCGCCCGCCTCGAAGGGCTCGGTATCGACGCCACCCGGTTCGCCTGGGCCGCCGCCATCCTCGGCACCGGCATCACCGTCGACCTGGTGGCCCGGCTCACCACCATGAGCCACGAGCAGGCCGAGCGCTGCGCCGGGCTGCTGACCACCGCCCGCATCCTCACCGCGCCCGACCCGGCCGCCGCCCAGGCGTCCGACGGCGACCTGGAGTTCGTCCACCCGCTGATCGCCACCGCCGTCTACCACTCCATCCCCGACGCGCTGCGCCGCGCCATGCACGGCATCGCGGCCCGGATCGTCACCGACCTCGGGCTCGGCGCGGCGGCCGCCTCCCGGCACCTGCTCCAGGTGCACCCCGACGACGACGCCGAACTCGTCGACCAGCTGCGCGAGGCCGCCCGCGACCATCTCGCCGTCGGCGCGCCCGACGCGGCCCGCCAGTGCCTGGAACGCGCCCTCCAGGAACCGCCCCGGCCCGAGGTGCAGGCGCACGTCCACTACGAACTGGGCTGTGCCACCCTGCTCACCGCGCCCGCCAAGACCGTCGACCACCTCCGGACCGCACTCGCCCTGCCCGGCCTCGACGGCGCCGAACGCGTCGACGCCGTCTTCCGCCTCTCCCAGGCCCTGCTCCACAACGACCAGCTGGAACAGGCCGTACGCACCGTCGAGGCGGAGGCCGCCCGGCACGAGGAGGGACCCGCGCGGATGCGGCTGCGGGCCGTGCAGTACATGTGGGAGGGGATCTACGCCGGTGAGGCGGCCACCCCCGGACGCTCCGAACGGCTCGCCGAACTCGCCCGTGCCTGCGCCGGCCGCGACAACTCCGAGCGGGCCCTGCTCATCCTGCGCGGCTTCGACGCCATGACGCACGGCGAGAACGCCGAGGAGGTCGTCGAGGTCTGCGACCGCGCCCTCGTCAACGGCCGCCTCGCCCCCGGCCTCGGCTGGACCGACACCGAGTGGGGCGTCGAGCTGCTGATGATGCTCGGCAGCTCCTACGCCTACACCGACCGGCTCGACCGTGCCGAGAACCTGTTCGCCGAGGCCCTGCGCACCTACACCTCGGCCGGCTGGAGCGGCGGCCACCTCGCCCTCGCCCACGCCTT
Source organism: Streptomyces sp. NPDC030838 (assembly GCF_055572035.1). Taxonomy (NCBI): domain Bacteria; kingdom Bacillati; phylum Actinomycetota; class Actinomycetes; order Kitasatosporales; family Streptomycetaceae; genus Streptomyces; species Streptomyces sp. NPDC030838. Next base: position 1,183,092 of record NZ_JBVIED010000001.1, on the reverse strand, counting down.
CCTCGGGCTCGCCTTCCGTAGGCAGGGCCGCCTCAAGGACGCCGAGCAGGTGCTGCGCGAGTCGCTGCGCATCGCCGAACGCGTCGGCCGCGGACTGCCCCTGTACTGGTCGGCGACCTGCGGACTGGTCGACACCCTGCTCGCCCGCGGGCATGTGGAGGAGGCCTGGACGGTCGCCGAGCAGTACGGCTTCGCCCCGCCCTACCCGTCGACCATCGTGCTCCCCGACACCCGCTCCGTCCGCGGCCGGCTGCTGCTCGCCGTGGGCCGCGTCGAGGAGGGCGTCAACGAACTGGAGGCCGCCGAGAAGGCCGCCGCCGCGCGCGGCGGTCACAACCCGGTGCTGGCGCCCTGGACCGTCGACCTCGCCCGCGCGCTCGCCGTGCAGGACCCGGCCCGCGCGGCCCGGCTCGCCGCCGACGCCCGCCGCCAGGCCGAGCGGTTCGGCACCGACACCGCCATCGGCGAGGCCCTGCGCTGCGCCGCCGCCCTGGAGACCGGCCAGCGCCAGGTCCGCCTGGCCGCCCAGGCCGTCACCTACCTGGAGGCATCGCCCTGCCAGTACGAGCACGCCGCGGCCCGCATCGAACACGGCCTCGCCGCCCGCTCCGTCGCGGAGCTCAACCGGGGCCTGACACTGGCACGATCCTGCGGCGCGGACGGCCTGGTGGCCCAGGCGGAACAGGCCCTGGCGGCGCTGGCCGGGTAGCGGGACGCACCGACCGCCTGCGCGCGGCCGCCGCCCGGCACGGCCCGTGGGCGCGAGCCGGGGTGCGTGAGCGGCTCGCTCAGCGCGTGGGCAGAAGCGAGGTGCGTGAGCGCGGCCGGCTCGGCGCGCCGTCTGCACCGGGGTGTGTGAGCGGGGCTCGTTCGGTGCGTCGGCGGGGCTGGGGCGTGTGGGCGAGGCCCCGCTGGGCGGAGGGTCGGCGGGTGTTATCCGGCGGCGCCTGGCGGGCTGCCGGCGGCGTCGTCCTCCTCCGCCAGCACCCGCTGGGCCGTCGCGAACGCCGAGTTCGCGGCCGGTACCCCGCAGTACACCGCCGTCTGGAGCAGCACCGCGCCGATCTCCTCGGGGGTCAGCCCGTTGCGCCGGGCCGCCCGTACATGCATCGCCAGCTCCTCGTAGTGCCCGTGCGCGACCAGCGCGGTCAGCGTGATCATGCTGCGCTCGCGGCGGCTGAGTGTCGGGTCGGTCCAGATCTCGCCCCAGGCGTAGCGGGAGATGAAGTCCTGGAACCGCGCGGTGAACGGGGTCTGCCGGGCCTGCGCCCGGTCCACGTGGGCGTCGCCCAGCACCTCGCGGCGTACCTCCATGCCCCGCCGGGCCGCTCCGCCGAGGTGCGTCCGCAGTGCCGTCAGCACGGCCTCCGGGCGTTCGGCGGGCGCGAGATGCGAGGCACCCGGGATCTCCACCAGCGCGGCCCCCGGCACGGCGTCGGCGATCTCCCGCAGATGCGCGGGCGGGGTCGCCGGGTCGTCCCGGCCGGCGACGAGCAGCGTCGGCACCCGGATGTCGCCGAGCCGGTCGCGCAGATCGAACGCGGCGAGCGCGTCGCAGCAGGCGGCGTACGCCTGAGGGTCGGCCTCCCGGTGGTCACGGACCAGCCCGGGGACCGTGAAGCCGGGCGTGAACCAGCGGGCGTTCGCGCTCTCCGCCAGTCCGGACAGCCCCTCCCGGCGGACCAGCGCGGCCCGCTCCTCCCACGGCTTCGCACCGTTGAAGTGGGCCGACGAACAGATCACGGCCAGGGACTGGACCCGCTCCGGATGGTGCACGGCCAGGTGCAGACCCACCGCACCACCCAGCGACACCCCCGCGTAGGCGAACCGCTCGACACCGAGCGAGTCGGCGAGCGCGAGCACGAGGTCGGCGAGGTCGCCGACGGTCGCGCCGGGGCGGATGAGATCGGCCGCCGAACCGCCGTGTCCCGGAAGGTTCCAGCGGACCACCCGATGGGTGATCGACAGCTCGGGGGCCACCCTGTCCCACAGGGCGTACGAGGTGCCGAGCGAGGGTCCGAGAAGCAGCGGGGGCGCGGAAGCGGGCCCTTCGGCACGGTGGTCGAGGAGGTTCAACGTCGCTCCAGAGCGCGGTCGGTGAGGGCTCCCGCGGAGCCGGTGTAGTGCGTGGGATCGAGGTCGACGTCCGCCAGCTCCGGCGCCTGAGCGAGCGGCCTGCCCTCGGACGCCAGCCGGGTGAGCAGCTCCTTGGCGCGGGCCCGGCCCAGCACCGGGGCCAGCTCGGCGGCCAGCCGCTCGGAGACGATCAACCCGTGGGTGAGATCGAGGTGTTCCCGCATGACGTCGGGGCGGACACGCAGGCCCTCGGCCAGTTCGGCGGCATCCCGGGCGGCTCCGCCGACCAGCCGCAGCAGTTCCCTGAGCGGCTCCCACTCCGCGTGCCAGGCCCCGGCCGGCCGTTCGTCCTCCGCGGCCAGCGACCCGTACAGCGTGGCCGCGAGCTGCGGTGCGCGCCGGGCCGCGGCGAGGATCAGCGTGGACCGTACCGGATTGGCCTTGTGCGGCATGGCCGAGGAACCCCCGCCGCTGCCCTCCGCGACCTCGCCGATCTCGGTGCGGGAGAGGGTGAGGACGTCCACGGCGAGCTTGCCGAGCGCCCCGGCCGTGAGCGCCAGACATCCGGCGAGGTCGGCGATCGGCGTCCGCAGCGTGTGCCAGGGCAGGTCAGGCGTCCGCAGGCCGAGTTCGCGGGCGTACACCGCCGGCAGTGCGGTCGGATCGAGCGCACCGTACGCCCCGAAGGCCGCCAACGTCCCGGCCGCACCGCCCAGTTGGGCGGGCAGCGCGTCCCGTACGGCCGTCACCCGGTCCCGCGCGTCCAGCACCAGCGACCGCCACCCGGCCGCCTTCAGCCCGAACGTCGTCGGGACGGCGTGCTGGGTGAGCGTCCGCCCGGGCATCGCCGTGTCGCGGTGCTCGGCGGCCAGCCGGGCCAGCGCCCGCTCCGTACGGCCCAGGTCGCCGAGCACCGGGTCGAGCGTGCGCACGGCGACCAGCATTGTCGCCGTGTCCATGATGTCCTGGCTGGTCGCGCCCCGGTGGACGTACGGGCCGTACTCCCGGCCGACCGCCTTGGTCAGATCGGCGACCAGCGGGATGACGGGGTTGCCGCCGGCCCGCGCCCGCTCGGCCAGCGACGCCACGTCGAAGCCGTGGCGGTCGGCCGCCTCGGTGACCGCCGTCGCCGCCGCGGCCGGGGCGAGCCCGAGCGCGGCCTGGGCGCGGGTGAGCGCCGCCTCCGCGTCGAGCAGCGCCCGCAGATACGCGGTGTCGCTCGTCGCGGACGCGGCGGCCGAGCCCGCCCACCCGGGGGCGAGCAGGCCGGTGTCGGGATCGTCGGGTGTCACTGGAACTCCAGGAAGACCGTCTCGCCTTCGCCCTGAAGGCGGATGTCGAAACGGTAGGTGCCCCTGCCGTCGTCCTTCGCGACCAGCGTGTCGCGGCGCGCCTCGTCCAGCCGGGCCAGCAGCGGGTCGGCGGCCAGTGCCGCGTCGTCGCCCGGCAGATAGATCCGGGTGAACAGGTGCACCAGCAGCCCGCGCGCGAAGAGGCACACGCTGAGGTACGGCGCGCTGCGCCCGCGCGCTCCCGGTCGCAGGGTCCGCGCCGACCAGTGGCCGTTGACGTCCGTCTGGACGCGGCCCCAGCCGGTGAACTCCACGCCGTTGCGGCCGAGGAAGCCGCCGGTGGCGGGGTCGCGGCGCATCGAGCCGTCGACCCGCGGCAGCTCGCCGTCCGGATCCGGGCCCCACAACTCCAGGAAGGCGTCCGGCAGCGGGCTGCCCTCGCCGTCGTACACATACCCCTGGAGGACGATGGTGTCCGGGTGGCCGACGGGCGCGATGTCCCCGCCGCCCGGGAAGGGCAGGGCGTGGCCGTAGAAGGGGCCGACCGTGTGCGACGGGGTGGGCAGCACGGTCTCCGGACGGCTGGTGTCGATCTTCGTCATGGCTGCTTCAGCGCCCCTCTTCCATCCAGGTGGCCTGCGGCCCGTCGAGCACGATGTCCCAGTGGTAGCCCATCGAGAACTCCGGCACCGACAGGCTGTGGTCGTACGTCGCGACCAGCCGCTGCCGGGCCGCGCCGTCCGTCACCGACTGGATGATCGGGTCGTAGGGGAAGAGCGGGTCGCTGGGGAAGTACATCTGCGTCACCAGGCGCTGGGTGAACGCCGTACCGAAGATCGAGAAGTGGATGTGCGCCGGCCGCCACGCGTTGAGGTGCTGGCGCCACGGGTACGGGCCCGGCTGGATGGTGGTGAAGTGGTAGCGGCCCTCGGCGTCGGTGAGGGTGCGGCCCACGCCGGTGAAGTTGGGGTCGAGCGGGGCGTCGTGCTGCTCGCGCTGGTGCGCGTAGCGGCCCGCCGAGTTCGCCTGCCAGATCTCGACGAGCTGCCCGCGGATCGGGCGCCCGGCGCGGTCCAGCAGCCGTCCGGACACGGTGATGCGCTCGCCGATCGGCTCCCCGGTGTGCTGCCGGGTCAGATCGTTGTCGATCTCCGTGATGTCCCGCTCGCCGAAGGCGGGGGAGGACAGCTCCACCAGCTCCGGATCCTGGGCGACGTCGATGGTGATCGGCGGCTGCTTCGGGTGGCGCAGCACCGAGGAGCGGTACGGCGCGTAGTCGCGGCGCGGGTGGTGCTCGACCGGGGAGCCGTCCGCGACCCGCTTCTCGTAGGCGGCGCGCTCGGCCGCGATCTCCTGGTCGATGTCGTGCTGGGTGAGAGTCATGAGAGGTTCCTAGGCTTCGAGGACCAGGGCGAGGCCCTGGCCGACGCCGATGCAGAGGGTGGCGACGCCGACCCCGCCGCCCTTGCGGGCGAGCTGGTGGGCGACGGTGCCGGCGAGGCGGGCGCCGGAGGCGCCGAGGGGGTGGCCGAGGGCGATGGCGCCGCCCTGCGGGTTGAGGATCGCCGGGTCGAACTCGGGCCATTCGGCGAGGCAGCCGAGCACCTGGGCGGCGAACGCCTCGTTCAGCTCCAGCACGTCGAGGTCGGCGAAGCCCTTCCCGGCCTTGGCCAGCGCCCGGTTGACCGCCTCGACCGGGGCCAGCCCGAAGTAGTGCGGGTCGAGCGCGGAGACGCCGGTCGCGGAGATCCGGGCGAGGGGTTCGCGGCCGGTGGCCTTCAGGCCCTCCTCGTCGACGAGGAGCAGCGCGGCGGCGCCGTCGTTGAGCGGGGAGGCGTTGCCCGCCGTCACCGTGCCTCCCCCAGCCTTCGGCCGGGGGGACCCCCATCTCGCTTCGCTCGCCGCGCGGAAGGACGGCTTGAGGTCGGCCATCGCCTCAAGGGAGGCATGGGGGCGTACGCACTCGTCGGCGTCGACGACCACCGGGACTCCCTTGCGTCGCGGGATCGACACGGGGGTGATCTCGACGCCGAACAGGCCTTCGGCCTGCACCCGCGCCGCCTTCTGATGGCTGGTCAGCGCGAACGCGTCCTGCTGCTCACGCGTGATCTTGTGCTTGTCGGCGATGAGTTCCGCGGACTCGCCGAGCGGGATCGTCCACTGCGGGTCCATCCTCGGGTTGACCATGCGCCAGCCGAGTGTGGTCGAGTACAGCTCGGTGTGGGCGGCGGGGAACGGCTTGTCGTTCTTGGGCAGGACGTACGGCGCGCGGGTCATCGACTCGACGCCGCCGGCGATGGCGATGGAGGCGTCTCCGACGGCGATGGCCCGGGCCGCCTGGATCACGGCCTCCAGGCCGGAGGCGCACAGCCGGTTGACGGTCACGCCCGGCACCGAGGTCGGCAGGCCCGCCAGCAGCGCGGCCATGCGGGCGACGTTGCGGTTCTCCTCGCCGGCACCGTTGGCGTTGCCGAGGTAGACGTCGTCGATGCGGGAGGGGTCCAAGGCGGGCGTACGGCCGAGGAGCGCGCGCAGCGCGTGGGCGGCCAGGTCGTCCGGGCGGACGGGGGCGAGTATGCCGTTGTAGCGGCCGATCGGGGTGCGGACGGCGTCGACGACGTAGACGTCCTTGAGGGTGTTCATGACGCGGCGATCTCCTCGCTGACGCGGACCGTGGCGGCCGTCTTCGCGGTGATCTCCTCGGGGGTGACGCCGGGTGCGGTCTCGACGAGGACCAGTCCGTCGTCGGTGACGTCGAGGACGCCGAGGTCGGTGATCACCCGGTTCACGCACGCCTTGCCGGTGAGCGGCAGCGTGCACGCGTCGAGGATCTTCGGGGAGCCGTCCTTGGCGGTGTGGGTCATCACCACGATCACCGTGCGGGCGCCGTGGACCAGGTCCATCGCCCCGCCGATGCCGGTGACCATCTTCCCCGGCACCGCCCAGTTCGCCAGGTCGCCGCCCGCGGAGACCTGCATCGCGCCGAGCACGGCGACGTCGATGTGCCCGCCGCGGATCATGCCGAAGGAGAGCGCCGAGTCGAAGAAGGAGGCGCCCGGCAGGACGGTGACGGTCTCCTTCCCGGCGTTGATCAGATCGGGGTCGACCTGGTCCTCCGCCGGGTACGGGCCGGTGCCCAGGATGCCGTTCTCCGACTCCAGGACCACCTCGACTCCCGCCGGGAGGTGGTTGGGGATCAGGGTGGGCAGGCCGATGCCGAGATTGACGTACTGCCCGTCCCTCAGCTCCCGCGCCGCGCGCGCCGCCATCTGTTCACGCGTCCAGGCCATCAGCCGCTCACCGTCCGCCGCTCGATCTTCTTGTCCGCTGCCTGCTCCGGGGTGAGCGCGACCACGCGCTGGACGAAGATGCCCGGCAGGTGGACCGCGTCCGGGTCGATCTCGCCGGGCTCGACCAGCTCCTCGACCTCGGCGATCGTGACCCGCCCGGCCATCGCCGCGAGCGGGTTGAAGTTGCGGGAGGACTTGGCGAACACCAGGTTCCCGTGCCGGTCGCCCTTCGCCGCCCGTACGAGCGCGAAGTCGGTGCGGATGCCGTGCTCCAGGACGTACTCCACGCCGTCGAACTCCCGTACCTCCTTCGCCGGCGAGGCCAGCGCGACCCCGCCGGACCCGTCGTAGCGCCAGGGCAGCCCGCCCTCGGCGACCTGGGTGCCGACTCCGGCGGGGGTGTAGAAGGCGGGGATGCCGGCGCCGCCGGCCCGCAGCCGTTCGGCGAGCGTGCCCTGCGGGATCAGCTCGACCTCCAGCTCACCGGCCAGGTACTGACGGGCGAACTCCTTGTTCGCCCCGATGTAGGAGCCGGTCACCCGCGCGATCCGGCCGGCCGCCAGCAGCACCGCGAGGCCGGACTCCATCGCCCCGCAGTTGTTGGACACCACCGACAGTCCGCCGACCCCCCGCTCGTACAGCGCCTCGATCAGCACGTTCGGCACACCGCTCAGCCCGAAACCGCCGACCGCCAGCGACGCGCCGTCACCCACGTCGGCCACCGCCTCCGCGGCGCCGGCCACCACCTTGTCCATCCGAGACGTCCCACCTCTGCACTTGGATAGTCAGGGCCAGATAGTCAGGACACTGACTATTTCCTCGAGATGTCCGACACGCTGCCACCGGGAAACCGGCGTCGTCAAGAGGGGTATCGTTCAGTGCACCGACGAATCTCCAGCGAATCATCAGCGGATCTAGCACCCGGGAGCGCACATGGCCGCGGTGGACCTCAGCACCCAACTCGGGCACCTGGCCCGGAGGCTCCAGCAGGCGCACTACCTGCTGTGGAACACGATGGTCTCCGAGGAGATCACCTCACCGCAGTTCGCCGTCCTGAACACGCTCGTCACCGAGCCGGGCCTGGACCAGCGCACGGTGGGGGAGCGGGTGGGGCTCGACCGGTCCACCATCGCCGAGGTGATCGGCCGGCTCGTCGGCCGGGGGCTGCTCGACAAGGTCCGCGACCCGCAGGACGGCCGCCGCTTCCTGCTGCGGCTCACCGAGGAGGGGATGCGCGTCCAGCGCAGGCTGGCGGTGCGCGCGGCCCGGATGAACCAGGTGTTCCTCGCCCCGCTCTCCGCCGAGGAGCGGACCCAGTTCCTCGGCCTCATCCAGCGGGTCTCGGACGCGGCGGAGGGGCTCCGCGACCCCGCGGAGCCGCTGGCCGCCCAGCACTGACCGGGCGGGGCTGGAACCCGGTCAGCCCGTCGTGTACACAACCCAGAGTGACCGGGCCGGGCCGGATCCCGGTCAGTCCTTCGTGTACACCACCCAGACCGGCCCCTCGGCGAAGTTCACCGGAGCGCCGTCGTTCGTGGTGAACCGCGTCCCGTCCGCCGGCGTCGCCCGCTTCCAGCGCACGTCGTAGGCCTTGCCGTCGCGCAGCACCTGCGCCGTGCCCGACCCGACCGTCTCGGTGAACGGCGTGTTGTTGCCGAGGGAGTCGAAGTAGTCGGAGGCGCGCAGCTTCACGTGCTGCACGACGACCGTCGAGGCCGCCACCGGCCCCGCGTCGGTGGTGGTGGCGGGCTCGCCGTCCATCGACACCAGCCAGCGCTCCCAGTGCCTCGACCAGGTGAAGGTGAACCGTGCCGCCGGGTATGTCACGGTCCGCGAGGCCAGCTTCGTGCCGCCGGGGGGCGCGGCGCCGAACCGGAAGCCCGTGGTCAGGGCGTCGGCGCCCGGCGGGGAGGGCATCAGCGCCTCGGGGCGCAGATAGAGGTTGTGCGGGGCGGGCCGGCCGCTGCCCCGGTGGTAGGCGCCGGACGTCCGGCCGGGCGGCTCGGCGCGCAGCGGCGCCTTGTCGATCAGCGGCAGCAGCTTGCCGTGCGCGCCGGAGAAGGCGAGGACGGGCCGGTCGAACTGGCCGAGCAGCTCCAGATCGGTCTCCCGCGCGCTGCGCACCGGACCGATCACCTTCGGGAGTTCGGTCGCGTACACCGCCATCAGCCGGCTCAGCCCGCCCTCGACCGGCTCGACGTAGACCACGTCCGCCGCGTTCAGCCCCGTGTGCGGGCGGGCGCGGCGGACGTTGTCGAGCTTCACGGCGAGCACCGATCCGTCGGGCGGCCTGCTCTCCGGGTGCCTCGTGCCGCCCGGCTCCTTCTGCTCGGCTCCCCGGCCGTCGTCGGACGGGCCGTCGCCGCCCGTGGTGCAGCCCGCCGTCAGGGAGGCCGTCAGCGCGGCGGCCAGGAGCGCCGCCGTCGTGCCGACGCGCCCCAGGCGCGCTCTTCGTGCTCTGCCCACCGTCGCCACCCGCCCAGTCCGTGCCATCGATTGTGCGCTTATCGGTTCATCGATGGCCATACCCGATCACTTCAGGCGTTGCCCGCCGTGTACCGCCGATGGCTCGCGCGGAGCACCCCGATGGGCGCAGGCCCACGGTTCGGCGGACTCCGTCCGGGTACCCGGGGCGCGCCAACCGCAGGACAGGCCCCCGGGGCGCGAGAGAGGGAGCGCGGGCGATGAGGGCAGTGACATGGCAGGGCAAGCGGAACGTACGCGTGGAGACCGTGCCCGATCCCCGGCTCGAGGAGCCCACGGACGCGATCGTCCGGATCACCTCCACGGGGCTGTGCGGCTCCGATCTGCACCTGTACGAGGTGCTCACCCCGTTCATGACACCGGGCGACATCCTCGGACACGAACCCATGGGCATCGTCGAGGAGGTCGGCGCCGGTGTGCCGGACCTGATGGCCGGCGACCGGGTCGTCGTCCCCTTCCAGATCGCCTGCGGCACCTGCTGGATGTGCCTCAACGCGCTGCCCACCCAGTGCGAGACCACCCAGGTCAGCGGCGAGGGCATGGGCGCCGCCCTGTTCGGCTACACCCGGCTGTACGGCGCGGTCCCCGGCGGCCAGGCCGAGTACCTGCGCGTCCCGCAGGCGCAGTTCGGCCCGATCAAGGTCCCCGAGGGCCCGCCCGACGACCGGTTCGTGTACCTCTCCGACGTGCTGCCCACCGCCTGGCAGGCGGTCGCCTACGCCGACGTGCCGGAGGGCGGCAGCGTCGCCGTCCTCGGCCTCGGGCCCATCGGGGACATGGCCTGCCGGGTCGCGCAGGTGCGCGGCGCCGGGGCGGTGTTCGGGGTGGACCTGGTCCCCGAGCGGCTGGAACGCGCCCGCGCGCACGGAGTGCGGACGTACGACCTGAAGAGCTTCGACAGCGAGAAGGAGCTGGTCGCCGCCATCCGCGACGAGACCGACGGACGCGGCCCCGACGCCGTGATCGACGCGGTCGGCACCGAGGCCCACGGCAGCGCCGCCGCCAGGCTGGCCCAGCAGGCCTCCTCCCTGCTGCCCAGGTCCATCGGCGCCCCACTGGCGGAACGGTTCAGCGTGGACCGGCTCGCCGCCCTGCACACCGCGATCGACCTCGTCCGCCGCGGCGGCACGCTCTCCCTCGTCGGCGTGTACGGCGGCATGGCCGACCCGCTGCCCATGCTCACCCTCTTCGACAAGCAGCTCCAGATCCGGATGGGGCAGGCCAACGTACGCCGCTGGACCGACGAGATCATCCCGTACCTCACCGACGAGGACCCGCTCGGCGTCGACGACTTCGCCACCCACCGGCTGCCGCTGGAGGAGGCCCCGCACGCCTACGAGATGTTCCAGCGCAAGCAGGAGGGCGCGGTCAAGGTGCTGATGCGGCCGTGACGCGGCTCATGGCGCGGTGCGGTCACTTCTCCCCGAAGATCTCCGCGAGGTCGTAGCGCACCGGCTCCTCCAGCTGGGCGTACGTACAGCTCTCCGGCGTCCGGTCCGGGCGCCAGCGGCGGAACCGGGCCGTGTGCCGGAACCTGGCCCCGCTCTCCATGTGGTCGTACGCCACCTCCGCGACCCGCTCCGGCCGCAGCGGCACCCACGACAGGTCCTTCTTGCCCGACCAGCGGCTCGGCGCGCCGGGCAGCCGCGCCGCCTCGTGCGCGGCCTCCTCGGCCCAGGCCGCCCACGGATGCCCCTCGACGTCGTCCATCCGCAGCGGCTCCAGCTCCTCCACCAGATCGGCCCGCTGCTTCATCGGGAACGCCGCCGACACGCCCACATGCTGCAGGACGCCCCGGTCGTCGTAGAGACCGAGCAGCAGGGAGCCGACCACCGGACCGCTCTTGTGGAAGCGGTAGCCCGCCACCACCACGTCCGCCGTCCGCTCGTGCTTGATCTTGAACATGGCGCGCTCGTCCTGGCGGTAGCGCAGATTCAGCGGCTTCGCGATCACCCCGTCCAGGCCCGCCCCCTCGTACTGCTCGAACCACTGCCGGGCCACCTCGATGTCGGTCGTCGCCGGGGCCACATGCACCGGGGGCGTCGCCTCGGACAGCGCCCTGACCAGCAGCGCACGCCGGTCGTCCAGGGGCACGTCCAGCAGCGACTCGTCGTCCAGCGCCAGCAGGTCGAAGGCGACGAAGGAGGACGGCGTCTTCTCCGCCAGCATCCGCACCCGCGAGTCCGCCGGGTGGATCCGCTCGGTGAGCGCGTCGAAGTCCAGCCGCCCCTCCCGAGCGATCACGATCTCCCCGTCCAGCACACAGCGCTCCGGCACCCGCTCCTTCAACGCCGCCACGAGCTCCGGAAAATACCTGGTCAGCGGCTTGCCGGTACGGCTGCCCAGCTCGACCTCGGCACCGTCGCGGAACACGATCGCCCGGAACCCGTCCCACTTCGCCTCGTACTGCATGCCCGCGGGGATCTTCGCCACCGACTTGGCGAGCATCGGCTTGACGGGGGGCATGACGGGCAGATCCATGAACCGACTCTAAGAGTCCTCGCAGGTATCCGCCTTCCGGAGCGCCGCCAGGCCCCGCGACGCCGGGATGATCCGAACGACAGGGCCTAGATCGACAACGGCACCGGATGGATCTCGTCGGGCCTGCCGCCGACTCGCTCGTGGAGGCGGTTCACCGCGTCGGCCGAGGGCGCCTCGGTGAGGCAGAAGACCGTGCCCGAGTCAGGGTCGGCCCAGGTGTGCTGGAACTGCACCCCTTCTTCCTGCTGGATCGCGACGGCGGCGTCGTGGCCTTGGCGCAGCTGGTCGGCCGTGACGCCCCGCATGCCGTGGTGGACGTCCATGAACAGAGTCATGACCTCGCACCTCTTCTCCGTACGCGCCGGTTGGTTCACCTTCCATCCTGCGCCCGTACGGATCCGATATGCGAGGTATGGGGGGTGCGCCTACGGTGGCTGCATGGGTGACGCGGTGGAACTCGAGGCGGGCGGCCGGACCGTACGGCTGACCAACCCGGACAAGGTCTTCTTCCCGGAACGCGGCTTCACCAAGCTGGACCTCGCCCGCTACTACCAGGCCGTCGGCCCCGGCATCCTGCGCGCCCTGCGCGACCGGCCCACCACCCTGGAGCGCTACCCCGACGGGGTGACCGGCGAGTGGTTCTACCAGAAGCGGGCGCCCAAGAGCATGCCCGACTGGATCCCCACCGCCCACATCACCTTCCCCAGCGGACGCACCGCCGACGAGATGTGCCCCACCGAGGAGGCCGCCGTCCTGTGGGCCGCCCAGTACGGCACCCTCACCTTCCACCCCTGGCCGGTACGCCGTGACGACGTCGACCGCCCCGACGAACTCCGCCTCGACCTCGACCCGCAGCCCGGCACCGACTACGCCGACGCCGTCCGCGCAGCCCACGAACTGCGCGCCGTCCTCGACGAGTTCGGGGGACTGCGCGGCTTTCCCAAGACCTCCGGCGGGCGCGGCCTGCATGTCTTCGTGCCCATCGAGCCCCGCTGGAGCTTCACCCAGGTCAGGCGCGCCGCCATCGCCGTCGGCAGGGAGATGGAGCGGCGGATGCCGGAGCAGGTGACCATCAAGTGGTGGAAGGAGGAGCGGGGGCAGAAGATCTTCCTCGACTACAACCAGACGGCCCGGGACCGCACCATCGCCTCCGCCTATTCCGTACGGCCCCGCCCGCACGCCCCCGTCTCGGCGCCGTTGCGCTGGGAGGAGGTCGGCGAGGCCCATCCACGGGACTTCGACCTCGCGACCATGCCCGCGCGCTTCGCCGAGGCCGGCGATGTGCACGCGGACATGGACGAGCACCGCTACTCCCTCGACGCCCTGCTCGAACTCGCCCGCCGCGACGAACACGACCACGGGCTCGGGGATCTGCCGTACCCGCCCGAGTATCCGAAGATGCCGGGGGAGCCCAAGCGGGTACAGCCGAGCAGGGCGAAGAAGGAGAGCGCGGGGAAGAAGGGCTCTACAGCTCCCTGATCCTGATGTCCCGGTACGAGATCACGTCCGTCGTGCCGTGCACCTGGAGCCCGACGTAGCCGGAGGCGAAGCGGCGTCCGTCCGTGCCCGGGTCGTCCGAGCGCGGCGGGTAGAACTCCTGGCCGCCGGTGTTGTCGAACTCGTTGATCAGCACGCCGTTGCGGTAGACCGAGTAGTGCTGGTCGACCACACGGATCTCGTAGTCGTTCCAGGTGCCCTTCTGGGTGACGCCGGCCCCGGCGAGACCGACCCGGTCGAAGCCGTAGACCGAGCCCGTCTTGTACATGTCGCCGTCGGGCCGGTCCAGCACCTGCACCTCGTGCCCGTACTTGATGGCGACCCACTCCGGCCGCGGCTCCTCGGGGTGGTCGTGGACCCACGGGAAGCGCACGAAGACGCCGGAGTTGGCGTTGCCGGTGCCCGGGGCGTCGTCCCGCCACTGCAGGCGCAGCGAGAAGTCGCCGTACTTGCGCTGCGGGAACCACAGCATGCCGAGGCCGGACTTGGTGGTGCCGCTGGTCATCGACCCGTCGGGGTTGAGCGCGAAGGACCCGCCGCCGACGTGCTGCCAGGCGGCGAACGACTCGGCGCTGCCGTCGAAGATCTTGCGGTAGCCGTCGGTCTGGCCCGGCTTGCCGATACCGGACTGGCGGGCCGCCCGCTGGATCGCGTTGTACTCGCGCTGGTCGATGACCCCCTCGCGCAGCAGCCGGTCGAGGACCGTCTTCACATGCTTGAGGAACAGCGCCTGCGAGGACCACTCCTTCTCGTCCTCGATCAGCTCGTTGATCCGGCACCGGTTGTCCGTGACCCGGTTGGGGACGCCCGAGTCGACGGTGCCGACGATGACCGTGAGGCGCTCGTCGTACTCGGGGCAGTCCGGCGGCGGGACCTGGCCGGAGACGACCGTGAAGCTGACCGTGCGGGCCGGGGAGGTGTTGCCGGCCTTGTCGGTGGCGCGGTAGGCGACGGTGTGGGCGCCGGCGCGGTCGACGATCAGCGGTGTGGTGTATGCGATGTACGGTCCACCGTCGAGCGAATACTCGATGCGGTCGACCCCCGACCCGCCGGCGTCGGTCGCGGTCACCGTCACCGTGGCCCGGTTGACGTACGCGCCGTCGGAATTCTGTGTACCGTCCACGGTCACGCCGGTGACCGGCGGCGTGGTGTCCTGCGGCGGCGCGGCGACCACCGTGAACTCGACGCTCTTCTCGGCCGCCACGTTGCCCGCCTTGTCGGTGGCGCGGTAGCGGACGGTGTGGGTGCCGGCCTGATGCACCATCACGGGCGCGGTGTACGGCTGCCAGACGCCGGACGCGCCGAGCGCGTACTCGATGGTGTTCACCCCGGACCCGGTGTCCGAGGCGGTGACGGTGACCGTCGCCATGTCGATGTACGTGCCGTCGGGATTGCGCTCGCCGCTGACGGTGGCCGAGGTCTCCGGCGGGGTGGTGTCGTCCGTCGGCGGGGCCACGACGGTGAACTCGACGCTCTTCTCGGCGGAGACGTTGCCGGCCTTGTCGTAGGCGCGGTAGCGGACGGTGTGGGTGCCGACCTGGTCGACCACGACGGGTGCGGTATACGGTAGCCAGTCGCCCGTCGCGCCGACCGCGTACTGGATACGGTCCACGCCCGACCCGCCCTCGTTGTCCGTCGCCCGGATCGAGACGCTCGCCGACCCGACGTACTGCCCCTGCCCGTTCTGCGTCCCGGTCACCTCCGCCGTGGCCTCCGGCGGCGTGGTGTCCTCGCCGCCGCCCTCGGTCACCACGAGGATGCCCTGCATGGAGCCGTGGCCGGGGATCGTGCAGTGGTAGAAGTAGCGGCCCGGCGTCAGGGTGACCTCGGCGGTGTGCCGGCCGCCCATGTCGTCGTTGGGGCTCGCCAGAATGTTGAGCGGGACGTCGCTGTTGAACTCCGGGTCGTTGGTCGCGAAGGTCAGGGTGTGCGGCATGCCGGTGGTGTTGCCGGTGGCCGCGCTGTTCTCGAAGATGATCGTCGCCGGGCCCGCCACCGCGGTCGCGGGCGCCGAGGTGTACTTGGTGATGTCGTCGCCGGCCGTCCAGGTGAGCACCTGGGCGGATTGCGGACCGGCGGCAGCCGGTTCGCTCTGTCCGACGGCCGCCGGGGCCGCCTGCACCCCGAGCAGCAGGAGCAGCCCCGCCAACAGGGCGGCCACGGCTCTTCGTTGACGTCGTACGGTCCTCACGACTGTGCCCCCCTCGCCAGCTGGTCGGCGGCCGGCGTCGGACCGCCGCCGGTGTACGTCACCCGCCACAGGGCCGACCTGGCGTCCGAGGTGAAGAAGCCGCGGCCGTAGTCGAGCACGTACAGCGCGCCGTCCGGACCGAACTTCCAGTCCATCAGGTTCCTGATGCCGTCGGTGCCCACCGGAACGATCTTCTTCAGCGACTCCGAGTGCACCGGCAGTCCGCCGTCGCCCTGGGTCCTCGGATCCATCAGCACGGCGTTGCGCGGCTGGTCGGCGTCGTAGAAGTCGCCGACGAACCACTTGCCGTCCCAGTACACGGGCCAGGCGACGTCGCTGGTGGGTGAGACGTCGGCGTGCCGGTAGACCGGCCCGTTCATCGCGGCCTGCCCGCCGCCCTTCAGCCACGGCAGCCGGTAGGTGGCCTCCTCCTGCCGGTACGACGGGATCCCGTTCGCGTCGCGCGGGAAGTCCGGGCCGCCGCCCTGCGGGGCGTACCAGATGTTGTTGCCGGTGACCGGCGGAAGGTTGACCAGGCCGTCGTTGTTCGGGGACTCGTTCTTCGGGTGGTCGCAGTCGTACCAGCCGAGCGGCTGCGAGGGATCCGGCAGGTTCCGGTCCCGGTACGGCTGCTTGTTGCCCATGCAGTACGGCCAGCCCCGGTTGCCCGCCTCGGTGATGACCGCGAACGTGTCGTACTTGGCGGGGCCCCACACCGGGGACGGCGACGAGGCGTCCGGGCCGACCCAGCCCGCGTACAGGATGTCGGTGGTCTTGTCGACGAAGATGCGCGCGGGGTTCCTGACCCCCATCACATAGATCTCACCGCGGGTCTTGCCGCCGCCCTCGTCGGTCTCCCGGCCCGTGAAGAGGTTCCCCTCGGGGATGGTGTACGTCCCGTCGGGCTCCGGGTGGATGCGCAGGATCTTGCCGTTGAGGTTGTTGGTGTTGCCGGCGGTGCGGCGCGCGTCGGCGAAGGACACGCCCTTGTAGTTCGGCTCCGGGTTGTTGCCGGAGTACCCGTCGCTGAAGCGGCTGGAGTTGTTGTCACCGGTCGCGATGTACAGGTTGCCCTTCGAGTCCCAGGCCATCCCGCCGCCCGAGTGGCAGCAACTGTGGATCTGCACCGGCCACTTGAGCAGCACCTTCTCACTGCTCAGGTCCAGTTTGTCCGTGGTCCGGTCGAGGGTGAAGCGGGAGACGCGCCGCTCGGCCATCCGGGTCTCGCGGTCGATCCGGGAGTGCGGGGTGTAGTGCAGATACACCCAGCCGTTCTCCTCGAACCGCGGGTCCAGCTCGATCCCGAGCAGGCCCTCCTCGACCTTGACCAGCTCGTCGCCGCCGCCCTTGTTGCCGAAGACGGTCAGCGCGCCGGCGAGGGTCACCTGCTTGGTCTTCGGGTCGTAGATGTGGATCTCGCCCTTGCCCTTGCCGATGTCCGGGTTGTTCCAGTCGGTGATCACCGGCTGGGAGGAGTCGGCGCCGCCGCGGCCGATGTAGAACACCCGTCCGTCGGGGGCGGTGACCAGGCCGTGCGGCTCGCCGATCTGGTCGTTCTGGCCGGGCTGGTTGGGCTTGGTGAGCCGCTCGGCCTGGTAGTTGCCGTTGATCGTCGCCTTGCAGTCGGCCTGCACGAGCCGCGTGGTCCACAGCAGGGCGCCGCGCAGATGGGCGCGGAAGTCGGTCTCGTCGTAGGAGGACACCGTGCCGCCCATGCCGGTGTAGAAGGAGCGGCCGCCGTCGTAGTCGCGGCACCAGCTGACGGGATGGTCCCAGCCGTTGGCGCTCGCTCCCGGCTGGTACGTCGACTCCCGTACACGGGCGACTGTATGCACGTCGCCGGACGGGTTCTTCACCCAGTTGAACCACCGGTCGGGGCGCTTCCACTGCACCGGCAGATCCTTGGTGGCCGGATGCCGGCGGTCACCGACCTCGACCGTCGCCCGCTGGACGGCGGTGGGGCTGGAGGCGGCCGGGCGGGCGCCGATCAGCCCGGTGAACCAGTCCGAGTACGGCTCCGCGCGGGCCGCGTCATGGAGGCCGACGAAACCGCCGCCCGCCTCCATGTAGGCCTCCAGGCCCGCCTCCTGCTCCGGGTCGAGGACGTCGCCGCCCCCGGTGAGGAACACGATGGCGTTGAACCGCCCCAGCCTGGCCTCGTCGGTGAAGACCGAGGCGTCGTCCGTGGCCTCGACCTTGAAGCGCTGGTTCACCGGACCGGAGAGACCGATCCGCTCGATGGCCTCGATCCCGGCGTTCACGACCGGGGACTCGCCCCCGGAGGCCGCCGAGCCGTAGAAGATCAGCACCCGTACGTTCGCGCCGCCCGGCGGCGACTTGACGGACATCGTTGTCAGTGACGGGTCCGGCGCCGGGCGCGCGCTCGCGGCGGAGCCGGAGAGCAGGCCGGCGGTGAGGAAACCGGCGGTCAGGGCGGCCGTCGCAGCCCGTCTGCCGGTGCTCAATCGTCGTCGTTCCCTGGATCTTTGGTGCGATGTGGACCGCATGTGGCCATTCACCCCTCGTCGGTCACAGCAACAGCGCCAAGGAAGCTAGACCTCTTTGCGCGGTTCGCCAATAGGTATGACCGGGATGGGGCGAACTTTGTCCTGGGTGTGGATAAACGCGGTGTGCCCCGCTACCGTCTCGAATTCCGTACCGGAGTGGGGAGTTCGGCATGGACAGACGTGGGTTCAACCGGCGGGTCCTCCTGGGCGGCGCGGCCGCCGCGACGTCGTTGTCCCTGGCGGCGGTGCCCGAGGCCACCGGCGCCGGGGAGACGGTGAGGACGGCGCCGGCCGGCGGCGAGGTGCGACGGATCCGGCTCTACGCCGAGAAGCTCGCCGACGGGCAGATGGGCTACGGCTTCGAGAAGGGCAAGGCGACGATCCCGGGGCCGCTGATCGAGCTGAACGAGGGCGACACCCTGCACATCGAGTTCGAGAACACCATGGACGTGCCGGTGAGCCTGCACGTCCACGGCCTGGACTACGAGATCTCCAGCGACGGCACCAAGCAGAACAAGAGCGACGTCGAACCCGGCGGCACCCGCGTCTACACCTGGCGCACCCATGTCCCCGGCCGTCGCAAGGACGGCACCTGGCGGGCGGGCAGCGCGGGTTACTGGCACTACCACGACCATGTCGTCGGCACCGAGCACGGCACCGGCGGCATCCGCAAGGGCCTGTACGGGCCGGTGATCGTCCGCCGCAAGGGCGACATCCTGCCGGACCGGACGCACACCGTCGTCTTCAACGACATGACCATCAACAACCGGCCCCCGCACACCGGCCCGAACTTCGAGGCGACGGTGGGCGACCGGGTCGAGTTCGTGATGATCACGCACGGCGAGTACTACCACACCTTCCATCTGCACGGACATCGCTGGGCCGACAATCGCACCGGCATGCTGACCGGCCCCGACGACCCCAGCCCGGTCATCGACAACAAGATCGTCGGCCCGGCGGACTCCTTCGGCTTCCAGGTGATCGCGGGGGAGGGGGTGGGGGCCGGAGCATGGATGTACCACTGCCATGTGCAGAGCCATTCCGACATGGGGATGGTGGGGCTGTTCCTGGTGAAGAAGGCCGACGGCACGATTCCGGGCTACGAGCCCCACGAACCGCACGCACAGCGCGGCTCCACCGAGCCGGACACCGCGCACGAGCACTGAGCCGCGTCTCGGCGGGCCTGCTCGGCATGAGCCTTTCTCGTCGTCATGCCCTGCCCATCACTCGTGGTTATCCTGATCGGCAACCGCCGAGGAGGAGTCCCGAAGTGACCGAGGCAGCGTCGCGTCCCACGCTGGAGGCCGTGGCCGCGCGGGCGGGCGTGTCACGGGCCACCGTCTCCCGGGTGGTCAACGGCGGGGAGGGAGTACGCGAACCCCTCGTGGAACGGGTCCGGCGAGCGGTGGAGGAACTCGGGTACGTCCCCAACCAGGCGGCCCGCAGCCTGGTGACGAAGCGGCACGACGCGGTCGCCGTCGTGATCGCCGAACCGGAGACCCGGGTTTTCGCCGACCCCTTCTTCGCGCTGCAACTGCGCGGCATCAGCAAGGAGCTGACCGCCCACGACAACCAGCTGGTGCTGCTGCTGACCGAAGGCCGGGACGACCACGCCCGCGTCGGCCGCTATCTGGCGGGCGGCCATGTCGACGGCGCGCTGGTGTTCTCCCTGCACCTCGACGACCCGCTGCCCGGCCTCATCCAGCGCGCCGGAGTGCCGACGGTGTTCGGCGGGCGGCCCGGCTGGAGCGACGCGACCCGGCAGGCCGTGTACGTCGACAGCGACAACCGGGGCGGTGCCCGGGAGGCCGTCCGGCATCTCGTCGGTCTCGGCCGCACCCGGATCGCGCACATCACCGGGCCCCTCGACCAGACCTCGGCGGCGGACCGGCTCGACGGCTTCCGCGACGTGGTGGGCGATGCCGACCCCCGGCTGATCGTGGAGAGCGACTTCACGCCGTCCGGCGGGGAGCGGGCCATGCGGGAACTCCTCGACCAGGTCCCCGATCTGGATGCCGTGTTCGCCGCGAACGACCTGACCGCCGCGGGTGCGCTGCGCGTCCTGCGGGAGCGCGGCCGGCGGGTGCCCGAGGACGTCGCCGTGATCGGCTTCGACGACATGCTGCCGCTGGCCGAACAGACCGACCCGCCGTTGACGACGGTCCGTCAGGACATCGAGGAAATGGGCCGGTTGATGGCCCGGCTGCTGCTGCGTCGGCTCGACCGCCGCACTTCGGTCGACGTGGCGGGACCGGACGACTCGACGGGCGTGGTGCTGCCGACGGCGCTGATACGGCGGGCGTCGGCGTAGCCCCACCCTGGCCCCGCCGGCGCGACGGGCGCCGGCACAGTCCCACTGTGACGACGGGCGCCGGCGTGACCCCGGCTCACTCCTGCTGCGGCACGCTCTTGATCACCGCGAAGCGGGCGCCGTACGGGTCCGCCAGCTTGGCGATGCGGCCGACGTCCGGCATGTCGGTGGCGGGCATCCGGACCGTGCCGCCCAGCCGCTCGGCCTCGGCCACGGTGGCGTCCGTGTCCTCGACCTCGAAGTACGGCAGCCAGTAGGGGCCCGCCTCGGCCTCCGTCGGGTCGTCGGACAGCGGCACGATGCCGCCGAACATGGAATCCTCGCCGCCGCCCGCGGGGTTGAGGGTGGTGTAGACCCCGCCGGGGAAGGGGACGCCGAAGGTCTCCAGGCCCAGCACCGAGTGGTAGAACGCGGCGGCGGCCGGGAGATCCGGGGTGTACAGCTCCACCCAGCACAGCGAGCCGGGCTCGCCCACCACCTCGATCCCCTCCCTCCGGCTCGGCTGCCAGATGCCGAACGGCACGCCCGCCTTGTCGGCGAGGATCGCCATGTGGCCCTGGCCCATCACGTCCATCGGCCGCAACAGCACACCGCCGTGCGCCTGCTCGGCCGCCGTGGTGGTGGCCTCCGCGTCCGGGCTCTGGAAGTACACCGTCCAGGACGGCGGGCCCTGCTCCGGGGTGGTCTGCATCCCGCCGGCCGCCGTCCGGCCGTCGAGCTGGAAGAAGCCATAGCCACCGGCCTCGGGCCCCGCCGACTGGAAGCGCCAGCCGAAGAGGCCGCCGTAGAAGGAGATGGCGCCGTCGATGTCGGGGGTGCCGACGTCGATCCAGTTCGGAGCGCCGTTGACGAACCGGGTGGTGAGCATCCTCGCCCTCCTCGGAAGAGGCCCGTTGCCTGCTCTGCCGAGTCTCGCACCGCCCACTGACAATCGCCGCCGGAGTCGCCGGGCATCGATTACGCTCAGTGACGGCTGTGGCCCTCACTGTTTCCGTCATCTCCGCGCGCCGCCGTGCGCCGGGTGCCCGCGCGGGGCATCATCGGGGCGGCCGGAGGCCCTGAACGCCGCGTTGATCCCGCGTTGATCGAACGTTTTTCGCCGTCCGGCAGGCTCTCGGACATGCACTTCGAAACGATCACCCCGGCCTCCTCCGCCTGGCAGTCGCAGGCCCTGTGCGCGCAGACCGGGGCGGACTTCTTCTTTCCCGAGCCCGGCAGCTCGGTGCGTGAGGCGAAGCGCATCTGCGGCATGTGCGAGATGCGGGCCGCCTGCCTCGAGTACGCCCTCGCCCACGACGAACGCTTCGGCGTCTGGGGCGGACTGTCCGAGAAGGAACGCCTTCAGCTGCGCCGCACCTCGCACTGATCCCGCTGCCGCCGCTCCGAGGCGGGCGGGGCTCAGCCGCCCGCGCGGGCCGCCATCCGGGCCTTGCGGGCCGCCAGCTTCTCGTCGAACTTCGTGGCCTCCGCGTCCAGGCCGTTCATGAACAGGCCCAGTTCCTCCTGTGCCTGTCGACCCTCCGGGCCGAGCCCGTCGATCTCCATGACCTTCAGGAAGCGGAGCACGGGCTGGAGGACGTCGTCGTGGTGGATCCGCAGGTTGTAGACCTCGCCGATGGCCATCTGCGCGGCGGCCCGCTCGAAGCCGGGGATGCCGTGGCCGGGCATGCGGAAGTTCACGACCACGTCCCGCACCGCCTGCATCGTCAGGTCGGGGGCGAGCTCGAAGGCCGCCTTGAGCAGGTTCCGGTAGAAGACCATGTGCAGGTTCTCGTCGGTCGCGATGCGCGCCAGCATCCGGTCGCAGACCGGGTCGCCGGACTGGAAGCCGGTGTTGCGGTGCGAGATGCGGGTGGCGAGCTCCTGGAAGGCCACGTAGGCGACGGAGTGCAGCATCGAGTGCCGGTTGTCCGACTCGAAGCCCTCGCTCATGTGGGCCATGCGGAACTGCTCCAGCTTGTCCGGGTCCACCGCGCGCGAGGTGAGCAGGTAGTCGCGCATGACAATGCCGTGCCGGCCCTCCTCCGCGGTCCAGCGGTGCACCCAGGTGCCCCAGGCGCCGTCGCGGCCGAAGAGGCTGGCGATCTCGTGGTGGTAGCTGGGGAGGTTGTCCTCGGTCAGGAGGTTCACCACGAGTGCGATGCGGCCGATCTCGGTGACCTTGGACTGCTCCTTGTCCCAGGCCTCCCCGTCCTCGAAGAAGCCGGGGAAGTTGCGGCCGTCGGTCCACGGCACGTACTCGTGCGGCATCCAGTCCTTGGCGACCTTGAGATGCCGGTTCAGCTCCTTCTCGACCACTTCCTCCAGGGCGTACAGCAGCCGGGCGTCGGTCCACACGGAAGGGCTGCCGAGGTGGGGAGAGGTGATCGTCACAGGTACTCCAGGGGGACTGACTTCGACGTACGAGGGGAACGGCGAGCGGCGCCTGAACCTACGGGATCGTAGGCTACGAATCCGTAGGTTACGAATCCGTAGGTTAAGAGCGCCGTAAAGACCGCTGCTCAGGCCCTCTTCCGGAGGACGTTCCGATATGCAGAAAAGCCCCGGGACTCGCAGGTCCCGGGGCTGAGCCGGCCCGTCGGTCGCCCGATCAGGTGTACAGCTCCCGCAGCCGCACCGAGAGACATGTCACACAGCCCTCGAGCTTCTCGAACTCGCCGATGTCCACCACCACCGGCTCGTAGCCGAGGTCCGTGAACAGCTCCGCGGTCTTCGGCGCGCTGGCCGCCATCAGCAGCTTGTGGCCGCCGAGCAGCACCACATGGGACCCGGACTCCTCCGGCACGTGCAGAAAGCGCCCGAACAGCGACGGCGTGTCCATCAGCGGGATGTGCCCGATGACCGTCCCGTCGGGCAGCGCCGTGACCGCCGACTTCAGGTGCAGCACCTTGCTCACCGGCACGGACACCACGCGCGCGCCCAGCGGTTCGAAGGCGGCCCGCAGCTGCTGGACGCCGGCCGCGTTGGTGCGCCCGCCGCGGCCGACGTAGATCGTGTCGCCGATCTTCAGCACGTCGCCGCCGTCCAGGGTGCCCGGCTCCCAGATCCAGTTGACCGAGCAGCCGAGGCTCGCCACGGTCTCCTCGACCGCGATCGTCTCCGCGCGGCGGGACTGGGCGCCGGGGCGGGTGATCAGGGCGACGTTCTTGTACATGACCACGGTGTCCTCGACGAACACCGAGTCGGGGCAGTCGTCGGCCGGGTCGACCTCGACGGTCTCCCAGCCGTGGGTGCGCAGCGCCTCCGTGTAGGCCTCCCACTGCTTCACCGCGCGGTCGAGGTCGACCTCCGTACGTGCGACGTGCGTGACGAGGCCTTCGGCCAGGCGGGGGCTGGGGCGGCGGATGAGGGCCTTCTTGCTGGGCACGAGGGTCTCCGTATCGGATGGGTGTTTCCGGGCGTGGCCGAAACCGTCGGGGTGTCGGCGCACATCATGCAAGCCCATTGTCGGAGAGGACAGCTCAGGGCGCCGCGGACGGGGTCCCGACCGCCGCCTCACCCCGAGACCTCCGCTTCTTCTCCGGCCACCTCCCGCACCACCGTCACAAACCGGCCCCCGGTCCGCCCGCTCGCCGCACGCCCACCACCCGCCGCAGATGCTCCGCGGTGAACGCCCCCTCCGACGATGGTGAGGAACGCGCGCATGCCCCCGAAGCTAGGCGGGATACCCGACAGCTTCCGGCGTGGTTTCCGTGAGTTCTCCGTCCAGCATCAGCCAGCGCGTGATGCCGATGGACTCCAGGAACGGCAGGTCGTGGCTGGCCACGATCAGCGCTCCCTCGTACGACTCCAGGGCCGTGGTGAGCTGCCGTACGCTCGCCATGTCCAGGTTGTTCGTCGGCTCGTCCAGCATCAGCAGCTGCGGCGCGGGCTCGGCCAGCATCAGCGCGGCCAGTGCCGCCCGGAAGCGCTCGCCGCCGGACAGGGTCGCCGCCTTCTGGTCGGCCCGGGCGCCCCGGAACAGGAAGCGGGCCAGCCGCGCCCGGATCCGGTTGTTGGTGGCGCCCGGCGCGAACCGGGCCACGTTCTCGGCGACGGTCAGCTCGCCGTCGAGGACGTCGAGGCGCTGCGGCAGGAACCGCAGCGGGACATGCGCCGTCGCCTCTCCGGACACCGGTGCCAGCTCCCCGGCGATGGTGCGCAGCAGGGTCGTCTTGCCCGCCCCGTTGCGGCCGATCAGCGCGATCCGCTCCGGACCGTGCAGATCGAAACCGCCCGCCACGCGCGCGCCGTACGCCAGTTCCAGCTCCCGCAGGGTGAGCACGCTCCGGCCCGGCGGTACGGCGGTGTACGGCAGGTCGACGCGGATCTCGTCGTCGTCCCGTACGGCCTCCACCGCCTCGTCGAGCCGCTCCCTGGCCTCGGCGAGCTTCTCCTCGTGCATGATCCGGTGCTTGCCCGCGGACTCCTGTGCCGCCCGCTTGCGCGCCCCCATGACGATCTTCGGCTCGCGCTTGCTGTCCCACATCTTCTGGCCGTACCGCTTGCGGCGGGCCAGCTTCATGTGGGCGTCGGTCAACTCCCGCTTCTGCTTGCGGAAGTCGGCCTCGGCGACCCGCACCATGCGCTCGGCCGCCTCCTGTTCGACGGCGAGCGCCTCCTCGTACGCCGAGTAGCTCCCGCCGTACCAGGTGATCTCCCCGGAGCGCAGATCGGCGATCTGGTCGACGCGTTCGAGGAGTTCGCGGTCGTGGCTGACCACGACCATGACTCCGGGCCAGGACTCGACGGCCGCGTACAGCCGCCGGCGGGCGTACAGGTCGAGGTTGTTCGTCGGCTCGTCCAGCAGCAGCACGTCCGGGCGGCGCAGCAGCAGCGCGGCCAGCCGCAGCAGCACCGACTCGCCGCCGGACACCTCGCCGGTGGTGCGGTCCAGATCGATGTGGCCGAGGCCGAGTTCGCCGAGCGTGGCCAGGGCGCGCTCCTCGACGTCCCAGTCGTCGCCGACCGTCTCGAAGTGCCTCTCGGACACGTCGCCGGCCTCGATGGCGTGCAGGGCGGCCCGCCGGTCGGCGATGCCCAGCGCCTCGTCGACCCGCAGGGCGGTGTCGAGCGTGACGTTCTGCGGGAGATAGCCGACCTCGCCCGTGATCCGCACGGTGCCGTCGGCCGGGGTGAGTTCTCCGGCGAGCAGCTTCAACAGCGTTGATTTTCCTGATCCGTTGACGCCGACGAGCCCGGTGCGGCCGGGGCCGAAGGACGCGTCGAGGCCCTCGAAGACGGAGGTGCCGTCGGACCAGGTGAAGGAAAGGGAGGTACAGGTGATCGAAGTATGCATACGGGCCTCGCGGTTGCATGATGCGGTCAGGGGCAACGCGTATCGAGACACCGGGGCGCGACCGGGGAGGGGCCCGCGAAGGCAGGGGAGGAAAGAGAAAAGCCCTGTTCCGCAAGGACGGCTCACATGCCGAGGTCGCACACAGCGCATACACGTGTGGTGTATGACGTGGTGTCTCAGGACCTCAGAGGAGCAACGTCCTTCTCCAATCGGCGGCAACAGGAACGCTGTAAACCGTACGAGGGGCCGTGAAGGGTGTCAACGGGATTTCCCGCGAGCCCGCACGACCGTGTCGGATTCCTGCCAGACCACCGTTCGCACCGGCTGGTTGAGTGAGCCGTATGACCCACGACACCACCCTGCGCGACCGCGCCCTCGCCTTTCGCTCCCTGCATGTCCCGGGCCGGCCGCTGGTCCTGCCGAACGCCTGGGACCCCGTCAGCGCCCGGCTCGTCGAGGAGGCCGGTGCCGCCGCCGTGGCGACCACCAGCGCCGGGCTCGCCTGGGAGCTGGGCGCGCCCGACGGAGACCGGCTGGAGCGCGACGAGGCCCTCGGCGCCGTCGCGGCCATCGCGGGGGCGGTCGACGTGCCGGTGAGCGCCGACATCGAGAGCGGCTACGCGCCGGACGTGGCCGGCGTCGCCGAAACCGTCCGCGCGGTGCTCGCCGCGGGCGCCGTCGGCGTCAACATCGAGGACGCGCTGTACGAGCCGGGCCAGGGTCCGCTGCGGCCGGTGGCCGAGCAGGCCGAGCGGATCGCCGCCGCCCGCGCGGCGGCCGACGCGGCGGGAGTGCCGCTGTTCGTCAACGCGCGCGTGGACACCTTCCTGCGGGGCGCCGGGGGAGTGGACGCCACCCTGGAGCGGGCCGCCGCCTTCCTCGGCACGGGCGCCGACGGGATCTTCGTCCCCGGGGCCGTCGACCCGGGGACGGTGAAACTGCTCGCCGACGGTGTCCACGGGCCGCTGAACGTGATGGCCGGTCCCGGCGCGCCGCCGGTCGCCGAGCTGGCCGCGCTCGGTGTCGCACGGGTGAGCGTGGGAGCCGGCCTCGCCCAGGCCGCGCACGCCCTGGTCCGCCGCGCCGCGCGGGAGCTGCTGGACGCGGGGACGTACGACGCGCTGGCGGGTGGCCTCGACTACGGGGAGCTGAACGCGCTGCTCGGGGGTCGGCCCCGGCAGGCGTCGCTCGGGGGTCGGCCCTAGCAGGCGTCCCGCATCAGCACCGCCAGATCGTGGTCCAGGTCCAGATACGCGTGCTCCAGGCCCTCCGGCACCAGGCGGCGCGTCGCCTCCAGGAAGCGGCGCACGTCGGCCGAGCGGACGTGCACGACGGCGGTGCCCTCGGGGGCGTGGAACTCCAGGACGGTGCGGTCGTAGCCGTACGGCCGCACCCGGACGTCGCCGTAGCCCTCGGGGCCCTCCTGGCCCGCCGCGAGGAGCTCGCGGGAGAAGGTCCAGCAGACCTCCACGCCCTCCAGGGTGGCCTGGGCGGGGAAGGTCATCCGGATGGCGAACGGATCGCGTCGGTCGTAGTACAGCGTGGCCGGGATGCTCGGCATCCGCGGCGCGGCGGCGACGAGGCGAGCCTCGACGGGCTGCTCGATGACAGTGGACAACGCCTTGCTCCCTTGTGACGGCCGGACGGACTTCCGGGGATGAGGCCGGGCACAGGGAGAGACGTCGGAATCGGCGCGTCCGTGCACCCCCGTGCCGAGTGACCTCCGTCACCGTGTTCCATCCCGGCGGTGATTCAGTCCTACGGATGTGCCGGTGGGGACTGATGTGCCGTTTTTGCCCTCGTCGCGCCACTGGACGGGGCAGTGCTCGCGCGCGTGGAACCCGAGATCCCCGCCCGGCGCCACCGCGCGGAGGCCCTCTGGACGGCGCCCGGCAGGTCCGCTAGCTTCGCCCGCCATGAGGCGCTGGGGGAGCACGCGACGCAGGCCACGGACGGCACGCATGGGATGTACGGGACGTACGCCACGGGCTGGGCGGGTCCCGGCGGTGATCGGCGCCGTAGCGGCGCTGGCCGCGCTGACGGCTGTCCCCGCGCGGGCGCACGACACGCCGCCCGTTATCCCGAACTGGGCCCTGAAGGACACCGGCACCACCGACGTGCGCTTCCGCGGCCTGGCCGCCGTCGGCCGCGACGTCGCCTGGGTGTCCGGGACCGGAGGAACGGTCCTGCGCACCACCGACGGCGGAGCGAGCTGGCGGAACGTCTCGCCGCCCGGCACCTCGGACCTCCAGTTCCGGGACATCCAGGCCTTCGACGCGCGGCGCGCCGTGGTGCTGGCCATCGGCGAGGGCGAGGCTTCCCGCGTGTACCGGACCGACGACGGCGGAGCGACCTGGACGGAGTCCTTCCGCAACACCGACCCGCGCGCCTTCTACGACTGCATGACCTTCTTCGACCGCCGCCACGGCCTGGCGATGAGCGACCCGGTGAACGGCAGGTTCCGCATGCTGTCCACCGGCGACGGCGGCCGGTCCTGGAAGGTGCTGCCCGACGCGGGCATGCCGCCCGCCCTGGACGGCGAGGCCGGGTTCGCGGCGAGCGGGCAGTGCCTGGTGGCGTCCGGGCCCCGGGACGTGTGGCTGGCCACCGGCGGGGCCGCACGCGCGCGCGTACTGCACTCCGCGGACCGCGGGTTGACCTGGACGGCCGCCGACACCCCGCTGCCGGCCGGCGACCCGGCCCGCGGCGTCTTCGCGCTCGCCTTCCGCGACCGTGCCCACGGCCTCGCCGTCGGCGGCGACTACCGCCCCGACCAGACCGCGCCCCGCGCGGCGGCGCACACCCCCGACGGCGGCCGCACCTGGCGCCCCGCCGCCACCGCCCCGCCCGCCTACCGCTCCGGCGTCGCCTGGCTCCCGCACCACCGCTCCGCCGCCCTCGCCGTCGGCCCCACCGGCACCGACCTCACCACCGACGGCGGCCGCACCTGGCGCACGGTGGACACCGGCTCGTACGACACCGTGGACTGCGCACCCGACCGCGGCTGCTGGGCCGCCGGGGAGAAGGGACGGGTGGCACGCCTGGAGCACTGAGCGCGCGGGACACCTCGTTTGTTGGCAATGTGGGTACCCGTTCACTCATCGTGAAAGGAAGTGAGCGGACATGCCTCGCGGTTCGAGCTCCAAACGGGAGCGCCAGTACGAGCACATCAAGAAGAGCGCCGAGGAGCGCGGCGAGAGCACCGGCCGGGCCAAGGAGATCGCGGCCCGCACGGTGAACAAGGAACGCGCCCGCTCCGGCGAGTCCAAGACCGCCAGCCGCACCTCCACGCAGGACATGTCGTCCGGCAAGCGGGGCGGCCAGCGTTCCGGCAGGGGCTCCCAGGGCCCCACCTACGACCAGCTGTACGAGGAGGCCAAGAAGCGCAACATCCATGGCCGTTCCGACATGAACAAGGCCCAGTTGCAGCGCGCGCTCGGCAAGTGAGCGTACCGCCGGCCCGCGCGGGCGGCCGGCCCCGTACGCTCGTCCCCACCATGACGACCGTAACCATCCCCGCGGGCTGGCCCGCGACCGAGGAAGAGGCCCGCGCCGTCCAGGACGAGCTGCGGGCGCGCGTGGTGCTGGACGAGCCGGGGCCGCCGCCCGGCACCGGACACGTCACGGGGGTCGACGTCGCCTACGACGACGACCGGGACGTCGTCGCGGCGGCGGCCGTCGTCCTGGACGGGGCGACCCTGGACGTGGTCGCCGAGGCCACGGCCGTCGGCCGGATCTCCTTCCCGTACGTGCCGGGCCTGCTCGCCTTCCGGGAGATCCCGACCGTGCTGGCCGCCCTCGACGCCCTGCCGTGTCCGCCCGGCCTGGTGGTCTGCGACGGCTACGGCCTCGCCCACCCACGCCGTTTCGGTCTCGCCAGCCACCTCGGCGTGCTCACCGGCCTGCCCACGATCGGCGTCGCCAAGAACCCCTTCACCTTCGCCTACGACGAACCGGCCGCCCCGCGCGGAGCCTCGGCACCCCTCCGCGCGGGCGCCGAGGAGGTCGGCCGCGCCCTGCGCACCCGCGAGAACGTCAAGCCGGTCTTCGTCTCCGTGGGCCACCGCGTGAGCCTCGCCAACGCCTGTGCGCACACCCTGGCCCTCACCCCCGAGTACCGGCTCCCCGAGACCACCCGCAGGGCCGACGCACTGTGCCGCCGGGCCCTGCGGGAGGCGATGGAGGCCGCCTGAGAACGGTCGCCCGCGCGGGGCGCCGGGATACTCGACGGCCCGCGTGAGTACGTCGTCTGAGTACGCGTACGGATGTGCGCGTACCGCCCCGGTCGGCAGGCTGGCCGCATGACCTCGCACCGTGCCCCGAAGCCCCTCACCGACCCCCACCGCCCCGTCGAGCGCGCCGTGACGGCCGCTCTGGTCCTCGCCACGCTCGCGGGGCTCGCCTGGATCGTCGGGATGATCTACACGGTCGTGGAGTGGCCGCTGTAGGGGCGGACTCGAAGAAGATGCGACGTCACCGGCGCGCCGCCACCCGGAAGGTGATCCCCGCCGTGCGCAGCCGCTCGGTCAGCGCGTCGCCCATCGCCACCGCTGTGGTCACCTGCCCGGCGGTCTGCGGCAGGTCGTCGAGGGCGAGGGCGAGCGCCGCCTCGGCGAAGATCTTCGCCGTCTCGTCGTAGCCCGGATCGCCGCCCGCGACCTCGGTGTACACCCGGCGCCCGCCGCCCTCGCCGACGAACCGCAGCGAGAACCAGCTGCGCGCCCGCCGCTCGGCGCTCGGCCCCTCGCCCGGCTTCAGCCGGTCGGACAACCAGCGCCGCGCGGGCGGCAGCTGGGCCGCCGCGGCGAGCGCGCCGACGGCCGCCACCCCGCCCACCGCGACCGGCAGCCGCCGCACGGCGGCGTAGTGGCGGTAGCGGAAGTCGGGGCCGTAGCGCTCCAGGGCCTTCGCCGAACGCCGCACGATCTGCGGATCGATGGTCGGCAGCGGCAGCGCCCAGGCGCCGACCTCGGGGGCGAACCGCGGAGCGCCCGTCGGGGTCGTCGCCCGGCGGCCCACCAGCCGGGGCTCGTGCCGGCGGCGGTCCCGCGCGGCGGCGGCCATCTGCCGGCCGCGGGCGAACTGGTTCAGCGCGGAGGCGAAGGTGCCGCCGGAGAAGGCCGCGTCCACGCTCACGAACCCGTCCACCGTCAGCGGCACGCCCTCCGGCAGCTGCCGGACGGTGAAGTACACGCCCAGATCGTGCGGCACCGAGTCGAAGCCGCAGGCGTGCACCAGCCGCGCGCCGGTCTCCCGCGCGCGTGCGTCGTGCCGGACGTACATCAGGTCCACGAACTCCGGCTCGCCGGTCAGGTCGAGATAGTCCGTGCCGGTGTCCGCGCAGGCCGCGACCAGCTCCTCGCCGTACGTCACGTAGGGGCCGACCGTGGTGGCCACCACGCGCGCCTGCTCCGCGAGCCGGCGCAGCGAGGCCGGATCGGCGACATCCGCCACCAGCACCCCGGTCTCCGCCCCGCCGGGCAGCCGTTCACGCAGCCGGTGCAGCTTCTCCTCGCCGCGCCCCGCGATCGCCCAGCGCAGCCCCTCGGGCGCGTGCGCGGCCAGGTACTCCGCGGTGAGCGTCCCGACGAAGCCGGTCGCCCCGAAGAGCACGATGTCGTACGGACGATCCGCCCTGTTCAGCCTGGTCATGACACCTCTCGCTCGCCGTCGAGCCCGCGCGGCCCGCGCCGCTGTCGGTGGCTGAGGCTAGCGTGAGGAGTGCGGAGCCCGACGACGAGCCCGGAGGTGGACCATGGCGGTGGCCGCGAACGCCCTGAAGAAGTGGGAGAAAGTGCGCGAGTTCGCCCTCGGCCTGCCGGGCGCGGCCGAGGAGTTCCCCTGGGGCGAGTCCGTCGCCAAGGTCAACAAGAAGGTGTTCGTCTTCCTCGGCGTCGACGACGGCAGCTATCCGCTGGGCGTCACCCTCAAGCTCACGGACGACACCGCCCATGCGCACGCCCTGAGCGCCCCGGGCGCCGAGCCGGCCGGATACGGCCTGGGCAGGTCGGGCTGGGTCAGCATCCCGCTGGAGCCCAAGGGCTCCCCGTCGGCGGAGCTGCTCTGCGACTGGGTGGAGGAGAGCTACCGGGTCATCGCCCCGAAACGGCTGATAGCGGACCTGGACGCGCGCTGAGCCGGTGCCGCCGCGGCGGCCGTACCGCATCAGTCACCGCCGGGCGACCGAAAATGGCTAAGCGCTTGCTCGTTCAGGCCTTGTGCCGACTGAAACCTGTTCTTACCATCACCGGTGTTACATCGGTTGTGTCACAGCGAGGGGGCTGGATGACCACGGCGAGAACGTCCTCACACGGACCGCTCACGGGCGTCCGCGTGGTCGAGCTGGCCGGCATCGGCCCCGGACCTTTCGCGGCCATGCTCCTGGCCGACCTGGGCGCCGACGTGGTCCGCGTGGACCGCCCCGGCGGGCCCGGACTCGCGATCGACCCGGACTTCGACGTCACCAACCGCAACAAGCGCTCCGTGGTCGTCGACCTCAAGTCCGCCGACGGCCCCGACCGGGTGCTCGACCTCGCCTCCCGCGCCGACGTCCTCATCGAGGGCTACCGCCCGGGCGTCGCCGAACGGCTCGGCGTCGGCCCCGAGGCCTGTCACGCCCGCAATCCGCGGCTCGTCTACGGCCGGATGACCGGCTGGGGCCAGCAGGGCCCGCTCGCCCACCGCGCGGGCCACGACATCGCGTACATCGCGCTCACCGGCACGCTCGGCATGATCGGCGCCCCCGGCGAACCGCCGGCCGTCCCCGCCAACCTGCTCGGCGACTACGCGGGCGGCTCCCTCTACCTCGTCGTCGGCATCCTCGCCGCCCTGCACCACGCCCGCGCCACCGGCGCCGGACAGGTCGTCGACGCCGCCATCGTCGACGGCGCCGCCCACCTCTCCGCGATGATCCACGGCATGCTCGCCGCGGGCGGCTGGCGGGACCGGCGCGGCGCCAACCTCCTCGACGGCGGCTGCCCCTTCTACGGCACCTACGAGACCGCCGACGGCCAGTACATGGCGGTGGGCGCGCTGGAGCGGCAGTTCTACGACCGGTTCATGGCGCTCCTCGGCATCCCGGAGCAGGCACCGGCCCGCGACGACCTCGCCCGCTGGCCGGAGCTGCGCGAGGCGGTCGCAGCCCGCTTCAAGTCCCGCACCAGGGACGAGTGGACGGCCGTCTTCGAGGGCTCCGACGCGTGCGTGGCGCCCGTCCTGTCCCTGCGCGAGGCGCCGCACCACCCGCATCTCGCCGCCCGGGGCACCTTCACCGACCACGGCGGCATCACCCAGCCCGCGCCCGCCCCCCGCTTCTCCGCGACCCCCACGGCGGTCCGCACCGGCCCGGCCCGGCCGGGCGCCGACACCGCATCCGTGGCCCGCGACTGGGACGTGCCCCGGCTCGTCTCCCAGCCGGCAGCCCCCGAGCCCCCGAACCCTCAGTGAAAGGCCTCCTCGTGAGCACCGAAGCGTACGTGTACGACGCGATCCGCACCCCGCGCGGACGCGGCAAGGCCAACGGCGCCCTGCACGGCACGAAGCCCATCGACCTGGTCGTCGGACTCATCCACGAGATCCGCGCCCGCTTCCCCGGCCTGGACCCCGCGGCCGTCGACGACATCGTCCTCGGCGTCGTCGGCCCGGTCGGCGACCAGGGCTCCGACATCGCCCGGATCGCCGCCGTCGCCGCGGGCCTGCCCGACACGGTCGCCGGCGTGCAGGAGAACCGCTTCTGTGCCTCGGGCCTGGAGGCCGTCAACATGGCCGCCGCCAAGGTGCGTTCGGGCTGGGAGGACCTGGTCCTGGCCGGCGGTGTCGAGTCGATGTCCCGGGTGCCGATGGCCTCCGACGGCGGCGCCTGGTTCAACGACCCGATGACCAACCTCGCGGTCAACTTCGTGCCGCAGGGCATCGGCGCCGACCTGATCGCCACCATCGAGGGCTTCTCCCGCCGCGACGTCGACGAGTACGCGGCCCTCTCGCAGGAGCGGGCGGCCGCCGCCTGGAAGGAGGGCCGCTTCGAGCGGTCCGTCGTCCCCGTGAAGGACCGCAGCGGACTCGTCGTCCTCGACCACGACGAGCACATGCGCCCCGGCACCACCGCCGACTCCCTCGCCAAGCTGAAGCCGTCCTTCGCGGACATCGGCGACCTCGGCGGCTTCGACGCCGTGGCCCTGCAGAAGTACCACTGGGTGGAGAAGATCGACCACGTCCACCACGCGGGCAACTCCTCCGGCATCGTCGACGGCGCCGCCCTCGTCGCCATCGGCTCCCGGGAGGTCGGCGAGCGCTACGGGCTCACCCCCCGCGCGCGGATCGTCTCCGCCGCCGTCTCCGGTTCCGAGCCCACCATCATGCTCACCGGCCCCGCCCCCGCCACCCGCAAGGCGCTCGCCAAGGCGGGCCTCACCATCGACGACATCGACCTCGTCGAGATCAACGAGGCCTTCGCCGCGGTCGTGCTGCGCTTCGTGAAGGACATGGGCCTGTCCCTCGACAAGGTCAACGTCAACGGCGGCGCCATCGCCCTCGGCCACCCCCTCGGCGCCACCGGCGCGATGATCCTCGGCACCCTCGTCGACGAACTGGAGCGCCAGGACAAGCGGTACGGCCTCGCCACCCTCTGCGTCGGCGGCGGCATGGGCATCGCCACGATCATCGAACGCGTCTGAACTCCCCGCGGACCCACCAGACTTCTACGGAGACCCCTCACATGACCGAGAGCACCACGATCCGCTGGGAACAGGACGACACCGGCGTCGTCACCCTCGTCCTCGACGACCCGAACCAGTCCGCGAACACCATGAACCAGGCGTTCCGCGACTCCCTCGCCGCAATCACCGACCGCCTGGAGGCCGAGCAGGACTCCATCCGCGGCATCATCGTCACCTCCGCCAAGAAGACCTTCTTCGCGGGCGGCGACCTGCGCGACCTGATCCGGGTCACCCCAGAGACCGCCCAGGAGCTGTTCGACGGCGGCCTGGCCATCAAGCGGAACCTGCGCCGCATCGAGACCCTCGGCAAGCCGGTCGTCGCCGCGATGAACGGCGCGGCCCTCGGCGGCGGCTTCGAGATCGCCCTCGCCTGCCACCACCGGATCGCCCTCGACGCTCCCGGCTCCAAGATCGGCTGCCCCGAGGTCACCCTCGGCCTGCTCCCCGGCGGCGGCGGTGTCGTGCGCACCGTCCGGCTGCTGGGCATCGCCGACGCGCTGCTGAAGGTGCTGCTCCAGGGCACCCAGTACAGCCCGCGCCGCGCCCTGGAGAACGGCCTGGTGCACGAGGTGGCCGAGACGCGGGAGGAGATGCTCGCCAAGGCCCGCGCCTTCATCGACGCGAACCCCGAGTCGCAGCAGCCCTGGGACAAGCCCGGCTACCGCATCCCCGGCGGCACCCCCGCCAACCCCAAGTTCGCGGCCAACCTGCCCGCCTTCCCGGCCAACCTGCGCAAGCAGACCGGCGGCGCCCCCTACCCGGCCCCCCGCAACATCCTCGCGGCGGCCGTCGAGGGCTCCCAGGTCGACTTCGAGACCGCCCAGGTCATCGAGGCCCGCTACTTCGTGGAGCTGGCGGCGGGACAGACCTCGAAGAACATGATCCAGGCGTTCTTCTTCGACCTCCAGGCCGTCAACTCCGGCGCCAACCGCCCCAAGGACATCGCCCCGCGCCAGGTCCGCAAGGTCGCCGTCCTCGGCGCGGGGATGATGGGCGCGGGCATCGCCTACTCCTGCGCCCGCGCGGGCATCGACGTCGTCCTCAAGGACGTCTCCCTGGAGGCGGCCGTCAAGGGCAAGGGCTACTCCGAGAAGCTGTGCGCCAAGGCCGTCTCCCGGGGCCGTACGACCCAGGAGAAGGCCGACGCGCTGCTCGCCCGCATCACCCCCACCGCCGACGTGCAGGACCTGGCCGGCTGTGACGCGGTCATCGAGGCCGTCTTCGAGGACACCGCCCTCAAGCACAAGGTCTTCCAGGAGATCGAGCAGATCGTCGCGCCGGACGCGCTGCTGTGCTCCAACACCTCCACCCTGCCGATCACCGCGCTCGCCGAGGGCGTGCAGCGCCAGGCCGACTTCATCGGGCTGCACTTCTTCTCCCCGGTCGACAAGATGCCGCTCGTCGAGATCATCAAGGGCGAGCGCACCGGCGACGAGGCGCTGGCCCGCGCCTTCGACCTGGTCCGGCAGATCAACAAGACGCCGATCGTCGTCAACGACTCGCGCGGGTTCTTCACCTCCCGCGTGATCGGCCACTTCATCAACGAGGGCGTGGCGATGGTCGGCGAGGGCATCGAGCCCGCGTCGGTCGAGCAGGCCGCCGCGCAGGCGGGCTACCCGGCCAAGGTGCTGTCCCTGATGGACGAGCTGACGCTGACCCTGCCGCGCAAGATCCGCAACGAGACGAAGCGGGCCGTCGAGGAGGCGGGCGGCACCTGGACCGCGCACCCGGCGGAGGCCGTCATCGACCGCATGGTCGACGAGTTCGGCCGCACCGGCCGCAGCGGCGGCGCCGGCTTCTACGACTACGACGAGGACGGCAAGCGGGCGGGCCTCTGGCCGGGCCTGCGCGAGCACTTCACCAAGCCGGGCCACCGGATCCCCTTCGAGGACATGCGGGAGCGCATGCTCTTCTCCGAGGCGCTGGACACCGTCCGGCTGCTGGAGGAGGGCGTCCTGACGTCCGTCGCCGACGCCAACATCGGCTCCATCCTCGGCATCGGCTTCCCCGGCTGGACGGGCGGCGTGCTGCAGTACATCAACGGCTACGACGGCGGCGCCGGGGTGGGGGTAGGCCTGCCCGGTTTCGTGGCCCGCGCGCGGGAGCTGGCCGAGCGCTACGGCGAGCGGTTCACGCCCCCGGCGCTGCTGGTGGAGAAGGCGGAGAAGGGGGAGCGCTTCAGCGACTAGCGGGGGCGGCGGCCCAGTGGCGGCAGTGGCTCACCTCGCGTCCGACCGGGTGAGCCACTCGCCCAGCTCCTCCCGCAGCGACCGCTGGAACGTCGTCAGCAGCGCCTGCACCACCAGGGGCTGCATGTGCGCCGACAGGGAGCGCACGTCGCGTGCGTCGCGCTCCGACACCTCGCCCCGGAACAGCCGGGACAGCTCATGCGCCGCGGCGCGCGAGTGCTCGATGAGGACCGTGCGCGCCGCCAGGATCGCCTCCTGGGACATCGGTACGTCCAGCAGCCGGACCCCGAGCCGCAGCAGGCCGAGATCGACGCGGTACCCGTCGGGGCCGGGCCGTACGACGTCCATGGCCACCAGCCGCTCCACCTCGTCGTCACCCAGTGTCCGCCCGGCCCGCCGCGCCAGCTCCTCCCGGGTCACCGTGTCCACGGTGTCCGGCGCCCAGGAGGCCACCACCGCGCGGTGGATGGCGAGGTCCTGCGCGCTCAGGTCCGGCGGAAGCTGCTGGAGGTAGCGCTCGATCCCGGCGAGCGTCATCCCCTGGTGCTGCAACTCCTCGATCAGCGCGAGGCGGGCCAGGTGCTCCCTGCCGTAGTGACCCACCCGGCGCGGGCCGATCACCGGCGGCGGCAGCAGGCCCCGGGTGCTGTAGAAGCGCACCGTCCGCACCGTGACACCGGCCCGCGCGGCCAGCTCGTCGACGGTGAGGGTCGGCTCCTCGGCATGGCTTGTCATGTGCAGCAGTATCGCTGTCTCACCAGAAGTGTGAAACCTTCGGCGATCCTGTGACAAGTAACGCTCTGTGACCTGGGTCACCGCATGTGACCGGCCCCTGTGGGAAGGTGCTGCCTTGGTCTGTGCCGCAACACCCAGGGTGGTGCGGGCCGAGTCACGTACGGACACCCGGGGCGTACACCGCCCCGGGCGCACCAGAGAGTGGAACCACCCGTGAGCAAGGACGCCGTGGAAACGGCACAGGTCGCCGCACACCCCGAGGCGACCCAGGCGCCCGCGGACGCGGGCGACGCCGGTTACAGCAAGGACCTCAAGGCCCGCCACGTCAACATGATCGCCATCGGCGGCGCCATCGGCACCGGACTCTTCCTGGGCGCCGGCGGCCGCCTCCACAACGCGGGCCCCGCGCTCGCACTGGCCTATCTGGTCTGCGGCATCTTCGCCTTCTTCGTCGTCAGGGCCCTCGGCGAGCTGGTCCTGTACCGGCCCTCCTCGGGCTCCTTCGTGTCGTACGCGCGCGAGTTCCTCGGCGAGAAGGGCGCGTACGTCGCCGGCTGGATGTACTTCCTGAACTGGTCGACGACCGGTATCGCCGACATCACCGCCATCGCGCTCTACACGCACTACTGGAGCGCCTTCACCGACATCCCGCAGTGGGTGCTCGCCCTCGCCGCGCTCGCCGTGGTCCTGGCCGTGAACCTGATCTCGGTGAAGATCTTCGGCGAGATGGAGTTCTGGTTCGCGATCATCAAGGTCGCGACGCTCGTCGCCTTCATGTTCGTCGGCATCTTCCTGCTGGCCACCCAGCACGAGGTGGGCGGCCAGACGCCGGGCCTGCATGTCATCACCGACAACGGCGGCGTCTTCCCGCACGGCCTGATGCCGGTCGTCCTCGTCATGCAGGGCGTGATCTTCGCCTACGCCGCGCTGGAGCTGGTCGGTGTCGCCGCGGGCGAGACCGCCGAGCCGGAGAAGGTCGTCCCGCGCGCGGTGAACTCGATCATGTGGCGCGTGGGCCTGTTCTACGTCGGCTCGGTCGTCCTGCTGGCCCTGCTGCTGCCCGGCTCGGTCTACTCGGCCGACCAGAGCCCCTTCGTCACCGTCCTGTCGAAGATCGGCGTCCCGGCCGCGGGCGACGTGATGAACCTGGTGGTCCTGACGGCCGCCATGTCCTCGCTGAACTCGGGTCTGTACTCGACGGGCCGCATCCTGCGGTCGATGGCGATGGCGGGCTCGGCCCCGAAGTTCACCGCCCGTATGAACCGCAGCCAGGTGCCCTACGGCGGCATCCTGCTGACCTGCGCGGTGTGCGTGCTGGGCGTCGGCCTGAACTTCGTCATGCCGCACCAGGCCTTCGAGATCGTGCTGAACGTCGCCTCCCTCGGCATCATCAGCACCTGGGTGATCATCATGGTCTGCCACCTGATCTTCGTCCGCCGCGCCAAGGCGGGCCTGGTCCAGCGGCCGTCCTTCCGGCTGCCCGGCAGCCCGGTCACCGAGATCGCCACGATCACCTTCCTGCTGGTCTGCCTCGGCATGATGTGGAACGATCCCGAGGTGGGCCGCAAGACCCTCCTCCTCATCCCGCTCATCGCCCTGGCCCTCGTCGGCGGCTGGTTCGGCGTTCGCCGCCGGGTGTCCCAGACGGCGGACCAGGAGCTGACGAAGCTCACGAAGCAGTAATTCAGGGGCCACTGTCAGTGGCAGCGCCTACGGTGGCGTCATGTCGGAGATCACGTATGTCCGGGGTGACGCCACCGTGCCGTCGGTGAAGGGCGTCAAGCTGATCGCCCATGTCTGCAACGACATCGGCGGGTGGGGGAAGGGCTTCGTCCTGGCCCTATCGCGCCGCTGGCCGGAGCCCGAGGCCGCCTACCGCACCTGGCACCGCGAGCGGGCGGCGAACGACTTCGGGCTGGGCGCGGTCCAGTTCGTCCAGGTCGAGCCGTATGTGTGGGTGGCCAACATGGTCGGCCAGCGCGGCATCCGGACCGGCAGCAAGGGCGTCCCCGTGCGCTACGAGGCGATCGACACCGCCCTCGCCCGGCTCGCCGACAAGGCCCTGGAACTCGGCGCGTCGGTCCACATGCCCCGGATAGGGTGCGGACTGGCCGGGGGCAAATGGCCCCGCGTGGAGCCGCTCATCACCGAGCGGCTGGTGCGGCGGGGTGTCCCGGTCACGGTGTACGACCATGGGGAGGGCCGGAGTTGAGCCGTGACACCGACGTGCTCGTGCTGGGCGGCGCGGGCGTGGACACCATCATCTACGTACCGGAGCTGCCGCTCCCGTACGCCGACAGCTACCTGATCCACGACGGGATCCGCACCCGCGCGGGCCAGACCGGCGACTTCATGTCCCTCGGCCTGACCGCCCTGGGCCTGCGCACCCACCACCTCGACTTCCTCGGCGACGACCCCGAGGGCGACCTGGTCCGCGCCCTGCACCGCGAGCGCGGCATCGCGCTCACCGCGATCCCGCAGCCCGCGGGCACCAAGCGGGCCGTCAACCTCGTCGGCCCCGACGGCCGGCGGCTCTCCCTGTACGACAGCAGCCGCGGCCGGCCCGACGACCGCCTCCCCGAGGCCACGGTCCGGGAGCTGGCCGGGCGCAGCCGCCACGCCCACGTCTCCATCACGCAGCCGTGCTCCCACGCCCTCCCGGTGCTGCGCGAGACCGGCGTGACGCTCTCCACCGACCTGCACGACTGGGACGGCGAGAACCCGTACCACGAGCCGTTCGCCCTCGCCGCGGACCTCGTCTTCGTCTCCGCCACCCGCCTCGCCGACCCCGAGCGCACCCTGCGCCGCATCGTCGAGCGCGGCCGCGCGCAGGTGGCCGTCGCCACGGCCGGCGCCGAGGGCGCCCACCTGCTGGCCGACGGCGAGCTGACCCGTGTCCCGCCGGTGGCGC
This sequence comes from Streptomyces sp. NPDC030838, assembly GCF_055572035.1. Taxonomy (NCBI): domain Bacteria; kingdom Bacillati; phylum Actinomycetota; class Actinomycetes; order Kitasatosporales; family Streptomycetaceae; genus Streptomyces; species Streptomyces sp. NPDC030838. The sequence goes on along the minus strand of NZ_JBVIED010000001.1, from coordinate 1,143,136 downwards.
CCCCCGCGCCGGTGGTGGACTCCAACGGCGCGGGCGACGCCTTCGCCGCCGCCTTCCTCTTCGGCTTCCTGGCCGGCGAGCCGCCCCTGCGGTGCGCCCGCTACGGGGCGGTCGCGGGCGCCCACGCCTGCACGGTGCCGTCGACCCAGGTGGACGCGATCGACCGGGAGGCCCTGCTGGCGCGCGCGGCGGCGGAGCCGGAGGAGGCGGCGACGGTCACCAGCCCTTAGTCCTCGTGCCCGTGTCCGTGCTCGTGCACGTTGTTCGTCGCCGCGATCTTCTTCCATGACGTCGGCTGGGCGGGGGCCTTCGCGGACCTGGCGATCGACGCCTCCCGCGCCGTCGAGGCGGGCTGGAGCGTCAGCGCGCCCCGGTCGTAGACGGCGATGTGGAACTGGTTCTCCGGCCCAGGGTCCCCGGGCTTGACCGCCCAGAAGGTCGTCCCGAGTTCGGTGTCCGTCAGGTGGAACGCGAGCACCAGGCGCAACGGATAGTGGGAGCGGGTCTTCGCCGCGGTCAGCCCGGTCGGCCGCGTACCAGCAGCTGGCGCCCGCTCCGCCACCCGACGGCAGGCCACTGTCGGGCGAACCCTCCATCATCACTCGATCATTCAGCAGCATCACGCAGAGGCGCGCAAGGTGTACACGGAGCGTCACCCTCCGGCTACCCTGAAGTTCCGGATCGGGGTGCGATGGGGGAATGGGCATGGACGCTTTGACACTTGCCGCAGCGTCCGCGGTGGTGGGGACTATGGCTACGCAGGCCTGGGAGCAGGCGCGCCAGGCAGTGGTGGCGTTCTGGCGGCAGCGCCATCCCGAAGAGGTGCCGGCCGTGGACGCGGAGCTGGTCTACGGGCACACCCAGGTGGCCGAGGCGCGGGCGGTCGGGGACTCTTCGGTCGAAGAGGAACTGATCGGCGACTGGCAGCGAAAACTCCGTCGGTTGCTTTCGGCGGACCCTTCACTGCGCGTCGAGTTGCAACGCGTTCTCGACGAGGAACTTATGCCGCTGCTGCCGGCGGCCGAGGGCGGCCGGGTCAGCAGCATCAGGATGAACGCCCAGGTCTCGGGTCAGGGCAGGGCATACATGTCAGGCCGTGACATGACGATCAACGAGGGTCCGTCATGACCCACGTACCGCCCTCGTCTCCGCGCGAGGAGCCCGATCGAGCCGAGATGTACGCCTCGGCGCGCGATCACGGCAGAGCCTATGCGTCACGCGGAGACATGACCGTGAACAGGTCGCGCACCAAACTGATCTCCAAGCAGGTGGGTCCGTTCTCTCTGGTGATGCTGGCTGGGCTCGCCATTGTCGCGATCCTTTCCGTCGCATGGCTCGTCATGCGCGTGACCGACGACAAGGAAGGACCGTCGGACGCGGTTCCCGTGAGTACGGAGATCACCATTGAGCCAAGCTCTGGTCCACCGGGGACTCCCGTGCGCATTTCCGGCATCGGCTTCGAGCCGGGACACGCCGTACAAGTGATCTGCCAAGATCCCCTGAGTCCGCAGCTCGGTCAGTTTCGCGCGGCAGACGATGGGTCGTTCACCGGCGAGATCCGCATCCCGCGGGATGACTGGATCAGCCGGGTCGGAATACAGCAACTTGCGATCGTCGCGGCCAGCGGACAGGCACAGGACTCGGACCGGCAGGGGCTGGCGTTCTTCACGGTGCTCCGGTGACCCCGCTTCTCGTCAGTGCCGGGTGGCGTTGTGGGTGAGGACGCAGGGCGCGGTGCGGGGATCGACGTCGCTTTGTCGCAGGTAGCGGTCCGGCCAGTCGGCGACGACCTCGTCTGCGTGCGGGAAGCGGGCCGCGGTGGCGAAGACAGGGCGGGCACCGGGCCTGGCAAGGTGTCCGGGTGGGAAGCAAGCGGCTCGCTGGGTGTCTCAGACTGCGCTTGAAGACCGAACCGCTGCGGCGCGCTTGCTGGGCTGCCACCCCGGCGAGGTGGGCTACTGCCCACGCTGCTCGGGACTTACCCGCCCGTACGGGCGCAGTGCCCAGATCCTGTGCCCCGCCGGCGAGTGGGATGCTGCCCACTCGCCGAGCTGATCCACGCGTCACCCAGCGGCGGGCACCGCGCCCTCCCCGAACGCAGCCGCGTCGCTGGGCGCCATGTCCATGCGCAGTCGTACGTACCGCACCGGATGCCGCCAGGCCCCTCGGTCCTGAGCGGTGGCCACGTCAATTTCCGCGACCAGGCTGGGCTGGACCAGGACGACGTCAGTCCTCGTGCCCGTGCCCGTGTCCGTGCTCGTGCACGTTGTTCGTCGCCGCGATCTTCTTCCATGACGTCGGCTGGGCGGGGGCCTTCGCGGACCTGGCGATCGACGCCTCCCGCGCCGTCGAGGCGGCCGGCTTCGACGGCTCGTACAGCCACGTGTCGAACAGCGCCGCCAGCGGCTTCCCGGAGACCTCCTCCGCGTACCGCCGGAAGTCGGCGACCGTCGCGTTGCCATGGGCGTACCGCTGCGGCCAGCCCTTGAGGATCGCGAAGAAGTCCTCGTCGCCGATCTCGTTGCGCAGCGCCTGCAGCGTCAGCGCGCCCCGGTCGTAGACGGCGATGTGGAACTGGTTCTCCGGCCCCGGGTCCCCGGGCTTGACCGCCCAGAACGGATCATCGGCCGGCCGCGAGGCGTACACGTAGTCGGCGATCTCCTGCGCCGTCCCCTCGCCCTCGTGCTCGGACCACAGCCACTGCGCGTAGCGGGCGAAGCCCTCGTTGATCCAGATGTCCTTCCATTCGGCCACGGAGACCAGGTCGCCGTACCACTGGTGGGCCAGCTCGTGCACCACGACGGAGGTGTTGGTGCCGTTCGCGAACTGCCGCGGGCTGTAGAACGGCCGGGTCTGGGTCTCCAGCGCGTACCCGGTGTTCGTGTTCGGCACGTACCCGCCGAGCGCGTTGTAGGGATACGGCCCGAAGTACCCGGTCAGCCAGTCGGCGATCTCCCCGGTCCGCTCGATGCTGGCCCGGGCGGCGCCGTAGTGGTCGCCGAGGTCCTTGCTGTAGGCGTTGACGACCGGGATGCCGCTCTCCGTCTTCCCGGTCGTGACGTCGAACCGGCCGACCGCGAGCGTGGCGAGATAGGTCGCCTGCGGCTTGTTGGACCGCCAGTTCCAGCGGGTCCAGCCGAGCCGTGAACTCGTCGACTGCAGGGTGCCGTTGGAGATGGCCTGGGTGCCGTCCGGCACCAGCACCGACACGTCGTAGGTGGCCTTGTCCAGCGGATGGTCGTTGCTGGGGAACCACCACCACGCCGCCTCGGGCTCGTTCGCCGCGACCCCGCCGTCCGGTGTGCGGTGCCAGCTGGTGAAGCCGTAGGCCTGCTTCGCCGACGGCACCCCGCTGTAGCGGACCACGACGGTGACGTCCGTGCCCTTGCCGAGCGGCGTCCTCGGCGTGATCTCCAGCTCGTGCTCGCCGGACGCCGCGAACGTCGCGACGGCGCCGTTGACCCGGACCTCGCTCACGTCCAGCAGGAAGTCCAGGTTGAACGACGACAGGTCCTGGGTGGTGCGGGCGAGGAGGGTGGCCGTGCCCTCCAGCCGGTCGGTGGCCGGCTGGTACTTCAGCCGGAGGTCGTAGTGGGAGACGTCGTAGCCGCCGTTGCCGTACGCCGGGTAGTAGGGGTCGCCGATGCCCGGTGCGCCGGGGGAGTGGCTCGCGGCCGATGCCGGGATCGCCAGCAGGAGAGAGGCCGCGGCCAGCGCGCCCGGAGCGGTCATTCTGCGGTGCACGTCAGCTCCAAGTCCTAGGTGTGGAAAGTCTGTTCGGAGCCTATTCACTCCCTGTGTCCCTCGACATGTCCACGGCCGCCCCTGTCACACGATCGCCATCCGGCCGTCACGATCACCGCCGCCGCAGGGGCGGATTCCGGCCACACGCGTCCCGGACGACTCGTCATCCGCCCCCTTCTGCACGGGAGTTGAGTCGGGGTAGCGTCCGCCGCATGCCGATACGCACGCGCTTCACGATCTGGAGACCGCTCGCGACGGCGGCCACCGCCGCCCTGATGGCCGGCTTCCTCACCCCCGTCACGGCCCAGGCCGCACCCCGCACGAGCCAACCCGTCCACTCGTACGACAAGGCGATCCGCGAGGCCGTCTGGGTCGACACCGGCCTCGACGGCGACGGCGACGGCCGCACCGACCGCGTCGCCGTGGACATCGTCCGCCCGCGCGAGGCCGCCCAGCAGGGCCGCAAGGTCCCGGTCATCATGGACGCCAGCCCGTACTACTCCTGCTGCGGGCGCGGCAACGAGAGCCAGAAGAAGACCTACGACGCGGCCGGAAACGTCGTCCAGATGCCGCTGTTCTACGACAACTACTTCGTCCCCCGCGGTTACGCCTTCGTCGGCGTCGACCTGGCCGGAACCAACCGCTCCGACGGCTGTGTGGACGTCGGCGGCCGCTCCGACATCCAGTCCGCGAAGGCCGTCGTCGACTGGCTGAACGGCCGCGCCAAGGCGTACACCACCCGCACCGGCAGCACCCGCGCCAAGGCCGGCTGGACCACCGGCAAGACCGGGATGATCGGCAAGAGCTACGACGGCACCATCGCCAACGGCGTCGCCGCGACCGGCGTCGAGGGCCTGGAGACCATCGTCCCGATCGGCGCGATCTCCTCCTGGTACGACTACTACTTCGCCAAGGGCGCCCCGCTGTTCGACTCCGGCCCCGACTGGCTGTCGAACTACGTCGAGAGCCCCGACGCCCGCGCCCGCTGCGCCGCCGTCCAGCAGCGCATCGTCGACGGTGCCCCGCGCACCGGCGACTGGACCCCGCTGTGGACCGGGCGGGACTACGTCAAGGACGCGGCGAAGGTGAACGCCAGCGTCTTCGTCATCCACGGCATGCAGGACCTCAACGTCCGCGCCAAGCACTTCGGCCAGTGGTGGGACGCGCTCGCGAAGAACGGCGTCGAGCGCAAGATCTGGCTCTCCCAGGTCGGCCACGTCGACCCCTTCGACTTCCGCCGCGCCACCTGGGTCGACACCCTGCACCGCTGGTTCGACCACGAACTCCTCGGCTACGACAACGGCATCGACGACGAGCCCATGGCCGACATCGAGCGCGCCCCCGACCAGTGGGTGACCTCGAACGTCTGGCCGCCCCGGGCCACCGAGACGGCCACCCTCAGGCCCGCCGAGGGCACCCAGGACGGCGTCGGCACCCTCGGCCTGCGCCCCGGCACGGGCACCGAGACCTTCACCGACAACCCGGCGCACGACGAGACCGACTGGGCCGCCCACATCGACCGGCCCACCCCCGACAAGGCGGGCTTCACCACCAAGCCGCTCACCCGCGACCTGCGCCTGTCCGGCTCCTCCACGGTGACGGTCACCGCGACCCCCACCACCTCCAGCGCCCACCTCAGCGCCGTCCTGGTGGACCTCGGCCCCGACACCATCCGCGACTACGCCGCCGCCGGCGAGGGCATCACCACCCTCACCGACCGCACCTGCTGGGGCGCGAGCACCACCGGCGACAGCGCCTGCTTCAAGGAGACCGCAGCGAAGACGGCCGACGTCGACTACACGATCGTCAGCCGCGGCTGGGCCGACCTCGGCAACCACGCCTCCGCCACCGGCGCCCCGCTCACTCCGGGCAGGCCGTACACGATCACGCTCGACCTGGCCGCCACCGACCACGTCGTGCCCAAGGGCCACCGGCTGGCGCTGATCGTCGCGGGCACCGACAAGGACCTGATCGAGCCCCCGTCGACCACCCCGACGCTCACCCTCGACCTGTCCCGCACCTCCGCGCGGGTCCCGCTCGTCGGCGGCGCGCCCGCCTTCGCCCGCGCCACCGCCGGCACGGCGACCGCGACGCCGGAGGCCGCACCGCTGGAGGGCGTGCGCGAACCGGCCGCGGTGCGTCCCGTGCCGTAGCACATACGGCGCGGGCGCACCCCGCGCCGTAACCCCGCCAGTCCCGCCCTACGCGGAGGAGGCCCCGGCCAGACCGGCCGCCTCCTCCGCACACCCCCAGGCCACGGTGACGCCCGCGCCGCCGTGGCCGTAGTTGTGCACCAGCGCCCGCCCGTCCGGCAGCGTCTCCCGCTCCAGCCGCACCGCGTCCCGCGCGGGCCGCAGCCCTACGCGGTGCGCCAGCACCCGCGCCCCGGCGATCTCCGGCCGCAGCGCCGCACACCGCCGTACGATCGCCTCCGCCACCGCCGGATCCGGCTCCGGAGTCCACACGTCCTCCTCGGCCGTGCCGCCGAGCACCAACCGGCCGGGCTGCGGGAAGAAGTACGCCATTTCCCCGTCGGCGTCCGTGGAGACCATCCAGGTGCGGATGCCGGGGTTCTCCACCACGACCAACTGTCCGCGCACGGGCCGCACCGACGGATCCGGTACGAGCGTCCGGGCGCCCAGCCCCGTGCAGTTGACCACCACCGGCGCGTCCGCCTCGGCGAACGAGGACACCGCACGCTCCTCGACCACGCCGCCCGCGGCCCGCAACCGCTCCCGCAGCCACGGCAGATGGGCCGTCATGTCGACGAGCGGCAGCCGCGCCCACAGCCCCGCCCCGGCGTACTCGTCCGCGGTCGCCGCCCGCAGCCCGGGCAGCCGCGCCGCCGCCCAGCCGTCCACCTCGTCCAGACCCGTCTCGCCCAGTACCCCTTCGACCATGCGTACGCCGGTCACCTCGGGCCGCCCGGCCAGCTCCTCGTACACCGCCAGCGAGCGCAGCGCCCAGGCCCGCGCCGCCGCGACCGGCCGGATCCGGTACGGCCACCACAGGGCGCCCGCAACCGCCGAGGTGGTCCGCTCGACGGGCTCGCGCGTCCACACGCGGACCCGGTGCCCGCGCTCGGCGAGCACCACGGCCGTCGTCAGCCCGATGACGCCGCCACCCACGACGACCACGTCGTCTCTCACGTCACTGTCCACGCGGGGACGGTAGCGGAATGTGTCATGCCGCGCTCAGGACGGTGCCGGACTGGGGATACTCACCCCATGTCTGCCGCGTATGCGACCTTTGGCCTGGCACCGGCGATGCGCGCCGGAGGCGTCCTCGCGGACGGGGTCTACCAGGTCCACCGGGACTTCGTGGACTTCATCGTCGACGGACGCCCCCTGCTCTTCCAGCTCTCCGACCTGGACGCCGTCTCCCCGCTCGCCGCCGACGTGCCGCCCGCCATCTTCACCGCGCAGGTGCGCAGCCTGCTGCTGGAGGCCGAGGCACCGCTGCCCGGCGGACGGTACGTCGTCTACGGCTGCCCCGAGTGCGAGGACCTGGCCTGCGGCGCGGTCACCGCCGTCATCGAACGGGACGGCGACGACTACGTGTGGCGGGACTTCGCCTGGCAGACCGACGAGCAGGTCGACCTGGAACTCAACGGCTACCACGGGATAGGGCCGTTCCGGTTCCGCGGCGACGAGTACCGCGCGGCCCTGCGCTCCCTGCTCGACGGCACCGAGCCCGGCACCGCCCGCCGCCGCGTGCTGCTCATCGGCGCCCGCGTCGCCCTGCTCGCCAAGCTCGCCGCCGCCCTGCGCACCATCGGCATCGGCGCCGACATCGCGCACGACGCCGACCACGTGCCCGCCGAGGAACTGCGCGGCTATGGCGCCGTCGTCTTCGGCCGCGCGGTCGGCGCGGAGGAACGCGCCGCCGTCCGCGCCGCCTTCGAACGCGCCGGGGTCGAGGTGGCCTACGTCGACGGCCTCGCCCCCATCGTCCCGCTGCTCGTCGCCCAGACGGAGCACGCCCTCGACCGCAGCCCCGTGGAGCGGCGCCGCCTCACCCGGCTGGTCGCCGCCGACGGGGAGGCGGGCGTCGAGGTCACCTCCGCCTGCCGGGTCGTCCTCACCGCGTACCGCCTCGACCGCCTCTACCGCACCCACACCCGCGAACTCTTCGCCGGCGTCCTCGAACCCGGCCGCCACCGCATCCCCCTGGACGCCAAGGCCGTCAAGGGCGAGGCCTTCGTGGTCGCGCGGACGGCCGGAAGCGTGCTGGTGGAGGCCATGGCACGGTGAAAACGCGGTGACGGGACGGGGCGGGCGGCCGTTAGGATCGGCGGTCTGATGACTGCCACCCTCGTCGCCAAGAACCTCGCCGCCGGTCACGGCGACCGCTCGCTGTTCACCGGCCTCGACCTCGTCGTGGCCCCCGGGGACGTGATCGGTCTGGTCGGTGCCAACGGCGCCGGAAAGTCCACCCTGCTGCGCCTGCTCGCCGGGCTCGACACCCCCGAGCAGGGCGAGCTGCGGCTCTCCCCGCCCACCGCGACCGTCGGTCATCTGCCGCAGGAGCCGGAGCGCCGGCCGGGGGAGACCGTGCGGGAGTTCCTGGCCCGCCGCACCGGCGTGGCCGCCGCCCAGCGGGCCATGGACGAGGCCACCGAGGGCCTGGTCGAGGGGCGGCCGGGCGCGGACGACGCCTACGCGGCGAGCCTGGAGCGCTGGCTCGGCCTCGGCGGCGCCGACCTCGACGAACGGGCCGAGGAGGTCGCCGACTCCCTCGGCCTCGCGGTCGGCCTCGATCAGCCCATGACCTCCCTCTCCGGCGGCCAGGCCGCCCGCGCGGGCCTCGCCTCCCTCCTCCTGTCCCGCTACGACGTCTTCCTCCTCGACGAGCCCACCAACGACCTCGACCTCGACGGCCTGGAACGCCTCGAACGCTTCGTCGGCGGTCTGCGCGCCGGCACCGTCGTCGTCAGCCACGACCGCGAGTTCCTCACCCGCACCGTCACCAAGGTCCTCGAACTGGACCTGGCGCAGCAACAGATCAACCTCTACGGCGGCGGCTACGCGGCCTACCTGGAGGAACGCGAGGTGGCCCGCCGCCACGCCCGCGAGGACTACGAGGAGTACGCCGACAAGAAGGCCGCCCTCCAGGACCGCGCCCAGATGCAGCGCGCCTGGATGGACAAGGGCGTGAAGAACGCCCGGCGCAAGGCGGGCAACGACAAAGACAAGATCGGCCGCAAGTTCCGCAGCGAGGCCAGCGAGAAGCAGGCCGCGAAGGCCCGCCAGACCCAACGCATGATCGAGCGGCTGGAGGTGGTCGAGGAGCCCCGCAAGGAGTGGGAGCTGCGCATGGAGATCGCCGCCGCCCCGCGCTCCGGCGCCGTCGTGGCCGGCCTGCGCGACGCCGAGGTGCGGCGCGGCGGCTTCACGCTCGGCCCGGTCACCCTCCAGATCGACTGGGCCGACCGGGTCGCGGTGACCGGAGCCAACGGCGCGGGCAAGTCCACCCTGCTCGCCGCGCTGCTCGGCCGCGTCCCGCTCGACGCCGGGCACGCGGCCCTCGGCTCCGGCGTCCTCGTCGGCGAGGTCGACCAGGCCCGCAAGCTGTTCCACGGCCCGGAGGCCCTGCTGGACGCGTTCCGCGCGGCCGTCCCCGACACCGAGCCGGTCGAGGTGCGCACCCTGCTCGCCAAGTTCGGCCTGAAGTCGGACCACGTCCTGCGCCCGGCCGCGACCCTCTCCCCGGGCGAACGCACCCGCGCCGCCCTCGCCCTCCTCCAGGGCCGCGGCGTCAACCTGCTCGTCCTCGACGAGCCGACGAACCACCTCGACCTGCCCGCCATCGAACAGCTGGAGTCGGCCCTCGACGCCTACACCGGCACCCTGCTGCTGGTCACCCACGACCGCCGCATGCTGGACGCCGTCCGGGTGACCCGCCGCCTGGAGGTCGCGGACGGCAAGGTGACCGAACGCTAGGGCCCAGAGGGTGTCGGGTTCGCTCTGCCACCGGCCTGCTCCTTCAGGGCACAACAATCATGCTCAGCCGCGTGGCGTCAGGTGCGTTCTCGCCACGCGAGTGAGCATGTGCGGACCCAGCCCTCAACCCGCACCGAGGCGACGCGATGCCCGACCATGACGACCACGTCCGCCGCGAGGGCGTCGCCCCCAGGGGGACCTTGCGGCACCAGCCGCCGGAGCAGTGGCTGTTCAGCGGCATCTACGGACTGGTGCTGGCCAGCGCGATGGTGGCCGCGCTGGACGCGTCGGGCGAGGAGGCCGATCCCGGTCAGGACGCGTCGTGGGTACTGCTCACCGCGCTGGCGTCGAGCGCCGCCCATGGGTACGCGCACGTCATCGCCCAGCGGGCGTCCGTCGACGGGGCGGCCACCACGAGCAGACTGCGGTCGGTGCTCGCCGAGTGGCCACTGGTCGCCGCCGTGCTGCCCACGGTGGGGATACTGCTCGCCGCGGTAGCCGGGTGGTGGGCAGAGGACACGGCTGTGGACACGGCCCTGCTGTTCAACACCGTCGCCTTGTTCGCCTTGGGCACCTCGGCCGCCCGCGCCGCCGGGCGGGGGTGGCCTTCCTCGTGCCGGGCGGGAGGCCTGGACATGCTGATCGGGCTGATGATCATCATTGCGAATTCCCTGATCCATTAGCCGGGCCGCCGGGCCCACGTCCCGGAGAGGTCGCCATTCCTTGATCCATGCCCCGGTCCCGGCAGCTGCCGGTGCTGCTGCATCCGGCGCCATCCGCTAACCGAGCCGCGTCGCCAGCTCCGGATAGTCGGCCACGAACCCGTCCGCGTCGAAGCGGATGTCGCTGCGGAAGGTTCCGGAGGAGAAGCGGATTCGGGTGCCGTCGCCCAGCGCGGTGTACGTCTGCCGCGACGGCCGTACGGCCAGATCCGGCACCGACACCCACGCCATCAGGAACTCCCGCTCCCCGCCCGCCCGGTGCAGCCCGTGGCGCAGCACCGGCATGGAGTTGGTCAGCGGGCACAGCCCGAGGTCGCAGTCGAGGGCGCCGTCGACCTCCGGCAGCGGACGCCCGTCGGCGGTCCAGCGGCCGTGGCCGTCGTGCCGCAGATCGAGGGTGCGGGTGCGGTCGGCGGTCTCGGCGGTCACGGTCAGCCGCCGGGTGACGAAGCCGTCGGCCGTGTCGAGTTCGTAGGAGATCCAGTACGGCTCCGGCAGCGTGCCGACCGCCCGGCCGCGGGCCCGCAGCGCGTCCCCGGAGAGTTCGGCCCACGCCGTCTCGTAGCCCCGGCTGGCCGTGACCTCCCAGGTCAGTACCCGTGCAGTGGTCATGACGTCACCCTAGAGGCGAACCGGGCCCGGGGGGGGGGGGGGAGGGGGGGGGGGGGGGGGGGGGGGGGGGGGGGGGGGGGGGTCTGGCAGTGGGTTGCGGATGCCGAAG